>NZ_JADEYH010000047.1 GCF_017114865.1 Streptomyces verrucosisporus | reverse complement strand
GGCACGGCCGGGGTCATGACGCGGCGCACGGACGTGGTGGTGATCGGCGGCGGCCAGGCAGGGCTCGCCGTCGGCTACCACCTGCGCCGCCAGGGCCTGGACTTCACCATCCTCGACTCCCAGGAGGCACCCGGCGGCGCCTGGCGGCACACCTGGGACTCCCTGCGCCTGTTCTCCCCCGCCGCGTACTCCTCGCTGCCCGGGTGGCCCATGCCCGCACAGCCCGGCGAGGCCTACCCGGAGGCCGCCCACGTCGTGGGCTACCTCGCCGACTACGAGAAGCGCTACGGCCTGCCCGTACTGCGGGGCGTCCGCGTTCGCGCCGTCCGCCGCGACGGTGCGTTCCTGCGGGCCGAGACCGGTGAGGGGGCCTGGCGGGCCCGCGCGGTCGTCAGCGCCACCGGCACCTGGTGGCGCCCCTTCCTCCCGGCCGTCCCCGGACGCGAGGTATTCCGGGGCAGGCAGTTGCACACCACCGGCTACCGCAATCCCGGACAGTTCACCGGTCAGCGCGTCGCCGTGGTCGGCGGCGGCAACTCCGGTGCGCAGATCGCCGCCGACCTCGCACTGGCCGGCGTGGAGGTGATGTGGGTGACCGCTCGCCCGCCGAGGTTCCTGGCCGACGACATCGACGGACGCGCCCTGTTCGACGCCGCCACCGCGCGGCGCCGCGCCCTGGACGAAGGCCGCGCCGACACCGGCGGTGTGGCCTCCCTGGGCGACATCGTCGCCGTGCCACCCGTGCGCGAGGCCAGGGACGCCGAGCTGCTCAAGGCGTCCCCGATGTTCGCCCGCCTCACCCCCGGCGGTGTCGCCTGGGCCGACGGCACCACCGCCGGCGCGGACGCGGTCGTCTGGTGCACCGGCTTCCGCCCCGCCCTGTCCCACCTCTCACCGCTCGCCCTGCGCGGCACGCGCGGCCACATCGCCACCGACGGCACCCGGGCGACGGCGGAACCACGCCTGCACCTGCTCGGCTACGGCGACTGGACCGGGCCCGCCTCGGCCACCCTCATCGGCACCGGCCGCCCCGCCCGCGACGCCGCCACCCGGATTGCGGACTCCCTCGGCCATGCCTCCCCGCGTGGATGACATACGGTGCCAGGGATCGCTCCCCGGCACCGTATGCCATCCGCAATGGGCAGGACCGGTCAGCCGCAGGAACCGCCCGGCCCGCAGGTGGCCGTCCCCGCGGCCGGGGCGCCGTCCGCAGGGACGGCCAGGAAGCGGCGCAGGTAGGGGGACGGGCCGCCGCGCGAAAGGAAGTCGTCCAACTGCGCGCTGCGTGCAGCCACCGCCCGGAGCAGGAAGTCCACCACAGCGGCCGAGGGCGGGGAGGCATGGTGCGCTCCGCGCCAGGACCACACCCGAGCCTCGGAGCTGTCCCGGTGAGCGGGACACAGCTCGGCGCCCGCAGCGCGGAGGGTCGGAGAGGCGCCGATGCCATGCTCGACCGCCTCCTGCCAGGTGGCGACGGTGCGCCGGGTGATGTCGAGGGTGAGACCCAACTGCTCTGCCAGGGGGCGCACGGTGTCGGCCGCACGGGTGAGCGCGGCGAACGTCTCGTCACAAGCGCCGCAGGAATCCTGGCTTTCCATGGCCACGGTCCAGTAGTCGACCGCGAGCCGTGCGCCGGACTCGGGTGACGGCGGGCTGCCGGGCGCGGAGGAGACATCGGTAGCGGTCACTGGGGCTTCTCCTTGTCATTGCCGGTGGGTGCCCGGCAGGAGGCCAGGGCGGCGAAGTCCTCCCGGGCTCGGTCTAGGGTGTCGGCGATTCCCCGCAGGGCCTCGGCGACGGCGTCGTACTGGATCTCGTACAGCACCGTACGTCCGGTCTTCGTCGCCCGCAGCACGCCGACCGCCCGCGGCAGGGCCAGGTGCCGGGAGACCACGGACAGACCGACATCGATGCATTCGGCCAGCTCGGAGACCGAACAGGGCCGGCACCGCCCGGCGAGCAGATCGACAAGCAAAGTGACGATGGACAGGACACGGACGGGGCCGGGGTCCACCCGTGGGTCAGGGCGGCGAAGACGGGTTGGTAGAAGGTGGCCGCCATCGCGCCTCCGGCGAGCAGCCAGCCGGCGACGAACACCGGCAGGTTCGGGGCGGCGGCGATGACCAGGCTGAGCACGCCGAGGATCGAGCCGGCGGTCAGGACGGTGCGCGGGCCGCGGTGGCCGATGATCCGGCCGATACGGATACCGGAGAGGGAGAGATCAGCAGAGCGAGGGAGAACGCGGCCGTGGTCGCCCCGGGAGCCCCGCCGGTGGCGGCGGTGATCTGCGGGTTCAGGGCGGGGAGGACGCACCGGCCGGTGTCCCGGTCGGTGACCTGCATGACGCGGAGGGCGTGGCGTGGGGCCGCGACCGGTCCCCCGATCCGGTCGCGGCCCCGCTGCCGGGAGGGGTGGTCACGCGCCGCAGCAGCCGCCGGCCGGGGCCGCGTCGGCCGGTGCTGCCTCGGCTGCGGCCTCGGCCGGGGCCGGTGCGGTGGCGGTGAGCTGGAGGGGCTGCGGTTCGGGCGCCGACGCCGGTGCGGGGGCGCCGCAGCAGCCTCCGCCGGTCTGGTCGCCTTCGGTGGCCTCGGGGGTGTCGAAGAGTCCGGCGCCGCCGCACACCCCGGTCTCGGGCAGGGTCAGCTCCACCCGGTCGGCCGACTCGGTGTCTCCGGCGAGGACGGCGACGGTGGAGCGGACCTGTTCGTAGCCGGTCATGGCCAGGAAGGTCGGGGCGCGGCCGTAGGACTTCATGCCCACCAGGTAGACGCCGGGCTCGGGGTGGGACAGCTCGCGGTGGCCATGGGGGTAGACGGTGCCGCAGGAGTGGACGTTGGGGTCGATCAGCGGAGCCAGCTCCACCGGCGCCTGGAGGCGCTCGTCCAGGCCCAGGCGCAGCTCGGACAGGAAGGACAGGTCGGGGCGGAAGCCGGTGAGGACGACGACCTCGTCCACCGGCTCCAGCCGCCGCCCGTCCTCCCCGACCAGCACCAGGCGTCCGTCACCGTCGCGCTCGATCGCCTGGGTGCGGAAACCGGTGACGGCGTCGGCGTGGCCGGCGTCCACGGCGGCCTTGGCGGCCAGCCCGAGGGCGCCGCGGGCGGGGAGCTGGTCGGCGGCGCCGCCGCCGAAGGTGGAGCCGGAGATGCCCCGTCGCAGGATCCAGGTGGCGTGGGTGCCCTTCCCGTCCTCGGTGCGGGCGAGGTCGGCCAGGTAGGCGAGCGCGGTGAAGGCGGAGGCGCCCGAGCCGATGACGGCGGTGCGCTTGCCGGCGTGGCGGGCGCGCACGTGCGGGTCGGTGAGGTCGGGGACACGGTAGGCGACGCGGTCGGCCGCGGCGCGCTCGCCGAGGGCGGGCAGGCCGTCGCCGCCGGCCGGGCCGGGGGTGGTCCAGGTGCCGGAGGCGTCGATGACGGCGCGGGCCAGGAGGCGCTCCTCGCGCCCGTCGGCGTGCCGGACGTGCACGGTGAAGGGCCGGCTCTCGCGGTCGGCGTCCACCACGCGGTCGCGCCCGGCGCGGGAGACGCCGGTGACGGTGGCGTTGTAGCGCACGCGCTCGCCGAACACGTCGGCCAGCGGTGTCAGGTAGTGCTCGGCCCAGTCGCCGCCGGTGGGGTAGGCGGTGTCGTCGGGCCGGACCCAGCCGGTGGGGGCGAGCAGTTTCTCGGCGGCCGGGTCGATCACCTCGCCCCAGGGGGAGAACAGTCGCACGTGGCTCCACTGCCGCACCGCGCTGCCCGCCGAGGGCCCGGCCTCCAGGACCAGCGGTTCGATGCCGCGTTCGGTCAGATGGGCGGCGGCGGCCAGGCCGACGGGACCGGCTCCGATGACGACCACTGGAAGGTTCTGCTCGCTCATGGCCTGTCGTCTCCTTGTGTGTGGTTGGGCGGTGGGGTGGTCAGCGGGTGCAGGGGGCCGCGGCGAGGCGGTCGCGGTGTGCGGCGGAGCGGCAGACGGCGTCGCAGATCTGGACGCATCCGTCGCAGTACTCGGCTCCGTTCACAGGGTGCGGGCGGTGCCGCGGGCGGCGAGGTGGGCGCGGACGCGGGTGGCCATGACGACTCCTTGCTTCGATTTACGTCGATGCAAATCACCTTGCCATCTACTTCGGTGAACGTCAACATAGACACATGCCGAATCAAGAGGTTGCGGAACCGCCGGTGCTGGAATCCGAGGCCGTGCTGCCCGCCGCTGACCGAACGCCCTCTGAGCGCCGAGGAGGCGGAGCGGATCGCCGGCGGTGTTCGAGGCGCTCGGCGATCCGGTGCGGCTGAGACTGTTCTCGCTGGTCGCCTCCCACACGGGCGGCGAGGCGTATGTGTACGACATCTCCGACGCGGGTGTCTCCCAGCCCACCGTCAGCCACCGCCTGAAGAAGCTCCGTGAGGCCGGACTGCTCACCTCCGAGCGCCGCGGCACCTGGGTGTACTACCGCGTCGCCCCGTTCGTGGTGGCGGCCATGTCCGCCATGCTGGACCTGCGTTCCTTCCTGACCCACGCCGCTCCTCCGACCGTCAGCCCACGCAGTCGGGCGGGCAGCAGTGCGCCAGGCAGTCCCGCGGCATCTCCAGGTGGCGTGCCGTGCCGACGCCGTCGGCACGGTGGAAGGCCCGCCTGCCCTCCTTGCGGGAGATCACCAGACCGCCGCGGCGCAGCAGCGTCAGGTGTTCCGAGGCGGTCGAGGCCTTCAGCCCGCACCGCTGGGCGAGCTCGCCGACGGTCAGCTCGGCCCCGCCGGCGAATTACCGCAACATCTTCTGCCGGGTCTCACTGGCCAGGGCCTTGAGGAAGTCGGCCGTCGCCGTGTCCACCGCGAACTCTGCGCCACTGCTGTCCACCGTCGCCACTTCCTGCCCAGTACTTCGGCACTTCCCGAAACAACGGATCGTTTGCGAGGTCCAGGATCGCATGAACGATCTGATCGTCGTCGGCGCCGGCCCGGCCGGCCTGGTCACCGCCGCCCTCGCTCCGCGCCACGGCTTCACCCGCACCCTGGTGCTGGAAGCCGCCGACCGGACGGGCCGGGCCTGGCCGCGCTAATACGACAGCCTCACGCTCTTCTCCCCGCCCGGTACTCCTCGCTGTCCGGAACGCGTTTCCCCGGCGACGGCGACCGCTACCCCACCCGGGACAAGGTGGTGGCCTACCTGCGCACCTACGCCCAACGCCTGCCCGCCGAGATCCGCACCTCCACCACCGTCGCCTCCGCCACCCGCAGGAAGGGCGCCTGGGTGGTACGGGCCGAGGACGGCCGGAAGTTCACCGTGCGGGCGCTGGTGGCGGCGACCGGCGACTACGGCACCCCGTACGTGCCGGAACCGCCCGGCCGGAACAGGTTCGGCGGCAGCGTGCTGCACGCTGCCGCCTACCGCACCCCCGAACCCTTTACCGGGCAGCGGATCGTGGTGGTCGGCGGCGGCAACTCCGCGATCCAGATCGCCGCCGAACTCGGCCCCGCAGCCAAGGTCGCTCTCGCCACCCGCCGCCCCATCGACTGGACGCCGCAGCGCCCGCTCGGCAAAGACCTGCACTGGTGGCTGACCCGCACCGGTCTCGATGTCGCTCCGCTGAGCCGATGGCTGCACCGGCTGCCGGTCTCGGTGCTCGACGACGGCCACTGGTGCGCCACCCTGGAAGAACACGGGGTGGACCGGCGGCAGATGTTCGCCCGCCTCACCGCGGAGGGCGTGGTGCGGGCCGACGGCACCAAGGAGGCGGCCGACACGGTCCTGCTGGCCACCGGCTATCGCCCCGCCTTCCCCTATCTGGCCGACAGCGGCGCCCTGGACCCGCGCGGTCGGCCCGTCCACCGCGGCGGCGTCGCCACCACCACACCCGGGCTCGCCTTCGCCGGGCTGGAGTTCCAGCGCAGCTTCTCCTCCAAGCCCCTGCTCGGAGTCGGCCGCGACGCCACCCACGTCCTGGCCCGGTTGCGCCGACAGCAGTCCTGACCCAAGCCCCCGGGGGGCGCGGGCCGCACCGGCGGGCGGGTCAGCCCCTGCCCGCCACGCTCGCCGACACCCCGATCAAGCCCTGGCGGGGCATGCCGTCTTCCCACCAAGGCCGTCAGGGAACCACAGCAAGGTGCCGGAGGGTCTCCGGCAGCTCCAGGCGCACGGTCGCGTCGCACAGTCTCTCGACTTGAGCCGAGTCGTGGGAGACGAGCAGGACCGTGCGGCTTCCTCCCAGCGCGGTCACCGATTCCTCGACCGTGTCACGGCTCTGCTCGTCCAGTGCGCTGGTGGGTTCGTCCAGCAGCAGAGCCGTCGGTTCCAGCGCCAGCGCGCGGGCGAGGCACAGCCGCTGACGCTGCCCGATGGACAGAGTCTGGGCAGGAGAGTCGAGCCGGTCGCGGACCTCCTTCCACAACCCTGTTTCCTTCAGGGCTTGTTCCGCCCTGGCCCGCAGTTCCTCCGCGGGGGCCCGCATGACGTGGCGGAGTCCGAAGAGGGTGTTGTCGAGGACGCTGCCGCCGAAAACGACAGGCGTCTGCGGAACGAGCACGATCTTGGCCCTCAGGTCGGCGTCTCCCTTGCGGAACGCGACCGGACGCCCCAGCACCCGTATCTCGCCGTCTCTGCTGAGGCCGTGGGGAAGCAGATCGACCAGGGCACGCAGCACCGTGGACTTGCCCGCACCCGAAGGACCGCACAGACCGGTTGTCGACCCCTGCTTCAACTCGAAGGAGACAGGCCCCACCAGGTTCTTGTCACCATCACGCACCCGAAGCTCACGTACGGCTATTACGCTGTCCATCGTTCCCCTTCGAAGCGGTTTCGCAGCACCACCGCCATGCTGAGGAGCACTGCGGTGATCAGCACCAGGACCATGGCGCTTCCCCATGCCTGTGTGATGGCCTGCGGGTCACCCGAGTCCTGAGACAATGTGAAGATGTGTGTCGGGAGCGCCTGCACCGGGGAGTTCACGATGCCGTCCGGCAGGGCAGAGGCCCCGAAGAACACCGTGGCGGTGAACAGCAGAGGCGCTGTCTCACCCGCCGCCCGGGCCAGGCCGAGCAGCAGACCGGTCACTGTCGCGGGCCATGCGTACGGGACCACGACGGACCGGATGAGCTGGGTACGCGACAGGCCCAGCGACAGGGCGCTCTCGGTGAGCTCGGGTGGCATGCCCATGGCGCGGCTGGCCGTGGTGAGCGCAATCACGGGAACGACCACGGGAACCAGGACGATCGCTCCGGCCAGCCAGGACCGGCCCCACCCCATGGCGCTGGAGAGAATGACGAACCCGGCCAGCCCCAGCAGGATGGTCGGTGTCCCTCCGACCACCACGGTCAGCGTCTGCAGCAGGCGCGCCGTTCGCGTGGACGCGCGGACACCGATCAAAATCCCCGCGCCGAACCCCAGAGGGAGAGCGATCAGCCCGGTGGTGACCACGAGTAGCAGAGTACCGAGAACCTGCTCGCTCACGCCTCCGCCGACCGAACCCGTCGCAGGTGTGAACCAGAACGACGGATCGAACGCGGCACTCCCCCGGGTCACAAGGATGGCGAGCATGCCCACCAGCAGAGCCCCCGGCAGCAGAAGGGCGCTTATGCGCAGCCACAGGGCGAGCCGGTCGCGCTGCGTGCGCAGCCGAGCCATGGACCAATGAGGTTGGGACCCTCTGTCCGCTCCGCCCCTCGACGACCGATAGGTGCCCCACACCGTCGCCGTGGCCACCAGCCCCAGAAGGATGATTCCCAGCGTGCACAGCGCGGCGAAGTGCGGGCCGGAGGTTCCGGCGAGCACCGGCTCGGGGCCGGCCAGCTTTGTCGTCAGGGTCTGACCGGGGTGGACCAGCGAGTCGAGGAACTCCCCGAAGGTTGTGGGAAGGTGCCCGTCGGCCCTTCCCACAATCAGGAAGACCGCGATCGCTTCCCCGAGCGCCCGGGCCAGGCCGAGCAGGACGGCTGCACGCATTCCCGGTCGCGCGATGGGAAGTACCGCCGAGCGGACGACTTCGCGACGTGTCAGTCCGAGCGAGAAGGCGGCTTCCCGGTAGCGGTCGGGCACCGCGGCGAGAGCGTCCACGCTCACGGCCACGACTGTAGGCGTGATCATGACAGCCAGAACGATGCCTGCGGCGAGGATGCTGTCTCCGCTGGTCACGTCCGCCACCTGTGCGACAAACGGCCGGACGACCATGATGCCGATGAGACCGTAGACGATGGAGGGGACAGCGGCGAGCAACTCGATGCACAGGCGCAACGGCCTGGCAAGCCGGGGCGGCACGTACTCCGACAGGGCCACGGCCGCTGCCCAGCCGATGGGCACGGCGAGGCAGAGGGCGACAACGCAGACGACAGCCGAGCCGTAGATCATGGCCAGACTGCCGTAGGCGGAATGGGCCGGGCTCCATTCGGACGCCGTCAGCAGTGTCGTCCGGTCGATCTCACCGCTCGCGGCCCCGGCCGCAAGGTATCCCACCAGGATCAGCAGGACCACCACCACCGACAGTCCCCCGGCATACGTCCAGGCCCATACCCACCTGGAGGGACGGGGGCGCCGCGAGACTTCCAGGTCCTTCGGCGGCTGCTCCAGTGTTCCGCTTGCCATCGGCTACTCCTCGATCTGGCCGAGGGTCAGGTAGCCGTGCTTGGGGAGAATCTTCTGTCCCTCGGCGGACAGGACGTAGTCGATGAACTCCTTGCTCTCTCCCTCCGGCTCGCCGTCGGTGATCAGGTACAACGGCCGGGCCATCGGGTACTTGCCGGAGGCGATGTTCTCGGGCGTCGGGGCGATGCCGTCCAGTGTCACGACCGCGAGGTCGTTGTGCCCCTCGGTGAAGCCCGTCGACAGAGGAGCCACGGCACCGGGAGTCGACTTCAGCTTGTTGCGTGTCTCCAGGTTGCCGCCGACGATGGAGAAGTTGTCGGACTTCGGCGGCGGCGGAGCCTTCTTGTCCCCGTAGAGATACTTGTCGAGCACCTCCCGTGTTCCACGCCCGGGTTCCTTGTCGTAGACGAAGACTTCCAGGTCCGGCCCTCCGACCTCGGACCAGTTGGTGATCCTTCCTTCGAACAGGCCTCTCACCTGCGCCGCCGTGAGGTTTTTGACTCCTGCGTCGGCGACCTCCTTGGTTACGATCGCACCGACGGCGTCCGCGCCGATCTGCGTCAGGACGAAGTCCGCGTCGGGGTGGGTGGACCTGTCCTCGTCCGCCAGGGGTTTTGAGCTCATCGCGATGTCGATCTGGCCCGAACCGAGCTGTGATATCCCGCCGGCTGAACCGCCCTGGGTGGCGACCGTGATGTTCAGCCCTTCGGCCTTGAGTGCCTCAGCGGCGTCCGCGGCGACCGGAGCCACGGTGGTCGACCCGCTGACCTGTACGGCCCCCGTCCCTGCCTCGCTCTCGGCGCATGCGGTGGCGAAGGACGCAAGCACCAGAACAGCGCAGGCGACGCGTCTGAGGTACCTCTCGCCCCTCACCTGTGAAGCGACTTTCCTGCCCCCCTGGTCCGGTTCGTGTATCTGCGGCAGCAGTCTGCGGAACATTCCGATTCCCCCTTGGTTCGTCTTCTGCGAGGTGATAAAGATCCGAGCAGGCCGCACTCCGAGAAATCCTCCGTGGTGAACGGACTGCCGAAATCGAGACCATGCTGCGTTCGCCCGCCCCGGCAGGCCATCCCGCCTCGCGCCCGGGCCGGGACACTCCGCTCGACGGCGGAGGCGGAGGTCATAGAAGAGGACTTCCGGTCATGGCGCCTCCGGGTTTGTGTCCGAGCAGGCGCAAAACGGTCGGCGCGACGTCCGCGAGGGTGGCGCCATCGTCCAGTGCGGCGGGAACGGACTGCCCGGGGGCGGGTACGACGACCAAGGGGACCGGATTGGTGGTGTGTCCCCCGTAGGGGCGTACGGTGCCGTCCGGCGCGGTCTTCGTCATCTGCTCGGCGTTGCCGTGGTCGCCGACCAGCAGGACCCACCGGCCCGCCCGGCGGGCCGCGTCGGCGATGCGCTCCACGGCCTCGTCGGTGTGTTCGCAGGCCTTGACCGTGGCGTCGTAGTCGCCGGTGTGTCCCACCACGTCGATGTTGGCCAGGTTGGCGATCACCAGGTCCACCTCCGGGCGTGCCGCGGCGGCCAGGACGGCGTCGGTGACCTGGTCGAGGTTCATCTGCGGGCGGGAGCGGTAGTCCGGCGGTTGCGGGCCGGTAATGCGGATGTGCTCCTCGACGTCACGGCGGGTGTTGTCGCGTCCGTTGATGTAGTAGGTGACATGCTCGAATTTCTCGGCCTCGGCGATGCGCACACTGCGCAGGCCGGCTGCGGCGAGCTCGTCGGCCAGGCCGCCGGAGGCGTCCGCCCGGCCGATCAGGGCCGGGATCGATGTGCGGGTGTCGTACTGGGTCAGGCTTGTGCTCCGGACCGGCCGACCGGTGGTGTGCAGGTGCTCCAGAAGCCGATCGGCGAACTGCTGGATGCGGTCGCTGCGGAAGTTGAACCACAGCAGCGCATCCCCGGCTCCGATGGTGGCCGACGGAGCACCGGTCCGGTCGGTGACGACGCTGGGCTCCACCCACTCGTCGCCACGCTGCGAGGCGCGCACGGCGTGCTCCGCGGTCTGCACCGGTTCTCCGACCGCGTCGGCGACCAGGCGCACGGCCACCTCGGTGGATTGGAGATTGCCTGCTTTGTCCATCGCGTAGCCGCGGCCGATCACCGTGGCGATGCGTCCGGTACCGGCATCGCGGGCGATACCTGCGACGCGCTGCAGGTAGGCCTCGCCGGTTCCGTCGGCGACATCCCGGCCGTCGGTGATGGCGTGGATCCACACCCGGGGGACGGCGTGAGCGGCGGCCACGGCCAGCAGTTCGCCCAGATGGTCGACGTGGGCGTGAATCTGCCCGTCGGAGCACAGTCCGATCAAGTGCAGAGCCCGGTCTTCGGCGGCCAGCCGGGCGCACAGCGCGGACAGGTGCTCGTGGATACGCAGAGCGCCCGAGTCGATGGCTTGCTGGACCAGGAGGCTGTCGTACGGCAGGGGGCGGCCCGCCCCGATGACCATGTGGCCGATCTCGGAGTTGCCGACCGTGCCCGGCAGCAGTCCGACAA
This sequence comes from Streptomyces verrucosisporus, assembly GCF_017114865.1. GTDB lineage: Bacteria > Actinomycetota > Actinomycetes > Streptomycetales > Streptomycetaceae > Streptomyces > Streptomyces fenghuangensis. The sequence goes on along the minus strand of NZ_JADEYH010000047.1, from coordinate 12,719 downwards.
CTTCGCCGGATGCCTCGGCCAGTGTGCCGGGGTACTCGGCCCACAGGGCGTCCAGGGCGGGGGTGCGGGCGGCTGCCAGGGCGTTGTCCGCGGCGGGCGGCGCCTGCCCCCACCCGTCCAGGACGAGCAGGATGCCCGGTCCGCGGGCCGGGGTGTCGTAGGTACTCACTTGGTGCTCACCTGGGAGGGGTGAAGAGTGTCGAGGGTCTGCCAGAAGGAGGGGAAGGACTTGGCGACGCAGCCGGGATCCTTGATGACCACGCCTTCGGTGCGCAGCCCGGCGACGGCGAAGGTCATCGCGATGCGGTGGTCGTCGTACGTATCGATGGTGGCGCCGTGCGGAGTGCCGCCAGTGATGTGCAGGGCGTCAGGGAACTCTTCCACCTCAATGCCCATTTTCCGCAGTTCGGCGGTGACAGCGGCAATGCGGTCGCACTCCTTGACGCGCAGGGAGGCGATGTTGGTGATGCGGGTGGTGCCCTGTGCGAAGGCTGCGACGATGGCGAGGGAAGGTACGACGTCGGGCATGGACTCCATGTCGATGTCGATGCCGCGGAGCGGCGCTCCCTTGAGGGTGACGGAGTCGAGCGTCGTCTCCGCCTCACAGCCCATCTTCTGGAGGGCATCGACGAGGTGGACGTCGCCCTGGTGAGAACCCGCGCCGATGCCGGGGATGGTGACCCGTCCCCCGAGGATCGCGGCGGCGGCCAGGAAGTAGGACATGCCCGAGGCGTCGGGTTCCACGGTGACCTTGCCGCCGCGGACGCGCTGGCCCGCCGGGACGGTGAAGCTCCGATAGCCGTCGCGATACACGGTGATACCCCGGTCGTCAAGCGCAGCCAGCGTCATCTCGACGTACGGCTTGGAGATGAGGTCGTCGGAAATTTCGATCCGGGTGTCGGTCCGGGCCTTGACCGCGTTGATGAGCAGGCTGGAGGTGAACTGGCTGGAGACGGCTCCGCTGATCTGCGTGGTGCCGCCCTGGAACGAGCCGCCGGTCACGCGGACCGGCGGGGAGCCGTTACCCCGTATGGAGACGGCGTCCACGCCAAGAGGGGGAAGGGCGAGGAGAAGATCGCCCATCGGCCTCTCCTGCATGCGGGTGTTGCCGGTGATGGTCGTAGCGCCGGAGGCGTGGCCGGCCATGGAGATCAGGAACCTCAGCGGAGTACCCGCTCCCCCGACGTAGATGTCGTCTTCGGGGGCCGTCATAGGCGCTCCAGTCGGAATGACGCGGATGCTTGCGGCGGTTTTGTCTATCTCCGTGCGCACGTGCCCGAACGCCTCGACGGCGCGTGCCAGATAAAGCGTGTCGTCGGAGAGCAGGGCCCCTTCGATGAAGGTCTCCTCGTCGGAGAGCGCAGCAAGGGCAAGATACCGGTTGGTGTAACTCTTCGAGCCGAGAATGTTCACCCTGGTGTCGAGGCTTTCGGAACCGTTGAGGGGCAGGACAGCGAGTTTCTCTGCCTGGAGTCGACGGTCATCGGTCGTATTCATAGCGGGTCTCCTTATGTTCGGACTGATGTGTCGCGGTACGAAGGCGGAAGCGCGGGTCCGGCCTCGGCTTTGACCACCCGGCAGGCGAAGCACTTGTACGCCTGCTGGCCGGATAGGTTGTCGTAATAGGCATCGTTGACAAGGGTGTTGGCCGCCTCGTAGCGGGGCGCGTTTACGGCATCGCCGACGCGCTGGGCGGGCCCGAAGGTGTTGGGAACGAAGACGGTGTCCTCCCGGATGTCCTCCCACAGCAGCGCCGTGCCGGAGACGGAGCCGCGAGGGCTCTCCACCCTCACCGAATCGCCGTTGGCGATGCCGCTCTTCTTGGCGGTGCGCGGGTGGATCTGGATCAACCGGACGCCGTTGAGCATCTTGCCGGTGTGGGTCCAGTGCGTGATCTCGGCGAAGTGCACAACGCTAGGCCGTCCGGTCATGCCCATCAGAGGGTAATCGCGATGCACTTGAGGTCTGCCGGAGTGCTCCAGGCTCACCGGGTGGGTGACGGCCTCGGGGTAGACCGGATTGGTGACGAACTCCTTGCCGTAGCGCAGGGTGGGGTGGTCGCCGGTGACCTCGGGGTGGGTGTAAAAGACGGGCAGCGCGCTGTGCCCAGCGTCGGCGAGCTTCTTCTCCAGGATGGGAGTGGTGATCTCCACCTTTCCGGAGGGAGTGAGGAATCGCTTCCCCTTGTTCTTCGGATCGAGGGCCTCGGCTGCCTCATACCAGCTGGGGTGATCGAGAAACAGGGTGCTCACTCCGGGGTGCTCGGGGGTGGGACAGGGCCAGCGCAGTGGTTCCGAGCGCCCTGCAAGGCGCTCGGCGCCCATGCCGCCCATGCCCGGGGTGTGTCGGACGAACTCCTCCCACAAGGTGCGGTAGTTCTTCCACTCTTCGGGGAAGGCCCGGGTCCAGTCCTCCGCGGGGCGGTGTTTGTCGATGCGGGCCAGCGCGTGGGCCAGGCTGATCCAGATTTCCCAGTCGGGGCGGGACTCACCGACGCGAGGGACGGCCTGCTCCTGCCACCGGATGCCACGGTCGTCGCGCCGCATATAGACTCCGTCCATCTCCAGGCCGCTGCACACGGGAAGGATGATGTCGGCGTAGTACGCGGCCTCCTCCATGAACAGGCCGGTGTAGACGAAGAAGTCCAGCTTCTCGAATGCCTCGCGGACCTTGGTGGTGTTGGACGAGGAGACGAGAGGGTTACCCTGGGTGAAGACTGCGCGCAGCCGGTAGGGGTTTCCCGTCAGGATGGATTCGGCGAAGTAGTCGGGGCCCACCGGCAGGGCGGGTTCCTTCCGTTCGGGGACCTCTGCATCCAGAGGCGGCAGGTGCAGGTCCCCCGGCCAGGGGTTGTGCATGAAGTTGCAGCCGCCGCCGGGTATACCGATATTGCCTGTGACGGCGGCGAGGAAGGCGAGCGCCCGGTAAGTGTCGAAGGCCCCGAGCTGATGCGAGATGCCGGCGTTACAGAAGATGGCGGCGGGCTTGGCCGCCGCGTACTCCTCGGCAACGGCCCTGATGGTCTCCGCCGGGATGTCGGTGACCTCCGCCGCCCACTCCGGCGTGTACTTGTGCTGTACGAGGTGGTTGCGGAGTTCGTCGAATCCAACTACCCACCGCTGCACGAACTTGCGGTCGTACCGCCCCGTGGTGATGATGTGGTGCAGCATCCCCAGCACGAGCGCGTAATCGGTGTGCGGCTTGGGCGCCACCCAGCGGTCCGCCTGCGCTCCGGTGGGGGTGAGCCGCGGGTCGACCACGACGAGTTTGGCCCTGGTCTTCTTCCGCTCCCGGAGCAGGTATTCGAAGGTGACCGGGTGGGTCTCGGCCTGGTTGGTGCCGAGGAAGAGGAGGTAGCGGGCGGCGCCCAGATCCTGGCGGCCGGTGGCCTGGTCGATGCCGTAGCCGTTGGTGAAGTTGCCGAGGCCGAAGGTCACGGCGAGGGCGTTCGCCCCGGCGTCGTTGCAGACCGGTCCGACATCGGTGTTGTTGGGACTGCCCAGCATCTCGAAGAGCCGGGACACGAGCGAGCGGGTGCCCCGCGGGCTCCGGCCGGTCGTGCGGTTGGCGATGGTGTGCGCCTCACCCGCATCTCTCAGTTCGAGCAGTTTGCGCGCGATGGTGTCCAGCGCCTCGTCCCAGCTGACGGCCCTGAAGCGCGAGTCGACCGAGCCCTTTTCCCCCGCGACCCTCCGCAGCGGTGTGGTCAAGCGTTGCCTGTTCTGTACGAGCTGCGGCATCAGGTCGGCCTTGATGCACAGCTTGCCGTCCTGTACGGGGTCCTTCTCCTCTCCACGGATCTCGACGACCCGCCCTTCCTTGACACCCACGTGCATGCGGCAGTTGGCGTTACAGAACTGGCAGGCCGTGGCGATCCGCCGCTCCGGTTCGAGAGCGGCCGAGCGTACGATGAAGTCGGCGTCCGGCGCCGCTGCGGTTTCTGCGGGCGTACCAAGTGGTGCATCGCTGACTTCCGCCGGCCCCTGGACAGTCGTGGCCGGGGAAGCCGAAGACACCGAAGAAGGTGCCAGCGCAGTACTCCCCAGCCCGACGCTGCCGACCATGGCTCCACGCACGAAACCCCGGCGCGAGAAGTCCACTGGTTCGGTGTTGGACATAGGTTCACTCCTCCATGCGGCACGAAGCCGCGCCATGCTCACGGCAGCGACTTGATACGGGACTTCGGGGGTTACGCGTACTGCTTGACACGTTCGCGAACAGCCGTCAGAAGACACGCGGCGACCGGGGATTCCTGCGCCTCGCCGTTGGACGGCTTTGACTGGAAGAGGTTCTTGAGGACGAGGAGTTGACCGGGAACTTCCCAATCCCGGGCGGCCCGTCGACGTCCCAGTCGGCGGACCGGAGACCGTCCTGGCTCGCCGCCTCCATGAACCTCGGCGAGTCCGTAGTCGCACTGGAAGACGTCTTGAACGCCCTCCACACGGCTGTGTATCCCAGCAAGCCGGGATCCCTCCCGCGGGGCCGGCGGAGCGAGTTGGCCGATGATGAGCAGGCCGGGGGATGAGGCTCGTCATCCGGCTTGGCTCGTCGTCCACGCCGACGGAGTCCGGGGGCTTCAGCTTGTAGGCCGGTGCCGTCGACAGCAGCGTGAATGTCCGGAGTCGTCGTCGCACGCATGAGTTCCGGCCTGCGCCCTCGTCTGCTGATCAGGACGCGCCGGAGACGGTGGTGGCGTCGGGTGCCCCGCCGATCGCAGCCGTGAAACGCCCACGTATGGACTCCGGAGTAAGGCTCGAGGTCGCGCGAGGGGGCATCGGACCGGTTCGCGGCCGGGTCGGGATAACGCACATGTGAGGGCCGGGACTGCCGAGTGCCGAGCCGATTGCGTCGCGAACCTCGGTCAGCGTTCTGCACCGGCGCCAGGTCTGGTACCCGGCCGCCGCGGCGACTTCCTCCAGCCGAGTGGTACTGGAGGTCGTCGGTTGGCTGCCCGTCGAATCGTGGACGCCGTTGTCTAGGACCACATGGATAAGGTTCGAGGGCTGTTGGGAGCCAATGGTCGAAAATGCTCCCAGATGCATCAGGGCGGCCCCGTCTCCGTCCAGGACGATCACCTTACGGTCGGGTTTGGCGAGTGCGACTCCCAAGCCAATGGAAGAAGCGTGGCCCATGGAGCCTTGCATGTAGAAGTTGGTCGGCCGGTCCTCGATCCCGAACAGTTCCCGACCGGTGTAGCCGGTGCTGGCAATGATGGGGCTGTCGGTGGCGAGCTTGGTGATCGTGCGTACGACCTCGCCGCTGTCCAGCTTGGTGTCGTTACCTTCCGGTGGCTGAGCTTCCGTCGTGCCGACTACACCCTTCTCAACGAGCACGAATGGTGGTCGGCCGGCCCGCAAGGCGTCCTGGGCGGCACCCAGGATTTTTCGAAACTGCTCCAGGCCGTCACCGGGTCGAAGTATCCAGTTCGGTAGGCCGAGCAGGCGTAGGTATGGCTGAGTGGTCGGTCCCATGACGGCGTGCTGGGGTTCGTCCTCCGCTGGATCCGGCCACCCCCGCAGGCTCACGAAGCTGAGCAGCGGGATCCGGTAGGTCATGACAAGGGATGTCAGAGGATTGATCAGGTTGCCGAGTCCAGAATTCTGGAGCATGACGTAGGAGCTGCGGCCCGCCAACGCGGCACCGGCCGCCACAGCTAATGCGCTCCCCTCGTTGGTTGCGGGAACGTACCGTCCGGGCTCTCGCCCCAGCAGCGCGATCGGTCCACCGAAGAACGAGCAGGGGACGCCGCTGGCAAAATCGAACCCGCGTCGTTGTAACTCGTCGCAGAAACGCTCTGCAGAAATCATCGTTCCAGTTCCTTATCTCCGTTCCGCGAACGACGAGACGTGTGGACAGCCCTGACGACCAGGCGAGCTTGTCCAGCGGGTCGGGCACGGACATTTTCAACGGGACGGGATTGCCGAGCAAGCAAATGGACTGCGGGACCGACGGAGGAAACTTGACGGTGGGTTTTCGAGGTTCGCTTGCCACGGTTTACCCGTCCCACCAATTCCAGACTGGTCGAAGGTACGGTTCGAATGTACCCCGGGCTCCTTAGCCCCGCCTGTACACCTTGTGTTGCGCCGCCTGTGCTCGCGGCTTGATCACGAGGAAATCGATATTGACATTGGACGGACGAGTCACGGCCCACGCTATGGCGTCGGCGATGTCGTCGGCTACCAGCGGGCCCTCGACACCCGCATAGACTGCGGCAGCCTTTTCCCTGTCTCCCCGGTAGCGGTTCAACGAGAATTCCTCAGTGTGCACCATTCCGGGTGCGATCTCGATCACTCGAATCGGTTCTCCGCACAGCTCCAGACGTAGGGTCGCGGCGAGAACATGTTCACCGTGCTTGGCAGCGCTATATCCGCCTCCCCCCTCGTAAACGGTAAAAGCAGCGGTCGAGGAAACAACAACGACCGTACCGTCACCACTGGCTGCGAGCTTGGGGAGCAATTCCCGTGTCACGTGGAGCGTCCCAAGTACGTTCGTCTCGTACATGGTCCGCCAGTCGGCTGAGTTCGCGTCAGCGACCGACTCGGTGCCGATGGCCCCGCCTGCATTGTTGACAAGAACATCACAGCGATCAAGATCATCCACGACCGCGGCCACCGACCGTTCATCGGTGACGTCGATGAAGCGCGCTTCGGCCAGGCCTCCATCAGCAATGATCTGCCGGGCAACGCTCTCGATTCGGTCGACACGGCGCCCAGTGAGGAAGACTCGATAACCTTCCGCAGCCATACGGCGAGCGGTCGCCGCACCGATACCGCTGCCGGCCCCGGTTATCAACGCGGTACGCCTCTTATCCGTGGGCTGCACGTTCATGAGTCGGAGCCGGAGAGCTCTTCCGGAGCGGCCTGGAACAGCTGAGCCACGTTGGCCGGTCCTAAATCGTCTACCTGCGCCAGCCACACATGTGCTCCAGGCCGGAGACGCCCCTGGAGAGATCCGCCCAGGCTGTTGAAAGTTTCCAAATCGCCACTGATGAACACCAGATGAGCTCTTCCGTCGGCGGTCTCCGGAAACTGTTCGGTGATGCCGAACTCCTGAACGGCTGCGGTGGGATTATGGACACCCAGCACTGACCCCTCAGCCCCTGGTGATTTGTACCGCACTGCCCGAAGCCCGGAGACGGCACCTGTTGCGGCCACGTTCACATGCATCCACCGGTCACCGGCAAAGTGGCGTTCGCCGCTGAGACAGGAGAGGAAATAGCCGGCAGAAAGGGGGTCGGTGAGCGCAGCCGACACCCCGTCTTCGAGTACCCCTTCAGGCGTGTGTCCGCCGCGAGCTGCCTCACCCGCTTCTGGCTTTTCAAGAACGGACGGAAGTTCCGTCATCCTTCCCCCTCCTCCATCGCCCGTATCACGGATCAGATCCTGACGGGCCCCTCTGGAATGCGGTTCTGCCGGCTAGCCCTGGCTCGTGACCTTGGGTAGCCGACGGTAATTACACAGTGATGCGGTAATCTTGTCAACAGTGGAGTGTTCTTGCTGGGCGGCGGATGGAAGACCGGCTGCGCCCCTGAACTGATCTTTATCTTTAAGAGCTTGTCTCATGTGGCGGGTTCGGTGCGGCATGATGGATCGGTATGAGTGCCGATCTGTCGCAGCGGCTGGTTCCCGACGGGCTCTGGGAGCTGGCAGCTCCGCTGCTGCCGAAGTTCACCTCCCGGCCGCAGGGCGGAGGGACCGCCCCGGTGGACGAGCGGGCCGCCTTCACCGCCGTGGTGTACGTGCTGACCAGCGGGTGCGCCTGGCGGCATCTGCCGGAGACCTTCGGGGTCTCCCCGGCCACCGCGCACCGCCGGTTCACGCTCTGGACCGAGGCCGGGCTGTGGCGCCGGCTGCACCGGGCGGTGCCGGACGAACTCGGGGCCCGCGGTGAGGTGGACTGGGCCGCGGCGATCGTGGACGCGGCGAGTGTGCGGGCGAAAAAGGGGGCTCGCTGACCGGGCGCAATCCGGTTGATCGGGGCAAGAAGGGCAGCAAGCTCCATGTCCTGTCCGACGCCCCGGGCCTGCCGCTCACCCTGGGCGTCTCGGGCGCGAACGTCCACGACAGCCAGGCGCTCCTGCCGCTGGTGGCGGGCATCCCCGCCGTCCGCTCCCGGCGCGGCCCGTGCCGACGCCGTCCCGGCAGACTCCGCGCCGACAAGGCCTACCACTCCGCCGAGAAGCCGGCGTGGATCCGCGAGCGGGGCATCGTCCCGCGCATCGCCCGGCCCGGCGTCGAGTCCGGCGAACGGCTCGGGCGGCACCGCTGGAAGATCGAGCGGTCGATCTCCTGGCTGTTCGGCTACCGGCGCCTCACCGTCCGGTACGAACGCAAGGGCAGCCACCTTTGGGCCTTCCTCGGCCTCGCGGCCGCCCTGACCTGCTACAGGAAACTCGCTCAACTCACCACATGAGACAAGCTCTAAGTCTTGACTTCGAACGATACATCGCACTTGACCACTTGGCGCGGCAACCGACTTATGGGGAAGCAGCCTTCAGTTGAACATGCGTTCCCAGCAAGGAACACATGTTCAACTGAAGACCGCGAGGGTGATTCTGCTGCACCGCGATATCCGGCAGAGGGCATCGACGCAAATGCCACACTTCCGGAGTGAGCTCCACTCCGTCCTGACCGCTCGTTCGGATGCCTTGTTCGAGTTCACGGACGCGGCACTGTGCGGCAACGGGCCGGTGCGGTCGCTGGTCGAGCTATCGATGGCGGGAGAATGTCGCCGCGGCCACGGCGGGCTCCATTCCGCCCTGACGCCCAGGGCCGCATTGACCAGGACCGGCTGCGGCGGGTCCTGATACGCGGTCCCGCTGCTGCGGGGCGGCGGACGGCCGGCTGGTGCCGGCTGTTGGGCCCCTCCCGAAATCCCGGATGCGGTTGATCACCACGGCGTGGCGACGTGCCTTGCCGATGCCTATCCTGGCCCAGGCCTCGGGCATATTTCCCTCCGCCGGCTCATCGTGCACCAAGCCCGCAGATGACCCCGCCGGCGTTGTCCTACAGCATCGATCGAGTCGTGTATCTCAATCAACGCTCGAGTGGTCACGGAGCTCCGGTCACCAGTAGACCGTTGCCCCGGAGGATTTCCGGGGCAACGGGTATCGATCGATCAGAAGTTGACCGAGATGACCTTGCCGGGCCCGGAGCCCTTGGTCGTCGTCAGGGTGTGCGGGACGCCAGGAGCGATGTAGAAGCTGCTGCCCTGAGGAAGGGTGACCTCTCGCGGATTCTCCGAATCGCCCCACTTCAGGTGGATGTCACCCTCCATGCAGAAAATGATCTCGTGAGCGTCGTGCCCGGCGTTGAAGGCCGCCTTCTCCGGGTCGTCGACGTTGACCTCCAGAAGGAGCGGCACCAGCTTCGGCATGGTCCGGGTCCTCACGAGGCAGTTGTAGGTGTAGTAGTTGGTCCCGGCGCGCTCCCCCTTGATCACGGGGTTGTCTTCGGGCAGCTGATAGCAGACACCCTCGTCGAGATCGCTGACGAAGTCCGGAGTGAGCTCGGCGATGGAAGTGCCGAGGGTGTTCGCGATTGCGGTCAGCTGGTCGAGGGTTATGTCAGCGCTGCCGCCCTCAAGCGAGTCGACCTGATCAGCAGTCATGCCCAGCGCCTTTGCAAACGCCTCGCGGTCCATCTTAATGTGCTCACGGCGAGCCTTGATCTTTTCGCCGTATGTCGCTTCGAGCGCGGGTGCTACCGACATGTGCATCTCCTTCGTTTGAATGTGCTGAGACAACCGCTCTACAGTTCGGGCTTCGAGTAACGTCCCTGCCCTGCCGAGGAGAGACGATTCAGCGAACTTTTTGTCACCTCCTTCACCCCTGAGTGCCGCGCTCTACATTCCCTCTTTCGGGAGCGCGATTCTAGTACGGCGGATACGACTTGGCCATTGGGTATGCGGAGAGAAGAGGAAACGATAATCCTTCTCCTGCGTGGATCCCTTTAGGATGAAACACTCCACGCCTGCTGACGCACAATCGACGAGCGCTTCCACTTTCGTCCTGAAGCCACCGGTCGTGTCCCATTCACTGTTCGCCCAGAGTGCTTTATATGCGGGCTCCGGCTGGAGTGGATTCACATAGTCGAGCGTCCTGCCGCCGTTCGGTCCGTCCAGGAGCACGCCGGGGACATCGGTCAGACTTACGACTCGAAGAGGGACGCCCAGGGCGCGAAAGAGAAACTGAGGTACACGATCACTTGATATGCCGTGAAGGCTTCCATCATGCGCCGGAACGCTGTCCCCGGAGAGGATGGGTAGCGCACCAAGCTCAAGGACCTTTCGAACGGTGTCGGTCTGCACGGAGAACGTCCCGTCCTCACTCAGTATCGACATTGCGCCAAGCTGGAGAGGGAGTACCTTTATCCCTTCACGCGCCAGCGCCTGCGCCCATGCCCACCGGACATCAGCCAGTGCTTTGTTCAGGGGGAGACATCCGAATGGATCGGAGTCCTTGATATCTCGGAGCGCTGCATGACCGATGGCGCCACCCCCGGAAATGAAGACCAGGCGCCCGCTATTGCTTCTGTGCAGATCGGCGATCACTCTCGCGTAGTGGCCGATGGCAACCAGGTCCAAACTTCCCTCGATGCTCTTGTCGGAGAAGAGACTTCCACCGACCTTAACAGCGAGCATCCCTGCTTGATCGGTTACTGCGGTGAGCGTAGATGCACGTGGCTTGACATCTTTTCCTAAAAGGGAGCCACTCAATGTTTCCATCCTGTTCATCTGACGCAGGAGCGCCCGTTCGGCCGACCGCAGTGGCCTCTACGGCGCGATTACCACACCATCTCTTGCGCGTCTGATTATTGCGAGGCGATCTTTATTCCTTAACAAGTTCAGCCTGGCGCAATGATCGACACTTAGGAGGAATTTGGAGATGAACTTGAGAGCTGATGAAAATGGCGGCTCACCAGGTTAGAGCGCGGATCTAAAAATCCAGGGGTAGCGCGCCCTGAACAGGTGCTTGCCGGCAGCGTGCCGCCGCTAGAGGTCTCAGGAATAAGCTTAGGGCCACTCCCAGCGGGTGTGACCCTAAGGCTTCAGCGAGCGGCGCGGTCCTTGGGTTCTGCCGACGTCGCCTCCGCCTGTGAGGCGTCGTTATTCTCGGTCGTCTCGTCCTCGGCGGTCACCCGGACGGCACCGCAACAGCTGTCCAGGTCCGTCTTCTTCTCGCCACCGAGGATCTTGCTGAGTAGTCCAGCCATTTTCGGTTCTCCAATCTCTGGTCGCCAGTTTGATCGGGGTTGAATCAGCCCTTGGCCGGTCGCCAGTGCCAACCATGAACAACACTGAGACACCGCCGTGGGATATCGGCGACGAAGGCAAAGATCTATCGCGCTGCGGCCTGCCCCGCCCTGGCCGTCACCCCGCTCATGAACACTATTCATTGTTATCAACAGATCTTGCAAGTGTCAACTGTCAATCTTGTGTCGACATCCCAGGTAGACGAGTGCGTGGCGGCGAACGCCGGCGTCCGGAAGGCTTGAGGGCGACCGGTGAGGCCGCGCCGAGTTCCTCCAGCTGGCCTCCGCCGCGATCGTCGTCCTGCTGGTGATCCTGCTTGCGATGAACTCCCCGGTAATCTGGCTGCGCAACCACTTCTCCCACAGGTGGCGAGCCCCGTGACCGGCCTGACCAGCCGCCTCGAGACGCCCGTTTCCGCCTTGCAGAAGCCCGTCTTCCCTCACCTTCCGCGACGCGCCGCCTCTGGCCAGTCCAGTGTTCGAGGTCAGGGGTCTGTCGGTGTTCTCAAGGGTGTTGCAGAGGACCGTGGTCTGGGCTTTTTGGCTGCAGCGGTGGGGAGTTGAGGACTGCTCCGGTGTGGGTGGAGATGTTCGCGGGGCTGCGGACGAGGCAGTTCGAGCGGCTGCTGAAAGCGGTGCGGGAGCGGGGGCGAGGGGTCACGGATCGGCTGCCCGTGGTGTCTGCCGCTGGCCGAGCGGGGAACTGCTGGTGGTCGCGGTGTACTACCGCACGAACCTCACCCTGCGACAGCTCGCGCCGCTGTCCGGGGCCTCGCCAGCCACGGCGTGCCGGGGTACCCAACGACTGCGACCGCTCCTCGCACTCACGCCGGCCATCCGGCCGATGCCGCCGACCGGCTGTGAATCGTATGCGGCGCCCTGGTCCCGGTGCGCGACCGGAGGGTGGGAGCCTCCAGCCGCAGCTACCGGTTCTCGGTGAATATGCAGGTCATCATCGACGCCGACACCCGGCTGGTGATCGCCTCAGTCCGGCCGGTGCCCGGCACCACCGCCAATGCGCGGGCCGGGCGCTCCTGCGGCCCGGCCCAGCACTGCCAGAGGGTGGCAGTGCTGGGCGACGGCGCGTACATCAGTACCGGGCTGATCGTGCCGCACCGCAAACGCCCCGGACAGACCCTGCTGGCGGACGGGGAGGCGAACAATGCCGAGCACCGCCGAGTACGGGCCAGGGTCGAGCACACCTTCGCCCGGATGAAGAACTACAAGATCCTCCCCGGCTGCCGACAGCGCGGCGACGGCCTCCACCACGCGGTCCAGGCCGTCGCCCACATGCACAACCTCGCACTCGCCGCATGATCAACACGAGGCCGGATCGCAGCTCAACCTGCCTGCTCACAGTCTTCTGCAACACGCTTCAGGCCTTGTCTCACATTCAGTGACGGCGGAGAGCCGTAAGTGTCGCCGACGCTCGCGTGAAGGGTGTCAACGAGCTTGTACAGACAGTGT
>NZ_JADEYH010000046.1 GCF_017114865.1 Streptomyces verrucosisporus | reverse complement strand
GGCCGTGGTCCCCGGATTTAATTCCGGGGACCACGGCCTTTCTGTGTTGTGTAACCGTAAGTTCACATGGCGCCGCCAGCATCTCGGTCATGGGGACGACGACGCTGAGCGGCACGCTGCGAGCCAGGCTCGACAAGCAGGGCATAGGTACCGGGGACGAGGTGATCGTGCCTGCGTACTGCGACAGCGAGGTGGCGGCGGCCGTACGGGTGACCGGTGCTCTGCCCGTATTCGCCGACATCGAGCCCGGAAGTCTCTGCATCGACCCCGCCTCCGTCGCCGCGGTGCTGAACGAGCGGACCGCCGCGGTGGTCCCCGTACACCTCTTCGGGCACCCCGCCGACATGGTCTGTCTGCACGCCCTGGCGCAGAGCCATGGAATGAAGGTGGTCGAGCCCGGAGAGCCGGCTGTCTTCTCCTCGATGGAAACCGCTCGGCGCAGGCAGCACGCCGAGTTCCTGAACGCGAGGCTGACCGGTGTGGTCGTCCCGAGCGCCGCGCCTGGAACGCGTCACACCTACGAGCAGTACGTGGTGCGGGTGCCGGGGAACGGGCGGCCCGACAGGGATGTCTTCAAGCAGGCTCTGCGGGCCCGCGGGGTGCGGTGCCACGTGCCGGTGAGGACGCCTGTGCACCGTCTGCGGGAGTTCCGAGCGGATGTCCGGCTGCCCGAGACGGAGCGGGCGGTGGGGGAGTGCCTGGCGCTGCCGCTGGAGTCGTCGATGACCCGCCGCGAGTTGCAGCGGATCGTCTCGGCCTGCAACGCGCTGGGTGGTCTGCTGATGGAACCGGCCTGCTGAACGGCGGAAGGCGAGCGAGGCACGGGGCCCGGAGAGAGCCGGACGGGCCGGATGGTCAAAGCCGCCCCGTGATTCAGGTATGATCTATCCCGCTGGCTCGCCCCAATAGCTCAGTCGGCAGAGCGTCTCCATGGTAAGGAGAAGGTCTACGGTTCGATTCCGTATTGGGGCTCTGGAGGAAGGGAGGAGGCCCCCGCCTCAAGGCGGGGGCCTCCTCCCTTCCGTTGTTTCGGTGTGCGCTCCACGGGGCGCGCACCGTCACTCGGGAACGCGCATCGCGAGGATCGCCATGTCGTCGGAAGGGGCGTCGGCGGCGAAACGCTCCACCGCGCGCATGATGCGCGCGGCCACCGCGCCCGCCGTCAGACCCGTGCATGTCGTGAGGACGTCGGCCAGGCCGTCGTCGCCGAGCATGCGGTCGCCCTCACGGCGCTCGGTGACGCCGTCGGTGACGCACAGCAGGACATCGCCCGGATCGAGGGTGACGGTCTCCTCGTACAGCTCCAGATCGTCCATCACACCCAGCAGCGGCTGAGGCTCCGCGGCCGGCTCGACGGTGCCGTCCTGACGCAGGCGGAGTGGAAGAGGGTGGCCCGCGCAGACGACCTTGAGGACGGCGCCGCCCTCGGGCTGAGGCCACAGCTCGCCGTAGAGCAGGGTCAGGAACCGGCTGCGGGCGCCCTCGTCGAGGATCGCGGCGTTGAGCCGCTCCAGGACGGCCGGGCCTCCGAAGCCCTCACGGGCCAGCAGGCGCAGCGCGTGCCGGGCCAGCCCGGTGACGGCCGCGGCCTCGGGACCGGTGCCGCAGACGTCTCCGATGGCGAAGCCGTAGGCGCCGTCGCGGATGGGGAAGAGGTCGTAGAAGTCGCCGCCGACCTCGTTGCCCTCGCCCGCGGCGCGGTAGATGACCTCGACCTCGACGCCGGGGACATCGGGGAGCTCGGGAGGCAGCAGACTGCGCTGGAGGGACTGGCTGATGGCCGTGCGCTCGCTGTAGAGCCGGGCGTTGTCCAGGGCGAGGGCGGCCCGGCGGGAGAGGTCCTCGGCCAGTTCCAGGATCTCCTGGCGGAAGCGCTCCTCGGTCGGCTTGCCCAGGGTGAGCATGCCGATGACGCGGTTGCGGGCCACCAGCGGCAGCACCACCGTCTCCCCGCCGACCGTGGCGGCGGTGGCGAGGGTGGTGCCGGCGACGTTGGAGGAGATGGAGGCGGGGAGGCGGTCGAGGGAGAGGCCGCTCTGGTCCAGGCCCAGGCTGCGCAGGGAGGTGCGCAGCGCGGCGGAGTGCGCCGCGTCGCCCGGGGCGGTCCACACCCGTGCGCCGGGGGTGGGTACCGGATCGGGCGGGGGGACCTTGGACAGAAGGGCCTTGAGGCCGTCGATGCGGTCCTCGTCCTCGTGCAGGACGTAGGAGAGCTCGGGCTCGGAGGACTGGTCGGCGATGGTGTAGACGGCGCACCAGGTGGCGAGGGTGGGGACCGTCATCTGGGCCATCAGGGCGAGTGTCTGGTCACGGTCGAGGGTGCCGGCGAGCAGGTCGGACGCCTCCACGAGGAAGGACAGCGAGCCGCGGCGCAGCCGCTCCAGCTCGGTCAGGCGCGCGGACTCCACCGCGAGCGCGATCCGGTCGGCGGCGAACTGCAGCCGCAGGGCCTCCTCGTTGGTGTAGCGGCCCGGGCCCTCGGCCGAGACGCCCAGGGAGCCGGTCAGCCGCCCCTCGACCTTCAGTGGGACGGTGACGACCGAGCGCATCCCCGTCCCCTCCAGGAGGGGGACCGCACCGGGGACCGCGGAGAGGTCCTCGTGGACCGAGGGCATCCGGGCCGAGCCGTAGCGGCCGCTGCCCGCCTCGACGGGAACGCGGGCGAAGCGCTGACGGGCGGAGGGCAGACCGGTGGTGGCGCGGACCTCCAGCTCGGTCTCGTCGTCCGTGGCCAGCAGAAGGAAGGCGGCATCGCCGTCGAGCATGTCGCGGGCGCGTTCGACGGTGCGCTGGAGGAGGCCGTCGAGGTCGTCCGGAGGAGGGGAGCCGATGAATGTCTCGAAGGGGTCGGCGCCGGCCCGGTCGCGGCTCTCCGGGGCGCCGGTGGAGTCGGACGCCGCACCGCGCGCGGGGGACTGCAGCACCGCGCGCTCGTGGTCGCGCACCAGCAGGCAGACGGTGGACGGCTCACCGTCGGCGTCGCGTACGCGCAGGTGGGAGGCGTAGACCGGGACGGTGCGGCCGTCCGAATCGCGGATGCCGTACGAGCCCTCCCAGCGGGAGAGGGTCAGGGCCTCGGCGATTCCGGTGCCGATGCCGGGGGTGTGGGGCCAGGCGGCGAGGTCGGTCAGCGGCTTGCCGGTGACCTGCTCGGCGGTGTAGCCGAACAGCTCGTGGGCGTCGTCGTTCCAGGCGGAGACCGCACCGGAGCGGTCGACCTGCAGGACGGCGACACGGACCCGGGTGTCGGTGGCGGGCAGGGCGCTGTCAGGGAGGGCGGGACCGGCGCTGCGGGTGCCGACCGGGCGCTCGGGAAGCTCCAGGCGGAACCAGACGCGCTTGTCGACGGCGGTGTACTCCACGCCCCAGCGGTCGGCGAGCGAGGCGCACAGCAGCAGGCCGCGGCCGCCCTCGCGGTCGGGGTCGCCGAAGTGGTGGCCCAGGTCCTGGACGGGCAGCCCGCGGTCGGGGTAGTGGTCGGCGACCTCCACGCGCACGCCTGCGTCGCCGTCGCGCAGGCACAGGACATCGGCGGCGGTGCCGGCGTGGACGACGGCGTTGGTGACCAGCTCGCTGGTGAGGACGACGGCATCGTCGACGATGTCGGCCAGGCCCCAGCCCTGGAGGGTGTCGCGTACGAAGGCGCGGGCACTCGCGACCGAGCGTCCGACCGGCTCGAAGGTGGCCGCTGCTCGCGCCGTGATCACTGTTCTCCCCATGGATCTGTCGTCGCCGTCCGTACGCGCGGGCGGCAGGGGGCCCCGCTGGGCGCCCACCGCCGCGGCCAGCCGCTGCCCGGCACTCGCCTCGTCCACCGCAGCGCCCCTTCGAATACCCGTCGTGACCACGTGTCCTTCGCACCCGGCGGGCCGGAGTGGATGGACAGCCGGATGCCAGGTTACTTACGTTCGCAGTACCGGCGGGCCCCGGATACGGGTGTTTCCCCCTTGAGGCGTTCAGTCGGTGGTGTGCGATGCTGCCGAACTGTTATCGCCTGGTTCCAGCATGGTGAAACACTGGGAAGGCTCGAAGTGAATGCCCGGGCGGAACGTTCGACCCAGCGGGAGGGACACGGTGCAGTCTGGCGGAGCGGCGCGAGGCGCCAGCACGCGCACGAGGAGCGGACGGTCTCGGGCGAACGGGGTGATCGAGGTGGAGGCGGCCGCGGTCAACCGGTTGCTGACCGCCCTGGAGGCGATGCGGGACGGGAACTTCCGCAAGCGCCTCACCGTCGCCGGCGACGGCCCGATGGCCGAGATCGCCGCGGTCTTCAACGAGGTCGCCGACCGCAACCTTCATCTGACCAGCGAGCTGGCACGGGTGCGCAGGGTGGTCGGGAAGGACGGCAAGCTGACCGAGCGCCTGGAGACGGGAGCCTGCGAGGGAGCCTGGGCCACGGCCATCGACGCGTCGAACGCGCTGGTGGACGATCTGGTGCGGCCCGTCTCCGAGGTCGGCCGGGTGCTGTCGGCGGTGGCCGAGGGAGACCTGGAACAGCGGATGGACCTGCGGGTCCAGGGGCCGGGCGGGGCGACGCATCCGCTGCGGGGCGAGTTCCTGAAGGTGGGGCGCACCGTCAACGGGCTGGTCGACCAGCTCTCGACGTTCACCGACGAGGTGACGCGCGTAGCCAGCGAGGTCGGTACGGAGGGGAAGCTGGGCGGCCAGGCGCGGGTGCGCGGTATGTCCGGCTCCTGGAAGGACCTGACCGACTCCGTCAACACGATGGCGTCCCGGCTGACCGCCCAGGTCCGCGACATCGCGCTGGTGACCACCGCGGTCGCCAAGGGCGATCTGTCGCGCAAGGTCACCGTGCACGTGGCCGGCGAGATGCTGGAGCTGAAGAACACCGTCAACACGATGGTCGACCAGCTCTCCGCCTTCCAGTCCGAGGTGACGCGCGTCGCCCGCGAGGTGGGCACCGAGGGCCAGCTCGGAGGCCAGGCGCGGGTGCCGGGCGCCGGCGGTGTGTGGAAGGACCTGACCGACTCCGTCAACACGATGGCGGGCAACCTCACCTCCCAGGTGCGTGAGATCGCACGGGTGACCACCGCGGTCGCCAACGGAGACCTGTCGCAGAAGGTGACGGTGAACGCGCGCGGCGAGGTGGCGCAGCTCGCCGACACCATCAACACGATGACCGAGACGCTGCGGACGTTCGCCGACGAGGTGACGCGCGCGGCCAGCGAGGTCGGCACCGAGGGCGTCCTGGGTGGTCAGGCGCAGGTGCCGGGTGCGGCGGGGACGTGGAAGGACCTCACGGACTCGGTGAACACGGCCTTCCGCAACCTCACGGCCCAGGTGCGGGACATCGCGCAGGTGACGACGGCGGTCGCCAACGGCGATCTGTCGCAGAAGGTCACGGTGGACGTCTCCGGCGAGATGCTGGAGCTGAAGAACACCGTCAACACCATGGTGGACCAGCTCTCCGCCTTCGGTTCCGAGGTCACCCGGGTCGCCCGGGAGGTCGGTGTCGAGGGCGAGCTGGGCGGTCAGGCGCAGGTGCCGGGTGCGGCGGGGACGTGGAAGGACCTCACCGACTCGGTGAACACCGCCTTCCGCAACCTCACCGGCCAGGTCCGCAACATCGCGCAGGTGACGACGGCGGTCGCCAACGGCGATCTGTCGCAGAAGGTCACGGTGGACGTCTCCGGCGAGATGCTCCAGCTAAAGAACACCGTCAACACCATGGTCGACCAGCTGTCGTCGTTCGCCGAGCAGGTGACCCGGATGGCCCGGGACGTGGGCACCGAGGGACGTCTGGGCGGTCAGGCGCGGGTCGACGGCGTCTCGGGCACCTGGAAGGACCTCACCGACTCCGTCAACTTCATGGCGGGCAACCTCACCTCCCAGGTGCGCAACATCGCCCAGGTGACGACGGCGGTGGCGCGGGGCGACCTGTCGCAGAAGATCGAGGTCGACGCGCGCGGCGAGATCCTGGAGCTGAAGAACACCATCAACACGATGGTCGACCAGCTGTCCGCCTTCGCCGACCAGGTCACCCGGGTGGCCCGCGAGGTAGGCACCGAGGGACGCCTGGGCGGCCAGGCGCAGGTGCCGGGCGTGGCCGGGGTATGGCGCGACCTGACCGACTCGGTCAACGGAATGGCGGGCAACCTCACGGCTCAGGTGCGCAACATCGCCCAGGTCGCGACGGCGGTGGCGCGCGGTGACCTGTCGCAGAAGATCGACGTGGACGCGCGCGGCGAGATCCTGGAGCTGAAGAACACCCTCAACACGATGGTCGACCAGCTCTCCTCCTTCGCCGAGCAGGTCACGCGGGTGGCGCGCGAGGTGGGCACGGAGGGCATCCTGGGCGGCCAGGCCGAGGTCGAGGGGGTCTCGGGCACCTGGAAGGACCTCACCCAGTCCGTCAACGGCATGGCGAACAACCTCACCTCCCAGGTGCGCAACATCGCCGAGGTCACCACCGCGGTCGCGCGGGGCGACCTGTCCAAGAAGATCACCGTCGACGCCAAGGGGGAGATCCTCGCCCTGGTGACGACCGTGAACACGATGGTGGACCAGTTGTCCTCCTTCGCCGAGCAGGTCACGCGGGTGGCGCGCGAGGTGGGCACCGAGGGCATCCTGGGCGGCCAGGCCCATGTGCCGGGGGTCACCGGCATCTGGAAGGACCTGAGCGAGAACGTCAACCTGATGGCGTCCAACCTGACGGGGCAGGTGCGCAACATCTCCCAGGTCGCCACCGCGGTCGCCAACGGCGACCTGACCAAGAAGGTCACCGTGGAGGCCAGTGGCGAGGTCGCCCAGCTCGCGGACACCGTCAACACCATGGTGACGACCCTGTCGTCGTTCGCCGACGAGGTGACGCGGGTGGCGCGCGAGGTGGGCACCGAGGGGAGCCTGGGCGGCCAGGCCCATGTGCCAGGGGTGTCGGGCACCTGGAAGGACCTGACGGAGTCCGTGAACTCCATGGCCTCCAACCTCACCGGCCAGGTCCGCAACATCGCGATGGTCACCACCGCGATCGCCAAGGGCGATCTCACCAAGAAGATCGACATCGACGCGCGCGGCGAGATCCTGGCGCTGAAGACCACCATCAACACGATGGTCGACCAGCTGTCCTCGTTCGCCGAGCAGGTCACGCGGGTCGCCCGCGAGGTGGGCACCGAGGGCCAGCTGGGCGGTCAGGCGCGGGTCGACGGCGTCTCGGGCACCTGGAAGGACCTCACCGAGTCGGTGAACGAGATGGCGGGCAATCTGACCCGTCAGGTGCGCGCCATCGCGGCGGTCGCCGCCGCGGTGACCCGCGGCGACCACAACGTGAAGATCGACGTGGACGCCGCGGGCGAGATCCTGGCACTGCAGGACAACGTCAACACCATGATCGCCACACTGCGCGAGACCACGCTCGCCAACCAGGAGCAGGACTGGCTCAAGGGAAACCTCGCCCGCATCTCCGGTCTGATGCAGGGACGCCGCGACCTGGAGGACGTGGCACGGCTGATCATGAGCGAGCTGACCCCGGTGGTCTCCGCCCAGCACGGCGCCTTCTTCGTCGCGGCCCCGACCGGCGGCGGCCCGGAGCTCGGGGTGGGGGCGAGCGAGGACGGCTCGTACGAGCTGCGGATGATCGGCACCTACGGCTACTCCCCGGGCACCATGCCCACCACCTTCCTGCCCGGCGAGTCCCTGGTGGGCATCGCGGCCGACGAGAAGCGCACGATCCTCGTCGAGCACACGCCGCCCGGCTATCTGAAGATCGCCTCCGGGCTCGGCGAGGCGCCGCCCGCCCAGGTGATCGTGCTGCCGCTGCTCTTCGAGGGCAGGGTGCTCGGCGTCATCGAACTGGCCACCTTCCAGCCCTTCACCCAGATCCAGAAGGACTTCCTGAGCCAGATCGCCGAGATGATCGCCACGAGCGTCAACACCATCAGCGTCAACACCAAGACCGAGGTGCTCCTGCGGCAGTCGCAGGAGCTGGCCGAGCAGCTCCAGGAGCGCTCGGTGGAGCTGGAGAGCAGGCAGCGTGCCCTGCAGGCCTCGAACGAGGAGCTGGAGGAGAAGGCCGAGCTGCTGGCCAAGACCAACCGCGACATCGAGATCAAGAACTCCGAGATCGAGGACGCCCGGCAGGTCCTGGAGGAGCGTGCCGAGCAGCTGGCGGTCTCGATGCGCTACAAGTCCGAGTTCCTGGCGAACATGTCGCACGAGCTGCGCACTCCGCTCAACTCGCTGCTGATCCTCGCCAAGCTGCTGGCCGACAACGCCGAGGGGAACCTCTCGCCCAAGCAGGTGGAGTTCGCCGAGACGATCCACGGCGCCGGTTCCGACCTGCTCCAGCTGATCAACGACATCCTGGACCTGTCCAAGGTCGAGGCCGGCAAGATGGACGTCAGCCCGACCCGTATCGCGCTGGTGCAGCTCGTGGACTACGTGGAGGCGACCTTCCGGCCGCTCACCGCGGAGAAGGGGCTCGACTTCTCCGTGCGGGTCTCGCCGGAGCTGCCCCCCACCCTCCACACCGACGAGCAGCGCCTGCTGCAGGTGCTGCGCAACCTGCTGTCGAACGCGGTGAAGTTCACCGACAGCGGCGCGGTGGAGCTGGTGATCCGGTCGGCCGGGTCGGACGTGCCGGAGTCGATCCGCGAGCAGATGCTGGAGCACGGCTCGCTGCGCGACGCCGACTCCGATCTGATCGCCTTCTCGGTGACCGACACCGGCATCGGGATCGCGCAGAGCAAGATGCGTGTGATCTTCGAGGCCTTCAAGCAGGCGGACGGCACGACCAGCCGCAAGTACGGCGGTACCGGGCTGGGACTGTCCATCAGCCGGGAGATCGCGCGGCTGCTCGGCGGTGAGATCCACGCGGTCAGCGAGCCGGGCCGCGGCTCGACGTTCACCCTCTACCTGCCCCTGACGACCAGCGACCTGCCGCCCCAGGGCCACCCGCAGCCGGGCGAGGGCTCCGCGGAGGCCGCGCCCGCGGCCGGGGACGGGGCCTCCTCCGCCGGGTCGGGTGTGCCCGTCGCGTACGGCGACGGGGGGGAGCCGGTCCGGGAGGCGGGCGGAAGCCTGGACGTACCCGCCGCCGAGCGCGCCGCGGCGGCCCTCGCGTCCCGCCGCCGCCAGCTGCCCCCCATGCCGCGGAAACGGCCCGTACCGCAGGAGGCCGGGAGCGGCACGGAGGCGTGGCATGAGACCGTCCAGAGGGCGGGGGAGCGCCCGCGGGGCGCCTTCGACGGCGAGAAGGTGCTCATCGTCGACGACGACATCCGCAACGTCTTCGCGCTCACCAGCGTGCTGGAACAGAACGGCCTGCAGGTGCTCTACGCCGAGAACGGGCGCGAGGGCATCGAGGTGCTGGAGCAGCACGACGACGTGGCGGTCGTCCTGATGGACATCATGATGCCGGAGATGGACGGTTACGCCACGACCGCGGCGATCCGGCGGATGCCGCAGTTCGCCGGGCTGCCGATCATCGCGCTGACGGCGAAGGCGATGAAGGGCGACCGGGAGAAGAGCATCGAGTCCGGGGCGTCCGACTACGTCACCAAACCGGTGGACACCGATCATCTGCTGTCCGTCATGACGCGGTGGATGCGCGGGGAGTGATGTGCGATGGTTCCGTGGTCGGCGGCGTGCCGATGAAGTGTGACGCATTAGGTGTGGAAATGCTGCAATCGGGGAACCTTCGGGTCTCTCACAGCGTTTCAAGTACGTGCACAGTGACATCTCGGTGACAGGGTGTGGTGGGCCGCGAGGTGGGGCTACCATGACCGGCACAGGAACGGGCGGCGCAAAGGAGTCGTTGCCGGTGGCAGCGTCCAGAGCGCTGCCGGGGCGAGGAGGACGGGCCATGGTGCAGAAGGCCAAGATCCTCCTGGTCGATGACCGACCGGAGAATCTGCTGGCGCTGGAGGCCATCCTCTCCGCGCTGGACCAGACGCTGGTGCGGGCATCGTCAGGGGAGGAGGCGCTCAAGGCGCTGCTCACGGACGACTTCGCGGTCATCCTGCTGGACGTGCAGATGCCGGGCATGGACGGTTTCGAGACCGCCGCCCACATCAAGCGGCGGGAGCGTACCCGGGACATCCCGATCATCTTCCTCACGGCCATCAACCACGGTCCGCACCACACCTTCCGCGGCTACGCGGCCGGCGCTGTGGACTACATCTCCAAGCCGTTCGACCCGTGGGTGCTGCGTGCGAAGGTGTCGGTCTTCGTCGACCTGTACATGAAGAACGTTCAGCTGCGTGAGCAGGCCGCCCTGCTGCGGCTGCAGTTGGACGGCCGGGGCTCCGGCGAGGACGGCGACAAGGCGGCGGAGCCCTCGGGTCTGCTGGCCGAACTCTCCGCGCGGCTGGCGGCGGTGGAGGAGCAGGCCGAGGCGCTCTCCAAACACCTGGACGAATCCCCGGACACCGCGGCCGTCGCCACGGCCGCCCATCTGGAGCGCAAGCTCACCGGTCTGCGGCGGGCGCTGGACGCCCTGGAGCCGGGCAACGACGGCCGGTCGGCCTCGCTTCCGTAGCAGAACTGATTCGCCGCCAGGCGAGCGGGCGCTTCCGGCGAGGCGTCATCCCGCCGGGTCCGGTGTGCCGCGGGGCGGGCGCGCCCCGTCCCGCCGACCGCACGGGCGTCCGTGTCCCGAGGGGCTCTCGCGGGTAATCTCGGCACCATGGCCTCACGTACGTCCGGCAAGGCTGCCAAGAAGGCGCCCGCCAAGAAGGCTCCCGCCAGGAAGGCCCCGGCACCGAGGCCTGCCGCGCCCAGGAAGGCGGCGGCCGGAAAAGCGGCGAGGAAAACGGCGGCGAAGGCTCCGCCCAGACCCGCGCCGTCTCCCACCAACGCGATCTTCCGGCTGGTCAGGGCCGTCTGGCTCGGCGTCGCGCATACCGTCGGGGCGCTGCTGCGCGGCATAGGCCGCGGGGCCAGGGGGCTGGATCCGGCGCATCGCAAGGACGGGGTGGCGCTGCTGCTGCTGGGCATCGCCCTGGTGATCGCGGCCGGCACCTGGTCCAACCTGCAGGGGCCGGTGGGCGAACTGGTCGAGATGCTGGTGACCGGGGCCTTCGGCCGTATGGACCTGGTGGCGCCGGTGCTGCTGGGCGCCGTCGCGGTGCGGCTGATGAGGCACCCGGAGAAGCCGGAGGCGAACGGACGCATCGTCATCGGACTGTCCGCCCTGGCCGTCGGTGTACTGGGACTGGTGCACATCGCCTGCGGTTCGCCGGGGCGGGGCGAGGGCCACGAGGCGGTACGGGACGCGGGCGGCATGATCGGCTGGGCGGTCTCCCAGCCGCTGGTCCTCACCGTCAGCGCGGCCCTGGCCGTACCGCTGCTGCTGCTGGTGACCGTCTTCGGGTTGCTCGTCGTCACCGCCACCCCCGTCAACGCCGTTCCCCAGCGGCTGCGCCAACTGGGCGTGCGGCTGGGGCTGGTGGCGGAGGACGCCGGTCCCGGCGGGCCGGAGGGCTACGCCGACCGCGACGCGTACGGCGAGGAGGAACCCCGGCCGCGGCGGGCGAGGCTGCGCAAGGACGGCGACGACGCGTTCCGGGCCGAGAAGGAGGCGCTGGACGGCCGGCGCCGCGCCCGCCGGGCCCCGCGCACCCCGGACGGCTCTCCCGGCGCGGTGGACGTGGCCGCCGCCGCAGCGGCCCAGCTGGAGGACGCCGTCCTGCACGGCGTACAGCCCTCGCCGCTGGTCGCGGACCTCACCAGCTCGGTCCGCGACCAGCGGGACGGCCGGGGTGAGCGGCAGAGCCAGGAACAAGGGCGGGAGCAGGAGAGCACGCAGGAGACGGGGCGAACCGCCTCCGTGCCGGACCTGACCAAGGCGCCGGCCGAGCCGCCCGCCGGCACCCTGCCGCCGCGCGCCGAGCAACTGCAGCTCGCCGGGGACGTCACCTACGCGCTGCCCTCGCTCGACCTGCTGGAGCGCGGCGGGCCGGGCCGTACCCGCAGCGCGGCCAACGACGCGGTCGTGGAGTCGCTGACGACCGTCTTCTCCGAGTTCAAGGTGGACGCCGTCGTCACCGGCTTCACCCGCGGCCCGACGGTCACGCGCTACGAGGTGGAGCTGGGCCCGGCGGTGAAGGTCGAGAAGATCACCGCACTGGCCAAGAACATCGCCTACGCCGTCGCCAGCCCGGACGTGCGGATCATCAGTCCGATCCCGGGCAAGTCGGCGGTCGGCATCGAGATCCCCAACACCGACCGCGAGATGGTCAACCTCGGCGACGTGCTCCGGCTGGCGGAGGCCGCCGGCGACGACCACCCGCTGCTGGTCGGGCTCGGCAAGGACGTCGAGGGCGGCTACGTCACGGCCAACCTGGCGAAGATGCCGCACATCCTGGTGGCGGGCGCGACCGGCTCCGGGAAGTCGTCCTGCATCAACTGCCTGATCACCTCGGTGATGATCCGCTCCACCCCGGAGGACGTCCGGATGGTGCTGGTGGACCCCAAGCGGGTGGAGCTGACCGCCTACGAGGGCGTCCCGCACCTGATCACCCCGATCATCACCAACCCCAAGAAGGCCGCCGAGGCGCTGCAGTGGGTCGTGCGCGAGATGGACCTGCGCTACGACGACCTGGCCGCCTACGGCTTCCGCCACATCGACGACTTCAACGCCGCGGTGCGCGCGGGGAAGGTGAAGGCGGCCGAGGGCAGCGAGCGGGAACTCGCCCCCTACCCGTACCTGCTGGTCATCGTGGACGAGCTGGCCGACCTGATGATGGTGGCGCCGCGCGACGTGGAGGACGCGATCGTGCGGATCACCCAGCTCGCGCGGGCGGCGGGCATCCATCTGGTGCTGGCCACCCAACGCCCCTCCGTCGACGTCGTCACCGGTCTGATCAAGGCGAACGTGCCCTCGCGCCTGGCCTTCGCCACCTCCTCGCTCGCCGACAGCCGGGTCATCCTCGACCAGGCGGGCGCCGAGAAGCTGATCGGCAAGGGCGACGGGCTGTTCCTGCCGATGGGGGCGGGCAAGCCCACCCGTATGCAGGGCGCCTTCGTGACGGAGGAGGAGGTCGGGGCCGTCGTGGCGCACTGCAGGAAGCAGATGACCCCGGTCTTCCGCGACGACGTCACGGCCGGGCAGAGCAGGAAGAAGGAGATCGACGAGGAGATCGGCGACGATCTGGACCTGCTGTGCCAGGCGGCCGAACTGGTGGTCAACACGCAGTTCGGGTCCACCTCGATGCTCCAGCGCAAGCTGCGTGTGGGGTTCGCCAAGGCGGGCAGGCTGATGGACCTGATGGAGTCGCGCGGGGTGGTCGGCCCCAGCGAGGGCTCCAAGGCGCGGGACGTCCTGGTCAAACCCGACGAGCTGGATGACGTGCTCGCGATGATCCGAGGGGAAACTCACTCGTAGGGATGAGCTGGGCAACCCTTTCCCCTGGCAAGACGTCAACGTGAAGGAGGGTGCGGCCGGTGTTCACCAACGGGCGGAACGGCCATCCCTATGGCGGACAGGCTCCCTCCGCCCGCTTGCCCCACCCTTCCGTACCCCCTCTAGACTGAACATCCAGCAGGTGGCTACACGCTCGAAAGGCGCCCCCGTGTCCATCGGCAACTCTCCCCCAGAAGACCGGCCTTCGGTCGGTCAGGCGATCCAGAAAGCCCGTATCGACGCGCGACTGACGGTGGACGAGGTCAGTGCGACCACCCGTGTGCGCGTCCCGATCGTGCACGCCATCGAACAGGACGACTTCTCCAGGTGCGGAGGCGACGTCTACGCCCGCGGTCATGTCCGCACCCTCGCCAAGGCCGTCGGTCTCGATCCGGACGAGCTGGTGGCGCAGTACGACGCCGAGCACGGCGGCCGTCCGGCGCCCACCCCCGCGGCCGCCCTCTTCGAGGCCGAGCGCATCCGGCCCGAGCCGAGCCGTCCGAACTGGACCGCCGCCATGGTCGCCGCGATCGTGGCCGTGGTCGGCTTCGTCGGCTTCACCCTCTTCAGCGGCGACGAGTCGGCGCGCACCCCGGTGGCCGGGGGTGGCCCGTCGCCGGATCCCGCCGGCGAGCCGGATCCGGCCAAGCCCGCCGGTCCCGAGCCCGATCCGGAACCGTCCGTCTCCGAGAGCGCCATCGCCGCCGCGCCCGCCGACAAGGTGACGATCAAGCTGGTGGCCGAGGACGGCAAGAGCTGGTTCTCCGCCGAGGCCCACAACGGGCGGCTGCTGGAGGAAGGCGTCCTGCAGGACGGCGACTCCAGGACCTTCACCGACGACAAGCGGATCGATCTGGTGCTCGGCAACGCCGGCGCGGTCACCCTCTTCGTCAACGGCAAGGAGGTCGACAAGGTCGGCGAGGTCGGCCAGGTGCAGCGCGTCAGCTACACCAAGGGAGATCCGGAACAGGGGTGACACAACCCTGGCGGCGGGCGGGCCGGGTGGGACGAAGTAGTCTTGAGCCCATGCCCGAACGCCGTACCGTCGCCCTCGTCACCCTTGGATGCGCCCGCAACGAGGTGGACTCGGAGGAGCTCGCAGGTCGTCTGGCGGCGGACGGCTGGGAGCTCGTCGAGGAAGCCGCCGACGCCGACGTCGCCGTTGTCAACACCTGCGGCTTCGTCGAGGCCGCCAAGAAGGACTCCGTAGACGCCCTGCTGGAGGCCAACGACCTCAAGGACCACGGCCGCACCCAGGCCGTGGTCGCCGTCGGCTGCATGGCCGAGCGCTACGGCAAGGAACTGGCCGAGGCGCTGCCGGAGGCCGACGGGGTGCTCGGCTTCGACGACTACACCGACATCTCCGACCGCCTTCAGACCATCCTCTCCGGCGGTGCCCACGTCCCCCACGTCCCCAGGGACCGCCGCAAGCTTCTGCCCGTCAGCCCGGCGCAGCGGCAGGGCGCCGCCGTCGCGCTGCCCGGCCACGGGGACGCCGCCTCGGCCGCCTCGGCCCCCGCCGACCTGCCCGACGGGGTGGCCCCTGCCTCGGGCCCGCGGGCGCCGCTGCGCAGGCGGCTGGACAGCAGCCCGGTCGCCTCGGTGAAACTGGCCTCCGGCTGCGACCGCCGGTGCTCGTTCTGCGCCATCCCCTCCTTCCGCGGGGCCTTCGTCTCCCGGCGTCCCTCGGACGTGCTGGGCGAGACCCGCTGGCTGGCGGAGCAGGGGGTGAAGGAGATCATGCTGGTCTCCGAGAACAACACCTCCTACGGCAAGGACCTCGGCGACATCCGTCTGCTGGAGACGCTGCTGCCGGAACTGGCCGCGGTGGACGGCATCGAGCGGATCCGGGTGAGTTATCTGCAGCCCGCCGAGATGCGGCCCGGACTGATCGACGTCCTGACCGGGACGGAGAAGGTCGCACCCTACTTCGACCTCTCCTTCCAGCACTCCGCTCCGGGTGTGCTGCGCGCCATGCGGCGCTTCGGCGACACCGACCGCTTCCTCGAACTGCTGGACACCATCCGCACCAGGGCGCCGCGGGCGGGCGTCCGCTCCAACTTCATCGTCGGCTTCCCCGGCGAGAGCGAGGCGGACCTCGCGGAACTGGAACGCTTTCTCGTCGCGGCCAGGCTGGATGCGATCGGAGTCTTCGGGTACTCGGACGAGGAAGGTACCGAAGCGGCGACCTACGAGCACAAGACCGACCCCGAGAAGG
Organism: Streptomyces verrucosisporus; assembly: GCF_017114865.1. GTDB lineage: Bacteria > Actinomycetota > Actinomycetes > Streptomycetales > Streptomycetaceae > Streptomyces > Streptomyces fenghuangensis. The sequence continues at coordinate 10,478 of NZ_JADEYH010000046.1, read as the reverse complement.
TGGCCGAGCGGCTGGACCACATCTCGCGGCTCGCCGAGGAGCTGACCGCGCAGCGCGCGGAGGAGCGCGTCGGGGAGACCGTACGGGTACTGGTCGAGTCGGTGGACGGCGAGGACGGCCCGGTCGGGCGCGGGGCACACCAGGCCCCCGAGACCGACGGGCAGACGCTCCTGGCCGGCCTCACCGGCTCCTCGCAGCTCTCCGTGGGACAGATGGTCGAAGCGAAGGTGGTGGCGACCGAGGGTGTGGACCTCGTTGCCGAGCCGCCCCCGGACGACGTCCGGGGGTGCTCCGAGAGTGAGGAGGCGGGGGCATGACGGACATCCCGGCCTCAGCAGCGGGTGGTGGAGCCATGGCGCAGCGGAAGGCCACCGCGGTCCGCGCGGTGAGCCTGTGGAACATCGCGAACATCCTCACCATGGTGAGGCTGCTCCTGGTGCCGGCCTTCGTGTTCCTGATGCTCGCCGACGGAGGGCACGATCCCGTCTGGCGCTCCTTCGCCTGGGCGGCCTTCTCCATCGCGATGATCACCGACCTCTTCGACGGCGAGCTGGCGCGGCGGTACGACCTGGTCACCGACTTCGGCAAGATCGCGGACCCGATCGCGGACAAGGCGATCATGGGCGCGGCGCTGATCTGCCTGTCGGCGCTCTCCGACCTGCCCTGGTGGGTCACGGGGGTGATCCTGTTCAGGGAGATCGGCATCACCCTGATGCGCTTCTGGGTGATCCGGCACGGCGTCATCCCGGCCAGCCGGGGCGGGAAGATGAAGACGCTCGCCCAGGGCGTCGCCGTGGGCATGTACATCCTGGTCCTGACCGGGCCGCTCGCCACGCTGCGCTGGTGGGTGATGGCCGCGGCCGTGGTGCTGACGGTCGGCACCGGGCTGGACTACGTACGGCAGGCGCTGGTCCTGCGGCGGGCAGGTCTGGCGGGGGAGCGCGCCGATGAGCGGTGAGCGGGAGACCGATCCCGGACCCGGTCCCGACGGCGGCACCGACGAGACCAGGCAGGTCACCGCGCAGGCGCTGAAGCTGCTGGCGGACCGCGGCCAGACCGTCGCCGCGGCCGAGTCGCTGACCGGAGGGCTGGTCGCGGCCGAGCTGACCGCCGCCCCCGGCGCCTCGGCGACCGTGCGCGGCTCGGTGACCGCCTACGCCACCGAGGTCAAGCACGAGGTCCTCGGCGTGGACGAGGGGCTGCTGCGGGAGCGGGGCGCGGTCGACGCGGAGGTGGCCCGGCAGATGGCGGCCGGGGTCAGACGCGTACTGGGCACGGACTGGGGCGTGGCGACCACCGGGGTGGCCGGCCCCGAGCCGCAGGACGGCAAACCGGTGGGCCTGGTCTACGTGGCGGTCGCCGGACCGGAGGGGAGCGGTGGGGGCACCCGTCCCGTGGCGCTGCGACTGGACCTGGACGGCGACCGCGCGGAGATCCGTGACGGAAGCGTACGAGCCGTCATCCAGCTGCTTCTGAGCGAACTCATGGAAAATGCGCCGACAAAGGATACGGAACACAGTGGGGGGAATGGATGTTTGCAGCCCTGAGTGAACACAGCATCGCCCCCCGCACGGCCGCGGCCCAAGGCGGTACGGTGGGGCAAGAAGGATCCGGGTCAGCGGTCCTAGGAGGGAGCCACCGATGATTCTGCTCCGTCGCCTGCTGGGTGACGTGCTGCGTCGGCAGCGCCAGCGCCAGGGCCGTACCCTGCGCGAAGTCTCCTCGTCCGCCCGGGTGTCGCTCGGCTACCTCTCCGAGGTCGAGCGGGGGCAGAAGGAGGCCTCCTCCGAACTGCTCGCCTCGATCTGCGAGGCGCTGGACGTGCGGATGTCCGAGCTGATGCGGGAGGTCAGCGACGAGCTGGCGCTCGCGGAGCTGGCGCAGTCCGCGGCGAGCGACACGGTCCCCGCGCCGATGCGCCGTCCCGTTCTCAACCCGGTGACCGTGACGTCCGTCACGGAGCGGTCGGGGGAGCGGGTGACCATCAAGGCGCCGACGGAGGCCGTGGACGTCGTCGCCGCCTGAGCCGTGCGGTAACGGGCGTACTCTGCAAGGGAGCCACCACGGGCCCGGCCCGGACACGGGAGACGTGTCCGGGCCGGGCCCGTCGCGTCGCCGGGCAGAGCCGCGGCGCCGTGCGTCGCCGGACCGCTTTCCGGGCGCCTCTCCCGGCGGAGCCGTCTTTCAGGCAGGCGGGGGAGGCGGTCCCGTCTGACAGCCGGGACACCAGTACGCCACGCGCTGGGTGGTGGAGGGCCCGGGCACCCAGGTGCGGACGGTCGTACCGCAGCGCGGGCACGGTCTGCCCGCACGGCCGTACACCCACAGGTTCCGGCCGGCGCGCACGTCGCCGGTGGTGACGCGGAGCGTGCGGTCCTTGTTGACCTCCAGCAGCTTCTTGGCCAGGGCCGTCAGGCGTTCGGGGGAAGGGAGTTCACCGACCGGCAGCCAGGGTGTCGCCCTTACCAGGAAGCAGAGTTCCGCCGCGTAGACGTTGCCGATCCCGGCCAGATTGCGCTGGTCCAGCAACGCCTCGGCGACGGGGCGGGCGGGATCCGCCAGCAGGCGGCTCAGCGCCTTCGCCTCGTCCCAGCCGGGGCCCAGAAGGTCCGGGCCCAGATGGCCGACGGCCCTGTCCTCGCCGGCGGTGCGCAGCAACTCCAGAACGGGGAGGCGATACCCCACGGCCGAGTGGGCTTCGGTGGCGAGGACGGCGCGGATCTGGTGGCCCGGGCCGCCGCTCCACCGCCGGCCCGGATCGTAGACGCGCCAGGCGCCGTCCATCCGCAGATGGGAGTGGAGCGTCAGACCTCCCTCGAAGCGGGTGAGCAGGTGCTTGCCGCGCGCGACGGTCTCCAGCGCCTCGCGCCCGGCGAGGTCGACGGTGGCGAGCTTGGGCACACGCAGGTCGCAGCGGACGAGGGGCGCTTTGGACAGCGCCCGGTGCAGCTGCCGGGCGGTGCGCCAGACGGTGTCTCCCTCGGGCACCGGGCCGTCCTTCCCTGTCCGTCGCTTTCGGCTTCCGCTTTCCGAACGCTTCCCGCCCCAGCCGTCCCCACGCGTCTCGCGGCTTTTCGTGCCGGCCGTCGGCTGCCGGTCGGCGGGCCGTCATGCGCGCAGCCGCAGCCCGCGCGGGGTGGCGTGGAAGCCCGCGGTCTCCAGGGCCGATCCGACGGGGGAGGTCAGGGCCGGGGAGCCGTTGACACGCTCCACGGTTAGGGTGCCCAGCATTCCGCGTCGCGCGGCCCCGGCCAGCGCCTCGACCGCGGCGTTCAGTGACGGCCCCTCGGCCTGCCAGGCCAGCAGCGTCCTGCCGCCGCGCTCGAGGTAGAGGACGAGCTCGCCGTCGACCAGCACCACCAGGGAGCCGGCCTTGCGGCCCGGCTTGTGCGACGCGGTCGTCCTGCTCCGGCCCGGTCCGCCGTCCTGCGAGGGGGCCACCGTCGGCGGATCGGGCCAGGGAAGGGCGGCGCCATAGGCGTTGGCGGGGTCGGCGGCCGCGAGCACGGCGGCGCGCGGGCGGGAGCCCTCGGGCTTCTCCCGGGCCGTGCTGATCGCGCGGAGCCGGTCCACCGCTCCGTCCACGGCGAACTGGGCGGCGCCCAGGCCCTCCACCACGTAGCCGCGGCGTGCCTGGCCACTCTCCTCGAAGACCGACAGCACGCGGTAGGCGGCCGAGAAGCCGCCCTCGACCCCCTCGGCGGCGACCGCGCCCCGGGTGACCACGCCGTGCCGGTCCAGCAGGGTGCGGGCCAGGGCATGGGCCCGGTGGGTGGGGTCGGTCTCCCGGTCGGGCAGCAGCGACCAGCGGCCGGCGACCGTCGGGGCACCGCTGCGGGAGGCGGTGGGGCGGCGGGGCGCACCGGTCGGCGTGGTGGGTGACAGGGAGGCGAGGGAGCCGTACCGGCCACGGGGGGTGCTCCGTCTGGCGCGGTGCGCCGTGGCCCCCGCGGTGCGGCCGGAACCGAGCAGTGCGCGCAGCGGGGCCAGGGTGTCGCCCGTGAGCCGCCCGGACCAGGCCAGGTCCCATACGACCTCGGCCAGCTCGGCGTCGGACGCCTCACGTCCCTCGGCGCGCACCCGGTCGGCGATCTGCCGGAAGAAAAGGCCGTACCCGCCCGAGAGGGCCTCCAGGACCGCCCGGTGGAGAGGGGTGAACTCCAGGGGGAGGGCGTCGGGCAGCAGCAGCGGGGCGGCGTCGGCCAGGTGGACGCGGACCCAGCCGTCCTTGCCCGGCAGCGCGCCCGCGCCCGCCCAGAGCACCTCCCCGGCTGCGGTCAGCTCGTCCAGCATCGCCGGATGGTAGTCGGCCACCCGGGAGGGCAGGACCAGCCTCTCCAGGGCGGAGGCGGGCACGGGAGCGCCCTGGAGCTGTTCGACGGCGCGCAGCAGTCCGTCGATCCCGCGCAGCCCTCCGGCCCCGGTCCCCAGATGCTGCCACTGGGGCAGGAACGCGGCGAGCGAGGCGGGCGGCACCGGTTCCAGCTCCTGACGCAGTGCGGCCAGGGAGCGGCGGCGCAGCCGCCGCAGCACGCCTGTGTCACACCACTCCTGCTCGACCCCCGAGGGATGGAACTCGCCCTGTACCACCCGGCCGGCCGCCGCCAGCCGGTGCAGCGCGCCGTCGGCGACCGCGGTGCCCAGGCCGAACCGTCCGGCGGCCCGCGCGGTGGTGAACGGGCCGTGGGTGCGGGCGTACCGGGCCAGCAGGTCGCCCAGCGGATCGGCCACGGGCTCGGTGAAGGCCTCGGGCACGCCGACGGGCAGCGCCGTGCCCAGCGCGTCGCGCAGCCGCCCGGCGTCCTCGATCGCCACCCAGTGCTCCCGGCCCGCGACACGGACGCGGATGGCGCGGCGGGCGTGCTCCAGCTCCCGCGCCCACTGCGGTTCGGCGCCCCGCTCGGCCAGCTCCTCCTCGGTGAGCGGGCCCAGCAGGCGCAGTACGTCGGCGACGCCCTCGGCGTCCTTGACCCGGGGGACCACGCCGGCCCCGCCGCCGTCGGAGCCCTCGCCGGGGAGCCACTGCAGCTCGCGCTCCAGCTCGGCCAGCGCCTCCGGGTCGAGCAGCTCGCGCAGCTCGGCCCGGCCCAGCAGCTCGGCCAGCAGCCGGGAGTCCAGCGACAGCGCGGCGGCACGGCGCTCGGCCAGCGGGGAGTCGCCCTCGTACAGGTACTGGGCGACGTATCCGAACAGCAGGGAGCGGGCGAACGGGGACGGCTCGGGTGTGGTGACCTCCACCAGGCGCACCCGGCGCGACTCGACATCGCCCATCAGCTCGGCCAGTCCGGGTACGTCGAAGACGTCCTGAAGACACTCGCGCACCGCCTCCAGGACGATCGGGAACGACCCGAACTCGCTCGCCACCTGCAACAGTTGGGCGGCCCGCTGGCGCTGCTGCCACAGCGGGGTGCGCCGGCCGGGGTCGCGGCGGGGCAGCAGCAGGGCGCGGGCGGCGCACTCGCGGAAGCGGGAGGCGAACAGGGCCGATCCGCCGACCTGGTCGGTGACCGTCCGCTCCACCTCGTCCCGGTCGAACAGGACGTCGGTGGCGCCGACGGGTGGCTGGTCGGGGTCGCGGTCCGGGGTGTCCGCGGGCTCCGGGACCGGGGCCGTGCCGAAGTCCGCGCCGAAATCCTCGCCGAGGCCGAAGCCCATCAGGTCCGTGTCGGGCAGCCGCAGCACGATGCCGTCATCGGCGTGCATCACCTGCGCGTCCATGCCGAACCGCTCCTCCAGCCGCGCTCCCAGCGCCAGCGCCCAGGGCGCGTGCACCTGGGCGCCGAAGGGGGAGTGGATCACGATCCGCCAGTCGCCCAGCTCGTCGCGGAAGCGCTCCACCACGATCGTGCGGTCGTCGGGGACGTGCCCGCAGGCCTGCCGCTGCTCGTCCAGGTAGGCCAGGACGTTGTCCACGGCCCACTCGTCCAGCCCGGCCGCCGCCAGCCGCTCCCGGGCGGCCTCCGGGGCCGCCCCGCCGATCTCGCGCAGGAACGCCCCCAGCGCGCGGCCCAGCTCCAGCGGGCGGCCGAGCTGGTCGCCCTTCCAGAACGGCAGCCGCCCGGGGACGCCGGGGGCGGGGGTGACCAGGACGCGGTCGCGGGTGATGTCCTCGATGCGCCAGCTGGTCGTGCCGAGGGTGAACACATCGCCCACCCGCGACTCGTAGACCATCTCCTCGTCCAGCTCTCCGACGCGACCGCCGCCCTTCTTCGGGTCGGAGCCGGCGAGGAAGACGCCGAACAGCCCGCGGTCGGGGATCGTCCCGCCGGAGGTGACCGCCAGCCGCTGCGCCCCGGGGCGCCCGGCGACGGTGTGGGCGACGCGGTCCCACACCAGGCGGGGACGGAGCTCGGCGAAGGCGTCGGACGGGTAGCGCCCGGCGAGCATGTCCAGCACGGCGGTGTACGCCGACTCCGGCAGTGAGGCGAAGGGCGCGGCGCGCCGTACGACCGCGAGCAGCTCGTCGACGTCCCAGGTGTCCACCGCGGCCATGGCGACGATCTGCTGCGCCAGCACGTCCAGCGGGTTGGAGGGGGTGCGCAGGGCCTCGATGGCGCCCTCGCGCATCCGCTCGGTGACCACCGCGGACTGCACCAAATCGCCCCGGTACTTGGGGAAGACCACCCCGGCCGAGACCGCGCCCACCTGGTGCCCGGCGCGGCCCACCCGCTGCAGCCCGGAGGCGACCGAGGGTGGGGACTCCACCTGGACCACGAGGTCCACCGCGCCCATGTCGATGCCCAGCTCCAGGCTGGAGGTGGCCACCACCGCAGGCAGGCGGCCCGCCTTCAGGTCCTCCTCGACCTGGGAGCGCTGCTCCTTGGAGACCGAGCCGTGGTGGGCGCGGGCCAGCACCGGCGGAGCGCCCCCCGAGGCTCCCGACCCCCCCATCAGTTCCGCGGGCGAGTGGCCCTCGGGGACGGGCTCGCCGGTGGCCCGCTCGTAGGCGATCTCATTGAGCCGGTTGCACAGCCGCTCGGCCAGGCGCCGGGAGTTGGCGAAGACGATGGTGGAGCGGTGGGCCTGGACGAGGTCGGCGATCCGCTCCTCCACCGACGGCCAGATGGAGGGCCGGTCCCCCTGACCGCCGGGCCCCTCGCCGCCCGCGTCCCGCACCGGCGAGCCGCCCAGCTCGCCCATGTCCGGCACGGGCACCACGACCGACAGGTCGAACTCCTTGCCCGAGGGCGGCTGCACCACGTGCGCGCCGCGCCGGGGCGAGAGGAAACGCGCCACCTCGTCCACCGGCCGCACCGTCGCCGACAGCCCGATGCGGCGGGCCGGGCGGTCCAGCAGCTCGTCCAGGCGCTCCAGGGAGAGCGCCAGATGGGCGCCGCGCTTCGTCCCGGCCACGGCGTGGACCTCGTCCAGGATCACCGTCTCCACTGCGCGCAGGGCCTCGCGGGCGGCGGAGGTGAGCATCAGGAACAGCGACTCGGGGGTGGTGATCAGGATGTCCGGCGGACGCCGGACCAGCGCGCGGCGCTCGGTGGCCGGGGTGTCGCCGGAGCGGACCCCGACGCGGATGTCCGGCTCGGGAAGCCCGAGCCGGACCGACTCCTGGCGGATGCCCGTCAGCGGGCTGCGCAGATTGCGCTCGACGTCCACCGCCAGGGCCTTCAGCGGTGAGACGTACAGCACACGGCAGCGGCGGACCGGATCGGCGGGAGGCGGCGTGGCGGCCAGCCGGTCCAGGGAGGCGAGGAAGGCGGCCAGCGTCTTCCCGGAGCCGGTCGGCGCGACGACCAGGACGTCGCGTTCCTCGGCGATCGCCCGCCAGGCGCCCTCCTGGGCGGCGGTGGGGGCCTGGAACGCCCCCGTGAACCACGAGCGGGTCGCGGGGGAGAAGGCGTCGAGAGCCGGTGACCGGTCCATGGCCTCCATCGTGCACCCCCTCACTGACATCCCCGCGGCATCTCCGCGCCGGCGGTCCGGGCGCCGACCCCGTGACCGGATCCCCGGCGGGGGCCTCGCGCGGGCCCCGCACAATGGAGGACATGGGCACGGAGGAGTGGGCACGGCACTGGCGGTACGACCGGCTGCCGGACACGGACCTGCTGCGCGCCCGCTACATAAGGCACACCTTCCCCCAGCACGCCCACGACGGCTACGTGCTCGCGGCCGTCACCGGTGGCGTCGAGGAGGTCGGGCTGCCGCAGGGGGTGGAGCGGGCCGGCGCGGGGTCCGTCGTCATGATCAACCCGGAAGTGGCGCACACCGCGCGCGCCGGGGTCCCCGAGGGCTGGGCGTACGCCACGCTCTACCCCTCCTCCCGCACGATCGCGGCCATCGCCGCGGAGACGACGGCCGTCCGGGGCACCCCGGGGTTCGCCGAGCCCGTCGTGCACGATCCGGAGGCCGCGCGCCTGATCACCGAGGTGCACCGGGCCGCGGAGCAGGGCAACGCCCTGGCCGCCGACACCCTGCTGCGGGTGGTCGTCACCAGGCTGCTGCGCCGTAACGGCGCCGCGCTTCCCACGCGTACGGCCCGCACGGCGGGTGCGTGGAAGGCGGCGCGCGCCCGCGAGATCCTCCTGGAACGGATGGCCGACCCGCCCACGCTGGAGGTGCTCGCCGCAGAGCTGGGGACGAGCCCGTTCTCGCTGCTGCGGGCCTTCCGCGAGCGGTACGGAATGCCGCCGCACGCCTGGCTGACCAGCGCCCGGGTCCGCCGCGCCCGCCGGCTGCTGGAGGAAGGGGTGCCGCCCGCCGAGGCGGCCGTCGCCGCGGGCTTCACCGACCAGCCGCACCTGGGACGGCACTTCCGCCGGATCGTCGGCGTGCCGCCGGGCGCCTACCAGCGCGAACGCGCAAGAACGTACAAGACCGGGCAGGAGGGCCGCGCCTAGCATCGCGCCGTGCCCGAGAGGAACCAGACCACCCAGAGCGCCCTTCCCGCCGGGGTCCGCCCGGCCGGGGAGGGCACGCCCCCCACGGCATCGCCCGCCGCCGACCGCGGCGGGGACGACAGGGCCGTGATCCGCGACGCCCTCGGCGTCGGCGTCGCCGTGGGCCTGTCCGGACTCGCCTTCGGGGTCACCTCCGCCGGAGCCGGGCTGAGCCTCGCGCAGACCTGCGCGCTCAGCCTGCTGGTCTTCACCGGCTCCTCGCAGTTCGCCCTGGTCGGAGCGCTCGCCGCGGGCGGCGGCCCGCTCACCGCCGCGGCCGGCGCCTTCTTCCTCGGCACCCGCAACGCCTTCTACGGACTGCGGCTGTCCTCGCTGCTGCGACTGCCGCGCGCGGTGCGGCCGGCGGCCGCACACCTGGTCATCGACGAGACATCCCTGGTCGCCCTTGCCCAGCGGGACCGGCGCGCGGCGCGGATCGGGTTCACCGTCACCGGCATCACCCTCTACCTGCTGTGGAATCTCACCACGCTGCTCGGCGCGCTGGGCGCCGCAGCCCTCGGCGACACCGCCGCATGGGGGCTGGACGCGGCGGGTCCGGCCGTCTTCCTGGCGCTGCTGGCGCCCATGCTGCGCACGGTCGCCGAGCGTGCCACGGCCGGGCTCGCGGTGCTGCTGGGGCTGGGTCTCCTGCCGGTTCTCCCGGCCGGGGTCCCGGTGCTGGTGGCGGCGCTCGCCGCGCCGCTGGTACTGCTGGTGCGGGGGCTGCGGGCCAAGGGGCCGGACGGAGGGGAGGGGCGATGAGCACGGCGGGCGTGTGGATCGCGATCGGGGCGACGGCCGTCGGCTGCTACCTCGTCAAGCTGCTCGGACTGTTGGTGCCGGCCGGCGCGCTGGAGCGTCCGCTGGTGCGGAGGCTGGCGGCCCTGCTGCCCGTGGCGCTGCTGGCGGCGCTCACCGCGCAGCAGACCTTCGGTGGCGAGGGCGGCGCACTGGTGGCCGACGCGCGCGCGGGAGGTCTCGCGGCCGCGGCGGTCGCTCTGGTGCTGCGTGCGCCCTTCCTGGTGGTGGTCGCCGCCGCAGTCCTGGTCACCGCGGGGCTGCGGGCCCTGGGATAGGCCTGCCCTCCGCCCGGCTCCTCTCCGTCCGCCCGGCTGAGGAGGAGCCGGGCGGACGGATACTGGGCGCATGCGTTTGACGGTCTTCTGGGAGCGGATGGCGGCCCACTTCGGTGAGGCGTACGCCGACTCCTTCGCACGCGATCACGTGATGTCCGAGCTGGGCGGCCGGACGGTCCACGAGGCACTGGAGGCGGGGTGGGGGGCGAAGGATGTCTGGCGCGCGGTCTGCGCGGCCGTGGACGTGCCCGCCGAGCTGAGGTGAGTCCCGGGGAGGGCGCACAGTTCCTCACGGCCGATCAGTTGAAGCGCCCCTGAGCTGCTGGTTTCCAGGTCCTCCCCGGTTTTCCACAGGGGTGTGGGGCAACTTGACACAAAAATCGAACAGCCATTCTTATGGAGAGGCCGGGCTGCTGGGGACGGCGTCCGGGCCGATTGTCAGTGGCAGGCGCTAGCGTCTTCTGATGTGAAGCGATCGACTCAAGCGAACCGGGTGGCACCCATGGCAGGAAAC
>NZ_JADEYH010000045.1 GCF_017114865.1 Streptomyces verrucosisporus | reverse complement strand
TGCGCGGTCTCGCGCGGGCGGAGGTCAGGCGTCGGCGACGGCGCCCAGCACCCGCTCCCCGACCAGGTCGGCCTGCCGGAGCTGACCGGGCCCCGCCAGGATGCCTATCACCCGCCGCACACCCAGTTCACCGAGCCCGCGCAGCACCCCGGCCAGTTCGTCGGCCGAGGCGCGGTCGGTCACGGTGAAGGGCATCACGCAGGTCTTCTCGATCGTGTCGTAGTCCCGGCCCTCCGTCTCGCAGTGCCGGCGCAGCACCTCCAGCTTCCCGGCCAGCTCCGGCCCCGGGTAGAGGTTGCAGGCGTCCGCGTAGCGGGCGACCAGACGCAGGGTCCTCCGCTCGCCGCCGCCGCCGATCATGATCCTGGGACGGGTGAGGTTCTGGGGAACGTTCAGGGGACGCTCCAGCCGGTTGTGGACGCCGTCGAAGGGCTTCTCGTCCCCCCGTTCTCCCTCCCACATGCGCAGGCAGACACGGACGGCCTCCTCCAGCAGTTCGAAGCGCTCCCTCACCGCGGGGAAGCCGATACCGAGGCCGAGCGCCTCCTCCTCGTACCAGCCGGCGCCGATGCCGAGGTCGGCCCGGCCGCCGGAGAGGACGTTGAGGGTGGTCACCGTCTTGGCCAGCAGTCCGGGCGCGCGGAAGTGCGCCCCCGCCACCAGCGGCATGAGGCGGATGCGCCGGGTATGGGCGGCCACGGTCGCCAGTGTGGTGAAGCATTCCAGCATGGGCTGCTCGGGACCGCCCATATGGGGGCCCTGCCACACGTGGTCGGCGACGCCGATGACATCGAAGCCCGCGTCGTCGGCGGAGCGGGACAGGGCCGCGAGGGTTTCCGCCATCCGCGGCGCTCCGCCCTCCCAGGAGTAGTCCGCGATGGCCAGGCCGATTTTCAAGGCAAGTCTCCCAACAGGTGCTCGTGGACGGGGGTGGGACGCCCGCCGGCGGCGGAAGGCACGCAGAGGACCGGCCGCGGGCGGGCGGCAGCGCGGTACCGCGCCCGGTCAGGCGGGGACGGAACCGGTAAGGCCGCCGTCCACGACGAACTCCTGACCGGTGACGTACGCCGACCTCGGCGACAGCAGGAACAGCACCGCCTCGGCGATGTCCCGGGGGGCGCCCAGGGTTCCCAGCGCCACCTGGCCGCGGAAGAACTCCCGGACCTCCTCGACCGGCGCGACGGTGTCGAACATCTCGGTCCGGATATGCCCCGGGGTGACGGCGTTGACCCGGATGCCGCGCTCGGCCAGGTCCGGGGCGAGGGTGCGGGGGAGGTTGAGGACAGCGGCCTTGCTCGCCGCGTAGACCGAGCCCGGCCCCATGCCCCGGTGCACCAGCCAGGAGGAGTTGAGCACCACGGAGGAACCCTCGGCCAGCAGGGGCAGGGCCTTCTGGACGGTGAAGAACGTCCCCTTGAAGTTGGTGCCGACCACCTGGTCGAAGTCCGCCTCGGTCACGTCGGCCGTGCGCGCGTTGAGGCTGACGCCCGCGTTGGCGAACACCCCGTGCAGGGTGCCGAGGTGCTCGCGCACCCGCTCGAACGCGGCCTCCAGTTCGGCCGGGCGCGACACGTCCACGGTCACGGCCAGCACGCGGTCGCCGCCGCCGAGTTCCTTGGCGGCGGTGTCGAGCCGTTCGGCGCCGCGGCCGGCGATCACCACGTTCGCGCCCTCGTCGAGGAGACGACGGGCCGTGGCCAGGCCGATGCCGCTGCCGCCACCGGTGATGAAGTACGTCCTGTTCGTGAAGTCACTCATGCGGTCAGCGTCGCTGCGGTGCCCGGCCCGGCGCATCTTTGGAATTGCGCTCCGCCCCGCCCCCGGCCCGCGTGCCCGGGGGGCGACTGCGAGGAGAGCAATCTGGAAGATGAGGACACCGGGGGTGACGCGGAAGGGTGGATGGGGCGACACCATGCGAGCGCGGGCCGACGCCGCGGGTGCGCGTGACCACGCACGACAGACGCAGGAAGGACAGCCCCATGGCTCAGTACGCGGTCTTCATCTACGAGGCGGAGATCCCCGGCGGATGGGACAACGCCCCCAAGGAGCTTCTCGACGCCCACGAGGCCTTCCCCGGCAAGGTGGAGGAACTCGGCGGAAAGATCCTCAACGGCCTGGCCCTCCAGCCGGCCGGAACGGCGAAGACCGTGCGGGCCGGCGCTGTCGCCGACGGCCCGTTCGCCGAGGGCAAGCACTCCCTGGGCGGCACCTTCGTGCTGGAGGCCAAGGACATCGACCACGCCCTGGAGATCGCCAGGTTCGTTCCGGTGCACGACGGCGGCGTCGAGATCCGGCCGCTGTTCGACGCGCCGGAGGAAGACTGACCCGGCCCACACCGCACCCGGACCGCCCCCTCCCTGTGAACCGCCGAAGGCAGCAGCCATCATGACCCAGACGACGTCCCTGAACGAGATCGCCATCACCCGCGTCTTCGACGCCCCCCGGGCGGAGCTCTACCGGGCCTGGACCGAACCGGAGCGCTTCGCTCAGTGGTGGGGGCCCCGCGGCTTCGCCACCGACCCCTCCACGGTCTCCCTCGACGTCCGCTCCGGCGGGGAGTGGAAGGCCACGATGGCCTCCGAGGAGGCCGGTGAGTTCCCGTTCGCCGGTGTCTACCGCGAGGTGGTGGAGAACGAGCGCCTGGTGTTCAGCACGATCGACCTCAACGACGACGACACCTCGCGGGACGGAGGCACCGACGAGCTGACCACCGTGACCTTCGCCGACCGCGACGGCGGCACGGAGATGACCTTCCGCCAGCTCAGCCGGCTGGAGGCGGACAAGACCGAGGAGGCCAGGGAGGGCTGGAAGAGCTTCTTCGACTGCCTGGAGGAGCACCTGGCGAAGTCCTGAGCCGGATCGGCGCGGCGGGGCACGGTGGACGAGCGGGGTCCACCGCGCCCCGCCGCGCCACGTCGCGTCCCGACACCGCAATCCACGAGATGCGGAGGTCGGATGGCTGCCCCGAAGCTGGTCTGGTCCCCCGGCCGCCGAGGCCCGTACCCCCCTGGGGCGGCCCTTCCCCCCCCCCGCCCCAGGGGGGTACGGGCGGTTCCCCGACCGGCCGTTCTCGCCGCGCGCCCCGTACGGCCCGCTCCGGAGCGGCCGGGCACCCACCACACCGCGGGCCCGTCCGCGAGTCGGCCCTCCCCGCCTCCGGGGCGTCCCGGAAGCGGCCCGCGGGCACCACGGCGAACCGCCGGCCCCGGCCCCACCCGACTCTCCCGAAAGGACCCGCACATGACGACCTGGTCGACGGCCCCGGCCCCCGCCGTTCCCCTGGACGCCTTCGCCCAAGCCCCGGACGACCGGCTCGCGGCGGAGTTCCTCCGCCTGGCCGGCTCCGTGTGGGGGCAGGAAGCACCCGAGGGCGCGGCGGTGCGGGCGGTGCCCGCCCTGGTGGCCCTGATGGACTCGGTCGACGACCGGCGCAGGGGGTATCTGGCGGTCCTGCTGGGCCTGCTCGCGGAGTCCGAGCACCCCCGGGCGGACGGCCCGGTGACGGCCGCCGTACGCCGGGGGGTGGAGCGCTACCTGGAACTGCTCGGCCACAGCGGCGCCGGCACGCCCCTGACAACCGCCCTGCTGTACCTGCTGTCGCACTTCCCCGGCGAGCGCGACCGCGTCCTGGCCGCCGCCGCCAGTGAGGACCTCGCGGTCGGCAAGGAGGACCTCACCCGCCTGGAGAGGGCCCTGCGCACCCTGGATCCGGACGATCCCGACCTTGGCCGGTGCTGGCCCTCGCCCGCCGCGTGGTACCTGAACGACGACGAGCGCGGCTTCGACAAGGGGCAGATACAGGCACTGACCCACGAGCAGGTCACGGCCAACTGGAACAACGACACCCGCACCGTCCTGGCCTACTCCGGCATGAAGGCGTACTGGGCCGTCCGCCACGGTTCGGCCCTGGAGACCTCGTACCCGGCCGCGCCCGCCGGGGCCGCCCCCGGACGGGCCTCCGGCCCCGGCGCCGGGGCGTTCGCCCGGCACGCCGACGCGCTGCGCTGCCCCTCCTGCCGAGGCCGGCTCGACTTCACCGGCGGCAAGGTGAGCTGCGGGGCGTGCTCCACCTCCTTCCCCCTCGCCCAGGGCATGCTGGACCTGTCCGGCGGGGCGACCGGCTCCCGGGCGACGGACGACGACGACACGGCGGACCTGCTGCAGAAGCTCGCCGCCATGCCGAGCATGGGCGTGTACTACGAGTCCGTCCTGCGTCCCGCGTTTCTGCGGATATCGGGCATGAACTGGAACGACGACCTCACGCCGGCCGACGAGGACGCCTACCTGCTCTCCCACACCCGCCCTGTGGACGGTCCCGTGCTCGACCTCGCCGCGGGCGCCGGGCGCTGGACGGCCGTCCTGGAGCAGGCGGTCGGGGCCGACCGTCTGATCGCGCTGGACCTGGGCCTGCCCATGCTCAACACGCTGCGCGGGCGCCTGCCCGAGGTGCCGGCCGTGATCGCCAGTGCCCTCGGCCTTCCCTTCGGGGACGCCAGCCTGGGCGCGGTGAACTGCTGGAACGCCCTGCAGGCCTTCCCCGAGCAGGCGGACACCGCCATCGCCGAGGTCGGCCGCTGCCTCAAGCCGGGCGGCACGTTCACCCTGATGACCTTCAGGTGGGCCGACGACCCCGTCGACCGCTACTTCCAGCGCTCCCACCACTTCCCCAGCCGGCCCGCGGGCATGCTCCTGTTCGAGCCCGCCGACATAAGGAAGTGGCTCGCGGACGCGGGCCTGGAGATCCGGGACGAGTCCGGCGTCGGCTCCACCGTCCTGATCACGGCCGTGCGCACGGCATAGCGCTACGGCCGGTCCCCGCCCCCCGGGCTTCCGGGGGGCGGGGGCCGGCCGTAGCGGTGCGCCGCGGAGCCTGTTCAGGAACGACGCCCCGTGACCACGGGCCCCTGGCCGCGCCGGGCGGTCCGCTCCAGCCACCAGTGGACGAGTACGAGGTTGCCGACCCAGCCGACCCACCGGGCCGACTCGGAGATGTAGGTGATGTCGATGGCGAACGGCAGCCGGAAAAGCGTCAGCCCGATGACCAGGCCCCACACAGTCTGGCCCCACACGATCGCGAAGCTGTAGAGCATCCAGCGGCGGTGCTCGGCGTACCGGCCCTGCCGGGCCCGCACCCAGCCGACCACCGCCGTCACCGCCCACATCACACCGGACATCAGCACGGCCACGCTGCCCGCGGGGAAGGAGAACGGGAACATGACCAGGGCCAGCGCCGCGGAGGGCAGCGCACCGGCGAACACATACAGCCGGCCGCTCCAGCGGTGGACGGCCGGGTGGTTGCGGCGCAGCCACGGCCACAGCTGAAGACACAGCGTGACCAGCGTGATCGCACCGGTCATGACGTGCCCGGCCAGGACGGCGTAGTGCAGGGGGAACTGCATGGGGATGTGCGTGTTCGCCGGGTCGAACGTGAGGTACGGCGGAAGCTGGTAGAGCAGGTAGGCGGCCGCGGCGACGGCGAGCGGGATGGTGTAGTACCGGCCGAACCAACCCCTTCGGGCCGGGCGGTCCGGGGGGGCGTCGAGGAGGTCCGGTCGGGGCGGTGTGACAGGTCTGTCGAGGCTCTGGGTCACGGTGGTGTGCTCCGTTCGGGGTGGGCGGACACGGGGGCGGGGGACCGGGGCGGGAGCGGGGAGACTCAGCCGTGGTCCGGTGGACGAGGGGCGGCGAGGACGGCGGAAAGCGGCTCAGCGGGGGGCGACCACGATGCCGCTGCGGGCCGGGATCTCACCGGCCATCAGCGAGCGGTAGGCGCCGGCGAGCGCCTCGGGGCCACTGCGCCGGTCGACGGCCAGCCACGAGGGCGCGTCCCGGACGAAGCGTTCCTCGGCCGCGCGGTACCGGGACCGGTAGGACTCCTCGCCCTCCTTCTCGGCGAACCGCTCCTCCTCCGAGGGAGTGAAGAAGATCCACGGCTCGGGGTCGCTCAGCCCCTCGGGGGGCTCGATCCGCGCGCCGGGGTGCGTGTAGCCGACGAGCAGCGCGTCCTCCAGCACGGCGCCGAACCGCTCGTAGACCGAGGACAGCCGCTCGGCCTGGCCCGTGAAGTCGACGAGGACGGCGGACTCGGGCACCTGCGCGCGGGGCAGCTCCTCATAGGTCAGCAGGCGGTCGTAGTGGCCCAGCTCCCGCACGGACCGCAGGTGGCGGGAGGAGGTGATCCCGACGGTGGTGATGCCCTCCCAGTCCGCCAGCAGGGCCGCCGTCCCCACGGCGGTCTTGCTGGACGCGCTGGTGACCAGCACGGTCCCGTCCGGGACCGTGCTGGTCAGGAACTCGGCGAGGGCGAACGAGGCGGGATACAGGGGCCGCAGCAGAACCCGGTGGTCGTCCAGGACATCGGGCTCCGCGGCGAACTGGTACCGGCGGTACCAGGGGTGCAGGTAGTCCCGTTCGGGGGCGGTGTCGGCGAAGCCCCCGGCCACCGGTGAGACGGTGAGTACGACGTGGGTCGACAGCGGCAGGAAACCGAAGCAGCGGGTCCCCTCGGCGACATCCGGGTGCCGGGACTGCTCGACCCGTGCGTAGCCCCAGGCCGGAACGCGGCCGTGGCCCTCGGGGCCGGGGAACGCGTTGAAGAACGGCAGCTCGGACTCGCCGAGGCGCGCGTAGGTGGCGGTGATCGCCGTCAGGGAGAACCGCTCGGCCGCCAGTCGCACCTGGCCGGGCCGCAGCGGGGCCGCCGGCGCGGCCGGGCGCACCTCGGTCGCCGTGAGGTCGTCTCTTCTGACCAGCAGATCCCAGCCGTCCTGATCCGGCACGTCCGTCTCCCCTCCACCGTCTGCCGCGGGCGGCCCGGTCGGCCCGCCCGGGCCATGGTCGACTTCCAGCCACGGGAAACGCATCTTCTGGGTTGCGGTCGTCACAGCAGACCTGGACGTCACGGGCGCGGGGAGGAAGCTGCGCAATCTCGGAGATGCCGCGACGACGGCCAGTTGCCACAGTCACGAACTCCGAGAAGACCTCAGCGGGGGAGAACGATCCCGATGCCCCATCACACGACAAGATCCCGGGCCGCCGGCGCGGCCCTGCCGTCCAGGCTTCCCGCCCTGACGGGAATGCGGTTCATCGCGGCCGCCATGGTGTTCTTCTTCCATGCCGTGCCCGAGCGGTTCTTCGCCTCGGACCACAGCCAGAACGTCGCGAACACGCTCTTCTACCAGGGTGGCTGGACCGGCGTCGGCTTCTTCTTCATCCTCAGCGGATTCATCCTCACCTGGTCGATGCGCGCCGACGACACCACTCCGGCGTTCTTCCGGCGCAGGTTCTTCAAGATCTATCCCCTGCACCTGCTAACCCTCATCGCCGCCATGATGCTGGCGGCATGGGTGGCGCAGGCGTCGGTCAGCGGCCGGGACCTGGCACTGCAACTGCTGCTGCTGCAGTCGTGGTCACCGGACATCATGGTCCGCGCCTCCTTCAACGGCGTGGCCTGGTCGCTGTCCTGTGAGGCCCTGTTCTACGCGCTGTTCCCGATTCTGATCAGGCTCATCGACCGCATCCGCCCCGAACGGCTGTGGGCGTGGGCGGGCGCCGTCGTGGCGGCGATCCTCGCCGTGCCGTTCGTCGCCGGCCGACTGCCCAACCAGGAGACGTTCCCGGGGATGGAGGTCACGGCCGCGGACCTGTGGCTGGTCTACCAGTTCCCCGGGACACGCCTGCTCGACTTCGTCTTCGGCATCATCCTGGCCCGCGTGGTGATGGAGGGACGCAGGCTTCCCATCGGCTTCGGCGGTTCGGTGGCCCTCGTCGCCGTGGCCTACGTCGCCGCGCCGCTCTTCCCCTCCGCGTACCAGCTGGTGGCCGTCATGGTGGTGCCGCTCGGTCTGCTGGTGGCGAGCGCCACCAGGGCGGAGGCGGCCGGTCGGCGCAACTGGCTCTCCAGCCGCGTCATGGTGTGGCTGGGCGAGGTGTCCTTCGCCTTTTACATCACCCACCAGCTCGTCCAGATCTACGGTCACCGGCTCCTGGGGGCCGGCAGGACCTGGGAGACCCCGCAGGCGATCGGCGTGATCGCGCTGCTGTTCGGTGTCACCCTGCTGTTGTCCTGGGCTCTGTACACACTGGTCGAGCGCCCGATCATGCGACGCTTCGCCACCTCGCGGGGCGAACGCCGCGGCCGTGCCGCGCGGACGCGGCGGCCGGGGCCGGGGCCGGACCTGCCCTCCGGGCAGGCGGCCGACGCGGCGGCCAAGACGCGCGAGCCGTCCCCGCGGTGACCGCTTCCCCGGAAAGGGGGTGTCCCTCCCCGCGGGGAGGGACACCCCCTTTCCGGCACCGGACCCGTCCGCGCGCTCGCGCGCTCAGCCCGGCGCGCAGGCGATCTCCGTGAGGTACCGGCCGTACCGCGAATGCCGCATCCCGTCGCCGAGCCGGTAGCACGCCTCGGCGTCGATGAAGCCCATCCGCAGAGCGATCTCCTCCAGACAGGCCACCCGCTCGCCCTCGTACTTCTCGACGAGCTGCACGTACTGGCCGGCGGCCAGCAGGGAATCGTGGGTGCCGCAGTCGAACCAGGCACAGCCGCGGCCCAGTTCGACCATCCTCACCCGGCCCTGCCCGAGGTATTCGCGGTTGACGTCGGTGATCTCCAGTTCACCGCGGGACGAGGGAGCGATGTGCCGGGCGATGTCGACGACCTGGTCGTCGTAGAAGTACAGCCCCGTGATCGCGTTGTTGGAGCGTGGGCTCGTCGGCTTCTCCTCGATGGAGACCAGCCTGCCCCGGGAGTCGACCTCGCCGACGCCGTACCGCTCCGGGTCGGGCACGGGCCGGCCGAACAGGACGCAGCCGTCCAGCGAGTCCCGGGAGCTGCACAGCACCTCCGAAAGTCCGGAGCCGTGGAAGACGTTGTCGCCCAGGACCAGCGCCGAACGGTCGTGGCCGATGTGCCCGGCACCGATCAGGAACGCCTCGGCGACGCCGCGTGGCTCCCGTTGAGCCGCGTAGGACAGGTTCAGGCCGAGCCGCGAGCCGTCGCCGAGCAGCCGCTGCATGACGGGGAGGGCGGAGGGGGTGGAGATGAGCAGGATGTCCCGCACGCCGGCCAGCATCAGCACGGAGAGCGGGTAATAGATCATCGGCTTGTCGTAGACGGGGAGCAGCTGCTTGGAAACCGCCAAGGTCAGGGGGGACAGCCGTGTACCGCTGCCGCCGGCGAGGATGATTCCCTTCATCGACCGGTCCGTTCTTCGTTCCGTGGGTCGGTGGTCAAGGCGTTCGACGGCGGCCCGGCGGCGCACCGCGGGCCACCGGCGGTGCCGGGACGTACCCCGCCGAACGGCCTGCGGAGAGTGGCCGTACAGGTCAGGGGCGCGGGACGCGGTGCTCGGCGGTCAGCTTCTCCAGCGCCGGCACGATGTCGTTCGGGCTCGGCATCATCCGCACCTCGGTACGGATCCTGGCCGCGTTCTCCGCGTAGGAGGGGTCCTCCAGGAGCAGCTTGAGGCCGTCGTGCAGCGCGTCGGCGGTCAGGGTCCCCGAGTTGCCCACGTACACTCCCGCGCCGCGCCGCTCCAGCCCGTGTGCCATGGCCAGCGGACCGCCCCACTTCTCGACCTTGAAGTCGTTGGGCACGACGATCTGCGGGACCGCGTGCTCGAGCGCCCCCGCGAAGGCACCGGTGCCGCCTTCGTGGACGAGTGCCGAGCACGTGGGCAGCAGCGAGTTCAGCGGGACGAAGTCGACGGCGCGGACATTGTCCGGCAGGGTCGCCGACCCGAGCTGGTCGGCGTTGAGGGTCGCGATCACCTCGACATCGAGGCCGGCCACCGCCTCCAGGAGGTCGTGGGTGGAGGACCCGCCGCCGATGGTGGCGTCCCGGTGCGAGAGACCCTGGGTGATGCAGACGCGCCTGCGGGCGGGGCGTTCGTGCACCCATCGCGGCGTGATGGAGGGACCGTTGAACGCCATGTTCCGCACGGGCAGGTAGTGCATGCCCTCCGGCTGCCAGATCCACGGTGGCGAGGGCGATATGGTCCACTGCCCCAGGACCGTCTCCTCGTCGAAGCCGCAACCGTGGCGCTCCAGTATCGGCTGCAGCCAGTCCCGCATCGGATCGCCCTCGGCGCCGAGCCGGGGGCGGCACGCCGCGCGCAGCTGGGCCACCCTGTCCACGCTCCACAGCATCCGGGCGTGCGCCGCGCCGACGACCCGGGCCGCCACCGCGCCGGGGAAGGCGGTCGGGTCCGTCACGATCAGGTCGGGACGCCACGCACGTGCGAACTCCACCAGGTCCTCGAAGGCGGAGTCCGGGAAGAACACCGCACGCACCCCAGCGGTGAAGTCCTCCAGCTCGATGTGCGGGTCGCCCCAGCCGTAGTCGCTCTGCACCGACTTCCCCGTGCGCAGGCCCCTGGGGTCGCAGGGCCCAGCCGGCTCGCCGCCGGACGCGCCCTGCGCCATCCTGATCGGCGCGTCGCTCGGCGCTGCCTGCGCCATCTTCTCCTCCAGGGCGAGTACCTCGCCGACGGACACACCGGGCAGCCCGGTGTGCGCGATGGCCTCGGCCATGTCCGGCGGGCCGGCGACGCACACCTCGTGCCCCGCTCCGCGGAGCGCCCACGCCAGCGGCACCTGGACGTACAGGTGCGCCCTGAAGGGGTTGGTGACGAAGAGAATCCGCATCGCAGTCCTTCCACTGGGGTGACAGGTGACGGCGGCCCTGCCGGACGGCGCGTCCCGGCGGCCGCCCGGCAGTCCTCACACACGCGCCGCGGCCGGGGAGTCCGCCGGCGGCGACCGCCTCGCAGGCGGCGCCGGACCGGATCCTCCTGACCGGAGCTCCCGCCCGGGCGGATCGGCACCAGGCGTCCAGTATGGCTTCGGGGGCCGTGGCGGGCGTCTTCTGGATTGCGTCCTTGGCGGTCCGCCGGCACGGTCGCGGACGGGCCGGCCCCGGAGGTCACAGGCCGTTGAGGCAGAAGAGCAGGGTCCTGGCCTCGATTCCGAGGTAGTAGCTGTGCCGCTGCAGTGCCAGCAGCTGTTCGACCGTGAGCCATGCGAAGTCCGGCGGCACCCGCAGGGGGAAGTCGTCGTCTGCCTCGACCACGAGGTAACGGGTCTCGGCGTGGAGGAAGCGCCCTCCCTCCTCGGACTGCACAACGTCGTAGCGCACACCCTCACGTGCCGACAGCACATAGTCCAGGAAGTCCGGACGGAGGGCCGCCACGGCGGCGCGGTCACTCGCCGCGGACCGCACGGTCGGGCCGATCTCCACCGTGTCCCGGTACCCCGGCAGGACCTCGGCGCGCACCAGCGCGTGCAGCTTCCCGCCGATGCGCCGGACCACCAGCGCCGCCAGGCCCAGGCCCCGCGGTGCCAGCAGCGGCTGCTTCCAGCTGTGCACCTCGCGGGTAGGGGCGTGTGCCCGGACCGCGACGATGCCGAACTCCCCGCCCCCCTCGGGGACGATCCCCATGGCCTGCCGACGCCACCCCGCCAGGGAGTTCAGCGGGACCAGCCGGGCGGACAGTTCGTACGCGCTCTTGCGGCCGGTGAACCAGCTCAGGACCTGCGTCATCGTGTGCAGGCCGCCGGGCTCCCCGCCGCGTTCGAACACCTCCCCACCTCCCGCCGGGGCCGCTACGGGCAGGCAGCCGAGAACCGTGCGGGCGTCCATGTTGATGACGCTGCGCCGCCGCAGCAGCCGGTGGACCTGGCCCAGGGTCAGCCAGCGGAAGCCGTCCAGCACGGGTACGTCGCCGGTGACCTCGATGACGATGTTGCGGTTGCGCTTCTGATGGAACCAGGCCCCCTGCTCCGACTGGAGCACGTCGACCAGGACCCGCCCCCTGCCCGGCTCGGTGAAGTACTCGACGTAGGGAGTGCGCCCTCCCCCGTGCACCCGGGTGTAGTTGCTGGATGTCGCCTGGACCGTGGGCGACAGCTGCACCATTCCGGCGTTCCCCGGCTCCATCTTGGCCTGGAGCAGAAAGTGCAGGACGCCGTCGAACTCCTTGGCGATCATTCCGAGGATGGCGATGTCGCGCTGCACGAGAATGGGCTGCCACCACTCCCCCAAGGGGCCGTGGCCGGTCCTGACGTGCATCCCCTCCACGGTGAAGAACCGGCCGCTGCGGTGTTCCAGATTCCCTGTGCCGGGGGCGAAGTGCCATCCGCGCGGGTCGGTCAGCTCCTCCATCGGGATGACGGTGCTCTCGAACGGCTGCCTTCTGCTGTCCTCGACCCAGGTACCGGCGTCGTCCGGGCTCACGCGCGATGCGGTGGTCCGCGCCGAGACGGTGACACGGGCGGCGAGGGGGGCGGGGCCGGTGGACGTGCCGGCGTCGGGCCGTCGAACTCGTGCGGGCACTGTGGGGCTCCCGTGGGGGACGTGGTTGCGCGCATCGTCGCCCGGCCGGGCCGGGCCGCGCATCTTCCGCGTTGCGGCACGCGCCGCCGTGCCGCCGGAAGGCGGCACAGCACGCCGGGAGATGCGAGCCGGTCCGGCCGGGTGACATATTCGCGCCTGTCGGCCTCGCCGACCTTCCGCCGACCTGCCCCGGCCACATGGTGTCCCGGCCAGGTCCCCCCACATTGGACCGACGCCAAGGAGTCCGGATGGGCCGTATGATCAACGTTGTGCAGCCCGCGCTGGGCGAGCGCGAACTCGATGCGGTACGCGAGGTGTTCGAGAGCAACTGGGTCGGCCGCGGTGCCCGCACCGACCAGTTCGAGACGGCGCTGGCCGGGCACCTGGGCGTCGGCCGCGAGCACATCACCTCGACGAACTCGTGCACCTCGGCCACATTCATCGCGATGGAACTGCTCGGCGTCGGCCCCGGGGACGAGGTCGTGCTGCCGACGGTGAGCTTCGTCGGGGTCGGCAACGCGATCGCCGCGCACGGTGCGCGGCCGGTCTTCTGCGATGTCGACGAGGCCACGCTCAACCCGAACGCGGCCGACATCGAGGCGGTGCTGACCGAGCGGACCAAGGCCGTGGTGATCCTGCACTACGGCGGGTACCCCGGCTCGGTCGCCGAGATCGCCGAGTTGTGCCGCGACCGCGGTGTCCGACTGGTCGAGGACGCTGCCCTGGCCATCGCGTCCACGGCCGGCGGGCGCGCCTGCGGCACCTTCGGGGACATGGGTGTGTGGAGCTTCGACCACGCCAAGATCCTGGTCACGGTGGACGGCGGCATGCTCTACGTGCGCGACCCGGAACTCGCCGCCCGCGCCGCCAAGATCGCCTACTTCGGCCTGGAGCAGCGTGCTCCCGGCCGCTCCGGCCCGTCCTCGTCCTTCCACAGCGGCTACGACCAGGCACTGCGTTCACGGACCCGCTGGTGGGACTACGACGTCACCTCGTTCTCGGGCCGTTCCACCACCAACGACGTGCTCTCCGCCATCGGTACCGTGCAGTTGGCCCGGCTCGATGAGTTCATCGCCCGGCGCCGCGAGATCGCGCAGGCCTACGACGCGGGTCTCGCCGACGTGGCCGGGCTGCGCCTGCCGCCGCCACTGCCCGCCGGACACACCTCCTCCCATTACATGTACTGGGTGCAGTTCGACGGCGGCGTCCGCGACCAGGTCGCGCGCGACCTGTTCGAACGCGGCGTCTACACCACCTTCCGGTACCCCCTGATGCACCGGATCGGGGCGTACGGCTCGGACGCCGTGCTGCCGCGGGCCGAGGCCGCCGCGGAGAAGACGCTGCTCCTGCCGATCCACCAGTCGCTCTCCGACGCCGATGTCGACCGGGTCATCGCCGAGGTGCGCGACCGCACCGCCGCACGGCTCGGCGGGGCCCGGGCGGCCTGACCCGGCGCGGCCGGAGGCAGGGGCCGGCGCGGCGGTCAGACCCGGTGGGCGATCTCACCGATGCGTGCCACCAGTTCGGCGGTGCGGATTGCCGTCGCGGCCCACTTCCGGTGGTGCGGGTCGCGGCCGCGGGCGCGGGCGGTCCCGACCGCGGCCGCGAAGGCACTCAGCCCCGCGCTCATCTGGTCCTCCGCGGGCAGGGTGAGTTCCTCCACGAGGTTCTGCGACACCACCCGCAGGGTCGGGGCGTGCCAGGGGGGAGGAGTGAAGGCTCGTTCGACGGTGAGCTGCCCGGTGCCGCCCCAGAGCCGGTAGCGGGAACCGTAGCCGTGCTCGAAGCCGAAGTCCCCGGTGGCGATCACGCCGTCCGCCGAGCAGGCCACGAAACTGCCCGAGACGTCCACGCCGGAGACCGGGTCGCACCGCAGCACAGCACCCGTCACGGTCAGATCGTCACCGAGGAAGTACTGCGTCGCCCGCACCGGGTAGACGCCGGCGTCGAGCAGCGCGCCACCGCCCAGATCGGGCCGGTACCGGATGTCGTCCCCGGGCAGGGGCGGAAAGCAGAAGGCGCTCGTGAAGTGGCGCAGCCCCCCGATGCGGCCCTCACGCACCAGGGACAGCGCGCGCCGGTGCTGGCCGTGGTGCAGGAAGCCGAAGTTCTCCCGCAGCACCAGGCCGCGGGCGTCCGCCAGGCGGACCAGGTCGGCGGTCTCCCGGACCGTGGTGGCCAGTGGCTTCTCCGCCAGGACGTGCTTGCCGCACTCCAGCGCGGCCGCCGCCATCTCGTGGTGCAGGGAGTTGGGGAGGGCGACATAGACGGCGTCGATGTCCTGGCGGGACAACAGGTCCTCGTACCCCACCACGGGGTCGCAGCCGAACTTCCGGGCGAAGGACTCGGCCTTGGCACGGTCACGGCTGGCCACGGCGGTCAGGACCGTGGCGGGGGTGTCCCGGATGGCGGGGAGCATGGTGCGCGCACCGAACGACGAGCAGCCGATCGCACCGACGCGCAGAACGCTCACCGAAGCGTCTCCCGCGGGAGCGTGGTCGCCGGCCGGGCCGGCACAGACGGTGTGGACGGACACGGCTGTTCCTGTTCCTGTTCCTGGGCGGGCGGGCGGGGACGGGCCGGGTCAGACCGAGGAGACGGACGGCAGCGGGAAGACCATCCTCCCGCCCGCCGCCAGGAACGCCTGCTCCCTCTCGACGAACCCGTCGCGGTGCACCCACGGGAGCACCAGCAGCTGGTCGGGGCGGCGTGCCTTGGCGTCCTCCTCGGAGACGATGGGGATGCCGGTCCCCGGGGTGAAGCAGCCGTGCTTCTCCGCACTGACCTCACCGATGCACGGCAGGTCCCGGCTGTCGACCCCGCAGTACTGGAGGACCACGTTGCCCTTGGTCGAGGCGCCGTAGCCCAGGGTCAGCCGGCCGGCCGCCCGCGACTGGTCGAGGAATCCGCGCAGCGTGTCACGGTGCTCGCGGACGCGGCGTGCGAAGGTCTCGTAAGGGGCCGCGGTCTCCAGTGCGAGGTCGGCCTCCCGTCGGCGGACCAGTTCGATCCCGGCTGTGTCGATCTTGTGCCGGTTGGGGTCCTTGACCAGAGTGAGGCACAGACTCCCGCCGTTGACCTCGGTGACCTCGGCCGACGACACGGTGAGTCCGACACGCTCGGCCATCCACTCGATCTGGCTCAGCGCGTAGTACTCCAGGTGCTCGTGGCACACCGCGTCGT
Organism: Streptomyces verrucosisporus; assembly: GCF_017114865.1. GTDB lineage: Bacteria > Actinomycetota > Actinomycetes > Streptomycetales > Streptomycetaceae > Streptomyces > Streptomyces fenghuangensis. Next base: position 13,673 of record NZ_JADEYH010000045.1, on the reverse strand, counting down.
AGGCCAGCACGTCCAGCATGGAGACCAGGTAGCTCATCTCGACCAGCCACACGCCGTCGTCCGTGAGGATGTCGCGCACGTCCGCCATGAACCCGACCGGGTCCGGCAGGTCGTAGAACATCGCGATCGAGGTGACGATCTTGGCCTTGCGGTCGCCGAAGCGCTCGGCGAAGGCCGCCTTCGAGAAGAAGTCCGGGATCAGCTCGATGTGGTCGGGGTAGTAACGGCGCCACTTCTCGCCCGTGGGATCGATGCCCACCAGGGTGGGACCGTCGGCCGGGTACCCCTGCAGCAGGGTGGAGTCGTTGCTGCCGATGTCGACGACCAGGTCGTCGGGGCCGAGGTCGACCATGCCGGTGAGCCTGGCGACCTTTCCGTGCAGGTGGTTGATCATGTACGGCCGGATGCCTGAGCGGTACCCGTAGTGTCTGCCGTACATGAGGGAGAGGTCGGCGGTGTGCCTCAGCTGCACCAGTCCGCAGCCTTCCGGGGAGCACTTGACCAGTTCCAGCGGGGCGGTGGGCACGACCTCACCGCGTCCGGGGAAGATGCCGGTCAGCGCCTGGGTTCCCAGGTCGAGCACGGGCAGCAGGTCCCGGTTGCCGCAGATGCGGCACTCGGTGCACTCGGTGACGGCCATGGTGCCATCGATGATGGTCATGATGCCTTCCACTCGGTTGTCGTTCGGGGTAGGAGCGCCGCGTGGTGTGGTCCCCGTCAGGGTCCGTACGCGACGGGGATGCCCTCGCCGGTGTGATGGAGTGTGCGGGCACCGATGACTTCCGCGGGCATGACTGCGCACATCGTGGCCGGAACCGCGCGTGCGGCGCATCTCGTGGATTGCGGTGTGGTGTGGGCCGCGCGGAGGGCGGGAGCGGCCGGAGCGCGTGCCGTCCGGCCGTCAGCTCACCACCGCGTGACGGGGGCTGTGGGACCCGGCCACCGCCGGACGGTGCCCGGGAGGCCCCGCGGCGGGACTCTGGCCGCGGCCGATACCCCGGTAGACGTACCCGGCCGCGCGCAGCTCGGCGATCTTCTCCTTCGGGTAGTAGGCGCGCCCGTCGAGCAGCAGGCACGGCCGGGCGACCGGGAGTGCGGCGAAGTCGATGTCGCCGAAGCCTCGGTGCAGGGCGAGCACGGCCACGCAGTCCGCGCCGCGCACCGCCTCCCTCAGGGACTCCTTCGGTTCCGCGCCGAACAGCCGGGCTGCGGCCTCCCGGTCGACCAGCGGGTCGTGGAGCCGCACCGTGACCCCCCTGGCGGCCAGAGCCTCGACCACGCCCCGGGCCGGTGTGGCGCGCAGGTCGCCGGTGTCGTTCTTGAAGGCCAGCCCCAGCACGGCCACGGTGGACGCCGCGGGGGCCTTGCCGAGCAGGGCCAGCTCGTCCGTGATCAACTGCGCGGTGTACTCCGGCATCCCCGCGTTGACCCGGCGGCCGGCCGCGGCGGTCTGGATGCGCACATCGTGGTCGCCGGCGGCGCGCCACACCATCCACGGATCCTTGGTCAGGCAGGAGCCGCCCACGCCGGCGCTGGGCAGCAGGATGTTGACGTTGCCGGAGCCCTTGGGGATGGTGTTCGCCGCGGCGATGACGTCGAGCACGTCCGCGCCGTAGAGCGCGCACAGCTTGGCCAGCTCGTTCGCCATGGCGATGTTGAGGTCGATCCACCAGTTGTCGGCCAGCTTGACGATCTCGGCGGCCTCCAGTGTGTCCATCGGCAGGGTCTCCACTCCCAGGGCGCGCCGCCACAGTCCGGCGGCCGCGGCCGCGCAGTCGGGAGTCAGCCCGCCGACCACGATCGGGAAGGTGCGCAGTTCCCGCAGCGCGGTGCCTTCCGCGAGCCGCTCCGGGGTGAAGGCCAGGCCGAAGTCCTTCCCCGCGACCAGCCCACTCGCCTCCAGAAGCGGAACGAGCAGACCCCGCGTGGTGCCGGGCGGCACCGTGGACTTGAGGACGACCAGCTGACCGGGACGCAGGTGGCCGCTCAACTCCTTTACAGCACCCCGCAGTTGTCCATCGTCCAGCGAGCCGTCGTCGCGCACCGGTGTGCCGACGGTGATCAGCACCACGTCGGCGTCGCCGGCCCCGGCGGTCTCGGTGGTCACCCGCAGCCGTCCGGAGTCCAGGCCCGAGAAGAGTTTCTCGGCCAGTCCGTGCTCGCTGAACCGGCACTCCCGTCTGCCCAGTTCCTCGACCAGCCGGGCGTCGGTGTCGACGCCGACGACGTCGAACCCGCGCTCGGCCAGGGTCGCCGCGACGCAGGAACCCACGTATCCGAAGCCGACGACCGCCACGGTGAGGGCGTCGTGCTCGGGGAGAAAGCGCATCTTGCAGCTCCAATCGAAGGCGGTTCCGGCCCACGCCGATGATCCTCACCGCCGCGGGCGGCGGGCATCTTCCGGCGTGCCGACAGCCGGAATCCAGCAACGGGGAAGTAGGGGCGCCGCCCGCGGCCCCCTAGCGTTGGCAGTGACGGCCGGTGAGAGAGAAAAGGGGGTACCGGTGATGCGCCGGATTCCAGAGCCCGCGCCCGGCATCATCCGGACGGTCTCCTCCCGCGAGGTGTACCGCAATCCATGGCTGTCGCTGCGCGAGGACGTCGTGGAACGCCCGGACGGCTCCCGCGGTCTGTACTCGGTGGTCGACCGGCCCGACTACGCCGTGGTGATAGCCGCCGAGCACGGTGGGTTCCACCTGGTCGACCAGTACCGGTACCCGGTCCGCGGGCGGTACTGGGAGTTCCCACAGGGCTGTTTCCCCCCGGGCCGGAACGGTACCGCGGAGGAGCTGGGCCGCGCCGAACTGGCCGAGGAGACCGGGCTGAGCGCCGCTTCGTGGACCGCGCTCGGCACACCCTACGGCTGGCACGGCGCCAGCGGGCAGGCGTTCACCGTCTTCCTGGCCACCGGCCTGAGCACGGGACCGCCCCGGCGCGAACACGAGGAGCAGGACATGCGCCACCGCTGGGTTCCGCGTGCGGAGTTCGAGCGGATGATCCTCGCGGGTGAGATACGCGACGACTCCACCCTGGCCGCCTATCTCCTGCTGCAACTGCACGAGCGGCCGGCGCGATAGCGCCACCCGCTCGTCGCGCACGGCCGGCTCAGCCCGGGACGCCGGCGGCCCGGACCGGTTCGCCGTCCGGTTCCACACCGCTGTCGGGCTGGGCCAGCCACCACGGGTTCCGGCGCGCCCAGGCGATCGTCTCGGCGAGCCCGTCGCGCAGGTCGGTCGTGCACCGCCATCCCAGGGTCCGCATGATTTTGGCGGTGTCCGGGACCCGTCGGCGCAGGTCCTGGTAGCGGTCGCCGAGCCGGTCCCGTGTACCGACCGGCACCGCCGCCCCGGTGCCGGTCAGCTCCGCCACCAGGGCGCCCAGCCGGACCACCGTGGTCTCGGTCGAGCTGCCGACGTTGAAGCACTCCCCGACCGCGGCCTCACTGGTGCCGACGGCGATCGTGGCGTCGACCGCGTCCCGCACGAAGGTGAAGCACCGCGTCTGGCCACCGTCGTCGTACACCACCGGCGGCCTCCCGTTCAGGGCCCGGTGAACACTCCTGCTGACGACGAACGCCGGCCGCTGCCGCGGTCCGTAGACATTGAAGTAGCGCACGACGGCCGCCTTGAGTCCGCGCTCGCGGGCGAAGGCGAAGGCGAGGTGCTCGCCCAGCGCCTTGCTGGTGGAGTAGCACCACCGGTCCACGGCGGTGCTGCCCAGCACACGGTCGTCGTCCTCCCGCCACGGGACCGCGGGGTTCTTCCCGAAGACCTCGCTGGTGCTCGCCACCACGACCTTCGCCCCCGCCCTCGCGGCCAGGTCCAGCACGTTCCGGGTGCCGAGCAGGTTGATGTCGATGACGTCGACCGGACGGTCCAGGTATCGGTCGACTCCGACCACGGCGGCGAGATGGTAGACGGTGTCCACGCCCTCCCGCACCACCTCGGCCAGTCGCGCCGCGTCCCGCACGTCACCGGTCACGTAGCGGACCGAGGACGACGGCTCCCGGTCCGGCGGCGGCGCGCCGCCGTCGAAGACGGTGACCTCATGGCCCCTTCGGGCCAGTTCGTCCACCAGATGGCTGCCCACGAACCCGCAGCCCCCTGTGACCACCACTCGCGCCATGACCACTACCTCCCAACTCCGGTACTGGCCACGGCGGGGACACTCCCCCGCCCGGACGACGACCTCATGGGTTGCCTCGCTCTCGGAGTACGCCGGAACAGCACACGGACAGCGTGTCGGCCGGCACCCCGCCCGCGCATCTCCTGTGATGCGCTCACCCGCCCCGGAGCGCACCGCAATCCACGAGATGCGCCGCACGCTCGGCCCCGGCCACGATGGGGACGGCCATGCCCCCGGGAGCCGCCGGCACCCGCACACCCCACCGCCGCACCCGCCGTGCGGCATGTGCCGTCAGCCGGCCCCCGCGCAGGGCCGCAGGCGCCCTGGCGAAACCACCGCACGACACGAGGAGACTTTTGACAGTGGAGAAGACCAAGGCGGTCATCGAGCGGGGCACCGTGCCGGTCGCGCAGTTGCGCGCCGTCGTCGAGGGCGAGGTTCTCGTACCCGGTGACGCCGGTTACGACAGGGCGCGCACCGTCTACCTGGGCGGAATGGACCAGCTGCCGGCCGCGATCGTGAAACCGGCCGGCACCGCCGACGTGGCGCGGGTGGTCTCGCTGGCGCGCGATCGCGACATCCCTCTGGCGGTCAAGAGCGGTGGGCACAGCATGTTCTGCCTCTGCGACCACGGCATCGTGCTCGACATGTCGTCGATGCGCGATCTGCGGATCGACCCCGAGGCGCGCACAGCCTGGGCCGAGGCCGGAGCGACCACCGGCGAGTTCACCAACGCCGTCGCCGAGCACGGCCTCGTCACCGGATTCGGGGACGCCGGCAGCGTCGGCCTGGGCGGTATCACCACCGGCGGCGGCATCGGCTACCTGGTCCGCAAGCACGGCCTGACCATCGACAGCCTGCTGGCAGCCGAGGTGGTCACCGCCGACGGCGAACTGCGCCGGGTCGACGCCGAGCACGAGCCGGACCTGTTCTGGGCGATCCGCGGAGGCGGCGGCAACTTCGGCGTGGTGACCCGGCTGCTGTTCCGCCTGCACGAACTGGGCACGGTCCTGGGCGGTCTGCTGGTCCTGCCGGGAACCCCCGAGGTCGTCGCCGGCTTCGTCGACCTGGCACAGCAGGCCCCGGAGGAACTGACCAGCATCGTCAACATCATGCCGGCGATGCCGATGCCGTTTGTCCCCGAAGAACTGCACGGCACGCCGATCGTGATGGCCATGATGGTCTACGCGGGCGAGGGAGAGGAGGCCGAGAAGGCCATGGCGCCGTTCCGGGCCCTGGCCACTCCGATCGCCGACATGATCGAGCCGATGCCGTACCCGGCGGTCTACCCGCCCGAGGACGAGGAGGAACACCCGGTCGCCGCCGCCCGCAACCTGTTCACGGACACACTCGACACCGACGACGCCGCGCTGATCCTGGAGCGGATCCGGACGTCCACGGCCGTCATGCCGGCCGTCCAGGTGCGCGTGCTCGGCGGCGCGATGGCCCGGGTCCCCGAGGACGCCACCGCCTTCGCCCACCGCAACCGCAACGTGATGATCAACGTGGCGGCCATCTACGAGAACCCCGAGGAGGCCGGGACGCACACCCGCTGGTCCGACGAGCTCACCGCGGCGCTGCAGAAGGGCGTGCCGGGCGTCTACGTCAACTTCCTGGCCGACGACAGCCGGGCCCGTATCCGGGAGGCGTACCCGGAGCGCACCTGGGAGCGGCTGCGTGCCGTCAAGCGCGCCTACGACCCCACCAACCTGTTCCGTGTGAACAACAACATCCCGCCCGCCGAAAACGGCGGGAGCTGACCCCGGACGCGCCCCCGCCCATCGCGCCATCGCGCACCCGTGGCGGGTGCGCGATGGCGCAACCGTGTCCCTGAGGCCGCGCCCCGACCATCACCTAGGAAGGACCCTCGATGCACACGAGCACCGAGAACGAACCGCCCGCCAAGGCGGGACGCAGGGAGTGGCTGGGCCTGATGGTCCTCGTCCTGCCGGCACTTCTGCTGGCGGTGGACCTGACCGTGCTCTACCTGGCCCTGCCGCACCTGGCCGAGGACCTCCAGCCGGGCAGCAGCCAGCAGTTGTGGATCCTGGACATCTACGGATTCGTGCTCGCCGGGTTTCTCGTCACCATGGGAACCCTCGGAGACCGGATCGGCCGCCGCAAGCTGCTGATGATCGGCGGGGCCGCCTTCGGCACCGCCTCGGTGCTCGCGGCCTATTCCACCAGCCCGGAGATGCTCATCGCCACCCGGGCTCTGCTGGGCCTCGCCGGAGCGACCCTCGCCCCGTCGACGGTGTCCCTGATCACCAACATGTTCAAGGACCCCAAGCAGCGCGGCACGGCCATCGCGGTGTGGACGGGCTGCTTCGTGGGCGGCGGCGTGTTCGGCCCGATCGTCGGCGGCTTCATGATGTCGTCGTTCTGGTGGGGGTCGGTGTTCCTGCTGGCGGTCCCGGTGATGCTGCTGCTGCTGATCGCCGGCCCGGCGCTGCTGCCGGAGTACCGCAACCCCGAGGCCGGGCGGCTGGACCTGCTCAGCGTCGGGCTCTCCCTGGTGACCATCATCCCGCTCATCTACGGCGTCAAGGAGCTCTCCCGAGGCTGGTCGCCGGAGCCTTTCGCGGTCCTGCTCGCCGGAGCGGTCTTCGGCGTACTGTTCGTCCTGCGCCAGCGTCGTCTGGACGACCCGCTGCTGGACCTGAACCTGTTCCGGATTCCCGTCGCGCGCGGCGTCATGGTGCTGAGCCTGCTGGTGGGCACCATCACCGGCGGCAGCCTGCTGCTGGTCAACCTCCAGCTGCAGATGGTCGAGGGGCTCTCGCCGTGGGTCACCGGTCTCTGGCTCGTGCCCGGCGCCCTGGGCACGCTCGCCGCCATCGCGCTGAGCAGCGCCCTGGCCCGGACGATCCGCCCCGGATACCTCATGGCGGCCGGGCTCCTGGTGTCGGCGGCCGGCTACGCCCTGCTGTCCCAGGCCCCCAGCAGCGACAGCCTGGTGACGGTGGTGACCGGCTCGGTCCTGATCAACGCGGGCCTCGGCCCGACGCTGGCACTGGGGTACGACATGCTGCTCGGCGCCGCCCCGCCGGAGAAGACCGGTTCGGCGTCGGCGCTCTCGGAGACCAGCGGCGAGTTCGGCGTCGCGGCCGGTATCGCACTGCTGGGCAGCATCAGCACCATCGCCTACCGCGAGCAGTTGTCGATCCCCGGCGAGCTGCCGGCCGCGGCGGCGGCCACCGCCCGCGAGAGCATCACGAACGCCATGGCCGTGGCCCAGGAGCTGTCCGATCCGGCGGCCGGCGCACTGATCGCCTCCGCCCGCGGGGCGTTCACCTCCGGGCTCAACCTGGTGGGCGCGCTGGCGACCGCTGTCTTCGTCGTGCTCGCCGCGCTCGCCTGGCGGTGGTTCCGGCACATGCCGCCCACCGCCGAAGCACAGACCGGCGGTACGCAACCGGCCGAGCCGGAGCCCGTCAGGTCCTGACCACACCGGTGCGGCCGGAAGGTCCCGGCAGCGCGGTCGCGCGGAGGGCGGTGTGACACCGCCCTCCGCGCGACCGCGCTCTTGCGGACCGGCCGGTCAGCGGGGTCTGCGTACGCAGGCGATCACATAACCGATCTGGTCCTTGCGAGGAGCGAAGAAACCCCGGTGCAGACGGGAGAACTCCGCTACACCCTGTTCGCCGAACTTGCCGGCCACCTCCTCACGCCGGTCCATCGCGGCCCGCAGGTACTTGCCCTTCATCCCGAACACTCGCGGACCGCACTGGGTGTACTCCTCGACCTCGAAACCGGCCGAGCGCGCGTACTCCAGCCACTGGGGGAGGGTCGGCAGCAGCGGGAGCCTCAGCGTCTCCATGAACCGCTCAACCCGCTCCGGTTCGGCCGCGCTCTCCAGGCTGAAGTCGGAGAACGCCATGCGACCGCCCGGGCGCAGCACCCGGTACAGCTCCTCCAGCGCCCTCCCGAGGTCGGGCGCGTTCTGCAGGGACTCCAGGGCGAGCACGGCGTCGAATGAGCCGTCCGGGAAGGGAAGTTCCATGTAGTCGCCGTGCCGGAAGTCCACCAGCCCCTTTGGCCCCGCGGTCCCGGCCCGCCTCCGCGCCGCCTCGAGTTCGACGTCGCTGACGGTCACCCCGGTCACCCTGGCCCCGTACCGCCGGGCCAGGAACAGCGCCGTCTCGCCCGGACCGCACCCCGCGTCCAGCACCCGCTCCCCGGGTCGCAGCCCGAGGGTGCCGGTCACCTTGCGGGTAACGCGGTGCACCGCCTCCGGCAGCGGCGCGTCGTCGTCGCGGTCGTACCAGTACCACATGTGCAGTTGGCCGCCGCGGAGCTCGTCACCGATGGGCGAGCGCTCGTCGTAGTGCCTCCCGATCTCCGCCGGGTCGGCTGTCGCTTCCTGCATGAACCCGTCACTCCCATCGAGGTGTCGCACGGTCGTCGAGCGGCACGACGGCCCATCCTCGACCGCCCGTCGGACCAGCGCATCTCTGCCGTTGCTGCCCGCCGCTCACCGGTTTGCCGAAACCGCGCCGGGACCGCAGAAGGGCACGTTGGGATAACACCCGCGCACACGGCCGGTGCCAGGATCGGCTCGGGGCCCCGGGCGGGCGCAGCAACGCCGAAGAGTGCCGCACGGGCGCCCGAGGACGGACGGGAGGATCCAGATGCCCGACAGACGCGTTCCGCCGGGGTCCGGCGGGGCGGGTACATCCACCACCGCCCCGGTCAGGAGCACGACATCGCCGGGACGACGGCCCGGTTCGGGACCGTCCGGTAGACCGGCAGACGCAGGCACGCCCCGGACACGGCCCGGAGCGCCGTGTCCGAGAGAGGCACGAGGATGAGGACGAGGACGATCGTACGGGCCGCCCTGCGCGGATCCCTGCGCGATATCCGCCACGTCGGAGCCGTTCCTCCCGGACGCGCCCGCGGGCTGGTGGCCCGCGTGTACGCCCAGGCCGAACGGGACTTCGGCGTCGTCGCACCGCCCCTGGCACTGCACTCCGGCGCCCCCCGGGTACTCGCCGCGAGCTGGCTGCTGCTGCGCGAGACCCTGCTGGTGGAGGGCCGGGTGAGCCGGGCCGCCAAGGAGGCCGTCGCAGTCGAGGTCTCCCGCGCAAATTCCTGCCCCTACTGCGTCGATGTCCACCAGGCCGCGCTGGAGACCTCCCCGCGGCCGGCACCCGGTTCACCCGGCTGCGACGCCGCCGAGTGGATCCGGTTCGGCGCCGGCCGCGGGGAACGAGCCCCCTTCACCGCCGAGGAGTCACCCGAGATCATCGGCGTGGCGCTCACCTTCCACTACCTCAACCGCATGGTCGCCGTCTTCCTCGACGAGTCGCCCGTGCCCGCGCGAACCCCTGCGGCCGCACGCGGTCCGATCCTGCGCACGGTCGCCAGAGCCATGCGCCCGGCCGCCGGCCCCCCGCGTCCCGGTGAGGGCAGCGGGCTGCTGCCCCCGGCGCCGCCCGGTCCGCGGTGGGCCGGGACAGGCCCGGTGGCGGATGCCGTCGGACGTGCGACCGCCGCCGTCGACGACGCCGCGCGCTGGGTCCCCCCACAGGTACGCCGCCTGCTGGAGTCCCGGCTCGCCGCCTGGGACGGGTCGCCTCCCGGCCTCGGCCGCATCTGGCTGGAGGAGACCCTCGCGGGTTCCCTCCGCCCGCCCGCGGAGGACCTGCCCACCGCGCGGATCGCGCTGCTCACCGCATTCGCCCCGTACCAGGTCACCGAAGCCGATGTCGCCGCCTTCCGCGAGCGGCATCCCGGTGACCGGAAACTGGTGGAACTGACCGCCTGGGCGTCCCTGACGACCGCCGTCCTTCTTGCCTCCCGGCTCGCCGGCGCACCGGCCCGCACACACGGACAGGAGAGCTGAACCATGGCCAAGAGGGAATCGGTGGCCGTCGCGGGCGGCGGCGTCGGCGGACTGGCGACGGCCGTCGCGCTGGCCCGGCGGGGCGTCGACGTCACCGTGATCGAACGGTCCGCGCGGATCGGCGCCCAGGGCGCGGGACTGGTCCTCTGTCCCGACGGGATGCGGGCCGCCGACGCGCTCGGCGAGAACCTGGGAGGCCGTGTCAGGGAACTGGGCCACCTCCTGCGATCCGGCGAGACCCGGCTGGTGATGGACGCGGCGGGAAGGATCCTGGCCGAGGAACCCATGGAAGGCCCGGACGCCCCCCGGCTTGTGATCACGCGCTCCGCCCTCCAGCGGGCCCTGCTCGACGAGTCCCTCACCGCGGGCGCGGCGGTGCTGCTCGCCACCACCGTCGAGGACTACACCGCACACGAGGACGGCGTCACCGTCCGGCTGTCGGACGGCAAGGTCCTGCGGTGCGCCGCTCTGGTGGCCGCGGACGGCGTCGACTCGGTCGTCCGGCGGCGGATGCTGCCGGGCACAGCCGCCGAGTACCTGGGCCACGCCTCGGTGTCCGGCTGCACCGGCGAGTCCACGCTGGAGCGGCGTCCTCACACGGCCGGCGGCCGGGGCGTCCGGTTGAGCGTCCTCCCGGTCGGCGGGGGGCTGCTGTGCTGGACCGCCAGGATCGCCTCACCGCCGGGAGTGTGGCCCGCGAAGGGACCGGCCCGCGCGCGGGCCGACCTGATCGCCGCCCTCACCGGCTGGTACCCGCCCCTGGTGGACCTGATCAGGAACACCGGTCCCCAGGACATCGCCGTGGCCGACGCCCGCGATTGCGGTCCGGCTCCCCGGCGGGTCGACGGACGCGTCGTCCTGCTCGGCGACGCCGCGTGCCCCGCGGCTCCGTCCCCCGGCCGGGTCGTGGGCACGGCGATGGCGGACGCACTCGCACTCGCCGACGCCGTGGCCGCGCACGACGACGTGCCCCGCGCACTCGCCGCGTTCCAGCGCGAGCACCGGGAACGGACCGGCGCGCCGACGCCCACCACCCGCGGCCGGAGCGCGCCCGACCGGACCCGCGGCCGGGACGCGGCGGGGGAGCGTGCGGCGCGGGCCGACGCCGTCGTGTCCGCCACCGTCGGCGCCTCGGGCTCCCCGCCCCCGCTCCCCCATGTGGCACGGAAGGCGGCCGACCCCGCGCCGAAGAGCCCCTCGAGCGCGCACGGGCCGCACATAGTCCTGGTCGGCGGATCCCTCCACCGAGGATCGACCTGCGACCGCGTCGCCCAGTGGTGTGCCCTGCGCTGCGCCGAGCAGGGCGCGACGGTCCGCGTCTTCGCGGGAGCGGACATCGACTTCCCCGCCTATCGGCCGGGCCTTGCGCCCACGCACCCCGAGGTGGGGAATTTCCTGTCGGAACTGCGCTGTGCCGACGGCATCGTTCTCGTCTCCCCGACATACCACGGCACCGTCTCCGGTCTGCTGAAGAACGCCCTCGACTACGTCAACGACCTGGACGAGCCTGTGCCCTACCTCGAAGGACGCGCCATCGGCTGCGTCGCCGTCGGAGCCGCCGCCGAGGGCGCCGCCTCCACTCTGGCCACGCTGCGCACCATCGGCCACGCGGTGCGGGGCTGGCCCACCCCGGTGGGAGTGGCCGTCTCACAGCCACCCGCGCCTCCGTCCGCGGACGGGACGGCGCCGCCCGAGGAGGCACGGCTGATGCGGATGCTCTCCCAGGTCCTGTGGATGGGCAGAGCCCGGCTGGCCGCCGGACAGCCGCCGTTCCTGGGCGCGGTGGCCTGAGGGGCCTCGCACCGGCGACCCGCGGAATCCGGTACGCCGAACGCGGTGGGCACCGGCACGGCGGGAGCGCGTTCCGCCGCCTCTGGAACCATGTTCCGTCCCGCTCGCGTATACCGGCCAGGAGAAAGGAGTGCGGGACATGACTGAATCCCACGGGGAGGAACGGGAGCCTCCCGGTCACGGCGGGCCGGGAGGGTCCACCGAGGACGGCGCGGAGTTCGAGGAGTGGCTCCGGAATGTGGGGGACGCCGGGGGCGACACCCGTCTTCGGCTCTCCTCCGACCTGGAGTCCCACGTCCTGGGGGAGATCGTCTGAGCGGGAGGGTCCGGTCGAGACCGACCGGACCCTCCCGGGAACTCGCGCGGTCCGCCGGAGCGGACCAGAAATCCGAATAGCCATTCTGAAAAACTGTCCGGTGTTCGGCGCGCGACGCCGAACACCGGACAGCGGTCTGCTGTCACACCAGATCAGCGCCATGCCAGTGGCATCCGAAATAAGTCGGCGGTGCCGGTTGCGGCGTCATGGGACGCAGCCGACCCCCTTCGCCTGAGGCCGTTTGCGTCCCGAAGAAAGCACATCGAATAGGGTCGGCGTAATTCCGCAGCGGAATATCAAGCGAACGTGGAAGGCCTCGGCAATCCGCGTGTGTGTGTCGGCACGGCCGCGCACCGTCTTCAGAAAGGGATCCCGCATCGCATGGCTCTACCATCGCCACTTACCGTGAAAAGCGCGGCCGAGGTACGGCTGGACAGCCTTGTCCGCCTTGTCAACACGTACGAGAAGGCGATCACCGATACCGCCTGGTGCACTGGCGGCGACATCCTGCTCGAGACCGATCACCCGGCGCACGACCCCGCCCGCGACGGCTGGTGCGTGGTCCGGCCGCAGGGCGACGTTGTCGCCTGGGCGGCCCTGACCACACGGGGCGGCCCCTCACTGGACTGCACGCTCACCGTGCTGCCCGACGACGACGGCAGCATCGCGCGTGAGCTCCTCGCGCTCCTCCTCGCCCGCGCCGGTGAACTCTCCCGGGAGCAAGGCGGCGGACACGAGATCACCGTCTGCGGCGTGCTGAACGGCGACCCGGTGGTCCCCCCGGTCCTCCAGGAAGCCGGCTTCACAAGGCAGATCACGTACAACCGCTGCGAGATCGACCTCTCCCTCACCGCGCTTCCCACCGTTTCGCCCGAGGGAGGGCACATCCGGCGGATCGACAGCGCCTCCGATGACGTGCGCACCCTGCACGACATTCACAACCGCACGCGCACCACCGGAGCCCGGATGCTCGGCCCCGAGGTCTTCCGCGCCCGCCTGGAACAGTTCGGCACCGTCACCGCCCGGCAAGCGGGCATCAGTCTGCTCCTGGAGTTCGCCGACACACCCGCGGGCTACGTCCTCGCGCAGGCGTGGGAGGGCAGGGGACGCATCGTCGACGTGGCCGTGGCCCCGGCCTTCCGGGGCAGGAGCGCCGGACTCGCCCTGGTCTCCACCGCCTTAGACCGGCTCAGGGAGTTCGGCTGCGACCGCGCCCTGCTGGCATTGGACACCTCACGGGTCCGGTACTGGCACGAACTGCACGGTGCGCTCGCCGTGACGGGGGAGTACGCGGTCACCCAGTACGTCAAGTACCAGCGTGGCTCCGCACACACCGGTCCGGGAGCGCGCTCCCGGACCCGCTCCGCCGACGGCGCACACCCGTCCCAGGACACACAGGCGTACGGACCGCGTGCACAGTCGTCCGGACCCGGGCACCGCCCTGGAGATCCACGCGGCAACGCGCGGATCTGAGGAGATGAAGGCATGACGGCATGCCTGTTCGCCTCGGAGTCCGTGACCGAGGGTCACCCCGGCAAGATCGCCGACCAGATCAGCGACACCGTCCTCGACGCCCTGCTGGAGCAGGACCCCGCC
>NZ_JADEYH010000044.1 GCF_017114865.1 Streptomyces verrucosisporus | reverse complement strand
AGAAACGCCCGGTTACATTCCGAACCCGGAAGCTAAGCCTTTCAGCGCCGATGGTACTGCATGGGGGACCGTGTGGGAGAGTAGGACACCGCCGAACGATTATTGTGAGAATGCCCTGCCGGGTTCCCGGCAGGGCATTCTCGCGTTGTGGCCCGTCTTCGGGGCCCCCTTTCGTTCCTGGCATCGCCCTGCGGGTAAGGTCAGGAGGCATCGTTGGCACGGACTCACAGGAGGTCTTGGGTGGAGGCCCAGGAGACACGCGTCCAGACGGACCGTGTCCTCACCATCCCCAACATCCTCAGCATGGCGCGGCTCGTAGGGGTGCCGCTCTTCCTGTGGCTGATCCTCTGGCCGGAGTTCGGAGGCCCCAACGCCGACGGCTGGGCGCTGCTCGTGCTTGCGCTCAGCGGCGTCAGCGACTATCTGGACGGCAAGCTCGCCCGGCGCTGGAACCAGGTCAGCGGCCTCGGCCGCATCCTCGACCCGGCTGCCGACCGACTGTACGTGCTCTCCACTCTGGTCGGGCTGACATGGCGCGACATCCTCCCGCTCTGGCTCACCGGACTGCTCCTGGCGCGCGAGCTCATGCTGCTGGCGGCCGTCTGGGTCCTCGACCGCCACGGATATGCGCCACCGCAGGTCAACTTCCTGGGGAAAGCCGCCACCTTCAACCTGATGTACGCCTTCCCGCTGTTGCTGCTCAGTGACGGGAACGGATGGCTTCCGTCACTGGCTGCTATTTTCGGATGGGCGTTCGCAGGCTGGGGTACAACCCTGTACTGGTGGGCAGGAATCCTCTATGTGGTTCAAGTCCGCCGACTTGTGAAGGCGGATGCCGCAGCCGACTAGGCCCTGACTCTCGTCGGGGGCTGCGAGACCCGAGTGGCCCTTTAAAGATTCACGGGTCTCTTCGGCCGGGCACAGTCGGCATGTATGTCGTCTCTTCAAGGAGGACGCTTCCGACATGAAGGCCGTCGTAATGGCCGGTGGCGAGGGCACCCGCCTTCGCCCGATGACCGCGAGCATGCCCAAGCCGCTGCTGCCAGTGGCCAACAGGCCCATCATGGAGCATGTGCTGCGGCTGCTCAAGCGGCACGGTCTCACCGAGACCGTGGTGACCGTACAGTTCCTGGCTTCGCTGGTCAAGAACTATTTCGGTGACGGCGAGGAGCTCGGGATGGAGCTCACCTACGCCAATGAGGAAAAACCTCTGGGAACCGCAGGCAGTGTCAAGAACGCAGAGGAAGCCCTCAAGGACGACTCATTCCTCGTCATTTCCGGTGACGCTCTCACCGACTTTGACCTGACCGAACTCATCAATTTCCACCGAGAACGCGGCGCGATGGTGACCGTGTGTCTCACCAGGGTGCCCAATCCGCTCGAGTTCGGCATCACGATCGTCGACGACGAGGGGAAGGTCGAGCGTTTCCTGGAGAAGCCCACCTGGGGCCAGGTCTTCTCCGACACCGTGAACACCGGCATCTACGTCATGGAGCCGGAAGTCTTCGACTACGTCGACCCCGATGTCCCCGTGGACTGGTCCGGCGACGTCTTTCCGCAGCTCATGAAGGAAGGCAAGCCGGTCTACGGCTATGTCGCCGAGGGCTACTGGGAGGACGTCGGCACCCACGAGAGCTATGTCAAGGCACAGGCCGACGTTCTCGAGGGGAAAGTCGACGTTGAGACCGACGGATTCGAGATCTCCCCGGGGGTCTGGATCGCGGAAGGCGCGGAAGTACATCCTGACGCGGTACTGCGCGGACCGCTGTATGTGGGCGACTACGCCAAGGTGGAAGCCGGCGCCGAACTGCGGGAGCACACGGTCATCGGCTCCAATGTGGTGGTCAAAAGCGGTGCTTTCCTGCACAGGGCCGTCGTCCACGACAACGTCTACATCGGTCCGCAGTCCAATCTCCGAGGTTGCGTCATCGGCAAGAACACCGACGTGATGAGGGCTGCCCGGATCGAGGACGGTGCGGTCATCGGTGACGAGTGCCTGGTGGGCGAGGAGTCCATCGTCCAGGGCAACGTCCGGGTCTACCCCTTCAAGACGGTCGAGGCCGGTGCCTTCGTCAACACGTCGGTCATCTGGGAGTCGCGAGGCCAGGCCCATCTGTTCGGCGCTCGCGGCGTCTCCGGCATCCTCAATGTGGAGATCACGCCGGAGTTGGCCGTACGGCTGGCCGGAGCGTACGCCACGACGCTGAAGAAGGGGTCGACGGTCACCACGGCCCGCGACCACTCCCGAGGCGCTCGTGCCCTGAAGCGTGCGGTGATCTCCGCCCTCCAGGCGAGTGCCATCGATGTGCGGGACCTGGAGAACGTGCCGTTGCCGGTGGCCCGGCAGCAGACCGCGAGAGGCAGCGCCGGCGGCATCATGATCCGTACGACGCCGGGCGTCCCGGATTCCGTCGACATCATGTTCTTCGACGAGCGGGGCGCCGACCTCTCGCAGGCGGGGCAGCGCAAACTGGACCGTGTCTACGCCCGCCAGGAGTACCGCAGGGCGTTCCCGGGAGAGATCGGAGACCTGAGCTTTCCGGCCAGTGTGTTCGACTCCTACACGGGGACGCTGCTGCGGGCGGTGGACACCACCGGTGTCGCCGAGTCCGGTCTCAAGGTGGTCGTGGACGCCTCCAACGGAAGCGCCGGCCTCGTCCTGCCCAGCCTGCTCGGTCGGCTCGGCGTCGACTCGCTGACGATCAACCCGGGGCTGGACGAGGCGCGGCCGACCGAGACGGCCGACACCCGCCGGGCCGGGCTGGTGCGGCTGGGGGAGATCGTGGCGTCGGCCCGGGCGGCCTTCGGCGTCCGGTTCGACCCCGTGGGCGAGAAGATCTCCCTGGTGGACGAGCGCGGCACGATCATCGAGGACCAGCGGGCGCTGCTGGTGATGCTCGACCTGATCGCCGCGGAGCGGCGCAGCGGGAAGGTCGCCCTGCCGGTGACCACGACCCGCATCGCCGAGCAGGTGGCCGCCTACCACGGCACCCAGGTGGAGTGGACCACGACCTCGCCGGACGATCTCACCAGGGTCGGAAGGGACGAGGCCACCGTCTTCGGCGGCGACGGCCGGGGCGGGTTCATCGTGCCTGAGTTCAGCAGTGTGTTCGACGGCACGGCGGCCTTCGCGCGCCTGCTCGGACTCGTGGCCCGTACCCAGCTCACCCTGAGCCAGATCGACGCCCGTATCCCGCAGGCCCACGTGCTGCGCCGCGACCTGGCCACCCCCTGGGCGGTCAAGGGCCTGGTCATGCGCCGGGTCGTCGAGGCCGCGGGGGAACGTTTCGTCGACACGACCGACGGCGTACGCGTGGTGGAGTCCGACGGGCGCTGGGTCATGGTGCTGCCGGATCCGGCCGAGGCGGTCACCCATCTGTGGGCCGAGGGACCTGACGACGCCTCCGCGCAGGCGCTGCTCGACGAGTGGTCGGCGGTGGTCGACAGCGCCGGGCGCTGACGGCCCGACGTTTTCCAGGGGCGCGTGAGCCCCGGAACACCGCGGTACCGTACCGCCGAACGGACGCGCTCCGGCGCTGTGGAGGCCCTGTTCGGCGGTACGGCCCTCGACGTGCGACGATGTGCGGCATGTCGCAGCAGCACCCCGTACGGAGTACACCCTCGAGGCCTGCGCGACCCGACGCTTCCATGTCGCTGCTCACCAACGTGATGGAGCACAGCCTCGACGACGGCTACGCGGAAGCGGCGGCCCGCAGGGGCGCCGAGGGCCGGCCCGGCCTGCCCCGCACGCTGCGGGGGAGGCTCATCCTGGCCGCCGGTCTCGTCCTGGTCGCGCTGGTGGTCACGCTGGGGGCCGCCCAGGCACGTTTCGAGGCGCCCACGGAGGCGCGGGAGCGGCAGGAGCTGATCGACCGCATCGAGGACGGCAGCCGGGACGCGGACGGCCTGCAGAGCAGTGTGGACGGCCTCCGTGAGGAGGTCGCGGCCATGCAGCGCGAGGCGCTTCAGGAACACGGCGGCGACCGCGGCGAAGTGGTCGCGCTGCTGGCCGGGGCGGTGCCGGTCGAGGGGCCGGGGATCAGGCTCGTCGTCGACGACGCCGAGGACTCCGGACCGGGCGAGGGCGGAGGGCCGCGCCAGAGCACCGGCTTCGCCGACACCGGGCGGGTACGGGACAGGGACCTCCAGAGGGTCGTCAACGGGCTGTGGGAGTCGGGAGCCGAGGCGATCTCGGTCAACGGACAGCGGCTGACGGCCCTGTCCGCCATCCGTGCCGCAGGCGACGCCATACTCGTCGACAACAAACCACTGGTGCCTCCGTACACCCTGCTCGCGGTGGGTGACGGCGAGGACCTGAGCGAAACCTTCCAGGACAGTGACGACGGCCTGTACCTGGAGGTGCTCCAGGACAACTACGGCATCCGCACCGGCATCTCCGTCCAGGACAGGGTGCGGCTGCCGGCCGCGCCCAGCCTCACCGTTCGTACGGCAGAGCCCGTGAAAACAGGAAAGGGCAGCACATCGTGATCGCCGTTCTGGGCCTCATCGTGGGAGTCGTGGCCGGACTCCTGGTCCGTCCCGTGGTGCCGACGGTCGTCGAGCCCTACCTGCCGATCGCCGTCGTGGCGGCACTGGACGCGGTCTTCGGCGGACTGCGTGCGATGCTGGACGGCATCTTCGACGACAAGGTCTTCGTGGTGTCCTTCCTGTCGAACGTGGTGGTGGCGGCACTGATCGTCTTCCTCGGCGACAAACTCGGTGTCGGTGCGCAGTTGTCGACGGGCGTCGTGGTGGTGCTGGGCATCCGTATCTTCTCCAATGCCGCCGCCATCCGGCGGCATGTGTTCCGGGCGTGAGTGAGCGATGAGCGACGACAGGACGACACCACCGGGTATGGGCCCGGAGGAGGAGCGCGGTGGGACCGCCGCGGGGCCGGGGGAGCCCGCGGAGGGCACCGCCCCGGTCGGCGGGAGCCCTTCTCCGGACGGACGCGAGCGGCTGGTCCGCGGGCTGTGGCCACCACGGGTGAACCGAAACCAACTCACCGTGGCGCTGCTGCTGTTCGTCCTCGGTCTGGGGCTCGCCATCCAGGTCCGCTCCACCAGCGAGAACAGCCCGCTGCGCGGTGCGCGGCAGGAGGACCTCGTGCGGATCCTGGACGAGCTCGACAGCCGCACCCAGCGGCTGGAGGAGGAGAAGCGGACGCTGGAGAACCAGAAGTCCGAGCTGGAGAACAGCTCGGACCAGGCGGAGGAGGCGCGTCGGCAGACCGAGGAAAGGGCGCGGCAGCTGGGTGTGCTGGCGGGCACGGTCGCGGCCGAGGGGCCGGGCATCCGGATGGTGGTTGACGACGCCGCGGGCACGGTCGAGGCTCACATGCTGCTGGACGCGATCCAGGAACTGCGTGCCGCGGGCGCCGAGGCGATCGAGGTCAACGGTGTACGGGTGGTGACGAGCACCCACTTCACCGACGGTGGCGGCGGCATCAGGGTCGACGGCCGCGAGGTGGTCTCGCCCTACCGTTTCGAGGTCATCGGCAAGCCGCAGGACCTCGAGCCGGCGCTCAACATCCCGGGCGGTGTCGTCCAGTCCCTGGAGAAGGAGCAGGCCACCGTGTCCATAACCCGTTCAGAGAAGATCGTCGTGGATGCCTTGCGGTCGGCGAAGCGGCCTGACTACGCTCAGTCGTCATCGCAGTGAGCCGACGCGTGAAGAAACCGGGGGGTCGGCGCGCTTGCCGGCCTGCGGGTAAGGGAAACTGTCCGAAGGCCAGGGACGTTGTGAGGGCGTCCGGTTCGGCCACCGTGAGCATCGAGGGTCTGTCCTGCCCCACGGGCGGGTCTGTTTCGTGCGAGGGGAATCGCCCGTGAGTTTTCTTGGGAAGTTGTTCGGTAGTAAGCGTCAGGGAGCCGGGGACGGTGCCCGGCACCGTGCGCCGCGTGGCGGCGAGCCCGCGGCGGAGGGGGCGGAACGCCCGCTCTTCCGTGACGAGGTCGCGCCCGGCCACGATTCGAGTGGTCACGGCCCTGTCTCTGTTGACCGGGAAGCGTCCGGCCGCATAGGTTCCGAGGCACCGTCAGCTTCGAGTACGGGTGGAGGAGGCGACTTGCCGGTCTGTGCCAGGTGCGGTACCCGCGCCGCCGAGGCGAGCCGTTTCTGCTCCAACTGCGGAGCGCCGCTGCGGGGAGGTGCCGCACCCGAGCGTTCCTCGGAGACGACCTCCACCATCTCGATCTCGGGCATCGAGGCCTACGACGCGGAGATGACGGGACAGACGGCGCTGCCGTCGCTGTCCCCCGAGGCCCAGGCGGCCGTGGACGCGCTGCCGATGGGCTCGGCGCTGCTGGTGGTGCGCCGGGGGCCGAACTCCGGCAGCCGCTTTCTGCTGGACAGCGAGCTGACGACGGCGGGCCGCCACCCCGAGAGCGACATCTTCCTGGACGACGTGACCGTCTCCCGCCGTCATGTGGAGTTCCGGCGTGGCCCGGACGGCCGGTTCACCGTCGCCGACGTCGGCAGTCTCAACGGCACGTATGTCAACCGTGAGCGGATCGACTCGGTCGTGCTCAACAACGGTGACGAGGTCCAGATCGGGAAGTACAGGCTGGTCTTCTTCGCGAGCCAGCGCACCGTCTGACCCACCGCCCCGGGGGCGTCCATGCTGCAATCACGGTCCGGCGGTGCCCGCAGGGGCACCGCCGCCGCGAAGTCGGCTCCGATGAGCATCGGAGCCGTGCTCAACCTGCTGCGGGACGAGTTCCCCGAGGTGACCATCTCCAAGATCCGTTTCCTGGAGTCCGAGGGGCTGGTGGAGCCGCAGCGGACGCCGTCGGGGTACCGCAAGTTCACCACGGCGGATGTGGAGCGGCTGAGCCGGGTGCTGCGGATGCAGCGCGACCACTATCTGCCGCTGCGGGTCATCAAGGAGCATCTCGAAGCGCTCGACCGCGGCGAGGAGGTGGCCCCGCCCGGCCCGGCGAGGCCGTCCGACGCCATCGATCCATTCGACTCGCGGGAGGGGGGCCCGGCTTCGGCCGCCGCCCCGCGGGACCGCGATCCGGACGGACCGGCCGACGCGGACACCCCCCGTACGGCGCGTGTGGGGCGCGCGGAGCTCCTGGCCGCCGTCGGGGCGGAGGAGGAGCAGCTCGCCGAGTGGGAGTCCTACGGCCTGATCGGTTCCGGAGGGGACGGCGGTTACGACGCCGAGGCCGTGGCCGTCGCCCGGATCGTCGCGGACCTGGGCCGGTACGGTCTGGAGCCGCGGCATCTGCGGGTGGTGAAGGCTTCCGCGGAGCGGGAGGCCGGGCTGGTGGAGCAGGTCGTGGCGCCGCTGCGGCGGCACCGAAATCCCCAGACCAGGGCGCACGCCGAGACGACCGCGCGGGAACTGGCGACACTGGCCGTACGGCTGCACGCGGCCCTGGTGCGGTCGGCGCTGAAGGCACGGCCGCGCTGACACGGGCCCGGCACCGGGCCGGCACTGCGCCGACAATGGGCCTGCCATGGGCCGGGTCACGGGGTGCCCGACTACCCAAAGGGGGCGCGCACGTCCTAGGGTTGCTGTGTGAACGAGCTCGACGTTGTGGGTGTCCGGGTCGAAATGCCCTCCAACCAGCCGATCGTTCTCCTGCGAGAGGTGGGAGGCGACCGGTACCTTCCCATCTGGATCGGTCCTGGGGAGGCGACAGCGATCGCCTTCGCCCAGCAGGGTATGACGCCCGCCCGCCCGCTGACCCATGACCTGTTCAAGGACGTTCTGGAGGCGGTCGGGCAGGAGCTCACCGCCGTGAGGATCACCGACCTCAGAGAGGGCGTCTTCTATGCCGAGCTGGTCTTCGCCAGCGGTGTGGAGGTGAGTGCCCGCCCGTCCGACGCCATAGCGCTGGCCCTGCGCACCGGGACGCCGATCTACGGCAGCGACGGTGTGCTGGACGACGCCGGGATCGCGATTCCGGACGAGCAGGAGGACGAGGTGGAGAAGTTCCGCGAGTTCCTCGACCAGATCTCCCCGGAGGACTTCGGCACCAGTAACCAGTGAGCGCCGCCGACGTCAGGCCATTCCGGCACCCATTCCCGCGATGGGGACACGCAAAACCACTCCTTGGGTGATTATCACTCGGCGTGCCGAGTGTGGCGATCGTTGACGCACCCCGAGTGACTGCCTACCGTCGATTGGGCAGGTCCCGGGCATATCCGCGGGACGTGAAGGACGGAGGGTCGGCGTGGGAAGCACCGGCGACAGCAGGGCGGCGGGCGATCCGTATCCGTTGCGCGGATCCTCCATACGGCCTACCGCCCGGTCCGCCCCCACCGCACAGGGCACCGGACCCGAGCCGGTCGGCTACCGAGGGCCGACGGCTTGCGCGGCCGCGGGCATCACCTACCGGCAGCTGGACTACTGGGCCCGTACCGGTCTGGTCGAGCCCAGCGTCCGCCCGGCGTACGGCTCGGGCACCCAGCGGCTCTACAGCTTCCGCGACGTGGTCGTGCTGAAGATCGTCAAGCGGCTTCTGGACGCCGGGGTGTCGCTGCAGAACATCCGTGCCGCCGTAAGGCACCTGCGCTCGCGCGGGGTCGGGGACCTGGAGCGGATGACGCTCATGAGCGACGGCGCGACGGTCTACGAGTGCTCATCGCCCGACGAGGTCGTCGACCTCCTCCAGGGCGGTCAGGGCGTCTTCGGGATCGCGGTCGGCGTGGTGTGGCGGGACGTCGAAGCCGCCCTGTCCCGGCTGCACGCCGAGCGGGTCGACACCGGGGAGACCATCGTCGGGGACAACCCGGCCGACGAACTGGCGCGCCGCCGCAACCGGGCGGGATGACCCGGCGCGACGACCGGACCACCGGTACTGTCCGGCGGGGCGGAGCAGGCGGACGACGCGGCCGTCCCCGTCAGTGATGTAGGGCAGTATCAAAGGTGTGAGAGGGACACCGACGGTCCTGCATCTGGACATGGACGCCTTCTACGCCGCCGTTGAGCAGGCGGCCAAGCCCAGTCTGCGCGGAAAGCCCGTGATCGTCGGTGGCCTCGGGCCGCGGGGGGTGGTCGCCACCGCCTCCTACGAGGCCCGTGTCTTCGGGGTGCACTCGGCGATGCCGATGGCACAGGCCCGCCGGCTGTGTCCGAACGCCGCCTACCTCACCCCCCGTTTCGGGCTCTACCGCCGCGTCAGCGAGGTGGTGATGGGACTGCTGCGCGAGCTGTCGCCGCTGGTGGAGCCGCTCAGCCTGGACGAGGCGTTCGTGGACCTCCAGGCGGGCGGGGCGGCGGGGGAGACGGGGCGGTGGTCCGCCGACGCCGCCCGCGCCGTGGGCGAACGACTGCGCCGGGACATCCGTGCCGTCACCGGACTCTGCGGCTCGGTGGGGCTGGCCGGATCCAAGATGCTCGCCAAGATCGCCTCGGAGCAGGCCAAGCCCGACGGGTTGGTGGTGATCTCGCCGGGCACCGAGCGGGCGCTGCTGGCGCCGATGCCGGTGCGCACACTGCCCGGTGTCGGGCCCGCCACCGCCCAGACCCTGCGCCGGTCAGGGATAGCCACTGTCGGCGAGATCGCCGAGGCGGGAGAGGCGGAACTGGTCCGCCTGCTGGGCCGGGCGCACGGCGGAGCGCTGTACACGATGGCGCGGGGGATCGACGAACGGCCCGTGGTCGCCGAGCGCGACGCCAAGTCGGTCTCGGCCGAGGACACCTTCGACACCGACCTCACCGACCGCGCCAGGATCCAGGCGGAGATCGCACGGCTCGCCGACCGCTGCGTCGCGCGGCTGCGGGCGGCGGGACGCAGCGGGCGCACGGTGGTGGTCAAGATCCGCAGCTACGACTTCTCCACGCTCACCCGCTCCGAGACGCTGCGCGGCCCGACCGACGACCCGGCGGTGGTGAGGGAGGCCGCCGCCCGGCTCGTCGGGGGCGTGGACACCACCGCCGGGGTGAGGCTGCTGGGAGTCGGGGTGAGCGGGCTGGCCGACTTCACCCAGGAGGACCTGTTCGCCCAGGCCGGTACTCGGGCCGCCGGGCTCCTCGGCGCGGACCGGCCGCCGAGCCCCGCTCCGCCTGCGGTGGGCGGACCGGCGGCCGGGAGGGAAACATGGGAGGTACGGCACTGGCTGCCCGGCCTGGACATACGGCATGCGAGGTACGGGCCGGGCTGGGTGCAGGGCAGTGGTCTGGGGCGGGTCACGGTGCGGTTCGAGCAGCCCGGGTCGCCGCCGGGCCGGGTGCGCACCTTCGCGGTGGACGATCCGGAGCTGGAGCCCTCCGAGCCGCTACCCCCATGGGGCGGTCAGGCCTCGGAGCCCGCGATCCGCCCGAACGTCATGTCCTCGTCGGAGGCGGGCGCGGCGGCGCCGGGCACCCCCAGCCCGTAGTGGCGGTAGAGCTGCAGTTCCTGCTCGGGGGAGAGATGGCGGCCCACGCCGAAGTCCGGCGCCTCCCTCACCAGGGAGCGCTCGAAGGGCACCTTCAGCGCCCCGTCCGCCACCTCGCTGGGTTCCAGCGGGACGAAGGCGTCACGGCTGAAGAACCCGGTGCGCACGGCCGCCCACTCGGGGATGCCGGTGGCGTCGTCGAGGTACACCTCGTCCACGGTCCCTATCTTCTGTCCGGTGCTGTCGAACGCCTTGAGGCCTATCAGATCCCGCGGGTCGATGTCGGTCTGCATGGTGGTCCCTCCAACTCCTCGCACGAGAAGGCGCCTGCTCGCGAACAGTCGCCACAAACAACGAAACGGCACATTCGGCGCATCGGCCACTCGGGCAGACGGGCGGGAACCGCGGCCGTGTCGACGCCGACGAGCGCTGGTAGGCTCTGAAGTGGCTGTTGACCCCGAGCGGGAGAGTCCTCCGGTGACAGTGCCGGGGGCGCCGAAGGAGCAAATCCTCCCCGGAATCTCTCAGGCTCACGTACCGCGCGGGTGAGGTCACTCTGGAAAGCAGGGCGGGCCACGACGGACGACGCCGCAGCCCCCCTCACCGACGGTGAAAACCGGGCCGCGCGCGGGCCGGTGAAGCTCTCAGGTCGTGATGACAGAGGGGGAGGCCGTCGGGGCACCCGCGCCGCGGTGTCCCTCGCAGGTCGCGCAGACCAGGAGGCCTCCAGATGACAGCAGACCGCACTCCTCCCGCCACCTCCCTCGCGGAGCTGGAGCGGGGCACTCCCTTCGAGGAGCGCCACATCGGCCCCGACGCCGGCGAGCAGGCCAAGATGCTCGCCCAGGTCGGCTACGGATCGCTGGACGAGCTGGCGGCCGCCGCCGTACCGGAGGTGATCAGGAGCACCGAGGCGCTGGACCTGCCAGCGGCCCGCGGCGAGGCGGAGGTCCTGGCGGAGCTGCGCTCCCTGGCCGGGCGCAACCAGGTGCTGGACTCCATGATCGGCCTGGGCTACCACGGCACCTTCACCCCGCCGGTCATCCTGCGCAACGTCATGGAGAACCCCGCCTGGTACACGGCCTACACCCCGTACCAGCCGGAGATCTCGCAGGGGCGCCTGGAGGCGCTGCTGAACTTCCAGACCGTGGTCGCCGACCTGACCGGGCTGCCGACCTCGGGGGCCTCGCTGCTGGACGAGGGCACCGCGGCGGCCGAGGCCATGGCGCTGTCCCGGCGCGTGGGCAAGGTCAGACAGGGCGTCTTCCTGATCGACGCCGACTGCCTGCCGCAGACCATCGCCGTGATCGAGACCCGCGCCGAGCCCACCGGGGTGGAGGTCGTCGTCGCCGACCTGTCCGGCGGTATCCCCGCCGAGGTCGCCGAACGGGGTGTCTTCGGCGTGCTGCTGCAGTACCCGGGCGCCTCCGGTGCCGTGCGCGACCTGCGCGCCGTGATCGAGGAGGCGCACGGGCTGGGCGCGGTCGTCACCGTCGCAGCCGACCTGCTCGCCCTCACCCTGCTGACCTCCCCCGGCGAGCTGGGTGCCGACATCGCGGTGGGATCCAGCCAGCGCTTCGGCGTGCCGATGGGGTTCGGCGGGCCGCACGCCGGGTTCATGGCGGTGCGGGAGAAGTTCGCGCGCAACCTGCCCGGCCGCCTGGTGGGCGTCTCGGTGGACGCCGACGGCACCAGGGCCTACCGCCTGGCCCTGCAGACCCGGGAGCAGCACATCCGCCGGGAGAAGGCCACCAGCAACATCTGCACCGCCCAGGTGCTGCTCGCCGTGATGGCGGGGATGTACGCCGTCCACCACGGCCCCGACGGGCTGGCCGCCATCGCCCGCCGCACCCACCGCTACGCCGCCGTCCTCGCCCAGGGGCTGCGCGAGGGCGGCGTCGAGGTCGTCCACGACACGTTCTTCGACACCGTCACCGCACGGGTGCCGGGCCGGGCCGCCGAGGTCGTCGCCGCCGCCCGCGAGGCCGGGGTCAACCTGCGGCTGACCGACGCCGACCACGTCGGCGTCGCCTGCGACGAGACCACCGGACGCGCGCAGCTCGCCGCCGTGTGGGGCGCCTTCGGTGTGGAGTCCGGGGCCGGGGACGCCGAGGCGCTGGACGAGGCCGCCGGCCAGGTGCTGCCCACCGCCCTGCTGCGCACCGACGAGTACCTGACCCACCCGGTCTTCCACCGGCACCGCTCCGAGACGTCGATGCTGCGCTACCTGCGCCGGCTGGCCGACCGGGACTACGCGCTGGACCGCGGCATGATCCCGCTGGGCTCGTGCACCATGAAGCTCAACGCGACCACCGAGATGGAGCCGGTCACCTGGCCGGAGTTCGGCGCACTGCACCCCTTCGCGCCCGCCGAGCAGGCCGAGGGCTACCTGACGCTGATCCGCGAGCTGGAGGAGCGGCTGGCCGAGGTCACCGGTTACGACAAGGTCTCCATCCAGCCCAACGCCGGCTCCCAGGGCGAGCTGGCGGGCCTGCTGGCGGTACGGGCGTACCACCGGGCGAACGGCCAGGCCGGCCGTACCGTCTGCCTGATCCCCTCCTCCGCACACGGCACCAACGCCGCCAGCGCCGTGATGGCCGGGATGAAGGTCGTCGTCGTGGGGACCGGCGAGAACGGCGACGTGGACGTCGAGGACCTGCGGGCCAAGATCGACAAGCACCGCGAGGAGCTGGCGGTGCTCATGGTCACCTACCCCTCCACTCACGGTGTGTTCGAGGAGCACATCACCGACATCTGCGCGGCCGTGCACGAGGCGGGCGGACAGGTCTACGTGGACGGGGCCAACCTCAACGCGCTGGTGGGCCTGGCCAAGCCGGGGAAGTTCGGCGCTGACGTCTCCCACCTGAACCTGCACAAGACCTTCTGCATCCCGCACGGCGGCGGCGGTCCGGGCGTCGGCCCGGTGGCCGTCCGCTCCCACCTGGCGCCGTACCTGCCCAACCACCCGCTCCAGCCCGCGGCCGGCCCCGAGACGGGCGTGGGACCGATCTCGGCGGCGCCCTGGGGCTCGGCGGGTATCCTGCCCATCTCGTGGGCGTACGTGCGCCTGATGGGCGCCGAGGGGCTGCGCCGGGCCACCCAGGTGGCCGTGCTCGGGGCCAACTACGTCGCCAAGCGGCTGGAGCCGCACTACCCGGTGCTCTACACCGGCCCGGGCGGCCTGGTGGCGCACGAGTGCATCATCGACGTCCGCCCGCTGACCAAGGCCACCGGGGTCAGCATCGACGACGTGGCCAAGCGGCTGATCGACTACGGCTTCCACGCCCCGACGATGTCCTTCCCCGTGGCGGGGACGCTGATGATCGAGCCCACCGAGAGCGAGGACCTGGCGGAGCTGGACCGCTTCTGCGACGCGATGATCGCGATCCGGGCCGAGATCGAGAAGGTCGCCTCGGGGGAGTGGGACGCGCAGGACAACCCGCTGCGCAACGCCCCGCACACCGCCGCGCAGCTCGCCGGAGGGTGGGAGCACTCCTACGGGCGCGAGGAGGCGGCGTTCCCGGCCGGCGTCGCGGCGGCCGACAAGTACTGGCCGCCGGTGCGGCGCATCGACGGCGCTTACGGCGACCGCAACCTGGTTTGCTCGTGCCCCCCGATGGACGAGTACGAGGGCTGAGCCGCGACCGAGCGTGCCCACAGGGGCGGGCCCCGCCGCACGGCGGGGCCCGCCCCTGTGGCGGTGCGGCGCCCTCCGCCGTCAGGCGGCGGTGGTGACGTGTCCGGAGCGGAGCGGCCGGTGCGGCGCGATGACCTGCCCGTCGGGCAGCAGTTCGCCGGTGTCCTCGAAGAGCAGGACACCGTTGCACAGCAGGCTCCAGCCCTGCTCCGGGTGGTGCGCCACGAGATGGGCGGCCTCCCGGTCGGCGGAGTCGGCTGACGGGCAGGGCGGCTGGTGCTGACACATGGTGGAGTTCTCTCGCTGCGATGTGGTGGTGCCTTGGCTGGATGTGTGGTTCATGACCGCCCCCGTGTCTTCTGGTCGATCCCCCAGTGTTGTCCCGCGGCCGGAATTCCGCAGGGATTTCGCCGCGGCTGTCCCCGCGTTCTGACGACGCGCCCTTCCCGAGGGCGGTCGCCCGGGCCAGAACCATCCGTTCGGGTGATACCGGAGTCGTGGACGACCGGCATCCGGGAGGGCGGAAGCGACAGTGGTGCCCCGCGGCCGGCCGGCCGCGGGGCACCACTGTCGCTGTCCGGGCCCGTCACCGGGCCGTGCCACCGGGGATCAGGCGGGTGTGCCCAGCAGGGGCGGGGGCGCCAGCCGCCGGGTCAGCAGCGGTAGCAGGCCGTCGACGCGGTGCGGCCGGTGCGCCGCGATCCCGGGCGGGGCAGGGGCGAGCGGCACCAGCAGGTCCGCCGGGGCGGGCGAGCCGTCGGCGGCGTCGGCCTCCGTGTCGCCGTGCAGCCACAGCGTCAGCATGTAGAGCTCCGGCACCGACAGCAGACGCGGCTGGTACGCCGCCGGCAGCGTCTCGGCGCGGCGCAGGGCGGTCTCGGCCGAGGCGACGAACGGCCCCTCGCAGAAGTGCGAGAACGTCCAGCCGTCCGCGGTGAGCACCGCGTCGGCGGCACCCACCACACCGTGCGCGTCCCGCAGCAGGAAGCGCCAGCCCGCCAGCCTGGTGCGGGGCGGCCCCGCCGACGCGGTGATCCCGTTCAGCACGTGGAGCGGCAGGGAGAGGTCCGGACGCACCGGGCCCGTCCGGGCCCGGAGGCCGGGAGGGGCGGCGTCGCCTCGGAGGCCGCCGGGGGAACCGAGGGCCGCGTGCACACTGCGCAGAGCGGGTGCCGGGGCCGGTTGGACACGCAGGGGCATGGTGGGTCGCCTCTCGATCGGAGACACGGTGGTGCTCAGCTGCTGGCGCGGACGGCGCTGTCGGCGTAGGGAAGGGCCGTGGAGAAGGCCGTGAAGAAACCTGGAAGGGAGTGAGACGGCGGATGCGCGCCCATCGTCGGGTCGCGTCTCAGCCGCTTTCGTGGAGTTTATACGAGAGTTGTTCGGCCGGTGTTTCGGCTAGCTGTCCCGAATGTTACCGGCAAGAGGTCATCCGGACATTTACCTGCGGTGTTTCATCTGCGAGTTTCCGGGAGTCCGACCGCTGACCTGGAAAGCGACTGACTATGCGGTCGTCCGTATCTTTTCGCTATTCCTCGCGAACGAGGCCCGCAGGCCGGACATCAGCGGGCGGATGTCGGTTGGGCCGAGGGCGGTGAGGTATCTCTGGCGTATGACGTGGGAATGTGCCCCGCGAAAGCCTGAGTCCAGCTTACCGGACCCTCACTGTCGCATGAGGCGTTA
The DNA here is from genome assembly GCF_017114865.1 of Streptomyces verrucosisporus. GTDB lineage: Bacteria > Actinomycetota > Actinomycetes > Streptomycetales > Streptomycetaceae > Streptomyces > Streptomyces fenghuangensis. The sequence continues at coordinate 14,510 of NZ_JADEYH010000044.1, read as the reverse complement.
TCTCTCGCATCCGCGGGGCATCATCCGGTCACGGTTCACTCGAGGAGGGACACGTCGATGGGCGAGAAGGTCGAGGCCGGCGGGTTCGCCCTGTCCGACCGCCGGCGGTACCGGGACAAGCTCCAGCGGTGTCTCCAGGGGCTGCGGCGGCTGCTGGACGAGCAGCGCTTCGACCGTCCCCGCGATCTCATGGGACTGGAGATCGAGCTGAACCTCGCGGACGCAGAGGGGATGCCGCGGATGATGAACGCCCAGGTGCTGGAGCGGATAGCGAGCCGGGATTTCCAGACGGAATTGGGTCAGTTCAACCTCGAGGTGAACATCCTTCCGCACCGGCTCTCCGGGCGTGTGCTGGACCAGCTCGCCGAGGAGCTGCGCACCGGTCTGGCCTATGCCGACCGCAAAGCCGCCGAGGTCGATGCGCGTATTGTGATGATCGGTATTCTGCCGACTCTCACGGGAGACGACCTGGTGTCGGCGAACCTCACCGCGGCGGACCGCTACACCCTGCTGAACGACCAGATCATGACCGCCCGGGGCGAGGAGGTGGTCCTGGACATCGAGGGCGTGGAACATCTGAGGTACGCCTCGTCCTCCATCGCTCCGGAGGCCGCCTGCACCTCCGTGCAACTCCATCTGCAGGTCACCCCCGGCCGCTTCGCCGATGTGTGGAACGCCGCCCAGGCCGTCTCGGCCGTTCAGGTCGCCGTCGGCGCCAACTCCCCCTTCCTCTTCGGCCGCGAGCTGTGGCGGGAGTCCCGCCCACCGCTCTTCCTCCAGGCCACCGACACCAGGCAGCCGGAGCTGATCGCCCAGGGAGTGCGGCCGCGGACCTGGTTCGGCGAGCGGTGGATCTCCTCGGCGTACGAGCTGTTCGAGGAGAACGGCCGCTACTTCCCGCCGCTGCTGCCCGTCTGCGAGGACGAGGAACCGCTGGAGGTGCTGGACGCGGGCGGCGTCCCCTCACTGGCCGAGATGACGCTGCTCAACGGCACGATCTACCGCTGGAACCGGCCCGTGTACGGCATCGCCGACGGAGTGCCGCACCTGCGGGTGGAGAACCGGGTGCTGCCCGCCGGCCCCACCGTCACCGACGTGCTGGCCAACACCGCCCTCTACTACGGTCTGGTGCGCACGCTGGCCGACGACCCGCGCCCGGTGTGGAACCGGATGCCGTTCTCCGCCGCCGCCGAGAACTTCGACGCCGCCTGCCGCCACGGCATGGACGCCAGGCTGTGGTGGCCCCGCCCCGGCCGCGGCGGAGAGCTGTCGGCCGTGCCCGTGGACCGGCTGGTGCTGGAGGAGCTGCTGCCGATGGCGGCCCGGGGCCTGGACGTCTGGGGCATCGAGCCCGGTGACCGGGACCGCTATCTGTCGGTCATCGAGGAGCGCTGCCGCCGCCGGGTCAACGGGGCGTCCTGGCAGGCCGAGGCCTACCACCGGGCCCTGGAGGGCGGACTGGACCGGGAGAAGGCGCTGGCGGCGACGGTGCGGCGCTACTGCGAGCTGGTGCGCGCCGGGGAACCGGTGCACGGCTGGCCGGCCGGCCCGTAGACCGGAAAGGCCTGCGGGCCTCACACCTTCCGCGCCTGCCCCGCCTCCCGCCCTTTCCCGGGCCCGCCGCCGGGGTGCGGGAGCGATGGGGCAGGCTGTGTCGTTCCACGTCCGGAACGGACGAACGGCGAAGCAGGAGGTGCGAGTGCGAGCGGGCGTGCGCGACGAGGAGGACAGGCCGGGGCGCGGGCGGGAGCTGAAGCCGGGAAGCGGGGGCGGTGCGCCCGAGCGGCGGATGCTGGGCCGCGAGACGCTGCTCGTGCTGGCTCTGTCGCTGGGCGCGAGCGCCGTGTCGGCGCTCATCAGCTTCGTCGGATCGCTGACCAGGCCCGGCGGCCTGAAGGACCAGGCGGCCCGGCTCAACAGCTCGTACGCCCCCGACCGGCCCTGGCTGGACCTGGCCTGGCAGTTGTTCGGCATCACCACCGCCCTGGTCCCGGTCCTGCTCGTCGCCCACCTCCTGACGCGCGAGGGACCGGACAGACCCGCCGGCGGCGCCGGAAGCGGGCCGGGGCTGGGCGGAATCGGCTTCGATCCGCACCGCCCCTGGTCCGACCTGGGCCGGGGCGCGGTGGTCGCGGCGGGGATCGGGGGCAGCGGTCTGCTGCTCTATCTGGGCGCGCGGGCGAGCGGCTTCAACCTCACGGTGGTACCCGAGTCACTGCCCGAGGTGTGGTGGAAGATCCCGGTGCTGATCGCCTCGGCGATCCAGAACTCCGTGGTGGAGGAGGTCATCGTCGTCGGCTATCTGCTGCGCAGGCTCGACCGGCTGGGCTGGAGCCCGGTGGCGGCGCTGGCGGCCAGCTCGCTGCTGCGCGGGACGTACCACCTCTACCAGGGGGTCGGCGGGTTCGTCGGCAACGTGGTGATGGGCGTGATCTTCGTCTGGCTGTACCGGCGGTGGGGGCGGGTCGGGCCGCTGGTCGCCGCGCACGCCCTGATCGACATCGTGGCGTTCGTCGGATACGCGCTGCTGGCGGGCCGGGTGGGCTGGCTGCCCACGGGCTGACGGCCCACCCGGCCCGCCTCCCACCGACGGTGCGGAGGCGGGCCGGTACGGAGACGGGCGCACCGTGTCACGGCCCGGCGAGCAGCTCCCCGTCGATGACGGTCACGGCGTCGCCGGTCAGCAGGGTGCGGTCACCGCGCACGGTGGTGCGCACCAGGCCGGTGCGGGCCGAAGCCTGGAGTCCGGTGAGGGACTCCCGGCCCAGCCGGCCCGACCACAGGGGCGCGAGCGCGGTGTGGGCGCTGCCGGTGACCGGGTCCTCGTCGATGCCGACGGCCGGACCGAAGAAGCGCGAAACGTAGTCGTACGCGCCCCGCCCCCCGCCGTCTTCCGAGGCCTGGGCGGTGACGATGACACCCCGGTGACCCAGCCGCGCCACGGCGGTGAGGTCGGGGGTCAGGGTGCGGACGGTCTTCTCGTCGGCCAGCTCGACCAGCAGATCGCCGACGTTGGGACCGGTGTCGTGGGCGGAGAGCACATCGGCGCCCAGGGCCGCGCGGACGTCCTCGCCCACGGGGAGCTCGGTGAGCGGGGCGGTGGGGAAGTCCAGGGTGATCGAGCCGTCGGCGGCCGTCTCGGCGGTGAGGATGCCGCTGCGGGTGGCGAAGCGGATGGTGCGGGCGGCCGCGCCGGCGGAGCGCAGCACGTGGGCGGTGGCGAGCGTGGCGTGGCCGCAGAGGTTGACCTCGGTGACCGGGGTGAACCAGCGCAGCGCCCAGTCGGCCTCGGAGCTCTCGGGCAGCGGGCGGGCGTAGGCGGTCTCGGAGAGGTTGACCTCGGCGGCGAGTTTCTGGAGCCGGTCGTCGCCCGGGAACGGCCCGGAGTCCAGGAGCACGACGGCGGCCGGGTTGCCCGCGAAGGGCCGGTCGGTGAAGGCGTCGACGATACGAATCCTCATGATCGGCAGCCTAGAAGGCCCGGGCGGCACCGGCCACGGCCAATGGCGGTCGGGTGGCCCGGAAGGAGCCCGGACGGTGAGGACTGACCGGAGCGGGCGCGGGCACGAGCCAGAACGCGGCGCACGGCGGTGCGGCACCACGGTGCCGGGCCGCCGCGCGCCTATCCTGGCCGACGCCCCGCCACGCCGGCGGCCGCCCCCGCCCGTCAGCGGCCGCGCCGGACGGGCGGACGGCACCGGACCGGAGGCGGACGGCCGGGCCCCTACCCGTACCGTGTCCCACCAGGAGGCCACCGGATGGACCGCGACACCGCGACGGCGGACGCACGGACGGCGGATGCGCAGGCGGCGAGGACGCCCCCGGCCGACGTGCGGCGCCGGCTCCCCCGTACGGACGCGGTGCTCGCCGACCCCCGGCTGGCCGGGGCCGCACGGCGCCTGGGCCGCGCCCTGGTGAAGTCCGAGGTGGTCCGGGCCCTGGAGCGCGCCCGGGCCGGCGAGATCCCCCCGGAGACCGTCGCCGACACCGCGGCCGGAGCACTGCCCCCGACGGCCGGAGGACTGCGGCCGGTGGTCAACGCCACCGGCGTGCTGCTCCACACCAACCTGGGCCGGGCCCCGCTGTCGCGGGCCGCCCGGGAGGCGGTGGACGCCGCCTGCGGCCCCACCGACGTGGAACTCGACCTGGCCACCGGCGCCCGCTCCCGGCGCGGGGCCTCCGCCCTGGACGCCCTGTGCGAGGCGGTGCCGCACGCCGAGGCCGCACACGTGGTGGGCAACGGCGCGGCAGCCCTCGTCCTGGCCGCGACCGCGCTCGCGGCGGGGAAGGAGATCGTCGTCAGCCGGGGCGAGATGGTCGAGATCGGCGACGGCTTCCGCCTGCCCGACCTGCTGGTGTCCACCGGCGCCCGGCTGCGCGAGGTCGGCACCACCAACCGCACCTCGGCCGGGGACTACGCGGCGGCCATCGGCCCGGACACCGGCTTCGTGCTGAAGGTCCACCCCTCCAACTTCCGCATCACCGGCTTCACCCGCTCGGCCTCCGTGGCCGAACTGGCCCGCGTCTGCCCCCCCGGCGTCCCCGTCGTCGCCGACATCGGCTCCGGGCTGCTGCGCCCCGAACCGGTGCTGCCGAACGAGCCGGACGCCTCCGGCTGGCTGCGCGCGGGCGCCTCCCTGGTCACCGCCAGCGGCGACAAGCTGCTCGGCGGACCGCAGTGCGGCCTGCTCCTGGGCCGGGCCGGCCTGGTGCGGCGCCTGGCCCGCCACCCCCTGGCCCGCGCGCTGCGCGTGGACAAGCTGACGCTGGCGGCACTTCAGGCCACGGTGCGCGGCCCCGCCACTCCCGTCCACACCATGCTCCACGCCGGTGCGGAGGGCCTGCGGGCACGCGCCGAGCACCTCGCCGCCGAACTGCGCGGCACGGACGTGGACGCACGCGCCGTGGACAGCGAGGCCGCCGTCGGCGGGGGAGGAGCGCCCGGCGTCACCCTGCCCAGCGCGGCCGTGTCGCTGCCCGAGGAGTACGCCGGGCCCCTGCGGACGGGCGGGCCCGCCGTCCTGGGACGGGTGGAGGGCGGGCGGTGCCTGATCGACCTGCGCACCGTCCCGCCGGAGCGGGACGCCGATGTGGCGGAGGCGGTGCGGCGGGCGGCGAAGGCCGCCGCGAACGGCCGGGGAGAGGAGTGAGCGCGGACGTGCACGTCATCGCCACCGCCGGTCACGTCGACCACGGCAAGTCCACCCTCGTCCGCGCGCTGACCGGCATGGAGCCCGACCGCTGGGAGGAGGAGCGCCGCCGCGGCCTCACCCTCGACCTGGGCTTCGTGTGGACGTCCCTGCCCGGCGCCGGACGGATCGCCTTCGTCGACGTGCCCGGCCACGAGAGGCTGGTCGGCAACATGCTGGCCGGGATCGGGCCCGTACCGGCCGTCCTGATCGCCGTCGCCGCCGACCAGGGCTGGCAGCCGCAGTCCGAGGAGCATCTGGCCGTCCTGGACGCGCTGCGGGTGAGGCACGGCGTGCTCGCCGTCACCCGCGCCGATCTCGCCGACCCCGGCCCGGTCCGCGACGACGCGCTCGCCAGGATCGCCGAGACCTCGCTGGGGAAGGTCGAGGCCGTGCCCGTCAGTGCCGTCACCGGCGCGGGGCTGGAGGAACTGCGCGCCGCCCTGGTCCGGATGAGCGCCGCGCTGCCCGAGCCCGACCGGGCCGCCGACGTACGGCTGTGGGTGGACCGCTCCTTCACCGTGCGCGGCCGCGGCACCGTGGTGACCGGCACGCTCGCCGCGGGCACGATCCGCACCGGCGACCGCCTCGCCCTCGCCTCCGGGGATCGGGCGGTGGTCCGCGTGCGCGGGCTGCAGTCCCTCAAGGAGGACCGCGACGAGGTGGGCGCGGTCGCCCGCGTCGCGGTCAACGTGCACGGCTCGGGAGCCGACGCGCTGCGGCGCGGCGACGCCCTGCTCACCCCCGGCCGCTGGATCACCACCGGCCTGCTGGACGTACGGCTGCACGGCGACCCGGCGGCCGACCTGCCCCGGCACCTGGTGCTGCACGCCGGCTCCGCCGCCGTCCCCGCCACCGTACGGCCGCTGGGGGAGGACACCGCCCGCCTGACCCTTGAGCGCCCGCTGCCGCTGAGGGTGGGCGACACGGCGCTGCTGCGGGACCCCGGGCGGCACCGGATCCCCGCCGGGATTACCGTGCTCGACGTCCGCCCGCCCCGGCTGGAGCGGCGCGGCGCGGGACGTGCCAGGGCACGTGAGCTGGAGAAGGCGGCCGGCGCCCCCGACGGCACCTCGGGCGGCAGGGCCCAGGTGCGGCGCCGGGGACTGGTACGGCGCACCGAACTGATGGCGATGGGGGTGCGGCCTCCCTGCGAACCCGTCGCCGGGGACTGGCTCGCCGACCCCGGCCACTGGGCAGGGCTGCGGCGCGCGCTGGTGCGGGCCGTGGAGGAGCACGCCGCCCGGCACCCGATGGACCCGGGGCTGCCCGCCGAGGCCGCCCGCCGCGCCCTCGGCCTGCCCGAACGCGCCCTCGTACGGGCTCTGGTGGACGCCGAGCCCCGGCCCTCCCTGGAACACCGCGACGGCCGGGTCTACGGCAGCGCCGCGTGCCCCCGGCTGCCGCCCCGGGTGCGCAGGGCGGTGGACGCCGTGCGCACCGAGCTGCGCGCCGCACCCTTCCGCGCCCCGGAGGCGCACCGGCTGGCGGAGCTCGGCCTCGGCCCGAACGCGATCGCCGCGGCCGCCGCCGCGGGCGAGCTGCTCCGGATCGGCGACGGGATCGTGCTGCTGCCCGGTGCCGACGACCGGGCCGCCGCACTGCTGGCCCGGCTGGAGCAGCCCTTCACCACCAGCGAGGCGCGCCGCGCCCTGGACACCACGCGCCGCGTCGTGATCCCCCTGCTGGAGCACCTGGACGCACGCGGTCTGACGGCCCGTCTGGACAACACCAGGCGGCGCTGCGAACGTCCCTTCGAACGGGCGGCCGGCGCACCGGACGGCTGACGCGCCGGCTGACGCGCCGGCCGCACCGGCCCACTACGCTCCCTGCGCGAAGCATCAGTGCGAGGAGGGGGCTTGCCGATGTCCGACCACCACTTCGGCGATCAGCGCGGCGATCAGTCCGGTGACCGGCCCGTCGACGCGATCGGCGCGCGGACCAGCACGCGCGCGCGGGGGCTCATCAACGACGGGGACCCGCGCGTGGCGGCCGTCGAACGGCAACTGGGCCCGGAGCTGGTCGAGCCGCTCCCCCCGGAGCGGCTGCGCTACCTCGCGGCCCTGGCCGTCGCCGTGTGCGACGAGCACGCCCGCCGCGGCGACCGCGCCGACCGCGGCGCCGACGACCGGTCCGTACGGCGCGAGGGGCGCACCCGCTCGGCCCGTGCGGAGCGCAGCCGTGCCACCCGTGCGCTCGCGGGCGTCCTGGCAGGGGTGTTCCTGCTTCTGCTGCTGGTCATGGCCGCCTCGGTGGTCGCCGCGGTGGCTGCCGCCGTCGTCGCCCTGTGGCGCGCGGTGCTCTGAACCCGGGCGGCGGCTGCCCCGAACGGGCCCGGGAAGTGGTGGGAGCGCGGGGGAGCGGTGAGGCTGGGGAGGGCGACCGAACCCCGAAGAGGTGATTCTCATGCCCGTGCCCCCGATCGACCGCGGCGACCTGGGACTGCTCGTCCTCAGGGCGGGCACGGGCGGTGTCCTGTTCGCGCACGGTGCCCAGAAGCTCTTCGGCTGGTTCGGCGGACACGGTCTGGAGGGCACCCGGGAGGCGATGGAGTACATGGGGTTCACGCCCGGCAGGACGAGCGCGCTCGCCGCCGGGCTGGCCGAGGCCGGCGGCGGCGCGCTGCTGGCGCTGGGCCTGGCCACGCCGGCCGCCGGGGCGGCGGTCGCGGGGACCATGACGGGGGCGGTGTCGGTCCACGCCCCGTCGGGCTTCTTCGTCACCGAGGGCGGCTACGAGTACCCGGCCTTCCTGGGCTTCGTCGCCACCTGTCTGAGCGTCACCGGCCCCGGGCGCCACTCCCTGGACCATGTGCTGGGCCACCGCCTCAACCGCCCCTGGGTGATGGCGGCCGCCTTCGCGGCGAGCACCGCGGCCGCCGCTGTCGTCCTGCGCCGCCGGGCGGGCGCGCTCGGCAGCGGACCGGAGCAGGCGACGCCTCCCGGCGCGGGCCCCGTCCCTGACTGACGGAGGCGGCAGCACTTCCGAGGGGGCGTCCGGCGCAGGGCGCGGAGCCGTTGTCAGTCGCCTGCGGAGTAGCTGACGGGTTGTGATGTGACCGAGGCACGCGCCAGAGGGGCGACGAGGCGGCGTCGCCACGCCCTGGCGACCACGGCGGTGGCCATCGCCCGTCAGACGCTGCTTGACCTTGCCGCTGGCGGCAGGGTTGCACGATGACCGGCATGAACAGCACCGCACCGCAGAGCAGCAGGATCGTCGCCGTCACCGGAGCCGGCACCGGGATCGGCCGGGCCACCGCCCGTGCCTTCGCCGCCGAGGGCGCCCACGTGGTCGCGGTCGGGCGGCGGGCCGAGCCCCTCGGGGAGACCGCGGCCGGGCACGACCGGATCACGCCGCTGGCCGCCGACATCACCGCCGAGGGCGAGCCGGACCGGATCATCCGGGCCGTGCTGGAGACACACGGCCGACTGGACGTGCTGGTCAACAACGCGGGCATCGTGCGCAGCGGCGCCCTCGGCACGCTCACGCCGGAGATGATCACAGCTCAGCTTGCCACCAACCTCGTCGCCCCCATCCTGCTGACCCAGGCCGCGCTGCCACTCCTGGAGAGGTCGGGCGGGGTGATCGTCAATATCAGTACGTCGGTGGGGCAGCGGGCCTGGCCCGGCAACTCGGTCTACGCGGCTACCAAGACCGCTCTGGAGCTGCTGACCCGCAGCTGGGCGGTCGAGCTGGCACCCCGCGGGATCCGGGTGGCGGCGGTCGCCCCCGGCGCGATCGACACCACCATCGGCGAGCACCAGGGCCTGACGCCGGAGCAAAGGGCAGCGGTGCGGGAGTGGCAGCTGGCGCACACCCCACTGGCCCGGATCGGCCGGGCCGAGGAGGTGGCCTGGGCAGTCGCCCAGCTTGCCGCGCCGGCCGCGTCGTTCGTCACCGGAGTGGTGCTCCCGGTCGACGGCGGAGCGGTCGTGGCGTGATAGGAGTGGCCCGGGAGGTGGGACGGGTGCGGATCGGTGAGCTGGCCGGGGCGACCGGGACAACCGCCCGTGCGCTGCGGCACTACGAGCAGGCCGGACTGATCTCCTCGCAGCGGGCCCCCAACGGCTACCGCGTCTACGACGAGCGGGCGGTGGTGCGGGTCCGCAATATCCGCTATCTGCTGGCCGCCGGGCTCACCCTGGACGACGTGCGGGTGTTCCTGCCGTGCCTGGACGGCGATGTGGCCGCCGCACCGCCCTCGGAGAAGGGACTGCGGGTCGCCTTGGAGCGGCTGGCGGTCCTCAACGAACGGATCGCCGTCCAGACCGAGGCCCGCGACCGGCTGGAAGCCGCGTTGCGACAGGCAACCGGTGGCCGGATCCGGCCAGTGGCCTGAATGAGGGAATGAGCCGTACTGATCTTCGTGGAGCCCCTGAAGCCTGGTCACGCTTCCAGGCGTGGGGAGAACCACGAGCAATGCCGGCACCCCGTAAATATCCTGATGAGCTGTGTGAGCGCGCGGTGCGCGAGGTTCGTTCGACGAGTACGAACAGGCGCACCGGGCGTAACCGGACGAAGCCTCGCAGACCGCTTGATCACGCGATCGCGGACTCCACGGAACTCGGGGCAGCTCACCCCGACGTGTTTTCGCCGGCGTCGAGGAGCTCGGCCACGAGCCGCCGGGCGTACGCGGTATCGAGTCCGGCCGGGCGGAAGAGGATGCGGTACATCATGGGGGCGACCACGCGGTCCATCGCCGTCTCGACATCGGGAGTTTTCTCCTCGCGGCCGATCGCGCGGGCGAGTATGACGTCGATCTGTTCGGCTGCGTAGGCCGAGCACTGGCCGGCGTTGCCGCCGTCCCGGTCGCCGAGCAGAGCGTCACGGATGTAGGCGCGGCCGGAGGGGGACGACATCTCGTCGAGGAACTGTTCGGCCCAGGACGTCAGGTCGGACAGCAGGTCGCCGTGGTTCTCCGGCGCCGTGTCGGGCCGTAGGCGCTCCACCGCGACGTCCGACAGCAGCTCCTGAAGGTCGCCCCAGCGGCGATAGATCGTCGAAGGGGTGACTCCGGCGCGCCGGGCGACCAGAGGGACGGTCACCGCGTCGCGGCCCTGCTCCGACAGGATTTCGCGGACAGCGGTGTGCACCGAAGCCTGGACCCGTGCACTGCGCCCGCCGGGGCGCGCCATCGGCTTGCGACTCATGACTCCACCCTAAAGCACCGATATTGCGTTTAGGAGGAGCGCGCCGGCTCGACGGCGGCGCCGGGGCCCCTTGTCGGTCTCCTCGCCGCGGGCATCCGGTCCTGATCCCGACCGGAGCCGAACGCGTACGGGCCGGGCCGGACGTTTCCTGTCCGGCCCGGCCCGTACGCCGTTCTCAGGCGGTCGGCGCGAGCGGTCGGGCGGACTGCGTCCGCTCGTAGGCGTGGCCCACCCGCAGCAGATGCCGCTCGCCGAAGGGCCGTCCGAGCAGCTGCATGCCGATCGGCATGCCCGCCGTGTCGTGGCCCACCGGGACGGACAGGGCGGGTACTCCGGTGATGTTGGCCGGGGAGGACAGACGCACGTAGGCGTCGGAGACGGCCTCGGTCGAGCCGTCGGACCAGTTGACACTCTCCTGGCCGGCCTTCACCGCGGCCATCGGGACCGCCGGGGCGGCGATCACGTCGACCTTCTCCATAATGCGGGCCCATTCCTCCCGCATGAGCGTCCGGGAGCGCTGGGCACGCAGATAGTCGCCCGCGCCCATCAGCCCACCGGCCTCCAGGAGGATGCGGACGTCCGCCTGGTACAGCTCGGGGACCGTACGCAGCGTGCCCTCGTGGTAGGCGGTGGCCTCCGGCACCATCAGCCCCCACTGGGTGGCCTGGACGTACCTGGTCATCGGGATGTCGGTCTCGACGAGATGGGCGCCGAGCGCCTCCAGCCGCGCGATGCCCCGGCGGACGGTGGTCTCCACCTCCGCGTCGACATGGTCGAAGTAGTAATTGCGCGGCACCCCGACGCGCACTCCCGCCAGGTCCGGCTCCCGTTCCGGCCGGTAGTCGACGGCGGGGGTGTCCAACGAGGCGGGGTCACGCGGGTCGTGCCCGGCGAGGACGGTCAGGACCAGGGCTGCGTCCTCGACGGTGCGGGTGACCGGTCCGACGTGGTCCAGTGACCAGGACAGCGGCGTGACGCCGTGGCGTGGCACCAGCCCGTAGGTCGGTTTGAGGCCGACGACCCCGTTCAGCGCGGCGGGAACCCGGATCGACCCGCCGGTGTCGGTACCGAGGGCGAAGGTCGCCGCCCCGGCCGCCACCGCGACGGCGGACCCGCCGCTGGAGCCTCCCGCGACCCGGCCGCGGTCCCAGGCGTTGCCGGTCTGCGGGGTGATCAGGCCGTAGGCGAACTCGTGGGTGTGGGTCTTGCCGACCAGGACGGAGCCTGCGGCCCGCAGCCGGGCGGCGACCGTGCTGTCGGTGGCGGCGCGGTGGCAGGCCCGGACCCGGGAACTGGCACTGGTGGCCGAACCGGCGACGTCGATCACGTCCTTGAGTCCGGCCGGGACGCCGTGGAGCAGCCCCCGGAACACGCCGCGGGCCGCTTCCCGCTCGGCCTCCCGCGCCGCACCGCGGGCCTGTTCCGCGGTGACCGTGACGTACGCCTCGACGTGCGGGTCCACCTGGTCGATGCGGTCGAGGACCGAGTCCACCAGCTCGACGGGGGACAGCCTGCGGGCCCGGATCTGCCGCGCGGCGTCGGCCAGGGTCAGCTCATACGGCTGCATCGTGCTTCTCCTTTCCGGCGCGGTAGGCGCCGGCGGGCGGGGTGTCCCCGCAGTCCAGCTCGCGCAGGACCGCGACGACGGAGTGGATGTGGTTGGCGGTGGCGGCGACCGCGGCGTGGCGGTCATCGGGCAGAGGAAGTCCGGCACGGGCGGCCCAGCGGGCGGCCTCGGGCGGTGTGAGTTCAGCGGAGGGCATGCGGTTTCTCCTGGTCAGGGGGCACGGCAACGAGCCCCCCGCGCTAAAAGCTAACAGTTTGCTTTAGTTCGACGGTATGTCTATGGTCGGACTAAAGCAAATACGTTGCGTTTACGGGGAGTCCCATGCCCGACGTCATGTCCGACGCGCCCGCGCGCGTCGCTCACCAGAGCACCCGCACCCGTGCGAAAAGGCGTACGCGCAAGGCTTCTTTCGCCCTCAACGTGTCGGTACTCGCGGCCCTGCTGGCCGCGTCCAGCGCCCCGACCCCGCTCTACCCTCTCTACCAGGACCAGTGGGGCCTCTCCGCGCTCGCCGTCACCGTGGTCTTCAGCGCGTACGCTCTGGCCCTGTTGCTTGCCCTGCTCACCACCGGAGCGCTCTCCGACCGCCTGGGGCGACGCCCCGTCCTGGCAGGCGCCCTGCTCATCGCGGCTGCTTCCATGGTCCTTCTGGCCTCAGCGGACGACGCGAGCTCCCTGACCATCGCCCGGGTCCTGCAAGGAGTGGCCACGGGCGCGGCCATCAGCGCCGCGGGCGCGGCGCTCCTCGACCTGGAAAACCCCCGGCGCCCGGGCCGGTCCGCCCTGGCCAACAGCGTCACCCCGGTCGCCGGCATGGCCGCCGGCGTGCTCGTCTCCACCCTGCTCGTCCGTTTCGCCCCCGCCCCCACGGTCACCGTCTACGTACTGCTGGCGGCGTTGTTCCTCGCCCAGGCGATCGCGGCCGCCTTCACCACGGAGACGGCCTACCGCCACGCGGGAGCGCTGCCGTCGCCGCGCCCGCGGGGCGACATCCCGCCCCCGGCCCGCCGCACCCTGCTGGCCGCGGGTGTCGCTGTCGGCGCCGTCTGGGCGCTGGGCGGCTTCTACTCCTCCCTCGGCCCGGCACTCGTGCACCTGGTGGCCCCCGACGCCCCGCAAGCAGCCCGCGGCATGGTCTTCTTCACCCTCAGCGCCACCGCCGCGCTCACGGTATGGGCGCTGCGGCGAAGGACGCCCCGCGCCACGGCGATCGGCGGCTGCATATCCGTCCTGCCCGCCGCGGCCCTGACCCTGAGCGGTCTGCACGGCACCGGGCTGCCCGCCGTCCACGGCGGCGCGGCACTGGCCGGCCTCGCTTTCGGCGCCGTTTCCCAGGGAGTGCTGCGCATGCTCCTCGCCCCGCTCGACGAGCGGGACCGCGCCGCGACACTGGCCGCCTACCACATCCTCAGTTACCTCTCCATGAGCCTGCCCGCCGTCGCCGCGGGCGCCGCTGCCCAGCACTACGGACTGGGAGCCACCTCACACGCCTACGCCATCACCGCGGCCCTCCTCGCCCTGGTGGCGCTCACCGCGTCACGACGCGGGGCGGCCCGCCCCGAAGCCGACCGCTCCCACTGAAGAGAACGAAGGAACCGACACGATGCACACCTCCCCCGCCGCCACCCTCGTTCCCTCCTGGACCGTGGGCGGCGTCACCGTCCACCGCGTCGACGAGGTCGCCCTGCCGCCCGCGACCGGGCCCTGGCTGCTGCCCGACGCCACCCCTGAGGTGGTGACCGCCCAGAACTGGCTGCACCCCCACTTCGCCGGCCGGGACGGGATCCTGCATATCGACAGCCACAGCTTCGCGTTCGTCGTGAACGGGCTTCGCGTTCTGGTCGACACCGGCATCGGCAACGGCAAGGAACGGGCCAACCCGGCCTGGCACAACCTGCGGACCGACTTCCTGGAGCGTCTCACCGCCGCCGGTTTCCCCCCGGACTCCGTCGACCTGGTGATCCTCACGCACCTGCACGCCGATCACGTCGGCTGGAACACACGGCAGGTGAACGGTGAATGGGTCCCCACCTTCCCCGGCGCCCGCTACCTCACCTCCCGCACCGAGCAGGAGTTCTGGGCCACATACGACATGGAGGAGGCACGCGAACAGATGTTCCGCGACTCCGTGATCCCGGTCGAACAGGCGGGTCTGCTGAGCACGGTCGACGTCCCGCACGAGGGAGCCGAGATCGCCCCCGGCCTGCGCTTGATCCCGACACCCGGTCACACCCCCGGCCACGTCGCGGTGGAATTGACCGACCGGGGGGAAACGGCGCTGATCTCCGGCGACTGCGTCCACCACCCCGTCCAGCTCGCCCACCCCTCCATCGGCGCCTGCGTCGACATCGACCCGCGGCAATCCGAGGCCACCCGCCGCAAGCTGCTCGGCTCCCTCGTCGGCACGGACACCCTCCTCCTCGGCACCCACTTCGCACCGCCCACCGCCGGCCGCGTAGTCGCCCATGGGGACGCCTTCCGGTTGGATACACCCCTGTGACCTGCGGTTTCGTCGTAAAGCAGGACCAATCGCGTACCAGCTGACACCAACGCGCGCCAACCGATACCGGCTGATGCCCTCCGAGGCCCCCGCAGGGGCCCCGG
>NZ_JADEYH010000043.1 GCF_017114865.1 Streptomyces verrucosisporus | reverse complement strand
ATTCTGCGCCGCCTGGCTCATCGGGCTCACACTAACGCTCCTGCTGGTAGGTGGGGCCTGTGCCGCGGGCGCCGCCGGCCTGACCGCTTCCGGCCTGCCGACCCTGCTGGATGCCCCGGCGGAGATTGGTCAGCCGGCCGCGTACGTCATCGGGCGCACGCGAGACCTGCGGGCCGGCCGGTGCGGACGGCCGCTGCTGCGCGGTGCCCGCCACGAGGTTGGCGCGCGGCACACGGCGCGGCAGACCGGAGGTGGTGACCCCGCCGGCCGCGGGCTGGCGGAGCTGTTCGGCCCGGCGCCAGCGCTCGTCGTTCGGGTTCTCCTGCCACCCGGCGCCGGCCTCGGCGCCGCCGGACCCTCCGCCGGGCTGCCGCTGGGGCGCCGGCTGGGCGGGCCGCTCGGGCCGCTGGGGGGATGCCGGACCGGACGCCCCCGCCGGCGGGGGCTCGCCCGACGAAGCGGTCGCGGGAGCCTGCTGGGCGGCCTGCCGGGCACTGAACCAGCTCGACTCCATCGACTCGAAGATCGGCGTGCGCTCGTCCGAGCCCGTCGCGGCCGGGCTGCTGCCGGGCAGTTCGTAGGGGGAGGGCTCGCGGACGGTGGAGGCGCCCTGCCGGGGGACGGCGTACTGGCCGGTGTCCTGCGGGCCCTGCTGCCCCTGGGGGGTCTGAGGAGCCTGGGGGGCCGGGTACTGGCCGGTGTCCTGGGGACCACCCGGAAGGGCGTACTGGCCGGTGTCCTGCGGGCCCTGGGGCCGGGGGTACTGACCGGTGTCCTGGGGACCGTGCGGGCCGCCCTGCTGCTCCACACGCGGAAGCTGGGCGGTCTCGCCGGGCCCGGCGGGCTGCTGCGGGTAGGCGCCGGGCCCGCCCGGACGGGCGAACTCCGAGGTGCTCTCGGCCTCTTCGTGACCGCGCGGTGCGTCGGGGGCCTCGTACCGGCCGGCCCCCTGGTCGCCGCGGCCGTCGGCCCAGCTGGGGCGCCGCTCCCCCGGTCCGGCGGGCAGCGCGCCCGCGGAGGCTCCGTCGCGCCGCTGCGGCGGCTGCTGGCCGGCACGGGGCTCGGGGCGCGCGCCGGAGCCGAAGGCGCCCGCGGGGGCGCCCTCTCCGGAGCGGACGGGCTGTCCGGGACGGGGCGGCTGCCCGGGGCCGGGACGGCCGGGGGCGCCGAAGCCCCCGCCCGCGGGACCACCCGCGGGGCCACCCGCGGAGGGACCGCCCGCCGCAGGGCCGCCGGGAAGCGCGGCGCGCGAGGAGTGGCCGCCCTGGACCTGGTTACGGGTGGGCAGCGCACCGAGCCGGCTGGTACCGGCCGGCGCACCGCCGCCCTGCGGCTCCCGCCGCAGCGTGGCGGACGGACCGGCGCCCTGTCCGCCGTCCCCGGAGGGCTTCTTCTGCTGGCCGTTCTGCTGGCCGCCGCGCTGGGTGACGTCGACCGGGAGCATGACCAGCGCGGTCGTGCCGCCGGAGTCGGAGGGGCGCAGCTGGATGCGGATGCCGTGCCGCAGGGACAGGCGGCCGACCACGAACAGGCCCATGCGGCGGGAGACCGAGACGTCGACCGTCGGGGGGTTGGCGAGTCGCTCGTTGATCGCCGCGAGGTCCTCGGGCGACAGCCCGATGCCGGTGTCGTGGATCTCGACCAGCACCCGGCCGTCGGGAAGCGCGTGGCCGGTGACCTTGACCTTGGTCTGCGGCGAGGAGAACGAGGTGGCGTTCTCCAGCAGCTCGGCCAGCAGGTGCACCAGGTCGTTGACGACCCGGCCCGCGACCTCGGTGGTGGGTACGGCGCTCAGCTCGATGCGCTCGTACTGCTCCACCTCGGACGCGGCGGCGCGCAGCACGTCCACCAGCGGCACCGGGCGGGTCCAGCGGCGGCCGGGCTCCTCGCCGGCGAGGACCAGCAGGTTCTCGCCGTTGCGGCGCATACGGGTCGCCAGGTGGTCCAGCTTGAACAGGGAGGAGAGCTGGTCCGGGTCGGCCTCACGGGACTCCAGCTCGGAGATGAGCGAGAGCTGGCGCTGGATCAGGCCCTGGCTGCGGCGCGAGAGGTTGGTGAACATCGCGTTGACGTTCCCCCGCAGCAGCGCCTGCTCGGCGGCGAGCCGGACGGCCTCGCTGTGCACGTCGTCGAACGCCGCGGCCACCCGGCCGATCTCGTCGCGGCTGTGGACGCCGACGGACTCCACGGAGGTGTCCACGTCCTGCGGGTCGGCCTCGGAGAGCTGCTTGACCAGCTCGGGCAGACGGCGGTGGGCCACGTCCTGCGCGGTGTCCTGCAGCCGGCGCAGCGAGCGGATCATGGAGCGGGCCACGACGAACGCCCCGACCAGCGAGATGCCGAGCACGAGCAGCACCAGGACGCCGTTGAAGAGGGCCGACTGCTGGGCCTCGGCCCGCAGCGTACGGGCCTGCTCGTCCATCTGCGTGAGCAGCGAGGCCTCGATCCTCCTCATCTGCTCGATCTTGACCTGGTCCTGGTCGAACCAGTCCAGGTAGGAGCGGTTCTCGCGCGAGATGCCCTTGGGGTCCTTCACCACGCGCTCGGCGTACTCGTCGGCCGAGGTGATGTTGACGATGCCCTCGTCGAGCGGCTTGGTGAGCTCGGCCGCCTCGTTGTTGCCGTAGATGTCGTCGAAGCGCTTACGGGCCGCGCTCTCGCTCTCCCAGGCCGTCCTGATGTACAGGTGGTCGTTGTCCGACAGCTCGGGGCCGTCCTCGCGGGCCAGGCCGGCGCTGATGATCGCCCGCTGCATGGAGGCGTACTCCTTGGCGGAGGAGAACGCCGCCAGCGCACGGGTGCTCTGGATCATCTCCGGGTTGCTGGTGGCCTGCGCCATGTCCTGGGACAGGCTCAGCAGCGACTCGATCAGCTGGTTGTAGTCGTTGACCGTCTGCGAGATGTTGTCCGGGTTGTCGTACGCCCGCTCCCGGATGGTCTTGAGCCGGTTCAGCTGCCGGGTGATGTCCGTGATCGTGGCGCGGACGCCGGAGAGGAGTCCGGCGTCGGCCTCCTCAAGCGCGGGGGTGGCGTCGAAGAACGCCGCCTTGACCTGGTCGGTCTCCTCGCGGGGGCCGACGACCGCGTCGTCCTTGGGGTTGCCGGTGCCGGTCAGGGGGCCGGCCGAGCGGTCCCGCTCCTCCTGGAGCGCCGTCGCCAGCTCGGTGGCGCGCTCGGTCATCTCCGTGAGGAGCTTCATGTTGTCGAGCTGGTCGACCTCGGCGAGCGAGTTGTTGATGCTCAGCGCGCCCAGCGAGGTGGCCGTGACGACCGGAAGGGCCAGCAGCGAGACCAGACGGGTACTGATGCGCCAGTTGCGCAGGGCAAGACGGGAGCCCGTGGCACTGGGTTCCTTGGGCTTCGGGGCACCCTCGGTCTCACCGTCCGGTCGCGCCTTCGCGCGCTTGCCCTTGTCGGCGTCGAGGGCCTGCTCCAGGCCACTGCTCTCCTGGGCGCGCTGTGGTGAGGAGCCGCGGTCGGTCGCACCGCGCAGCTCCGGGTCCCCCACAGCGCTGCCATCCCTCTTGAAACGTCCCTGCACTAGCGTCGCAACCTCTGGACCAGGCGTCCCCCCGCGAACGGTGGAACGGTATCGAGTCGGGAAGGTCCGAGGACCCCCCTGACGGTCGTGAGTGACCGGCGCGCCCCCAAGTCTCCGCCGCGCGGCGCTCCTCTGCGCCCCCTTGCGCGCCGGGTCGTCTCCTGCGGCGGTCCGTGGAATTCCAGCACAGTGCCGGATCTCCAACAAGGTCCGTGGATAAGGCTGTGACATGCGTGACGCTGAGCAGACCCTCCGTGGCGGAGGGTGTAGACGCATACGCCGCATCACGGACTTTTGGCAGCTGACGCCACACGTGAGCCGCTACAGTGCCCACTGCCCCGGTAGCGACACCAGAGGGCGCATCGCCCACTTTGGGGAGTGTATGTCCGTTTGGGTGACCGATTCAGGTGGCCCTTTATGGGGCTTTTGCCCGTCGTTTCGTGAGTAAAATCACAGGCGGATCGTTATACGAGTCATCCCTGGAGGGGAACAGGGCCCCTTACTCTCAGCTTTACACAAGGTATGTAAACGACAAGAAGGCGAACGAGGCAGACCCGGTGAAGACGACGATGATCACGCGCAGTGTTGCCAATCCGCAGCGCACCACCCTGGCCCACCTCAAGGACGCCGACGAGCTGACGGTCGTCCAGGCCGAGCGTGCGGAGGGCGCCGGAGACCTTCCGGCCCAGACCGCCAACCCGCGCCGGACCGTCCTGATGGACGCCCCCGTGGGCTGACCGGCTACCCGGCGACAGACCTCGCCGGCCCCCGTACACCCGAGGTGTACGGGGGCCGGTCCATGTGGTTCGAGTGAGGAGCCGGTTCTCACGGCCCCGCCGGCTTCAGCCCTGCCAGCTGTGGGGAGCCCGGAAGCCGGAGGTGCGCTCCAGGCGGCGCCAGGGCGCGGTGCTGCGGCGTGGACGGGAGGCGGCGGAGCCGGTCCGGTGGGCGGCGGCACGGGCCAGGAGCAGGGCGGTCACCGCGGCGAGTTCCTCCTCGCTGACGTGGCCCTTCTCCACACGGACCACATCGGCGACGGCTGTGGCTGTAGCGGTGGCGGAAGTGTTCACAGGACTGGTCCTCACAGATGTCACTGGGGCGGGTTGCCGTGCTTGCGTGCGGGCAGGTCGGCGTGCTTGGTGCGGAGCATTGCCAGGGCGCCGATGAGGACGGAGCGCGTCTCGGCGGGGTCGATGACGTCGTCGACCAGGCCGCGTTCGGCCGCGTAGTAGGGGTGCATCAGCTCGGACCTGTACTCCTTGACCAGCTCCGTCCGGGTGGCCTCGGGGTCGTCGGAGGCGGCGATCCGCCGCCGGAAGATCACGCCCGCCGCGCCCTCGGCTCCCATCACCGCGATCTCGTTGGTCGGCCAGGCGTAGGTCAGGTCGGCTCCGATGGACTGGGAGTCCATGACGATGTACGCGCCGCCGTAGGCCTTGCGCAGCACCAGCGAGATCCGCGGCACGGTGGCGTTGCAGTACGCGTACAGCAGCTTGGCGCCGTGCCGGATGATCCCGCCGTGCTCCTGGTCCACCCCGGGCAGGAAGCCGGGCACGTCCAGCAGGGTGAGGATGGGGATGTTGAACGCATCGCACATCTGCACGAAGCGGGCGGCCTTCTCGGAGGCGTGGATGTCCAGCACGCCGGCGAGCTGCTGGGGCTGGTTGGCGACGATCCCCACCACCTGCCCGTCCATCCGGGCCAGCGCGCAGATGATGTTGGTGGCCCAGCGCTCGTGGACCTCCAGCATCTCGCCGTCGTCGACGATCTCCTCGATCACCGCGCGCATGTCGTAGGGACGGTTGCCGTCGGCCGGCACCAGGTCGTACAATACCTCGCCGCGCCGGTCGGCCGGGTCGGCGCACTCGGTGCGCGGCGGGTTCTCCCGGTTGTTGGACGGCAGCAGCGACAGCAGGTAGCGGACCTCCTCCAGGCAGGTGGTCTCGTCGTCGTAGGCGAAGTGCGCCACGCCGGAGGTCGACGCGTGCACGTCCGCCCCGCCCAGCCCGTTCTGGCTCACCTGCGCGCCGGTGACCGCCTTGACCACGTCGGGTCCGGTGATGAACATCTGCGAGGTGTCGCGGACCATGAACACGAAGTCGGTCAGCGCCGGGGAGTAGGCCGCCCCGCCCGCGCACGGGCCCAGCATCACCGAGATCTGTGGGATGACGCCGGAGGCCTTGGTGTTGCGCTGGAAGATGCCGCCGTAGCCGGCCAGGGCCACCACGCCCTCCTGGATGCGCGCGCCGGCCCCGTCGTTGAGGGACACCAGCGGCGCACCGGCCGCGATGGCCATGTCCATGATCTTGTGGATCTTGGCGGCGTGGGCCTCGCCCAGCGCCCCGCCGAAGATCCGGAAGTCATGTGCGTAGACGAAGACGGTCCGGCCCTCGACCGTCCCCCAGCCGGTGATCACCCCGTCGGTGTACGGCTTCCTGTCCTCCAGGCCGAAGCCGGTGGCGCGGTGGCGGCGCAGCGGCTCCACTTCCTGGAACGATCCCTCGTCCAGCAGCAGTTCGATCCGCTCGCGCGCGGTCAGCTTGCCCTTGGCGTGCTGGGCCTCGGTGGCCCGCTCGCTCGGACCGCGCCGAACCTGCTCACGGATGGCGTGCAACTCCGCCACACGGCCACGGGCGTCACTCGCCGCGAGCGGCGTCTGGGACAGATCGGTCATGTTCAGACCCTACGAAACCGCCACGCTGTTCGCCGTCGTCGGATTCGTACAGTCTCAGCCCGCGATTCATGGCCACGCTGGACAGAACCATGCCTCTGACGCCCCTACACCAGGGAGGATCCCCAGTTTCCCCGGGCGCGGACTGTGGGATTCCCACAGTCCGCGCCCGGGGAGGCGTTCAGGCCTGGGTGGGCGTGTCGTGACGGCCGGTCAGCCCTGGGGCTCGACGCCGGCGCGCAGCAGACCGTAGGTATAGGCGTCGACGAGGGCCTGCCAGGAGGCGGCGATGACGTTGTCGGCCACTCCGACGGTGGACCACTCGCCCCCGCCGTCCCCGGTGGACACCAGCACCCGTGTGGTGGACTCCGTGCCGTGGGTGCCCGCCAGGATGCGGACCTTGTAGTCCACCAGCTCCATCTGGGCGAGCTCGGGGTAGATCCGCTCCAGCGCCAGCCGCAGCGCCCGGTCCAGAGCGTTGACGGGGCCGTTCCCCTCGGCGGTGGAGACGATGCGCTCGCCCTTGGCCCACAGCTTCACGGTCGCCTCGTTGGCGTGGGAGCCGTCGGGGCGGTTCTCCACGATGGTGCGCCAGGACTCGGTGGTGAAGAAGCTCCGGGGCCGCTCCTGCGCCGCCCCGCCCCGCAGCAGTTCCTCCCGCAGCAGCAGTTCGAAGGACGCGTCGGCGGCCTCGTAGCTGTAACCGCGCAGTTCACGCTCCTTGACGCGCTCCACGATCCGGCCGACCAGCTCGCGGTCACCGCTCAGATCGATCCCCAGCTCCTGGCCCTTGAGCTCGATGGAGGCCCGGCCGGCCATGTCGGAGACCAGCATCCGCAGGCGGTTGCCGACCAGTTCGGGGTCGATGTGCTGGTAGAGGTCGGGATCCACCTTGATGGCGGAGGCGTGCAGTCCGGCCTTGTGGGCGAACGCGGAGACGCCCACGTACGGCTGGTGGGTGGAGGGCGTGAGGTTGACGACCTCGGCGATGGCGTGGGAGATCCGCGTCATCTCGCGCAGCGCGCCCTCGGGCAGGACCTTCATGCCGTACTTGAGCTGGAGGGCGGCGACCACCGAGAAGAGGTTGGCGTTGCCCACGCGCTCGCCGTATCCGTTGGCGGTGCACTGCACGTGGGTGGCGCCGGCGTCCACGGCGGCCAGGGTGTTGGCGACCGCGCAGCCGGTGTCGTCCTGGGCGTGGATGCCCAGACGCGCGCCGGTGTCGGTGTGCACCGTCCGCACCACGGCCTGGATCTGGGCGGGGAGCATGCCGCCGTTGGTGTCGCACAGCACGACCACGTCGGCGCCGGCCTCGTACGCGGTGCGCACCACGCGCTTGGCGTACTCGGGATTGGCCTGGTAACCGTCGAAGAAGTGCTCGCAGTCGACGAAGACCCGCCGGCCCTGCTCCCGCAGGTGCTCAACCGTGTCGCGGACCATCGCCAGGTTCTCCTCCAGCGTGGTGCGCAGCGCCAGCTCGACATGGCGGTCGTGCGCCTTGGCGACGATGGTGACCACCGGCGCCCGCGAGTCGACCAGCGCCCGCACCTGCGGGTCGTCGGCGGCTGCGACGCCCGCCCTGCGGGTGGCGCCGAACGCGACGAGCCGGGCGTGGCGGAAGTCGATCTCCTCACGGGCTCGCCGGAAGAACTCGGTGTCCCGGGGGTTGGCACCGGGCCAGCCGCCCTCGATGAAGCCGACACCGAAGTCGTCCAGGTGGCGGGCGATGGTCAGCTTGTCCGCGAGGGAGAGGTTGATCCCCTCCCGCTGTGCCCCGTCGCGGAGCGTGGTGTCGAAGACGTGGAACGCGTCGCCGAGGGACGCGTCCCCCGGCTGCCGGGAGGCCGCGGCGTCGGTCATGCTGGTCTGGCTCCTGTCGATGGATGTAGGTCCGGAATGCTTGGCCCTACTTGTCCCCATCATCCCTCACGCCCTCGTTCCGGCCGGGTGGTGCCGGAAAACGAAAAGACCCCTCGCGGGTGCGAGAGGTCTGCGCGCGGGTCTGGGACACGGTGTCCGCCACCGCACCGGGTGTGTGCGTAGGCGGTCACTGCGGACCGGCGCGCCTGCTGCCGATAATCATGGCGAGGTGAGGCACGGCCACAGTCTGGCACGGATCCGCTCCGCGGATCGGACGGTCTCACGATGTGGTCGCCGCGGTCCGCGGAGGCGGACGGCGGGGCGGGACGGGGAGCGGCGGGGCGCGAGGACCGGGACGCTCTCGGTCCCCACGCCACCGCCGGGCCGGACTCAGGCCAGCTTGTGCATCCAGCCGTGCGTGTCCTGCGCGCGGCCGGTCTGGACCGCCAGCAGCGCCTCGCGCAGCTCCATCGTGATCTCGCCCGGCTCCCCGTCACCCACCGTCCAGTTCCCGGCGGCGGACTTCACCGTGCCGACCGGGGTGATGACGGCCGCGGTGCCGCAGGCGAAGACCTCGGTGATCGAGCCGTCGGCGTTGCCCTCGCGCCAGTCCTCGACGCAGATGCGTGCCTCCTCGGTGCGGTAGCCCAGGTCGGAGGCGATCGTCAGCAGGGAGTCGCGGGTGATGCCCGGCAGCAGGGTGCCGGTCAGCCTTGGCGTGACGATGGTGGCGTCCTTGCCCGACCCCTTCACGAAGTACAGGTTCATGCCGCCCATCTCCTCGATCCAGCGGCGCTCGCCGGCGTCCAGCCAGACCACCTGGTCACAGCCGTGCTCGGCGGCCTCGGCCTGGGCGACGAGGGAGGCCGCGTAGTTGCCGCCGGTCTTGGCCTCGCCCGTGCCGCCGGGGGCGGCGCGCACGTACTCCTGCGACAGCCAGACCGAGACGGGCTTGACACCCCGCGGGAAGTAGGCGCCCGCGGGCGAGGCGATCACCACGAACAGGTACTCGTTCGCGGGCTTGACCCCGAGTCCGACCTCCGCGGCGAACATGAAGGGGCGCAGGTACAGCGACTGCTCGCCCTTGCCGGGCACCCAGGCCCTGTCCTGCTGCACCAGCAGGTCGCACGCCTCGACGAAGGTCTCCACCGGCAGCTCCGGCATCGCCAGCCGGCGCGCGGAGCGCTGGAACCGCCGGGCGTTGGCATCGGGGCGGAAGACGGCGACCGAGCCGTCGGGCTGGCGGTACGCCTTGAGCCCCTCGAAGATCGTCTGGGCGTAGTGCAGCGTCATGTTCGCCGGGTCCATCTGGAACGGGGCGTACGGCTGGAGCTGCGCGTCGTGCCAGCCGCGGCCCTCGGTCCACCGGATGGTGACCATGTGGTCGGTGAAGTGCCGGCCGAAACCCGGGTCGGCGAGCACCGCCTCGCGCTCCGCGGCGGACAGCAGCTGCGCGGAGGGCTTGAGGTCGAATTCGATACGGGGCGTCGTCATGGTGAGCGCGTCCTTCACTGGGTGTCGTGGTGGACCGCGCTCCCGTCGCCCCGGTCGGTACTAGGACGTCCGAGCTTCCCTGCGTACAGCGGCCCCGTGTCCGATTATCGGGGGCGGCAGACCGCATGGGGTCACGGGTGGGCGGTCCTGGTGGTAGATGTTCGCACCCAACCGCCGAGTAGCCCAGCGGCCGGGCGCCTGCGGCCCGGCCGGACGGAGCGTACGGCCGGGCGTCAGCCGGCTACTCGCGCCGCGAGGGCGTCGCCGATCTCGTCGGTGGTGCGGGACGCGGAGCGCTCGGCGAGGTCGGCCGAGACCGCGTCCTCGATGCGGGCCGCCTCGGGGTCGAGGCCCAGGTGCCGCAGCATCAGCGCGACGGAGAGGATCGTCGCGGTGGGGTCGGCCTTGCCGGTGCCGGCGATGTCGGGCGCGGAGCCGTGGACCGGCTCGAACATCGACGGGAAGGCGCCGGTGGGGTTGATGTTCCCGGAGGCGGCCAGTCCGATGCCGCCGGTGACGGCGGCGGCGAGGTCGGTGAGGATGTCGCCGAAGAGGTTGTCGGTGACGATCACGTCGAAGCGCTCGGGCTGGGTGACGAAGAAGATCGTCGCGGCGTCCACGTGCAGGTAGTCGGTGGTGACCTCGGGGTACTCCTCGCCGATCCGGTCGAAGATGTTCTTCCACAGGTGGCCGGCGTGCACCAGGACGTTGTTCTTGTGGACCAGCGTGAGCTTCCGGCGCGGCCGGGCCTTGGCCCGCTCGTAGGCGTCCCGCACCACGCGCTCCACGCCGTAGGCGGTGTTCACACTGACCTCGGTGGCGACCTCGGCCGGGGTGCCGGTGCGCAGGGAGCCGCCGTTGCCGGTGTACGGGCCCTCGGTGCCCTCCCTGACGACGACGAAGTCGATGTCGGGGCGGCCCGCGAGCGGGGTCGCGGTGTTCGGGAAGAGCTTGGAGGGGCGCAGGTTGACGTAGTGGTCGAAGGCGAAGCGCAGCTTGAGCAGCAGCCCGCGCTCCAGCACCCCGGAGGGGACCGAGGGGTCGCCGATCGCGCCGAGCAGGATGGCGTCGTGGCCCTTGAGCCGCTCCAGTTCCGCGTCCGGGAGGGTCTCCCCCGTGGCGTGCCAGCGCTTCGCGCCGAGGTCGTACTCCCGTGTCCGCAGCTTCGCGTCCTGCGGAAGGACCGCGGACAGGACCTTCAGGCCCTGGGCCACGACTTCCCGGCCGATGCCGTCACCGGGGATCACTGCGAGGTCGATGCTGCGAGACATGGGAGGGACCATACCGCTCGTCCCAGGGGATGACACGCGCTGTCCGCGATGCGGACCGGGCGCTCCACTGCCGTACGAGCGCCGCTGCGGCGCCGTACAAGCGGCGGCCGGGACTCTCGACCCCGGCGACGGCTTGTACGGCGGTGCGGCCCGGACGGGCGGCGGGGGCCGGCCTCAGTGGCCGGTGGCGCCGCCGTTGTCCCGGCGGTCCAGCGCCCGCTGGAGGGCCGCGGCCGCGTTGCGGCGGTCGGTGTTGTCGTGGTGGTCGCGGGCGGTGTGGCGGGGGCGGCGGCGTGCGGTCGCGTCCATGGCGAACTCCCTGAGGGAACGGAAGAACCGGAGGGTGGAAAGAGGGGGATTCCCGAGCGCGCCGTAAGGGCGGGGGCGGCCGGTGCGGCAGGGGTCACCTGCGACGGGCACGGCGCCTCATCCGCCGTTCGCTGATGGAGCGAGACGTTCGGCTCCTACCAAAGTAAGGGCTGAAAGCTGTAATGTCCCGCCGATTAGTTGGCCTTCCTACTATCTGAGACGAGACCTTCTCCGACCTGCGGTTCTGCCGCGGTGACACCGCGTACTTCACTCGTTCGGGTGAGGAACGGGCCATTGCGGGCGAGGGCGGGCGGAAGATCTCCAGCGTCGCTGGCGTCACCGACGTCGCACCGGTACCGCCGTACGCGCTGTACCGCGACGAAGAGCCCGCCCATCCTTCAAGGAGGAGGTGCTACGCCATGACCGCTCTCACGCACGAGGCGCCCGAGGTCACCGGGGTCGACGGGACCGAGCGGGACCCGGAGCCGCGCGGAGACCCACAGGCCCCGCCCCGGGCCGACCTGGACGAGGCCCTGTGGCAGGCGTGGAAAACCCTGGAACTCCCCGAGGGCTTTCACGCCGAGATCGTCGAGGGGTCCATCGAAGTGTCTCCCACCGGCCGCCACTGCCACGGTCAGACCGTCAACCGCCTGCGCCGCGCCCTCGAGAGGTTCCTCGACGGAGGCGACCATGTGGCCTACCAGGACATGAACGTCATCCACGAGCTGACGGCCCATCTCCCCGACTTGTTCGTCGCCCCCGAGGACGACACCGAGCACGTCACCGAGGACGGGCCAGGACTGAAGGCGTCCTGTGTGGAGATGGTCGTCGAGGTGGTCTCCCCCGGGCACCACTCGATCGAGCGCGACCGGGTCCACAAGCGCCGCGCGTACGCCCGTGCGGGGGTGCCGGTGTACGTACTGATCGACGACCACGACGGCCACGGCACCGTCACCGTGCTGACCCCCCCTCCCCCGGCGAGGCCGTCTACGCCGCCGAGACCCGTGTCCCGTACGGGACGGAGGTGGCGATCCCCGACGGCGCGGCGAAGGGCTTCGTGATCGGGGAGGCGATCACCGGCCCACGCCGCGGCGCCTGACGCCGCCCGACACCGCCCGGCCCCGCGCACGCGACGGTGCCCCCGTCCGGACGGATCCGGGCGGGGGCACCGTTCACGGGCTGGTCACGGGCCGCTTCACGGACCGCCGGGGGAGGTCAGCCCATGTGGGGGTAGCGGTAGTCGGTCGGCGGGATCAGGTTCTCCTTGATGGAGCGGGTGGACGTCCAGCGCAGCAGGTTCTGCTTGGAGCCCGCCTTGTCGTTGGTGCCCGAGGCCCGGCCGCCGCCGAAGGGCTGCTGGCCGACGACGGCGCCGGTGGGCTTGTCGTTGATGTAGAAGTTGCCGGCGGCGTAGCGCAGCTTCTCGCAGGCGTGCGCGGCGGCGGCGCGGTCCTGGGCGATGACGCAGCCGGTCAGGCCGTAGGGGGCGACCGACTCCATCTGCTCCAGCACCGCCTCGTACTCCGCGTCCTCGTAGACGTGGACGGCCAGGACCGGGCCGAAGTACTCCTGCCGGAAGACCTCGCCGGCCGGATCGGTGCAGGTGATGACGGTCGGGCGGACGAAGTAGCCGACGCTGTCGTCACAGCTCCCGCCGGCGACGATCTCGCAGGCCGGGTCGGACTCGGCACGCTCGATGGCGGCCTTGTTCTTGGCGAAGGCGCGCTCGTCGATGACGGCGCCCATGAAGTTCGACAGGTCGGTGACGTCGCCCATGGCCAGGCCGTCGACCTCGGCCGTGAACTCCTCCTTGAAGCCGCTCTCCCAGATGGAGCGCGGCACGTAGGCGCGCGAGGCGGCCGAGCACTTCTGGCCCTGGTACTCGAAGGCGCCGCGGGTCAGCGCGGTCCTCAGCACCGCCGGGTCGGCCGAGGGGTGGGCGACGACGAAGTCCTTGCCGCCGGTCTCGCCGACCAGGCGCGGGTAGGTCCGGTAGTTCTCGATGTTGTTCCCGACCGTCTTCCACAGGTACTGGAAGGTCTTCGTCGAGCCGGTGAAGTGGATTCCGGCGAGGTCGGGGTGGGTCAGCGCCACCTCCGAGACCTCCTTGCCGTCGCCGGTCAGCAGGTTGATGACGCCGTCCGGCAGCCCCGCCTCCTCCAGCAGGCGCATCAGCAGCACGGCGGCGTGGGTCTGGGTCGGGGACGGCTTCCAGACGACCGTGTTGCCCATCAGCGCCGGCGCGGTGGGGAGGTTGCCCGCGATGGCGGTGAAGTTGAAGGGCGTGATCGCGTAGACGAAACCCTCCAGCGGGCGGTGGTCCATGCGGTTCCACACGCCCGGGGAGTTGGCGACCGGCTGCTCGGCGAGGATCTGGCGGGCGTAGTGGACGTTGAAGCGCCAGAAGTCGATCAGTTCGCAGGGGGTGTCGATCTCCGCCTGCTGCGCCGTCTTGGACTGGCCGAGCATGGTGGAGGCGGCCATCGTCTCGCGCCAGGGGCCGGCCAGCAGTTCGGCGGCCCGCAGGAAGACCGCGGCGCGGTCGTCGAAGGAGAGCGAGCGCCACATCGGGGCGGCGGCCAGCGCCGCGTCGACGGCCTCCCGCGCGTCCTGCCGGGTGGCGTGCGCGGCGGTGCCCAGCACCGCCTTGTGGTTGTGGGGCTGTACGACGTCGAAGCGTTCGCCGCCGCCGAGGCGCCGCTTCCCGCCGATGGTCATCGTCAGGTCGATCGGGTTCTCGGCCAGCTCCTTGAGCCTGGTTTCGAGACGGGCGCGCTCCGGCGTGCCGGGTGCGTAGGTGTGCACCGGCTCGTTCACCGGCGTGGGGACCTGGGTCACAGCGTCCATGAGCCGTGTCTCCTTCGAGGGTTCGGATCTGTCGTCGTACGTCACGGGGCCGTGTGCGGACACGGCCCGCCCGGCCTCAGCCTCTGGTGGCCAGCGAGCGCAGGAAGAACGCCAGGTTGGCGGGGCGCTCGGCCAGGCGCCGCATGAAGTACCCGTACCAGTCGGTGCCGTACGGGACGTACACGCGCATCCGGTGGCCGGCGGCGGCCAGCCGGTCCTGCTCGGCGGTGCGGATGCCGTACAGCATCTGGAACTCGTACTCGTCCGGCTTGCGGCCGGCTCGGCGGGCCAGCTCCTGGGCGATGGCCACCATCCGCGGGTCGTGGGAGCCGATCATGGGGTAGCCATCGCCCGCCATCAGGATCCGCAGGCAGCGCACGTACGCCCGGTCCACCTCGCGCTTGTCCTGGAGGGCGACGGACGCGGGCTCCTTGTAGGCGCCCTTGACCAGCCGGACGCGGGAGCCCTCGCCGGCCAGGGCGCGGCAGTCGTCCTCGGTGCGGTACAGGTAGGACTGGAGCACCGCGCCCGTGGTGGGGAAGCGTTCGCGCAGCTTCGCCAGGATGGCCAGCGTGGAGTCGACCGTGGTGTGGTCCTCCATGTCCAGGGTGACGGTGGTGCCCGCCTCGGCGGCTGCCTCCACGACCCGCAGCGCGCCCTCACAGGCGATGTCGTCGCCTCCCGGAAGGGCCTGCCCGAAGGCGGAGAGCTTCACAGACATCTCGGCCCGCGCTCCCAGGCCGGCCTCCCGCAGCGCCTCGGCCAGGGCCAGGTAGGCGTCGCGGGCGCGCAGGGCCTCGGTGCGGTCGGTGACGTCCTCGCCCAGGTGGTCGAGGGTGACCTCCAGGCCCCGGCCGGTCAGGGAGCCGACGGTCTCCATGGCCTGGCCGAGGCGCTCTCCGGCGACGAAGCGGTCCACCACGGGGCGGGTGACCGGTGCGGCCGAGACGACGCGGCGGATGCTGTCGCTGCGCGCGGCCGCGAGGAGCACGGGACCCAGCACGGGGCACCTCCACGGGTGGTTCTCCGACGGTGTTCGAGCGGCTTGTGAGCCACCGTCGAAACTAAGGATCGCTCCGCTTTCCCGCCATCGACAGCTGTCACGCTTCCGTGGCCCGGATCTCAGACATATGTATGACAATGGTGGTGTCCGCGGGAGCGCCGCGGGCGGTGTGCGAAAGGCGGCGCGAGACGGTGCGCGAGGACTACCAGGTGCTGATCGACGAGGTGACCGCCCTCCTCGGCACTCCCGCGACACTGGAGAACCGCGATTTCGGGCTGATCGCCTTCGGAGCCCACGAGGGGGAGGGCGACGAGGAGGACGGGGAGGACGGCGCCTTCCTGATGGACCCGGTGCGCACCCGCTCGATCCTCCGGCGCCGCTCCACCGCACGGGTGCGGGCGTGGTTCGAGAGTTTCGGCATCACCCGGGCGGTGGAGCCCGTACGGATTCCGCCGGACCCGTCGGCCGGGGTGCTGCGGGGCCGGATCTGCGTGCCGGTGCGGCACGGCGGGGTGGTGCTGGGCTACATCTGGCTGCTGGACGACGGTGCGCTGGAGCTGACCGACCCCCGGCTGGCGGACGTACGGGCCGTCGCGCGCCGCATCGGCTCGCTGCTGGCCGACGAGTCCCGGGCGGGTGCGCGCCGGGGCGAGCTGCTGTGCGCCCTGCTCACCGCGGCGCCGGGGCACCGGGCGGCCGTGGATCTCGCGGAGGCGGAACTCGCCGGGGAGCTGGGGCCGGTGGCGGCGGGGCCGCTGGCGGTGGTGGCCGTGGTGCCGTGGGAGGAGGGCGCGGGGGGCCGGTCGGCGGCGGCGCCCGGAGTCCCCGGCACGGTCGCGGTGTGCGCGGTGCCGGGGACGGAGGGGCTGGCCGTGCTGGTGCGACTGCGCACCACCGCAACCCTCGATCCGGCCCGCACGGCCGCCGAACGGCTGCTGCGCTCGCCGCGCGCCGGGGCGGCGGCGGGAATCGGCGAGCCCTGCACGGGGCTGGGCCCGGTGCCCGGTGCCTGGTGGCAGGCGCTGGCCGCGGCGCGGGCGGCGCGGGCGGAGAGCAGGTTCGGGCCGGTTGCGCGGTGGGACCGGATCGGGCCGTACCGGCTGCTGGCCTTCACCGCTCGCCCCTCCGGCTCGCCGGCGGCCGGTGTGCCGGACCCGTCGGTGCGGGCGCTGCTGGAGCCCGGCCACCGGGAGATGGCCCGCACCGCCGAGGCGTTCCTGGACTGCGCGGGCCAGGCGGGCCGCACCGCGGCGCTGCTGGGCGTCCACCGGCAGACGCTGTACTACCGGCTGTCGCGGGTGGAGCAGCTCACCGGCCTCGACCTGGACGACGGCGAGGACCGGCTGCTGCTGCACATGGCGCTGAAGACGGCCCGGCTGCTGAGGGGCTGAAGAGATCGCCTCCGCGGCGGACGCCCGCTGCGGCCGGTCGGTTCGGCGGAACGCCGCGGCCCCGGCGCGGACGTCCGCGCCGGGGCCGTGACGGTCTCCGGATCCCTCCCCGGAGTTCACTCGGAGGAAGGATCCTCGATCAGTCCTCCAGGTTGACGTTGCGCGCCGAGGTGGCACCGACCTCCTGAGCCATCTCGGCCATCACCAGAGCCGGGATGGGGCCGTCCACGGTGAGGGCGACCAGTGCCTCACCGCCCTCCTCGGCGCGGGAGACCTGCATGCCGGCGATGTTGATGCCGGCCTCGCCCAGGACGCGGCCGACGGTGCCGACCACACCGGGACGGTCGGCGTACCGCAGAAAGGCCATGTGCTCGGCCAGTGCCAGGTCGACGTCGTACTCGCCGACGGCGACGATCTTCTGGACGTGCTTGGGTCCGGAGAGGGTGCCCGAGACCGAGACCTCCTGGCCGTCTGCCAGGGTGCCGCGCACGGTCACCACGTTGCGGTGCTCCGGGGACTCCGAGCTGGTGGTCAGCCGGACCTCCACCCCGCGCTCCTGCGCGAACAGCGGCGCGTTGACGTAG
Source organism: Streptomyces verrucosisporus (assembly GCF_017114865.1). GTDB lineage: Bacteria > Actinomycetota > Actinomycetes > Streptomycetales > Streptomycetaceae > Streptomyces > Streptomyces fenghuangensis. The sequence goes on along the minus strand of NZ_JADEYH010000043.1, from coordinate 14,035 downwards.
CTGACCGTCTCGTCGACGACATCCTCGAAGACGCCCTTGAGCGCGGAGAGTTCGAGCACCTTCACGTCGTGCTGGGTGATCTCGCCGTAGACCTCCACGTCGAGCCGGACCGCGACCTCGCCCGCCAGCGCGGTGAAGATCCGGCCCAGCCGCTCGGCCAGCGGCAGTCCGGGCCGCACGTCCTCGGCGATCACGCCGCCCTGGACGTTGACCGCGTCCGGGACCAGCTCGCCGGCGAGCGCCAGCCGCACCGAGCGGGCGACCGCGATGCCCGCCTTCTCCTGGGCCTCGCCGGTGGAGGCGCCCAGGTGCGGGGTGCACACCACGTTGTCGAAGGCGAACAGCGGGGAGTCGGTGCACGGCTCGGTGGCGTACACGTCCAGGCCCGCACCCGCGACCCGGCCCTCCTTCAGGGCCGACAGCAGCGCCGCCTCGTCCACGATGCCGCCGCGCGCGGCGTTGACGATCCGCACGTCCGGCTTGACCTTGTGGAGCGCCTCGTCGCCGATCAGACCCAGCGTCTCGGGGGTCTTGGGCAGGTGGACGGTGATGAAGTCGGAGGTCTCCAGCAACTCGTCCAGGGAGAGCAGCTTGACGCCCATCTGCGCGGCCCGGGCGGGCTGCACATAGGGGTCGTAGGCGACGACCCGCATGCCGAAGGCGGACATCCGCTGGGCGACCAGGACGCCGATGCGGCCGAGGCCGACGACACCGAGGGTCTTCTCCGACAGCTCCACGCCGGTGTACTTGCTGCGCTTCCACTCGCCGTTCTTCAGGGCGGTGTTGGCCTGCGGGATGTTGCGGGCGGTGGCGACGATCAGACCGCAGGCCAGCTCGGCCGCTGTGACGATGTTGGAGGTCGGCGCGTTGACGACCATCACACCGGCCTTGGTGGCGGCGGAGACGTCGACGTTGTCCAGGCCGACTCCCGCACGGGCGACGACCTTCAGCCGCCGGGCCGCGGCGATGGCCTCGGCGTCGACCTTGGTGGCGCTGCGCACCAGGATCGCGTCGACGTCGGCGATGGCGGTCAGGAGCTCGGCTCGGTCGGCTCCGTTGCAGTGCCGGATCTCGAAGTCCGGGCCGAGGGCGTCGACCGTGGCCGGGGAGAGTTCTTCGGCGATGAGTACTACGGGTTTGCTCACTTCGGTCTTCAGTCCTCACTGGTCCGTGCCGGCGGCCGCGTCCCGACGGCCGAGGGCGGTGGAGGTGGGCAGCCGCGTGGAGACGCACGACGCTGTGAGCCTGTGACGCGCTTGTGTGTGCAGTGTATCGGCGGAGGGGCAGCCCCGGTGGCCGGTCACCGGGGCCGCTCCGCCCCGTCGGCGGGCCGCGGCGTCCACCTGCGGGCGGGTCGGGCGGCGCCGGGCCGTCCGCGACGGCCCGGCGGTCCGCTCAGTTCTCGTCGTCGACCCAGCTCATGAGCTTGCGCAGCTCACGGCCGGTGGTCTCCAGCAGGTGGTCGCCGTCGGCCTTCTTGTACTCGTTGTACTTGGGCAGACCGGCGTTGTACTCGGCCATCCAGTTCCTGGCGAAGGTGCCGTCCTGGATATCGGCCAGGACCTTCTTCATCTCGGCCTTGGTGTTCTCGTTGATGATCCGCGGGCCGGTGACGTAGTCGCCCCACTCGGCGGTCTCGGAGACCGACCAGCGCATCTTCCCCAGGCCGCCCTCGTACATCAGGTCCACGATCAGCTTCAGCTCGTGGAGGCACTCGAAGTACGCGATCTCGGGCTGGTAGCCGGCCTCGACCAGGGTCTCGAAGCCCGCCTTGACCAGGGCCGAGGCGCCGCCGCACAGCACGGCCTGCTCACCGAACAGGTCGGTCTCGGTCTCCTCGGTGAAGGTGGTCCTGATGACGCCGGCGCGGGTGCCGCCGATGCCCTTGGCGTAGGACAGGGCCAGCTGGAAGGCGCTGCCGGTGGCGTCCTGCTCGACGGCCGCGATGCAGGGAACGCCGCGGCCCTCCTCGAACTGGCGGCGGACCAGGTGGCCCGGACCCTTGGGTGCGACCATGCACACGTCCACGCCGGCCGGGGGCTTGATGAAGCCGAAGCGGATGTTGAAGCCGTGGCCGAAGAAGAGGGCGTCGCCGTCCTTGAGGTTCGGGGCGATGGACTCCTCGTAGACCTTGGCCTGGATCGGGTCCGGCACCAGGACCATGATCACGTCGGCCTCGGCGGAGGCCTCCGCCGGGGTGACCACGCGCAGCCCCTGCTCCTCGGCCTTGGCCCGGGACTTGGAGCCCTCGGGGAGACCGACGCGGACGTCGACGCCCGAGTCGCGCAGGGACAGGGCGTGGGCGTGGCCCTGGCTGCCGTAGCCGAGGACCGCGACCTTGCGGCCCTGGATGATGGACAGGTCGGCGTCGTCGTCGTAGAACAGCTCGGCCACTTGGGATATCTCCTTGTTGTTCCTGCCGCACCGGCGGTCTCGCCGTACGGGTCGGGGGTGCGGGGCCCGTCCGCGCAGCCGCCGCCGGAGTCACCGTATGCCGGTGCGGGCGGGGACGGGATGGGGTCTCGCTATGCGGTCCGGTCGAGCGCGCGCAGCGAACGGTCGGTGATCGACCTCGCTCCGCGGCCGATCGCGATCGTGCCGGACTGGACCAGCTCCTTGATGCCGAACTGCTCCAGCATCTTGAGCATGGCCTCCAGCTTGTCGCTGCTGCCGGTCGCCTCGATGGTGACGGCCTCCGGGGAGACGTCGACGGTCTTGGCGCGGAAGAGCTGGACGATCTCGACGATCTGCGAACGGGTCTCGTTGTCGGCGCGGACCTTCACCAGGACGAGTTCGCGCTGGACCGCGGACCCCGGCTCCAGTTCGACGATCTTCAGCACGCTGACGAGCTTGTTGAGCTGCTTGGTCACCTGCTCCAGCGGGAGCTCCTCGACGTTCACCACGATGGTGATGCGGGAGATGTCGGGGTGCTCGGTGACGCCTACGGCGAGCGAGTCGATGTTGAAACCGCGACGGGAGAACAGGGCGGCGATCCGGGCGAGGATGCCCGGGGTGTTCTCCACCAGGACGGAGAGCGTGTGTTTGGACATCGGATGTGGTGTTCCGTTCCTCGGATTCCTCTGGGACTCGGTCGTCCGGGACTCAGTCGTCGCCGTCGCCGAAGTCGGGGCGGACGCCGCGCGCCGCCATGACCTCGTCGTTGGAGGTGCCGGCCGCGACCATCGGCCAGACCATCGCGTCCTCGTGGACGATGAAGTCCACGACCACGGGGCGGTCGTTGATGGAGTTGGCCTTCTCGATCACCGCGTCGAGCTGCGCGGGGTCCTCGCAGCGGATGCCGACGCAGCCCATGGCCTCCGCCAGCTTCACGAAGTCCGGGACGCGGGTGCCCCTGTTCTCGGGGCTGGCGGCGTCCGGGCCGCTGTGCAGCACGGTGTTGGAGTAGCGCTGGTTGTAGAAGAGGGTCTGCCACTGGCGGACCATTCCCAGGGCGCCGTTGTTGATGATCGCGACCTTGATCGGGATGCCGTTGAGCGCGGCGGTCACCAGCTCCTGGTTGGTCATCTGGAAGCAGCCGTCGCCGTCGATCGCCCAGACGGTACGGTCCGGGACGCCGGCCTTGGCGCCCAGCGCGGCCGGGACGGCGTAGCCCATGGTGCCCAGGCCTCCGGAGTTCAGCCAGGTGGCGGGCTTCTCGTACTTGACGAAGTGGGCGGCCCACATCTGGTGCTGGCCCACACCGGCGGCGAAGACCGTGCCCTCGGGGGCCAGTGCGCCGATGCGCTCGATGACCTGTTGCGGGGCCAGGGAGCCGTCCTCGGGGTGGTCGTAACCCAGCGGGTACGTCTCGCGCCAGCGGTCGAGCTGCTGCCACCACTCGGTGTGGTCGCCGGTGTTGCCCGCCTCGTGCTCGGCACGGACGGCCACGACCAGATCGGCGATGACCTCGCGGGCGTCACCGACGATCGGGACGTCGGCGGTGCGGTTCTTGCCGATCTCGGCGGGGTCGATGTCGGCGTGCACGACCTTCGCGTACGGCGCGAAGGAGTCCAGTCTGCCGGTGACGCGGTCGTCGAAGCGGGCGCCGAGCGCGACGATCAGATCGGCCTTCTGCAGGGCGGTGACGGCCGCGACGGTGCCGTGCATACCGGGCATGCCCAGGTGCTGAGGGTGGCTGTCGGGGAAGGCGCCCAGCGCCATCAGGGTGGTGGTCACCGGAGCGCCGGTCAGCTCGGCCAGCACCTTCAGCTCGGTGGTGGCCCCGGCCTTCAGGACGCCGCCGCCCACGTACAGCACCGGGCGGGCGGCCTCGGTGATCAGCCGGGCGGCCTCGCGGATCTGCTTGGCGTGGGGCTTGGTCACCGGGCGGTAGCCGGGCAGGTCGGTGGCGGGGGGCCAGGAGAACGTCGTCCGCGCCTGCAGGGCGTCCTTGGCGATGTCCACCAGGACCGGGCCGGGCCGGCCGGTGGAGGCGATGTGGAACGCCTCGGCGATCACCCTCGGGATCTCGGCCGGGTCGGTGACCAGGTAGTTGTGCTTGGTGACCGGCATCGTGATGCCGCAGATGTCGGCTTCCTGGAAGGCGTCGGTGCCGATCGCCTTGGAGGCCACCTGGCCGGTGATCGCGACCAGCGGGACGGAGTCCATGTGCGCGTCGGCGATCGGGGTGACCAGATTGGTGGCGCCGGGACCGGAGGTGGCCATGCAGACGCCGACCTTGCCGGTGGCCTGGGCATAGCCGGTGGCGGCGTGGCCGGCGCCCTGCTCGTGACGGACGAGGACGTGGCGCACCCGGGAGGAGTCCATCATCGGGTCGTAGGCGGGCAGGATGGCGCCGCCCGGAATGCCGAATACCGTGTCGGCGCCGACTTCCTCGAGAGAGCGGATGAGGGACTGGGCTCCCGTGACGTGCTCGACGGTGGCGGGCTGCGGCTGCGCTCCGCCGGTACGGGCCCGCGGCTGCGGGCGGGGGGCCCCGGTGGCCTGCTCGGTCATCACTTGTCTCTTCTCGGAGAGTTGAGGGTTTGACGCTCGTTGTAGGTGGCTGTGGGTGGGTCGCGCTCGAGTGCCGCTGGCACCGGTGCAACAAAAAACCCCTCGTGCCGTCAGGCAAGCGAGGGGAGCGCGTCGATATCGTCCACAGGGCGGGCATGCCCTGGATCAGTCGACGCGCTGTCCAATTACGAGAAGTCGGGTGCGCATGGCACCGACCTTCCTCCCGCGGCGCCTGAGGTGTCAAGTGGGTGGGACGGACGTCTCACTATTTGAGCGGAACGGGGGATGCGCCACCGGCCCGCGTGCGGCCGGTCCGCTCCTGTGCGCGGGTAGCGAACCGGCGACCACCACCGAGCGGCCGGCGCCCGGGAAGTGCTGCTCCTCACCGGCGACAGGGTAGCTCCCGCGGGCCAGGGCACGCCTGAGCCGGTGCTCGTCCAGGGGTTTGGAGAAGGCGGCCCCCTGGGCGTGGGTGCAGCCCAGCGCGCGCAGCGCCTCGGCCTGTTCGGGCAGGTCCACGCCGTCGGCGACGGAGAGCATCCCGAGGTCGTCGGCGATCCGCAGCAGCCCGGAGGTGATTTTCCGCACTCGGGAGGAGTCCACCACGCCGTCGACCAGCGCGCGGTCCAGCCTCAGCGCGTCGGCGGGGAGCCTGCGGAGCGCGGCGAGACCGGAATGGGCGCCGCCGAAGCCGTCCAGGGTGATACCGACCCCGATGCGCCGCAGTGCGGTGACCCACAGTTCCAGTTCGTCCAGGGAGACGCGGGGGTCTGTGTCGGCCAGTTCGACGACGAGGGCGTCGGGCGGCAGCCCGTGCCGGGACAGCAGCGCCTCGACGGTGGCCGGGGTCGTGGAACGGTCGGTGAGGCGGCGCGCGTCCAGCCGTACGGACACCGGTACGCGGTAGCCCGCCTGGTGCCGTTCGGCGGCCTGCTCCACGGCCCTGCGCAGCAGCCACCGGCCCGCGTCCCCCTCACCGCGGGCGTCCGCCGCGGGGCCGTGCGGGGGCTGGGGGCCGTACTGCGCCGGCGGTGCGGGCCGGGCCTGGGGGGCGGGCAGGGGCCCGCCCGGCGGGAACAGCACGCCCCGGGCGGAGCGCCTGCGGGCCTGGGCCGCGACCGAGGCGATCTTCCCGCTGGAGAGCTCGACCACGGGCTGGTGGAGCAGTGCGAACTCGCTCTCCGCCAGCACTCCGCGCAGCCGGTCGGTGGTCAGCTCCGCCCGGCGGACGGCCTCGGCCTGCGGCTGCGAGGCGTACAGCTCGACCCGGTTCTTGCCCGCCTGCTTGGCCCGGTACATCGCCAGGTCCGCATGGCGCATCAGCACGGCCGGGGTCACCCCGGGCTCGGCGAAGGCCACGCCGATGGAGGCGGCGACCCGCGCCTCGCCGCCCTCGACCCGGTAGGGCCTGGAGAGGGTGGTGCGCAGCCGTTCGGCGATCTCCAGGACGCGGTACTCGCGCTCGGCCCGGTCGCACTTCCCGTCGCCGACGATGAGCGCGGCGAACTCGTCCCCGCCGAGCCGGGCCGCGGTGTCCCCGGCCCGTACGGCCTCCCGCAGCCGGCGGGCCGCCTGGACCAGCAGTTCGTCCCCCGCCTGGTGGCCGATGGTGTCGTTGACGGCCTTGAACCCGTCGAGGTCGATGTAGAGCACCGCCGTGTGGCCCGCCCCCGCGTCCCCCCGGCGCCGGCCGCCCAGCGCCAAGCGGACCCGCTCGGTGAACAGCGAGCGGTTGGGCAGGTCGGTCAGCGGGTCGTGGGAGGCGTTGTGCTGGAGCTGCGCCTGGAGCCGCACCCGTTCGGTCACATCGCGGCTGTTGAAGATCAGGCCGCCCTGGTAGCGGTTGACCGTGGACTCGATGTTGAGCCAGCGGCCCGAGGCGTGCCGGATGCGGCACTCGATCCGTGTGGAGGCCTCCTCCCGGGGCGGGGTGGCCAGGAAGCGGCGCACCTCGTGCAGGACCCGGCCCAGGTCCTCGGGGTGGATGAGGGAGGCCAGCTCGGAGCCGACCAGCTTGTCCGGCTCCCGGCCGTAGACGCCGGCGGCGGCCGGGGAGACGTAGCGCAGCATCCCGACCGGCGAGGCGATCATGATGACGTCGCTGGACCCCTGCACCAGTGACCTGAAGTGGTTCTCCTTCTGGGCCAGTTCCTGGGTGAGGCGGATGTTCTCCAGCAGCATGATGCCCTGCCGGACCACCAGAGCCAGTACGACGGTGCAGCCGGTCAGCAGCACCACCGGGTCGATGGCCCCGCCGTCGCGGACGTTGTAGAGGATCCCCAGGGTGCAGACGGCGGCCGCCAGGTACGGGGCGAGGGCGGCCAGCGATCCGGCCACCGCTCCGTTCCCGGGCGCGGGAGGCCGGACGGCCGCGCGCGGGGGGGCCGGCCGGCTGCCGTCCCCCTCCCTGCAGCCGACCCAGGGGGCGTACGCGAGCAGCAGTGAGCCGGCGAACCAGCCGGCGTCGAGGATCTGGCCGGAGGAGTAGTTCTCCCGCAGCAGGGGCGAGGTGAACAGGGCGTCGCAGAGCACGGTGAGCGCGAGTGCCCCGATGACGGTGTTGACCGCGGAGCGGTGGGTGGACGAGCGGCGGAAGTGGAGCGCGAGGACCATGCTGATCAGCACGATGTCCATCAGGGGGTAGGCCAGCGACAGGGCCACCAGGGAGAGGGACTCGCCCCGCCAGTACGAGGGGTGGTCCAGCGCCAGGCTCCAGGAGAGTGTCAGCAGCGAGCCTCCGACCAGCCAGGTGTCCAGGACCAGGCGCGTCCAGCCGGCCCGGGAGACCGGCCGTTTGGCGAGTACCAGCAGTCCGACGATGGCCGGTGGTGCGAAGAGCAGGAAGCAGAAGTCCGCCGCGGAGGGGCTGGGCACGGGTACGCCTAGCACGACCTCGTACCAGCCCCAGATCCCGTTGCCGAGCCCGGCCATCGCCGAGGAGATCCCGAACAGCGTCCAGGCGGGCCGGAAGGGCGTGTCCGGGTGGGTGCGGGCGTAGTGCACACACGATCCCGCGGCCGCGAAGGCCGCGGCGCTCAGCCCGAAGTCGCCCATGAGCAGCGCCACCGCCGGGGATCCCCAGCCCAGCAGCGCGCCCAGCGCGTACGCCCCGCACAGGGCGGCGAGCACCAGCCGCGGGAACGCCTGCCGCTCTCCGGCCCCTGCCCCGCCGTGCGGGCGGGCCGTGCGGGGGAACCGCGGGAAGCGCGGCTGCTCCGCCTCCCGGGCGCTCATCGCGCCGCCCCCGGGAGCGGCAGTCCCCGCCCCGGCCCGCGGAGCCCGGGCCCGGGTCGTGTCCAACACCGTTGTTGCGTCCGGTGGTTCGTCCGGTGGCCGTGCATGTCGCCCGTCCCCCCTCGCTGGTCTGGTACGCCCCCGGATCGGACGATACACCAGAATGGTCACTCAGGGACATAGCACTTCTACACAGCGTGACTGATGGAGGAATTGCCGATACAATCCGCAGCCACCCGTATCCGGAGCGTACGGATGGCCGTGCGGGCGGTCGCCCGCGTCTGCACCACCCGTCTCGCGCCCCGCCCCCTCCCCCGCCGCCGGACGGGCCGCGCGGCCCGTCCGGCGGGGCGTCACCCGGCCGAGGCGACGACGTTCTCCGGCTCCTCCCCTGCCGCGAAGCGCCTCAACTGGGCGCGCAGCAGCCGCTTGGCACGCGGCAGGAACGCGGACGTCGGGCCTCCGGCGTGCGGTGAGATCAGTGTTCCGGGCGCCTTCCACAGCGGATGACCGGCCGGCAGCGGCTCGGGATCGGTGACGTCGAGCGCCGCCAGCAGCCGCCCGGACTCCAGCTCCGCCAGCAGCGCGCCGGTGTCCACGACGGCGCCGCGCGCGACGTTCACCAGCAGCGCTCCGTCCTTCATGCGCGCCAGGAAGTCCGCGTCCACCAGGTGGCGGGTGGTGTCGGTGAGCGGGGTGACCAGGAAGACCACGTCGGCCTCGGGCAGCAGCCGGGGCAGGTCGGCGAGGGTGTGCACCGGACCGCGCGGCACGGTGCGGGCGCTGCGGGCCACCCGGTGGACCGCCCCCGGTTCGAAGGGCACCAGCCGGTCCTCGATGGCGGCGCCGATGGAGCCGTAGCCGACGATCAGCGCCGTCCGGTCGGCGAGGGCGGGCCAAAAACCCGGCGTCCACCGGCCTGCGTCCTGGGCGCGGACGAAAGAGGGGATGCCGCGCAGCGAGGCGAGGGCGAGGGTGAGCGCCAGTTCGGCGGTGCTCGCGTCGTGGACGCCGCGGGCGTTGCACAGCACGGTGCCCCGGGGCAGTTGCGGTACGGCGGACTCCACGTGGTCGATGCCGGCGGTGAGCGTCTGCACCACACGTACGTTCGGCATGTGCGCCAGCGGTCGTACGGCGACGGCCTGACCCTTCAGATAGGGAACGGCGTAGAAGACGCAGTCCGAGGGGTCCGCCGGGAACTCCTCCTCCCCGTCCCAGTGGACGTAGCGGAACGACTCGGGCAGCCCGCCCATCTCGGCGGGCGGAATGGGCAGCCAGACATCTGCGGAAGCCATGGCCAGAGGCTATCCGGAGGCTGTGCGGAGGCGCCGGAAGGCACCCGTTAGGTTGGGAGCGCCCTACGGGGGCGACCCCGCGGGGGCGAGGAGGGAGCACGTCCAGGTGGAGCGCAGGACAATCGGTGCGGGGGCATTGGAGGTGGGTGCCATCGGGCTCGGCTGCATGCCGATGAGCTGGGCCTACACCGCGTCCGAGCGGGACGGCGAGTCCTCGATGCGCACGGTGCACGCGGCCCTCGACCGCGGGGTGACGCTGCTGGACACCGCCGACATGTACGGGCCGTTCACCAACGAGCTGCTGCTGGGCCGGGTGCTGCGGCGACGCCGCGCGGACGTGTTCGTCTCCACCAAGTGCGGCCTCCTCGCCGGCGAGCAGCACATCGTCGCCAACGGGCGCCCCGGCTATGTGAAGCGCGCCTGCGACGCCTCGCTGCGCCGGCTGCAGACCGATGTGATCGACCTCTACCAGCTCCACCGCGCCGATCCGGAGGTGCCCGTCGAGGAGACCTGGGGCGCGATGGCCGAACTGGTCGCGGCCGGCAAGGTGCGCTCGCTGGGGCTGTGCGCGGTGGGCGCGCGGGAGCGGCGCCGCGGGTCCAGCGCACCCGCGTACGCCGGGACGCTCCGGCAACTGGAGCGGATCCAGCAGGTCTTCCCGGTCAGCTGTGTGGAGGCCGAACTGTCGGTGTGGTCCCCCGAGGCCCTGACCTCGCTGCTGCCGTGGTGCGAGGCGCGAGGCATCGGCCTCCTGGCCGCGATGCCGCTGGGCAGCGGCTTCCTGACCGGCACCCTCACCCCGGGCGGCGGCTTCGAGCGCGACGACGTACGCGCCCGGCACCCGCGCTTCACGGCCGAGATGATGGCCGCCAACCAGCCGATCGTCGCCGGACTGCGGCGCGTCGCCGCCCGGCACGGTGACGCCACCCCCGCGCAGGTGGCCCTGGCCTGGCTGCTGGCCCAGGGGCGGCACGTGGTGCCGGTGCCGGGCGCCAAGAAGGAGCGCTGGGCGGTGGAGAACGCGGCGGCGGCACGTCTGGGGCTGAGCCCTCGGGACCTGGCGGAGATCGCCGCGCTGCCCGCAGCCCAGGGGTCGTGGGACTGAGCCGGGACCATCCGGCGCCTTTACGGCGTACGGTCGGGGGTACGGGTCGGCCGGCGTGCACCGCGTGCACGGCCGGCACCCGCACCGCAGGCGAGAGCTGCCCGTGATCGAGTAGTCGAAAGGCGCACCGATGCCGCGAAGCCGTCCTCCGTCCGTACGTCCGCGCCCGCGTCCGCGTCCGCCGCTGCGGAAGGCCGCAGCCGCCCTCGCCGGGCTCGCCCTGCTGGCGGCGGGCTGTTCGGACGGCGGGTCCGGTGAGGGGGCCCCGGACCGCACCGGCACCACCTCCTCCCCCTCCCCCGGCGAGTCCCGCTCCCCCGACTCCTCGGCCGCGCCCGCCGAGGGATCGGCGGAGGTCACCGGCACCGTGGCGGAGAACCTGGACTCCCCCTGGGGGCTGGCTCCGCTGCCCGACGGCGGTCTGCTGGTCTCCTCCCGGGACGAGGGCACGATCTCGCTGGTCGACCCGGAGAGCGGGGAGGCCACCGAACTGGGTTCGGTGCCCGGAGTCGAGCCGGGCGGCGAGGGCGGCCTGCTGGGCATCGCGGTGTCGCCCGACTTCGCCGAGGACCGCTACATCTACGCCTACTTCACCAGCGCGTCCGACAACCGGGTCGTGCGCATGCTCTACGACGCCGACAAGGAGGAGGGCAACCGGCTCGGTGCACCCAGCACGGTTCTGCGCGGCATCCCCAAGGGGATGATCCACAACGGCGGCCGGATCGCCTTCGGCCCGGACCGGATGCTCTACGTGGGTACCGGCGACTCCGGTGACCAGAGCCTCGCCCAGGACAGGGAGTCGCTCGGCGGCAAGATCCTGCGCATGACGCCGGAGGGCGAGCCTCCCGGTCACGGCAACCCCGAGGCGGACTCGGTCGTCCTCTCCTGGGGCCACCGCAACGTCCAGGGGCTGGCCTGGGACGCGGAAAAGCGCCTGTGGGCCTCGGAGTTCGGCCAGAACACCTGGGACGAGCTCAACCTGATCCGGCCCGGCGGTAACTACGGCTGGCCCGAGGTCGAGGGCGAGGCCGGCGAGGAGGGCTTCATCGACCCCGTGGCGCAGTGGAAGCCCGCCGAGGCCTCTCCCAGCGGCATCGCCGTCGCGAGGGGTTCGGTGTGGATGGCGTCGCTGCGGGGGGAGCGGCTGTGGCGCGTTCCCTTGGACGGCGCGAAAAAGGTGGCGCAGCCGCAGGCGTTCCTGGAAGGTGAGTACGGGCGGTTGCGGACGGTCGTCTCCGACGGCGGCGACGGGCTGTGGCTGGTGACCAGTGAGACCGACTCGCGCGGTACGCCCGCCGAGGAGGACGACCGTATCCTGAGGCTGGAGGTCAGCTGATGTTCAACCTGATCGAGGAGCTGTTCAACCCCGGGCGCCGCCACGCCGACGACGAGCGCAGGCGGCTGGAGAACACCCGGGTCGAGGAGGGCAGCCAGGATCCGGGGCGCGGCCCGATCGACCTCTCCTCCGGACACGTCCTGATCAGGACCCGCGGCTCCGCCCCGAAGTCGGCCTGACCTCGCACAACGGCTGCCACGCACCGATCCCGTACACAGGCCCCGCGCACGGCGAACGGCCCGGCCCCCGCGCTCCGAACGGGGAGCGCGGGGGCCGGGCCGTGGCAGCCGGAGGGGTGTCAGCCCTGCACGCCCAGCTTCTCCAGGATGAGCTCGCGCACCCGGGCGGCGTCCGCCTGGCCCCGGGTGGCCTTCATGACGGCGCCGACGAGCGCACCCGCCGCCGCCACCTTGCCGCCGCGGATCTTCTCCGCGATCGCCTCGTTGGCGGCGATCGCCTCGTCCACGGCCGCGCTCAGCGCGCCGGTGTCCGAGACGACCTTCAGGCCGCGCTTGTCCACGACCTCGTCCGGCTCGCCCTCGCCTGCGAGGACGCCCTCGATGACCTGGCGGGCCAGCTTGTCGTTGAGGGAGCCGTCGGCGACCAGCTCGCACACCCGGGCGACCTGGGCCGGGGTGATCGGCAGGGCGGACAGCTCGGTGCCCTGCTCGTTCGCCCGGCGGGCCAGCTCGCCCATCCACCACTTGCGGGCCTGGTCGGCCGGGGCACCGGCGTCGATGGTGGCGGTGATCAGGTCGATGGCGCCGGCGTTGAGGACGGACTGCATCTCGTGCTCGGAGATGCCCCACTCCTCGCGCAGCCGGTTGCGACGCAGACGCGGCAGCTCGGGCAGACCGGCCCGCAGCTCCTCCACCCACTCGCGCGCGGGCGCGACGGGCACCAGGTCCGGCTCGGGGAAGTAGCGGTAGTCCTCCGCCTCCTCCTTGACCCGGCCGGAGGTGGTGGAGCCGTCGTCCTCGTGGAAGTGGCGGGTCTCCTGGACGATCGTCCCGCCCGAGCCCAGCACCGCGGCGTGGCGCTGGACCTCGAACCGGGTGGCCCGCTCCACACTGCGCAGCGAGTTGACGTTCTTGGTCTCCGAGCGGGTGCCGAACGTCTCGGTGCCGTGCGGACGCAGCGACAGGTTGACGTCGCAGCGCATCTGGCCCATCTCCATCCGGGCCTCGGACACCCCGAGGGCCCGGATGAGCTCGCGCAGCTCGGCGACGTACGCCTTGGCCACCTCGGGCGCGCGCTCCCCGGCTCCGGTGATCGGCTTGGTGACGATCTCGATCAGGGGGATGCCGGCACGGTTGTAGTCCAGCAGCGAGTGCACGGCTCCGTGGATACGGCCGGTGGCCCCGCCGATGTGGGTGGACTTGCCGGTGTCCTCCTCCATGTGGGCGCGCTCGATGCCGACGCGGAAGACCTCCCCGTCCTCCAGCTGGACGTCCAGATAGCCGTCGAAGGCGATCGGCTCGTCGTACTGGGAGATCTGGAAGTTCTTCGGCATGTCCGGATAGAAGTAGTTCTTCCGGGCGAAGCGGCACCACTGGGAGATCTCGCAGTTCAGCGCGAGGCCGATGCGCACGGCGGACTCCACCGCGGTGGCGTTGACCACCGGCAGCGAGCCGGGCAGCCCCAGGCAGACGGGGCAGGTCTGCGTGTTGGGCTCGGCACCCAGCGCGGTGGAGCAGCCGCAGAACATCTTGGTCCTGGTGCCCAGTTCGACATGGACCTCAAGGCCCATGACGGGGTCGTAGGAGGCCAGCGCGTCCTCGTACGACACCAGTTCGGTGACAGTCACGAAAGTCAAAACCTTTCAGGCGCTGCGGTCAGTCGTCGGCGAGGACGTCGTCGATGTCCAGGCGCCGCACCTCGCGGACGAGGATGGCGACGCTGGTCAGGATCGCGGCGCCGGAGACGATGGCGTCCAGGAGCTGGAGCCTGTCGTCCTCCCGCCGGGCGAGCTGCATCTGCTTGACGACGCCGACGGCGCCGAAGAGCGAGGTGCCGATGGACAGGTACAGGCCGGGCCTGGACTTCTTGAAGCCCTTGGCCTTCTTCAACGCGCTCACAGCCTGCCTCCGTTCGCTTCTCCGCCCGCAC
>NZ_JADEYH010000042.1 GCF_017114865.1 Streptomyces verrucosisporus | reverse complement strand
GAGACATCAACTCGTAGGATGTCTCGCGGGTGCTCGCACGGTGGACTCAAGAGAAGGTATGCGTGATATGGCGGATATGCCGGAGCCTTCAAAGCTGGTCGGAACTCGCGGTTCCGGCGGGTAAACCCGCAGGTCACGGAGTCTGCTCCCCGCGCACGCGGGGATGGTCCCAGGGTGCGGTCAAGCATGTTCGGGCTGGACGGCTGCTCCCCGCGCACGCGGGGATGGTCCCGGCTGTATGTGGTCAAGGTGCTCCGCCGGATCCTGCTCCCCGCGCACGCGGGGATGGTCCCGAGTCGGCGCACGTAGCCCACGAGATCCGGGTCTGCTCCCCGCGCACGCGGGGATGGTCCCCCGACGCCGGAAACGATCTCGTGGTGCGTGCGCTGCTCCCCGCGCACGCGGGGATGGTCCCGGCATCAACTTCAAGTCGCACCCGCTGAACGACTGCTCCCCGCGCACGCGGGGATGGTCCCGCGCACACCTACGGCATTGAAGTTGAGAACCTCTGCTCCCCGCGCACGCGGGGATGGTCCCTTTGCCGAAGCCCGCGCCCTTGAACACTTTTCCTGCTCCCCGCGCACGCGGGGATGGTCCCATGCACGGCTTCTACGAGGCGCCCGGAGTGCTCTGCTCCCCGCGCACGCGGGGATGGTCCCTACCGGAGCGCGCGCCTCACTTGAGCAGCGATCTGCTCCCCGCGCACGCGGGGATGGTCCCGAATCCCACCACTCCGGCAGCTTCTCGACCAGCTGCTCCCCGCGCACGCGGGGATGGTCCCGCTCCGTTCGTAGTCTCCGCTGTGTCAACCGTCTGCTCCCCGCGCACGCGGGGATGGTCCCGCCCGGTGGGATGACCGCGTACTCGGCCGCAGCTGCTCCCCGCGCACGCGGGGATGGTCCCTCAGGCGAGACCAGCTGGACACTCTGATCCAGCTGCTCCCCGCGCACGCGGGGATGGTCCCTCCAGCGTGGACATCTCGCCGCTGGTGGCGGTCTGCTCCCCGCGCACGCGGGGATGGTCCCACGTCCACGGCGACGGGGTGCTGGTGGTAGGCCTGCTCCCCGCGCACGCGGGGATGGTCCCTACTCCGGCAACAGTAAGAGCAAGTCGAAGCCCTGCTCCCCGCGCACGCGGGGATGGTCCCCATGGAGGGTCCGGCGGGTACGCGCATGCTCCCTGCTCCCCGCGCACGCGGGGATGGTCCCGCGGCGATCAGCCCCGCGCTGTAGTCCAGCGTCTGCTCCCCGCGCACGCGGGGATGGTCCCTCGGTGCCGTAGCCGTCTCGGGTGATGAGCTTCTGCTCCCCGCGCACGCGGGGATGGTCCCAGGCCGGTGCATCCCACCGTCAGGAACGGCAGCTGCTCCCCGCGCACGCGGGGATGGTCCCACCCGCACCCGTACCGACCGGTACGACGAGATCTGCTCCCCGCGCACGCGGGGATGGTCCCTCGCCGTCCCCCAGGAGATCGAGCGACTCCGCCTGCTCCCCGCGCACGTGGGGATGACCCCAACAACAAGATCACCCGGTGGTACGGCATCGGCTGCTCCCCGCGTGCGCGGGGAGCAGCTGCTAGGGCGATCCTGTGTTGTGACCCGGGGGTCCCTGCCATCGCACCAGTCCGTATGGGCTGCTAGGGACTCCCGGGCCTGACTGGTTGTGCCGAGGCTGGACGCGGTCCAGTCTCCAGGATCTTGATGGTGGTGCGGACAGCAGCGATCAGAAGGTGATCGCTTGCGTTCTGTTTCGTGCAGTTTTCGGCATCCGTTTCGTGAGGGGTATGGCGCATGTTCAATAGCGCCATGGCTGGTGTGGGGGATGAGGAGCCGGGCCTGGGGGCGCGCTTGACCGGGGCGGTGCGGACCGTGTGGGCCAAGCATGACCGGGCGACGGACGGATGGCTGCCGCTGTGGCGGCACATGGCCGACAGCGGTGCCGTGGCCGGGCTGCTGTGGGACCGCTGGCTTCCGTCGAACGTGAAGGCGCTGGTGGCCGAGCCGCTTCCTGGCGGCATGGACGACGCGCGTCGGCTCGCGGTGTGGCTCGCGGCCACTCATGACATCGGCAAGGCGACGCCGGCCTTCGCCTGCCAGGTGGATTCCTTGGCGGACGCGATGCGTGCGGCCGGGCTCGACATGCCGGGCCGCAGGCAGTTCGGCGAGGATCGGCGGAAGGCCCCGCATGGCCTGGCTGGTCAGTTGCTCCTTCAGGAATGGCTGACGGAGGGCTTCGAATGGCCGAAGCGTATGACGACGCAGTTCGCCGTCGTCGCGGGCGGGCACCACGGTGTGCCGCCGGGCCACAGCCAGCTGCTCGACCTCGACTCGCGCCCGGAGCTGCTGCGCACCCCTGGCCCGGCCGAGCCGGTATGGCGGCGGGTGCAGACTGAGCTGCTCGATGCGTGCGCCGACGCCTGTGGTGTGCGGGAGCGGCTCGGAGATTGGCAGTCGGTGCGGCTGCCCCAGCCCGTGCAGGTTCTTCTGACCGCGTTGGTCATCGTCGCCGACTGGATCGCCAGCAACCCCGAGCTTTTCCCATACTTTCCCGAGGAGTACCCGCGCAGCGAGGCCGAACGGGTGGCCGCCGCCTGGCGCGGTCTGAGACTTCCTCCGCCGTGGACGCCCTCCGAGCCCGGCTGTACGGCGGACGAGCTGTTCGCCGCGCGTTTCGACCTGCCGTCCGGAGCGCGGGTCCGTCCGGTACAGGAGGAGGCCGTGCGGCTGGCGCGGTCGATGCCGTCGCCTGGTCTGCTGGTGATCGAGGCTCCGATGGGGGAGGGCAAGACGGAGGCCGCGCTGGCGGCTGCGGAGGTCTTCGCGGCGCGTTCCGGTGCGGGCGGGGTGTTCGTTGCCCTGCCCACCATGGCCACCGGCAACGCGATGTTCCCCCGCCTCCTGGACTGGCTCGACCGGTTGCCGCTGGACGGTCTGGAGGCGAAGGAGCGGTCCGTCCTGCTGGCCCACTCCAAGTCCGCCCTCAATGAGCACTATGCGGGCCTGCTGCGGAAGAGTGGGCGCACCGTCGCCGCGGTTGACCAGTTCGGTGACGGGGGTGAGACACGGCCGTCCGCCGATGCCCGTTCCGCGTCGGCGGAGTTGGTCGCCCACCAGTGGCTGAGGGGGCGTAAGAAGGGATTGCTGGCTTCCTTCGCAGTGGGGACGATCGACCAGTTGTTGATGGCTGGCCTCAAGAGCCGGCATCTGGCGCTGCGTCATCTGGCGTTCGCCGGGAAGGTCGTCGTGATCGATGAGGCGCACGCCTACGACACCTGGATGAGTACCTATCTCGACCGGGTTCTGTCCTGGCTGGGTGCCTACCGGGTGCCTGTGGTGGTTCTCTCGGCTACCTTGCCCGCTTCCCGGCGCCGGGAGCTGGCCGAGGCGTACGCCGGTGCCGCCCAAAGCGACCGGGACGGTTACGCCGGGCTTGCCGCTGCCGAGGGCTACCCGCTGCTCACCGCCGTGGCCCCCGGTACGGCCCCCGTGATAGGGCGGCCCGCCGCGTCCGGGCGGTGCACCGACGTACGGCTGGAGCGTTTGGGTGACGATCTCGGCATCCTCGCCGACCGGCTGGCCGGGGAACTCGCCGACGGCGGCTGCGCACTGGTGGTGCGCAATACCGTGGACCGGGTCCAGGAGGCCGCCGACCTGTTGCGGGAGAGGTTCGGTGCGGAGGCGGTGACGGTGGCGCACGCCCGCTTCCTCGACCTCGACCGGGCAGACAAGGACGCCGGGCTGCTGGAGCGCTTCGGCCCGCCAGGGGAGGACGGGACATCGCCGAAACGTCCCGCCGGCCGACACATCGTGGTCGCCAGCCAGGTGGCGGAGCAGTCCCTCGACGTGGACTTCGACCTGCTGGTGACCGACCTGTGCCCGGTCGATCTGCTGCTCCAGCGGATGGGGCGCCTGCACCGCCACGACCGTGCCGGGCGGCCTGCTCGGCTGCGCACAGCGCGTTGCCTGGTCACCGGCGTCGACTGGGAGACCGGACCCGCACCCCTGCCGGTGCGGGGCTCCCGCCGTGTCTACGGCGAGTACCCGCTGCTGCGTTCCCTGGCCGTACTGGAACCGTACTTCTCCGATGCCTCCGGTGCTCCCGAAGCTTCCGGCGGCGATGCCGCCGTGCAGCTGCCCGGGGACATCAGCCCGCTGGTGCAGCGCGCCTACGGGGACGATCCCCAGGAGCCGGACGCATGGGTGGAGGCCGTCGAGCGGGCCCGTGATGAGCACGAGAGACACCGCGCCGGACAGCGCCGGGGCGCCGACGCCTTCCGCCTGGACGAGGTACGGCGCGCGGGGCGGCCGCTCATCGGCTGGATCGACGCCGGAGTAGGCGATGCCGACGACACCCGGGCCGGGCGCGCCCAGGTCCGCGACGGCGAGGAGAGTCTGGAGGTCTTGGTGGCGTGGCGCCGCGCGGACGGCACCTTGACCACCGTGCCCTGGCTCACCGAGGGACGTGGCGGCCTGGAACTGCCGACCGACGCCGTACCGCCGCCGAGGGCGGCGCGTGCCGTCGCCGCGAGCGGGCTGCGACTTCCGTACCACTTCTCCTATCCGCGCGTGCTGGACCGGGCGATCGAGGAGTTGGAGGAGCTGTGCGTTCCCGCCTGGCAGGTGAAGGAGTGCCACTGGCTGGCAGGGGAGTTGATCCTCTTCCTCGAGGAGGGCGTGGACGAGAACTGTCAGACCCGGCTGGCAGGCTACGAACTCCGTTACAGCCAGACCGATGGGCTGCGGGTGGTCCGCAACGGGGCGGACAAGTAGGGAGACGTACAGATGAACGACGCCGTGCCCAAAAGCGGCGCATCCTTCGACCTGACCTCCCGGCCATGGCTGCCGGTGCAGTACGGGGACGGTCGGGAGGCCGAGCTCTCCCTGGGGGAGGTCTTCGCACAGGCCGCTGACATCCGGCGGCTGGTGGGCGACCTGCCTACCCAGGAGTTCGCCCTGCTCCGGTTGCTGCTGGCGATCCTGCACGACGCCGTGGACGGACCGGAGGACATCGATGCCTGGGAGGAGTTGTGGAGGGACGGCGACTCGTTCGACCCGGTCGCCGAGTACCTCGACCGGCACCGGGAGCGGTTCGACCTGCTGCACCCACGCACTCCCTTCTTCCAGGTGGCGGACCTGCGGACGGCCGGGGACGAGGTGTTCTCCCTCAACCGCATCGTCGCCGATGTGCCCAACGGGGAGCCGTTCTTCACCATGCGGTCGCTTGGTGTGGGCCGCCTTGGTTTCGCCGAGGCCGCACGGTGGCTGGTGCACGCCCATGCCTACGACACCTCCGGCATCAAGTCGGGCGCGGTGGGGGACCCCAGGACGACGAAGGGCAAGGTCTACCCGCAGGGTGTCGCCTGGACCGGGAATCTGGGAGGCGTCCACGCCGAGGGCGGCACCCTGCGGGAGACGCTGCTTCTCAACCTGATCGCCGCCGACACCGGCACGATCCGGATGGGGGAGGAGGACCGACCCGCCTGGCGCCGTGAACCGTGCGGCCCCGGCCCCGCCGACGGCAAGGACCTGGCGGAACGCCCCTCCGGGCCGCGTGACCTGTACACCTGGCAGTCCCGCCGGGTGCGGCTGCATCACGACGGGGAGGACGTCCACGGCGTCGTCCTCGGTTATGGCGACCCTCTCCAGTCTTACGAGGACCGGCACCGCGACGAGCCCATGTCCGGCTGGCGGCGCAGCCAGGCACAAGAGAAGAAGCGGGGGGCGCCGCTCGTCTACATGCCGCAGGAACACGACCCGTCCCGTGCCGCCTGGCGCGGATTGGCCAGCCTGATCGCCCCGGCGGACCAGAACACTTCAGGCTCCCGGGATGCCCCTTCCCACCTGCGTCCGCGCATTCTGGACTGGGTGGCCCGCCTGGTCACCGAAGGGGTGCTGCCCGACGATCACTTCCTCAGAGCACGCATCGTCGGCGCAGCTTACGGCACCCAGCAATCCGTGATCGACGAAGTCGTGGACGACGGCGTCACCATGGCCGTCATCCAGCTGCACGCCGGCGACCGGCGCTTCGGCCGGACGGCGGTGGCCGCGGTCCAGGACGCCGACCAGGCGGTGCGGACACTGGGCGACCTGGCCGACCGGCTCGCCCGGGCGGCCGGCACCGAACCGGAACCACGCCGCTCCGCCGCCCGCGACCTCGGCTACGACGCCCTGGACGCACCATTCCGCCACTGGCTGAGCGAGTTCCGAGTCGGTGATGACCCGCAGGCCAAGCGCGGTGAATGGCACCGGCAGACACACAGGCTCATCAGCCGGCTCGGCGACAAGCTGTTGGACGAGGCGGGGACCGCCGCCTGGGAAGGACGCATCGGGGAGCGCGGTGAATGGCTCAACTCCGCCTGGGCCGACCTGCGATTCCGAGCCGACCTCAACAAGGCACTCCCGCTCGCCTCCACCTCGGACGACCCTCTGGCACCCGGCGGGACCGACACCCCAAAGGCACACGCATGACAACCACCACTCCCACGATCCCGGCTCCCACACCCCCGGAACCATCCACCTCTCCTCCGCCTCGCCGACGCCCGCAGCTGCAACTGCTCAAGGAGGCCGTCGACCAGCGCATCACGGAACTTCAGAGCGGCTACCTGAAAGACCGCTCCGACGCCGTCGCCGCCCTGGCCCGGCTACGCCGCGGAGTGGGAAGACCCGCCGCCGCGCTGCCGGAGCTATGGGGCCTGGGCGCCGACGAGGCGGTCCACCAGGCCCATATTCAGGGAAGGCTGACGTACGAGCAGGCCGAGCAGGCAGAGGAGGCCGCCCACATCGCGCTGTCTCTCTGGTCGCTGCACCAGCAGTCCCACCACGACCAGCGCATGCACCGGCGCCACGGCCTGGAACTGGGCGCAGCGGTCCGCCGCCTGATGCCACCGGGCGAGCTGGACGAGCCGATCCGCAAGCGGTTCGTGCGCGCCGCCACGGCAACCTCACCGACCATGCTGGCCCAGCGGCTGCGGGAGATCGTGGTGCTGCTGCGGCGGGAGGCGATCCCGCTGGACTACGGCCTGCTCGCCGACCAGCTCTACACCTGGCAGCAGCGACCAGAGGGCACGGAGAAGATCCGCCGCTCCTGGGGGCGTTCCTTCCACGCCCACCGGGAGAAGACCACAGCCGCCGATGGAACTCCTGGCGCCTCCGGCAGCGCGGACGCATCCCAGAACACCGACACCACGACCTCGAAGGACGACACCCTGTGAGCCGGACCATCCTCGACGTGCACGTACTGCAGACCGTCCCGCCCAGCAATCTCAACCGGGACGACACCGGCTCCCCCAAGACCGCCGTCTACGGCGGAGTGCGCCGGGCACGGGTGTCCAGCCAGGCGTGGAAGCGGGCCACCCGGCGCTCCTTCGACGACCTCCTCGACCCGGCCGAGCTGGGCGTGCGCACCAAGAGGGTCGCCGAACTCCTCGCCGACCGGATCAAGCCCGCCCTGCCCGACCTGAGCGACGCTGAGCGGCTCGCGCTGGCCGCCGAGACGGTCCAGGTCGCCACCGGCTCCAAGATCGAGGTTCCCAAGCGCAAGGCGGAATCGGCGAAGAAGAAGGGTGAGGAAGAACCGGCCCCGGAGTCCTCCTACCTGATGTTCCTCAGCTCCCGGCAGCTCGACGGCCTCGCCGCCCTCGCCGCCGAGGGCGCGGACGACATCAAGAAGTTCCTCAAGGACAAGGGGAACAAGGCCCGCGCCAAGCAGATCGCCGACACCCGCCACTCGGTCGACATCGCCCTGTTCGGCCGGATGGTCGCCGACTCCACCGACATCAACGTCGATGCCGCCACCCAGGTCGCCCACGCCATCAGCGTGCATGCGGTGGAGAACGAATCCGACTACTACACGGCCGTCGACGACCACAACACCGACGCCGAGCCGGGCGCGGGCATGATCGGCACCGTCGACTTCAACTCCGCCACCTTGTACCGCTACGCCGCCGTCGACGTCGACCTGCTGCGCCGCAACCTCGGCAAGGGCCTGCGCGAGGACGAGTCCGCCGCCGAGCCGGTGCGCCGGGCCGTCCAGGCCTTCCTGCACGGTTTCGTCGCCTCCCTGCCCACCGGGAAGATCAACACCTTCGGCAACCACACCCTCCCGGACGCGGTGATCGTCAAACTCCGCAGCACCCGTCCGGTCAGCTTCGTCGCCGCATTCGAGGAACCCGTCACCGCCGACCTCACCGGCGGCCATCTGAAGGCCGCCTGCGAGAAGCTCGCCGAGTACGTCCCGGACCTGGAGCGCGCCTACGGAAGTGACGGCGACCCCGCCTGGGTGCTGCGCATCGGCCCGGCCACCGCCAAACTCGCCGGACTGGGCACCGGGACCACCCTCACCGAGCTGGTCGACGCCGTCGGTGCGGCCGTCGCCGAACGACTGGGCCCGGACGCATGAGCGTCCTTGTTCTCCTGCTGGCGGCCCCCCTGCAGTCCTGGGGGGCCTCCGCCCGTTTCGCCCGGCGCACCACCGAGCCCGTCCCCACCAAGAGCGGCGTCCTGGGCCTGCTGGCCGCCGCCCAGGGGCGCGAGAGGAGCGCCGACCTGTCCGACCTGGCCTCCTTGCGCTTCGGCGTGCGCGTCGACCAGACCGGCACCCGCGTTCGCGACTACCAGACCGCGAAGCACGCCGACTCGGGCAAGTCCATGCCGGTCTCGGAGCGCTTCTACCTGGCCGACTCCGTGTTCGTCGCCGCCGTCGAGGGCGATGACACCCTGATCGGCGACCTGCACGCAGCCGTGCGGGCGCCGGTCTTTCTGCCCTACCTCGGTCGCCGCTCCTGCCCACCGGCCCGCCCTCTCGACCTCGGCATCCGGTCGGGGACGGACCTGCGCCAGGCGCTGCGCACCGAGCCCTGGCATGCCGCCGAGTGGTACCAGCGCCGACACCGCGACCAGCAGCGCATCGACCTCCAGCTGTTCCTCGACACCGAACCGGGGAGCACCACTGCCGAAGACAGCCTGCGAGACCAGCCGCTCAGTTTCGACCCCCGGCACCGCCGACACGGGCTGCGCGCCGTTCGCTCCGAAACCGTCTCCGTGGCCAATCCCCAGGCACGCAAGCCCCGCCGAGCCGCGGTCTTGCACCACGACCCGATGCCACTGCTCGAAGGTGACTGATGTACCTGACCCGCTTCCGTATCAACACCGCGCGGATGGGCGCCAGGCGCCTGCTGTCCTCGCCCCAGGTGATGCACGCGGCCGTGATGTCCTCCTTCCCCACAGCCCCGCCCGCCGCCGGCGAGGGGCCGCGGGTGCTGTGGCGCGTCGACCACAACAGCGCTTCCCAGGTGCTGCTCTACATCGTCAGCCCCGACCGGCCCGACCTCACCCACCTCGTTGAACAGGCCGGGTGGCCCACCGCCGAAGAGGGATGGCGGACCCGCCCCTACACACCCTTCCTCTCCCGCCTGGAGAACGACGGGATCTGGGCCTTCCGGCTCACGGCCAACCCGGTCCACAGCATCCGCCGCACGGACGGCGAACCGACCAAGCGCACCGCGCACCTCACCCCCCGGCACCAGACGCAGTGGCTGCTCAAACGGCAGAAAGACGCCGGCTTCCGCATCCTGGAAAAACCCGAGGAGCAACGCCGCCTGCCCGAAGGCGACGCGCACGAACTGATCGTGCACGGCCGCCGCGACCTGGCCTTCGGCAAGACCGAGCAGACAAGCGGCCGCAAGAACCGCGTCACCCTGACCGCCGTCACCTTCGACGGACGGCTCCAGGTCACCGACCCCGACGCTCTGCGCCGCACCCTCGTGGTGGGGCTGGGGAAGGCGAAGGCGTACGGCTGCGGGCTGATGACCCTCGCTCCCGTGGGGTGAGGCGGTGTCCACGGTCAGCAAGCGGAACCTGTCCACTCCGCGGGAACTCACCCGCGTGGGAGACCGCCTCTCCTTCGTCTACCTGGAGCGGTGCACTGTCCACCGCGACGCCAACGCCATCACCGCCGAGGACGCCGAAGGCACCGTCCACATCCCCTCCGCCACCATTGGCACCCTCCTACTCGGCCCCGGCACCCGCATCACCCACCAGGCGATGAGCGTCCTCGGCGAAAGCGGAGCAGGCGTGGTGTGGGTCGGCGAGCACGGCGTGCGTTTCTACGCCGGCGGCCGGGCCCTGACCCGCTCCTCCGCCCTCGTCGAGGCCCAGGCCGCCTTGTGGGCCAACCGGCGCAGTCGTCTGGAAGTAGCCCGCGCCATGTACCGCAAGCGCTTCCCCGACGAGGACCCCTCCGGCTTCACCCGCCACGAACTCCTCGGCCGCGAGGGCCAGCGGGTCAAGGACTGCTACCGCAAGGAAGCAGCCCGCACCGGCATCACCTGGCGGGGCCGCCGCTTTGTACCCCGCGACTTCTCCTCCGGCGACCCGCCCAACCAGGCCGTCACCGCCGCCGCCCAGTGCATGTACGGCATCGCCCAGGCCGTCGTCGCAGCCCTGGGCTGCAGCCCAGGGCTCGGCTTCGTCCACTCCGGGCACGAACTGTCCTTCGTACTGGACATCGCCGACCTCTACAAAACCGAGATCGGCATCCCCGTCGCATTCGAAGTGGCAGCGGAGAGCCCTGAGGACGTCGGCCCACGCACCCGCCGGGCCATCCGCGACAAGGTCAACGAAACCAGCCTGCTGGACCGCTGCGTCGATGACATCAAGCAACTTCTCCTGCCCGCAGCTGCCAGCGGCGAAGCCGCCGGCAGTGACATGGAGGACCGGGTGACCCTGCAGTCCGACCACGGGCAGGACGTGGCCGCCGGCCGCAACTATGCGGACGAGGTCATCTGGTGACCGTCATCGTCCTCACCCACTGCCCGGTCGGACTGCGTGGCTTCCTCACCCGATGGCTGCTGGAGATCTCCCCGGGCGTCTTCATCGGCGGTCCCTCCGCACGGATCCGCCAGGCGCTGTGGGAAGAGGTGAAGCAGTACGCGGGCAACGGCCGCGCGCTACTGGCCTACAGCACCAACAACGAGCAGGGCTTCGCCTTCGAGACCCACGACCACAAATGGCACCCCGTGGACCACGAGGGCCTCACCCTGATCCGCCGCCCGAACGACCAAGCCACCACCTCCCCGCCCCCGCCGCGCGGCTGGAGCAAGGCGTCCAAGCGCCGACGCTTCGGAAACCGATGAAGGAAGCCGAGTCCGTTATGTCCGAGTCGGTGAAACTGCTCGAATTCTCTTCCCCGCTCGTGTAAAGCAGCAGGCCACCGAGTCTGCTCCCCGCACCCGCGGGGATGGTCCCGGCAACCGAGTCAAGACATTCCGGGTCGGACACTGCTCCCCGCACCCGCGGGGATGGTCCCAACGCCGCAAACGCACCCGCGAAGGCCACGAACTGCTCCCCGCACCCGCGGGGATGGTCCCTGCTCCGGGCGGGGTTTCGTGCTGCGCTAGAACTGCTCCCCGCACCCGCGGGGATGGTCCCGATCTCGCTGCGCTGCGCGGCGCTCGTCTCGTCTGCTCCCCGCACCCGCGGGGATGGTCCCGCGGACGGTGACTACCTGTGGGCGTCCGGTCTCTGCTCCCCGCACCCGCGGGGATGGTCCCGGAAGGGGCAGCGAGTGAGTACACCTACGGAGCTGCTCCCCGCACCCGCGGGGATGGTCCCGTGAAGCTAGAGCCCCGAAGGTCACCGCGACTCTGCTCCCCGCACCCGCGGGGATGGTCCCGCCTTCATCCGCATCGGCAGCCGGGCCAGGGCCTGCTCCCCGCACCCGCGGGGATGGTCCCCCTCCGGCCAGCCGCTCAACGACCGTGACCAGCTGCTCCCCGCACCCGCGGGGATGGTCCCAGGCGAGATCATCTCTCATTCGTAGGGATGATCTGCTCCCCGCACCCGCGGGGATGGTCCCGGTCCGGCCGTACCGGGGAAGATCCAGTTGCGCTGCTCCCCGCACCCGCGGGGATGGTCCCTGGAGGGGACAGAGCCTCGGCCCGCCGTACAGCCTGCTCCCCGCACCCGCGGGGATGGTCCCCCGCGGCGGTCAGCCGCCCCGAGGTCCCAGCGCTGCTCCCCGCACCCGCGGGGATGGTCCCCCGCACACGCCGCACCGGTGGGTGTACCAGAACTGCTCCCCGCACCCGCGGGGATGGTCCCGGTACGGGGACCTGGCCGGGGACCTGTACGCGCTGCTCCCCGCACCCGCGGGGATGGTCCCTCCAAGAGGCGATCGCCGCCGGCCTCGCCCTGCTGCTCCCCGCACCCGCGGGGATGGTCCCCGCGTCCTGACCGAGCTGCTGGACGATGCCCGCTGCTCCCCGCACCCGCGGGGATGGTCCCGGCACCCGCGAGCTGCCCTCACGGCGGAACACCTGCTCCCCGCACCCGCGGGGATGGTCCCGACACGCCCTGCACCGGGAGCGCGTCCAAGAGCTGCTCCCCGCACCCGCGGGGATGGTCCCGCGGCACCCAGCGCGGCGGCCTTGAATACCTGCTGCTCCCCGCACCCGCGGGGATGGTCCCAACCAGGGCGGGCGCAGCAGTTCGGACCTCTACTGCTCCCCGCACCCGCGGGGATGGTCCCGGGTTCGTCGGCACCGAAGCCGAGTGGCTGGCCTGCTCCCCGCACCCGCGGGGATGGTCCCACCGCCCGGCCGGTCGTCCGCAACGTCCGCCACTGCTCCCCGCACCCGCGGGGATGGTCCCGATCACGGTCTCCGTGCCACCCGCCACCTTCTCTGCTCCCCGCACCCGCGGGGATGGTCCGGACATGATCCGCGCGTTGAAGCAGCGCCGCGACTGCTCCCCGCACCCGCGGGGATGGTCCGGACATGATCCGCGCGTTGAAGCAGCGCCGCGACTGCTCCCCGCACCCGCGGGGATGGTCCCACGGCCCGCTCGATCGCGCACGTGGCGTCGAGCTGCTCCCCGCACCCGCGGGGATGGTCCCGGCATCACCCACATGGTCGAGATCGAACCGCCCTGCTCCCCGCACCCACGGGGATGGTCCCTGTGCCGCCACGTGGTCCCACGACCAACCCGGCTGCTCCCCGCACCCGCGGGGATGGTCCCTCCGTACGGAACGGCGCCCGGTCCCGGGCCTCCTGCTCCCCGCACCCGCGGGGATGGTCCCGCGCCGCTCATCTTCACCAGGCCGCCGGAGACCTGCTCCCCGCACCCGCGGGGATGGTCCCCACGCTGTCTACCTGGGCGGTTCCGCGGGGGGTCTGCTCCCCGCACCCGCGGGGATGGTCCCGCGGCGGAGCTCGCCGGGGTGTCCGGTGACGGCTGCTCCCCGCACCCGCGGGGATGGTCTCCCTTTATCGGTGAATGGTGGGTGGCGAATTGATCAGCGACGCGGGATCGGCTGCGTTCTCGGGAAGGCCGGAGTGAATGAGGGCCGTGTAGTGGTGAACTGAGCACGCAGCCGCTGTGCGCCGGGCGAGGGCTGGCGGGTGCCGGTGCCGTGGGCGAGGTCCTCGGTGAGGTGGGCGAGCAGGGAGGCCGGGGTGCAGGGGGAGGCGTGGATGGCCCAGGTGGGGCGGTCGATGCCGGGACCGGCCCACAGGGTCCAGGTGGCGAGGGTCGTATTGGGATTCTGGGCGGCGAAGGCGTCGAACTGGACGCCGGCATCACCTTGGTGGTTCTCCCAGCGGACCCACCGTCCGTCG
Source organism: Streptomyces verrucosisporus (assembly GCF_017114865.1). Taxonomy (GTDB): domain Bacteria; phylum Actinomycetota; class Actinomycetes; order Streptomycetales; family Streptomycetaceae; genus Streptomyces; species Streptomyces fenghuangensis. The sequence goes on along the minus strand of NZ_JADEYH010000042.1, from coordinate 18,994 downwards.
ACGGTGTGCATCCACCCGGCGTCGGTGAGGGGGCGGGTGGCTGCGGTAACACTCTTCTCGGTGATGGGGCCGCCGATGGCGGTCTCCCAGGCGTCTTCCTCGGTGAGCCGGTCCAACAGGGTATTGAGGACGGGGGCGGGGGTGGCGCCGGTTGCGGTGAGGTGCCACATCCGCTCGGAGACGGGGGTGTTGTAGGCGGCGATGGTCCAGGCGGTCTCGCGGGGATGGGCTTCGTGGACGCGTTCGATGCGCAGGGTCTGTGATGCGTGGAGGGCGTGGGTGGTGTCGTCGGAGAAGGTGCGCCACTTCTCCCAGTCGCCGTGGTCGGTGAGGAACTGGTCGAGGATGGCGTCGTGGTCGCCGGGGTCGGCGGCGTAGGCGGGAACCGTCTCCGTTTGCGGTTCGGGCTGTGAGGCCGGGGTGCCGAGCGTGGTGCGGGCTTCGGCGGCGCGGCGCTCGGTGCCGGTCATGGGGGCGGGGCCGGGGCGCAGGGTGTCGCCGTGGAGGCGCTCGAAGGAGTCGAGGGCCTGGGCGGGTGAGTCGAAGGTATCGGTGACCTGCCGCAGGTGGTTCTCACCGTGGAGGTGGACGCTCTGGCCGCTGTCGCGGTAGGTGCCGACCGCGACGGTGGTCTGGCCGTCGTCGGCGTGGGCGTGGATGACGAGGCGGCCGTGGCGGATGTCGTCATAGAGCTTCTGGGCTTCGTTGGAGACCTCCCGGATTTCCTCACGGGTACACCAGGGCATCGGGTAGTTGGTCCAGGTCCATTCCTCATCGATGGCCTCGCGGAGCCAGGAGGAGATCTCGGTGGTGAAGCCGTCGGCGGCCAGCGCTTGGGCAGCCTGGTTCGCCCAATAAAGCTCCTCGTGGTCGATGCGGGCCAGGACCAGGGTGTGCTGGTCGGTCGGCTCGAAGCCGTGTGTGGTTAGGAGGGCGTGGGCTGCGTGGTGGCGGGGGCCGGTGAGGATGGCGGTCACGGCGTTGGGGTGTACGGGGTGGATGTCGAGTCGTATGTGCGTACCGCTGTAAGGCGCCGTCATGGCGGGGTGCTCGCTTCTGCCGGTGGCCGGACCATCAGGGGTCCGGCCACGGACGGGTTCGGGATTAGCGGGAGATACGCGCGCCGGGTGGCGCCGTTGTCCGCGGCGGGCCGGCCCGGGGCGGTGCCGTGGCCCTGGTGCGCGCGGGGCTGACTGTCGGGGCGGGGGAGGTGGCGTGGTGCCAGCGGGCGCGTCCGGCGGACAGGTCGGCGAGCGCGCGGCGGCTGCCGGTGACGAGTTGGTGCGGGGTGGCCGCCGGGGTGTCGGTGTACGCCTGGATCCGGTGGCCGACGCGGTGCGCGGTGGAAAGGACGGAGCGCTGGAGGATCCGCTCGCCCCAGTGCTGCGGGTCACCGACCGGCTCTGCCAGGAGAGCCAGCAGTTCGGCCGGCCTGGTGCCGGGTGCGAGGAGGCCGCGCTGCTGGGCCTCCCACAGGACGGTGACCGGGTCGATGGGCGCGCGGCGCCGGGTCAGGGCGGTCAGGCACCGCCACAGTCCGGCGTGCAGGGGGTGGGTGAAGTCCTCAGCGGTCAGCCACCGCATCCGCTCGGCGTCGCCGGGGTGGGCCGTCGCGGTCGCGAGCAACAGCCGCTCCTCGTCGATCGCCTCCTTGGCATAGTCAGGAGCAGTGGTCGGCACGGTTGCGGGGGTGCGGGGCAGGGGGCTGGAGTGTGGTGGGAACCGCGCGGCGATGTCGTCCACGAGGGAGGCGAGGGCGTCGGCCTCCGCCAGGGTGGTGTCGACGGGCTGGGGCAGGGTGCGGTCCGTCGCGGTGTGGACGAGACGCTGGGCGCCGGCGCGCAGCGTCCGGCGGGTGTGGTCGGCCTCGACCATCCGCGCGTACGCGGGTGCGTGCCGAGGCCAGGGACAGTGATGGATCAGGCCGTGGAGGTGGGAGGCGGTCAGCCCACGGGCCTGCTCGCGGGCGGTGGTGAGCACCTGGTCCAGCCAGGCGGTGCTGTGCGCGTGCTCGGCGGGGTCGGGGGCCGGCAGGGCGCGGATGGCGGCGAACAGGGCGCGGTGCGCGGCGGTGGAGAACATCTCTGGACCGATGCCGGGCACGTCACCGAGGCGGTCGGGTTCGAGGAGGAGGGCACCGAGGAGGGCCCGCTCGGCGTAGTACACCGGCTGCGGCGGCGGAAGAGCGTCGAGGCCCTCCTCGTCGGGTTCGGGTGCGTGGGGCATCAGGCGGCGAGAGTGAAGTCGTCGGGATTGAGGGGCATGCGCAGGTGCGGGGCGAGGAGGTGGGCCGCGAGCAGCGGGGGTACGGCGTTGCCGATCTGGGAGAACCGCTGGCCCTTGGTGCCGGCCCAGGGGTAATCGGCCGGGAAGGTCTGCAGGATTCCCGCCTCGCGGGCGGTGATCCGGATCGGCTCCGGCGGCTCCGCGTCCTGCGGCGGGCCGCCGCGGGGTTCGGCGACCCAGGTGCACTCATTGGCGCGGTGACCGAAGAACAACGTTCCGGCCGGCTCGGACAGCGGCCGGACAGTGGCGTTGGCCTGGTTGTTGCTGCGCAGGGACCATGACCAGCGGTGCGCCTCGGCGGTGAACGCCAGCGCCGGGCCGTCGGCGGGCCGGTTCTCGCGGGTGCCGTGCCGGGCCGCCCATCCGGCTTTGTCCCGGAGGGAGGCGGGGACGGTCTCGCCGGGCCGCGGCGTCCAGGTGCCGCGGTCGCGGGCGTCGGACAGCGTCTTACGGGAACCGGACGGGAACGGTTCGGGCCCGCCGCCGGGGCCACCGCCGGCGCACACGGTGGGGACGGGGCGGTCGGTGGCGCCCCAGCCGAGGGCCTGGGCCATGGACACCCAGCGGGCGCGGCCAGGCCCGAACAGCGACTCCGGCTCGGCGACCCGGGCGTGGGTCGGCGCGGGCGGCTGGGCGGTGCGGACGCGGGAGGCGAGCAGGATCGCCCGCCGCCTGGTCTGGGGTACGCCGTAGTCGGCGGCGTTGAGGATGCCGGTCCACACGGAGAATCCCCACCGCCGCAGGACGGCCGCGTACTGCTTCCACAGCAGCAGCACGTCCGGCACCTCCTCCATCGCGGCCCACTCCGGCTCCCCGGCACAGTTCAGGGCGTGGAGGTAGCGCATCGGCTCGGCGGCCAGCAGCGAGCGTTCGTCCCGGCAGGCGGTAAGCAGCTGGGCGCGGGTGTCGCGGCCGGCGGCCAGGTCGGCGACCGCCTGGTGGACCAGTGGCTGGTCCACCAGGCCGAGGCGCTTGCCGGCCATCGACCACGCCTGACACGGCGGGCTCGCGATCAGCCCCGTCGTGCGGCTGGTGAACGGCCAGGTCGGGTACAGGGCGACGTCGGTGCGGATGGTGAGTTGTCCGGCGGCGGCGCGGGTCTTGCAGGCCCACGCATCCCACTCCAGGCCGATGTCGCGGGCGCCGAACACGGTCAGGGCGTGACTCCAACCGCCGGGCCCTGCGAAGAGGTCGAGGATCAACAGGCCAGCCCGAAGCCGTCCCGCACCGGCGTGTCCGCCTCTGCGCGGCAGGCCCAGGGCGAGCACCCGTCGGCCACGCCGTGCTCCAGCTCGTCCGCGTCCGCCGGCCCGCCCGGGTCGGCGGCGCGTTCGGCGGCGGTGACATGGTCGATCGGCGCCTCGTCCAGCGGCACGCGGGAGCGGTGGAGGAACGCCTGGCCGAGCAGCTGGTTACCGGTGGCGTTGGCGCGGGCGTTGCCCTTGCGGATCGCGGCGTCGAAGGCGACGACGTCCCGCCACTCCTCGGGGCTGGTGTCACGGATGTGGCGCCACTGCGCGTTGCCGTGGAAGGGGCACCCCAGACACGAGGACTTCGGCGTGTTCGCCAGGCCGAGCGAGGTCAGGTAGCGGACGCAGTCGCCGCGGGACCAGCTCAGGTCGATGAGAGGGTGTCGGTTGCGCATGTAGCGCACGTCGGCGTCCTTGGCGCGGTGGAACTCGTCGGTGGAGATGCCGACCCACTGCTCGGCGAACACGTCCTTCGGGACGCGCCGCGGGTGGGGGTAGCCGAGGAGTTCGCGGACCTTCTTCTTGATCGGTTTGATCTTGTACTCGCCGGTGCACTGGCGCCGTGTCATGCCCGGCTTCCCGTCCTGGTTGAGGATGTAGAGCGGCATGGAGGCGAACCGGTGGTTCGGGTCGAGTGCGTCCTCGCGGATGTTTCCGGCGGAGACGCGCAGCACGGGGATCCCGGCGGGTGCGGCTATCTCCGTCTCCAGGCGGTCGAGGTGCTCGTATACGGCGGCCGGTTCCCATCCGGTGTCGGCGAAGACGGCGTAGTCGACCTTCGGGAGGAGACCTTCGGCGGACAGGGCGAGCATGGCGCTGGACTGGATCCCCGCGCCGAGGGATATGGCGCGGAACTGCGGAGTGGGGGAAATGGCGATTCCTGACGGTGAGATGGGGAGGGAGGCCGACCGGCCCGCTCAGTTCCGCGCGTTGAGCGCGTGAGCGAAGGCGGCGACGAGGCCGCCCGCCTCCTCGGGGCCGTGGTCGAGGGCGCGGACGACGGGGGTGCCGATCACGACGGCGTCGACCAGCGGCGCGACGGCGGCGGCGAGGTCCGGGGTGGGGATGCCGATCCCGGAGACGACCGGGAGCGGGCTGGTCGTGCGCAGGCGCCGTACGGCGGCGGACAGGGCATCGAGGTCGAGGGGGCCTCGGTATCCGGTCGGGGCGGCGCTGGCGGGTGCGTAGAGCCACCCGGAAGCGGTCGCGCTGATCGCGTCGAGCTGCGGGGCGGTGGTGGTGCGGGGTGCCAGACGAGGGGTGGTGAGGGAAGCGGCGGTGGCGATCTGATGCCAGGAGCCGGCCGCGGCGTCGGGGAGGTCGACGACCATCACGCCCGCTGCGCCCGCGTCGGCGAGGAGACGCGCCAGGCGCTCGGGACCGTACCGGGTGACGGGCTCCCAGTAGGTCATGACGACGGTCGGCGCCCGGCGGGCGGCGTGCTCGACCGTACGCACCGTACGGTCGAGCGCGTTCCCGGTGCGCAGGGCACGGTGGTAGGCGGACCGGATGGCGGGGCCGTCCAGATGCGGCGTGCGGTGGGGCAGGCCGATCTCGAACAGATCGGCGCCCGCTGCGGCCAGGTGGTTGAGCACGCGGCGCTCCACGGTCGGCGCGTGCATCCCGGCGGGCACGAACACGCCCAGCGAGCAACGCGGTTGGGTGAGAGTTTCCCGGAGCGCCTGGGCCGGTTCCGGGACGAGCGTTCGCATGGGGCGGTGGCACCGGTGCGAGGTGTCAGCGCTGGCCTCGGCCGGTGGATGCGGGGCGGAGGCGGAGGCCCGGTCCCGGGGGAAGCCGGGGGAGGTGAGGGCGGCGTTGCCGGGGCGGAAGCCGTTCATCGGCGCCTCCCGCCCGGCCAGCCGGGCGCCGGCGACCTGTCTGGTGAGGCTGCGGGCTTCGATCCGGGCCGCTGGACATCCAGCACCAGCTTCCCGGCGGCCGTGACCGTGATGTCCTGGCCGGCGATAGGGGCGGGTTGCGTGTCGACCCGGACAAGCCGGTGCTTCTCCAGCACGGCGAAGGGCGTGGCGTGGATGCCACCGCCGTCGCCGGCTCTGATGCTTCTGCTTCCGTTTCGGTGCTCGTAGCGGCGGGCGCCGCCTTGGGCGATGGTGGCTAGCGCCGTGTACTGGGCGTCGGTCAGCCGCGGCAGCGGTGGACGGTGTTCCGGATGGTCCCTCAAATCACGGGCGATGCCGGAGGCGGTGTACTGGCAGCAGGTCGCGCACAGGTCGAGGTGGTGGGCAGCTGCGGCCAGGCTCTCGGTCAGGAGGGGCTCTGCCTCGGCGTGCCGGGCCTGGCGCACGGCAGCGTCGTCGATCGGCTGGCTCCCGGTGTGGACTGCGGCTTCGAGCGGATTGTCGGCCACCGCTCTCGCCAGCTGCGAGGCGGCGAGTGAGGCGGAGGTGACGACCTCGCCGAGCGTCTCCAGAGAGGAGCGACTGCCGGGCACGGCCGTGTACTGGCTGCCGTCGAGTACGGACAGGCGCACCAGGGCGCGGCCGACCAGTTCGTGGATGGCGAGGATCTTGGGGCCGAGCTGTTGCAGCATCTCGCTGCCCGGCCGGACGTCCAGGGTGGTGACGGCGGTATGCAGGGCGGCGAAGTCGGCGCCGAGCTTGCGTAGATGGTCGATCTGTACGGGCAGGTCGATCCGGCGTACGGCGATGGTGGGGGCTCCGGTGGGTAGGGGGCGGGTGGGTACGGCGCCTCTTCGGCGGGCGGGCCTGCGCCGACTGCGGAGACGTGAGTGCGCTCGGCAGGTATGGCGTCGGAAGGAGGAGCCTCAGGAGGTGGATGGCCGAGCGGGTGCGCCCTGCGATTCGGGCTTCTTCACTCCGTGGGCCCGTGGCCGTCCTGGCGTGGGGTGGTCTTGGCGACCGCGCGGGTGGTGATGGCCTGTGAGGCGCGGGCGGAGGCGGCGGCCAGCTTGTCGGCGCCGGGTTCGGCGTACCAGGGGCGCAGGTCGAGCATGGCGGCGCGCAGGCCGGTGGCGAAGCACAGCGCGGTGCCCTTGGGCAGGGCGCGGATCGCGTCGGCGGGCAGGATCCGCTCCTGCCGCATCGAGACGGAGGTCGACCTGCCGGACTCGGAGCGGGAGGTGGAGGTGGTCGGGACGTCGTGGTCGCCGATGAGGCGGGAGAGCTTGTCGGCGAAGTCCGGGTCGTCGATGCCGGAGCCGATGACCTTGATGGTGCTGGCGGACCACAGCGCGTCCATTCCGGCGTCGCCCCAGACCTTCTGGCCCTGGCGGTAGGACTGCAGGATGGTGATCGGGATGATGCCGCGGCTGCCGAGGTGGGAGTACAGGTCGGGCAGGTCGCTGATCTTGCAGACGTTGGCGGCCTCGTCCAGGATCGCCAGCATCGGCGGGTCCAGGCGTCCGCCGACGCGCTCGGCCTGGGCGGTCGCGGCCCGCATCACGGAGTCCGCGCACGCGGCGATCAGCGCGCTCGCTCCGCCGCCGCCGTCCTTGGACAGCAGGTAGAGGGTGTCGGCGGAGGTGATGAAGTCGGCCGGCCGGAACTCAGGGACGTCTCTTTGCGGGGTGACCCAGGCGGCGATCTCGCTGTTGAGGAGGGCGGCGGCGTACTGGCGGGCGGTCTCGTAGATGCCGTCCCGGGTCTCGGGCGGTCCTTCGACGGTGCCCTTGAGCTGGGCGGCGACGGCCGCGAAGCCGTGGTCGCGCAGGATGTCCAGCGGGGTGCGGTCGGCGGGGAAGGCCAGCCACTGCATCACGTCCGTGATCGGCCGCTGGTCCAGCGCGGCGGCGAGGAAGAGCTGGGAGAGGATGTTGGATCCGGCCTTGGACCAGAAGTCGCCCTGCTGGCTCGCGTCCACGCTCGCGGCGAGGAAGTGCCCCGCCAGCCGGCCGGCGCCGTCCAGGGTCGTGGCGTCGGCGAGGGGGTTCCACCACATCCGGCGGGCGGCGTGCGCGATCTGCTGGGGGTCCATGGACCACACCCGGCCCGCCTCCGCGCGGGCCTCCAGGGTGGCGGTGTAGGCGTCGCCCGCGGCCTTGTTCGAGGTGAGCAGGACCGGGCCGGGGGCGTTGAGGATCGCGGGGACGGCCAGGCCGGTGGTCTTGCCGGAGCGCGGGGCCATGATCGCGACCGCGACATCCTCGTATCCCATGCGGACCTCGTGCCGGCTCCGTTGCAGGTTGCCCAGCAGGATGCCGGTGTCCCTGGGGTCGACGCGCTTGGCGGCCTTCAGGCTCGGCCGCAGGGAGCGGGCCTTGGCAGTGAGCGCCTGGGCCATCAGGGGCTGGAGGTCCCTCGGCGTGGCCATCCCGGGGATCTTCTTCCGCCGTCCACCGCCCCGGCTCTTGTGGCGCGACCACACGGCGGCGGCCACCGCGGCGAGGGCGAGCAGCACGGCGACGGGGACGATGCGGGCACCGATCAGCAGGGAGGTTTCCCCGGCCTGGGGCCAGAGGTGGTCGGGGTGGAGCAGGGCGGTGGTGGGCTCGTAGCCGGCCCAGGGGTGGCCGGTGGCCCAGGCGGTGACGTTGCCGGAGAGCCAGGCCAGGTGGGACAGGGGGACGACGACGGCGAGCACGCCGAGGAGGAGGCGGAAGGCGATGTCGTAGCCGTCGCTGGATGAGCTGCTGGGAGAAGGCAAAAGGCGGTGCGCTTCCGGGCGAAGGAGCGAGGACGGAGCCGGTCAGCGGGTGCGGCTCGGACCGGTCGAGAGGGCTGTGGTCGCGGTCGGGGGTGAAGTCACGGGCGAAGGGGCGCACCGGGCGGCCGCGTGGATGTCGCGGATGGCCTGGCCGTGGGTGGCCCAGTCGTCGAGGTGGCTCCAGCATTCGGCGTGGTGCTCGGCGAGTGCGTCGTCGAACACCGGGGTGCCGGGCCGTGCGTCGGCGGGGAGGCCGTCGCGGGTCCGCAGCCACTGGGCGTGCAGGGCGTCGAGCTGGTCGAGCGCACCGCGCAGAACGCTCAGCTGGTATCCCCAGCGGTGTTGCACCGCGTCGGTGGGCAGTCGGCCGAGTTGCGTCTCGGCCGTGGCCAGCAGATGGCGGGCACCGGCGCGGACGGTTTCGAACGCGGCGGAGGTGTCGGCGTCGCGTCGGCTCGCGCGCAGCCCGTAGGCGTGGTCGTCGTGGGGCTGGCCGTCGAGGTCGGTGTGCTCGTCGGAGTACGCGTCCCAGGCGTCGAGGATCTCCTTGCCGTCGCGGAGGAAGCCGTCGAGATGGCTCAGGAACTCGCGGTAGGAGGTGGGGGCGAGGGAGATGGCGGAGGTCTCCTGTCGGGATCAGCGGCGCGCGGTCGGTTGGGCGGTGGTGGCCTTCGCCGGGACGGCCGCCGCTCTCGACCGCGGCCGGTGGATGGTGCGGGTCATCCGGCGGATGGCGTCGAGCCGGGCGGTGTGCGCTTCGACGACCTGCTGCGAGGTGAGTGGACTCGGCCGCTGTACGACGCTGTGATGGGCGATGCGGTCGTACATGCCGCGCTGGAGCGGGGCTTCGTCGGCGAGTGAGGCGGTGAAGGCGGTCACCAGGTGGGAGGGGGTACGGCTGTCGAACCAGGCGTGCCAGATCCGGGGACCTGCCGGGGTGCCGTGGTCGTGCCGACGGGTTTCGATGTGCCAGGACGGCGTGTCGTGGTGGTCGACTTGGCGCAGCTCGATGTGGCACAGGGCGTCCGGCGAGTGGGCCGCGTCCGGCGCGTCGAACAGCCAGCCCGCCGAGGACAGCACCCGCCAGGGGCACGACTGTTCGCGCGGCGGCGGGGCGATGAGGGCATCGGTGAGACCGCTGAGAACTTCGGCGGGAACGAGCTCGCCGAACTCGGCGTACCAGCCCGGCTCGGTGTCGGTGGCCTCGGCTCGCAGCCGCCACCAGGCGGAGGTGGTGGACTGCGGATCGAACTGCAGGCTGTGCCGATGGTCGGGGCTGCGCAGGACGATCTGCGGGCTCAGCGGGTCGGAGGTGGGGGTCCATCCGGCCGCGGCCAGGCCGTGGGTGACGTGGCGGGCGTCGCCGGGCCCGGCGAGATGGCGCGGGGCGGTGTCGAAGGGAATCCGCCGGGCGTGTGTGTCGGCGAACGCGGCGAGCTGCCGCTCGCTCACCGGCATCAGCGGCCCTCCGACGTGCCCGGTGATACGCCTGTGAGGAGGAGGTGCAGGTCGTCGAGGGTGTAGTGCAGGTCGTGCTGGTCGGTCTGCTCCCACGCGGCGGTGCGCAGCTCCGCGACCAGGGTGTGCAGGTCGGGAGTGCGCGGGGTGCCAGGGTGGTCGAGCACGGTCCGGGCGAGGGCGCGCAAGGCGTCGCCGAGCTGGACGGGAATGCCGGTGTACTCGTCCAGCAGTGGTTCGACAAGGGTGAGCGCCTCGCCGGGCTCGGGGGCGTCGCGCAGATACTCGGTGAGCCGGGACAGGGTCTCGGTGACGATACGGAGATCGTCCGGGGTCGGTGTGGACACAGGACTCCTCGGAGGGACGGGCACCGGGGTCAGCGGCGGGCGCGGGCGTGACCGGCGGTGGCGTGAGGGCGGGGCCTGCTGGAGGCCCAGGAGTTGCGGGCCCAGGCGGCGGCGTGCGCGGCGGTGATACGGGCCTGCTGCCAGGCACCGAGCTGGGAGGGGAGGACGGACACCGACGTGGTGCGGATGCGGTCGCTGGGCGGGACGTGCCCGCGCGGACGCATCACCGGCCGCGGGTCGGCCAGCGCGGCGGAGAAACTCTGGAGCAGGTGCATCGGTGTGCCGGACGTGAAGTGGGCGTCCCAGTTCCTGCCGTGCTCGGTGCGGGCACCGACCCACCAGAACGCCTCGCCGGCCCCGGCCTGGTGGAACTGGACGAAAGCGTTGCCGTCCGGGCTCATGGCGGTGAAGTGCCGGCCGCGTTCGGTCTTCCAGTTCCGCTCCTGCAGAGGCGCCCATACGTTGGGGGCGTGGGCGGAGCGGGGCCGGGTGAGGGCGTCGGTGAACCCGGCGACGATCTCCACCGGCGTTTGCCGGCCGAGGGTGGCGTACCAGGCCTCCTGCTGCCGGGTGGCGGTGCCGCGGATCGTCCAGCCACCCGGCTGGGTGAAGGGGTCGTATCCGACCCTGACCGCGCGGTCGGGGCTGTCGAAGACCAGCGGACCGCCTTTCTTGGACCTGTCCGTCCAGCCGGAGGCGCGCAGGAACTCGCCGACGTGCCGCACGTCGCCACCGCCGGCGAGATGGCGTGGCTCGACCAGGTAGTACTGCTGGGCCTGCTCGACGGATCCCCGGTCGGCCTGACGTCCCCTCACCGGCGTTTCCTGGCGGCCACGCCGGAGGCCACCGGCTTCGCCGCCGTGGCACCCGCGGCGACCGGAGGCGCGGCGAGGCGCTGGATATCCGCGAGGTACTCGTCGAGGTCCAGGCCGATGTCGTGCAGTTCGTTCGAGGCACGCCCCAGGGCGAGCCAGAGCTCGGGTGGGAAAGCGCCACTCCGGGCGTGGCGTTGGGCGAAGTGCGAGCCGGTGGCCAGCAGCGCGGTCACCTGGCCGAGGACACCGTCGTCGCAGTCGAGGACCCTGCCCAGGACTTGAGCGGACCGGTGCGGCGGGGCCTGGGCGAGGTACTCGGCCAACTGGCCGAGGCGGTGGGCGACGTCCTCGGCGAGGGTGACGGCGTAGGGCATGGGGTCGGTTATGGTCCTCCGTGGGTTGTCGGGCGGCCCGGAGGGCGGAGGCGGTCAGTGGTGCGGGCTGCGGTGCCGGACGTCGTGGAGGGCTCCGTACGGGCCGGTGGCGGGCGGGGTGTTCCGGGCACGGCTGCCGGTGGCGCGGGCGTGCAGGTAGCGGCGGAGCAGAGCGAGGGCGAGCCGGGGCTTGCGGAGCAGAGAGGCCGTCGGGGGAGTGCGGGGTGCTACGGGAACTCCAGGGCAGAGGTGAGGCGGTACGGTCCGGGCTGGTTCTGGCCGGGGCCGCCCGTACGGGTCATGGGGTGCGGCGCGGCGGCGCTGTGGGTGCAGGAGACGGTGCCGGGAGTGGGGCTGTGAGGCGGGGCTGGACGGTGCGCAGGTCGTGCACGGCCTGGTGGTAGGCGGCCTCGTCGAACAACTCCGGGGTGATGTTGACCCGGTATCCGGCAGCGATCAGGGTCGGGATCGCACGGGTGGCGAGCCGTTTCCGCTCCGCTTCCGGCAGGCGGGCGGGGACGGTGTGCCAGACGTAGACCGGCCCGGCCGTGCGGACCTCCTGACGCTCCAGACCGAGGCGGTCGAGGAGAACGAGGAGCTCCTCGGGAGCTCCGGTCGGCGTATCCACGTGGATGGTGCCGCTCAGCGCCTTGCGGTAGATCTCGACATCGGCGCCTTCGCCGTCGGCGCGGTTGCCGATGAAGTCCTCCGTAGGTGTGGGGTCGGTGACGTGGGGGAGTAGGGGGCGAGCTGGCGCTGGACCAGTCCTTGGTCGCCGCCCGGTGTGAGGGGGCGTTGAGCGCAGACCGAGGCGGATGTCGAATCCGGCCAAGGCGCGCGCAGGGGGTGGCCGGTGCGCTGTTCTACCGGCTCCTGGTGGCCGAGGTCCAGGCGGCGGCCGGGCTCGGCACAGGCGTCGGCGGGGCGGCGTTAGGCCCGATTCGGCCTGAAGGGTGCTGGAGCGCGACGGCGATACCGCGCGCGTCAAGCTGTGGTCCGACCGCCCGCACGGCGTGGGCCTGCGCGGTGCTGTCGTCGCCGCTGAGACGGTGGATGCCGCTCTCCTCGCGGACGAACCCGTTGGCGATCAGGACCTCAGCGGCCTCCTCGCTGACCGGGGCGGCGGCAAGGCCGCCGTCCGGCTGCCAGGTCAGAACGACCCGGTCCGGCCGGGACGGCCGGATGCCCGCGGCGTTGCAGCGGACCTGGAGGAGGGCCGCGTCGAAGCGCGTCAGCAGATCGCCGGCGACCAACTCGGCACTACGGAACGGGTCGTCGCTCACAACGACGCCGTCCGGTTCGCGCACGCCCCGGAACGCCTCCGCGGGAAAGCCGCTGGGCGCGATGGCGGCGACGAGGAACCCCTCCCGCTCGGGCCGGTCGAGGACGACGAGCTGCGCACCGTCCTGGCGGGTGAGGACGGCCGCGTGCCGGAGCGGGTGCTCGGCGAGGACCTCGGCGACCAGATCCAGGTCCCAGACGCGGTTGGTCAGGTCGGTGAGGTCGTCCTTGTCTTCGGTCGGGTGGTGGACGCTGTTCCAGGTGCCGGGTAGTTCGCCGGCGAGGACATCGGCGAACGAGGCGAGACGCTCGGAATTCTCGTGATCGTGCATGTCTTCCTTGATCAGGTGGGCGGTGTCAGCGGCGCGGCCCGGTGGCACGGGGAGGAGGCAGGCACACGCGGCTGAGCGTTCGCGTTCCGGGGGCGGCGGTCTCTTCGGCGTAGATGCTGCGGCCGGGGTGTGGGACGTGCCGGTCGGCGAGGTCGTTCCGTGTGGAGAAGACCGGCGCGGACGACGTACGGGTCAGTGGTGTCGCCCATGTCGTTGTGGATGTCCGCGGCGGTATGGAGAAGATCGTCAACCGCTGCAAGGCTCCGTCAGGAGAGGCGGTCAGCTCGATGTCGACAGTGGGGCGGGATGGTGGGGTCCCGGCCCTCGGGCGAAGGGTCAGGACACCTACTCATCGCCCAGGCGTTGGAGTCCAGGCCGGACCAACGAGCGATGACGGCGTGCTCGGTCAGTTCTCCCGGTATCGACACCGAGCACCCAGTGCTTCACTGAGCAGGTCGCGCGGGGTGTGGGTGTGCGCATGGACGCGGGGGATCACAGACCGCCCCGGTGAAGGTCGGCGACGTGCACGAGCTGGTTGAGCGCCGTGGTGGTGTACCAGCCGCAGTCGACCAGCGCGTTCCGTCCGGTGTACTTCGGCAGGAGGTGATCCTCCATGGCGCGTAGGTGGATCAGGCAGTCCGGGCAGCGGCGTGAGAGATGCACGAGGTAGCGCGGGTGGCCGGTGATGTAGGTCTGAGCTCCGCCCGTGGCATCACGCAGCCGCCACCCGTCCTCGTCGGTCGGCGTGTGCCACGAGGGCGCGACGACACGCATTGAGTCTCCCCACAGCTCCCCGCCGGAGACTCCCCTGAGGACGACGACCTGGTCCCCGGCCTCGAAGTGGGCGTGGGTGACGTCCCGGACAGGGGTGAGCGGATCGGGCGTCGGAGCGAAGGCCGGAGTGCTCGGAGGCAGGCGGGGCTCGGTCACGGAATGTCCTTCCACGCGGATCGGGTGGCGGTGGGAGGATCAATGGTCCGCGGGATCGCCGGTTTGGCTAACCGGCGATCCCCGGCTATGTTCCGGCCCACCTCAGTGAACCGTTTTCATTCCGAATATGTGCAGGTCAGCAGGGTATGGACGGCTTGGACGGCTGTGCCGATGCGGCGGGTGGAACAGCGGGCTCGCCGCAGTAGCCGCCACGTCTTGAGTTGAGCGAAGGCGCGTTCGTCGGGGGCTCGGAGTCGGGCGTGGTCGCGGTTGAACCGCTGGTACTGCTGCGGTTGTTCGCTGTAGTGGTAGTACGGCGTGCGGAAGGTGGCGCCGGCGCCCTGGTAGGCGCGGTCCGCGAGTACGAGGATTTGCCGGGTGAGGCAGGCCTGGACGATGCCGTGAGCGCGGGCCGCGGTCAGGTCATGCGTGCGGCCCGGCGTCGCGCGCGAGAACCCTTCCCCAAGCTCTGCGAGCAGGGGATACCCCATGAGGGGTGCCGTCCGGTCGTGCGACGACCTGGACGTTCATGCCGTGCTTCCGGTGTTTGTGGGAGTAGTACGGCTCGTCCGCGGCGATGCGGTCGATGGGGATGAGCGTGCCGTCGACGATGACGAAGTCTCCTTCGCCCAGGCCGACGAGTGCCTCCTGCAGGCCGGGCGCCCAGGAGGCCAGAACCTCGAGAGTCTCGTCCACGTACCGCCAGGCGGTCGCGGTGGAGATCCCGAACCCCGCCGCGAGCTGGGGCAGCGTCTCGTTCTTGCGCAGGTGCACCAGTGCCAGCAGAGCCTGGTGGAAACAGCCCGGCTTGCGCCACCGCGTGTCGCGTTCACGCCTTCGGGCATGGACCAGCCATGAGACGCGCTCGACCAGCTCATGCGGGACGCCGAGCGTGGCACGATAGGGGACTAACTGATCGTTTCAGAATGAGGGCGCTGGCTATTCGTCGTCGAGTCGCTGAAGAACCTGCGTGAAGTCACCGGCATCGAGCAGGCCGGCGAGTACCTGGGTCATGTTGTCGATGCCAGGGTCCCGAACTATCAGCCCGTCAGAACACCAGAAGTAGCGGCCGCCCAACTCATCGCCTGTCTGGGACCACCTCTTCATCAGGCGCTCAACCTCGGCGAGCGTGAACACGGTCGCGCTCCAGCGGGAGCCGTCCGCTGCCAGCCGCACCTCTACGTCGACGTTGCAGACGGCATCCAGGTCCTCGCCGGCGCCGGGCAGGAATGACGCCTCGAACCGATCTGTGCGAACGCGGTACCAGGGTTCACCCCAACCCTGCTCAGTGGCCTTGTCCCCGGTGCCGGTCATCCGGGGAGTATGTCGAACCGGCTCGGCGTGCTCAACCGGGTTCTCTGGCAAGCTGCAGCCTCGTGAACGTGAACCTCGTCCCCGATGCTCTCTGGGACCGGATAGCCCCGCTACTGCCGGTGCGCCCAAGGCGGCACCGCCACCCTGGACGGCTCCCGGTGCCGGACCGGGCCGCACTGGCGGGCATCGTTTACGTCCTGCGCACGGGCGTGGCATGGCGCGACGTGCCAAGCGCAGCAGTGGGCTGCTCCGGGGTGACGGCCTGGCGCCGTCTGCGGGACTGGACCGAGGCCGGCGTCTGGCCCCGCCTGCACGAGATCCTCCTCGCGGAACTCCGCGCGACGGGTCTACTGGACATGGAGGACGTCGCGGTCGACGGCTCGCACGTCCGGGCCCTGAAAGGGGGGCTCACACCGGACCCTCGCCGGTCGACCGCGGCCGCCAAGGCAGCAAGCACCACCTGATCACCGACCGGCACGGAACACCCCTCGCGGTGTCGTTGACCAGTGGAAACCGTCATGACGTCACCCAGCTCATGCCCCCTGTTGGACGCGATTCCCCGCATCCGCGGCCTGGTGGGCCGGCCACGTCACCGCCCACGGCGGCTGTTCGCCGACCGCGGCTACGACTACGACAAGTACCGCCGCCTCCTCCGCGCTCGGGGCATCACGCCGAAGATCGCCCGTAAGGGCATCGCCCACGGATCCGGCCTGGGCAAGACCAGGTGGGTCGTTGAGCGGACCTTTGCCTGGCTTCACCAGTTCAAACGCCCGCGGACTCGCTACGAGATACGAGCCGACCTCCACCTCGGACTGCTCCAACTCGCCTGCAGCATCATCTGCCTGCGACGTCTCCGAACCTCATTCTGAAACCGTCAGTAAGCGAGGCTCCTCGGACAAAGCGTGGTGCGTAGAGAACACCATCGCAACGACCAGGAGCCTCGCCTCGTCACACCACCGTGCTGACCTGCAGCATCATGCCTACAGGACAGGATGGAAACGCTTCACTGAAGCATCCCGCCTCCACAGCCGCCGAGGAAGAAGTACCGCCCAGCGAAGGTCGCCGACCTCGGCTGCCTTGGCGCCCTCGCGCTGCTTTTCCTCATCGGTCTCATCGGCTCGATCGTCACTCCCCCAGAGGAAAAGCGATGACACCAGCGCTCGCCCCACCCCGGCCGTGAGCAACGCCTCCTCGGCCTCGGAAGAGACGGAGCAGGACCGGGACGACGAGCCGGAGCCCCCGCCTACCACGGAAGCACCGGACCTCAGGCCCACTCCCACCTCGACGGCCTGGCCTGACAACGGGGCCCGCTCCTGCCCGAGCCCAACGCCGAGCACTGGGCCGCGGGGGTCGTGTGGCGCAAAGACTGGCAGGTGATACCGCGCCGGGCCGGATCACCGGTCTGCCGCGCTCCGTGGGGACGCCCGTATCCGGTGTAGCCACCGTCGGCAGGTCTCGGCGGTGACCGGTTCGAACAGCTCCGGGGTGGAGATCTCGACGAGGAACTGCGTCAGCAGGGCCTGATACGCCTCGTCGATGTCGACCTCTTCCTCGAAGTGCACCGCCTGGGCCCAGGCGGTGAGCTGATCCGGGTCGGCCAGTCCCGCAAGGGTCTTCTCCAGCGCGGCGGCGGCGTGGCCGCGGGTGAAGGTGGCAGGAGTCGAGGTCCTGTGGCGCCGGGTTGCCCGGAGGAGTTCGGGCAGTTCTCCGCGCCAGTACAGGAGATCTTCGGCAGGGCTGCATCGGTGGGCGTCCACGGCTCCCATCCTGGCCCAGCACACCGGCCGGCAGGTTTCCGCCACCGGTGGAGTCCGCGCCGGGGCGGGCGGTGGTCAGGGACCAGGGAGTCGTCCGACCGAAGGGAGGCGGGCGGGGTCAGGTCCTGTTCCAGCGGTGGAAGAGTTGTTCTCCCGGTCCGGCGCCCAATGCCGATCAGGCGGCCGGTGAGGACGTGTCCGATGTCGGTGGCCCGGCCGGGCGGGAGCACGGTGAGGCCGGAGTGGGCGTGGAAGGGTCCCAGGGCCCGGTCGGTGCCGGAGAGTCCGTCGAGCAGCCACGTCCCGCAGCGGCCGGCCGCGACAGCGTCGAGGTGGGCTTGTTCCACGTAGCTCGTTGCCGCCTCCAGGAGCGCGCCGTACCGGTCGCCGTCCTCGGGGGCGGGCCAGGCGGATGCGGGTGCGGCCGGGGCCGGAATTCCAGGCGACCGCCACCGCTCAGGACGCGCGGGGAGCCGCCTTCAAACGCCTTACGCAGTACACCAGCTTGACCAAGACGGGCAGCCGACCGTGCAAGCCAGAGGCGGAGCGGGCGTCAGCCGAGGTGGATTGGCGACGGGCGTCCTCTGGGCCGCTACCAGTCGGCTACGGGGCGCAGAGCCAGGGCGTCGGAGGTACACGCGTACTCCCATGAGCAGAGATGGTACGTCTCCTTGGGCTCATGGAGCTGGTGGTGTGACCGCAGGGCGCAGATGAGCAGTTCGCTCTCCGCAACCCGGCCCGGCCACTCGTCCGAGGCGGATCTCCTGTTCTCGCCCCGGCGCGGATTTCTCACCACAAGGCCCGTAACCCACTCTTCGGACGCGCCGTCACAGTCCGGCAGATCCAGCTCGCTGTGCGAGACGACGTAGCCGACGGTCTCCAGCGGAGCCTTCTGCCCAGGGTGGTGCCGAACGACTGCGGGGCTGTTCAGCGGACGGAAGTAGCTGAATGTTGCGGCGTCGAACTGTTCGAACAGATGTTGGATCGGCTGGAGGTCCACGGGGACGCCGGGCAGCTGAAAGGACAGACGACAGTCGTAGACGGCCCGGGACCGGTGGCTGGCGATGCTCGCGGTGAGGGTGTAGAAGCCTCCGCCCTGGCAGGTGTCGAAATAGGTGACCTGCTCGGTGTGGTGGGCGCTCTTCAGGGTGTCTTCGCGGTTCTTCCAGGCACGCAGCGCCTCGACGAACTCCCTGGCTCCGGTGCCGTGCCAGTTCGCGCTGGACTGCTGGATGTTCCACTGTGGTTCGGTTGTGGTCCAGCCCATCGAGTCCAGTCCGTACAGCAGCTCCACGATGCCGTCCTCATTGTGCGGCCTGACCGGCACATCGAGTGAGACGCCGCTGCCGCTGCCGAACGCCCAGTCCACATCGGGCAGCTCCGGCACGAAGACGAACTCCCCGAACCCGCCCCCAGAGGTGACGTACGGCAGCGGCTGCAGGTCGAGACCGAGTAGTCGCACCTCGGTGCCCGGCAGGCCGGTGGCCGGTCGGCGCCGGCGCCGGGGCTTGGGGGCGGCGGCGAGGTGCACGCGGCCGTGGGTGATGAGCTCCTCCCGTTTCGCCTGCAGGAGGTTGACCAGCGATCTCGGTGTGCTCAGGACCTGGGTCAGCTCCTCTTCGCCGAACAGCAGGATCGGCCCCCGGTCCCGGCGCACCCGCAGGTCCTCCACTGCCGAGTCGGTGAAACCGTTCACGCTGATGATGACGCCGATGACAGCGGACGAGGCGGCCCGCTCCATCCGTGACCGGACGGAGTCGAAGACGTTGATGTCGGCTGGCTCGTTGTGCCACTTGGCCTCGATCAGGTACCAGGTGTCTCCGTAGCGGGCCACCAGGTCCGTCTGCCGCGGTTTTGCCACGGATGCGTTGCGGTCGACTTGGAAATGCGCCCGCCTGAACAGCTGCTCCAGCAGCACTTCCAGTTGGTAGCCCCGTTTGTGCGCGGACGGCAGTGCCCCAAGCTGCTTGAACTCCGCCAGCAGCGCGCCTCCTGCCCTGACGCGCTTCCCCTCACCGGCAGCCATGGGCTCCCCTTCCCCTGCTCCTCGACGATGGACTCTCTCAGCTCCGCCACGGGGTCGGGAGCCGCTTTCGACCGGCCGGGACCGTACTCTGTGCGATCACCTCCGCCACCAGCGTGTCTTCGCACAGCAGCTCTTCCACATCAGGGCCGTTTGGGCCCGCCGACCGGCAGGTCATCACACTTGTATCGCGGAGCTCTG
>NZ_JADEYH010000041.1 GCF_017114865.1 Streptomyces verrucosisporus | reverse complement strand
GCTGGTCATCGGTGCATCTTCCTTGATCAGGAGTTACACCGAACGTTTTACAGTCCCCCGCGAACGGGGGCCGGCGCTCCTTCGCACGGGGCGGGTACAGCAGCCTCAGGGCGGCCCAGGCCGATCTCGACCACGTACGCGCCCTCCTCGGCCTCGCCGAGGCAGACGACCCCGAGGGCATCCAGCTGATCGCCGAGATGCTGTCCGGGATCAGCCGCGACAAGCTGCCGCTCCCCGATGTAGAGGAGACGAGGCGGCGCCTCAACGCCGGCCAGGACCTCGTCGGCAGCCTCACCGTGGGTGAATGGCTGGATCGGTGGCTCGCCGGCAAGCGCATCCGGAAGTCAGGCATCAGCCGCTACGAGACCGATGTCCGCGTCCACCTCAAGCCGCGCATCGGGGACCGGCGCCTCGACCGGCTGCGCGTCAGCCACCTCAGCGAGATGTTCACCGCCATCACCGACGCCAACGCCGAGATCCTGGAGCAGAACGCCCAGCGGCGCGCAGCGGTCGAAGAGTTGGCGACTGTGCCGTGGAAGGGCGCGGAGAACCGGGCCCATCGCAAGGCCATGAAGGCGGCGATCGACGCCATGCCGCCCTTCTGCCGCGTCACCGGACCCGCGACGCGCCAGCACATCAAGGCCACGCTCCGTGCCGCCCTGAACGACGCGATCGGCCGGCAGATCATCACGTTCAACCCGGCGGCCCACGTCGAGATCGACCCCGTCCGCAAGCCGAAGGCCCTGGTGTGGACGGACGAGCGGGTCGCCCGGTGGCAGGAGACCGGCGAGAAGCCCTCCCCCGTCATGGTCTGGACGCCGGAGCAGACGGGTGCGTTCCTCGACTTCGTGGCCGAGGACCGGCTGTACGCCATGTGGCACCTGATCGCCTTCCGCGGCCTGCGCCGCGGTGAGGCGTGCGGCCAGCCCTGGTCGGAGACCAATCTCGACCGCCACTCCCTCACGGTCGCCGGTCAGCTCGTGCAGGACGGGTGGGGCGTGGAGGCGTCGGAGCCGAAGACCGACAGCGGCTTCCGCGTCGTGGCCCTGGATGACGACACCGTCGGCGTGCTGGAGCGGCACCGCAGGCAACAGGAGGCGGACCGCGCGGAGTGGGGCTCCGCCTGGGTCGAGACCGGCCTCGTCTTCACCCAGGAAGACGGCTCCTGGCTGCACCCCGGCAAGGTCACCGACCTCTTCGAGCGGCTTGTCGCGGCCTCCGGCCTCCCGCCGATCCGGCTGCACGATCTCCGGCACGGTGCGGCCACGCTCATGCTCGCCGCCGACATCGACATCAAGATCGTGTCGGACACCCTCGGGCACAGCGACACCCGGATCACGCGGGACATCTACCAGAGCGTCCTCCCCCACGTCGGCAAGAACACCGCCGAGGCCACCGCCAGACTCGTCCCCCTCCGACGCAAGGCGGAAGCGGAAGAGGCCGCGCGCAAGGCGGAGAAAGCCCGGAAGAAGGCCGAGCGAGCCAGGAAGACCCAGGCCGAGGGCGAGAAGAAGAGCCCGAAGGCCAAGCGGAAGAAGCCCAGGAAGTAGGGCCCGCCTGCCCCTCCGCTCACGCATCGCTCACGCGAGCCACCCCACGACGCTCCGGCCGTGTGACGCGCCATGCCCCGAGCAGCAGAAAACCCCAGGTCAGAGGCTATCTGACCTGGGGTTCCTCCGAGCCGCCTAAGGGAATCGAACCCTTGACCTACGCATTACGAGTGCGTCGCTCTGGCCGACTGAGCTAAGGCGGCGATGCGTGCGGCGAACCGCAGCGCGCCCAAGTCTACACAGTGCCCGGGGGTGCCCCGCACCGGATTCGGTGCGGGGCGCGGATCAGGGGTCAGGGGGCCAGGGGTCAGGAGCACTTCTTGCCGTCGGCGGGGACCTTCCCCCGCAGCAGGTAGGCGTTGACCGCCGAGTCGACGCAGTCGCTGCCGCGTACGTACGCCGTGTGGCCGTCGCCCTCGTACGTCAGCAGGGTCGCCGAGGAGAGCTGCTCGGCCAGGCCCTGGGACCACTTGTACGGGGTCGCCGGGTCGCGGGTGGTGCCGACGACCAGGATGGGGGCGGCGCCCTCCGCCTCGATGCGGTGGGGCTCGCCGGTGGGCGGGTGCGGCCAGTACGTGCAGTTCAGGGCCGCCCAGGCGAAGTTGCGGCCGAAGACCCCGGACGCCTCGCGGAAGTCCGGGACGGCCTTCTCCGCCTCGGCCGGGTTCTTGAAGGGGGCGGGCAGGTCCAGGCAGTTCACGGCGGCGTTGGCGTACATGATGTTGCCGTAGCCGCCGTCGGCGCCGCGCTCGTAGTAGTCGTCGGCCAGCGACAGCAGTTCCGCGCCGTCGCCCTTCTGCGCGGCGGTGAGCGCCGAGCGCAGCTTCGGCCAGTAGTACTCGGTGTACATGGCGTTCAGCACGCCGATGGTGGCCAGCGACTCGGTCAGTTTCCGCGACTCGCCCGTGGCGATCGGCCTGTCGTCCGTCTTCTCGAAGAAGGAGCTCAGGCGCTCGCCCGCCTCCTTGACGCTCCCGTTGCCCAGGGGGCAGTCGTCGAGTTCGACGCAGTCCTCGGCGAAGGCGGTGAAGGCGGTGTCGAATCCCGCGGTCTGGTCGAGGTTGAGCTGCTCGGAGGTGAGCGAGGGGTCCATGGCGCCGTCCAGGACGAGCCGGCCGACGCGGGACGGGAAGAGTCCGGCGTAGGTGGCGCCGAGGTAGGTGCCGTAGGAGGCGCCGACGTAGGTCAGCTTGTCGTCGCCGAGCACCTGGCGCAGAACGTCCATGTCGCGGGCGGCCTCGACGGTCGAGACATGGCCGAGCAGGTCGCCCTCCCGCTTCTCGCAGCCCTCGGCGAACTTCTCGAAGGCCGCCGCCAGCTTGTCGATCTCGCCCTTGTCGTCGGGGGTGGCGTCGGTGCGGACGTACTCGTCCATCTCCTTGTCGGTCAGGCACTCGATGGGCTCGCTGCGGGCCACGCCGCGCGGGTCCATGCCGACGATGTCGTACCGGGCGCGCACCGGGGCCGGGTAGCCGACGCCCGCCGCGAGCTGGACGTAGTCGACGGCGGAGCCGCCCGGGCCACCGGGGTTCACGTGCAGGGCGCCCAGCCGCTTGCCGGGGCCGGAGGCCTTCTTGCGGGTGACGGCGAGTTCCAGGTCCTCGGACTTCTTCGGTGCGGCGTAGTCCAGCGGCACCCTCAGCTCGGCGCACTGGAAGCCGGAGACTCCGCAGTCCTTCCAGCTCAGCTTCTGCTCGTAGTACGGCTTCAGGTTCGCCGCAATCGCCTCGGGCAGCGGCTGGAGCGGCTTGGCCGGGCTGACCGCACGGTCGTCCGAGGGGCGTGACGACGAACGGGAGGGCTCGGAGCCGGGCTCGGGCTCCGGATCGTCCGAACCGGAGCAGCCCGACAGCAACAGCGCGGCCGTCGCGAACGCGACGCCACCGGTACGGAGCAGACGCCTGGTGTCCATGACCTTGGAGCGTATACGGGCCGGGGCCCCCAGGGGGTGAGCCGCCGCCGGAGTCAGTGGCGGCAGAGGAGAAGGTCAGCCCGCGCGGAGCGCCACCGCCATCGCCTCAACGGCCAGCAGCGGGGCCACATTGCGCTCGATGGCGCGGCGGCACTCCAGTACCGCCTCCATGCGGCGCAGCGTCTGCTCCGGACGGGTGGAGGCGGCGATCCGCTCCACCGCGTCGCGGACGTCCTCGCCTGCGACCGCCACCCGCGAGCCGAACTGGCGGACCAGCACGTCGCGGTAGAAGGCGGTGAGGTCCAGCAGGGCGAGGTCGAGGGAGTCGCGCTGGGCACGGGTGGCGCGGCTCTTCTGCCGCTTCTCCAGGTCCTTCATCACCCCCGCCGTACCGCGCGGCAGCCGCCCGCCCTCGGAGGCGCCGAGGGCGGCGCGCATCTCCTCGGTCTCCTTGGCGTCCACCTCCTCGACGGCCTCCTTGGCGTCCTCCCCGGCCGCGTCGACCAGTTGCTGGGCGGCCCGGAGCGCGTCGCCGATGTCCTCCATCCGGGTGGGCAGGGCGAGGACCGCGGCGCGGCGCGTACGCGCCCGCGCGTCGGTGGCCAGGCGCCGGGCCCGGTCGATGTGGCCCTGGGTGGCGCGGGCGGCGGCCACCGCCACATCCGGCTCGATGCCGTCGCGCCGGATCAGCATGTCGGCGACGGCGTCCACCGGCGGTGTACGCAGCACCAGATGCCGGCAGCGGGAGCGGATGGTGGGCAGGACGTCGTCGGCCGAGGGCGCGCACAGCAGCCACACCGTGCGGGGGGCGGGTTCCTCGACGGCCTTGAGGAGGGCGTTGGCGGCCTGTTCGGTGAGCCGGTCGGCGGTCTCGTGGATGACCACCTGCCAGCGGCCTCCGGACGGGGAGAGCTGGGCGCGGCGCACCAGCTCGCGGGTGTCGCCGACCCCGGTGCTGAGCCCGGACGCGCGAACCACCTCGACGTCGGCGTGCGTACCGATCAGCGCCGTGTGGCAGCCGTCGCAGAAGCCGCAGCCGGGTGCGCCGCCGAGGGCGCGGTCGGGGCTGACACACTGCAGGGCGGCGGCGAAGGCGCGGGCGGCGGTCGCCAGGCCGGAGCCGGGCGGGCCGGTGAACAGCCAGGCGTGGGTCATCGCCGAGCCGGAGAGCCCGGCCGGTCCCGGCGCCCGGTCCCCGTCCTCACCGGAGGCGGCGGCCGTGACGTACGCGTCGGCGTCGCGCGCCGCCGCTGTGAGCTGCTCCACGACCCTGTCCTGTCCGACCAGGTCGTCCCATACGGCCATGTCCCGTAGCCCTCCCTCCGCGCGCCGCCCGGTCCGTCCGATGCCGTCCGCTGCCCAGGCGCCGGACGGCTTCCCCGTCATTGTTCCGCACGGCTGTGACAGCCGCGGACGGCCGGCCCGCGCCGCGCCCCGGCCCGCGGGCCCCGCAGGGACGTCAGCCCCTGCGGCCGCGGCGTCGGCCGTCCTCCTCGTCCTCGGCGAACCGCTGGTGAGGGCCGAGAAGTTCGTCGGCGAGGGTGGGCAGGTCGTCCATCGGCGTCTCCTCCGCCCACTCGGGGCGGCGGCGGGGACGGCCCGCCTCGTCGACCTGCGGCAGCTCCCGGGTGCGCTCCTCCGCGGCGGGCGGTGCGGCCTGGGGCTCGGCGCCGGGCTCGTCCTTGCGCAGCGACCACGACGGCGCCTGCTCCCCGGGCGCCACCCGCGGCAGCGGGGTGGTCTCGTCCCCGGGTGCCGCCGTCGCACCCGCGGGAGGCGCCGACGGGGCCTGCTGCGGCAGGACGACCGTCTCCTCCGCGTCCGGCGAGATCCGCGGCAGGACGGCGGTCTCGTCGGCCTCGCCGCCACCGTTCCCGGTACCGGTGCCCGGCGTGTCGTCCTTGCGCAGCGAGTGCCTGCGCCCCGCCTCCCGGGCCTCCCGCTCCCGGCGGGCCGCCTCCTGCGCCTCGGCGTCCCTGCGAGCCTGTTCGGCCCGGAGCAGGGCCTCCTCGGCCTTGCGCTGCTTGTCCAGCCGGCGCTCCTCGGCCTCGGCCCGCAGCCGGGCCTCCTCCTCTGCCAGCCGGCGCCTGCGCTCCTCCTCCTCGCGGCGGGCGCGCTCCTCGGCCTCGCGGCGGGCGCGCTCCTCCTCCGCCCGGCGGCGGGCCTCCTCGGCGCGCTGCCGGGCCTCCTCGGCCCTGCGCAGCTCCTCGCGGCGCCGGGCTTCCTCCTCCTCGCGCTTCCTGCGTTCCTCCTCCTCGGCGCGCAGCCGCTCCAGACGCTCCTGGCGCTCGCGCTCCAGGCGCTCCTCCTCGGCCTTGCGCGCGGCCTCCTCCTCCGCACGCCTGCGGGCCTCCTCCTCGGCCCTGCGGCGCGCCTCCTCGCGGGCGGCGATCTCGGCCTCGGACAGCGGCAGCATCCGGTCGAGCCGGTGCCGCACCGCCGTGGTGACGGCCTCGGGCTCCAGCCCCGCGTCCACCACCAGGTAGCGGGTGGGATCGGCTGCGGCCAGGGCGAGGAAGCCGGAGCGGACCCGCCGGTGGAAGTCCGCGGACTCCGACTCCAGCCGGTCGGGCGCCTCGGTGAACCGCTCGCGGGCGGTCTCCGGGGAGATGTCCAGCAGCACGGTCAGATGGGGTACGAGCCCGCCGGTGGCCCAGCGGGAGATCCGGGCGACCTCCGTCGGCGACAGGTCGCGCCCGGCGCCCTGGTAGGCGACGGAGGAGTCGACGTAGCGGTCGGTGATGACGACCGCGCCGCGCTCCAGGGCCGGGCGGACGACCGAGTCGACGTGCTCGGCCCGGTCGGCGGCGTAGAGCAGGGCCTCGGCGCGGTGCGACAGGCCGGCGGAGGATACGTCCAGCAGGATCGAGCGCAGCCGCTTGCCGATCGGGGTCGCGCCCGGCTCGCGGGTGACGACGACCTCGTGGCCCTTGGAGCGGATCCACTCGGCCAGCGCCTCCACCTGTGTGGACTTGCCCGCGCCGTCGCCGCCCTCCAGGGCGATGAAGAAGCCGGTGGCCGAGGGGGCCTGGAGCGGCTCGGAACCGCCGCCGAACGCCTCGCGCAGATCCCGCCGCAGCGGTACGCCCTGCCGGTCGTCGAGGCGGACCAGGACGAGGGCCGCCACCGGCAGCAGCAGCGCGCCGACCAGCATCAGCGTGAAGGCCGCGCCGCCGTGGGCGAAGACGAAGTCGCCGCTGTCGACCCGGTGCGGGCCGATGAGGGCCGCCAGCACCGGTGCGGCGACGGCCGCGAGCGCGATGGCGACGTGCACGGACGCGTGCAGATGGTCGGTCATCCGGGCGTGGCGGGACTCCTCGGTCTCCTCGTCCAGGAGGGTGTGCCCGGTGTTCGCGGCGATACCGGCGGACAGGCCCGCGAGCAGGAGCAGCAGCAGTACGGCGGTGGTGTCGGGGGTCAGTCCGGCCGCGAGCAGGGCCAGGCCCGCCAGCGCGACGGACAGGGCCAGCAGCCGCCTGCGGGACAGCGCGGGCAGTACGCGCGGGGCCCGGCGCACCCCCGCGGCGGTGCCGCCGGTCAGCGCCAGGACGAAAAGCCCGAACAGGACCGGGCCGCCGCCCAGGTCCATGGCGTGCAGTACCGCGAGCGCGGCGGCCGCTGCGACGGCGGCGGCCACGCAGGCGCCGGTCAGGACGAGCAGCGGGGCGGCACCGGTACGGCCCCTGTCCACGGCCTTGCGGACGGTCTTGCCGTCGGCGCCCTTCTCCGGCCTGCCGGTGCGGGGGCGGCGCAGGCCCTCCAGCGGGGAGCGGGGGCGCGGGGTGCCGCCGCCGGGCAGGTGCAGGAAGTACAGCAGGGCGATCGACGCGGCGAACAGACCGGCCGCGGCGTACGACGCCAGTGCCGCCTGGTGGGTGGTGAACCACTCGATGCCCGCGCCCAGCAGGTTGCCGACCAGGGTGATGGCGACCAGTCCCGCGGCGGCCGCCGGGATGGCCAGGAAGCCCGTGCGCAGCCACAGGCGGCGCAGCGCGTCGTGGTGGTCCGGCAGGGGGCGCACCGCCGCGCCCTCGGGGGGCGGCGCGGGAAGCAGCGTGGGTGCGGCGCTGTCCTTGGCCACGCCCCGGACCCGTTCGGCGACCCCGGTGATGAAGACGGTGACCAGCAGGAACGCGAACGCCTGGTCGGGAGTCCAGTCGATCCACAGCGGTGCGACGATCATCAGCGCCAGCCGTACGCCGTCCGCGCCGATCATGGTCCAGCGGCGGTCGAGCACACCGCCGGAGTCCGAGATGAGGGAGGAGAGCGGGCCCAGCAGTACGGCGCCGAAGAGCAGGGTGGCCAGCAGCCTGACGGCGAAGACGGCCGCGACGGCGAGCGCCGCGCCGCGGTAGCCGCCGCCCAGGACGGGGGCGCCTCCCATGGCCGGTACGGCGACGGCCGCCTGGAGGGCCAGCAGCACCAGGACCAGCAGGGCGAGGGCGTCGCCGACCCCGCCGGCGAGCTGCGCGCCCCACAGCCGGCGCAGGGGGGCATGCCTCAGCAGGGCCCGTACGGCGCGCTCGCGGGAGTCCGCGGCCAGGGCGTCGGAGGTGGGGGACACGACCGGTGGCTGCTCTGCACGCGTCATCCCGTCAGCCTATCGGTCGGGGGTACGGGGGCGGCGGTGCGGCCGGGGAAGCGGCCGGGGAAGCTGTTACGGACGGGCACGTGCGGAAGGTTCCCGCACGTGCCGCCCCTATGCCTGCCCGTTCCCGCGGGCCTACTCCGTGTCGGCCGCCGCCGTCTTCTTGACCGCCGTCTTCTTGGCCGCCGTCTTCTTGGCGGTGGTCTTCTTCGCGGTGGTCTTCTTGGCCGCCGTCTTCTTCGCGGTCTTCTTCGCCGGTCCCTTGGCGCGCTTCTCCGCCAGCAGCTCGTACGCCCGCTCCGGCGTGATCGTCTCCACGTCGTCGTCGCGGCGCAGTGTGGCGTTGGTCTCGCCGTCGGTGACGTACGGGCCGAAGCGGCCGTCCTTGACCACCACGGGGCGCTCGCTGGCCGGGTCGGTGCCCAGCTCCTTCAGCGGCGGCTTGGCCGCGGCCCGGCCGCGCTGCTTGGGCTGGGCATAGATCGCCAGCGCCTCTTCCAGGGTGATGGTGAAGATCTGCTCTTCGCTCTGGAGCGAGCGGGAGTCGGTCCCCTTCTTCATGTACGGCCCGTAGCGGCCGTTCTGGGCGGTGATCTCCTGGCCGCTGTCGGGGTCGGTGCCGACCACGCGCGGCAGGGAGAGCAGCTTCAGGGCGTCGTCGAGGGTGACGGTGTCCAGGGACATCGACTTCAGCAGCGAGGCCGTGCGCGGCTTGACGGCGTTCTTGCCGGTCTTCGGGGTGCCCTCGGGCAGCACCTCGGTGACGTAGGGCCCGTAGCGGCCGTCCTTGGCCACGATGGGGCGGCCCGTCTCCGGGTCGGTGCCCAGCTCGAACTCGCCGCTGGGCTTGGCCAGCAGCTCCCGTGCGTACTCCGCCGTCAGCTCGTCCGGCGGGAGGTCGGCGGGCACGTCGGCGCGGCGGCCGGTCTCGCCCTCGGCGGCCGGCGGCTCCTCGACGTAGGGGCCGTAGCGGCCCACCCGCAGCACGATGCCCTCCCCGACGGGGAAGGAGGAGACGCCGCGGGCGTCGATCGCGCCGAGGTCGGAGACCAGCTCCTTCAGTCCGCCGAGGTGGTCGCCGTCGCCGTTCCCGGCCGCCGCGGCGGCGGCGCCCTCGGCGCCCGGCTCGTCGGTGCCGAAGTAGAAGCGGCGCAGCCACGGCACGGCCTCGGCCTCGCCGGCGGCGATCCGGTCGAGGTCGTCCTCCATCTTGGCGGTGAAGTCGTAGTCGACCAGACGGCCGAAGTGCTTCTCCAGCAGGCCGACGACGGCGAAGGAGAGGAAGGAGGGGACGAGCGCGGTGCCCTTCTTGAAGACGTAGCCGCGGTCGAGGATGGTGCTGATGATCGACGCGTAGGTGGAGGGACGCCCGATCTCGCGCTCCTCCAGCTCCTTGACCAGCGTGGCCTCGGTGTAGCGGGCCGGGGGCTTGGTGGCGTGGCCGTCCGCGGACATCGCGGTGGCGGTCAGCGGGTCGCCCTCCTCGACACGCGGCAGGCGGCGCTCGCGGTCGTCGAGGTCGGCGCCGGGGTCGTCGGCGCCCTCGACGTAGGCCTTGAGGAAGCCGTGGAAGGTGATGACCTTGCCGGAGGCGCTGAACTCGGCGTCCTGGCCGTCCGTACCGCGACCGCCGACCCTGACCGTGACGGACTGCCCGGTGGCGTCCTTCATCTGGGAGGCGACCGTCCGCTTCCAGATCAGCTCGTACAGCCTGAACTGGTCGCCGGTCAGGCCCGTCTCGGCGGGGGTGCGGAAGCGGTCGCCGGAGGGGCGGATCGCCTCGTGGGCCTCCTGCGCGTTCTTGACCTTGCTCGCGTAGGTGCGGGGGCGATCGGGCAGGTAGTCGGTGCCGTAGAGCTGGGTGACCTGGGCGCGGGCGGCGGCGACGGCGGTGTCGGACAGGGTGGTGGAGTCCGTCCGCATGTAGGTGATGAAGCCGTTCTCGTACAGCTTCTGCGCCACCTGCATGGTCACCTTCGCGCCGAAGCCGAGCTTGCGGCTGGCCTCCTGCTGGAGGGTGGTCGTGCGGAAGGGGGCGTACGGCGAGCGCCGGTACGGCTTGGACTCCACCGAGCGGACGGCGAAGTCGGCGCCCTCCAGGGCGGCGGCCAGCGCACGGGCGGCGGCCTCGTCCAGGTGCAGGACGCCCCCCTTGTCACCGGAACCCGAACCGGAGCCGCCCTTGAGCCGCCCGTCGGGGCCGAAGTCGCGTCCCTGGGCGACACGGCGGCCGTCCACGGCGCTCAGCCGGGCGGTGAGGGAGGCCGGGTCGGCGGCGTCGCCGGAGCGGCCGGTGGCGAAGGTGCCGGTCAGGTCCCAGTACTCGGCGGAGCGGAAGGCGATGCGCTCGCGCTCGCGCTCGACGACCAGGCGGGTGGCGACGGACTGCACACGGCCCGCCGACAGGCGCGGCATGACCTTCTTCCACAGCACCGGGGAGACCTCGTAGCCGTAGAGCCGGTCGAGGATGCGGCGGGTCTCCTGGGCGTCGACCAGGCGCTGGTTCAGCTCGCGGGTGTTGGAGACGGCGGCCCGGATGGCGTCCTTGGTGATCTCGTTGAAGACCATCCGGCGCACCGGGACCTTGGGCCTGAGCACCTCCTGGAGGTGCCAGGCGATGGCCTCGCCCTCGCGGTCCTCATCGGTGGCCAGGAACAGTTCGTCGGACTCCGCCAGGAGCTGCTTGAGCTTCTTGACCTGGTCCTTCTTGTCGCTGTTGACGACGTACAGCGGCTCGAAGTCGTGGTCGACGTTGACGCCGAGCCGGGCCCAGGACTCGCCCTTGTACTTGGCGGGGACCTCGGCGGCTCCGTTCGGCAGGTCGCGGATGTGCCCGACGCTGGCCTCGACCACGTAGCCAGGACCGAGGTAGCCCTTGATCGTCTTGGCCTTGGCCGGCGACTCGACGATCACGAGTCGGCGCCCGCCGTCTGCGGTCTTGCTGGTCGGGGACAACTTCTTCTCGCTCTTCTCCGGTCGGTGGTCCCGCTTCGTCGGGTCGGTCTGCTCTCGGCGTGTTTCACGCTTCCGTGCGGCTGCGCTCTCGCTGCGGAGTGTGACGGTACCTCCCGCCCCCGTGTCAAACGGGAAAAGTCCGCAACGCCACTCGAACGGTAACCCGATGAGATAACCATCTCCCCGTGTTCGCCGGATCCGCCGTCCGGGCCCCGGCGCCGTGCCCGCCGGAGCGCGGCGGTGGGCGGTCGCCCGGGCCCGCGGCCGTCCGGCGGAGCCTTCACCGCTCGGTTACTCGAACGGTAACCCGACGGCCGCCATTCCTGCGCCCCCGCACCGGCTGGCAAGATGTGGCCGTCTGTACGTCCCAGCCACACACCGGGGGAACCTCCCATGTCCGACCCCAGCCAGCAGAACCCGTACGGCCAGCCCCAGCAGCCGCAGAACAACCCCTACGCCCAGCAGCCGGGCCAGCCCGGTCAGCCCGCGTACGGCTACCCGCAGCAGCCCGGCCAGCCCGGGTACGGCTACCCGCAGCAGGCCCCGCCGCCCGCGGCGGGCGGCTACACCGGCGACCCGAACGCCCCGTACGGCTACGACCCCTACGGCCGGCCGTACTCCGACAAGTCCAAGGTCGTGGCGGGCGTCCTCTCCCTCTTCCTGGGCTACCTGGGCATCGGGCGCTTCTACACCGGCCACACCGGCATGGCGGTCGCCCAGCTGCTGACCTGCGGCGGCTGCGGCGTCTGGTCGCTGATCGACGGGATCATGCTGCTCACCCAGGACAGCCCCACGGATGTCCAAGGCCGCGTGCTGCGGAGCTGAGTGCAATGACCACGGTGACCGGGAGGACGGAAACGGGAGCGGAAGGGACCGGGGAGGTGGGCGGGAGCCGGGGCGCCGGAGTGCTCGCCCGGGCCGTGCACACCCTGCGCACCCACCCCGCCGCGCCGCCGCTGGGCTCGCTCGCGGCCGGACTGGCCGGTGCGGCCTACCTGTGGGGGACCAACCCGCACCAGGCCGGGCAGTGGCTGCCTCGCTGCCCGCTCAACGCGGTGACCGGGCTGCTGTGCCCGGCGTGCGGCGGCACCCGCATGACGTACGACCTGATGCACGGGGACGTCGTCGCGGCCTTCCACGACAACGCCCTGCTGCTGACCCTCGGCATCCCGGCCGCCGCGTACTTCGGCGGGCGCTGGCTGCTGGAGGGGCTGCGCGGGCGCCGCTACCGGCCGAGGCTGGGGAAGGTCGGCACGACGGTGGTGCTGGGGACGGCCGTGGTGTGGGCGGTGGTGCGCAACCTGGTCGGCTGAGACCGGCCGGTGGTCTCCGCCCGTCGCCCGCGGGGCTCGGGTCCCGGACGTTTTCGCAGGTAAGTGACGCGCCATCGGATCACTGTTCGATCACAACCGCGGGCTCGCCGCAACCCTCGCCGGGTCTCGGTGGTCTGGGATTCCGCCACGGCACGTCTGGTACATGACATCAGCGGCCGTGGCGTGTCCCCATCTGAAGCACGAAGGAGCCACCCATGGCGTTCCCCGGTACCGCGCCCAACGGCCAGCCGTACTCCGACAAGTCCAAGATCACCGCTGGTCTGCTGCAGATCTTCCTGGGCTACCTGGGCATCGGCCGTTTCTACACCGGTCACATCGGCATGGCGGTCGCACAGCTGCTGACCATGGGGGGCTGCGGCATCTGGTCGCTGATCGACGGAATCCTCTTCCTCACCAGCAACGACCGCACCGACAAGCAGGGCCGCGTCCTGCGCGGCTGACGGCCGGCCGGTGACCGGGCTCCGTCAGGGCGCACGCACCCCGGCGGCCCGTGCCTCTCCGACGACGGGAGACACGGGCCGCTCTCCCTCTTTGCGCGGGGCCCGAGGCCCGGTTCCGGGGCCGGACGGCTCACAGGCGTGTGAACGTCCAGAGTCCGGCGGCCAGGAAGGCCGCGCCGAACACCGAGGCGAGCACGGCCGCGGTGGCCTGCTCGGCCCCCTCGGCCACCGGCTCGCGCAGCCGTACGCGCACCGAGGTCCACAGCAGCAGTCCGGCGCCGAACAGGGTGAAGGCCGCTCCGGCGAAGACGGCGGGTCCGCTTTCCATGCGGAGCACGGTGGCACCCGCGGGGATCGCGGCGGAGAACACCGGGTGAACGCCGTTCGGCCAGCCGGGCGAGCTCTGGCCAAACGTACGGCCCGCCCGTCAGGCCCGCCCCCTACTCCCCTCCCGCGGGCAGCAGGAAGCCCTGCTCGACCAGGAGGCGGATGGACTCCGGAGTGCGGTCGCGCAGCCCCACCGGGTCCTCGCCGAGGAGCTGGGCGATGGCGTCGACGATGCGGCCGGCCGGAAGCGATCCGTCGCACACGCCGGCGAAGCCCGCACCGACCGTGTCCACCTGCGTCGCGCGCCGCATGCCGCGGTTCTGACGGAGCACCACGTACTCCGGATCGTCCGCGCCGGGCCTGCCGATCTGCTCCTGGGCGACCTCGTCGGCCAGTACGAAGCGGGTGGCGAGCAGGGCCGCGTCGTCCGCGGCGCGCAGGAAGTCCCGGCGCTCGAAGTGGGCGCGCACCTCCTCGCCGAGCGGCTGCTCCACCGGGTGCGGCCACTCCTCGACGGTGACCGACGGGTTCCGGGCGCCCGACTTGCGCAGGGTGATCCAGCCGAAGCCGACACCGGTGGTGCCGCCGGCCTCGAACTCCTCCAGCCAGGCGTCGTAGTGCGCGGCGTACACGGCCGGGTCGCCCAGATGCTCGCCGGCGTCGCGCAGCCACAGCTCGGCGTACTGGGCGGTGTCCTGCACCTCGCGCTGCACGATCCAGGCGTCGCAGCCCTCGGGCACCCAGGAGGCCAGCCGCTCGCTCCAGTCACGGCCCTCGATGTGCCGCCAGTTGGCCAGCAGCTGGCAGTAGCCGCCGTCGGCCAGGTGGGCGGCGGAGCGCTCGACGAGGGTGCGGCACAGGTCGTCGCCGCCCATGCCGCCGTCGCGGTAGGTCAGGCGGGTGCCGTCCGCCGCGCGGGGGGAGATGACGAAGGGCGGGTTGGAGACGATCAGATCGTAGGGCGCCTCGCCCTCGACCGGCTCGAAGAGGGAGCCCTCGCGCAGATCGGCCTCGGGCGCTTTGGAGAGGGCGAGGGTGAGGCGGGTCAGGCGCAGGGCGCGGGGGTTGAGGTCGGTGGCGGTGACGGAGCCTGCGTGCAGGGAGGCGTGCAGTGCCTGGACGCCGGAGCCGGTGCCCAGGTCCAGGGCGCGGGCCGCGGGGGTGCGCACGGTGATGCCCGCCAGGGTCGTCGAGGCACCGCCGACGCCGAGGACGAGCCGCGAGCGGGCGGCCGTGCCCGCAGCCGTGCCCGTACCGGCGCCCTCGGCCGTACGGATGCCGCCGGCGCCGCCGACCGCACAGCCGAGGTCGGAGACGATCCACCAGTTCAGCCCCTCCGGCCCGGCGTACGGGCGGACGTCCACGGTGGCGGAGACGGCGTCGCCACCACCGCCCGCGTCCGCGCCGGCTCCGGTGCGGCGGCGCAGCCAGCCGTCGGTGAGCGCCTCGTCGGCCGGGAGCGCCGAGCGGGCCCGCTCGTAGGGCACCGGGCACTGGAGCAGGAACAGCCGCACCAGCGTCTCCAGCCGCCCGCCGCCGCGCGTGGCGCGCAGCGCGGGGACGGTCTCGTTGCGGGCAAGGGCCGCGTAGGCGGGGGCGCCGAGCAGTTCCAGCAGCCCGTCGGGGGTGAAGCCGGCGGCGAGGAAGGCGTCGCGCAGCCGGGGGAGGGCGGGTCCGGGGGTGGGGAGGCGGTCACTCACCTCCCCATTGTCACGCGGAGCGCCCCGGCGTACGCAGGCCCCCCGCGCGCCTCCGCGCCCGGGTGGCTTCCGGCTTCCCGGGTTCCCCCTGCTCCGGCCCTCCGCCGTCGCCTTCCGCTACGCCGCCGAGGCGGACGGCGCCGGCGACGGCCTCCGGCAGCCCTTCTGACCCGCTATCGCCTCCTGGAGATCGCCCTGCCGGAACTCGCCCAGCGCCTTCTCCACCTCGCCGAACTGCTTGGGAAGCTTGTCCATCTCTCCGGCGATGTCCTGCAACCCGTCGGCGAACTCCGACTGGTCCTTCTCGTTCAGGGCCTCGGCCCGCTCACGGAGGTCCGCGTACGTGGCCGACAGCGCGTCGAGCCGCTTGATCGCGTTCTTCTGGATCCGGGAGCCGTCCTCCAGCGGCGGAACACCCGCCTCGCGCACGGCGGTGGACAGGGCCTTGTAGGCGGTGGAGAGATCGCCGAAGGCCTCCACGTCTGTCTTCTTGACCTCCTCGGGAGCCTTGTCCCCCTCGGTGATCCGCGCGAGTGCCCGGTTGGCGCCGTCGATGGTCTTGTTCTGCTTCTGCAGCGAGCCGCAGTACTCCTGGGCCCACCGCTCGGCCTTCTCGTTGCCCTCGTCGCCGCACCCGCTCAGGGCGAGCACGAGCACCGCGGTGCCGGACAGCGCGGCAGCAAGCTTCTTGTTCACTCCGGATCGATCCCTTCGTGGGTGTTCGGCCCGGAACATACACGCAGGAGGGTCACCGGCCGTGGAGCGGTGGGGTGAATAGTTCACATTAAAGGCTTGGATACCCATTTATGTTGAGCGCATCTCACACGGTCCGCCCCCCGGCACGTGGCGGTGGGCGGCGCCTTGGAGCACCACCCACCGCCACGTGCCGGGGACTCCCGCACGGAGTCTCCCCGGCCGGCCCCGCTACAACCCCGATAAGGCCCCGCTAAGGCGCCGCCACCGGAGCCCCTGGCTCGGAGGGGCCCGACGGACCCGACGGGCCCGAGGTGCCGGGGGAGCCGGGGGAACCCGGCGCTCCGGAAGTGCGTCCGGCGGCGCCGCCGACGTCCTTCCCTCCTCCTTCGCCCTCCTCGCGTCCTTCGCCGCCTTCGCCGCCGACCGCGATACCGCGCCGCTTGGATGCGTAGACCGCCCCGATGATGACGCCGAGGGCGAGGACCGCGATGGCGGCCCGCGCACCGGCGCTCGCGTCGTCGCCGTAGCTGAGCCGCACCACGGCGGGCGCGATCAGCAGCGCCACCAGGTTCATCACCTTCAGCAGCGGGTTGATCGCGGGGCCCGCGGTGTCCTTGAACGGGTCGCCGACCGTGTCGCCGATGACCGTCGCGGCGTGCGCCTCACTGCCCTTGCCGCCGTGGTGGCCGTCCTCGACCAGCTTCTTGGCGTTGTCCCAGGCCCCACCGGAGTTGGCCAGGAAGACCGCCATCAGCGTGCCCGCGCCGATGGCGCCGGCGAGGAACGAGCCGAGCGCGCCGACCCCGAGCGTGAAGCCGACCGCTATGGGTGCCATGACGGCCAGCAGACCGGGTGTGGCCAGCTCGCGCAGCGCGTCCTTGGTGCAGATGTCCACCACCCGGCCGTACTCGGGCTTCTCGCTGTAGTCCATGATCCCGGGCCGCTCGCGGAACTGGCGCCGCACCTCGAGGACCACCGAGCCCGCCGACCGGGAGACGGCGCTGATCGCCAGCCCGGAGAAGAGGAAGACGACGGAGGCCCCGAGGACCAGGCCGACCAGGTTGTTCGGCTGCGAGATGTCCAGACTCAGGCCCAGCTCCCCGGCCCGCGCGCCCACGTCCGACACCGCGCCGGCGATCGCGTCGCGGTAGGAGCCGAAGAGGGCCGCGGCGGCCAGTACCGCGGTGGCGATGGCGATGCCCTTGGTGATGGCCTTGGTGGTGTTGCCCACCGCGTCGAGATCGGTGAGCACCTGGGCACCCGCGCCCTCGACGTCGCCGGACATCTCGGCGATGCCCTGGGCGTTGTCGGAGACCGGGCCGAAGGTGTCCATCGCGACGATGACACCGACGGTGGTGAGCAGGCCGGTGCCCGCCAGGGCGACGGCGAACAGCGCCAGCATGATGGAGGCGCCGCCCAGCAGGAAGGCGCCGTAGACGCTGAGCGCGATCAGCAGCGCCGTGTAGACGGCGGACTCCAGGCCGATGGAGATACCGGAGAGGACCACGGTGGCGGGACCGGTCAGCGAGGTCTTGCCGATGTCGCGCACGGGCCGGCGGCTCGGTTCGGTGAAGTAGCCGGTGAGCTGCTGGATCAGCGCGGCGAGCACGATGCCGATGGCGACCGAGACCAGGGCGAAGACGCGCGGGTCGCCGTCGTGGCCGGCGATGGCTGTGTCGGTGACGCCCTCCAGCTCGCCGAAGCTGCCCGGCAGGTGGACGAACGCCGCGACGGCCACCAGGACCAGGGAGATCACCGCGGAGATGAAGAAACCGCGGTTGATGGCGGTCATGCCGCTGCGGTCGGCGCGGCGCGGCGCGACCGCGAAGACGCCGATCATGGCGGTGAGGACGCCGATCGCCGGAACGAGCAGGGGGAAGACCAGCCCCGAGTCGCCGAAGGCGACCGTACCCAGGATGAGCGCGGCCACCAGGGTGACGGCGTAGGACTCGAAGAGGTCGGCGGCCATGCCCGCGCAGTCGCCGACGTTGTCGCCGACGTTGTCCGCGATGGTGGCGGCGTTGCGCGGGTCGTCCTCGGGGATGCCCTGCTCGACCTTGCCGACGAGATCCGCGCCCACATCGGCGGCCTTGGTGAAGATGCCGCCGCCCACCCGCATGAACATCGCGATCAGGGCGGCTCCCAGACCGAAGCCCTCCAGCACCTTGGGCGCGTCGGCGGCGTACACGAGCACCACGACGGCGGCCCCGAGCAGACCGAGGCCGACGGTGAACATGCCGACGACCCCGCCCGTACGGAAAGCGATCTTCATCGCCCGGTGGGATACCCCGGTCAGGTCCTTCGCGGGTTCTCCCTCGCCGGGAGTGGCCTCCCGGGCGGCGGCCGCGACCCGTACGTTGCTGCGTACGGCCAGCCACATGCCGATATAGCCGGTGGCCGCCGAGAAAGCGGCGCCGACCAGGAAGAACGCCGAGCGTCCGATTCGCTGGCCCATACCGTCGGCCGGGAGCAACATCAACAGGAAGAAGACCACGACGGCGAATATGCCGAGGGTGCGCAACTGCCGTGCGAGGTAGGCGTTCGCGCCTTCCTGCACGGCGGATGCGATCTTCTTCATGCCGTCGGTGCCCTCACCCGCGGCGAGCACTTGACGTACCAGCACCGCGGCGACCGCCAGGGCTGCCGCGGCAACGAGCGCGATCACCAGCACCAGGCCGCGATTGCCGCTGGTGAGCACGGCATCGGCCAGTTGTAGCCGGTTCTGGAAAGGGGTGTGGTGCCCCGCCATTCGTCCTCCTTGACGTTTGGCACATGGGCGCGCGCAAGCACGCTCAGGCGTCCTGCTGCAAAGATGTGGACGGATTGTAGGGAGCTGCTTCGGCTCACAACAGAGTGCGGTATTTCCTGCCGTTCCGCACCCGCAAAGATCGAATAGCGGGCACCGGAAATAATTCCCCCGAACGGCCGGGATATTCCTATCCGGGGACACCGGGAAAAAGATCTCGGAATACCGCGGGGGCTCCCGGGCGGAGCTCGGAGACGGATATGCGCAGGTCGCCCGCGGCGGAGCGACAACGGCCGGGAGTTGTCCGGTCCGGGTCCGGTCCTGGACCGGACCCGGGTCGGGCCGGACGTGGAGCGGACCGGGGCGGGACAGGCGGAGTCGTCCGGACGGGACCGGACCGTGGACCGGACATGAGCCGGACATGGGACAGGCGCCCCGGAAGGGGCGCCTGGGCCGGCCCCGGAAGGCCGGGGAGCCGGTCGCCACGCGGGTGGACCCGCGCGGGACGGTCAGTCGAGCGGCTCGGGGTTGGTCGGCCAGCTCATGCGGATCAGGCCGCCGCGCTCGTCGGCGGTCACCTCGACATCGTCCACCAGCCCACTGATCACCGCGAGCCCCATGTCGACCTCGTCGTCGCCCCCGGTACCGTCCCCGCTCCCGGGGGCGGCTTGGGCCGCGCCCAGCGCCGCCTGGGGAACGTCGTCGCCCACCTCGATGCGGAAGACCTTCTCGTCCTCGGTCAGCGCCACCCGGACGGGTGTGCCGAGACCGTGGCCGACATGGAGGCCGACCGCTCTGCTGCACGCCTCGCCCACCGCGAGCCGTACCTCGTCCAGTACGGCGTCGTCGACACCGGCCCGGCGCGCGACGGCGGCCGCCACCAGACGCGCCGTCCTCACATGCTCGGGCAGCGCGCTGAAGCGCAGTTCGACGGTGGCCATGCCATCCCCCTCGGTAATGCCTGCGGTCACCCGGTGACCTGGTGCCTGACGGCCGTTCAGGGGCGCCGGACCGGCCAGGTGCCGGTCCGGCGCCCCTGAGCGCCTTTTGCGAGCTCGTTCGGCCCGGCTCTCAGTCGGTGGCCGCCACGGCCTCGTCGACCGAGGTGTGGATGGGGAACACCTTGGTCAGGCCGGTGATGCGGAAGATCTTGAGAATGCGCTCCTGGTTGCAGACCAGGCGCAGAGATCCCTCATGGGCGCGCACACGCTTGAGTCCGCCGACGAGCACACCGAGGCCGGTGGAGTCGAGGAAGTCAACGCCCTCCATGTCCACGACCAGGTGGTAGCTGCCGTCGTTCACCAGCTCGACCAGCTGCTCGCGCAGCTTGGGCGCGGTGTATACATCGATCTCGCCACCCACCGAGACGATCGTGCGATCGCCGACGGTACGGGTCGACAGGGACAGGTCCACAGATCCTCCAGCACCTTGCTATCGAGCGGTCCGCCCCCTTGGCGCCTCCCCACCGGAAGGTGGGGACGGGCCATCCCCACCGGACGTGGGGAGGTCGTCTCCCCGCCGAAGGTAGAGGACGGATCGGCAGCCGCAGAAGCATTCAATCACTTACCCGGGGGCCTGCACGACGCCTTGCGGCCATTGTCCGTCGCGCCGGTGACACACTCGATTCCGATGGCCACCGACCACCATGCGACGTCCGCAGGCACACGCCCCCCGTCCCCGTCTCCCCGAACGGTCCTCGAAAGCCTTGCCGCGGGGGCGGACCGGGCCGTGCGCATCACCCATGTGGAGCACCTGCCCCCGCGGAACGGTCGTCATGCGGACTGGCCTGGTCGGATTCGGCCGGAAGTGGTCGATGCGATCCGCGCCGCTGGCATCGACCGTCCGTGGGAGCACCAGGCCCGTGCCGCCGAGCACGCGCTGCGGGGGGAATCCGTGGTGGTCGCCACCGGCACTGCGTCGGGCAAGTCGCTGGCCTACCTGGCCCCGGTGCTCAGCGTGCTGCTGGAGGGCTCGCAGGCCCCGAACGGGCGCGGCGCCACCACCCTCTACCTCGCTCCGACCAAGGCACTGGCCTCCGACCAGCGGCGGGCCGTGAGCGAGCTGGCCGCGCCGCTGGGCAGCGCCGTCCGCCCGGCGGTCTACGACGGGGACACCCCCGTCGAGGAGCGCGAGTGGGTGCGCCGGTACGCCAACCACGTGCTCACCAACCCCGACATGCTGCACCGCGGGATGCTCCCCGCCCACCCCCGCTGGGCCTCCTTCCTGCGCGCTCTGCGCTATGTGGTCGTCGACGAGTGCCACACCTACCGCGGCGTGTTCGGCTCGCACGTCGCCCAGGTGCTGCGCCGGCTGCGGCGCGTGTGCGCCCGCCACGGCTCCGAGCCGGTCTTCCTGCTGGCCTCCGCGACCGCCGCCGACCCGGGTGAGGCGGCCACCCGCCTCACCGGCCTGCCCGTCACCGAGATCACCCAGGACGCCTCCCCGCGCGGTGAGGTGGTCTTCGCCCTCTGGGAACCCCCGCTGGCGGAGACGCAGGGCGAGCGCGGCGCCCCTGTGCGGCGGACCGCCACCGCCGAGGCCGCCGACCTTCTGACCGACCTCACCGTCCAGGGCGTGCGGACCGTCGCCTTCGTGCGTTCCCGGCGCGGCGCCGAGCTGATCTCGGTGATCGCCCGGGAGCGGCTGTCGGAGATGGACCGCGCCCTGGCGGGGCGGATCGCCGCCTACCGGGGCGGCTACCTGCCGGAGGAACGCCGCGCCCTGGAGCGGTCCCTGCACTCCGGTGAACTCCTCGGGCTGGCCGCTACCACCGCGCTCGAACTCGGCATCGACGTGTCCGGCCTCGACGCCGTGATCCTGGCCGGCTACCCCGGCACCCGCGCCTCCCTGTGGCAGCAGGCCGGACGCGCCGGGCGGGCGGGCCAGGGCGCCCTGGCCGTCCTCGTCGCCCGGGACGACCCGCTGGACACCTACCTCGTCCACCACCCCGACGCGATCTTCCGCCGCCCCGTGGAGTCCACCGTCCTGGATCCGGGCAACCCCTACGTCCTCACCCCCCATCTGTGCGCCGCGGCGGCGGAGGTACCTCTCACCGAGGCGGACTTCCAGTTGTTCGGGCCGTCCGTGCCCGAGCTGATGCCGCTCCTGGAGCGGCGCGGACTGCTGCGCCGCCGGGGGACCGGCTGGTACTGGACCCGCCGCGAGCGGGCCGCCGACCTCACCGACATCCGCGGCCAGGGCGGCCGGCCCGTCCAGGTGGTGGAGGACGGCACTGGGCGGCTGCTGGGCACGGTCGACGCCGCGGCGGCCCACACCACCGTCCACGACGGCGCCGTCCACCTCCACCAGGGCCGCACCTATGTGGTCCGCCGCCTCGACCTGGAGGACTCGGTCGCCCTGGTGGAGGAGGCGAATCCGCCCTGGACGACGATGGCCAGGGACACCACCTCGGTCTCCGTGCTGGAGACCGAGACCGAGATCCCATGGGGCCGGGCACGGCTGTGCTTCGGCTCCGTCGAGGTCACCAACCAGGTCGTCTCCTATCTGCGCCGCAGGCTCGTCACCGGCGAGGTGCTCGGCGAGTCCAAGCTGGACCTGCCGCCGCGCACCCTGCGCACCCGCGCGGTGTGGTGGACGGTCACCGAGGACCAGCTCGACGACGCCCGGATCGGCCCCGAGGTGCTGCCCGGCGCCCTGCACGCCGCCGAGCACGCCTCCATCGGCATGCTGCCGCTCTTCGCCACCTGCGACCGCTGGGACATCGGCGGCGTCTCGGTGCCGCTGCACCCCGACACCCTGCTGCCGACGGTCTTCGTCTACGACGGGCACCCCGGCGGCGCCGGCTTCGCCGAACGCGCCTTCCACGCCGCCCGCG
This sequence comes from Streptomyces verrucosisporus, assembly GCF_017114865.1. Classification (GTDB taxonomy): domain Bacteria; phylum Actinomycetota; class Actinomycetes; order Streptomycetales; family Streptomycetaceae; genus Streptomyces; species Streptomyces fenghuangensis. The sequence goes on along the minus strand of NZ_JADEYH010000041.1, from coordinate 12,996 downwards.
ACTGGCTGACCGCGACCCGCAAGGCCATCGCCGCATGCGAGTGCGACAGTGGCTGCCCGTCGTGCATCCAGTCGCCCAAGTGCGGCAACGGCAACGACCCCCTGCACAAACGGGGTGCGGTACGGCTCCTCACGGAGCTGCTGCGGCAGGACCCGCCCGCGCCCTCACCCCTGCGGAGTACGGACCCGCCCGCACCCGCACCGTGAGATCCGCGATCCCCTCCCGGACCTGGCAGCGCACCACCCTCGCCCGCTGCGCGGCCGCCACCCGCCGCGCGGCGCCGCATGCCTCCTGCGCGCCCCGAAGAGCGTGGTCGGCCGCCGCGAGCGCCGCCGCGTCCGCCGCCGCGCCCGCGCGATGGCGCGTGACGACGGCCTGCCCCAGTGCCAGTACGCCCGCCGCCACCGCGCACAGCACCAGTCCGCACAGCGCGGCCCACACCGTGGCCGATCCCCGCTCCCCGGAGCGGACGCCGCCGCGAGATGGCCGGCGATCACTCCGGTTCCGCATACGCCACCGCCTCGGCCTCCATTTCCACGCCCAGCGGGCCGGGGCCGGCCGCCCTGGCCGTGACCCGTACCCGCACCAGCTCGCCCTCCCGGGACGTGCTCAGCTCCGCTCCCCGCGGGGCGACCTCCCGCACGGCCCGGTGGATCCTCTCGGGCGGCTCGCCCCTCGCCGCCGCCCGCGCTCCCGCACCCGCCGCGTCCACACAGCGGACCTGTGCGGCCACCGCCGCACCGCCCCACAGCAGCAGCCCGAGCAGCGCGACCAGGGAGGGGACCACCACGGCGGTCTCCGCGGTGACATAGCCCCGGTCCCGCCTCTCAGAAGCCCGCATCGAGCGCCCTCTCGATCAGCTGCCGCATCGCCGTGGAGACCGGGCCGCTGGTGACGATCTTGTAGAGCACCGCAGCGAAACCCGCGGCGGCGATCGTGCCCACCGCGTACTCCGCGGTGCTCATCCCCGCCTGCGCGTCCCGGCCCCGGGCTCCGCGCGCCCTCCGGCCGATCCACGCCGCCATCCGCGTCTGCCCGTTCCGTCCACGCGACTCCCGTGTCCGTACCCCTACCGCTCGTGCCCGCACCGCTCGTCCTTCCGTCGATCGTCCCCGCATGACCCGTCTCTTCCGTCTCGCCGTCCGCCCTGCCACCCGCGCCCGCCACGGGCGCGGGCCGTACCGCGCGGTTCACAGCAGCGACCGCGCCAGGCCGATGACCACCGGGACCACACCTGCCAGCAGGAAGGCGGGCAGAAAGCACAGCCCCAGCGGCCCGGTGACCAGGACCGCGGCCCGCCGTGCCCGCTCGGTGGCCGCCCGGGCCCGCTGTGCCCGGCACTCGGCGGCCAGACGGCCGACCGGTTCCACCGCGGGCACGCCGGTCGTCGCCGCCCGTTCCATGCACCGGGCCAGCTCCGCCGCTCCCGGCAGTTCGCCCAGTCGCGCCCAGACGCCCACCGGGTCGCCGCCGAGCCTCAGTTCGGCCGAGGCTCGCACCAGCCCCTCGCCGAGGGGGCCGCCCACCGAGCCCCCCACCGCACCGGCCGCCTCGCCCGGTCCCGACCCGGCCGCCAGACAGGCGGCCAGCAGTTCCGCGGTGATCGGCAGATGTCCGGCCACCGCCGACTCCGCACCCACACCACTCACTTCGCCCTTTTTATCCATATATGATCTCCTCGCGATACCTCCTCGCGCCCTCCCGCCGCGCAGCAGACGCCGCACCCCGTACGCCACCACCACCCCGAGCAGACAGCCGGCCGGACCTCCGGCCAGGGCGGCCACCAGGGCTCCGGCCCCGGCCATCGCGGCCACCTCCCGGGCCGGCGACCGCCGCACACCAACCACGCGCAGCACCTTCCGCACCCCGACCCCGGACCCGGCGCCGACACCGGCCCCCAGCAGCTCCACCGGTCTGCGGCGGAGGCGCCGCGCCCGGCTCGCCGCGGGCACCCCGCCGGCCAGGCACAGCGCGACGGCCGACAGGGGCAGCGCGGCCAGCGGCGGCAACGGAGGCGATGGGAAGAGCTCCGCACACGTTGCCCACACGCTGTGGACAAAGCCGCCGCTCATCTCCGCACGCCCTCCTCCGCACTCCGGACGATCCGGGAGACCCACGCCAGCCCGGCCCACTCCAGCAGCCCGGCACCGGCCAGACAGGCCCACCCAGCCGGACTGTGGAGCAGCACGTGCAGCGGTCTCGCCCCCATCGCACCGCCCAGCAGCAGCCCGAAGAGGGGCAGCAGGGCCAGGACGAGCGCCGTGGACCGCGGACCCGCCAGCTGGGCGCGCAGCTCCTCCCGCCGGTCGCGCTCCGCCCGCAGCGAACCGGCCACCCGCTCCAGCCCGTCCGCGAGGCCCGCACCCCCGTCCACCGCCACCTGCCAGCAGGCGGCCATCCCACCGAGCCCTTCCGCCCCCTCCTGCCGGGCCGCCTGCCGAAGCGCCTCCGGCACATCCCCTCCGAAACGGGCGGCCGCCAGCACCACCGCCCCGGTGTCCCCGAAGCCGGGCATGCCGGTCACCAGCAGAGCCCGCTCGGGCGTACGCCCCGCCCGCAGCTCACCCGCGACCGCCGAGCACAGGGCGATGACGGCGGCCTCCCTCGCCGCCCCCGCGCGGCGCCGCTCCCGCACGCGCAACCGACGGGCGAGCAGCGGCGCCACCACAGCACCGGCCAGCAGCGGTAGCACCGACTCCCCCAGCAGCGCCAGCAGGGCGCCGCCCACCGGACACCACCCAGCGGGACCCACCCGGGCCCCGATTCCGCGCACCGTCCGGACGACGGCCTCCACGGCACCGGCTGCCGGGCCGCTCCACCGGGACACCGGCTCGGCGCCGTCGGAGCACAGCAGCCGAGCCCTCCGCGCCCCCTCACCGGGGCGGCCCAGAAGCCTGCTCATCGCTCCGGCGCACACCATCGCCGCACACACCGAACCCGCGTACACCACCTCGGGCTGCGCACCCGCCTGCGCCCCGGCCGCCGTCACAGCGCACCACCGCCCCGTGCGCACAGCCGCTCCAGCCGCGGCCAGCCCCGCTCCCGCGCGAAGCCGTCCGGCCCCCAAACGGCGGCGGGCACCGTCACCACCAGGCCGTACCGGTCCTGCTCCAGCACATGGATCTCGGCGATCCGTCTCCGGCCCCGGCGATCCCGCAGCAGATGGACCACCACCGACAACGCCGCCGCGAGCTGGCTGTGCAGCGCCGTCCGGTCGAGCCCAGCCGTGGTGCCCAGCGCCTCCAGCCGGGCCGGTACGTCGGCCGCCGCGTTGGCGTGGACCGTCCCACAGCCGCCTTCGTGGCCCGTGTTGAGCGCGGCCAGCAGATCCGTCACCTCCGCGCCGCGCACCTCGCCGACGACGAGCCGGTCCGGCCGCATGCGCAGCGCCTGCCGCACCAGGTCCCGCAGGGTGACACGGCCTACGCCCTCCTGGTTGGCCGGACGCGTCTCCAGCCGCACCACGTGCGGATGGTCGGGGCGCAGCTCGGCCGAGTCCTCGGCCAGAACGATCCGCTCCCTGGGCCCCACCAGTCCCAGCAGACTCGACAGCAAGGTCGTCTTGCCCGACCCTGTCCCACCGCTGACCAGGAACGACAGCCTGGCGTCAAGGACCGCCCCCAACAGCGCCTCCCCGCCCGGGGGCACCGTGCCGGCCGCCACCAGCTCCGGCAGGGCGAAGGCCCGCGGGCGGACCACCCGCAGGGACAGGCATGTGCAGCCGACCGCCACAGGGGGCAGCACCGCGTGCAGCCGGGTGCCGTCCGGGAGCCGGGCGTCCACCCAGGGATGGGCGTCGTCCAGCCGCCGTCCCGCCGAGGTGGCCAGCCGCTGGGCGAGTCTGCGCACAGCCGCCGCGTCGGGAAAACGGACGGCGGTCCGCTCCACTCCGCCGCCGCGGTCCACCCAGACCTCGTCCGGAGCGGTCACCAGGACGTCCGTGACCTCCGGCTCTGCCAGCAGCGGCTCCAGCGGACCGGCACCGACCATCTCCGACCGCAGCGCCTCCACCACACCCAGCACCGCGCTGTCCCCGAGCAGCCGCCCCTGAGCCCGCAGCGCCGCCGCGACCCTGGCGGGCGTGGGTTCCGCGCCGGCTTCCGCCAGCCGCAGACGCACCGCGTCCACCAGCGTCCGCGGAGCCGGCGCCCCGCCGTAGGCATCCGCCCGTGCGGGCGCGTCCGCTTTCCCGCGCGCCCTCCTCGGGGCCTCCGTACGCGCGCTCACGCGGCCACGCTCCCACGGCCGCCAGAGGGCCGGGCGCCGCCCTCCGGCAAGGCGCGGGCCCAGAACTCCGCACAGAACCGGGCCAGCGGACCTCGTGTGTCCGTCCCGGGCGGCCGGCCCGCGTCCGCCGCGGCCGGCAGTCCCGTCTCGGCGGGCATTTCACCGGCGAGGCTCAGCCCCAGCAGCCGGGCGATCTCCTCACCGTCCAGCCCCGGCCCGAAGGGGCCTCGTACCACCGCCCGCAGGTCCCGCAGCACCAGGCCGGCCCGGGAGGCGACCCGCTGCGTCGCCGCGACGGCCCGCAGCTCGGCGGGTACGACCAGCAGGCCGAGGTCGAGTTGCGCCAGCACCTCGGCGACCGTCTCGTCCAACCGCCGCGGCAGGTCGACCACGACCACTCCGCCACGCCGTCTGGCCGCCCCCAGGACCGCGCGCACCGCCTCCGGCGGGACGGCCGCGCTCTCCCCCCTGTCCCAGCTGAGCAGCCGCAGACCGTGCAGCCTGGGCAGGGACTCCTCCAGAGCCGCACCGCCGACCCTGCCGCGCGAGTCGGCGAACGCGGGCCAGCGCAGGCCCTCCGCCCGTTCCCCTCCGAGCAGGATGTCGAGCCCGCCGCCGAGCGGATCGCCGTCGACGAGCATCGTGCGGTGCCCGGCACGCGCGGCCGTGAGAGCCAGCGCACAGGCCAGGGTGGAGGCCCCGGCGCCGCCGCGGCCTCCCATGACCCCGACGGTCAGCGCCTGTCGCCCCACCCCCTCGGCCGCGTCGGCGATCCGGCCGGTGAGCCACGACTCGCCGTCGGGCAGGAGCACCACGTGTTCCGCTCCGATCCCCACACCGCGCCGCCAGACGCCGGGGTCGTCCAGATCCCGGCCGATCAGCAGCACCCCCGGTCGGCGCGCGGGCGCACGCGCCGACCGGTACAGCGCGTCGGCCCGGTCGTCACCGACCAGCACCAGCGGGGCGCTCTCCCACCGCCCCGGGCCCGGTGGCGCCCCGTGCTCCACCTCCGCCTCGGCCCCGGCCGCCGCGCACAGGCGCAGCAGATCGTCCAGCAACTTCTCGTCCTCGGTGACGATCAGGATGCTTCCGGTCACGTCCCGTTCCCCTTCCGGATTCTCGCTCTCCAGTTCGCGGCGGTCCCGCGAACTTCGCGCTCAATCACCGTGCCGGGGAACGGAAAAACTCGATGATCTTGGTCTAAATACGTGGACAACTCGGCAGTTGTGAATAACTTGCTCACCCAAACGAGCGACTCCGCATGAGCGGGCCGACGAATACGGAGAGTGACCACCTGCGGAGGGAGAGGGCCGGCGCCACCGTGGACCGAGGAAGGGGAGGAGGGAAGCCCAACGACGCGAAAAAGCGTCCGGACATGCGACGACCCCCGCCGGGGGGGAGAGCGGGGGTCGTCTCCACGGCCGACTCGGGGGGGGAGGAGCCGGACCGGGGTAGCACGGTCGCGAACGATCCGTGACTTCCATGGTGTACCCGAGAGCCTTCTCAGGCAAACCCACGCGCCCCACCTTACGCCGAATGGTGGGCGCATATGCTCAACCTCGTGGAAAACCACTCGCTGCCGCGCACCGCTGCCTTCTTCGACCTGGACAAGACGGTCATTGCGAAGTCGAGCACGCTCACCTTCGGCAAGTCCTTCTACCATGGCGGGCTGATCAACCGGCGCGCCGCACTGCGCACCGCGTACACGCAGTTCGTGTTCCTCGCCGGGGGCGCCGACCACGACCAGATGGAGCGGATGCGCGCCTACCTGTCCGCGATGTGCCGCGGCTGGAACGTCCAGCAGGTCAGGGAGATCATCGCCGAGACCATCCACGAGCTCATCGACCCGATCATCTATGACGAGGCCGCCTCCCTCATCGAGGAGCACCACCTCGCCGGGCGCGATGTCGTGATCGTGAGCACCTCCGGCGCGGAGGTGGTCGAGCCGATCGGTGAGCTCATAGGCGCGGACCGCGTCGTGGCGACGCGCATGGTCGTCGAGGGCGGCTGCTTCACCGGCGAGATCGAGTACTACGCGTATGGCCCGACCAAGGCGGAGGCCGTCCGCGAGCTGGCGGAGTCCGAGGGGTACGACCTCTCGCGCTGCTACGCCTACAGCGACTCGGCCACCGACATCCCCATGCTGGAGGCGGTCGGCCATCCGCACGCCGTCAACCCCGACCGGGCGCTGCGCCGGGAGGCGGTGTCCCGGGACTGGCCGATCCTCACCTTCCAGCGCCCGGTACGCCTCAAGCAGCGGGTGCCCTCCCTCGCCATGTCGCAGCGCCCCGTGCTGGCCGCCGCAGTGGCGGTGGGCGCGGCGGCGGCGACCGCCGGCCTGGTCTGGTACGCCGGCCGGCGGCGCGCCCGTCTCCGCACGGCGTGAGCACCGCCGCTCTCCGGCGGGGTCCACGACCCCCCTGTGCGCCTCCTTGTGCGCCTCCACGGCACGCCTCTACGGAGATCCATGTGCACCTACAAGGCGTTTGAGGGGTAAAGCAAAGCTCTGCGGTGAGAGGTTCCACTTCGTCCCCGGGTGGGGTACAAAGGAGTCAACGGCCCGCGAGACCTGGCCGATCCCACCCGAAAGGGGGGCCGGCGCGGACGAAGGCCCCACGGACCGAGCATGGAAGCCGGGAACCCACGCGCAGCAGACCCGCGATAGGGCCGGCCGCACCAGGGTCGGGCGAAGTCCCTCCTGATGACGGCGATACCGTGCACGCCTGGTACCCCGGCGGACGTGCCAGCGGCGACACCGACCTCGCGCCGGTGCCGCCGCATCACTGTGTACGGGGTCTTGGGTGACGCCTCCCGGGCCCCGCCGGGCCCCCGGTGTCAGGCCGCCCCGCGCTGAAGGGCCTCACAGACCGCGGTGCTCTCCCGCGCACCCAGCTCCACCGACCGGCCGCAGTGGCCGATCCATCCCGCCACTGCCTCCGGGGTGCCGGAGACGTACCCCTTCAACGCCTCGGCATAGGCACCGGCGCCCTGCTCGGCGTGACCTACCTCCGAGGGGCAGACGGACTTCGGGTCCAGACCGCCGCCGATCAACACGATCCGCTCCGCCGCCCGGGCGACCGGGCCGTTGTGCGTACCGAAGGGCCGCAGGGCCATCAGTTCGCCGTGCACCACCGCCGCCACCACCAGCGCGGGCGCGGAGGTCCCCGCGACGACGAGCTGCGCCAGGGCGTCCAGCCGGGCCGAGACCTCGGCGGCGTCCGGCAGCGCCGTCCCGGCCGCCGGCGTCTCCTCCACCGGCTCGCCCGCCAGCCGCGGCCGGCCCACCCGGTCGCCCTCCGCCTCACCGCCGGCCGCCACCAGATGGAGTCTGGCCAGCACCCGCAGAGGCGACTGCCGCCACACGTCCAGCAACTGGCCCGCCTCCGCGGTCACCCGCAGGGCCGCGCCGACCGTACGCGCCTCGGCGTCCGCGCCGAAGTCGCTGCGGCGGCGCACCTCCTCCAGCGGCCAGTCGGCGCCGTCGAGCGCCGCCGAGGCGCGGGCGCCCCGCAGCACCGCCTCGGCGGTGACCTCGCTGCTGCGCCGCCGCATCACACGGTGCCCGTACACCCGGTCCACGGCCTTGCGCACCGATTCGACGGAGTCGGCGACGCCGGGCAGCGAGCCCAGCGCGGCGAGGGGATCAGCAGTCGTAGGCATGCCTAGACCCTACGCACCCCCGAAGGCGTGAACGCCCCACGATCGAGTGGTCTTCTTCACGCGATCCCCCTCCGTGCCGCGGGTGCCCCACTACGCTTCCGATCATGAAAATCGCTTTCGTAGGAAAGGGCGGCAGCGGCAAGACGACGCTGTCCTCGCTGTTCGTCCGTCACCTCGCCGCCCAGCACCTCCCCGTCGTCGCCGTGGACGCCGACATCAACCAGCACCTGGGCGTCGCGCTGGGCCTGGACGAGGAGGAGGCGGCCGCCCTGCCCGCGATGGGCGCCCACCTGCCGCTGATCAAGGAGTACCTGCGCGGCACCAACCCCCGGATCGCCTCGGCCGGGACGATGATCAAGACGACTCCGCCCGGCGAGGGGTCCCGGCTGCTGCGGATCACCGAGGACAACCCCGTGTACGACGCCTGTGCCCGCCGCGTCCCGCCCGGCGGCGTCCCCGACGGCGGCGACGTACGGCTGCTGGCGACCGGTCCCTTCACCGAGGCGGACCTGGGCGTGGCCTGCTACCACTCCAAGGTCGGCGCCGTCGAGCTGTGCCTGAACCACCTGGTGGACGGGCGCGGGGAGTTCGTGGTCGTCGACATGACGGCGGGCTCGGACTCCTTCGCCTCCGGGATGTTCACACGCTTCGACATGACGTTCCTGGTGGCCGAGCCGACCCGCAAGGGCATGGCGGTCTACCGGCAGTACAAGGAGTACGCCCGGGACTACGACGTCCAGCTGCGCGTGGTGGGCAACAAGGTGCAGGGCCAGGACGACCTGGACTTCCTGCACGCGGAGGCCGGGGACGACCTGCTGGTGACCGTCGGGCACTCCGACTGGGTGCGCGCGATGGAGAAGGGCCGTGTCCGGCCCTTCTCCGAGCTGGAGGACGCGAACCACAAGGCGCTGCGCATGATGCAGGAGACGGCGGACGCGTCGTACGGGCTGCGCGACTGGGAGCGCTACACCCGGCAGATGGTGCACTTCCATCTGAAGAACGCCGAGAGCTGGGGCAACGCGAGGACGGGAGCCGACCTGGCGGCCCAGGTCGATCCCGCCTTCGTGCTCCGCGAGGAGCCGGCCCCCGCCTCCCGGAGCGCCTGAGCCGACTCCCGTCCCGCCTCCCCGGCCCCGGCCGGCGCGTCACGCGGTCGGCGCGCCCGGGGCACCGGGCGCGCCGACCGCACCGCTCGTACGGGAGTGCCGGGACCGGGGGGCCGGGGGCCTACGCGCCGGAGGGCCGGGAGGGGGCCGCCGTCGAGGGGGCGGTCGGAAACCTCTTCCAGCCTCCCTCGGGCGCCTGCCCCACCCCGAGCGTGCGGAGCCTCTCCAGAATCCGCGGGTCCTGGGCGTCGAGCCAGTCGACGAGCTGCCTGAAGGAGACGCAGTGCACGTCGGCCATGGGGCACACCTTCTTGATGACGTCCTCGACGGCCTTCATGTAGACGCCGCCGTTCCAGCCCTCGAAGTGGTTGCCGATGATCAGCGGCGCGCGGTTGCCGTCGTACGCACGGTCGAAGCCCGCCAGCAGGCCGTCGCGCATCTGACGCCCCCAGGCCTCACGCTGCGCCGGATCGCCGTTGACCGTCCCCGACTGGTTGGCCAGGAAGTTGTAGTCCATCGCGAGCGTCTCGAAGGAGCGCCCGGGCATCGGCACCTGCTGGAGCGGCAGGTCCCACAGGCCGCCTTCCTTGTCGGGCCAGACCTGGGTGCCGTTGCCGGAGGAGTCGTAGCGGAAGCCCATCTCCTTCGCGGCGGGAAGCAGGTTCTCGCGACCCTCCAGGCAGGGGGTGCGGCCGCCGACCAGTTCCCGGTCGTAGTCGAAGGGGAGGGGCTCCAGGTCCTTCCAGCCGGTCGTGGTCTTCCAGTTCTTCAGGAACCACTTGGCCTGTTCGATCTCGCTCTTCCACTGCTCGGGCGTCCAGCTGCCGACGCCGTTCGCCCCGCAGAAGTGGCCGTTGAAGTGGGTGCCTATCTCGTTCCCCTCGAGCCAGGCTCCGCGGAGCTGCTCCAGCGTGGCCCGTATGTTCTCGTCCTTGAGGTAGCCGATGTCCGAGGCGCCGCGGCCGCGGCCGGGGGGCTCGTAGCGGTGGGCCTCGTCCTCGGGCAGTACGTACACGCCGCTGAGGAAGTACGTCATGTGCGCGTCGTACTTCCTTCCCACCTCGCGGAAGTGCGAGAAGAGCTTCTTGCTGTCCTCTCCCGCGCCGTCCCAGGAGAAGACGACGAACTGCGGAGGCTTGTCGCCGGGCTTCAGACGCCCGAACTCGGGCTGGTTCGGCTGGGCGCCTATGTAGGCGGTGGAGCCGTCGCCTATGAGCTTGACCCTGCCCGCGGGCTTCGCCTTCCGCCCGTCCTTGTTCGCACGACCCTCGTCCTTCGACACGCTCGGGGACGAGCTCGAGCAACCGACCGCCAGCGCGATCAGTACGGCCGCTCCCGCAGCGCCTCTGGTCAGCCTCCGCGCGACTCCCATGCTCTCCACCTCATCGCTTCCGTCGTGGCTTTCGTGCTCTTCCGGCCGATGCGTTCGGCCTGCGACCAACCTCACACGCACTGTGAGAGGCGCAAGCGAAGGGAGTGGTTCCTATGACTTATTCACCCTCGGGTGTGAACAGTGAGCCCGATTGCTTCGCCCCCCTTCCTCGCCCCCTCGGGCCACATTACGATCCCTTTACCGAAGCTTTGGGTAGTCATATGAATACTTGGAGTAACGAAATCTCGCCATGGAGGCATCGCGTCCACCTGCGCCACCCCCGTCCCCCGGACATCCCTCCGAACGTTCCACCGGCGCCGGTCCCGCCGATCCCATCGACCACGCCGGCCGACCGGATTACCCGCGCCCCGAGGGCAGGGCCCCTCGAGAGCGAAGCACTGGAGGGGCCCTGCCTGGCCAACGCTGTACAGCAGCTCGTCCGTCTGCGGCCCCGTCCTCGTGCGGCCCGGCGGTCGCCCGAGCGGCCCCGCACGCAGCGGGGAACAGCGGTCGGCAGCATGGCGAAGATCGTGGAAACAGGCCGTTCGACCGCTCGTCGGCCGCTCACCGACAGGCGTCGACCCCTGAGCGCAAGAGGTCTACACCACTTGACGGACAACCCTTGTCAGGGGGCGACAAGGGCTGGTCTGCTATGACGCGGGACACACCAGACACCCTGGGAAAGGGAGATGTCGTGAGCAACGAAAGCCTGGCCAACCTGCTCAAGGAGGAACGGAGGTTCGCGCCGCCCGCCGAGCTGGCAGCGAACGCCAACGTCACCGCGGAGGCGTACGAACGGGCGAAAGCGGACCGGCTGGGCTTCTGGGCCGAGCAGGCCCGCCGACTGAGCTGGGAGACCGAGCCGACCGAGACCCTGGACTGGTCCAACCCGCCCTTCGCCAAGTGGTTCAAGGACGGCCGGCTCAACGTGGCCCACAACTGCGTCGACCGCCATGTCGAGGCGGGCCTGGGCGACCGGGTCGCCATCCACTTCGAGGGCGAGCCGGGCGACACCCGCGCGATCACCTACGCCGATCTCCAGCGCGAGGTCTCCAAGGCCGCCAACGCCCTGATCGAGCTGGGTGTGCGGACCGGCGACCGGGTCGCGATCTACATGCCCATGATCCCCGAGACGGTCGTGGCGATGCTGGCCTGCGCCCGCATCGGCGCCCCCCACTCCCTGGTCTTCGGCGGCTTCTCCTCCGACGCCCTGGCCACCCGCATCCAGGACGCCGACGCCCGTGTCGTCATCACCGCCGACGGCGGCTACCGGCGCGGCAAGCCCAGTGCCCTCAAGCCCGCCGTCGACGAGGCCCTGGCCCAGCCGGGCACCGAGAACGTGCGCAGCGTCCTGGTCGTCCGCCGCACCGGCGAGGAGACGGCCTGGACCGAGGGCCGGGACGTGTGGTGGCACGAGCTGGTGGACGGCCAGTCCGAGGAGCACACCCCGCAGTCCTTCGAGGCCGAGCACCCGCTGTTCATCCTCTACACCTCCGGCACCACGGGTAAGCCCAAGGGCATCCTCCACACCTCCGGCGGCTATCTCACCCAGACGGCCTACACCCACCACGCCGTCTTCGACCTCAAGCCGGAGACGGACGTCTACTGGTGCACCGCCGACGTCGGCTGGGTCACCGGCCACTCGTACATCGTCTACGGGCCGCTGGCCAACGGCGCCACCCAGGTGATCTACGAGGGCACCCCCGACACTCCGCACAAGGGCCGCTGGTGGGAGATCGTCGAGAAGTACAAGGTCACGATCCTCTACACCGCTCCGACCGCCATCCGTACCTGCATGAAGTGGGGCGACGACATCCCGGCGAAGTTCGACCTGTCCTCGCTGCGGGTGCTGGGCTCGGTCGGTGAGCCGATCAACCCCGAGGCCTGGGTCTGGTACCGCCACAACATCGGCGGCGACCGCACCCCGGTGGTGGACACCTGGTGGCAGACCGAGACCGGCGCCATCATGGTCAGCCCACTGCCGGGCGTCACCGAGGCCAAGCCCGGCTCGGCGCAGGTGTCGCTGCCCGGCATCGCCGCCACGGTCGTGGACGACGAGGCCAACGAGGTGCCCGACGGCTCCGGCGGCTACCTCGTCCTGACCGAGCCGTGGCCGTCGATGCTCCGGACGATCTGGGGCGACGACCAGCGGTACCTGGACACCTACTGGTCCCGCTTCCAGGACCGCTACTTCGCGGGCGACGGCGCCAAGAAGGACGAGGACGGCGACATCTGGCTGCTGGGCCGGGTGGACGACGTGATGCTGGTCTCCGGCCACAACATCTCCACCACCGAGGTCGAGTCCGCCCTCGTCTCGCACCCGAAGGTCGCCGAGGCGGCGGTCGTCGGCGCCACCGATCCGCAGACCACTCAGGCCATCTGCGCCTTCGTCATCCTGCGCGGCGACGCGGCCGAGGACGAGGGACTGGTGGAGGAGCTGCGCGGCCATGTGGCCAAGCACCTCGGCCCGATCGCCAAGCCCAAGCGCATCCTGCCGGTCGACGAGCTGCCCAAGACCCGCTCGGGCAAGATCATGCGCCGACTGCTGCGCGATGTCGCCGAGAACCGTGACCTGGGGGACGTCACCACCCTGACCGACTCCACGGTGATGACCCTCATCCAGTCCAAGCT
>NZ_JADEYH010000040.1 GCF_017114865.1 Streptomyces verrucosisporus | reverse complement strand
ACCGCCCAGGTCAGCAGCACCCGCAGCGACTAAATTCATTGAGAAGAGACAAGTTCGCCGGGAGCAGACGGGAAAGATCCACGGAGGACTGGCCAGCGGGGTAGGGGCATGCCAACCTAGACGACCTTCCCGGAAAACTCCAGGTCAAAGAGGTGATCGCTTGTGACCGTGGCTCCCGTGACCCCTGCATTCTCCACCACCGTCGGGGCTCTGCGGCTGCGCGAGTGGCAGCTCGACCCAGGCCAGCCGACCCTCGTGCTCGACCAGTTCAGCGGACAGGACTTCAGTCTGGTCGTAGACGACCGAGCTGACGTGCACGTCAATTCCAAGGACGGTCGCTTCTATCTCGGCTGGTTCCCGCTCGGCCGCCCCGGAACCAGTGGGGAGGGTTGGAAGATCGCCGTCACCGGAACGGCCAAGGGACCCGGATACCACATCTCCTTCGGAACCGAGACGCCAGCCGATATCGTCGCTGCCGCCGTAGCGCGCGTGCTGAAGACTTCCCGGCGTGTGTAACGCCAGAAGCCCGAGCCGGAGGTCCTTACTGGAGACTGCTTTCCTCTTTCCTCTCCGGCTCATCGGCGGCGCCGCAGCCCGTCACCCCCACTCGCTTTTCCTCTTGCAAGGAGGCTGTCCGTGGAGCACACGGAGATGACTGTCGGCGATCTCATCGACCGCTTGTCCGCCTGCGACCGCAACGCTCCGGTACGGCAGGCGATGAACCCGTTCTTCCCGATGGCGCACCGCCTCGAACAGGTCGTCCAGGCCACGGACAGGACCGGGCTGCCCGTCGTCTACCTCGCCGAAGGCCGGGACGCGGACACCCAACTCGGCCATTTGCCGCCCGAGGTCGCCGTAGCCCTGGCCTGGCAGGCTCCCGTCCAGGCACCGCCGCGCCGGCCCCGCCGCACCGCCGGTGGCCGGTAGACCCGCACCCAGCTCTTGGAGGCGCCCCTGAACCCCGATTTCCTGCTCGACCCGTCCGCCCCGAACAACGTTCAGCCCGCGTACTGGGTCGGTCCCCGATACCTGGCCGGTGACGACGGACGCCTCTACGACGCCGTCGCCGACACACTCGCCGGTCTCGGCTGGACGAGCCTGATGATCGTCCGCGGACGACAGGAGCCGGACGAGGCGCCGGAGGATCGGCAGGTCCTGCGCAGCACCGTCCTGCACATCAGCCCCGACACCCTCCGGTGGGCCCAATGGGCCCTGCCGGACGAGCCGTTTCATCTGGGGGATCTGCCGATCGCCTGGCAGATCTCCGCTCGCGCGGACACCGATAGCCCGCTCGCTCAGTGGTCGGCCTACTTCACCCCCGACGTCCCAGGGGAGGTTCTGGTGGACTTCCTCGTCGCGCTCGATGCCCGCGAGCAGCCCACCGCGCCGTTCGCCGGTCCCGAGTCGGTCCTCGACGCCGTCACCGCGCACGGTTGGCTGCGTGACGTCGACCGGCCCGGCGGGGGAGCGGTCGATCCGACCTTCACCTCCCATCTCGGCCTCGGCGAGGTACCGCCCCTCATCCAGGACGCCGACCCGCGCGCTCTGGTGGCCGAAGCCGGTGAGATGGCGGGGCCACCCGGGTGGCAGGCGTGGGCGGAGCCCGGGGTCGCTGCCCGGTGCCTGTGGGCCGCGTCCTTCGGGGCCGGCGTGCCGCACGACCTCGTCGCCGCGTTCGCAGGCTCCCTCAGCTCCACCGCACCGGTCCTGCGCCGAGTGCTGCCCGAGAGCACCCGGGATCGGCTTCTGCGCGCTCCGGCCGACTGAGGACCAGCGCCTTCCTCGACCCGATGTGTGAAGTCCGGCCCCTCCGATCGGAGAAGCCGGACTTCACGCTGTTCCGGCTCCTTGGAGTTCACGGAACCGTGCCCCGCTGACAGAGCGCGGCGGAGTCTCCGGCCATCACTTCGGTTGGTCGGCCGGAGACTCCGTTGGGCGGTGCGTCAGCGGGGTGTTGCCACTTCGGCGAGAGCCTTGCCGATGTGCCGGCCGACGGGAGCGGGTGGGCCGGAGACGATCGGCAGCACGCTGCCGTCCCGGATCGCGGTCTGCCTCACCACGTTGTCCTCGCCGCCTGCGGCAGCGGAGGTCAGCGGCCGAGGTGCCGCAGGCAGTCCTCGAACGTTTCGTGGTGCGCGTCCGCGGGGCCGGCGTGCCGGTTGTACCAGGCGGTGTCGAGACGAGCCTCGTACTGCTGATGCCCGGCCTGGCAGCGAAGCCAGATCTGGTCGCGGGTGGAGAGGCGAGCCATCCCCGGTACGCGCCGCACTCGACGCAGGCGACGATCTCGCCGTCGAGGGTGATCGGCCACGGCCAGGGCATCATCCGGCCATCGAGCTGGTCGTGGCTGGGGACACGCAGTTCCGGCGGGAGGAAGTCGTCCACCATCGGCGCCGGCTCGGCGGGCTGCTCGGCGGCCCGCATCCGCTCGACCTCCGGCGGTACCCGGCCGGCCAGCCGCACGTACGCCTCGTGGTGCCGGCGTTGCAACTCGTCGGACCCCTCCGCACGGCGGCGTATCCGGTGAAACACCCTCGCGTCCTCCCTTGTCTCGTCCTGCACGCGTCATGATCGTGTCGCGATTCCCCGCCCAGCTTCAATTCACAGACTCCACAGTCACGACCGCCCGTGCCGGGACCTGGGCCGGCCCGGTGCTCTCTGCTCCGCACGGCGCGTCGACTGCTTGGCTGCTCGCTCGCCGACCGCCATGCCGCTGGTGTCGGTGGGCAGCTCGGCCGTCCTGCACAGCCGCCACACCAGAACATCGCTGACGGACTCCGTCGTGCCGAGTTCCCGCCGCCCGGCGGCCTCGGCGAGCAGCGTGGTCGGGTCGTGGCCGGCGGCTTCGGTGTCGGTGAGGGTGGCGGCGAGCGCGTACCAGCCGGGCTCGGCGAGGATCTGTTCGGCGTGTTCCGGCAGGGCTGTGCGCAGCACCGCCGCCTGTCGGCGGAGCAGAGGGCGGGCCAGGCGCCGGCCACGCTGGTGGAGAGCGCCGAGTGGCTGGGCGGCGGCGGCCTGGTAGGCGGCGCGCAGGTGCTCGGCGGCACGGCTGGCCGCGGTGGCCTGCTGGGCGTGCTCCCTCTTGGCGTGCCAGTGCGCGGTGGCGGTGACGAGGAAGAACAGCATGTCGATCGCCATCGCGGTCGTGGCACCGTCCTCGCCCCGGCCGAGGGCGGGACCACTGCGGACGAGTTCGCGGGCGGCCTGCCGCAGCGCCCGGTCGTGTCCGCGCTCGGCGCGGACACGGGAACGGGAGGCGCGCTCGAAGGCGAAGGCGGCATCGCGCAGCTCGCGGCGGGTGTGGGCGGCCGAGGTCTGCGCCAGCGCGTCCAGGACCTCGCCCGCGGCGGCGATGTACGCGGCGGCGACCGAGTCCTCGCCGTGCTCGATGGGCGGCAGTGCCGTCCACGCGGCCGACGCGGCCTGTCGGCGCGCGGCGGCCGGACCGCCCGGCACCGGAGGCGAGGCCGGAGCCGCCGTAGAGGTCCCCTGGCCGCGGTCGTCGGCGGACCAGCGCTCCCGGACCCGGGGCAGCGACAGGTCCGGGGCGAGGCGGGCGCCGGGGTAGAACACGGGCTCGCCGTCCTTGTTGCGGTCGTCGGGCAGGGCCACCTTGTAGCCGAGCAGATCACCGGAGGGAGCGACACGCTTGCGGACCAGCAGGCCTGCGGCGGCCAGCCGGTCGAAGAATTCCGTCTCACCGGCCGCTCCGGCCACCGCGCGGCGTACGGTCTCGCGCAGCTCCTCCCGTGCGGTGCGCTCCCGGCCCTGGCGCTTGGCCTTGTGGCGCTCGGCGCTGGTGGGGCGTTTCGCGGCGGTGCGGTCCCCCTTGCTGAGGCGGCGCAGGCCCAGCTCGGCCTCCAGGGCGCGAGCCTGGGCCTGGACGCGGGCGGCGTCGTTGTGCAGGCCGGGCTTGTAGCCGTCCTCGCGGACGAGGGTGGCGACGATGTGGATGTGGTCGTCGGCGTGCCGCACGGCCGCCCACCGGCAGCCCGCGCCGCCCGGCCCGGGGTCGTCGATGCCGGCGGCGGCGACCATGCGGCGGGCGATGTCCCCCCACTCGGCATCGGTGAGGACGCGGTCCTCGGTGGCGTTGCGGACGGACAGGTGCCAGACGTGCTTGCCCGGCTGCTCGGAGGCGTCGATGTTCCCCAGAGGCTGGTCGAGGAGTCGCTGGAGCTGTTTGAGGGTGGCGGTCCCGTCGCGGCCGGGGTCGGGGGCGTTGCCGTCCCAGGAGGCCACCAGATGCGGGTCGGTGTGCTCCTCGTACTTGCCCGGCCCGTACAGGTAGTGCAGGAGGCCGAGGGTGCGCTGCCCGCGTTTGTGGATCCTGGGGATCATGCCGGTGAGGTGTTCCTAGTCCTGGTGGAGGAGCTTTTCGGTGGCGTGCTGGACACGTTGGACGGCGCGCTCGGTGGCGGCGATGACGGCGTCGAGCTCGGGAGGGTGGGCCCCGGAGTTGATCGCGCGGGCAGCCTGGTTGAGGTTGCTGCCGACGTGACCGAGGTGGCGACGGGCGGCGAAGAACTCCGCGATCACCTCTCGCTCCCCGGCGACCATGCTCGCGGCCCGGTCCGGGTCACGAGCGGCGCTGAGGGCCGAACGGGCGAGGAAACCGGCGACGGTCAGACCGGCGGCCTTCGCGCCGGCGGTCACACGGGTGAGTTCGTCATCGCTGAAGCGCGTGTTGCGGACGTGAGGGCGTCGGCGGCGCTGGTACTTGCGGCGTCGGGTACGAGGCGGCGGCGGGGCGGGGAGTGGTGCAGCTTGCTCATGGCCCCCTTCTTCTCCCTGGGGCTGCGATCCGCCCTCGGTCGCAGCCTCCTCGTCAGGCGTCCCCCGGCGCCGGGCGGTTCCCTGCACCATCGGGGCAGGGGAGCCCTTGGATACTCCGCTCAAAGCGGAGTATCCAAGGGGATAACTTGCTCCGCTCGGGACCGGGTTGGGGTCAGACGAGGGTTCCGGGGCGGTGCCGTTGTCGTTGGGATTCATCATCGGATGCGGGGCCTCGGGGAGCACATACGGTGCTGGACGCCGGCGGCCTGCTCGACGACATCGGCAGGCTCCGTGAGGACGTGGACGGGTTCGCCGGGAGCGTGTTGGACGAGCCGCCCGTCGTTCGGGGTGAGAACCGCGGTACGCGGGAGCCGCCGGTGGACCGGGGGGTCCGCCCGTGTGACGGCCTCGGTGGTCGCGGGTGTGGAGGAGCAGATGGAGCGGGGGATCACGCGAAGCCTCCTGGAGCGGGGCGGTGGCCCGGCCGTGAACCGGGCCACCTGGGGGGTAGGAGCTTTGACCTGTCGTCCTTCCGGTCAGCCGCACTCGGGGCAGCGCCCGACGTGGCCGGTCAGCACTCGGGCCATCCGCGCCTTGGCCGACGCGGCGTGCTTCGCGCTGGACTTCGCAGACGGTTTGCCGGCGTGCCGCTTGGAGTGGGCGTTCAGGAAGGCGATCTCGCGCTCGTACTCTTCGCGGATGGCCGCGAAGCGGCGGCAGGTCTTCATCGAGCGGTGCTCCTTGTTCTCGTGGTGCTCGCCTCGCTCCGCAGTTGTGCGAGGACAAGGCTCAGTCGGTCGTTCCGGCCGCCCTTGAGGCCCTCCCGTCGGAGGATCTCCCGTAGCTGGACGCGGGTGATGGCTGCGTTGCCGTCCCGGGCGAGCAGGGCGGGGACGTGGGGGAGGACCTGCTTGACGAGGTCCTCCACGGATTGCTCCGGCTCGCGCGGCGACCGCGGCGTCTGAGGGGTGTGGGACCGGCCACCGGACTTGCTGCTCTTGGACCTCGGGGTCGGCTTCCGCTTGAGGGGGGCCTTGTGTCCCCGGTCCCCGGTGGGGATGGTCCCCGTGCCGGTGTCCTTCGGTCCCTGGTTTTCGGTGGGGGCGGTCCCCGACTCGGTGCCTCTTGGTCCCCGATACGGTTCGGGGCCCTGAGCAGGGGGTTCGAGTGCAAGCCGTCCATCGCTCACACGGTCCCCGGCCCCCGGCGCGGTCCCCGCTTCACGGTCCCCGGACCTCGCAGCACGGTCCCCGGTCCCCGTGCTGTGGTCCCCGGGACCGGGGACCGGTCCCCGCCCATTGCACGGTCCCCGGTCCCCAGTGGCTTCGGACGTGACGCGGGGACCGTCGATGGCGGTCGTGGCGCTTCGGCCGGTCGGTGCGGGGACCGTGGCGGTCCCGTCGTGGTCGTGATGTGGGGACCAGGGGGAGGGCAGGGGGACCGTGGCGAGCGCGAGTGCGTGTCGGCGGGCGGCGAGCTGGTCGAGCAGTTCGGCGCGCTGTGCGGGGTCCGTGCCGACCGAGGCTTTCCCGATCGCCTTCGACAACCGGCGTGTGAGGCGCCGACCGCGCCAGTTCCGTTGCTGCTTCGGGGTGCGCTCCGCGAGGCGGGCGGCGAGGGCGACGGCGCGGGCGGTGGCGCGGTCACGGGTGATCTGCGCGGCGTCGCGGTCCCGCGCGGCGATGCCCAGTCGGGACAGCAGCCGCTCGCGTGCCTCCCGCCCGAGGGTGGCGATCAGGCCGTGGGAAGCGGCTCCGGGAGTACGCAGGCGCAGCTCGATGCCCATGGCGAGGTGCCAGAGCATCGCCGCCATGATCGGCCCGACGAAGGCGCGGACCGTGCCGCCGACCGGACCGCTCTCGGCATAGGCGGGGATCACCTGTACGCCGGTGATGACCCAGACCAGAGTTCCCGGCAGCCCCGGAGCTCCCTGGGTCGCCAGGTTCTGCCGGGCCATCAGGGCCGTCGCGAAGAGCGCCAGCTCGGCGGCGCCGAACATCGCGGCGCGCTCGGCGGTGCCGGCCATGTCGAGGTAGTCGGCGGCGAAGCGCCAGCTGGTGTCGGCACTGTAGGCGGTGCAGCCGAGCGCGGCGACGGCTGCGACCTTGACCGCCGGGCTGCCGGGACGTTTCCGCGGGAGTTTCCCACGCCGCCGGACCGCCCAGCCGGTCAAGGCCAGGGCCGCGGCGGCGACGAGAACACCGGCGGTGAGGAGGAGGGGCAGGTCCGGTGCGGCACCGAAGGACAGGAGGTGGGTCATGCAGCCTTTCCGAGAGGGGCGGTCGCGGGGACCGACTTCGCCGGGCGGGGCACCGGTGGCTTCGTGCCGGGGCCGGCGGCCGCGGGACGGTCGCCGGCCGGGGCCGTCTGCTTCCGCCTCTTGTTGTTCCCGCGCCTCGGCACGCCGAGGTTCCGGTCGCGGTCGAAGACCTTGTTGGCCGCCTGCCGCAGCAGGTCGCGCGCGTGCTTGTGGCTGATCTGGAGGGCGCAGGCGAGCCGGTCGGTACGCCAGCCCCGTACGTAGGCGTGGTCGATGACGACCTGGCGCTCGGCCTCGGTCAGGTGCACGTCGCGGCCGTTGAAGAACGCGACCACGCGGTCGTAGTCGAGGCGCTGGGGCAGGCCGTCGTGCCAGGGGCGCCGTTCGGCCTCGGTCAGCCCTCCCCAGATGCCCTCCCTCAGGACGTTCTCCAGGGCGAAGTCGAGGCAGTCGCGGCGGACCGGGCACAGGCCGCACAGCTCCTTCGCCTCGGCGATGGCCTCGTGGTCGCGGGGGAGCGGGAAGAAGACGGCGTCGGCGTCCTCGGGGTCCATGCCGTGGCACACGCCGTACGTGTGCCAGCTGGTGTCGCCGATGGCTCGCAGGCCGGTGGCCGGCGCGTCGTGGGTGGTGATGTGACGCAAGGTGCTCTCCGGTGTGCTGCCGCACCGGCCGGTCACGGTCGGCGGCCGGCGGGTGCGGGGTCTGGTGCGGACCGCGGCGCGGAGCGGGTGCCGCGGCCCGGTGGGACGGGGACGAGGCGAGCCGGTCAGGCGATCGCGGTTCGCGGGGTCTGCCGGGCCGCCGCGAGGTCGAAGCGGCCGGGGTGCGGGGTGGCGCGGGGTGCACTGCCGCGCGCATTGCCGTCGGGGCCGACCCGTCGGCGACGGCACGGCTCTCCCACTCGTGCGTGGCACCACTCGCAGCGCACCGACAGGGCGTCGGGCCGCCCCTGGGCGATGGCCGCCTCGCGAGCCGCCCGGGTGGGCCGGTAGGGCGCGAGGGCGGCCCGGGCCTCCGGAGGGATACAGGAGCCGATCTGCCGCAGCCTCTCCTCCAGGTCGGGACTGACCCGGCCGCCGGTGATCTGCCGGTGGTGTGCGGGCTCGGCGTTCCCCGAGGCCACGGCGCGCCGGGTGCTGACCAGCTCGGCGGTCCAGGCGGCCTGGTCGTCCGGGTCGGCCGCCGGGGGCGGGTCGGTATGCCGCTGCAGGCGGTCGCGCCGGTAGGCCTCCCACGGGCGGGCGACGTCCGCGGGCAGGATCTGATACGGCGAGACCCGGATGTGCTCCCGGGCGGCGACACGGGCGTCCCAGCCGTGCGGTGTGGCCATGGGCACGTCCGCGAGCAGCTCGTGCCACTGGGCGAGCTGGTCGCGGGCCTCGCCCTGGTCGGTGCGGATGGTGCGGGGGTCGAGTCGGCCGATGTAGGCCAGCAGGGCGGCGGTTTCGCGGCGGTCCACGGCTACTTCTCCGTTCCGGTCGGCTCGTCGAGGGCGGCGAGAAGGGCCGCGGTGTGGGCCTCGGCGCGGGTCATCCCGCAGGCGGGGGCGGGTCCGCCCTTGCCGGGCAGGGCGTAGAGGTGATGAGGGTGGGCCGGAGGGTGTTCCCGGGCGATCCAGGAGCGCCAGTCCGCTGCCCAGGCGTCGGCGGGGCGGGGCCCGCGGTCGGCCCGGTGGGCTCGCCACTTCGCGTCGGCGGCGGCCAGGCCGTCCTCGCCGAGGCGGTCGAGGTGGCCCTGTCGGCGGGCCCAGGCTTGGGTGGCGGGGTCGATCCGCCAGTCGTGGGCCGAGGTGACGGCGGCACCACCACTGCTGCCTTTACGGTTCACCTTCGGTTCTCTACGGTTCTGGGGGTCGGATCCTGTACCCCGCTGGGGCCGGATTCCGGCACGGTGAGGGGTCGGATCCCGTCGTGAGGTGCCGGATTGTGTACCGGCCGGATTCCGCCGGGAGGGCGCGGATTCCCCGCCCTCCCTGGGCCAGATCCCGTACCGCCGGAGCCTGGTCTCGTCCAGCTCGGGCACCGGGTCCGAGTCCGTCGGCGGTTCGACGTACGGGTCCGGATCCTCTCGCCGGGCCTCCGCGACCTTGGCCAGCCATGCGGCTGCCCGCGGCAGGCGGTAGACGGTGGTGCGCTGCGGGCCCTGCAGGTGTTCCAGCACCTGGAGTTCGCCGCTCCCGGTGAGCGCGGTGAGCGCGTCGCGTACCGCCGTCCGGCTCGCGTTCGTGCGCTCGACCAGGCTCGCGAGCGAGGCCCAGGCGGCACACTGCTCGTCCGGTACGCGGTCGGCGATCGACAGCAGGACCAGACGCGCGGTGCCCTTGCTGGAGCTGCGTTCCCACACCCACTCACGGGCGCTGACGCTCATCGGCTGCTCCCGTCCGCCGGGTGGGAGGCGCGCGCCGGCGCGGTGGCCGGAGCGCTGTGATGTCGTCGGCGGGCGGGGTCGGAGAGGCGGGCGGCTGCCGCGCAGGCCGGGTCGTCGGGCCTTTTGCGCAGGACAGAGCGCATGCGAGAATCTCCCTTGGTGTTGCCACGCTGAGACGCCCCCTGGAAGGGATCAGCGTGGTGATGGTGGCGATCTCCGCCCTTGCCGGGGCGGGTTGTGCCGTTCAAGCGTCCGGCGTCCGGGAGTTGCCGCTCTCGGGCGCCGTCGCTGTACACGGGCCTACGGGGCCCGGGGTGTGCGCATGCCGCTGTTCCTCACGCTCGTCGTGGCGGGCGGGCTGCCCGAGGGACGACGAACATACGCGCGGCCCTGCGCCAAGATCCAGAGTTGGTTCTTGAACCCTGTAGAAGTCGCACGGCCTTGCGTGAAGAGGCGTAGGCGGCCATGAGTGGTCCTTGCGTAGGGGGTGCGGCGGACGCCGCAGAGGGTGACACGCTGCGTGCACCCACCCGACGCTTCAACACTTCGGTGTTGCTGTGACTGGAACATACGCCAGAGTGATCCCTGCATGTCAACACTGCAGTGTTCCGCCTCGCTGATTGACCCCAAGATCTGCACTGAAGTATCGTCCGGGCTCCAGTGCACAGGCGGGAGGAGTCGGCGATGGTGGAGCCCGGGGGCTCGGCGGAGGCGTCCGTGGGCGCGGCCGGCGCTCGGCAGCCGACTCTCGCCGACAAGCTGAACTACCTCTTCCAAACGGTGAGGAACCCGGCCACGGGCAAGCGGTACACCAACGCCGAGGTCGCCCGGGCCATCCGCGAGGGCGGTGAGGCGGACGGCCTGACGATCTCGGAGAGCGCCATCTCGCAGCTCCGCTCCGGTGCCAAGCCGAATCCGACCGTGCGAACCGTCGAAGCCCTGGCCCGTCACTTCCATGTCACGCCCCAGTACTTCTTCCCCGACTTCGACGCCGAGGAGTCCGAGAGGATCCGCGCCTCCATGGAGCTGATCGCGACCGTCGGAGACAGCGAGGTCCGGGGACTCGCGCTGCGCGCCAACGGCCTCTCGGCCGACAGCCTGAAGATGATCACGGCGGTGATCGAGCAGGCGCGTCGGCTGGAAGGGCTTGATGAAGTTGGGGAGTGACGCGGCCGACTTCATCCGGCGCGCTGCCCTGGGCGGCATTCCGTCGAGATCCTCCTGGTTAATCGTCAGCCTCGCTTGAGGGTTTGACCGGATCGCCGTGGACGCTGCGATCCGGTCGACGTGAACTGCGCAAGTGTGCTCGCTCGGGGGTTACGGCAAGGATCTCGTTCATGTTCAATCGGCGCTATGCGCGAAAAGAGGCGCGGCTGAGGCGGAAGTGTGAGGAGCAGCTACGGGGAATCGAGATATCCGACCCCTATGCGGTGGACGAGATATGCCACCAGTTGGCGGTCAAGCGTGGACGACCGCTGTACCTCCACGAACTGCCTGACCCGGGAGGCGTCAACGCTCCCTGTGGTCTCGTGATCTCGTTCGAGAGCGGAGACCACATATTCCACGTGGCGGCGGTGAGCGAGAGGCATCGTGCCCAGATAGTCCGCCATGAATTGGCTCACCTGCTACTCGGTCACACCAGTGAGAACGCAAGCGTCGTGGAGTCGCTCCTGTCGGTCATGCCGCAGGGGGTCGACGCATCGGCCGTGCTGACCGCGCTCGGGCGGACCAGCTACGACAGCGAGGCCGAGTACGACGCCGAGCTGGCTGCTTCTTCTCTCGGTGAACTGTTCGAGGAACTGGCCCACTCCGGCCGAGCGCCAGGGCGATCGGGCGCCGTGACGCGCCTCGACGACGCCCTGGCTCACCCCCGGAGGAACCGCCGCTCATGAACATCCCCACCATCGTCGCCGGCGCTCTGTGGCTCGTGGCGCTGTGGCGCCTGCCGTCCATCCGGCACTCCCGCAAGCAGCGAAGCCTGGCGTTGACCTTCGTATGCCTGGCCGCGGCCATGACGCTCGAAGTCCCCGAGGCCAAGGCCGCCGTCAACGACGCAGCCGGCGCCGGCATGAGACTGCCCCCGCTGCTGAAACACCTGCTCGGTGTCGCCTCCGCCGCATACCTCCTGGATTTCGTCATCGCCGTCGTCCGGCCCCAGGGCCTGGCGCGCCGCACCAGGCTGGCCGCGGTCGGCGTCACGTTCCCTCTCATGCTCGCCTTCTACGCGCTGGCCAACTGGACGCCGGGAGGACCGGTCAGACTGGGCGAGGGAGAGGGGGCGGTCTTCCCCGTCCTCTACACGGCGGTCTTCACGCTGTACATCGGCGTCGCCATGATCGTCGCCACCTGGCTGTTCCTCGGCGGCGTTCGGCACAGCCGGACCCTTCTGGGGAAGGCCGGCCTGGGGTTCCTGGGCCTCGGCACCCTGCTGGGCAGCCTCTACGCCCTGCAGCGCGTTGTCTTCGTCACGATCCACCTCTCCACCGGCACCGGACACCCGGAGCTGGAGGACCTTCTCTCCACGACGCTCAAGCAGACGGCGATCCTGTCGATCTCGCTCGGGGTCTGCCTGCCGCCCCTCTCCGTCGCCGTGGACCACGCCAGGGACTGGAACACGCTCCGCCGACTCCAGCCCCTGTGGGAGCACCTCACCGAAGCGGCTCCACACGTGGTGCTCTCCGCCCCCATCCCTCGATGGCGGGTCCCCTTCCGGCTCGAGCGCTGCGTCATCGAGATCGAGGACGCCTGCCTTGCGCTGCGTGAGTACGTGTCGGCGGACCTCCACGAGCGTGCTCGGTCCTTCGCCGAACAGAGGTCGGTCGAGGAGGATGAGGCTGACGCCGTGGCGGAAGCCTGCTGGCTGCGTGCGGCCGCCCACTTCTCCCGGGACGGCCGCCGACTGGAGGGCACCGAGCACCCGCCCCTCGGCGTCACCGGACGGGACAGAACGAGCGAGCTGGTATGGCTCCGCGCGGTATCCCGCGCCTACACCTCTTCCCCCGTCGTAGCGGAATTCCCCAGCCAGGAAAAGGCCACCGCGTCCCTCTCCGCTGGTGTTCCGGAAAGGGTCTGCTCCCGTGGCAACTGACATCCGTCCCGCAGAATCCAGACTGGCGCGCCGTATCACCGACTGGCTCGAGCCGAAGAACTGGATCATCGCCGTCACACTTCTGGTCGGCTGGCACACGGCGCAATGGAGCGGCATGGCCTGGGGAGCGGTCGGTGCGTTTTTCGCCGCCATCATCCCCATCACCTTCATCAAGCACGGTGTCCGGAAGGGCCACTGGGGCGACCGCCATGTCGGAGCCAAGCCCGCGCGGCTGTTCGTCATGGCCGTCATCCTGCTCTCGGTGGCCACCGGAATCGTCCTCATGGTCGCTGCCGGGGCACCGCACACGATGACCGCCCTCATCGTGTCGATGCTCGCCACTCTGGCGATCCTCACGGTGATCACGTTCGCCTGGAAGATCTCCGTCCACCAGGCCGTCTCCGCGGGCGCCTGCGCGATGCTCGTCCAGACCTACGGCGCGTGGATGGCCGTCGGCTTCCTCCTGGTGGTCGTCGTCGGCTGGTCCCGGGTCGAGCTGCGCGACCACACACGCAGCCAGGTCGTCGCCGGCACCGTCCTCGGCACCGTCGTGGCCGCGGCCGTGTTCCAGCTGGCCCGCTGATCAGTCCGGGGCGGTACCGGACCTGTCCGGCGTACGCGGGGATGCCGTCGGCGATCCGGAGCGCTGCTGGAGTTCCCACAGGGACCGGAACAAGCCCGGCTCCCGGGTGAGTTGGGCGTACGTTCCTTCCTGCACCATGCGTCCTTGGTCGAGGACGACGATCCGGTCGGCCACGGCGACGTTGGCGAGCCGGTGTGTGATCAGCAGGATGGCCCGGTCCTTGGCCAGTTCCCGGAGGCCGGTGAAGACGTGGTGCTCGGCTCGCGCGTCGAGGGCGGCCGTGGGTTCGTCCATCACGAGCAGGGCCGCGTTGCGGTGGAACGCCCTGGTGAGCACGACGCGCTGCCACTGCCCGCCGGACAGCTGCTGGCCACCGAACCACTCGGACGTGAGCAGGGTGTCGAGGCCGGACCGCAGGCCGGGCAGCAGGTCCGCGGCTCCGGACGCCTCGCAGGCGGCCAGGACGGCGGCGTCGCTGGTGTCGCCCTGCCCGAAGGTGATGTTGTCCCGGAGGGTCAGCGGCAGGTACGTGTACCTCTGGGGTGCCAGGGCCACGTGCTTCCATGCCTCCCAGGGCTCCATCCGGGCCGTACTGGTGTGGTCCCACGCCACCTCGCCGACCGTGGGCAGCAGCAGGCCGCAGATCAGGCGGGACAGCGTGGACTTCCCCGATCCGTTCTCCCCGACCAGCGCCACGATCTCTCCGCGGCGCACCTGCAGCGACACCCCGCTCAGGCTGTCCCGATCGGCACCGTCGTACCGGTAGGTGACGTCGCGGACCTCGAACCGTTCCGGCGCCGCGGACAGCGCCTGGGTACCGCGCGATCCGGCCATGGCCTGCCCATGGGCGTTGTCGAGGAAGTTCTGCCAGTCCTGCACGTACCAGCCGGTGCGTACGAGCCGGGCGCCGCCGTTGATGATCCCGCGGACGGATCCGGTCGCGGTCTGGAGGGCGAAGACCGCGCCGCCTCCGGCCGCCAGGTCCATACGGCCCGAGGCCAGGAGCCACAGCAGCGCGAACCATACAGCGGCAGAGGCCACGCCGCCGGCGGCCGCGCCCGCCAGGCCCATCCACGCGCCGGTGTCGGCGGCCTTGCGTTCGGCGGCGTTGACCGAGGCGGCGAGCCGCCGGTACCGGGCGATGAGGAACGGGCCGGCCAGACAAGCCCGCATCTCCTCGCTGGACTCCACGTAGGCCATGTGCCACCGCAGCTTGTGCAGCATCCGGCGCCGGCCCGAGGTTTCCAGCCCCGCCAGATACACCACGCGCGCGGCCCGCACATACGCGGCGGCCTGCGGCAGGCACGCCAGGAGCAGCAGGGGAAGAAGGAGGGGGTGGATCACGGCGAGGACGGTGGCTCCGGCCATCAGGGTCGCGGTGGCGGCCAGCACGTCCTGGGCCTCCTCCACGAGGTCCGGGGTGACCTGGGCGCCGCGGTCTGCGATGTCGTAGAAGTCGTTGTAGCCGGGCTTGTTGTTCGCCGCGAGTTCGGCGCCGAGCGCCGCCTCGATCATGGTGAGTTCCGCGGCCCGGGCCAGCACCGGCCGCAGCCGTCCGGTCAGCCACGTCACGGTGATCCCCAGCAGGGCCCGCAGGCCGGTCGCCGTGGCGATGACGGCCAGCTGCGGGGCCGCCTCCCACAACCGGTCGGTGATGTCGCCGGAGGAGATCAGCGCGGTCAGGGTGCCGGTGACGGCGAGCAGGCCCATGGCCGCGAGCACGCCGGTGCCGGCCTGGCAGGCGAGCAGCCCGGCCGTCGCGGCCCGGTCCACCCGCCAGGCCATCTTCAAGGACCGCAGCACCAGGGCCGGCAGTCGCCGGGCCATCGTGACGGTCGTCATTTGCGCACCGGCCTGGAGCCTGGACGCGTCCCGGTAGAGGAACTCCTCCTCCTGCGCCGTGCTCGCGCTCTCCGGAGGACTCGCCTCCGATACGCCCGTGCCCGGCTGCGCGGATGTGCTGTCTGAGGTCAAGCTGGTCCTCCTGAAGGTCGGTCACGGCTGGTCCGTGAGGCTCAACGACTCAGCCGCGATATCGAACGCGCGTCGTTTCGGTCGGATGCGGATTCCCGGAACGGAGCCGGTGGCGAAGTGTGAAGGGTGCATCGACCCGCTCCCCGCAACGGGACTACGGGGAGAAGCCGTTGGCCGAAACGCCGATGCTCCGCCGCCGTCTCACAGAAGGTCGCGAAGCTGGGCGTCGGCCTTCTCCACGGCTTCGTCGAGGGCCTGCAGATGTGCCGGGGGGAGGTCGCCCGCTCCCAGTCCCGCGGCGGTGAGTACGGTGTCGAGCTTCTGCCTCTGCTCGCGAGTCAGGCGGGGGTCTTCCGTCTCGTGGTCCAGGACGTCCCGGGCGGCGTGGGCGTCGAGAGCGGCCACGTCGGCGACGGCACGGTGCAGGTGGGCCGTGTGGGGCATGGTTCGGTCGTGGATCAGGGCGAGCGCGGCGAGTCCGACCCGAGCTTGGAAGGCCGCAGTCGCGGGATCGGGTTGGGCCGTCACCGTGAGGGACTCCTGGAGAGCGGACTCCAGTTCTGCCTGCGGCGCGGGGGTGTCCTCGGGTCGGCAGTGGACGCGCAGGAGGGCCGCGACGGCGTTCTCCCACGGTTCCGTGGGAACGGTGGAGTCGATCATGGACCGTGCCTGCTCGGCGAGGCCGCGTTCCATCAGCGACATGATCATGATCTGGCGGCCGTCAAGGAGGCGGTTGCCGACGCCTCGGTGTGCGGTCATGGCTTCGGCGGCCTCGGTCCAGCGGCCGATGCGGGCCAGGGCTCGGGCGCCGTCCACGAGCAGGGCGCCCCACAGCTCCTGGCAGATCCTGCGGTGGTCCGCGTCCGTGCTGATCAGGGCCGACAGATCGATGATGGTGCCGTGGACCTCGGCGGTCCCACGCTTCTGGGCGGCGCGGTAGAGACGGGTGAGTACGTCGTAGGCGGCGTGGCCGTCGCCGTCGCGGGTCAGCAGCCGGGAGACGTTGATCAGGGGCATGAGCGACATGACGGCGATGTCGCCGGTCAGGCACCCCGCGTCGGCGAAGATCCGGTGTTGTCTCCAGCACAGGTCGGTCGCCAGGCCGGGCATCCCGGCGTCGGAGGCGATCAGCGCGGCGTAGTTGAGGACCCCGCAGGCGCGGGCCACCAGGTCGTGGTGGCTCGCGCCCGCGGGCGCGACGGTCAGCCCGGTGAGGTGGGTGATGCGCTCGTCCAGCGGGAGCGCGGGCGCCTTGGGGCGCTTGACCAGGGGAATGCGGCCGGCTATCGCGGGGATCATCGGCTCAGCCCTTGTGCGGCCAGTCGACGACGAGTCGGCTGTACGCCTTGTCGATGACGAAGCGGGAGTCGGTGGCCGTCAGCTGGTCGCGGGCGTCGCCGACGGCCATGCGGAAACCGGGCTCCGGTGCGGTGTTGCCCCAACCCTCGTCCCAAGTGCGGATCTCGGTGACGAACCGGTCGGCGAGATCGGCGCCGCGGGAGCCGTGGCCGATGACGCCGATCTCCCAGAAGCGGCCGGCGTCGTCCTCGCCTTCGCGGATGGTCAGATAGGCGAGGGAGTCGCCGTCGAGGGCGGCCATGGAGCCCCAGCCGAAGTGCGGGCTGAAGCCGGGGCGAGACCCGGGCATGCGGGACAGGCCGCCTGGCAGCGCGCAGGCCAGGTACAGGTACATCCACTCGAAAGGGTCTCCCTGGCGGAGCTTGACGCCGGTGAAGATCTTGGTCTGCGGTGTGTCCAGGACGGTGCGGAGCGCGTCGCGGTCCACTTCCTGCTCGCTGAAGGTCTCCAGTCGGACGTTGCCTTCGCCGGCCATGGGCACGAGCGTGTAGACGTCGTCGCAAACCCCCTTGCGCAGGGGGATGAAGGTGCACATCTCGCAGGAGACGGTCTTCCAGGTACCCCCGTCGCGCTCGAAGGCGAAGCTGCGGCTGATGCTGCCGCGGATCCGCATGGGCAGGACCAGACGCCCGCCGGGGGCCAGCTGGTCGATGAGCTTGGTGGGGATGTCGCCCGCGCCGACGGTGAACTGGATGCGGTCGTAGGGGGCGTGCTCGGGAAGGCCAGCGGCTCCGTCGGCCAGTACGGCGGTGACGTTGGTGGCTCCGGCCTGGGCGAGGTTCCTGCTCGCGCCGTCGACGAGGTCCTGGTCGACGTCCAGGGTCCATACCTGCCCGTCGGGGCCGACGAGCTTGCCCAGGAGGGCCGCGTTGTAGCCGGTCGCGGCGCCGGCCTCCAGGACGTTGTGGCCGGGCTGGGCACCGAGCTGTTCGAGCTGGGTGGCGACGATGGAGGGCGCGGAGATGCAGGAGATCATCTCGCCGTGCTCGTCGTGCTTGATGGGCACCGCGTCCTCCTTGTACGCCGACTCGAGGTCGACGCCGGGGAGGAAGGCGTGGCGGTCGGTGGCGCGGAAGGCGTCGATGATGGCCGGGGTGCGCAGGTGGCCGCCCTCCTGGAGGCGGTTGGCCAGGGATTCGCGCAGCTCGGCGGGGTCGGTGAAGGGTGTCACGGTGGTCTCCGTTCGAGGGAGGTCAGGGTCCGGCGAAGCGGACCGGCGGGTGGACACAGGGGTGTCAGCTGTTGTGGAGAAGGCGACTTGGCGGCCCAGCCACGCGGTGGCGGCCTGCTCGGCGACAGGCACTCCGGCGCGGTTGAACGCGAAGATCGCGTGATGGGCGAGGACGGCGCGCAGGCCGCGTATCAGCCGTCCGTCGGCGGCGAGGCGGCGCAGACGCCGGCCGGCGTCCGCGAAGGCGGCGACGCGGTCGGTCCAGCCCGGCTCGGCGTCCGGGCGCAGGACGGCATAGGCGTTGACCAGGCGGCGCATGGCGGCCACGGCACGGTCGAGTGCGGCACCGGAGGGCGGAGCGACGGAGGGGCGGAGAGCGGCGAACCGGGACCAGACGTCTCCGGCTTCGAAGGGGTCCAGGCCGGCTTCGCGGATCATGACGGACAGCAGCATCACGCACCGTTCGCGAGTGCCGGAACCGCCGGTTTCGGGCAGGGCGCTGCGGCTGTCGGCACAGAACACGTCGTGGGCGACGTCCATGCCCTCGGGGCCGCCGAAGGCTTCGGTCTCCGGTTCGTAGATACCGCCGACCCACCCGGCGATCAGCCGCTCGGCGACGAGGCGGTCCAGCAGGGCCGCACAGGGACGTTCGGTGCGCAGGCGCAGCCCGGAGTCCTTGCGCAGGAAGTGGAAGCGCTGGCCGTGCAGCGCGGCCGACAGGGCCTGGGCGGCCTCGGGGCTCACCGCGCCGCCGGGGCAGGCCACGCCGGCGTGCCACCATGCCCTGTCGCGGGTGATCGGCAGATTCTCGTCGTCGAGTTCCATGCGCTTGGGCGCTCCTTGTCAATGGGGGCGGTGCGGGTCAGGTGATCAGCAGCACGCTGGTCCAGTTGGTGGCGTTCGTGCCGTCGAGGGCGAGCTGTGCGCCGCTGCGGCCCTCCATGAAGCCGGGCTTGGGCAGCCGGTCCAGGCCGGCGGCCAGGCGCTGGTTGAGGTCGCCGACCAGAGGCGCGAAGCGCTCGGGGATCGGGCTGTCGGCCGCGACGGCGCGGGCGAGGACCGCCAGGCCGGCCCAGCCGTGGCACAGCGTGGCGTCGGTGATCCGGGCGAGGTGGCCGGGATCGGTGAGCGTGCGTACGACGGTGTCTTCAGCGGTCTGACGCCGGACCGGATCGCCCAGGGCGAGCGCGGCGAGCTGTTGGGCACGGGCGATGCCGGGTCGGCCGTAGCACCAGGACGGGCGGGCGGGCCCGGGCTCGGGTGGATCGGTGGCATCGATGTGTGCGCGGGTGGTCCAGTAGTGGCCGCCGTACCGGTCCAGCCAGCGGGCGAAGACCTCGATCGCTTCGCGCTGGCCCGGCACGAGAACGCCGTGTCGGGTGGCGAGGGAGAGCACCGCCAGAGGACCGGCGATGCCGTGCGCCACACCGTTGTTGCCGTGCCCGCCGGCCATCTCCTCGCCGTCGGGTCCGACCGCGGCCCACCACCCGGGCAGCTCCCTTCCCTCGTAGCAGAGCGGCCGCGAGAGAGAGACGAGGTAGGCCAGTACGTCCGGTAGCCGGGACGAGGACGTACCGCGGGTCAGGAGCAGTGCGCCCAGTCCGGCCAGGCCCCGGATGTGGTCCCACTCCGCGGGGCCCGGCGGGGCCCCGGACGCCTGCCGTCGCCATGCGGCGGCCAGCCGCGCCTCCACGACGCGGTCGACGGCCTCCCGGATGTCGGAACCGGCACGTCCGGCCCGGGCGAGCACGAACTCCAGCGCGGGGGCTCCGTGGAACAGACTGGCGTTGCCGCCGGTGCTCACCCCGTTGGCGACAGCATCCGCGAGGTGGCGGCGCGCGGCGGCCACGTCTCCCCGCTCGATGTCCAGCAGCGCGATCCCGAGAGGGCCCTCGGAGAGGTCCTGCGTACGGGGCGGGAACGTCGTGGCCGTCATGCGCGAGCCGCCAGGGGGAGGACGAGGCTGTGGGCCCGGCCGCCGATCCAGTCGTCGGCGCCGGGCGGAGGTGCCTCGTGCAGGGTGGCGACGCCGGTGGGGCTGGCGTCCAGGTGGGCGCGCAGCAGGTCCAGGTGCATGTCCTGACGGAGGTCGAGGGGGAGCTGTTGATCGTCCTCAGCCAGCAACACCCGCTCGGGAACCCGGAACCGGTCCCGCCAGGCGTGCAGTTGCCCGGCCCACTCCTTCAAGACCGCGCTCCGGCCGGGCAGGTCCCGGGCACGGACCTTCCACCGGGCGGCCGTGAGGACGGTGCGCCGGTAGGTGAGCGCGGGAGTGAAGGGCAGGGCCCAGGCCACGCCCCAGTCGAACCAGGTCACCTGCGGTGCGGTGGCCCGGCTGATCTCGCCGAGGAACCGGGCCATAGGCGGCGTGTAGTTGTTCCAGAGGAAGTTGATCGCGGTCGGCGCCAGGAGCTCCAGGCGGGTGCCGGTGGCGATCTCCACCAAGCGGGGGCGACCGTCGAGGACGCCGACCGCCAGGTCGGAGGGGAACAGCACGCCGTCACCGGGGTGGCGGAACTCTCCGACGCTGACGATCCGGGGGAGCATGCGCGGGACACGGGTGAGCAGGTCGGCCGGGACGCGCCCGGCGTGGAAGGAGAGCTGGGCGACCTCGGCGCCGGGCTCGATCGTGGGCAGGTCCGTGTGCGCACGGCCTGCATCAGGGAGCAGGTACCAGAACCGTCCCGTCATCGAGCCGGCCGAGCGGGAGACCGTGACCACCTGAAGACGGAAGTTCCCGCGTTGCAGCGCCTCGGCCGAGGAGGCATGGACCTGGACGGCCAGTTCGAGGTGCGGCGCGGTGAGCCGAGGCTTGCCGCTTGCCGCCTCCAGTTCCTCGATCATCGCGCCGGTCAGGGGCACCGAACGGGCGCCCGTGACGGCCGCGGTGCCGGCCAGTTCCAGCAGCAGCCGGTCGCGGCGGGACATCGGGCGGGGCGGCTCGGCCGCCTTCACGAAGCCGTCCGGGAAGCCGATGCCTCGCTCGGGGTCGGTCGCCACCTCGACGGGGACCAGGGTGTCCTCGCCGTACCGGTCGGTGAATCGCTCGGTCCAGCGGGACCAGGCCGGGATGCCGTTCGGGTGCGTGGCGAGCCGGGCCAGAACGGTCGCGGCCGTCTCGGCTTCGGTCAGGACTTCCTCCGTCAGCCGCACCATGGCATCGATGCGCACATCGGCGGCCTTCGGGCCGTCGTGCACCTGTGCGCGCAGAGCGGGCGGTAAGCCCTCGGAGGGATCGACGACGGTGGCAGGGGCACGCAGCGATGACCGCAACAGCCGAACCCTCAACAGCTCTCCTAGGAGACGGGTGCGGGCGTGCGCGGTGGTGGCGGGGAACTCGGCGGCGAGCTTGTCCGCCAGGAGGGAGTAGCGGACGGGGGTGCGGGCTGCATCGAGGACGAACCTGAGGGCGGGACTGCACAGTGCGACGCGGAACTCGGCGTCGCCCTCGGACGGCACGCGGACGTACCCGTCGTGCTGCCGGGCAAAGGGATGGACGCGCACGTCGACGTCGGCCATCCGCGTGGCGTCCGCCTCCCAGGCGCTGATCGCCTCATCGAGTGCCACGGGATCAGGTCGGGTGACTGTCCGGTGCCGGTCCCCGAAGCGGACAGTCGCTGTGTCCCCGAACTCGATCAGGGCGACGCCCGCGAAGAGACCGTAGGGGGTGGAGCGGTGCGCGTACCGGATCGCGTACCGGGCGACGGCCAGAGCTGCCCGGCGTACGCGGCGCGGCTTCGGCGACCGGCCGTCGAGGATCGCCTGCACCTGAGTGGCCAGGTCCGGACTGGCGCTGGATACCGCCTGCCGGAAGGTCTCGTCGGCCCACACGGTACCCAGCCACACACGCCAGTCTTCGAGCGAGACCGAGCGTCCCGGCCAGGACACCATGGTCGGCTCGGCAACGTGCACCGCGGCGCGCAGCATCCCGTGCCCGAGGCCCTGGTACAGGCGGTGTCGTGCGCGTGCCATCACTACTCCGTTCTCGATAGGCGGGGGTGTGCGGGCCGGACGGGTAGACCCCGCCCGGCCCGCACTGCCGAACAGGCTCGGCTTACGAGGTGACGCAGGCGCTCGGGCAGGAGCTGCCGCAGGTGTCACCGGTGCTGCACATCAGGACCGTCTCGGTCGCCGGCGTACCTTCGACGAAGGTGATGTCGAGGTTGAACGGGTCGGCCTCGGCGACGGCGTCAGCGTCGGGCTGCGCGGGCGCGGCCGGACGCTCCAACTGAATGGTCATGCGGTGCCTCCTTGGGGGCAGTGGTTGATGGTGCACGACCCGGGCCCTGAGACGGGGTCCGGGAGTTGTGAGCCCGTACCGCAGGCGTGCCGTTCGCCTCGATCGCCCTGCGGCGGGAAAGGCGGGGCGGGTCAGGGCTTTGTGGCGACGCCGTCGTAGGCGTGCGAGTGTTCCGCGGCGGGGAGACGGTGAACGTTCTCGGTGTTGGAGGCCGCGGCACGCAATGCCTCATCCAGGGTCTCGTGGACAGGGAAGACCTTGGTCAGGCTGGTGAGGCGCAGGACCTTGCTGACACGGTCGCTGGGGATGACGCGCACGGCCCGGCCCGGCTGGGGCCGCACCTTCTTCACCGTGCTGACGAGCGCTCCCAGACAGGTGGGGTCGAGGAAGTCCACGCCGCTCATGTCCAGGACCAGGTCACCGCTGCCCTGCTCAACCAGCGCCCACAGCCGCTCGCGCAACGGCACGCCCTCGTCGACCTCTAGGGAACCGGTGATGGTGGTGATGGTGTGCGGGCCGTCGGTGTGCCAGGCCATCTGGGCGTAGCGGCTGAGGGGGATGCGGCCGTCGGTAGTGGTGTCGGTCACGGTGTCACCTGGTGGGTGAGGTGGACGGGCAGGGTCTGGTGGCCGTTGGAGATGAACGACGGCAGCGGGCGCAACTCCTCGGCTGGAACGGCCAGGGTGAGGTCGGGGAAGCGGTCGAACAGGGCCGGCAGGGCGATGCGGGCTTCCAGGCGGGCCAGTTCGGCGCCCAGGCAGTAGTGGGGGCCGTGACCGAAGGACAGGTGGTCGCGGCGGGTGGAGCGGGTGATGTCGAAGGTGCCGGCGCCCTCGCCGTGCAGGCCGGGGTCGCGGCCGACGGCGGTGTAGCTGATGACGAGGGGCTCGCCGGTACGGAAGTGGGTGCCGGTGGTCTCGTCGGTGATGTCCTCGGTGGGGAAGCGCATGATGATGTTGGCGATGGGCGGCTGGTGGCGCAGCATCTCCTCGACCGCGTCCTCCCATCGGGCCGAGCCGGCTCGGAGGGCGGTGAGCTGGCCGGGGTGGGTGAGGAGATCGACGGTGCCGTGGGTGAGGAGGTTGACGGTGGTCTCGTGGCCGGCGCCGATGAGCAGCATGAGGCTGTCCAGCAGCTCCTGGTCCGAGAGCCGGGTGCCGGTCTCCTCGTCCCGGGCGCGGATCAGGTCGGTGGTGACGTCGTCGCCGGGTCGGGCCCGCTTGGTCTCCACCAGTTCGGCCAGGAGCCGGTAGACCGCGGTGAGGTTCTCCACCGCCTGCTGGGGGGTGAGGTTGGTGGCGAACAGGGAGCCGATGGTGTCGCGGAATGCGGTGTGCATCTTCTCGGGGACGCCGAGGGCGGTGTTGACCACGGTCAGCGGCAGGATCCACGCGAAGTGGCCGCGCAGGTCCACCGGCCCGCCGGTGTCGAGGGCGGCGAGGCCGTCGAGCAGGTCGGCGGTGATCTCCTCGATGACCGGGGCCAGCGCGCGGATGCGGCGGGCGCCGAAGGCCGGGCCGATCAGGCGCCGCAGCCGGGTGTGCTCCTCACCGTAGGCGGTCAGGGCGTTGCGGGCATCGACCCAGGCTCGCAGCGGCCAGTCCTCGGGGAGCTCGGGGTAGGCGGGCCAGTGCCGCAGGGCGTCCTTGGAGACCTGGGGGTGGGTGAGCAGCCGTTTGATCAGGCCGGTGTCGGTGACCAGCCGCGCGGTGATGCCGCCGGGCAGCTCTACCAGCGGTGCCGGGCCGGCGGCGCGCAGGGTGGCGGTCTCGGTGTGGATGTCGGCCGCGTCGGGGTCGAGGCGGTAGGGATAGCAGGGCGCGGTGGGCTGGGTGCTCATGAGGTGCCTCCAGGGGCGGGCGCGGTGGTCGGAGCAGCGGTCGGGAAGGTCACGGGCAGGGCCGCCCAGCCGGAGTGGAAGGTGCCGGGGCGGCGGGTGAGCTGGTCGGCGGGCACGGCCAGGTCCAGGCCGGGCAGGCGGTCCAGCAGGTGTTCGACGGCGGTTTCGGCGATGACGCGGGCCAGGTTCGGAGCCGGGCAGCCGCGCACCCCGGTGCTGAACGCCAGGTGGGCGCGGTTCCCGGACCACTGGCGGGGGCCGGTCCCCAATCCGGGGTCGGTGTTGGCCGCGGCGAAGGAGACGAGGATGGGGACGCCCGGCTCCAGGCGGACACCGCGGTAGGTCTCCGGCTCCCGCGCGTACAGCGGGCAGTAGGTGGCCACCGGCGAGTCTGTCCACAGCACGTGGTCCATCGCGTCGGACACCGGCCGCACACCGCTGAAGACGTCTCCGCTGAACTCTTCGTCGCTGATCATCAGCAGTGTGGCGTTGGCGATGAGATTGGTCGTGGGGGTGGTGCCGGCGCCGATGACGAGGATGATCTGCTGGGCCATCTCCGCGTCCGTCAGGGCGGCGGGATGGGCCAGCAGCCAGGAGGTCACGTCCGCTCCGGGCCGGCGGCGCTTGAGGTCGGCCAGCTCCAGGCAGGCGGCCCCCAGCTCGGCGTTGATGGTGGCGGCGTCGGCGGCGGTGTCGAATAGCGCGGCGATGGCCCGCACGATCCTCATGCCCAGCTCGGGCGGGCAGCCGAACAGGGAGATGAGGGTCTGCATGGGCAGCGGGTCGGCGTAGTCGGCCATCAGATCGCCGCGGCCCTGGGCGGCGATGCGGTCGATCAGGGTGTCGGCGATGCGGGCGACGGTGGCGGCCAGGGCGTGGGTGTCCACCCGGGCCAGGCTGCCGGTGATGGCGCCGCGCAGCCGGGCATGCTCCACCCCGTCCTTCCACAACGCGTTGTCGCGGGGCTGCATCATCATCAGCGCCGGGCTGTCGGCAGGGATCTGTCCGTCGCGCAGCGCCCGCCAGTGCTGGGCGGGGTCCTTGGCGAACTTACCCGGGGTGTTGCGCAGCAGGTGGAGGGCGGCGTCGTAGGTGACGGTCAGGTAGCCGTGGACGTCGGGGGCGATCTCCACCGGGGCGATCGGCCCGATCTCTCGCAGTCGTGC
Source organism: Streptomyces verrucosisporus (assembly GCF_017114865.1). GTDB lineage: Bacteria > Actinomycetota > Actinomycetes > Streptomycetales > Streptomycetaceae > Streptomyces > Streptomyces fenghuangensis. The sequence goes on along the minus strand of NZ_JADEYH010000040.1, from coordinate 12,222 downwards.
GTAGGTGGCCTGCGGGTCGGCGCTGAAGGCCGGGCCGTGGATCGGCAGCGGCCACGGGCCGGCGGGTGTGGCCTGGCCGCCGTTGTAGGGGCAGCCGGGTGCGGGCGGCCGAGAGGTGCCGAAGGTGTGCGGGGTGGTCATCGGGAGGGCTCCGGGGTGGGGTCGAGCAGGTGGGACACCAGGCCGATCAGGGCGGTGAGGGAGCTGGTGCGGTCGCGGGCATCACACAGCAGCAGCGGAGTGTTCTCCTCCAGGTCCATCGCGCCGCGCAGATCCGCCACGGGGTGGGCGGGGGCGTCGGGGAACTGGTTGACGGCCACCACATACGGCAGACCGAGGTCCTCCAGCCGGTCCATGACGGGAAATCCGTCCTCCAGACGGCGGGTGTCCACCAGCACCAGCGCGCCCAGCGCCCCGTGGGCCAGGTCGGTCAGCAGGGGCCAAAACCGCTCCTGGCCGGGCGCCCCGAACAGATACAGCACGATCTTGTCGCTCAGGGCGGTACGACCGAAGTCCATCGCCACCGTGGTGCGTTCCTTGTCCGGCAGGCCCGCCAGGTCGTCGGTACCGACGGAGGCGGCGGTCATCGTCTCCTCGGTCCTCAGCGGCTCGATGTCCGACACCGCCCCGACCAGGGTGGTCTTGCCGACCCCGAAACCGCCCGCGACCAGGATCTTCACGGTCGTCTCGTCACCGCGCAGGTGGGTACCGGCCGGTTCAGAGCTGTGCGCGGAGTCCAGCAAGGACGGCCTCCAGCAGGTCTCGGTCAGGGCCCCCGGAGTGGGGCCCCGAGGGGGTGAGGATGGTGGACCGGGTGGTGATGTGGCCGTGCTCCATCAGCTCCGACAGCAGCACCCGCAGAACACTGATCGGCAGGCCCAGGTGGTGGCCGATCTCGGCCACCGACAGTGCCCCGGACTCCAGCAGGTCCAGCACCCTGCACTGCTCGGAGCCCAATTCGGCGCGCGACAGGCCCTGCACGCCGCGCACCACCAGCGTGATGTGGTCGAAATGGTTGCGGCTGGGGGCGAACCGGCCGCCGGTGACCACATACGGCCGTACCAGTCCGGCGCTCCGGTCCCGCCGGGGGCGGGTCACGACTGCGGGCCTGCGGCGCTCCGGGCGCCCACGCCCATCACGCGGCCGATCCGGTCAACCGTCTTCTGCGCGGCGTAGGACAGGGTCTCGACGTCAGCGTTTCGCTTGGCGGCCACCACCAGGTAGGTGTCCTCTCCAGCGGCCATGCCCACCAGGTAGCCGTCCCCGTACTGGATCAGGGTCAGCTCCAGGGGACTGTCGGAGCAGTCGGCGAAGGCCGCCCCCTGCCTACTCAGGGCCAGCAGGCCCGACGCGGCGGCGGCCATCGTGTCGGCCAGGTTCCGCTCCACCCCGTTCGAGGTGGTCACCACCAGACCGTCACGGGAGACCAGCACGGCCCGCAGAACCCCCGGGAGTGCCTCGATCAGCTCCGTGTCCAGGATGCGGCCGAGGTCGGCAGCCTTGCTGTGGTGTGCGCTCATCGCGTGGTGTTCCCTTCATCGGCGGGAGAGGCGGTTGGGGTTGACCTGTGGTCCTGGGCGGCGCGGCGGCCCCGGGCAAACGCCCCGAGGGTGCCCGCCTCGGTGGGGGACTGCATGGGTGGTTGCCGCGGCCGCACCGGTTCGGCGGCATGCCGGGCCCGGCGTCGGCGCTGCGGCAGGCCACCGGGCCGCTCCGCGGGCACGGGAGCCTGGGACGCGACGGCGGGTGCGGCCTGTGGGGCGGGTGCGGCCGACGGCGGGGACGGCTGGGTCTGCCGGGCGGCGGGGGTCGCCAGCCGGTCGTTGGGCAGGTAGACCACGGCCCGCACCCCGCCGTAGACGGACTCCTGGTCCGCGCTGACCCGGAATCCGTACCGGGCCGCGAGTACACCGGTCACTGAGATCCCGAAGCGGGGAGGGTTGGGCATCTGCGTCAGCAGCACCGGCGCCTGGCCCGACAGCCGCGCCGTCACCCGCGCCCTCTCCTCCGGAGTGAGGCCGATCCCGGCGTCCTCGATGACGATCGTGACCCCGTTGTGGCCGGTGGTGAACGCCACCTGCACGTGGGTGCTGGGGCTGGAGTGGCGGGCGGCGTTGTCCAGCAGTTCGGCCAGCGCGAGGATCACGGCCTCGACCGCCTGACTGCTCACCAGAAGCAGCGGCTCACCGGTGATCCTGACGCGCTGGTAGTCCCGGATGCGGGAGACCGCGCCGCGCACCACGTCCAGCAGCGGGGAGTCCTCGCGCTGCCGGCCGGGCCAGGACCGAGATGACCTGCACGCGGCGGCCGAGCTGGCTGGCGGTGTGGTCGATCCGGCTGACATCCTCCAGCACCTTCGGGTCGTCGTGCCGCTCCAGCATCGCCCAGACCGCTGCCTGCACCTCCTGGACCAGAGCGGCCATCGACCGCGAGGTGGTCGCCACCGCCGCCCGCGCCGCGTCCTCCGCCCGCCGGGCGGCCTGCTCCGGAACCTCGCCGAGCGCCACGAGCACCGCGTCCAACGCGGCAGCGAACCGGGTGCCCTCCAGCTCCGGATGCAGCAGCCTGGGCACCTCACGACTCTGGCCGTCCCACAGCCCCGCCACCCCGGCCGGCACCCGCTCACCGGCCAGGTGCCACGCCTCGCCCTCGGCCGCGTTCAGGGTGCGGTCAAGCTGCCGGATCCGCTCCTCACGCTGCCGGAGGGCGGTGGCATGCTGCCGCTCCAGACGGCACCGGGCCAGCACCTGCCGTATCAGCGCCACCACCACGGCAGCGAGCAGGACGGCCAACACTGCCGTCACCAACAGGTTCATCACAGTCCTTACGAAGCGAAGTCGGGTGGAAAGCCGCCGGGGTGCGAGCGGTATCCGTGTCGTGGGCGTCGGGGGAAGCCGCACGGCCCGGGGGTGCATCGCACCCCGGCGGCCAGTCTCGGGAAGAGCCGCCGGTCAGGGCACGGCGGCGATGGCGGCCCACGCGGCAGACGCGGACAGCGGCAGCTCACCGGTCAGGTGGTCGGGCAGCCACACCCCGGTCGGGGCGATGCCGGGCTCCAGCAACTCGAGCCCGCCCAGGAGATCGGCGATCTCCCGCCGGGTGCGGTGCCACAAAGGCAGGCCCGCGGCAGCGCACAGCATGGCCTCGTGCCGGGCGTCCTGAGGCCGCAGATCCGCGGCCGGGTGAGTGACGGACACACAGCTCCCAGGCGGCAGCCAGCCCCGCAACGCGGCGAGCAGCGCGGCGACCGCATCGTCACCGAGCAGGTGCAGCACCGCGTGCACCAATACCCCCACCGGCCGGCCCGGGACGAGGACCTCGGCAGCTTCGGGCGAGGACAGCACCGTCTCCGTCTGCCGGATGTCGGCCAGCAGGTGCGCGGCCACGGCCGGCAGCTGGGGGGTCATCAGTGCCTGGGCGTGGGCGATGACATGAGGGTCGTGATCGACGTACAGGAATCGCACGCCGGGATGCCGAACAGCGGCCGTCTCATGCAGGCTCTCCCCGTACGGCAGGCCGCACCCCAGGTCGAGGAACTGATCGATGCCCCGGTCGGCCATGAGCTGGACGGCTCGATGGCCGAAGGATCGGTTGATCTGCGCGGCCGTCTCCAGCCCCGGCGCGACCGCCAACAGCTCCGCGGCGAGGAGCCGATCACACTCGTAGTGGTCCTTCCCGTCCAGCAGGAGGTTGGACAGGCGGGCCGAACTGGGCCTACGGGACGGTTCCACCGGCCCGTAGGCCAGAGGCGCGGCGGCAGGGAAGGCGACTGTGTTCATGCCGCGCTCCGGCCGGAAACCTCGGGCACCGGACGGCCGGCATCCTGGAGCCGGTGCGGGAGGACGACCTGGCCGTCGGCGAGCAGCAGGCCGGTGTCTTCGAACAACACGGCGCCGTCACTCCGCAGCGCCCAGCCCTGCTCGGGGTGATGCACCACGAGGCGGGCGTTCTCCTCACTGGTGTCCGCAGGCGGGCAGGGAGGCTGGTGCTGGCACACAGATCGGTCCTTTCGAAACGGTGCGGGAAGTTCTCGGGGCGAGCGGGGCACGGCCACCGCACGGCGGAACAGGGAGGGGCTCGGTGCGTTATCCGCCGAAGTAGAAGGTGAGGAGCGGCCACAGGCCCCATACGCCGAAGCTCAGGAGGATTCCCCAGACCAGAAGGGCTCCGAGGTTCTGTGTCGCCGAGCGCCAGGCGCTCCCAAGGCACCCGGCCCGGTCGCTGCTCTCACCGGGCATGGGAGACCCCTGTACAGATGCGGCGGTGCGGGCAGGTGTATGACGGGCTACCGCTGACCGCCGCGGTGGGAAGGAAGCGGACCGCACGGGCCCGCCAAGCGATCTCGTCCCCGTCCCGGTAGATCGTCAGCGAACAGGACCGTCCCCGACCCAAGCGGGCGAAGTCCTCCAGGGAGGCGGGGCCGTGCCCCCAGTGGTCGAGCACGTATCCGCGCTGGAGACGACCGAGGGTCGGCGTCACCGTCTGCACCGAACTCCGCATCCAGCGGATGGCCGCGCAGGGGGAGGGGGCCGCATACGCGTCCCACCGCCGCTCTGTCCGCCGCCTCGTGCCAATGCCGCTCTCAATGGTGACGAGCGCCTCGCACCACACTCCTGCAAGGGCGAGCGGGGCAAGCACACTGTGTTCCGTGGTCTGTGGTGTGGCGGACGGCGCGTCGAGGAGACCGATGGTGGTCGGCACAAGGTGGGACGTTGCCGAAATCACCGGGTTCCTCCTTTCTGTGGCCGAGCACGGCGAGAAGTGGATACGTTGAGCGAACCGCGAATCACGCGGAGTGGGTATGCCGTCGAGGGCGGTAGTGCTGCTAAATCTGCTAAAGATCGTTTTGCGCATGGGGGTGCACCGTGGCGCGTACGCGGAACACCAAGCTCGCGGCCGTGATCGCACAGACCGGCTGGTCGCAGGCCCAAGTCGCCGCACAGTTCGTCCGGGTCGCCGCCGAGAGCGGCGTCGAGGAGTGGACGGGGGCGACCCGCTCGCACATCTCCCAATGGATCCTGGGAACCCGACCGAGCGGCCAGGCGCCCGCTATCTTGTGCGAGACGCTGTCCCGGGGACTGAAGCGCCCGGTCACGCCGGCCGACATCGGTCTTTCCGATCCGGACCCGGCTGCCGCCACGGCGCCCGACTGGGCCGTCGATACGCTGGTCGCGCTGAACGCTTTGGGGAGACAGGACTTGGACATGGAGCGCCGACAGGTCCTGGGGACCGCCGCATACTCGGTGGCTGGTCTCGCCCTGCCCACCCAGATGTGGTGGCAGCAGGCACCCCAGCGCGCCGGCGCACGCGGAGGCGCGTCCGGACGCAAGGTCGGTGACAGCGAGGTCGAGGCCATCGAGGAGATGGGGGGCTTCTTCTCCCGCCGTGACCAGCGCCACGGCGGCGGCCACGGCCGTACCGCCGTCGTCGCCTACCTGGCCTCCGACGTCGCCGACCGCCTCAATGGCTCCTGTGCCAGCGAGCAGACGCGGCGCCGCTTGTTCTCCGCCGCCGGCGAGCTGGCCTACCTCAGCGGCTGGATGGCCTTCGACGACTCCCAGCACGCCATCGCCCAGCGCTACTTCGCCCTCGCTGTGAAACTGGCCGCCGAGGCCGGTAACCCGGCACTGGCCGCGCACATCCTGCGGGCCATGGCCCACCAGGCCGTCGACCTCGGCCATCCGCAACAGGCCCTGAACCTGGCCGCGGCCTCCGTGGACGGCGAGCGCTACCGCCTGGCCACCCCACGGGAGAAGGCCCTGCTCGGCGTCGTCCACGCCCGAGCCCTGGCCGCCGCCGGACAGAAGCGGGAAGCGGCCGCCGCGCTGCTGCGCGCCGAGGACGACCTCGCCAACGCCCACGACGGCATCGAGGACCCGGAACGGGTCTTCTTCTTCGGCGAGGCCAGCCTCGCGCACGAAACCGCCTGCACCCTGCGCGACCTCGGCGATCTCACCGGAGCCCAGAAGCAGTTCCACCGCAGCGTGCGCACCCGCAAGGCAGCGGACTTCAGCCGGACCCACGCCGTCACCCTGGGCTACCTCGGCGCCATCGAAGCCCGCCAGGGCAACGTGGAAGCCGCCTGCGCCACCTGGTCGCGGGCCCTGGACGCGATGAGCGGAGTCCAGTCCGGGCGAGCGCGCGAGACGGTTCTGACCATGCGCCGGGTCGTCTCGCCCTTCCGGAACCGCGGCATCGGCGCGGTCGCCGAACTCGACGCCCGCACCGCCGCCCTGCTGCGCACGGGCAGTTGAGCCGGCACCACCCGACCACGACCGGGGCACGCCGGCCCCGGTCCTCTCCACGACAGGAAGGCCAACCGCATGACGGAGACATTCGAGGTCCGGAGCATCGCGACCGTCGTGGGCGGGCGTAAGGAGCCCACCGACGACTTCTGGGGCGGAACCCAGTCCGTCATCCGGCTTCACCCCGAGTACCCCGTCGAGACCCTCCAGGGCATCGAGGAGTTCAGCCACCTCGCGGTGGTCTTCCACTTCCACCTGGTCAGCCGGGCTGAGGAGCACATCGGCGTCCGCAGCCCCCGGAACAACCCCGATTGGCCGGAGACCGGCACCTTCGTACACCGCAACATGCGCCGCCCGAACCGACTCGGCCTTGCCTTCCCCCGCCTGCTCAAGGTCGACGGGCGCGACCTGCACGTCACCGACCTGGACGCCGTCGACGGCACCCCGGTCATCGACCTCGCGCCCTGGTTCAACGAGTTCGGACCCCGAGGGGAGGTACGGCAACCGAGCTGGTCCACCGAGATGCTCCAGGACTACTGGAAGACCCCGGAGCAACGCTGAACGAGAGTGCCGCCTTCGTGTCTGAACCAGGCAGCCGGGTGCCTCGGCGCTCATGTACGAGCCCGGGTGCCGACGCCATCGGGCAACTGCCTCTGCCGGAAGAGTCGGCCCGGCGGAACGGGCAGCGCTGTGTGGCGGCGGGCCGTACTGCTCAGTGTGATCGTGGGGTGCGTCAAGGCTTATCACCCCAGCTCCCCCGTTCCGCGCAGAGCCGGCCGCTTCAGACCCGCTGCTGTAGGCAGCAGGCTTCGAATGACCAAGCTCCGTTCGGCGGCGGAGCGGCCGGCGTCGGCACGGGCGGAGGAGCTGGCTGTGGCAGGCATCGCGTTCCCTTGGTTACGGCAAGCTGTTGTGCCGCAACGTAGAGCGAGGTACAACCCTGGCGAGTACGCAAAGTGCGTGCCCTGAGACCGGGGGCTGCCGTGGACACTGAACACATCGGCCGACGCATCGCCTACTGGCGAGAGAGACGGGGTTACACCCAGAGCGACTTCGGGCGTCTCATGGGCAAGTCCCGGCGCTGGGTGCAAGACCTCGAAGGCGGGCAGCGACAGACCGACCCACGCCTGTCGGTGCTCCAGCGTGCGGCCAACGTCCTTCGCATCCCCCTGGAACGCCTCATGACGGATAACCCCACACCTCCGCCCGGCCCCGCCACGGCACTGCCTGCCGAAGTGGCGGCGCTGGCCGACTCCCTCCACGCTCCCGCCCAAGGCGGTCGCGTCGTCGACCTGGCCGGCCTGCGGCGGCGCGTCACCTTCTGCTGCCAGGCATGGGCCTCGTGTCACTACACCGCCGCCGCACGCGACCTTCCCGCGGCCCTCGCCGACGCGCATCGCACCGCCGCGGTGAGCAGCGAAGCCGCGGTGCTGCTGTCCCGCGCCTACCAGCTCACCGCGTCACTGCTGTTCAAGTACGGGGCACTTGCCCGTACCCCGGCCGTCCTCGCCGCCGATCGGGCCCTCGCCGCCGCCGAGACATCCGGCGATCCCGTGGCCATCGGCGCAGCCGTCCGACGGGTTGCCCGTGGCCTCATCCACCAGCAGCGGTATGCCACCGCAACCGACTACGCCACCGCCACCGCAACCGCCTTGCGCCCCGACCTGGAACGCTCCGGTCCGGCCGGGCTGTCCGCCCTGGGCATGCTGTACCTGGTGGCCGCCGTCGGTGCGACCGGGAGCGGCCGGTCCCCGCAGGCCGTAGCCACCACGGCTGACCGGCTCGGCGAAGCCGGGGAAATCGCCGCTCGACAAGGCGAGGACGGGGCGGACTTCACCGGCTTCGGCCCCACCAACGTGCGACTCCACGAGGTGGACACGCTGCTGCGGCTGGACGACGCGTGGTCCGCGGTCGAGGCGGCACAGCGGATCGACGCGACGGCGCTCGCCGGGCTGGGCAGAGAACGGCAGGCACGGCATCTGGTGACCACCGCACGCGCCGCGGCCCTGACCAGGCGCCGTGAGGACGCCGTCCGGGACCTGCTGGAGGCAGAGCGACTTGCTCCCGAAGAGGTCCGGCGGCCGTCCGTGACGCGGTTGGTCGGTGACCTCGTAGAGCTCGTGCCCGCCCCAGGCCCGGAGTTGACCGGTCTCGTCCGACGGTGTGGACTTCGGTCATGACCCGAGTGCTCTACCTGATCGCCTGCGCGGCCGGTCCCACGCAGTACCTCGACCAGGCCGTACGGCTCGCCCAGGGACGCGGCTGGGACGTGTGCGCCATCCTCACGCCGTCGGCCGCCGCCTGGTGGGAGCCGCAGATGGAGGAGCTGGAGAAGCTCACCGGCCACCCGGTGCGGTCCCGGTACAAGCTGCCGTGGGAGAAGGACGCGCTGCCGAAGGCGGACGCGATGCTGGTCGCCCCGCTGTCGTGCACCAGCTTGAACAAGTGGGGCGCGGGTATCGCGGACACGGTGGCGCTGGGTATCCCGTCGGAGGCGGTGCACATGGGTGTGCCGGTGGCGGCGATGCCGTTCTTCAACCAGGCGCAGGCCGCGCAGCCCGCCGTGCCGCGCAGCGTGGAGGCGCTCCGATCGCAGGGCGTGCGGGTCCTGTTGGGCGAGGACGGGTACGAGCCGCACCCACCGAAGACGGGCAACGCCCGGGCCTTTCCGTGGGAGCGGGCCCTGGACGCGGTGGAGGACATGCTTCCCGGCGGGAACTGATCGCCAGGAAACGAGCACACGGTAGTGCGGGGCTTCGGCGTAGTCGCGTGACGCCCTGTTCGTGGGGATCTGCTCCCATCGGCGTCCGCGGAGCGTGACAGGCACAGCTTCCAGGATCATGGAGTTCTCTACCCTCTTCCGTGATTCGAGTGGAAGACCGTGCCTGCCGACGCATCATCGCTGATCCCGCCTGTCCTTGACCAACTGCGTGAGAGTTCGCGGGGCGGACCTGAGGAGGTTCTGGGCCTGCTGGAGTGGCCGGCCGAGGTGCCCGACCCCGCGGGATCCACGCGAGGTGCGCCACCGCCTGGCCGTCGTGCTCGCACTGACCGCGTGCGCGGGGCTGGCAGGAGCGACCTCGTTGGCGGACGCCTTCGAGGTGCTGCTGGGCACCGGCATGCGGCGCGGGGGGCCTGGGCCTGCACTGGCCCGAGGTCCCCCTTCAGGAGAAGGTGCTGCTGGTGCGCTGGAACCTGACCGCCGTGGACAACAACCGCCTCTTCCCGGGCCACCCCAAGACCCGCGCCGGCCGGAACCGGGTCAGCCTGTCCCCGCGGGTGGCGCAGGCACTGGGCCGCCGGGCCGAGGCCGCCCGCGCGGCGCTGGGGCCGCAGGCTCTGCTGGAGGGGCTGGTGTTCTGCCGGCCCGACGGCTCGCCGTTGCGTCCTCAGCAGGTGCTGGTGGCCCTGCGCCGCCGGGCCGCGGAGATCGGTCTGCCCAGGATCGGGGTGCACGACCTGCGGCACACGGCCGCCACGATCATGATCAGCTCCGGTGTACCGCCGGCGGTGGTCTCCAAGACGCTGCGGCACTCGACGCTGTCCACCACGGTCAACCTCTACGGCCACCTGCTGCCCCACGCCGCCCGGGACGCGGTGCGGGCCCTGGGCCGCGCACTGGAGCGCGCCGACCGCGACCACGGGCCGACCGGAACGGCTCAGGCCGCATGAGCTGAGGCGCCGGACGATGAGCAGAGGCCTGGTTGCCCTGGATGGTTGCATCACCTTTGCGGCGCGGTGGACAAGAACCCCTCGTGATGAAGGATGGTGCTGTGGTCTCCGCGCTCGACAGAGTTGCGTAACCGGCCTTCTTCATCTCTTCCAGGGAGGGAAACCTGATGCGATGTCAGCCCATAGGATGCTTCCTGGCGTACCTGCGAGACGATAGTCAAGGATAGTATGCGCCATATGGCAGAGATGTCGGTTTCTTTGAAACTGTTCAGAAAACGAGCTTCCGGCGGATAAACCTGCAGGTCATTCAGTCTGCTCCCCGCACCCGCGGGGATGGTCCCGACACGGTGAGCATGTCCGCCTTGTCGTGGTCCTGCTCCCCGCACCCGCGGGGATGGTCCTCGTGCTCGCTGGTCATGCGAAGGAGTCTCGTGCTGCTCCCCGCACCCGCGGGGATGGTCCCGCGGTGCTCAAGGAAGACAAGAACGGTGCACGCTGCTCCCCGCACCCGCGGGGATGGTCCCTAAGCCAACGAGCGTGACGGGGTTCATTGACGCTGCTCCCCGCACCCGCGGGGATGGTCCCTAGAGCGCAACGGATGCCGGGGCCGCAGGCGGCTGCTCCCCGCACCCGCGGGGATGGTCCCGAGTATGGTACGCAGTTCCGCAAGATGGGGCTCTGCTCCCCGCACCCGCGGGGATGGTCCCAAGGCGCAAGACCTTTCGGACACCTTCAACGACTGCTCCCCGCACCCGCGGGGATGGTCCCCAGGCTCCGGCTCGCTGTCGCGCTCCGCGAAGTCGCTGCTCCCCGCACCCGCGGGGATGGTCCCCACAAGACCACCGCCGCGGCCCTCAAGCAGACCTGCTCCCCGCACCCGCGGGGATGGTCCCGGCCGTGCCGCGCGCGCGCGGAACCCGTACACCTGCTCCCCGCACCCGCGGGGATGGTCCCGGCCTGAATCTGCTGCACACCTTGGTAATAGGCTGCTCCCCGCACCCGCGGGGATGGTCCCGCCCGATGGGGCACCACGGAGGGCCGGGCCGTCTGCTCCCCGCACCCGCGGGGATGGTCCCGACCGTGACCAGGGCGGCCGGGTCGGCGAAGTCTGCTCCCCGCACCCGCGGGGATGGTCCCCCCACATTGCCGCCCGAGTACGTCGAGCAGATCTGCTCCCCGCACCCGCGGGGATGGTCCCGCGCCGAACCCCTTGGACTCGGCCAGGGCGCGCTGCTCCCCGCACCCGCGGGGATGGTCCCTCTCCGCCGGTACCGACAGTACCGACGATCAACTGCTCCCCGCACCCGCGGGGATGGTCCCTGCTGTGCTACCCACGTCTGTTCGATACAGCGCTGCTCCCCGCACCCGCGGGGATGGTCCTATCAGGAGGCATGAATGCCGTTCGAGGACAACCTGCTCCCCGCACCCGCGGGGATGGTCCCCATCGACGTGCTCGGCGAGGAAGTACAGTTCGCTGCTCCCCGCACCCGCGGGGATGGTCCCGAGCGCCGCTCCTACTGACCACGACACGCCGACTGCTCCCCGCACCCGCGGGGATGGTCCCGGGCCTGGGCAGGGCGCATCGTTCGATCCGGACTGCTCCCCGCACCCGCGGGGATGGTCCCGGCAGCCACGGCAGGGCCCGCGCGCAGGACCGCTGCTCCCCGCACCCGCGGGGATGGTCCCCGTTGCCGCGTTGGAGATGAGAGGAGCTGCCACTGCTCCCCGCACCCGCGGGGATGGTCCCGGCCGCAGGGTCGCCCAGCTCAACGCCACGTGCTGCTCCCCGCACCCGCGGGGATGGTCCCTCGCCCGCCACCGGCACATAGGTGGTGTCCGGCTGCTCCCCGCACCCGCGGGGATGGTCCCATCACGTCACACAGAAGGGCGTCGGCCCGCTCCTGCTCCCCGCACCCGCGGGGATGGGTCCCGCCCTGACGGTCGGGGACATCCTGGCGCTCCCCTGCTCCCCGCACCCGCGGGGATGGTCCACCGTGCTGGTCAGGTTGATCGGGGCGAGCGTGCTGCTCCCCGCACCCGCGGGGATGGTCCCACGGCCCGCTCGATCGCGCACGCGGCGTCGAGCTGCTCCCCGCACCCGCGGGGATGGTCCCAGGGTCAGCGCGGCCTCCACCGTGCGCGGGGCCTGCTCCCCGCACTCGCGGGGATGGTCCCCGCACCGGCAAGGCCGCCCGCGTGCTCGCCGCCTGCTCCCCGCACCCGCGGGGATGGTCCCTACACCTCCTCCAACGATGAGGGCTCGGCGGTCTGCTCCCCGCACCCGTGGGGATGGTCCCTGCCACGA
>NZ_JADEYH010000004.1 GCF_017114865.1 Streptomyces verrucosisporus | reverse complement strand
GCCGCCGCCGGGCTGTAACACCCCGCACGCACCGGCACGCACCGGCACGCACCGGCACGCACCGGCCCGGCCCCCGCGACTCCCCACCGGAAGCCGCGGGGGCCGGGCCGTGTCAGCGTCTTCTGGTAGGACTGAGGGCTGTGAGCAGCGACAACGGGCGACCGGACAGGCCTCCGGCACAGGATCCGCCGGGAGGCGAGCAACTCGCGCTGATCCGCGAGACCGTCCGCCGGGCCAAGCCGCCCCGTGCCCGGCCGCGCACCTGGCGCGGCGCCGAGCTCGCCGGGCGCGACCCCGTCGCCCGCGTCCTGGTCGACAAGGGACTGCTCCACCTCGACCGTCTCTTCGACTACGCCGTCCCCGCCGCCATGGACGCCGAGGCCCGGCCCGGGGCGCGGGTGCGGGTGCGCTTCGGCGCGGGGGAGCGGGGCGGGCGCCGGGAGGGAGGCGGGCTGGTCAACGGCTTCATCGTCGAGCGCCGCGCGGACTCCGACTTCCCCGGCGTCCTCGCCCCCATCGCCCAGGTCCTCTCCCCGGAACCCGTCCTCGGCCCCGGCCTGCTGCGGCTGTGCCGGGCCGTCGCCGACCGCTACGCCGGAGCGCTGGCCGATGTCGTCCAGCTCGCCGTGCCCCCGCGCATGGCCCGCGCGGAGAAGCCCCCCGCGTCGGGAGCTCCAGCCGGGCCGCCGTCACCGCCCCCGCCGCCCGAGGCGTCCTCCTGGGCGCGCTACCCGGCCGGGCCCGGCTATCTGCGGGCGCTGGCCGGGGGCGGGTCCCCGCGCGCGGTGTGGACGGCGCTGCCCGGCCCGCACTGGCCCGACGAACTGGCCCGGGCCCTGGCCGCCGCCCTGGCCTCCGGCCGCGGCGCGCTCGCCGTACTGCCCGACGGGCGGGCCGCGGCCCGGGTGGACGCGGCCCTCACCGCCCTGGTCGGCACCGGCCGGCACGTCCTGCTCACCGCCGACGCCGGAGCCGAGGCCCGCTACCGCCGCTGGCTGGCCGTCAACCGCGGGCAGGTGCGCTGCGTCGTGGGCACCCGCGCCGCGATGTTCGCGCCCGTGCACGACCTGGGGCTGGTGGCGATCTGGGACGACGGGGACTCCAGCCACCGCGACCCCCGCGAACCGATGCCGCACGCCCGCGAGGTGCTGCTGCTGCGCTCCGCCCGCGAGAGCTGCGGCTTCCTGCTGGGCGCGCACGGCGGCACCGTGGAGGCCGCCCAGCTCGTCGAGACCGGCTGGGCCCGCCCGCTGGCCGCCGACCGCGACGCGGTACGGGCGAGCGCGCCCCTGGTCCGCACCGTCGGCGACGGCGACGAGGCGCGCGACCCGGCCGCGCGCGCCGCCCGGCTGCCCACCCTCGCCTGGAGCACCGTGCGCGAGGCCCTGCGACGCGGCCCGGTACTGGTGCAGGTGCCGCGGCGCGGCTACGTACCCCGGCTGGCCTGCGACCGCTGCCGCGAACCCGCCCGCTGCGCCCACTGCTCGGGCCCCCTGGAGGCCGCCGCGGGCGACGCCCCGCCCCACTGCGGCTGGTGCGGCCGCGACGCGCCCGGCTGGGCTTGCGCGGAGTGCGGCGGCACCCGCCTGCGGGGGCGGGTCTTCGGAACCCGGCGCACCGCCGAGGAACTGGGCCGGGCCTTCCCGGCCGTGCCCGTCCGCACCTCCGGCCGCGACCACGTCCTGGACTCCGTGCCCGACCGGCCCGCCCTGGTGGTCAGCACTCCCGGCGCGGAGCCGGTCGCCGAGGGGCCCGGCTACGCGGCGGCCCTGCTGCTGGACGGCTGGGCGCTGCTGTCCCGCCCCGACCTGCGGGCGGGGGAGGAGGCGCTGCGCCGCTGGCTGGACGCCGCCGCACTGGTACGCCCCCACGGGGAGGGCGGCACGGTGGTGGTGATGGCCGAACCCTCGCTGCGGCCCGTCCAGGCGCTGGTGCGCTGGGATCCGGCCGGACACGCCCGGCGCGAGCTGGCCGAGCGGGCCGAGCTGGGATTCCCGCCGGTGTCCCGGATGGCAGCGGTGACCGGGCCGCCCGAAGCCGTCGCCGAACTGCTGGCCGCGGCCGAACTGCCGCCCGACGCCGAGGTCCTGGGGCCGGTGCCGCTGCCCGTGCCCGACACGGGCCGTCCCCGGCGCCCCGGCGGCCCGCCGCCGGGCGAACGGTGGGAGAGGGCCCTGGTGAGGGTGCCGCCGGGCAGCGGCGCGGCGCTCGCCGCTGTGCTCAGGACCGCCCGCGCGGCCCGGCTCGCCCGCCGTGGGAGCGAGCCCGCACGCGTCCGTGTCGATCCGGAGGACATCGGCTGACCGCCCGGATACGGAACCGCCCGGAACGCGGAACCGCCCGGCGCCGGGCCGAGGGGGAGGGGCCGGGCGCCGGGCGGAGGAGGGGACGGCCTCGGGTCAGCCGTTGCGGGGGGAGGGAAGGGCGCCCGGGCGGGGCTCCGGCGGCTGCGCCCGCTGTCCGGGCGCCGGTGGAGCGTCCGGACCCGCGGCCACGGCGTGTGCGGCGGTCCCGGCCTCCCGGGCGCCCTCCCCGGCCGGGCCGGGCCGCCGCGCCGCCTCCGCCCCGTCGGCGGCCGGGGCCTGCGCGGCGGCCTGCGCGGAGGCCGCCGTCGCGGCACCGCCCACCCGTGCCGCCGGCCGGCGTGAGCCGTAGCGGCGGTGGACGGCCTGCTTGGTCACGCCGAGGGCCGAGCCCACCGAGTCCCAGGAGAAACCCAGTGAGCGGTCGAACTCCACGGCCGCCGTCACCAGCGTCTCCACGCTGTCGCGCAGCTCCTGGGCGAGCCGCACGGTCGGCGCGGGCGCCCTGCCGTAGACGACGAAGCCCGCCGACGGCCCCGTGCGCCGCGGCCGGTAGACGTTGCCGAGTTGTGCGGTGAGCGTACGCAGTGCGTCCACCTGCCGGCGGACCCGCTCGATGTCCCGCACCAGCAGGTGCAGGCTGGCCCGTGCCCGGGCGTCGGGGGTGGCGTGGTCGGCCATGGTCAAGCCTCTCGAACCGGCGTGGGGTCGGCCGGCCGCGTCTGCGGCCGATTCGGTCAAGCTGCATTGACCAACGCGGCACCGGGCGCCGGGGTCACGCTGAGGGGGCGTGAAAAGACCGGTGGGGGCGGGGCGTCCGGTCCCGTACGCCCCGCTCGGCGCCCGGAGCGCCCGCCGCTGAGGCGGACCGTAGACTGGTGCGCCGTTCCGCGCCGCGCTCGCATCCCGCGCCCGGCGCGGCCCCGTGCCCGCCCCGACGTATCCGCCCGCATCCGCCCACGCCCGTTCCCGGCACACCCGTCTTCGAGAGGTAGTCCCGCACCGATGAGGCTCGTCTTCGCCGGCACCCCCGAGGTCGCCGTACCCGCCCTCGACGCACTGATCGCATCGGAGCGGCACGAGGTCGCGGCCGTCGTCACCCGACCCGACGCGCCGGCCGGGCGCGGGCGCCGCCTGGTGGCGAGTCCGGTCGCCCAGCGGGCCGAGGAGGCCGGCATCGAGGTCCTCAAGCCCGCCCGCCCGCGCGAGGAGGACTTCCTCGCCCGGCTGCGCGAGATCGCCCCGGACTGCTGCCCGGTCGTCGCCTACGGCGCGCTGCTGCCGAAGGCCGCGCTCGACGTCCCGGCCAGGGGCTGGGTCAACCTGCACTTCTCGCTGCTGCCCGCCTGGCGCGGCGCCGCGCCCGTCCAGCACGCGATCATGGCCGGGGACGAGGTCACGGGAGCGTCCACCTTCCTCATCGAGGAGGGGCTGGACTCCGGGCCGGTCTACGGCGTGGTCACCGAGGAGGTCCGGCCCACCGACACCAGCGGCGACCTGCTGACCCGGCTCGCCTTCGCCGGCGCCGGACTGCTGGCCGCCACCATGGACGGCATCGAGGACGGCACGCTGCGGGCCGCCCCCCAGCCCGCCGACGGCGTCAGCCTCGCACCCAAGATCACGGTCGAGGACGCCCGGGTGGAGTGGGCCGCCCCCGCCCTGCGCGTGGACCGCGTGGTACGCGGATGCTCGCCCGCGCCCGGCGCCTGGACGCTCTTCCGGGGCGAGCGGTTGAAGCTGAGGCAGACCGCCCTCGCCCCCGGCCGCACCGGCCTGGCCCCCGGTGAGCTGGCCGTCGGCAAGAACACCGTGCACGCCGGCACCGGCTCGCACGCCGTCGAGCTGTTGTGGGTCCAGCCGCAGGGCAGAAAGCCGATGGCCGCCGCCGACTGGGCGCGTGGTGTGCGCATCGCCCCGGGGGAGCGGCTGGGGGACTGAGGCGGAGCCGGCTCCGGACCGTCGCGCCGCAGGTGGGGCGGCACCACCTGCGGCGGGATGCCCGGACGAGTGGGATTAGGCTGGAACGCCGCGCCCCCGGCGCCCACCGCGCCGTCCCCGACACCACCCGGAGCACCTTTTCCGTGAGCAGCCGGCCACGCCGTCCCGCCAGGCCCTACCGCCGACCCAAGAAGGACCCCGTACGCCTGATCGCCTACGAGGCGCTGCGGGCCGTGGACGAGCGCGACGCGTACGCCAACCTCGTCCTGCCCCCGCTGCTGCGCGAGGCCCGCGAGCGCGGCGACATCGACGGGCGGGACGCGGCCCTGGCCACCGAGCTGGTCTACGGCACGCTGCGCCGGCAGGGCACCTACGACGAGATCGTGGCCGCCTGCGTGGACCGCCCGCTGCGCGAGGTGGACCCGCCGGTGCTGGACGTCCTCTCGCTCGGTGCCCACCAGCTGCTGGGCACCCGCATCCCCGCCCACGCCGCGGTCAGCACCACCGTGGAACTGGCCCGGGTGGTGCTCGGCGACGGACGGGCCAGGTTCGTCAACGCCGTACTGCGCAGGATCGCCGCCGACGACCTGGAAGGCTGGCTGGAGAAGGTCGCCCCGCCCTACGAGGACGACCCCGAGGAGCACCTGGGGATCGTCCACGCCCACCCCCGCTGGATCGTCTCCGCCCTGTGGGACGCGCTCGGCGGCGGGCGCCGTGACATCGAGGCGCTGCTGGAGGCCGACAACGCCCGACCCGAGGTCACCCTGGTCGCCCGCCCCGGCCGCGCCACCGCCGGTGAACTGCTGACCGGTGAAGCGGTGCCCGGCCGCTGGTCGCCGTACGCCGTCCGGCTCGCCGAGGGCGGCGAACCCGGTGCGATCGGGGCGGTGCGCGAGGGGCGCGCCGGGGTGCAGGACGAGGGCAGCCAGCTCGTCGCCCTCGCGCTGGCGAACGCGCCCCTGGACGGGCCCGACGAACGCTGGCTGGACGGCTGCGCCGGACCGGGCGGCAAGGCCGCTCTGCTGGGCGCGCTGGCCGCCGGCCGAGGTGCGGCCCTGATCGCCGCCGAGAAGCAGCCGCACCGCGCCCGCCTGGTGGCCCGCGCCCTGCACGGCAACCCCGGTCCCTACCAGGTGATCACCGCCGACGGCACCCGCCCCGCCTGGCGGCCCGGCTCCTTCGACCGCGTCCTGGTCGACGTGCCCTGCACCGGGCTGGGCGCCCTGCGCCGCCGCCCCGAGGCGCGCTGGCGCCGCCGTCCCGAGGACCTGGCCGGCTTCGCCCCGCTCCAGCGCGGACTGCTGACCGAGGCACTGCGCGCGGCCCGGCCCGGCGGCGTCGTCGGCTACGCCACCTGCTCGCCGCACCCGGCCGAGACCCGCGCGGTCGTCGACGACGTGCTCAGGCACGAGAGCGCCGAGCCGATCGACGTCCGAGGGCTGCTGCCCGGTGTGCCCTCCCTCGGGGACGGCCCCGACATCCAGCTCTGGCCGCATCTGCACGGCACCGACGCGATGTATCTCGCCCTGCTGCGCCGCACCTGAGCACACGGCGGCACACGGCAGCGCACGATTCCGCCGCCGGGCGCGCCCCAGCGCACCTGGCGGCAGGGCCGGACGGGTGACACGACATACTGGGGCCATGGTTCAGATCAACCCCAGCATCCTGTCCGCCGACTTCGCGCGCCTGGCCGAGGAGGCGCGGCGCGTCGGAGGGCCCGAGGGCGCCGACTGGCTCCATGTGGACGTGATGGACAACCACTTCGTCCCCAACCTCACGCTCGGCGTCCCGGTCGTCGAGTCGCTGCGCAAGGCGACCGACACCCCGCTGGACTGCCATCTGATGATCGAAGACCCCGACCGCTGGGCGCCGCAGTACGTCGAGGCGGGGGCCGGATCGGTCACCTTCCACGCCGAGGCCGCCGCCGCTCCGGTGCGGCTGGCCCGCGAGATCCGCGCCAAGGGCGCCCGCGCCTCCATGGCGCTCAAGCCCGCCACGCCGATCGAGCCGTACGAGGACCTGCTGCCCGAGCTGGACATGCTGCTGGTGATGACCGTCGAGCCCGGCTTCGGCGGCCAGGCGTTCCTCGACGTCATGCTGCCCAAGATCCGCCGTACCCGGCAGCTCATCGACAAGCACGGCCTGGAACTGTGGCTCCAGGTGGACGGCGGGGTGTCGGCCTCCACCATCGAGCGGTGCGCCGAGGCCGGCGCGGACGTCTTCGTGGCCGGCTCGGCCGTCTACGGCGCGGACGACCCGGCCGCGGCGGTGCACGCGCTGCGCGCCCAGGCCCGGGAGGCCGCGAACGGGGCCGCCGGAACCTGCGCCCACTGAGGGCGGTCCGCGCCTCCCGCAGGGACGGCTGTGGGGAGGCGGGCATGGGTGCACCGTGCACGGAGTGGATCAGGACCGCCGCGGATCTGCGAGGATGAACGCGCAGAGTGAGGAACGGCGCGTACACGAGTACGGCGGAACGGTAGCGAGGTGAGTGCGGTGTCGACCGGGCGGTCAGCCACGAGAATGGGTCCCGCCGAGCTGATGCAGGCGGCGGCCATGGCGCGCCGCTTCTATCTGGAAGGCAAGTCCAAGATCCAGATCGCGGACGAGTTCGGGGTGAGCCGCTTCAAGGTGGCCCGGGTGCTGGAGACCGCGCTGGAGCGGGATCTGGTGCGCATCGAGATCCGCGTCCCGGCCGAACTGGACGCCGAGCGGTCCGACGCGCTGCGCGCCCGCTACGGGCTGCGCCACGCCGTGGTCGTCGAGTCGCCCTCGGACGCCGCGGAGGACGCCGCCGACCCCGAGAACCTCGGCGAGGTCGCCGCCGACCTGCTGGGCGAACTGGTCACCGAGGGGGACGTCCTGGGCCTGGCCTGGGGCCGCTCCACCATCCACATGGCCACCGCGCTGCACCGCCTCCCGCCGTGCACCGTCGTCCAGCTCACCGGCGTCTACGACGCGGGCACCGCCGAGCGCGGCTCGGTGGAGGCCGTACGCCGCGCCGCCACCGTCTCCGGCGGCGAGGCCCACCCGATCTACGCGCCGATGCTGCTGCCGGACGCGGCCACCGCCGCCGCGCTGCGCGGCCAGACGAGCATCGCCGCAGCGTTCGAGTACTTCGACAAGGTGACCGTGGCCGCGGTCTCCATCGGCTCCTGGGAGCCGGGCGTCTCCACCGTCCACGACATGCTCGGGGAGGAGGAGCGCGCCCACTACGCCTCCCTCGGGGTCGCCGCCGAGATGTCCGCGCACCTCTTCGACGCCGAGGGCCGCCGCATCGGCCGCGACCTGGGCGAGCGCTGCATCACCGTCGAGGCCGACCGGCTGCGCCGCATCCCCGAGGTCATCGCGATCGCCGGCGGCCGCCGCAAGGCCGAGGCGATCGGCGCCGTGCTCCGCTCCGGGCTGGTCACCAGCCTGGTCACCGACACCGCCGCCGCCGACTACCTGCTGCACGAGACCGCCCCCGGCCCCCGGCCCGCGCTGGAGCGGGCCGACCCGGACGAGAGCACGCCCTGAGGGCCTGGGCCGGCGGAGCCCGGCCCAGGCGCCGGCTTTGGTGGGAACGCACGACGACGGCCCCGCTCACCTGGTCTTCTCTCCATGGCCGGGGGCCGGGGCCGACGTGCAACAATGAAGTACGTGCGATTTCTCAACGACCAGCGGCCCGCGTACGACCTGACGTACGACGACGTCTTCATGGTGCCCAACCGCTCCGCGGTCGGCTCCCGGCAGGGCGTGGACCTCTCCGCGCCGGACGGGACGGGCACCACCATCCCGATCGTCGTGGCCAACATGACCGCGATCGCCGGGCGCCGGATGGCCGAGACGGTCGCCCGCCGCGGCGGCCTCACCGTGATCCCCCAGGACATCCCCCTGGAAGTGGTCACCGAAGTCATCTCCTGGGTCAAGCGGCGCCACCTGGTCCTGGACACCCCCATCGTCCTGGAGCCCTCCGCGACCGTCGCCGACGCCCTGTCCCTGCTGCCCAAGCGGGCGCACGGCGCGGGCGTCGTCGTCGACGGGGAGCGGCGGCCGGTCGGCGTCGTCACCGACTCCGACCTGACCGGCGTGGACCGCTTCACCCAGCTCGCCCAGGTCATGTCCCGCGACCTGCTGCTCCTGGACGCCGGAATCGACCCGCGCGAGGCGTTCACCCGCCTGGACGGCGCCCACCGCAAGCTCGCCCCCGCCGTCGACGCCGAGGGCCGCCTGGTCGGCATCCTCACCCGCAAGGGCGCCCTGCGCGCCACCCTCTACACCCCCGCGACCGACGAGGCCGGACGGCTGCGGGTGGCCGCCGCCGTCGGCATCAACGGCGATGTCGACGGCCGTGCCGAGGGGCTGCTCGACGCCGGGGTGGACACCCTCGTGGTGGACACCGCCCACGGCCACCAGGAGTCCGTGCTCTCCACTCTGGAGAAGATCCGCGCCCTGGACCCGCGGGTCCCCGTGGTGGCGGGCAACGTCGTCTCCGCCGAGGGCACCCGGGACCTGATCGAGGCCGGCGCCGACATCGTCAAGGTCGGTGTCGGACCGGGCGCCATGTGCACCACGCGCATGATGACCGGTGTGGGCCGGCCCCAGTTCTCCGCCGTCCTGGAGTGCGCCGCCGAGGCGCGCAGGCACGGGAAGCACGTCTGGGCCGACGGCGGTGTGCGGCACCCGCGCGACGTGGCCATGGCACTGGCCGCCGGAGCCTCCAACGTCATGATCGGCTCCTGGTTCGCCGGCACCCACGAGTCCCCCGGCGACCTCCAGCAGAGCGCCGACGGGCGCCTGTACAAGGAGAGCTTCGGGATGGCCTCCGCACGCGCGGTGCGCAACCGCACCGCCGATGAGTCCGCCTACGACAGGGCCCGCAAGGCCCTGTTCGAGGAGGGCATCTCCACATCCCGGATGTTCCTGGACCCGGCCCGGCCGGGGGTGGAGGACCTGATCGACTCGATCATCGCCGGGGTGCGCTCCTCGTGCACCTACGCCGGGGCCGCCACCCTGGAGGAGTTCGCCGAGAAGGCCGTCATCGGCGTCCAGAGCGCCGCCGGCTACGCCGAGGGCAAGCCGCTGCACGCCAGCTGGTGACCCGCGCCCCGTCGCCCGCGGCCCGCACCCTTCCCCGGTGCGGGCCGCGGCTGCTTCGATGGGCCCATGAGCGGACCGGCGTACGAGGAGACCCACCGGGGCCACAGCGGTACCGGCCCAGGAGCGATCACCCCCGACGGCTGCGCGGTGGAGGTCTACACCCGCGTCCCCGCCGGCGACGAACCCGGCATCATCGCCTCGGCCGTGCCCGCCGGGGCGAGCCTGCTGGAACTGGGCTGCGGGGCGGGCAGGGTGACCCACCCCCTGCTGGAGCGCGGTTTCACGGTGACGGCCGTCGACGAGTCGCCGCGGATGCTCGAGCACGTGCGCGGCGCCCGCACCGTGTGCTCGCCCATCGAGACGCTGGAGCTGGACGAGCGCTTCGACGCCGTCGTGCTGGCGTCCTTCCTGGTCCACACCGGCGACGTCCGGGCGCGCGACGCGCTGCTGCGCGCCTGCCGCCGGCACGTCGCGGACGACGGGTGCGTGCTGATCCAGCGCGAGGGCGAGGACTGGCACGAGCGGGTGCCCCGGGAGCGGAAGGCCGGGGGCGGGCTGATCCGGATCGCCGCGGCCGATCCCACCGACGACCCGCGGGTGTCCGCCATCCGCTGCGAGTACGTCTTCCCGGACGCCACCTGGACCCAGACGTTCCTCTCCCGGCGGATGGACCGGGAGGAGTTCGAGGCGGCGCTGGCCGGCGCGGGACTGGCCGTCGACTCCTACCTCACCGACGACCGGACCTGGGTGAGGGCCCTGCCCGCGGAGTGACGTACGCGGCGGCGGCCGGAGCGGCGCGTACGCGCCTGCACCGGCCACCGCCGGGCGGTGTGCGAGGCTCGGGGGATCCGCGTGTGACCGGTATGCGAAAGATCTCCCGAGGAGTCGTCCCGCGATGGACCAGGGCGCCGCTTCCCCCGTCCCCTCCCCCTCCCCAGGGCCCGGCAGGAACCTCTCGCGGCTGACGCGCCGCAAACCCGTCGAACGCCTCGTCGCCGAGAGCGGCCACGGGGAGGGCGGCCTGCTGAGGCGCTCGCTGGGGGTGTGGCAGCTCACCGCGATCAGCATCGGCGCCACCCTGGGCACCGGCATCTTCGTCGTCCTGGGCGAGGCCGTGCCCGAGGCCGGCCCGGCCGTCACCGTCTCCTTCGCCCTCGCCGGGCTGACCGCGCTGTTCTCCGCCCTGTCCTACGCCGAACTGGCCGGCGCCATCCCGGTCTCCGGCTCCTCCTACACCTACACCTACGCCACCATGGGCGAACTGCTGGGCTGGGTGATCGGCTGGTGCCTGATCCTGGAGTACGGGGTGTCGGTGGCCGCCGTCGCCGTCGGCTGGGGCGAGTACCTCAACGAACTGCTCGACGGCACCGTCGGCGCCACCATCCCGGCCGCCCTCTCCGCGCCCCCGGGCGACGGGGGGATCGTCAACCTGCCGGCCCTGCTGGTCGTCCTGCTGGCCATGGCGCTCCTGCTCGGCGGCGCCCGCGAGAGCGCCCGCGCCAACGCCGCCATGGTCGCGGTGAAGATCGGCGCGCTACTGATGTTCTGCGCCGTCGCCGCCACCGGCGTGCGCGCCGGGAACTACACCCCGTTCGCGCCCCTGGGGGTGGCCGGGGTCAACGCCGCGGCCGCGACGCTGTTCTTCTCCTACATCGGCTTCGACGCCGCCTCCACCGCCGGGGAGGAGGCCAGGAACCCCCGGCGCGACCTGCCGCGCGCCATCGTCCTGTCGCTGGTGATCGTCACCGTGCTGTACTGCCTGGTCGCGGCCGTCGCGGTCGGCGCCCTGCCCTGGCAGGACTTCACCGGCACCGAGGCCGCCCTCGCCGGGATCATGGAGGAGGTCACCGGCCGCTCCTTCTGGTCCGTCCTGCTGGCCCTCGGCGCCGTCGTCGCCATCGCCAGCGTCGTCCTGGCCGTCCTGTACGGGCAGACCCGCATCCTGTTCTCCATGTCCCGCGACGGACTGATCCCGAGGGTGTTCTCCCGGGTGCACCCGCGCACCGGAACCCCGCGCGCGGGCACCCTGATCGTGGCCGCCTTCTGCGGCACCCTGGCCGCCGTGATCCCGCTGGGCCGGCTCGCCGACGCCACCAGCATCGGCACGCTGTTCGCCTTCGCGCTGGTCAACGTCTCCGTCGTCGTCCTGCGCCGCACCCACCCGCGGGCGCCGCGCGGCTTCCGCGTCCCGCTCTCACCGCTGCTGCCCGCGCTGGGCTTCGGCTTCTGCGTGTGGACGATGGCCGGCCTGGACGCGGTCACCTGGACCGCCTTCGGCCTCTGGCTGGCCGGCGGCCTGGCGGTCTACTTCTTCTACGGCACCCGCCACTCGCGCCTCAACGAGCCGGGCGGGACCGCCGGGCCGGCCGGACCGGCCGCCACCGACCGGGCCGGGCGATAGCACCCGGCCGCAGCCGGTCCGGTGGGCCTCAGGTGCACTCGCCGGACTTCCCGACGGCCTCGGCGTAGGCGGAGATGAGCT
Source organism: Streptomyces verrucosisporus (assembly GCF_017114865.1). Classification (GTDB taxonomy): domain Bacteria; phylum Actinomycetota; class Actinomycetes; order Streptomycetales; family Streptomycetaceae; genus Streptomyces; species Streptomyces fenghuangensis. The sequence goes on along the minus strand of NZ_JADEYH010000004.1, from coordinate 252,594 downwards.
TCTTCATCGCCGCCTCGTCGGGCTTGCCCGGTCCATTGACCCGTACCGCCACGAAGAGGTCACCGTCGGCCTTGCGGGGGTCCGAACAGGCGACCTTTCCGACCGCTCCGGTGTCCGAGTAGAGATACCGCCCGTCCCGCGTCTCCTTGTCGTCCGGATCGACATTGGGGATCACGAGGGCGGCCTTGCGCAGGGAGGTCCCTTTCTTCCACCACTCGGTACTGAGTGCGAGGACCTGTTCGCCGTCGACGCTGACGAGGCAGCGCCTCACTCCCTCCACCCTGTCGGAGACGGTGGTGGAGAACGTGTCCCCCGGCGGCAGGAGGGGCGTTGTGAGGTCGGGGGAGACCGCTGTGCCGCACAGAGCGGAGGGGATCTCGTAGTTCCTCTCCTGAACGGAGCAGGCGGCTGTCCCGAGGCCGAGGAGCAGGGCTCCGGCGGCCGAGGCCAGGAGCCGGGTCCGCTGCCGTGTGGGTTCCGCTGGGCTTCTCAAATCGACCTCGGTGGCGTGTGTATGGGGGTGTGGTTGCAGCATGCCGTCAGCTGGGGATGTTGGTGTCCAGATCGTCGGCCATCCGGGAGACGTTGACCGAGGCGTTGGCGAAACCGTCCTCACTCCCGTACAGCACCCAGTCCGCCACCTTGTTGCTGTATGGCAGGTCATGGGCCTCGGCGGCCTCGATTGCGGCGATCTGGCCGTGCTCCGTGCTGTTCTGCCTGGCCATCTCCCATCTCACACCCTCGTTCTTCCCCGCTTCCGCGAGGTTGTTCGGCTCGACATTGCCGAAGACCTGCTCCAGGACGACACTGCTGACGGTGTTCGCGGTTCCGCCTGCGACGGCTCCTGCGACGGGCGTCGCGACGAAACTCGTCCCCACGCCGATGCCGGTGCCGATGGTGCCGGAGATGATGTTCTTCACCTGCCCCATCGACTTCTTGTAATCCTCGTCCTTCTGGTGAGCTTCCCCCAGGACCGCTTCCTGGCGGCCGATGGCCAGGGTTCCGCTGACCTCGCCGGACCGTCTCGCGATCTCCTCGATCGTGGTCTGGGGGTTCTGCGGGTACCGCCTGTCCTCCGGCAGGTCGGGGTTCAGGTGGTAGTCCATCAGGTTGGTCATATAGGCCTTCTGGCCCATCTCGACCCTGGCGAACCCCTCCGGGTTCTGGCCCACGCTGACGAGGAAGCGCGTGACGTCGTTGTGGTCCAGCTCGGCCGCGGTGCCGGCGACGGGGAACAGCAGGTTGGTGTTCCCGTATCTGTCGTCGGCGGTGGCCCGGTTGATGTCGGGCAGGTACTCCGCCGCGATCTGGCCCATGCTGTCCGACAGGTAGCCGCGCTCGGTGAGGCGTTCGGTGTCGTCCGAGACGGAGTCGAAGATCTGCTCCACCAGCCGGGCCTGCTCCGGACTGTGCGGAGGGGTGCCCGGGCCGGGCTGCTCGCCGGCCGGGTGGCCGGTCGCCGCGGCCTCCAGGGCCCAGCCCATGGCGTTCTGCCCGGTGATGCTCTCCTCGAACTCGGAGTCGTACTGCTTGGGCCAGTCGCGCTCCTCGAAGAGGTACTGGAAGTTGGTCAGCCCGACCTTGCCCTCCTTGCCGTTGCCGTCGGTGTCCCGGGTGAAGTCGTGGTCCTCGTCCTTGGTGACGAAGGTGCCGTTGAAGAAGTCGGTGGCGGCCTCCGGGCTCCTGCCCAGCGCCATCATGAAGCCCGTCATCGGGTCCGAACCCTCGTCGGTGCCCGTCCGGTTGAGCATCGGGCCCATGGGGAAGTGCCAGGCCAGCTCCGCGCTGCGGCCGTTGCCGCTGCGCTCCTTCTCGACCCTGACGAGCTCGTCGCCGTAGTCCTTCAGGAACTTGTCGTCGAAGTCGCCCCAGCGCATCAGGTTGCTCATCACCTGGGCGCCCACGGCCCGGGGATTGTCCTTGCTCGGGACGAACTCGCCGGTCAGCCCGACCATGTCCCGCTCCCAGCGCTGCATGGCGGGGCTGTCGGACTGGGTGGCGGTGGCCAGGGTCAGACCGAGGTTCTCCTGCAGGGCGCCGTACTTGTCCACCCGGGCCTGGCCGAGCTGCATGTTGGTGTGCGGGTCGTTGATGCCCGCCCAGAAGTCCAGCACGCCCTGGGGGCCCAGCCCGGTGGCGAACCGCTCGGCGAAGAGGGGATCGTCCTTGTACCGCGCCATGGTGGAGTTGAAGTCGTCGAACTCCTGCGGGGACATGTCCGAGGGGTCCTCGGCGAGCTCGACGGCCCGGTCGGCGGCCTCCATCGCCTCGGCGGCGGAGTCGCGGTCGGAGTAGGAGGCGTCGGAGAAGCCATGGGGGGTCTGGTCGGCCAGGGCCCTGAGCGCCCTGGCGGCGCTGGAGTCGCTCTCGGCGGCCTTGGTGAGGATGCCCTGCACCTCGTCGCGCAGGGCGGTGACGTCCTCGGGGGTGTGGTCGGGTACGTCGGTGCCCCCGGCGGCGCGGTCGGGGTGGATGTTCATGGTGACGGTGAAGCTGCCGTCGGTGTTGGCGATGACCGTCAGGTTCTTCCTCAGCCCGCGCTCGATCGCGTCGTTGAGCTGCCTGCGGTACTCCACCAGCTCGTCGCGGGTGTCCTTGAGGATGTTGTGGATGGAGGACGCCTGGGTGTGGGCGTCGGCGAACTCGCCGGTGGTCTTGGCCACGAACTCCCGGGTGACGGCGGCGTTCATGCCGGTCCAGTCGGCCTTGTCGGCCTTGCCCTTGAGCTGGGAGCGGGCATCGTCCTTCAGGGTGCTGAGCTTCCCGACCATCTCCGACCAGTCGGAGACGGCCTTGTTCAGCTTGGAGAAGTCGGCGTGGCGGAGGGCGTCGAGCTTCACTGGAGCCGGGTCCTCTCGTCGAAGCCCTCGTCGAGCGCGGAGACGCTGTTGAACAGCGAGCTGATGTGCTGCTCGTCGTTGGCGTGGGCTTTGTTGCTGTACTCCATGTGGTTGGAGATGTGGGCGCAGGCGTCGGTGAGGGTGCGCAGCTGCTCCTGCCACCGGGTCGCGACGTGGTCCAGGGCGCCGCCGATCTCGAAGTCGCCCCTCAGGCCCGCGGCTGCGCTGTTGCTGCTCTCCCGGGCTAGGTCACCGTCCTTGCGCAGCCGCCCGTGGAGCTCGAACGCCGCGTCCCCGACGGCGGCCAGGTCCTTCTGCGAGACCTCCAGTTCACCGGAGGACGTCGAGACGCCCCCGCCTCCGCCGCCGTCGAGCCGGTTCAGGCGCATCTGTGTGGCCTTCCGCTCGGCGGCGGCCTCCACCAGCTGTTTCCACTCATCGTCGAACGACACGTTCTCTCCCCCGCGTCCGGCTCGGCCTGTCGGGCCACACCGTATAGAAGCGCGTCTTCCGGTCGCCAGTGAGAGCTGCGCTGAAGGGGGGCCGGGACGAGGCCGCCGTGCCGCCGGCGGCGGCACGGGGACGCCCGCTTCGCGGGGGTGCGGCCGGAAAGGGGCGCCCGGAAAACCGGATATGTGCCCTCCCGGGCCGTGGCGCCGCCGTGCGGTGCCTCGGTGAGGATTCCCCGGCCGCCCGCGCCGCGGCCCGGGACCGCCGGAGAAACGCCCCGCCGGCCCGGTGTGCTGTACTTCGCTGCCGGGGCGACGCGATCACCGCGGTGCCCCGAGTACCGCCCGCACGACAGAAGTGGCCCACCCGCAGTGCGACTGAACGAGCTCGACGAACGCATCGTCCGCGCCCTCGCCGAGGACGCCCGGCGCTCCTACGCCGACATCGGCGCCGAGGTGGGGCTGTCGGCCCCCGCCGTCAAACGCCGGGTGGACCGGCTGCGCGAGCAGGGCGCCATCACCGGCTTCACCGTACGGGTGGACCCGGCGGTGCTCGGCTGGGAGACCGAGGGCTTCGTCGAGATGTACTGCCGCCACAAGACCTCGCCCGAGGACATCCGCCGAGGGCTGGCGCGCTATCCGGAGGTGGCCTCCGCCTCCACCGTGACCGGCGACGCGGACGCCGTCGTCCAGGTCTTCGCCTCCGACATGAGGCACTTCGAGCGGGTGCTGGAGCGGATCGCGGGGGAGCCGTTCGTCGAGCGCACCCGGTCGGTGCTCGTCCTCTCCCCGCTGCTGCGGCGCTACGGTTCCGGGTCGCCGGCCTGAGGCACCGCGCACGCGCGGCCGGGCGCACACCCGGGTGCGCGACCCGGGCACGCAACGAATCGGCGCACCACGGCCCCAAGACGCAACGGATCGATGCCGGGTGCGCAACAGGTGCGGCTTGTGGGGCGAAGCGGGCGGACCGTACCGTCGAGGCGTCCCCAGATCCCGCAGCCGTACCCCGGCACGCCCGGTACGGCTGTCCGACGTGAACGCGAAGAGGTCCCATGACGCCGCTGCGCACCGCGCTGCTCCAGGGCCCCGGCGGTGTCCCCGGCTCCACCGCGGACAGCCTGGACGCCCTCGACCGCGCCGCCCGCGAGGCCGCCGCGGGAGGGGCCCGGCTGCTGGTCGCCTCCGAGATGTACCTGACCGGGTACGCGATCGGGGAGCGGGTGGCGGAGCTGGCCGAGCCCGCCGATGGCCCCGGCGGCGAGGCGGTCTCCCGCATCGCCGCCGAGCACGGGATCGCCGTCGCCTACGGCTACCCCGAGCGCGACGGCGACGCGGTGTACAACTCCGCCGGGCTCGTCGGCCCGGACGGCGCCCGGCTGGCCGACTACCGCAAGACCCATCTGTACGGCGGCTTCGAGACCTCGGCCTTCCGCCCGGGCGACACCCCCGTCGTCCAGGCCGACCTCGACGGCGTCCGCGTCGGGATGCTGGTCTGCTACGACGTGGAGTTCCCGGAGAACGTCCGCGCCCACGCGCTGGCCGGCACCGAGCTGCTGCTGGTGCCGACCGCGCTGATGCGGCCGTACGAGATCGTCGCCGAGACCCTTCTGCCGGCCCGCGCCTTCGAGAACCAGCTCTACATCGCCTACGCCAACCGCTGCGGCACCGAGGGCGCGGACGGGAACGGTGACGGCGGTGCGATCACCTTCGCCGGACTGAGCTGCCTTGCCGCCCCCGACGGCACGGTCCGCGCCCGCGCGGGAGCGGGGGAGGACCTGATCACCGCCGACGTCGACCCCGGGCGGCTGAGGGCGTCGCGCGCGGACAACCCGTATCTGCGCGACCGCCGCCCCGAGTTGTACGCCTCGCTCACCTGAGGGGCCGGCCCCGCGCCGCCCCCGTACCGACCCGCCCCACCCGGCACCGCCGCCGGCCGCCGGCCCGGGCCGACCGCCCGGACACAGCCCGCCACGTACCACCAGGAGAACCATCCATGACCTCCACGGTGCCCGCCGCCGTCCACGACGAGCAGCACGCACAGGCGCGGACCGAGCCGCCCGTCACCATGTTCGGCCCGGACTTCCCCTTCGCCTACGACGACTACCTCGCCCACCCCGCCGGTCTCGGCCAGGTGCCCGCCACCGAGCACGGCACCGAGGTCGCGGTCGTCGGCGGCGGACTGTCGGGGATCGTCACCGCGTACGAGCTGATGAAGATGGGCCTGAAGCCGGTGGTCTACGAGGCCGACCGGATCGGCGGGCGGCTGCGCACGGCCCGCTTCGACGGCTGCGACCCCGAACTGACCGCCGAGATGGGCGCGATGCGCTTCCCGCCGTCGTCCACCGCCTTCTGGCACTACGCGGACCTGGTGGGCCTGGAGACCAAGCCGTTCCCCAATCCGCTGGCGCCCGACACGCCCTCCACCGTCGTCGACCTCAAGGGCGAGTCCCACTACGCCCGCACCCTGGACGACCTGCCGGAGGTCTACCACCGGGTGATGGAGGCGTGGAACGCCTGCCTGGAGGAGGGCGCCGACTTCTCCGGCATGCAGCAGGCCATACGGACGCGCGACGTGCCGCGCATCCGCGAGATCTGGTCACGCCTGGTGGAGAAGCTCGACAACCAGACCTTCTACGGCTTCCTGTGCGACTCCCCGGCGTTCTCCTCCTTCCGCCACCGGGAGATCTTCGGCCAGGTCGGTTTCGGCACCGGCGGCTGGGACACCGACTTCCCCAACTCCATCCTGGAGATCCTGCGGGTCGTCTACACAGGCGCCGACGACGACCACCGCGGCATCGTCGGCGGCAGCCAGCAGCTCCCGCTGCGGCTGTGGGAGCGCGAGCCGGCCAAGCTGGTGCACTGGCCGGCGGGCACCTCGCTGAAGTCCCTGCACGGCGGCGACCCGCGTCCGGCAGTGACCCGGCTGCACCGCACCGCGGGCAACCGCATCACCGTCACCGACGCCACCGGCGACGTGCGCACCTACCGGGCGGCGGTCTTCACCGCCCAGTCGTGGATGCTGCTGTCGAAGATCGACTGTGACGACGACCTGTTCCCCATCGACCACTGGACGGCGATCGAGCGGACCCACTACATGGAGTCCTCCAAGCTGTTCGTGCCGGTGGACCGCCCGTTCTGGCTGGACAAGGACGAGCGCACCGGCCGGGACGTGATGAGCATGACGCTCACCGACCGCATGACGCGGGGCACCTACCTGCTGGACGACGGCCCGGACCGGCCGGCCGTGATGTGCCTGTCGTACACCTGGTGCGACGACTCCCTGAAGTGGCTGCCGCTCAGCCCCCGGGAACGGCTGGAGGTCATGCTCAAGTCCCTGCGCGAGATCTATCCGGACGTCGACGTCCGCAAGCACATCACCGGCAACCCGGTCACCGTCTCCTGGGAGAACGAGCCGTACTTCATGGGGGCCTTCAAGGCCAACCTGCCGGGCCACTACCGCTACCAGCGCAGGCTGTTCACCCACTTCGCGCAGGACCGGCTGCCCGAGGACAAGCGGGGCGTCTTCCTCGCCGGCGACGACATCTCCTGGACGGCCGGCTGGGCCGAGGGCGCGGTTCAGACCGCCCTCAACGCGGTGTGGGGCGTGATGCACCACCTCGGCGGCTCCACCGACCCCGCCAACCCCGGGCCGGGCGACGTCTACGACGAGATCGCCCCGGTCGAACTCCCCGAGGACTGAGCGGGCCGGGAGGCCTGCGCGGACCGGGACGGCCGGGAGGCGCACCCGGACGCCTGGAGGGACATCTCCCGCCGGGCGTCCGGGCGGCGCTCCAGCGGGGTGAGCAGGAAGCGGCCCACCAGGCCCGCTCCGGTGTCCAGCCGGCGGGTGAACTCCTCGGCCAGATCCGGCAGTCGCCGCATGCTCCACAGCATCCGCGCCGCCGACCAGGCCGATTCCCTGGCCCGCTCCATGTTCCAGCCGGCGATCAGATGGGTGAGCGGGTCGGCGACGTCCAGCGGGCCGGGACCGGGCGCCAGATCCTCGCGAATCCGCTCCTCCAGCTCCACCAGGACGTCCCCGATCCGGTCGAACGCGCCCTGGAGCGCGGAAGGTTCGCACCCGTGCGCCCGGGCGGTGTCCACCACGGCCAGCGCCAGGTCGTACCCGATGTGCGCGTTGACCCCCGCCAGCGCGAACTGCGCCGGGTGCAGGCCCGTGTGGTGGCGCGCCCGGAACAGCGGGCGCCAGCAGGCGGGGACGGGCTCCCCGGCGGCGGCCAGGTCGACGGCGGCCGGATAGCGGCCGGCGAAGACCGCCGCCAGGGTCGCCGCGGAGCGGGGGCGGGGCAGGAGACCGTCGACGAGGCTGTGGCGCACCGCCAGCGTCACGGACAGATAGACCCGGTTGAAGGCCGCCACCCCGTCGTGCGGCGGCAGTTCCTCCTGGAGCGAGCGCATCCGCGCGATCACTCCGTCCATCCCCTCCGCCCCGCCCGCCTCGTCGGTCCTGCCCGCGGCGGACCCGGACTGCGTCATCGTCATGCGCTCAGCGTGGCAGAAAGGGGCCGGACGCAGGGGGGAGAGCGGGAAGTCCGCCGGATCGGGCGACCCCCGAACGGACGGCGGACCACTGCCCGCGGGGGGAGCGGCGGTCGGCGGGCGGCAGGGGGCGACCGTCCGTTCGGGGGCGCCTACCGCCCGCCGAGACCGGTGCCGTTCGCGCCCTCCGCGCCGCCGGCGCCGGTGTCGTAGGAGGAGGTGCCCTCGTCCAGCAGCGGCTCCTGGGCGCGCATGTGCGCCGGGGCCAGCGCCCGCAGCACGTGGTAGCCGGTGAGGACGACGATGGTGCCCAGCGCGATGCCGTTGAGCTCGAAACTGTCGGTGATCTCCAGGCTGACGCCACCGACGCCGATGATGACGCCCGCCGAGACCGGCACCAGGTTCAGCGGGTTGCGCAGGTCCACCCGGCCCGCGAGCCAGATCTGCGCGCCGAGCAGGCCGATCATGCCGTAGAGGATCACGGTGATCCCGCCGAGCACGCCGCCGGGGATCGCGGCGATCACCGCGCCGAACTTCGGGCAGAGCCCGAACAGCACGGCGAAGCAGGCGGCGGCCCAGTAAGCGGCGGTGGAGTAGACGCGGGTGGCGGCCATCACCCCGATGTTCTCGGAGTACGTGGTGGTGGCCGGGCCGCCGACCGCCGTGGACAGCACCGTGGCCGCGCCGTCGGCGCCGATCGCGGTGCCCAGCTTGTCGTCGAGCGGGTCGCCGGTCATCTCGCCCACGGCCTTCACATGGCCCGCGTTCTCCGCGATCAGCGCGATCACCACCGGCAGCGCCACCAGGATCGCCGACCACTGGAACTCGGGGGCGTGGAGGGAGGGCAGCCCGATCCAGTCGGCCTCGGAGACGCCCGAGAGGTCCAGCCGCCAGTGGTCGACGGCCTCCCCGCCGCCCGCCGGGGAGTGGATCTTCCCGAAGACCAGGTCCATGATCCAGGAGACGACGTAGCCGAAGACCAGCCCGAGGAAGATCGCCACACGGGACCAGAAACCGCGCAGCGCCACCACCGCGAGCCCGGTGAAGAGCATGGTCAGCAGCGCCGTCCACTGGTCCTGCGGCCAGTACGTGGAGGCCGTCACCGGCGCCAGGTTGAAGCCGATCAGCATCACGACCGCGCCGGTGACCACGGGCGGCATCACGGCGTGGATGACCCGCGCGCCGAACCTTTGCACCACCAGGCCGGCCAGCAGCAGCACCACGCCGACCACCAGCAGCGCCCCGGTGATCGTCCCGCTGTCGCCGCCCGACGCCCGGATCGCCGCGGCGACGCCGACGAAGGAGAGGCTGGAGCCCAGATAGCTCGGCACCCGGCCACGGGTCATGAGCAGGAACACCATGGTGGCGACGCCCGACATCATGATGGCCAGGTTCGGGTCCAGGCCCATCAGGACCGGGGCGACGAAGGTGGCGCCGAACATGGCGACCACGTGCTGTACCCCCAGCCCGGCCGTCCGCGGCCACGACAGCCGTTCGTCGGGCCGTACGACGGCTCCGGGCGCCGGTGTGCGACCGTCGCCGTGCAGGGTCCAGCGCAGACCGAGGCCCATGGGTGCTCCGTTTCGTGCTCGCGCGGTGGTGCGTTCCGGCGCGCTTCGGAGCGCGCCGGGGTGTGATCGGGGGTGACCGGAATCGATCGGCCCACATGGTACGGGGCGCCTTTGACGATGTCAGTCGGCGGTGTGCGGCGGGAACGACCCGCCATGCCAGCCGGGTGGCCCCTCCGGCCGGGAACGTCGCCCCCGCTCCCGGCCCGTCCCCGCCCGACCTCAGCGCAGTTCCGCCCGCGCCTCCCCGGCGGCCCGGGCGACGACGCCGCCCCGGCGCGGGGCGCCCAGCACCCCGGCGGCCAGGACGAGGACGGCGGTCGCGGCGGTGACCAGGGCGAAGGACGCCCGCAGCGAGACCAGTTCGGCCAGGAGACCGATGACGGTCGGTGCGGCCAGCCCGGTGGTGTAGGTGATGGTGGCGACGCCGGCGATGGCCTGCCCGGGAGCCGGACCGCTGTGCCCGGCCGCGGCGAAGGCCAGCGGCACCACCACGGCGATCCCGACGCCCAGCAGGGCGAACCCGGCGACGCCCGCCACCGGTCCGGGCGCGGTCACCACCAGCGCGCCGCCCGCGGTGGCCAGGACGCCGCTGATCCGCACCGTGCGCACCGGGCCGAGACGGTGCACGGCGGCGTCGCCGGCCAGGCGGGCGGCGGCCATGGTGCAGGCGAACGCGGTGTAGCTCGCGGCCGCGACCGTCGCCGAAGCGCCGGTGACGTCCCGGAGGTAGACACCGGACCAGTCCATCGAGGCGCCCTCGGCGAGCACCGCGCACATGCCCACCGCACCGATCAGCAGGGCCGAACGCGGCGGCAGCGCGAAGCGCGGCGGCGCCTCCTGCCCCGGCGAGGGGCGTACGTCCAGCAGACCGCGGCAGGCGGCCGGAACGGCCGCGACCAGGACGGCGGCGGCCAGCGCGAGGTGGATCCGGGCGTCCAGACCGAGGTGGACGGCGCCCACGCCGGCCGCCGATCCCAGCAGTGCGCCCACGCTCCACATGCCGTGCAGCCCGGACATGATCGAGCGGCCGTGGCGCTGTTCCACCTCCACCCCCTGGGCGTTCATGGCCACATCCGCCATCCCGGCGGTGGCGCCCAGGAGGAGGAACGCGGCGCAGAGCACGGCCAGGTGGGGCGAGAGGGCGGGCAGGGCGAGACAGGCGCACCACAGGGCGAGCAGGACGCGTACGGCCGCCCGTCCGCCGTGGCGGTGCACGACGCGCCCGGCCAGCGGCATGGCGAGCGAGGCGCCGATCGCGGGGAAGGCCAGGGCGAGGCCCAACTGGCCGTTGCTCAGGTCGAGCTGATCCCGGAGCCAGGGGATGCGGGTGGTGAAACCGCCGGAGACCGCGCCGTGCAGGGCGAAGACCAGGGCGACCGAGCGCCGGGCCCGGCCGATGGGTGAGGAGGGCATGCGCGCAAACTATCAGGAAGGCTTCCTGAATGAAAAAGAAAATCTGCGAGGATTCCCGCATGACCACGCCCCCACGGCCCGAGCCCGGCGCCCCCACCCCTCCGGTCCGTCCCGCGCGTACCGCCTCGCCCCGCACGGCCCGCGCCATCAACGACCGGATCGCGCTGGAACTGCTGGTGGAGCACGGCCCCCTGACGGCCGGCCGGCTCAAGGAGCTGACCGGGCTGTCCCGCCCCAGCGTCGCCGACCTGCTGCGGCGCCTGGCCGAGGACGGGCTGGTCCGGGACGCCGGCGAGGCGGGAGGGAGCCGCCGCGGGCCCAACGCCCGGCTGTACGGCCTCGTCGCCGAACGCGCCCACGTCGCGGCCGTCGACGTCCGCACCACAGGCGTCTCCTTCGCCCTGGCCGACCTCGCGGGCGGCGCGGCGGGCGGCGCGGAACTGCCCGTCGCGGACGGCGGAGACGGTGCGGACGGCGGAGGCGGCGGGGGCGACCCCGCGGAGCGGACGGCGACCGCCCTGCGGCAGGCGCTGCGTGAGGCGGGCGTCGCCGCGCTGCACACCGTCACCGTCGGTGCCCCCGGCATGATCGACCCGGCCACCGGAGCCCTCGGCCGCAGCACCACGCTGCCGGCCTGGCACGCCCGCGTCCCGGCCGCGATCCGCGAACGGCTGGGCGTGACGGTGGTACTGGAGAACGAGGTGAACCTCGCGGGCATCGCCGAGCACCGCCTCGGCGCGGCGCGCGGCCGCGACACCTTCGTCCTGCTCTGGCTGGGGCACGGGGTGGGAGCCGCCGTGATCCTGGACGGCGCACTGCGCCGCGGCGCCTCCGGTGGTACCGGCGAGGTCGGTTTCCTGCCGGTGCCCGGCACCGCCGGACCGCCGTCGGCGACGGTCTGCGACGGCGGCTTCCACTCCCTGGCCGGTGCCGCGGCGGTGTGCGCGCTGGCGCGCGGGCACGGCCTGCGACCGCCGCGGCACGCCACCGGGGACGGCGTCCGCGCCGCGGAGGCGGTGGTCCGCGCCGCGGTGGCCGGCGGGGCGGGAGCCGGCGCCGAGGCGTTCCTGGACGCGCTGGCCGAACGGATCGCCGTGGGCGCCGCCGCCGTCGCATCGGTTCTCGACCCCGGCTGCGTGGTGCTCGGCGGGGAGGTGGGGCGGGCCGGGGGACAGCCCCTTGCGGAACGGGTGGCCGGCCGGCTGGCCGGGATGTCCCCGCTGGCCACCGAGGTGCTGTGCGGCACGGTCGAGGGAAGCCCTGTGCTCGGCGGCGGCCTGGTGACGGCGCTGGACGCGGCGCGGCGGGAGCTGTTCAACCCGCGGTGACGCGAGGTGAACAGCCGCCGTCGCGGGCCCGGCGGGCCCGCCGAGCTGCGGGTACGGGCCGATGCGCCGCTTGCCGCTGTGAGCCGGTCCACAGGCCCTCTCTAGTGCTGCCCTATCCGGACGTGGCACACTGGCCGCGTACCAACGTCAAGCGCACTCCGGGGTCGGTGAAATTCCGAACCGGCGGTTACAGTCCGCGACCCGGCCGCTGCCAGCGGCCGGTTGACCAGGTGAAATTCCTGGACCGACGGTCAAAGTCCGGATGGGAGGCAGTGCGCGGCGGGCCGTGAGACGGCCGGTACGCCGCCGCAGGCGGATTCTCGGGCGCTCAGCCGGGCCCGGAGAGTCCGGCCCCGCGCTCCGGCGTCCCGTCCATCCCGCGAGGCCGCTCGTTTCCCGTACCGCCCCGGAGTCCGTGCCCGAAGAGGCAGGAGGACCCGGTGGCCACCGAAGCCGCAGCACCCGCCGTGCGGGAGCGCGAACGCGACGCCATGCGCCGCGCCGTAGCCCTCTCCGCCCGCGGTCTCGGCTCCACCAGTCCCAACCCCGTCGTCGGCTGCGTCGTCCTCGACGCCGCCGGGCACGTCGTCGGCGAAGGCTGGCACCGGCGTGCCGGCGGTCCCCACGCCGAGGTCCACGCCCTCGCCGAGGCGGGCGAGTCGGCCCGCGGCGGCACCGCCGTCGTCACCCTGGAACCCTGCGACCACACCGGCCGCACCGGCCCGTGCAGCCGCGCCCTGCTCGACGCCGGCGTCGCCCGGGTGGTCTACGCCGTCGCCGACCCCACCCCCGCCGCCCGCGGCGGCGCGGCCACCCTGGCCGCCGCCGGGGTCGACACCGAGGGCGGCCTCCTGGCCGAGGAGGCCGCCGAGGTCAACGCCCCCTGGCTGACCGCCGTGCGTCTGGGCCGCCCGTACGTGCGCTGGAAGTACGCCGCCACCCTCGACGGCCGTACCGCCGCCGCCGACGGCACCAGCCGCTGGATCACCTCCGGCGCCGCCCGCGCCGACGTCCACCGGCTGCGCGCCGAGGCCGACGCCGTGCTCGTCGGCTCCGGCACCGCCCGCGCCGACGACCCCCACCTCGCGGTGCGAGGTGTCCCCGGCGCGGTCCAGCCGCTGCGCGTCGTCGCCGACACCGAGGCCCGCGCCGTCCGGCCCGGCGCACGTGTCCTGGACGGCGAGGCCCCCACCCTGGTCGCCGTCGCCGACGACCTGCCGGAGGCCGCCACCGCCCACCTCGACGGGCACGCCGAGGTGGTGCGGCTGCCGCGCGCCGGCGGGCCCGGCGGCGGTCTGGACGTCGCCGCGCTGCTCACGGCCCTCCACGACCGCGCGGTGCGGTCCGTGCTGCTGGAGGGCGGCGCGACCCTGGCCGGGGCCTTCGTCGCCGCCCGCGCCGTGGACCGGGTCACCGCCTACCTCGCCCCGGCCCTCCTGGGCGCCGGGCCCGCGGCCCTGGCAGGCGCCGGAATCGCCACCATCGCCGATGTGCTGCGGCTGACGGTGACCGCGGTCGAACGCATCGGGCCCGATCTGCGCATCGACGCCGTGCCCGCCGTGCCCGCCGCACCCGCCCCCGCCGTCCACGTGTCCAAGGAGTCCTGAGTGTTCACCGGAATCGTCGAAGAGCTGGGCGAGGTCGTCGCCGTCGAGGAAATGGCCGAGTCCAGCCGCTTCCGGCTGCGAGGCCCGCTGGTGACCGAGGGGGCGAAGCACGGCGACTCGATCGCGGTCAACGGCGTCTGCCTGACCGTCGTGGACACCTCCGGCGGCGAGTTCACCGCCGACGTCATGGCCGAGACCCTCAAGCGCTCCGGCCTCGGCGCCCTGTCCGCCGGCGACCGCGTCAACCTGGAGCGCCCCATGGCGCTGGGCGGACGGCTGGGCGGCCACATCGTCCAGGGCCACGTGGACGGCACCGGCACCATCACCGAGCGCGTACCCGGCGAGAACTGGGAGATCGTCAGGATCGCCGCTCCGGGCGGACTCACCCGCTACATCGTCGAGAAGGGCTCGATCACCGTTGACGGCGTCAGTCTCACCGTCGTCGAGGCGGGCGGGACGGACTTCACCGTCAGCCTCATCCCCACCACCCTCGCCCTGACGACCCTGGGCGTGAAGGGCGTCGGGGATCCGGTCAACCTGGAGGTGGACGTCCTGGCCAAGTACGTCGAGCGGCTGCTCGGCCACCGCGCCGCCGCCGGAACAGCCGGAACAGCCGAGTCCGCCGGTGCTGCCGGGGCCGTTCGATGAGCGCGCTGGAGTGGCTCGACGGGGCCCTCAACGGCACCGCCTTCGAGGCGTTCGGCCAGAGCGTGAAGTGGTCCGACATGGTCGGCAACGTCATGGGCCTGATCGCCCTCGCCCTCGGCTGGCGCCGCTCCATCTGGACCTGGCCCGCGCAGTTCCTGGCCGGGCTCATCCTGGTCGCCGCCTACGCCTCCGCCCAGCTCTCGGGCGGCGTCGGCAAGCAGCTGCTGGTCATCGGCGTCGCGGTGTGGGGCTGGTACCAGTGGCGGCGCGGAGCCCCCGCTTCCGCGGAGGACCACGGGAGCGCGGCCGACAGCGCCGACGGCAGGATCACCGTACGGTTCGCCACCTGGCGCGAACGCGGGTGGCTGCTGGCCGGAACGGCCGCCGGCACCCTCGCCGTCGGCGGACTGTTCACGCTCTACCCGCAACTGTCCTGGAGCCCGTGGGCCGACGCCTACATCTTCGTCGGCACCCTGGCGGCGATGGTCGCCCAGGCCCGCGGATGGGTGGAGTTCTGGTTCGCCTGGCTGCTGGTGGACCTGGTCGGCGTCCCGCTCGCCTTCGGCAGCGGCCTGGCCTTCTCCGGCCTGGTCTACGTCATCTACTTCGTCCTCGTCCTGTGGGGCCTGCGCGACTGGTGGCTGCGCTCCCGCGCGAAGGCGGCGAACGACTCCGCTCTGGAAGGAGCCCCGGCATGACCGTGCTGCACCCCTGGAACCCGCGCACCGCCGAATCCGAGGCAGCGGCCGACGCGTTCGGCGGTGCGGCCGGCGACGTCCCGGCGCTGGACCCGGTCGAGCGAGCGATCGCCGACATCGCCGCCGGGCGCCCGGTGGTCGTCGTCGACGACGAGGACCGCGAGAACGAGGGCGACCTCATCGTCGCGGCCGAGCTGATCACGCCCGAGATCGTCGCCTTCATGATGAGCGAGTGCCGCGGCCTGATCTGCACCCCGATGGAGGCCGGCGAGCTGGAGCGGCTGGAGTTGCCGCAGATGGTCGGCGACAACACCGAGTCGATGGGCACCGCCTTCACCGTCTCCGTGGACGCCTCAGCCGCCCACGGCGTGACCACCGGCATCTCCGCCGCCGACCGCGCCACCACCATCCGGCTGCTGGCCGACCCGGCCCGCGAGGCCGGCGACTTCGTGCGCCCAGGCCACGTCTTCCCGCTGCGCGCCCGCCCCGGCGGCGTGCTGGAGCGCCCCGGCCACACCGAGGCCGGGGTCGACCTCGCCCGGCTGGCCGGACTGCGCCCCGCCGCCGCCATCGTGGAGATCGCCGGCGAGGACGGCACCATGCTGCGCCTGCCCGAGCTGGTGCCCTTCGCCCGCAAGCACGGTCTGGCGATCGTCTCCATCGAGGCGCTGATCGCCTACCGCCGCTCCCGCGAGCGGGCCGCTCCCTCCGTCCCCGCGCCCGCCGCAGTCCCCGCCCCCGCCACCCCTGCCGTCCCCGTCGTCCGCCGCGAGGCCGTCACCTCCCTGCCCACCGCCCACGGCGGCTTCCGCGCCCACGGCTACCGCTCCACCGCCGACGGCGTGGAGCACATCGCCCTGGTCACCGGGGACGTCGAGGGCGCCGAGAACGTACTGGTGCGAGTGCATTCCGAGTGCCTGACCGGCGACGTGTTCGGCTCCCTGCGCTGCGACTGCGGCCCCCAACTGGAGGACTCCCTGCGCCGCGTGGCCGCCGAGGGCCGTGGTGTGGTGGTCTACCTGCGCGGACACGAGGGCCGGGGCATCGGCCTGCTGTCCAAGCTGCGCGCCTACCAGCTCCAGGAGGCCGGCCGCGACACCCTCGACGCCAACCTGGAACTCGGCCTGCCCGCCGACGCCCGCGACTACGCCGCCGCCGCGCGGATGCTTACCGACCTCGGCGTGCGTTCCCTGCGGCTGATGACCAACAACCCCGACAAGACCGGCGCCCTCGCCCGGTACGGCCTGCGCGTCACCGGCCGCGAGCCGATGCCCGTCCAGGCGGGCGAGCACAACCTGCGCTACCTGCGCACCAAGCGGGACCGCATGGGTCACGACCTGCCCTGGCTGGACGGCGAACCGGTCCCCGTCTGCGGCGGCCAGTGACACCGGCCCCGCCGTAACACCCCGCCCGCACATCCACACCCGTAACACCCCACCTCTACACCTGTCCATCGAACACCCGTCGACGAGGAGCAACGTGAGCGGCAAGGGCGCCCCCGAACTGACCGTCAAGAACTGCGGCGACCTGCGCGTGGCCGTGATCGCCGCGCAGTGGCACGAGAAGGTGATGGGCGGCCTGCTCGACGGCGCGCTGCGAGCCCTGGGCGAGCTGGGCATCCACGAGCCCACCGTGCTGCGCGTCCCCGGCAGCTTCGAGCTGCCCGTCGCCGCCAAGGTGCTGGCCGCCCGCGGCTACGACGCGGTCGTCGCCCTCGGCGTCGTCATCCGCGGCGGCACCCCGCACTTCGACTACGTCTGCCAGGGCGTCACCGCCGGCCTCACCCAGGTCTCCGTGGAGACCGGCGTTCCCGTCGGCTTCGGCGTGCTGACCTGCGACACCGAGGAGCAGGCCCTGGACCGCGCCGGGCTGGAGGGCTCCAGCGAGGACAAGGGCCACGAGGCGGTCACCGCCGCCGTCGCCACGGCCGCCGTCCTGCGCACCGTCGCCGAACCCTGGCGGTGAGCGGCCCCGCGACCGGCGTAGGGTAGGGGGCACCATGGCGAACAAGACATTCGAGGAGCTCTTCGGCGAGCTCCAGCAGAAGGCCGCCACCGGCGACCCCGCCACCTCCCGCACCGCCGAACTGGTGGCCGCGGGCGTCCACACCATCGGCAAGAAGGTCGTCGAGGAGGCCGCCGAGGTGTGGATGGCCGCGGAGCACGAGGGAGCCGAGCGCACCGCCGAGGAGATCTCCCAACTGCTGTACCACCTTCAGGTGATGATGGTCGCCCGGGGTATCGGCCTCGACGACGTATACGCTCACCTGTAGGAAGCGCCCCCGCAACCTCGCCGGCGCCGTCACCGCCGACCGCGCCCCCGCCCGTACCACCGCACCACTCCACCCGCACGACCCCACCGCGCGCCGCTCGCACCGGCCCGAAGAAGCGAAGGAAGACCGCCCCATGCTGCGCATCGCCGTCCCCAACAAGGGTTCACTGTCCGAGCCTGCGTCGGCGATGCTCCATGAGGCCGGCTACAAGCAGCGCAAGGACCGCCGCGAGCTGGTCCTGGTGGACAGCGACAACGAGGTCGAGTTCTTCTTCCTCCGCCCCCGCGACATCGCCGTCTACGTGGGCTCCGGCAAGCTCGACATCGGCATCACCGGCCGCGACCTGCTGCTGGACTCCGGGGCCGCCGCCGAGGAGATCCTCCGGCTCGGCTTCGCCGGCTCCACCTTCCGCTACGCCACCCGCCCCGGCACGGCCGGCGGTGTCGGCGACTTCGGCGGCATGACCATCGCCACCTCCTTCCCCGGCCTGGTCGCCAAGCACCTGGCCGACAACGGGGTGGACGCCTCCGTCGTCCGCCTCGACGGCGCGGTGGAGACCGCCATCCAGCTCGGCGTCGCCGAGATCATCGCCGATGTCGTCGAGACCGGCACCACGCTGCGCAACGCCGGACTGGAGATCATCGGCGAGCCCATCCTGGAGTCCGAGGCCGTCGTCATCCGGCGCACCGGAGCACCGGCCGACGACCCCAAGGTGCGGCAGTTCCTCCGCCGCATGCAGGGCGTCCTGGTGGCCCGGCGCTACGTGATGATGGACTACGACATCCGCGCCGAGAAGGTCGAGCAGGCCGTGGCCCTCACCCCGGGCCTGGAGTCGCCCACCATCTCGCCGCTGCACCACGAGGGCTGGGTCGCGGTGCGCTCCATGGTGCCCGCCGGGGAGGCCCAGCGGATCATGGACGACCTGTACGAACTGGGTGCCCGGGCGATCCTCACCACCGGCATCCACGCCTGCCGCCTCTGAGGCCGCCGGCACCCACCGAGGCATCGAGACAAGCAAGCACCGACCCATCGAAAGAGCGACGCACGTGCCCGCCCCCGCCCCCGAGCCCGGCACAGACCCCGGCTCCGGTCCCGGACTGCCGGTGACCTTCCGGCCCGCCCGCACCCGCGTCGTCCTGCTGTCGGTCGGCGTCGCGATCCTGGCCACCCTCACCACGGTCGCGATGATGCTGGAGGGTCTCGGCGCGGGGGAGCGGGCTTCCTTCGTCCTCACCGGCCTGCTGTTCCTCGGCGTCCTCGCCCTGCTCAGCCGTCCGAAGGTGGTCGCCGAGGAGAGTGGCGTCACGGTCGTCAACCTCACCACCGTCCGCCACCTGGAATGGGCGGAGATCATCAAGGTGAACCTCCGCCCCGGCGACCCCTGGGTCCTGCTCGACCTCGCCGACGGCACCACCCTGCCCGCCATGGGCATCCAGCCCGGCGTCGCCAAACAGCAGGCCGTCCGGGACGCGAAGGCGCTGCGCGCGCTGGCCGAGCGCCACGGCACGGGGCCGTCCTCCGGCTGACCCGCGGGCCCTCCGGGGCGGGCCGGAACCGCACTCCGCACCGCCCCCCGAGCGCAGGTCAGGCGAACGAGGGGGGCTCGCGCCGCGGCCCCTCGGGGCCGCGGCCGGACAGCACCTCACCATAGGCCTGCATCAGATCCGGCAGCCGCAGCGTCGCCAGCTCCTCCCGGGAGGGCGTACCCGGACAGTCCGACAGCCGCAGATCGCGGTAGGCGCAGGACTTCTCGTAAAGGGTGCGCAGAAAGCGGCCGTTGCCCAGCTCGTCGATCCAGCCCTGGCCCACCACATGGCCGCTGATGCTGCGCAGCTCCTCCAGCGCCTCCTCGTCCCACACATCGTCGTTCTCCGCCGCCAGCACCTCGCCGATGGCCGTCAGCTCCGGCGGGCGGTAGCTGGGGAAGTCCACCCGGGTGGTGAAACGCGAGCCCAGGCCCGGGTTGGCGGCCAGCAGCCGGTCCATGCCCTCCGGATAGCCCGCCAGGATCACCACCAGCCGGTCCCGGTTGTCCTCGGCGCGCTTGAGCAGCACCTGGAGCGCCTCGTCGCCGTACGCGTCGCCCTTGCCGTAGCCGGTGTTGGACAGGCTGTACGCCTCGTCCACGAAGAGCACCCCGCCCAGCGCGGAGTCGATCAGCTCGTTCGCCTTGACCGCCGTCTGACCCAGGTACTCGCCCACCAGGTCGGAGCGCTGCGCCTCCACCAGATGGTCGCCGCCCAGCAGGCCCAGCGCACAGAAGACCCGCCCCAGGATCCGCGCCACCGTCGTCTTCCCCGTGCCCGAGGGGCCGGAGAAGACGAAGTGCCGCTTGGGCGGCTGGACGGGCAGTCCCTGCTCGGCGCGGAGCCGCGCCATGTGCAGCTGCGCCGACAGCGCCCGCACCTGGCGCTTGACCGGCTCCAGGCCGACCATGCGCTCCAGCTCCCCCATCGCGCGGGCCAGCAGCACCGGATCGGCCGGCCCCGCCGGGAAGCGGCCGGCAGCCCCCCGGCGGCCGGAGGACCGCTCCCGGGCCCGGTCCGCCTCCACCGGCACGGGCCCGTCCACGCCGCCCGCGCCGCCGCCCGTCGGGCTTCCGGGGACCAGGCCCCCGGCGGCCGGGTCGGCGAGGTCCGCACCGTCGGCGGGCCACCCGCCGCCGACCGAAGGATCATCCGGAAGACCGCCGAACGACACGTCCCCCGCCCCGCCGGCACCGTCCACGACCGTCACGGCCGCGGACGCCACCTCCGGCGCGTCGTCCAGCCCGTCGCCCTCGGCGATGGCGGTGAGCCGGGCGGCGGTGTCCATGAACGCCGGATCCACCCGGTACACCGCCCGGTACAGCGGCAGCGCCGCCGCGCTGCGCCCGGTGCCCTCCCGCGCCCGGGCCAGCCAGTAGCGCAGCTCCTTGCGCTGCGGCTGCTCGCTGCGACAGCGCATCAGGGCGGCGGCCAGCAGCGGCTCGGCCTGCCCGTACATCTCCAGCCGCACCCGGGCCATGCCCGCGAACAGGCTCGCCTCCACACCCAGCAGCGGATCGCCCACCAGCGGCTCGGTGTGCCGGACCAGCAGCTCCCAGTCCTTGGTGAGATAGGCGCGGCAGGCGTGCAGGAACCGCACCAGCGGGTCGGCCTCGACCGGCGGGCACTCGGCCAGCGCCCGGTCCAGATCCGCCACACGCCGGCCGTCCAGCCAGTGCGAGGCGTGCGCCAGCAGCAGGTCGCGCTCGGTCTCCAGCACCGGCTGCACCCACCAGCCCAGCCAGTACCAGGAGTTGAGGGCGCGGTCATGCCGGGCGCGCTGCTCGCCGAAGCGGTGGCGGTGCTCGTGCATCCGCAGCAGTGCGGTGGCGGTGTCCACGCGCAGGGCGTGCAGCCCCAGCCAGGCGTCGGCCATACCCGGGTCGATGCGCACGGCGGTGCGGAACTCCTCCTCGGCGTGGGTGTAGGAGCCCACTGTGTACGCGTCGACGCCGCGCAGCCAGGCGAGATCGGCGGGGGCCTGCGGACCGTGGACGTCCTGCGTGCCGTAGTCCCTCACGTCCCCCACGAAACGTCCCCCGAAGGTATGCGCCGGGTGGTCACCCGACGGCGGCGGTGGTTCTCAAAGGCACTCGACGACCATGCTCTGAAAGGGAGTTGCCGCAGGCAGCAGGGCAGGATCCAAGCCGTCCGAGGCCTTTGGCATGGTACCCGCGCCCCGGTTTCTGGCGTAGACGGCGTATGGGCGGGCACGGGGCGGGCCGGAGGTGAGACGGCCGGGCGCCGGCGGACCGGTGACAGAAGTTCGGTGACGGACGGTGAGAACGCGCCGGAGCCCTCCGGACGGGACCTGACGGGGACCGGACAGGATCCGGACAGGATCCGGACAGGACGAAGCCCCCGATCACGGGGGAACAACCGGGGGCTTCGTGCGGAACGGCCTGTGCAGACCGTTCAGGGAGAACGTAGAACCGGGAACCGGGGCCGGTCAAGCCGGTGCGGGAGGGAACGTAGGGCCCGGTACGGCCGGAGCGCGCAGAGCTGACACCACGTCACCCGCCGTAGCCACCGGCGGACTTCTCGCGCTCTCCTCGCGGTCCCGGAAGCACCAGATATCCCCGTGCGCACCGCCGTACCAGGAGATCGGCGTGGGGGAGGGTGGGATCGGCGGCGAAGTGCCGCTCCTCCGCGCGCTCCCAGCCGTCCCAGAAGCCCGCGAGCCCCGGCCCGTCCCTGCGCCGCCCCCGGGCCCAGGCCTCCTCGCGCGGCACCCCCAGCCACACGACACAGGCCAGACGGGGGCGCAGGGCACGACGGCCCGCGCCGACCCCCTCCACCAGCACCACCGGCGCGGGCGGCAGCGTACACGCCCCGCCGAACACCCGGCGCTCCCAGTCGTACACCTCGTACCGGGCCGACTCCCCGCGCGAGAGGGGAGCGACCACCTGCTCCAGAAAACGGCCGGTCCACCCGAACAGGGCGTCATGGCTCGCCAGATCGTCCAGATGGAGCACCGGCGCCCCGTCCAGCCGGGCAGCCAGGCGCCCGGCCAGCGTGCTCTTGCCGGACCCGGCGTGTCCGTCGACCGCCACCAGCCGCACCGGCCCGCACGACGGCGGCAGGGCGCGCAGCCGCCGGACGAGACCTGCCAGGCCGTCCGGGCCGGCCGGACCGTCCGGATCGGAGCGGGCACCGGGAATCACCGCTCCAGCCTACGACCGGCCGGACGACGCCACTGGTCGAGACCAATGTTTTCGGGTGTGCGGAGACCGCAGCACTGGCCCCGAAGATCCGGTGGCGGGAAGATGTGGACACTCCGCGGTGCGTCCGCGGCGCCACCACCGCCGCCGTATCGGCGCAGCACCCACGCGCGACACCACACGCGCACCGACTCACGGAAGGACCGGGGTACCCACCGCCATGACCGACAGCAGACCGGCCACCCGCCGCACCGTACTCGCCGCCGCCGTCGCCACCGCAGCAGCGGCCGTCGCCTCCCAGACCGCACTCTCCCCGGCCGCCGCCTTCCCGCTCCCGGCCTCCCCCTCCGCCCCGGGCCGTGGCGGCACGGGGAGCGGCCCGCGGGCCGGCTCCACGGTGGACTACCGCGCCTGGACCTCCGCCGCCGACTGGCGCTCCGGCACCGGCCAGGGCACCCGCGTGGCGGCCGGCCGCCGCCCCGGCATCGCCGTCGCCGCCCCCGCGGGCACCACCGACTACACCGACCCGCACACCGGGCGCACCGCCGCCTGGGAGTACGCCGTGTGGACCTCGCCCGTCCACCGCCTGCCGGTGCCCGCGAGCGAACTCGTCGCCTCCTGGAACGCCCGCACCCCGGCCGGCACCTGGATCCGGATCGAGATGCGGGGCACCTACACCGACGGCACCGACACCCCCTGGTACACCCTGGGCGTCTGGGCCGCCGGCGACGAGGACATCCGCCGCACCTCCGTGGACGACCAGGGTGACGGCAAGTCCAGCGTCTGGACCGACACCTTCGCCGTCGACGACACCTCCACCGGCCTGCGCCTGGCCTCCTACCGGCTGCGCGCCACCCTCCACCGCGCCCCCGGCACCGACGCCACCCCCGTGGTCTGGCGCCTGGGCGCCATGGGCTCCGACGTCCCCGCCCGCTTCGAGGTCCCGGCCTCCGCGCCGGGCGTGGCCGCGGGCGTCGAGCTGGACGTCCCGCGCTACTCGCAGAACACCCACATCGGCCAGTACCCGGAGTACGACAACGGCGGCGAGGCGTGGTGCAGCCCCACCTCCTCACAGATGATCATCGAGTACTGGGGCCGGGGGCCCACCGCCGAGGACCTGTCCTGGGTCAACCCCGACTACGCCGACCCCCAGGTCTGCCACGCCGCCCGCTACACCTACGACTACCAGTACTCCGGCTGCGGCAACTGGCCGTTCAACACCGCCTACGCGGCCACCTACCGCGACATGCAGGGCATCGTCACCCGCCTGGACTCCCTCGCGGACGCCGAGCTCCTGATCCGTGCCGGCATCCCCCTGATCACCTCCCAGTCCTTCATGGAGTCCGAACTCGACGGCGCGGGCTACGGCACCGCGGGCCACCTGATGACCGTCATCGGCTTCACCGAGGACGGCGACGTCATCGCCAACGACCCGGCCAGCGACAGCAACGAGGCCGTCCGCCACGTCTACAGGCGCCGGCAGTTCGAGAACATCTGGCTGAGGACGAAGCGCTACAACGCCAACGGCCAGGTCAGAAGCGGCACGGGAGGCATCTGCTACATCCTCTTCCCGGCGAAGCCCTCCCCGGCCCAGCGCCGCGCCCTGCAAAGCCTCGGCATCCGCTGACCCGGAGCCCTGGCAGTCCGCCGTGACCTTGATGGACCGGTGCCCCGTCCACCGCGACGCCTCGTGCGGGGGAACACCGCTACTCAGGGGCACGGCGGACTTTTTGTGTCTCAAGTCGTGAGGGTTGCACTTCCGGACGCAGCGCGCCTGGGGTCTGCCGTGACCAACACGCGCATGTGACGCGCGTCACGTGTCCCTCCGTGTTCAATGACGTTTTCTCAGAGGCTTTCATTTCCATGAGTTGTTGAGGACGAGGGCGGCCTGGGCGATGGTGCCGATGCGGCTGGGGCTGGCCGTCACATGCTGCAGGGCGCGCCAGCGCTGTTTGAGTTCGGCCGCCGCGCGCTCGCCGATCGCGCGGATGCCGCGCAGGAGCCGGTTGTGGGCGCGGGTGTCCGCCGCCAGGGGTGAGGCGATGTCGGGGTGCGGGCGGAAGGGTGTGTGGACGCCGCTGCCGGCGTCGGTGTAGCCGACGTCGGCCAGCGTCGGCAGGCCGGCGCGGGCCGACGCGTACAGGGCGGGCAGGGCGTGGATGCGGGCGGCGCGCAGGTCGTGGACGGATCCGGGTTCGGCGTCGGAGACCCTTCCCCGAGCTCTTCGAGCTGGGGATGCCTCATGCGGGGTGCCGCCGGGGGCGGCCACGAACTGGATGTTCCCGTCGAAGTGCCGGGCTTTGCCGGAGTAGCACAGGTCATTGCCCTTCTCCGTGCTCCCGGCGACGCGGTCGCAGGAGATGAGGGTGCCGTCCAGCACCACGTGGCTCATCTGTTGCGCGCGGCAGCGGTCCAGCACGTCGTGTAGCTCGGGGCCGCGTCGGCCATGACGTCAATTTCCTCGTGGAGGTAGTCCCCCAGCCTTCGGCCGGGTGGTGCCCCAGTAGCCGGTGACTCGGGAGATTCCCGCGGCGCGGGCCAGGCAGTGCACGCAGCCGGCCTCGCGGAACCAGCGCAGCACGAAGACGGCCTGCCGGAAGGGGCCCAGTACACGGGCGCCCTTCGGGGTGCCGATCCGGCGGCGGTGGCCGGTCGGCAGTCGGGTCGTGTACTCCACCACGTGGCGTGGGACGTCGAGCATGGCAACGCAGGTGACCAACGTGAAGCCTCTGGTGCAGCGGACGATCTTGTGGTGAGAACCGTCCTGCCAGGGGCTTTACGTCTGTCCGCATTCGGGCCGCCACTGTCTGATCCAACCCTTGATGCCCCGGTCAACCCACTTCGCGAAGATTATCTCGCCGAGAAAACGTCATTGAATTTCTGATCGGTACACCAGGGAATCGGAATGTGCAAATTATTTTCTACATCGATTGGGCACCCTCGGGTCGCGTGGGTGTGATCAGTGTCACATCGACACGTTCTGTAATGGATCAACTTCAGGTTGATTTTAATTTTGGAGAAAAATGCCATATCGGGCATCTATTTTCACGCTCGGTTAACAAAGTGGGGTCAGGGGGTCGCGAAGCTGGTTAAGTGCTTTCGCTGCCACCACCCCTCCTATACCTTTTCTTCCGGCCGAAGGTCCTCGATGTGCTGGGTTCCTCTCCTTCGAGGTGTCGAGGCGAGGGGGTTTCCGGCGCAGTCAATGAGATTAACCGTAGGGTAAACCTTCCGCCGATAACCGCCGGAGACTGAAGAGGGTGGGTTCTTTGATTGGGAAGAGATCGGTTCGCGCCGGCCTGTTGGTATCCGCCACTCTTGCGGCTGTAATACTCCCCGCAGGTCAGGCGAATGCTGAAATCTCCTACACCGACAGTCAGTGCAGCTCGTCGACGCGGTGTTTTGCGATCTTCTTCAACAGCATGCAAAGCATCGGGATCTTCCGCAGCGCGTGCTTCATTACCAACAAGAGCGAGTACTCGCATCTGGGCTACGACTACGCCCAATATCAGGTCCGGTACCAGTTCAACTACGGGTACGGGTTCGGTTGGGACGGCCAACTGCCGAACGCAAGCGCGTGCGTGGGAACCGATCCCGGCTCGGGCTGGAGCGTGAAGAACAATGCTGCCGGAGCCTCCAACAGCGACTCCGTTTCCCATCGGGTGTACTACAACACCGGCTACGCCGGCGTCTACCAGACCATCGAGACCGACCACAACGAGAACCTCATTTCGTCCCTGAAGAACGATAATGCGAGCAGTAAGAGGCTGTGATGACGATACGACTCTCCCTCGCCGCCCCCCTCGCCGCGGCTTCGTTGGCGATGCTGGCCACCGGGTGCGGCCAAGGGCAAACCGATGGCTCCACGGTAGTGACCGGCGATGACGGCCAGGTGTCCGAGTCGGCCCCCTACACGCCGAGGGTCGTCAAGGAGAACTGGCCGGAGAAGGTGCCCACCCGCGGCCTGGCCAAGGGGATGGTGCTGCCGCTGGAGCAGTACATGGTCTCCTACGCCGAGGAAATCGCCGTCCAGCAGGCCCGCGACAACGCCGAGATCGCCTGCATGCGCCGCTACGGGTTCACCCACTGGCGCACCGAGGACCGGGGCACCTCCCCGCCGCCGGCGGACAACGCCTCCAACATGCCCCGCCGCTACGGCCTGAGCGATCTGGCCGAGGCCAAGAAGTACGGCCATCACCTGCCCGGCCAGGACCGGGGCAGTGCCCCGGTACCGGGACAGGACACTTCCGAGGCCAACACCGTCCTGCTCGGTGAGAACAAGGGGGAAGATATCACCTCCTTCAAGGGCAGGAGTCTGCCCGAGGGAGGCTGCATGGGCGAGGTGGGCCGCACGGTCGGAAATCTCGACATGGACCTCGTCGAGCGCCTCAACGGTGAGAGCTTCGAACGCTCCCAGCAGACCCCCGCCGTCAAGGACGCCATGGCACGGTGGGCGTCCTGCATGAAGGACCGCGGGTACCAGGTGGAAATGGTCTGGGACACCACAAAGGTGGTCGAAGACCTGGGGGAGACGGCCAGCGAGGAAGGCATCAAGATCGCCACGGCCGAGGTCGAGTGTAAACAGGAAACCGACCTCATCAAGATCTGGTTCTATGAGGAAACCAAGATCCAGAAGCAGATCATCGCAGACAACCAGAAGGCTCTCAGCGGTGCTCAGGGCCGCCAGGAAAAAACCCTGGGCGAGGCAGCCGGAGTCAACAAGGCCGCAGCACGGTAAAAGCCCTCAGGCTGCGACTGGCCCTGCTCCCAGCTGCTATTCTCATCACACAAGTCGATCCTCAAGCCGGTGGCCGTTTCCTCGCCTGTCGCACAAGGAAACGGTCGCCGACTGCTTGGCTACGCCGAGCGTGCGGCTGCCCGCGTGACGAGCTTCACAGAACCGGCCGGGAAGAAAACCGCAATACCGGATCACCGACACCCATGAGCCCACCGCTGCGGAGTTACCTGTCCCATCGCTCAGCTCAGCGGGCGGTCACCACGCTCTGTCCGTGCGTTTCGCCTACAAAGGGAGAATCCTTTGAGATTTCGCCGAAGAAGATTACGGACTCCGTTGGCCGTGGTGGCCGCTGGGGTGATGCTCACCGGGCTGATACAGGCCTCGGCCCAAGCGAATCAGCCCGCACCGAAGGAACGGAAGCAAGAGGCAGGGCCCGTGGCACCGTCCGCGATTCCGCCGGCCGAGCGCGCCGATGTGCTGGGTGGGGGCTGGGAGAAGTCCGGCGATCTGGCCTGGACGACTACCGGCGACGCTCGCGGCTTCCATATTCTGACCGCCCGGCAGGAGAACGGCTACGCCTGGCGGACGACGGCGTCGCTGTCTGAGCCGGGGTTCGACGTGGATGCGTGGATCGGAAACATCTGCGTGACCGGTTCGGGCAAGCGTGCGGTGGTGGTCTACGCGCCGCGGTCGTTCACCAACAAGCCCGAGCTGATGGCGCGCGGTGGGTTCACCGCGGTGGTGGAGCTGAACACCGGCACGGTGACCAAGCTGGACCTGCAGGCGTCACTGTCGTACTACAACCCCGGCTGCGGCACCGGCGAGAGCGCGGTGCTGACCCAGTCCGGTGGTGAGGACAAGACCTCCACCCGGCTGGTGCCGGTGGACGCCGCCGCCGGGAAGCTCGGCAAGGCGGTGGAGACCGCCGGGCAGGTGACCTCTGCGGTCCCCGCCCCCGCCGGCGGGATCCTCGGTGCAGCCGGCGCGCAGGTCGTCAAGATCGACGGCAAGGGCCACGGAACAGCCGTGGTCGGCACCGACGCGGTGCCCTACCGGCTGCACCCGGACGCCGACGGCGGGCTGGTCTTCCTGGACCAGCGGCCCGCGAAGCGTACGACCCCGGCGCTGGAGAAGAGCACGGCGGTCAAGCGGGTGACGGCCGCGCAGCTGAAACGGCCGGACGCGAGGAGGACACGGGCGAGCGTGCTGGCCGACGGTCCGCTGACCGCGACCGAACTGACCCGTGCCGCCGGGGGTCGGGTATACGTGACCGGCACCGGGACCAGGACCGCCAAGAAGCTGCCCGGTGCGGTCGAGCGCCTGGCCGGGACGCCCAAGGGCACACGAGTCAGCACTCGCGGAGAGGCGGTGCTCACCGAGACGGCGTGGGCCGACGGCAAGGACTCCCGCATCACCCCGGGGGAGGCCGTCCACACCCGCCCGGTGAACATCGCCATGACGGTGCCGGCCACCGGGAAGAGGGTCGAGTTCACCGTTGACCCGGCGGCCCGCCCCGGCGCCCGCGCCGAGCAGGGCCGGCAGCCCTCGCCGAAGCAGCCTTCGTCCGGGGGCGGTGACGGGAAGGGGCAGGACGGCCCACGTACCCAACTGGGCACGGCTGCCACGGCCGCCGGGGACCGCACCGAGATCGTGGAGTCCGAGCGGGTGTGCTCGGTGCCGCGCAACGATCCGCGTAACCAGGCGATGCAGCCCAAGCCGCGCCAGGTGGAGTGGGCGGTCGACCAGGCGGTCAACGGCACGCTGAACCTGCACATCAGCCGCCCGGCCAACTGGAAGAACCTGGGCATGCCGGCCTACCAGCCGCACACCCTGTTCCCCGTCGTCCCGCTGTCCGGCGGTGGGAAGATCCCCGCGCAGGTGCTGCTCGGCATCACCGCGCAGGAGTCGAACATGTGGCAGGCCGCCCGGTCCGCGGTGCCCGGGGTGACCGGCAACCCGCTGATCGGCAACTACTACGGCATCGACTACTACGACGGCGAGCCGCTCAACGACTGGGACATCAACTGGGCCGAGGCCGACTGCGGCTACGGCATCACCCAGGTCACCGACCACATGCGACTGGCCGGCCGGGAGGACGGGCACGGCGGCGCCGCCTGGGACTACCAGAAGCAGCGGGCCGTGGCCCTGGACTACACCGCCAACCTCGCCGCCGGCATGCAGATCCTGGCCAAGAAGTGGAACCAGATCCACGACGCCGGCCTGGAGGTCAACAACGGCAACCCGGCCAAGCTGGAAAACTGGTTCTTCGCCCTGTGGGCCTACAACTCCGGCTTCTACCCGCAGGCGGACGCCGGCAAGCACGGCGGCGCCTGGGGACTGGGCTGGACCAACAACCCCGCCAACCCCGAGTGGGACTTCGGCCGCACCCCCTTCATGGAGGACCGGCTCGGCAACGAGAGCCCGCACGACGCCGCCCACCCCCAGGACTGGCCCTACCCGGAGAAGGTGCTCGGTTTCGCCGCCCACCCGCCCAGCTACCTGGAGTCGCCGGGCACCATGGTGGCCGCCTTCCGCCCCGCCTGGTGGAACGGCAGCAACGGCGACGCGACCGCCTCGGGCAGCGCCATGTACAACCGTGCCCGCGTCAAGCCGCCGGAGAACCTGTTCTGCACCTCCTCCAACGACTGCGACCCCGGCCGGATCGGCGACGACGCGGCGAACGAGACCGGAGCCGGCCCCTGCCAGATCACCACGGGCGACCACAAGTTCAAGTGCTGGTGGCACGAGTCCGTCACCTGGAAGGACGACTGCAACTACTCCTGCGGCAACGAGTTCGTCCGCTTCAACTCCTCCTACGACGAGGAGGACGACGGCACCGCCTACCCGCCCGACTGCACCCGGAGCGGTCTGCCGTCCAACGCCATGATCATCGATGACGTACCCGCGGGCACCCCCTCGGTCAGACCGAACTGCTCCAACAGCTCCTGGACCAACCAGGGCACCTTCACCCTCGACTTCGGCGAGGGCGAGTCCGGCGGCCACCCCACCAACTCCTACACTCGCTGGCCCGCCAAGGTGGACCTGCACCAGATCGGCGGCGGCTTCGGCGGCCACTTCTACTTCGGCCACACCCGCAAGAACGACACCAAGGGCAACCGCCTGAAGTTCACCGGGACCTGGAAGCTGGACAAGGCGGTCAACGGCCCGGCCAAGATCATGGTTCACCTGCCCGACCACGGCGCGCACACCAAGTTCGCCAAGTACGAGATCACCACGGCCAAGGGTAAGCGGTACCGCACCATCGCACAGAAGGACGACAGCAACCGCTGGGTCAACCTGGGCGCCTTCATGTTCGACGGGGCACCCGAGGTCAAACTCACCACCATCACCCCGGACGGCACCGGGGACGAGGACGTCGCCTTCGACGCCATCGCCGTCGCACCGATCCAGGGAAGGTACGTCGAGGACACCGTCGAGGCGATCGCCTACTTCGACGAGGACCAGAACATCGACGCCGACCCCACCAGCACGGTGTTCTTCGACACTCCGTTCAAGAGCCGCCAAGACCTCTACGATTGGGCCCTGGGAACCTCCGGGGCTGTTCTGGACCTGCCCACATGTGTCGACGCCCCGGCTCCGAGCTGTGTCATGCCGGAGACGAAAGCGGCCATGAGCAGGTGGAACGCCGAGGTCAGGGAGGCCGGCACGTCCACCACCAACCATCCGGACGGCAAGAGCATCCCCGCATGGCTGCACTTCTCCAACGACTACCGCGACCGCCCGACCAGTTCGTCGAAACCGTCGCACTTCGACACCGACGACAGCAGCTACAAGATCAAGACCAAGGCAACGGTCAGCTTCGTGGCCACGGACGACGGCCAAGTTGTGGAGGGGAGCCAGTTCGCCGAGTACGACGACCGGACCGCGGACACCCACATTCCCGATTTCGTCATGGAGTCCCTGGCTGCGGTCGAGCAGGACTACCACATCACTCGCCCGAACCTGAACTACACCACCACCGACCTCAACGAGCACAACGGGAGGTCGACCACGACCGACACCAACACCACGGGCATTCTCCCCGGCCGTGCCTACGCGGCCGTCGGGAAGAAACCCGAAATCACCAACACGAACGGCTACCCCGCCTCCGGGACCGACGGCAAGTGCGTGGCCGTCTCGTACACGGCCGGCGGGTCCATCGGGTACCGGCCCATGCTCGCCGATCAGGGAATCCAGGACGAGATGGCCCGGTGGCGCGGCGAGGCCGGGGTGGATCACACCGTGGTGGCGGAGCCCGTGAGGAAACTCATGGGCGAGATCTACAACGCCTTCTTCAAGGCGGGCAAGACCGGATCGCTGTTCAACACCGCGCCGCCGATCTGGCAGGAACTGAACTTCCAGACCTGTTCGGACGGCACGCTCCGCAAGCGCAACAGCGAGGACACCGGAAGCCGGATCCTGCGCTCCAGCTTCATGCCCAGCCAGTACCTGTACCGTAACGGTGAGGCCATCGACCTGGACGGTCGTAGGATTTCCGGGCCCACTCCGGTGTACGAGGGCGATTTCGAGTCCTTCAGCCGGGTGGCCACCTTGGATGGTTCCCAAATGCCGTACGGACACTGCGCCCAGACCACCGGGCACGGCGGCAATCCGTGGGGCATCGACGTCCTCGACGGCCCCGGCGCCAATCCCGAGGGTGTCAACTGCTTCAAGGGCTGGAAGGGAGACCCCGGTTACAGCAGTCCGTAAGCGGCTGTGAAAAGCACCCCGGTGGGGCACCGAGAGCGCCTCGGTGCCCCACCGGCCCCCATCCACAGACAGGCGGAGCACCGTGTTCCTCGTACCGATCGCCGCCCTGCTCCTCTGGGCGGGATGGACCCTCCTGGCCGCCTCACGACCGCGAAATCCCCGCCTTGCGACGGTGCTCTCCTCGACGGTGCTGTCCGTCAGTGTCGCCGTCGTGGTGGCCTACCTCGTCGGTGACGGAAGCGGAGGCAAGACGATCGTCTGGTTCCTGGGGCCCGCGATCGTCCTGTCAGCACTGCGCCTGACACAGGCCGTACGGAGGGTCGGCGGCGACCGCTCCTGAACATCGGCCAATCACCATCGGTCTGACGGTCGTCGGCACACACCCGGCACCGTCCGGGTCGGTGGTCCCGCACGGGCCCCGGACGAGTCCTGGGATGCCACCCTGCTCGCTTCCGTGGTGATCCCGGCGGTGATTACCGCTCTGAAGCGGCTGCCATGGAGTTCACCGGAACCCTGCACGACCCGGACCGTCCTCCCGGCCCGCCCGCGGACCACGGCTGGGACCACCATGGGTCCGACGCCCCGGGAGGGCCGCGCCCTCACCTCCTGCCGAGGCGGGGGCCGTGCTTATTCACCCGGGGTCACCAGCCCCGACTCGTACGCGAAGACCACCGCCTGGGCGCGGTCGCGCAGGCCGAGCTTGTTCAGGACGCGGCTCACGTGCGTCTTGACCGTCTGCTCGGCCAGCACCAGCGTCTGCGCGATCTCCGCGTTGGACCGGCCGCGGGCCACCAGGGTGAGGACCTCGGTCTCGCGTTCGGTCAGAGCCTTGAGCCGCAGCGCGGGCCTGCCCCGGGCGGCGGGACGCTGCCGGGCGAAGTCCGCGATGAGGCGGCGTGTCACGGAGGGGGCGAGCAGCGCGTCGCCCGAGGCCACGACGCGTACGGCCGCGATGAGGTCGGCCGGCGGCGCGTCCTTGAGCAGGAAGCCGCTCGCGCCCGCCCGCAGCGCCTCGTAGACGTAGTCGTCGACGTCGAACGTGGTGAGCATCAGGACGCGCGGACGGTGTGTCACGCCCGGCGGGGGCGCCAGGATGTGGTGCGCGGCCCGGAGGCCGTCCATCTCGGGCATACGGACGTCCATCAGCACCACGT
The DNA here is from genome assembly GCF_017114865.1 of Streptomyces verrucosisporus. Classification (GTDB taxonomy): domain Bacteria; phylum Actinomycetota; class Actinomycetes; order Streptomycetales; family Streptomycetaceae; genus Streptomyces; species Streptomyces fenghuangensis. Next base: position 219,979 of record NZ_JADEYH010000004.1, on the reverse strand, counting down.
CGGGACGGGTGCGCCGGCTCAGTTCGACGCCCTGCGCGCCGTCGGGAGCCTCGCCCACCACGTCGATGTCGCTCTGGGCGGCCAGCAGCGCGGCGAAGCCGGCCCGCACCATGGCCTGGTCGTCGACGATGATGACCCGGATCGTCATGCCGCTCCCTCGCTGTCGTTCTCCGTCATCGGCAGCGTCACCGGCAACCGCGCGGTCACCCGGAAGCCGCCGTCCGGCAGCGGCCCGGTGTCCAGTTCGCCGCCCAGCAGCCGCACCCGCTCCCGCATGCCGACCAGGCCGTGCCCGGTGCGGTCCTCCTCGAACGGCGCGGCGGGCGGGGCGGGCGGCGGCCCGTTGACGACGAGGACGGTGAGCCGCGCGCCGCCCCCCGGAACGGACTCCGGCACGGACACCGACACCTGTGCCGGAGCGCCCGGCGCGTGCCGCACGACGTTCGCGAGGGCCTCCTGGACGATGCGGTACGCGGCCAGGCCCACCACCTCCGGCACGTCGGCGTCGCAGGGGGTGAACTCCACCGGTACGCCCGCCCTCACCGTCGCCTCCACCAGCTGCCCGATCCGCGTCAGTCCCGGCTGGGGCGCGAGCTCGCCGCGCGTCTCCTCGCTCCGCAGTACGCCGAGGAGCCGCCGCATCTCCCCGAGCGACTCGCGCGCGGTCGCCGCGATGGACGTGAACTCCTCCCGCACGTCCGGCGGCAGCCCGTCGAGGCGGTACACCGCGGTGTCCGCCTGCACCGTGATGACGGACATGTGGTGCGCCACCACGTCGTGCAGTTCGCGCGCGATGCGGGCGCGTTCCTCCAGCAGTGTCCGCCGCCCGCGCTCGGCCTCGCTGATCGTCTCCTGCTCGGCCAGCGCGCGCTGCGCCTCGTACCGTTCGCGGAGCGCGCCGCAGAGTACGAGCACGGCGCCGCTGAGCACGACGAGCAGTGTGGTGCTGCCGCTGGTGTCGTGGGACGTGGTGAACTCCAGGCCGATGCCCGCGCCCACCGTCGCCAGCCACACCAGCACAAGCGTCCGGCGAGGCTCGCGCAGGCCGAGGGCGATGCAGAGGCCGACGTACCCGACGATCTCCATGGGCGGGAACGGCCACAGGAGCCGCTCCTCGAGGCCGGCGGCGAGCATGGCGAGCGCCCCGGCCACGTCCGCGGCGAAGATCACGTACCAGGCCCGCAGCGGACGGACGACGGCGAGTAGCAGCGGTGCCGTCTGCGCGACGGCCAGCATGCTCGCCACGCCGCCGTTCAGGCCGTAGTCGGTGCCGAGCACATGGATGGTGGTGGGCAGCAGGGCGACGCACAGCACGAACGCCACGCCCCACGGCAGCAGCCGCACCCACCGGCGCGACGCGCCGGCGAGCGGCGCCCGCGGGCGCTGCCCTCCCCCTGAGTTCATGGGCCCCAGCTTAGGCGCGGCGGGACGGGGGCGGGGCGCGCGGCCGTCGGGTGGGCTCGGCGCGGTCACGGTAACGGTCACCGGTTCCGGCGACGGCGGCGGCGGGGTTCGCCGGGCTGTCCGTGCCGGTCGCGCGGCGACTGCCGTGCCCGGGCGCGTGCCGGGCCGTGAGCCGGTGCACGCCGAACGCCTCCGGCGCCGGCGCGGAGCGGCTCCCCCACCTCGTGCAGGTGCCGCAGGGCCTGGCGGTAGGAGTCGATGAGGCCGGTCTCCGCGTAGGGGACGCCGAGATCGCGGCAGTGGGCCTTCACCATGGGCCGGGCGAGCCTCAGGTGGGGTCGGGGCATGCTGGGGAACAGGTGGTGCTCGATCTGGTGGTTGAGGCCCCCGAGGAACCAGTCGGTGAGGACGCCGCCTTCGATGTTGCGGGACGTTAGGACCTGGCGCCGCAGGTGGCCCCACTTCTCGCCGTCGGGGTCGGGCATGTCCATCCCCTTGTGGTTGGGCGCGAAGGCCATGCCCAGGTGCAGCCCGAACAGGGCCTGGTGGAGTGCGGCGAAGACGAGTGCCCGCGCAGGCGGCATGGTCGTCAGGAGCAGAGCGGTGTATCCGGCGGTGTGGGCGGTCAGGAGCGCACCTTCCACCAGGCGCTCGCGGCCGGTGCGGCGGCGCAGGTCCCGGAAGCCGTGGAACTTCAGGGCGAGGCCCTCCAGGAGGGTGAGCGGGAAGAACAGCCGGGCCTGGTGGCGGGTGAGCAGCCCGCGGAAGCCCGTGCGGGTGGCGGCCTGCCCGCCGGTGAGGACCAGGACGTCGGCGGCGACGTCGGGGTCCTTGCCGATGTGGTTGGGGTTGGCGTGGTGGCGGTTGTGCTTGTCGTTCCACCAGCCGTAGCTCATACCGAGCAGGAGGTTGCCGTGGACGAGTCCGATGCGGCGGTCGGTGGCCCGGTCACCGCTGATCTGGGCGTGGCCCGCGTCGTGGCCGATGAACGCGGTCCGGGCGCACAGGACGGCGAGGACGGGGGCGAGAGCGAGTACCCACCACGAATCGCCGGTGAGCGCCATGCCGGTGACGACGGCGGCCAGACCGAGTGCGTTGGCCGCCATGGTGCGCGCGTACCAGCCGGGGCGCCGGTCGAGCAGCTCCTGTTCCCTGATACGGCGCAGCAGGGGCGTGAACTCGCTGCCGGTTTCCGGCGAGGACTGCCACGCGGCGGCCTTCGCGGGGGGCGGCACAGCGGTTTCGTCGTTTGTGGGCATGGTTGCACTCCGGTGTCCGGTGGAGGGTGTGGTGGTGCTCGGTTCCGTCCGGCTCTCCGAGGTGCTCGGCACAGCCGCCGGTGGGTAGGGGGCGGGACGCGCCGGCCCCGGCCCGCGGTGACACGGCGGCGCGGACACGCCGTTCGCGCCGTTCGCGCCGTTCGCGCCGTTCACGCCGCGAGGGCGAAGTAGAAGAAGCCTGCCGCGAGCACGCCCGCCGCCGCGCGCAGGACCGTGCCGGCGCGGTCCCAAGGCGTCTCCAGGGGTCGGGCGAGCCTCGCGATCACCACGAGCAGCCCCGCGAAGAGCGGTATCCAGGCCGGCCGCGCCAGGATCCATCCGGCCGTGTCCGGCGCTGTGGTCAGGCCGGGGACCTCACCGAAGCGCGAGGCGGGGACCGCGGCGGCGAGCATCGCCGTCTGGTGCCAGCACAGGATCGTCATCGCCGACAGGTTGACGGCCACCACCGGGCCCCACAGGGCGGGGCGCCGGAGCAGCCGGGCCAGCCGGTCGCGCAGCGCGATCGCCGCGCCGGACTGGACGGCCGCCAGCGCGAGGACCAGCAGGGACGGCGGATGGGAGTTGGTACGGGACCGGCCGGGCACGCCCACCATCGACGCCGGGTAGTGGAAAGCGAGCAGCAGGGCGGCGAACAGGGCCGCGCCGCCCGCGAGCAGCAGCCACGCCTCGCGCCGGCCCAGCCGCCTGTCCGCCCAGGAGACGCCCAACTGGTAGGCGAACATCCAGCCCGGAAGCAGGTTGAGCAGACTCAGCCAGGGCGGCACGGCGTCCGCGTGGGGCCCGTAGCGGAGGAGGTCCACCACCGCGACGCAGCCGAGCAGCGGGGCGGCGGCCCAGAGGCCCAGACGCCGCGAGGCCCAGGCGCAGTACGGGGTGAGGGCGGTGATCACCGCGTAGACGCCGACGAACCACAGGGGCTGGACGACCAGGGTCGACGCGGTGCGCAGCGTGGCGGTCGGGACACCGAGGCCGTAGTGCAGGATCGGCAGGAGCAGCGCCCACACGGCGGTGACGCCGAGGACCGGGCGGCCCAGTCGCACAAGGCGGCCGGCGGTCCACCGGCGGACCGAGCCCGTGCGGCGGCGGAAGGACAGGTACGAGGAGTAGCCGCCGACCAGGAAGAAGACGCCCAGCATCTGGAGGACCCAGCTTGCCGGGGCCAGCGAGCCGAACGCGGACAGCGGGCTGGCGTTGTGCAGGCCGCCGCCGCTGTCGAGGGTGAAGCCGCCCAGCAGCCAGTGCCCGGTCGGGACGGTCAGGAGCGCCAGCGCGCGCAGGCCGTCGACGGCGCGGTCGCGGTGGGCGGGGGTCCGCTCGTCGATCCTGGCGGTGAGCTTCGCGAGCTTCGCGGGGGCCCTCACCGCAGGTCCCCGCGGGCGATCGCCGCGAACGCGGTCAGAGTGGAGGTGCCGGGGGCGAGGTACCCGTCGTGCGCCGGGACGTCGTCGGCGGGCAGGACGGTCGCGCCGAAGCCGGGCGAGGTGGGGTCCGCGCCGTGGCCCAGGCCCAGGACCTCGACGTTGGGGACGCGATTGATCCAGTCCTTCGGGGACTTCGCCGCCCAGATACGGGCACCGGTGTCGAGCGCGGTGACGTCGTCGGCGCGCATGCCGGGCGAGCCCATGACGACGATGTCGCTCGCATCGGTGCCGGAGGCGGCGAGGCCGCAGACCACCGAGCCGTAGCTGTGGCAGAGGAGGGCGGGGTCGGGCAGGCCCGCCGCGTCCAGGCCGTCGGTGAAACGGGCGAGGCGCTCGGCACCGGTCTCGGCGAGCCGGCCCGTCGCCAGGTCCAGGCCGATACCGGAAGGGGTGGTGTAGCCGGCCCAGGCGATGACGGCCGTGTCGTCGCCCGCCTCCTTCTGGAGGTCGGCGGCCTGCTGTGCCATGGCGCCGAACGCGGCGAGGTCGGTGTCCGAGCCGGGGACGATCACCGCGACGTGGGCGGCGTTCTCCAGGTCGCCCGCGACCTGCGCGATCAGGCCGCGGCCGCGCGGGTCGTACGCCAGGACCTGCTCGCCCGCGCGGGCGTTGGCCTCGTAACGGAGGTTCACGGGAGCGCCGTCGAGGTTGCCCACCACGGTGGGGTGGTCCCTGACGAGTCTGCGCTGCTGAGCGCCGGTCAGACCGGCGAAGAAGGCCGCCACCTCACGCGGGCCGGCCGTGGCGGGGTCCGGTGGCTCCTCGCCGGTGAAGTCGTCCGCCAGCCAGGCGGTGGTGCCGGGGGGCGGGCCGCCCGGCGGGCTCTGGGCGCTCGCCGAGGCCCGGCCCGCCGTGCCGCCGGCCAGCAGTGCGGTCAGCAGGGCGGTGATAAGAGTCCTCCTGAAGCGGCGCATCGTCCCTCTCCTCCGTCTCGTCCGCGGTGACGGCGGGAAGGTAGGAAGGCGGCGGGAGGCGGGGCGTCACTCCGGGGAGCCAAGTCGGCGGTGATACCCGGGTAGGGGGTGGGTGAGAAACCGTTGCCCTTCGACCGCGGTGAACATCGGGTGGGGCGCGGGGACCCGGGCGGGCGACGGAACGCTGGAGGCAGCGGGTCAGGGGGTGCTTGGCGGCGAGGTGCCAGACCGTCCCGGGCGAGGTGGCCGCAGTGGTCTGCCGTGACCCGGCGGTCGGCTTCCGGGTTTCCCTTTCACGGCTTCTCCCCCGGTGATGGAATGAGGGAGTCCGGCCTGAATCACCGTGGGAGAGACATACGCGTGCACGCTCAGGAGACCACCTTCAGCAAGCTCGTCCAGGGCGAGAAGCAGTTTCAGGTCCCGCTCTACCAGCGGACGTACAGCTGGAGTGAGGAGGAACTCAAACGCCTGTGGGACGACGTGACGGAGTTGGTCGAGGACCGGCTCGGGGGGCAGTCACCGGCTGCGCACTTCCTCGGCTCCGTCGTGTTGGCGCCGGGGCGCATCACGGCGGGAGGCATGCAGCGCTGGCTGGTCGTCGACGGCCAGCAGCGGCTCACCACACTCATGCTCGCCTTCGCCGCCCTGCGCGATCGCCACCGCGAGCGCGGAGAATCCTCCCGCATGAAGGCCGAGCGCATCCACAACCTTCTACTGGTCAACGGTTACCAGTCCGGTGACGACCACTACCGCCTGCTGCCGACCCAGGCCGATCGCGAGGCCTTCGCCGCATGCGTTGACAACTCCCCCCGAGCAGGCGGCCCCGGTAACGTGGGCAACGCCTACCGGTTCTTCCTGCGTGCCCTCACCGAGGGCGAGGAGAGCGGAGGGGAACGGTGGACGGACGCGGTCGAAACCGTGCTGAGCGATCTGCTGACGATCGTCGAGATCACGGCCGCGGAGGGCGACAACGTCTACCGCATCTTCGAGTCGATCAACAACACCGGCGTCGGACTCAGCCAGAGCGATCTGCTGCGCAACTACGTCTTCATGTGTCTGCCCACCCGTGGGGAGTCCGTCTACCGCAATCTATGGCTGCCCATGCAGGAGTTGCTCGGGCCGGAGCGTCTGGAACTGCTCGTCTGGCTCGACCTGGTGGTGGCCGGCAACAGCAGGGCCAAGCAGAGCGAGATCTACCGAGACCAGAAGCAGCGCCTGGAACCCCTGAGTGGTGACGAGGCCGCCCTGGAGGCGGAGATCGCATCGCTGGCCCGGCGCGCCGGGCGTCTGATGCGCATCCTGGACCCTGCGCGCGAACCGCATCCGCAACTGCGTGAGGTGCTGGAGAGGCTCTCCCGGTGGGGAGGGCAGACGCACTACCCGCTGGCCCTCCACCTGCTCGACCGGGTGGACACCGGCGATGCCACCCCCGACGACGCCGCCCTCGCCCTGACCTACGCCGAGAGCTACATGGTGCGCCGGCTCTTCGCGGGCCTGTCCACCACCGGCAGCAACCGGGTCTTCATGGAGATGGCCAAGGAACTGGAGAAGGACGGCCCCCGGGCCGAGGCCGTACGCCGTTTCCTGTCCAAGAACACCGGGGTCAGGGCGTGGCCCGGGGACGCGGCCGTGCGCGAGGCGGTCCGGGCCCGCCCCTTCTACCGGGCAGGCCGCAGCAACCAGCGGTTCCAGGTACTGCGCAGGCTGGAGGAGAGTTACGGCGGCAGTGAGCCCGTCGACTACGCCAGGGCGCGGCTCACCGTTGAGCACGTCCTGCCGCAGCGGCCGGCCCAGCAGTGGTACGACCTGCTGGCCGAGGAGGCCGAGGACGGCCAGAGCCCGGACGAACTGCACGCCCTGCTGGTCCACACCCTGGGCAACCTGACCCTGTCCGCCGACAACGCGCGGCTGTCGAACCATCCGTTCCGCCGCAAGCAGGAGATCCTGGACGCCAGCGCCCTGCGCATGAACCAGAAGATCGCCGCCCAGGAGCGCTGGGGCCGTGCGGAGATCCTTGCCCGTGCCGACGAACTCGCAGAGCGGGCTGTGCGGTTGTGGCCGGGGCCCGTCGAGGACACCCTGCCCGCCGACGACGAGTGGACCGGATGGAAGGAACTGCGCGCCGCGCTGCTCGCCATGCCGTCCGGTACCTGGACGACATACGGCGATGTGGCGGCGCTGATCGGCACCCATGCGGTCCCCGTCGGGCAGTACCTGGCCTCCAAGCCGGGAGTCCACGGCGCGTACCGCGTCCTGACGGCCGACGGCCGGGTCTCGTCGAAGATCCCCTCGGTCGGCGGCCGGCATTCGGAGGCTCCGAGGACGCTCCTGGAGGCGGAGGGCGTCACCTTCGACGAAGCGGAGCGTGCCCGCCGCTCCCACCGGCTGACCACCGCCGACCTGGCGGCTCTCCTCGGCAAGGACATCGCCGAGGACGCCGCCCCGGTCCCCGACACCGATGCGGAGCAGCAGGCCGCGGCCGGCCGCTTCGAGGCGCTGCTGCGTGACAACCAGACCAGGCAGACCGTGGCCGGTGTGCTGGAAGCACTGCGGTTCTGGGAGCGGCAGGGCGGCCACCGCGCCTACGGGAGGGCGAGCGAGACCAGTTGCTCGCCGGTGATCAGGCTGGGCGGGCGGCTCGACTCCCGCGTCCTTTGGCCCATCGCGATCTACCCGGTCACCGGTACGGTCGAGGTCGTCTTCCAGCACCTCAAGCGACGTCCTCCCTTCGACGACGAACCGCTGCGCCGCGAACTGATGACCATGCTCAACGAGATCGAGGGCATCGACCTCGCCGAGGCCAAGCTCGACCTGCGGCCCTCCTTCCCGGTCGAGGTCTTCGCGGAGCACGGGGAGGAGATCTGCGCCGTGCTGGAGTGGTTCGCGCACACGGTCGCCCTCTCGGAGGCCCGTCGCATGCTGGACGACGACCCCGGCACGTACTGAGAACCGGGGCCGGACGGATCTCGTTTGCTCCCCGCGCTCCTCGCACGAGGCACGAGGTCCGTCCGGCCGGACGGCCGCGCTACGAGGAGTCCCTGCCCATGACGGGCGCCAAGAACGGGCTCGGCGTGCCGTGCCAGGACACCCGGAGCGCCTCCCGTGCCCGTGTGCACGCCACGAAGAGCAGGCTCAGCTCGCTGTTCATGTCCTCCTGGTGCTGCTGTGCGTCGACCTCCGCCAAAGTGACCGCCGACTTCATCGGCACGGTGCCGTCGTTCACGCCGGCCACGGCCACGCACCGGAACTCCAGCCCCTTCATCCGGTGCATGGTCGCGACCCGCACTCCGGGGCCGCCGCGTCCGCGGCCCAGTACGCACGCCGCGATCCCGGCTCCCTCCAGAGCTCGCGCGATGTCCCGCCCGAACTGCAGGAACCGCACCGCGATTCCGATGTGCTCCGCCTCCACCCCCGAAGCGATCCACTTCTCCACCCGGGCCACCAGCGCGGCCATCTCCTCGGACCTGGTCGCGTGCGCGGCGGCCTCCGGCCGTTCGCCGTGCATGGTGGAGCGGTAGCCGGCCAGGGACTCCTTCGCACCGTCCATGTCGTCCGGTTCCTCGCCGGTCAGCAGTGAGGCGGACCACAGGAGGATCTCCTGTGTGGTGCGGTAGTTGATCCGCAGTCTGTGCGAGCGTCCCATCACCGGGATGCCGAGCGAGCGCAGTGAGACACGGTTGCCGTATATGCGCTGATGGGTGTCGCCGGCGATGAACAGGTCGTCGGGGCCGGGGACCGAGAGGGAGCGGAGGAACCGCCACTGCGCGGGATGCAGGTCCTGTGCCTCGTCGACCACCACGTGCCGGAACGGCCGCTCGCCGAGTTCCTCCGTGACACGCGCCGCCTCGGCGCACACCTGCAGGAAGGTCCACTCGCCGGCCTGCCGCAACTGCTCCTCGAAGGCGGCGATCGCCCGCCACACCTGGAGCCGCTTCAGCGGCCCGAGCGGGCTGCCCCGTCCGGTCCTCGGCGCCTTCAGGTACTCCTCCGGTGTGGTGAGCGCCTGAGCGAGGACGACCTGCTGCCACTCCTGGTCCAGGAACACGTCCGTGAAGTCGAGATCCAGGCGGCGGGCGATCCGCGCCCAGCGTGCGGTGATCTCCTTCTGGTCGAAGACCAGCTTCAGTGGTGCGCCGCCGCGCCGCGCCCGTACCATCTCGTTCGCCAGGGCGTCGACGTTCACCACCCGGATCCTCGTGCGGACGGCGGCGTCCGTCACCAGCAGCTCCAGGCTCCGCTCCAGTTCGGCGGCCAGGTCCTTGGTGTAGGTGGTCAGCAGCACGCAGCCGTCGGGCGTGTCTGCGGGCAGCTGCCGCGCCAGGTGGTACGCCCGGTGCAGGGCGACCACCGTCTTACCCGTACCGGGGCCGCCCATGACGCGTGCCGGGCCGGCGTAGCCCTCGTGGTACGCGACCCGGTACTGGCTCGGATGCAGGAAGACCCGCCATGCGTCGAACGGCCGCTCCAGGATCTCCTGCAGCTCGTCGGTGCCGGAGACCAGCGCGACCCGGCCGCGTGAACGGGCCATGGCGGTCGCGAGTTCGTCACCGCCGGGGGAGTCGGCCCGCTCCGGCGCGGTCCGGGCGTACGCCTGGACGATCTCCCGGTCGATCTCGGCCGGTTCCATTCCGGTGGCGAGTCCGAGGAGCACGTCGTACTGCTGCTCCGGGAGCACCTTGTGCAGCGCCTCCAGATGAGTCTCGTCCGGCACCAGCCGGATGATGGGCAGGATCTCCTCGTCCACACCGAGGCTGCGAAGCACCTTGTCCGGGAACTTCGGGACGGGGAACAGACGGGAGGGTTCCTCGGCCGCCCGGGCGCGCAGCCCGGCCGTGACCCGCTCCAGAGCGACGTCGTTGCGGATCTCGACGCCCTGGGTGGCCTCGTTGACGGAGGCCCGGTGCTTCGTGGCCCACTCGTTGGCCTTGTCGTGGGGAAGGACTCTCAGCAGCAGGTAGCTGTCGCCGGTTTCCGCCTTGAGGACGACGCCCCGCCAGAAGCCGGTGATGCGGATGGTCCGGATCCGCGGGTCCCGCTGGTGTGTCAGCTTTTCGAGGTGGAGTCCCGTGTGCGTGGCCTCGGCGAACTTCTCGAACACCTCGTACACGCGTCTCTGGACGGCTTTCTCCAGCCCGGCGAACTCCAGCAGGAAATCCCGGTGCATGCCCAGTGTCGCCATTCCGTCCCTTCGGAGGCCCTTCTCGGATCACCTCACTCTACTGAGAGTCACCTGTGGGGGAGGGGGGACCGCGTGAACCGTCCGTCGCGCCTCCGGGGGGCCGGGACGCCATCGCATGCGCCCATGTGACCGGAGCCGTACGGGCGCATGCGGTGGCGGCCCGCGAAGGTCACCGGCGCTGGACGGGGAAGGATGCCGCGTTGGGGCGCCGCGGGTTGAAGACCCAGACGCCCTGGGAGTGTGTGGCGCCCATCACGCGTCCGGAGTCGCGCAGCCAGGGGTTCGCCCTCTGGAACGGGGCGAAGTTGTCATGGCCACTCTGATCGTGACCGTCGAGGCGTTCGGCCACGGGTCGCCGGCGTGGGGTCATCGGTCTCGGCCGATGACCTCGACCGGCCGTTTCGCTGCCCGGTCAGACGCTGGACGGAAGCGGTTCGAGATGCCGCGCCACGACCGCCCGCATCCCGTCGACGCTCGCCCCGTCGCGCAGTCCGCGCTTCGGCAGCAGGGCCATTCCGCCCACCGTGTCGTCGATGACCAGTACGAAGAGGTTCGCCGTCTCGATGTAGTGGCGGAACGACGCCCACGGGATCGTGGTCTCCACGAGTGCCGTGGCGGCGTGTACGCCGGTGTCGTCCGCCCGCATGGTGTACTCGCCCTGGGAACGCGCGTACCTGGTCATCCGCCGCACCCGGTGCAGCTGGTTCGCCCACCCGCCCACGAGACTCCCCAGGACCGGGCACAGGGCTACGGCCACCAGCACGGTCACACCCTTGGGCGCCGAGAGCGTCAGGAGGGCCACAAGAACGGCCGCCGTGATCAGCCCGGCGGCCAATGGCAGACGCCACCAGTGCGCGGAGGAGCCGGACCGTGCGCGCAGAGCCTCGGCCATGTCGGCCCGAGTCGGCAGATAGGTCAGCTCGATGTCGGCCGACACCGGGGCCGCCTCCCGCTCCTCGTTCTCCATGGAGCGGGATCGTAGTGGCACCCGGCGGACCGCCTTGACCAGGGCTCCCGGGCTCCGTGCCCCACCCTGTCGATTGTGGCTGACCGGTGCGTCCGGAGGGGATAACACCGATATGCGTGATGACGAGGTGGCCGACTCGCAGCAGACACCCGAACCCGCCCTCGACGGAGGGCAGAACGCCACCGTCGGCCCGTTGGGCAGAAGGATCATCGGCTTCTGCATGGTAGGCATGGCCGTCGTGGCGCTTCTTGGCCAGACCCTGGGAGTCTGGCAGGAGGTCTACGACTTGTTCAGGTCCGAGGAGAACGGCTCCGCACCGTCGGTGGCGGACGGTGTCCGCTCACCTTCGGCCGAGGTCTCCGGCCGGCCGGGGTCCGCGCCCCGCTGCGAGGCGTCGGACGACCGGCAGGTGCTGATCGAGCTCAAGGGGGAACCGACCCGTTCCGGGGCGCATGCGGTGGCCACGGTGAGGTGCGAGGTCGGGCCGGGGGACCGCCTGTCGTGGGTGGTGCGCAAGGAGACCGGTGATCCGGACCGGCCGCGCGTCCACTACACCCTGAGGTACGAGCTGGGGCGGCAGGGGCCGGGGCGTTACACCTACGACGCGGATCTCAGCACCACCGCGCCTGGGTCCGAGCGATCCCTGATCGCCGTCCTGATGGACGACGCCACCTACCGCGAGGTGAAGGCGGTCAGGGATCCCGAGACCGCCTATGTGGACCTGCCCTTGCCCGTCCCCGTCGTGTCCAACTCGCTGCTGATCACCACACCCCGGTAGCGCACCGGCAGGAGAGGGCGGCCGCCGGGCAGGAACGCGCTTTACGGGCCGCGCCCTCGGCCACGAAACTGGTGCGCGCAGGATGCGGGGGAGAAGCGGGGGCGAACATGGCTGAGGGACAGGGGAGTTGGGGAAGGCCGGTGCCGCTGGGGCAGGGCGGTGCGTCCGAGGCGGCCCACTTCGTCGCCGCGCCGCTGCTGGCCGGCGCCTGCATCGCCACCGTCGGCGTGCTGGGCGCGGACGCCGAGAAGTTCCGCTGGCCCGGCCCCGCGATGCTGCTGCTCACCCTCGCCTTCGCCGCGCTCGTCGGCAGTGTGCAGTACGGCTTCCACGCCCGCCGGCACCTGTACTCCCCCGCGGACGTGGAGTCCTGGCACCCGCCGGATTCCTTCAGGCCCTCCGCCGAGCTGTTGCGCCGGGAGCAGCGCCGCCACTTCGGGGAGTGGCTGCGGCAGAGCCGCCGCGCGGCCCTGACCTACAACCTGGGGATCGCCCTGCTGGGCGCGGGCGGGGCGCTGGCCCTCGCGGCCCCCGAGGGCGCCTCGTTCTGGCACGCGGCATGCCGATGGGCGGCGAGCGCCGTGCTGGCGGCCGGCGCCCTGGCGGAGCTGGAATGGACGCTGCGGGAGTGGTGGACGCGCAGGGCGCTGCTGCGCGCCGCCCGGGCCGGCGGGGGAGAGGCCGGCCGGGGAGAGAGCGGAGAGGAGGGGCGCGATGTCTGAGTCCGTCGTGCGCGCCGTCGGCGGCCCGTGGGAGCCGGAGGTGACGCACTGCTGCGTGTGCGGTGGCCCGCTGCTGCTGCGCGGGCGCCCGCTGACGGTGCGTCCGCGCGTGTGGTCCCTGCGCGGGCGGGGCTTCCTGGACGACCTGGCGTACGACCACGACGGCGGCTGCGCCGCGGCGGCGGTCCCGGCCGCCGTGCTCGTCGGGATGAGCAGGGAGCAGGCTCTGGCGGAGGCGGCCCGCCGCGCCGCCTCGCCGGGGGAGGGCGGGAGCGGCAGGGGGGACGGAGACGGCTGAGTTCGGCGGAGCCGAAGTCGGGCATACGGGCAACATCCGTACTCGGCGGGGCGGTTCGCCGCCGGGTACGCCGCAGAAAACCGAGCCGAGGAGGACCGTATGGCCGTCACGTTCCGCAAGAGCATCCGGATCCTGCCCGGAGTGCGCCTGAACCGCAACCGCCGCTCCTGGTCGCTCAGCCTGGGCAGGGGGAAGGGTCCCAGGTACACGTTCGGGTCCAGGGGGCGGCGCACCACGTCGATGAATCTTCCCGGCCCGTTCGGATACCGCAGGACGGCGACGAGCCGGAGCCGTCGCGGCGGCCGCTGAGACCGAGGCGGCCCCCGAGTCGCGCGACACACCCAGGGCCGGCCCCGGAACCCTTCGAAGGGTTCCGGGGCCGGCTCTTTCGCGGACGGCCGCCGAGTGGTCGCCGGAGGGCCGCCGAATGGCCGAAAAGGGGCTGCGCGGAACCTTGCCAGTGACCAGTGGCGTACCTACAGTCAACCTACTCGCCGGTATTGACATGTTCACTAATACCGGAGGAGCCCCCCGTGTGCCCCGGCCGGGCGCGGGGCGGAGCCGCGCCACCGCGGGTGCCGGCGCGTCGCCGGGCCGCGTGCACCGGCCCGGTACCAGCACCGCACCGGCAGGAACCACCAGCACCGCACCAGCACAGAACCTCGCAATCCGTATGCCACAGGCGCGTCCGCGAGATGTTCGCGGGCTCCGCCGGAAGGGTGTGTCATGAAGGACGAGCAGGAGAGACCCGTGGACGGCCGCGTCAGATGGCGCAGGTTCGCCGCCGTGTGCGTGCCCGGCTTCGCCGTCACCGGCGTACTGGCCGTCGCGCTGGCCGAGGGAGCCCTCGCAGCGTCGTTCGCCGTGTCCGGGCAGCAGTTCAAGGTGTCCGCGGACCGGCTCACCGGCGAGGGCTTCGTGCAGTACGGCAGCGTGGACGTCAACGCCCGCGAACAGCTGCTGCCCGTCGCGGTGACCGGCATCAAGAAGGCGGAGATGGAGAGCCTGTGCCAGTCCGTCGTCACCACCCTGCCCATGCTCGGCGACATCTCGCTCAAGCTGTCCGCCGGCACCGGCGACAAGCCGGTGAAGGCCACCGACCTGTTCGTGGACGCCACCCAGCTCTCGGGCGACGCCTCGTTCGAGAACATCGAGATCGGCCGTGACGCCTCCACGCTGGACAAGGGGCCCGAAGGCGGGCAGGGCATGCAGGACGCCTTCTCCCAGCAGGCCGACACCATAACGATCAGCGATCTGGAGCAGACCGCCTGGGCGACCAACGCGGGCACGTTCAAGCTCGCCGACCTCAGCATGAAGATCACCCAGGGCAAGCACGAATGCTTCTGAGATGGCGGCGCTGGCGCCGCGGCCGGCCCTTCTGGGGCGGGCTGGTCACCGTCGCCGCGGGCGCGGAGATCGCGGCCATCCCCCTGGCCCCGGTGAAGGTCATGCTGCACCAGGGGGTCGCGGGAGCCATGTCCGTCCTCCTGGGCGCCGTACTGATCGTGCTGGGCCTGTCGGCCTGGTTCACGCCGCACTACCGCACCCTCACCGGCATCCTCACGGCCATGATCGCCGCGGCCGCGCTGGTGTTCTCCAATCTCGGCGGCTTCCTGATCGGGACGGTCGCCGGACTCATCGGCGGCGGGCTCGTCTTCGGCTGGCAGCCGAGGACGGCGCCCGCGCCGGAATCCCCCCACCCCAACCCCCCGCTAGTCGAGGAGGAAGCGTGACCTTGAGCGCATCGCGTTCCCGCACCCCCCTGTCCATCGGCGCCGGTCTGGCCGCCGCGGCCGCCCTGGCCCTGGCCGGGGGCGGCACCGCCGCGGCCGAGCCGGCCGCCGTCGCGGGCTCCACGACCGTCACCCCCGCCGGGCACTACTTCGCCGCCGACCTCAACGGCAGCGCCACCTTCAAGGCCGGCAGCGTGACGGTGACCTGCACGGTCTCCAGCTCCGCCCCCACGGGCACCGGCGACGCCAACCGAGTCCCCGGCGCGCCGGACAACCACAACGCCGCCGGCCCGGTCGGAGGCCCGCTCAACGCGCCCACCTACAGCTCGTGCCGCACCAGCATGCCGGGCGTCTGGGCCACCGTCACCACCAGCGGCTCCTGGGGAGTATTGGTCCAGCACGGGGCGCCGTCCACCGCGACCCTGTCCATGCCCAGCGGCGGACTGGTCGTCAAGACCACCGGCCTGGCCAACTGCACCGTGACCGCCGCGCCCGACGCCGGCGCCTCGATACCGGGCACCTGGACCAACGGGGCGCCCTCCGAGCTCACCTTCACCAACGTCTCCGTGCCCGTCGACGTCGTCGGCGGATTCGGCTGCCCGACCAGCGCGAGCAGCTCCGTCTTCAACGCCACCTACGACATCACCGACACCACCGACCCCGCCTCGCAGATCACCGTGACCGGCTGACCGGCCGACTGACCGGGGGAGCGGCGGCTCCCCCTCCCGAGGGCCCCGGGCGGCGACCAGGCCACCGCCCGGGGCCCGTCGCGCCGCAGGCCGTGCCACGCCTCGGGCCGTACGGCGGGCCTGCGCGAGTCAGCCGGCCGCCGCACGGCCGCCGAGCACCCGCTCCTCGATACGGGAGCGCACCTCGTCGGTCAGACGCGACAGGGCCCCGGAGGCGACGGGCTCCGGGGGCACCGGATCCACCACGCGCCGGGCCTCCTCGGGCAGCCGGGCCAGATCGGCCTCCAAGCGCTCGCGGGCGGCCGCCAGCGTCGCGGGGGCGGCGACGCGCCGGCCACCGGTCATCACCGTCTCCAGCAGCGGTTCGGCGCCGGGCGGCGGCTCCTCCCCCCGCAGGGCGACGACATCGGCGAAGCCGGGGCCGCGGAAGACCTGCTTGGCCCCCGGGGCGGTCACCTTGGCGGCCGACAGCTTCATCACCGGCCGCCCGTCGTAGGACACCAGCTTGTAGGCGGAGTCCAGGTAGGGGGCGTCGGCCGAGACCCCGACGCGGGTGCCCACGGCGTAGACGTCGATCGGGGCGCCCGAGCGCACCAGGCGGTCGACGCCGTACTCGTCCAGGCCGCCGCTGGCGGTGATCCGCACCTCCTCAAGCCCCGCCCCGTCCAGGATCCGCCGCGCGCGCACGGCCAGTTCGCCCAGATCGCCGCTGTCCAGCCGGACGGCGCAGCCGGGCCCGTACCCCAGGTCGCGCAGCACCCGCGCCGCCGTCCGCACGCCCTCCTCGGTGTCGTAGGTGTCCACCAGGAAGGTCACCGGGCCCGGATGGACCCGGGCGAAGGCGCGGAAGGCCGCCTCCTCGTCCTCGTAGGCCTCCACGAAGGAGTGCGCCATGGTGCCCACCGCCGGGATGCCGTAGGCGGCGGACGCGGCCACGTCGCTGGTGCCGGCGAAACCCACCAGGGAGCCGAGCCGGGCCATGCGCAGGCCCGCCTCGATTCCGTGGGTGCGGCGCAGCGAGAAGTCCACCACCGGGCGGCCCCCTGCGGCCAGGACGCAGCGCGCCGCCTTCGAGGCGACGGCGGTCTGGTGGCTGATCTGGTTGAGCAGGCAGGTCTCCACCAGCTGCGCCTGCGGCAGCGGGGCGGTCACCTCCAGCAGCGGCTCGCCCGCCAGTACGATCCGGCCCTCGGGCACGGCCCGCACCTCGCCGGTGAACTCCAGGCCCCGCATCGGCTCCAGGTCCTCCACCGGCCGGTGCAGCGCCTCGGCGAAGGCGGCGGCCTCGCTCGCGCCGACCCGCAGCCCCTCCAGGTACGACAGCGCCGACTCCAGCCCCGCCGCCACCAGGAAGCCGCGGTGCGGCGGCAGCTTCCGCACGAACAGGCTGAAGACGGCCTCGCCGGTCATGTCCTCGCGCAGGTAGGCCAGGGCCATGCTCACCTCGTACAGGTCCGTGGTGAGCGCTCCGGGGACGGCCATCTGTCCGGTCATGTCCGAATCATCCTTCCGTGCGCGGCCCGGCGCACCTTCGCGGGGCGTGCCCCCGCACGGCCCGGCCCGTCAGCCTGTCGGCCGGCCCGTCAGCCCGGCTCCATGTAGGGGCGGCGGAAGGCCGGCGCGGGCCCGGCGCCGTGCGGGTACACCGCCGCCAGCGCCTGGTCGGCCGTCGCCCGGAGCGGGCCGGAGGTGTCCACGGTGACGGCCTCCGGCCACGGCACCTCCCGCCGCGCCATCGCGGCGGCCACCTCCGCCCCGGCGTCGGAGACCCCCGGCTCGCGGCCGGCCAGCCGGGAGTCGGCCACATCACCCGGCGTCCGGCAGTTCAGGGCGACCAGCTCCGCGCCGGCGCGCTCGGCGGTCCGCCGTGCCGCCTCCCGCTGCTCCGGATCCGTCCAGCTCGCGTCCAGCACCACCGACTCGCCCGAGGACAGCAGGGCGGCCGCGCGGTCCAGGAGGGCGGAGTAGGTGGCGCGCGTCCGCTCGGGCGTGTACAGGCCCTCGCCGTACGGGGCGGGCGCCGGCCGCTCGGCCGGGATGCCCGCCAGCTCCTTGCGGACGCGGTCGCTGCTGAGCAGCGTGACCCCCATCCGGTCCGCCAGCGCCCCCGAGAGCGTGGACTTGCCGCGGGCCGGCAGCCCGCCGACCAGCACCAGGCGTACGGCGGAGGCGCGCAGGTGGCGCAGGGCCGCCGTCACCAGCCCCCGCGCCTCCTCCCGCGCCCCCGGCGCGCCCTGCACGGCCTGGATGAGGGAGACCTTGGCGCGGACGAAGGCACGGTAGGCGACGTAGTGGTGCCACAAGGAGGGCGGCGCCGGGTCCGCGGAGTACTCGCTGTAGCGGGCCAGGAAGAACGCCGCCGCGTCCGGCGCGCCCAGCCGCTCCAGGTCCATCGCGAGGAAGGCGGCGTCGTCCAGGCCGTCGACGTGGCGCAGCCTGTCGTCGAACTCCAGGCAGTCCAGGACGCGCGGGCCGTCGTCGAGGCAGAAGATGTCCTCGGCCCGCAGATCGCCGTGTCCGTCGACGACCCGGTTCCGCCGGATCCGCGTCTCGAACAGCACCTCGCGGCCGCCGAGGTAGCGGCGCACCAGCCGCTCGGCCTCGGACACCCCCTCGGGCAGCCCGGCCGGGCCCTCCATGGCGCGGACCTCGGTGAAGTTCGCCTCCCAGCGCCCGGCGAGCGCGTCCCGGGTGCCCTCGCGCACCACCTTTGGCCCGCGCGGGGAGTCCGCGTGCCGCGCCGCCAGCAGCCGTGCCACGGCCCGCAGCGGCTCCCGTACGTCCTCGCCCCGGCGCACCAGGGCGGACAGCCGGCGCCCGGCCGGCATACGGCGCATCACCACGACCGGCTCGGGTCCGCCGTCCCCCTCCCGTCCGGAGGGGGAGTCGAAGGGGCAGTGGACCTCCGCGAGCCCCAGGTAGACGTCGGGCGCGAAACGGCGGTTGAGCTCGATCTCCCGCTCGCACCCCCACCGCCGGGCGGCGGGGGTGGTGAAGTCCACGAACCCCAGGGAGACCGGCTTCTTGAGCTTGTAGACGCGGTCCCCGAGGAAGAACAGCACCGCGGTGTGGGTCTCGTCGACCTCCGCGCGCGGGGGGTGCGCCGCTCCCGCCCCGGTGCCGGTGTCGGCGTCGGGGCGGGGACCGGGGCCGGAGGTCGGGGGTGTGGGCATCCTGTGGCTCCTTGGCTGCCGTCGAGCGTGCTGAGGTCGTGCGGGGCCGCGTGGGCGGCGGCCGCCGCCCGGTGGGGAGTACCGGGAAGGCCGCTCCGGAAACCCGCGGCCCCGCCCGGAGCGGGACGCGGGCCGTACGCCGTCCGATGGAACGCTCACGGCACCGGGGTTACCGTGGGAGGCAGAGGCCGCAGGCGTATCCACGCCGAGGAGGTGCCGGCGGTGCCCGGTGCGGCGACCACCGAGGCCGGCGGGCCCGGTGGGCGGAGTGCGCAGCGGGAGGCACGGCCACGCCGGGAGGACCGCGGAGGGCCGCGGCAGGCACGTACACACGGACCGGGCCGAACGCATCCGGACCCCATCGGCCCCGCACCACCCCAGGGAGCAGACGATGGCTCACACACAGGACTGGAAGGTCCGCCTCCACCTCTTCGAGGAGGAAGGCACGACGAAGGCCCACGCGGTACTGGACCTCGGGGGCACGGAGATCAGCGGGCAGGGCGTCGCACGGCGCAACCCGCACGACAGGGACGTCCCCGAGATCGGCGACGAACTCGCGGCGGGACGTGCGATGAACGACCTGGCGCAGAAGCTGCTGAGCGTCGCGCGCACCGACATCGAGGGCGTGGCGCACCCCGGCCCCTGACACCGGCCGACCCCGGATCCCCGGCCCCGGCCGGGGATCCGGCTCGATACCCGGCTCGACCGAGTCCCGGGCACGCCCCCGGCCCGCGGGCGTGCCCTCCGGAGCCGTCCGCACCGGCAGACCGGCGGGCCGTCAGGAGCGGGGAGGCCCGATGAGCACACGGGAGATGTCCGACGAACGGGTGACGGCCGCGGTCCGCGACGCCGCCGCGGCCCCGTCCGTGCACAACACCCAGCCGTGGCGGTTCCGCTATCCGAGGAGCGAGGGCGCCCTCCAGGTGCGCGCGGACTTCGGCCGGGCGCTCCCGCACGCCGACCCCGAGGGGCGCGCCCTCCACATCAGCTGCGGCGCGGCCCTGTTCAACCTGAGGGTCGCGCTCGCCCACGAGGGGCTGCGGCCGGTGACCCGGCTGCTGCCGGACCCGGACGACCCCGCCCTGCTCGCCGTGGTGCGTCCGGCCGGCCCCGGAGACGGGCAGGGCCCCGGGGCCGGCGGGGACGGCGGGGAGGGGATCGGCGCGCTCCACCCGGCCGTCCACCGCCGCCACATCAGCCGCCGGCCGTTCGCCGAGACCGAGATCCCCCGGTCACTGCGCACCGCGCTGTCCGACGCCGCCCTGCGGGAGGGCGCCCTGCTGGACTTCCCCGGGCCGATTCATCTGCGGTGGGTGCTGGAGCTGGTGGAGGAGGCCGAGGCCCGCAACCGCGCCGACCGCGGCGAGGCGGAGGACCTGGCCCGCTGGACCCGCACCGGAACCGCCGCGTCCGCCACGACAGCCGGGGCGGACGCCGGGGACGGTATCCCCGAGTACGCCTTCGGGCCGCGCAAGTTCGACGGGCGCGCCCCGGTACGGGACTTCGCGGGCACCGGGCGCGTGCCCGGGCGCCGCTCGGAGACCTTCGAGCGGCATCCGCAGATCGCCCTGATCAGCACGGTGAAGGACCGCCCCGTCGACTGGCTGAGGGCGGGGCAGGCCATGGAGCGGGTCCTGCTGCTGGCCACCGGAGAGGGCCTGGTCGGCTCGCCGGCCACCCAGCCCGTGGAGTGGCCCGACCTGCGCGGGCCGCTGCGCGACCCGGTGTCGGGCCGGGGCCAGGTGCAGCTGGTGCTGCGTCTGGGGTACGGGCCGCCGGGGCCCGGCACACCGCGCCGCCCGCCGGGCGAGGTGCTCGACATCGAGCCCTAGCGCGCCGGACCGGGGCCCGCCGGGCCACGGCCGGTTCACCCCCGGCCGGCCGCGCCGGACGGTCCGCCCGGCTCCGTGGCGCCCGGGGCGACACCCGGGCCCTTACGGTGGTGCAGATGCCGGACGTGGGCGTCGGGCCCGGGGAAGACCAGCGACACCCGGCCGGTGTCCGACCAGCGCACGTCGTACGGCGGTGTCCCGTCGCTGTGGTGCAGCCCGATGATCTCGCCGTCCCGCCGGGCGACGCCCGTGGCCGGGCTCTCGATGATCAGCTCGTCTCCCAGTTCCGCGTGCATGGTCGTCACCGCTCTCCGAAGCTCTCCGGCGCCCGCCCTTCGAGACCTCTGCTCCGGCCTCCGCGCGCCCCGGGTGCACAGCCGGGTACCCCGGGACGCGGTACCCGCGACCGGTGGACGCAACCCCGCGGGACTTGCGATTGCGGCGCCCGCGGGCCGCGCCCACACTGAGGACCATGAGCACCGCCTTCCCCGAGATCCGGCCCGGCGCGGGCGGCGCGGACGGCGGCGGCGCGCCCCGATGAGCGCCGGGGCCGAGCCCCTGGGGGCGGCCTCCTCCCGGCCGGGAGCGCGGCGCAGACGGTGCCGGCCGCGCAGGTCCACGTCGCGCTGGGCACCTCCCCGCGCGGCCTGACCGCGGCCGAGGCCGCCGCACGGCGCGAGAGGTACGGGCCCAACCGGCTGCCGCGCGCCGCCCGCCGCGGTTCCTGGCGGCTGCTGACCGCCCAGTTCACCGACTTGTTCGCGGTCGTCCTGATCGTCGCGTCGGCGATCACCTTCCTGGCCCACGCCCTCCAGGACCCGCCGCGGGAGGGCACCCTGCAACTGGCCGTCGCCATCCTCTGCGTGGTGGTGCTCAACGCGGCCATCGGCTTCGCCCAGGAGTACTCCGCCGAGCGCACCGCCGAGACGCTCCGGGCGATGGTGCCGCACACCAGCCGGGTACTGCGCGGCGGCGAGCGGCGCGAGGTCCCCGCGGACGAACTGGTGCCCGGCGACGTGGTGGTGCTGGAGGCCGGGGACGCGGTGCCGGCCGACTGCCGCCTGGCCGAGGCCCACGAGGTATCGGTCGACAACGCGCCCCTGACCGGGGAGAGCGCACCCGTGCGCCGCACCGCCGACGCCGTGGCACCCGGGCCGCCGCTGGAGGCCCGCAACCGCGTCTTCATGGGCACCGACGTCGTCACCGGAACGGCCAAGGCCGCGGTGTGCGCCACCGGTTCGGCCACGGAGTTCGGACGGATCTTCCGGCTGGCGTCCGCGGTGCCCCGGCAGCGGACGCCGCTGCAGCGCCAGGTCGCCTCCATGGCACGCCGGGTGGCGGGCGCGGCACTGGCCGTCGGCGCGGCGCTGTTCGCCGTACGCCTGCCCGCCGGTCAGGACCCGGTGGCCGGCTTCGTCTTCGCGCTGGGGGTGATGGTCGCCCTTGTCCCCGAGGGACTGCCCGCCACCCTGTCGGTGTCCCTGGCGATCGGGGTGCGGCGCATGGCCCGGCGGCACGCGCTGGTCAAGAAGCCGCTGGCGGTGGAGGCGCTGGGCGCCACCACCGTGATCTGCACCGACAAGACCGGCACCCTGACCCGGGCGGAGATGACCGTCACCCGGGTGTGGGCCGGCGGGAGGGCCCACCCGGTGTCGGGGGTGGGTTACGAACCGGCCGGGGAGGTGGACGACCCCGCGGCGGTACGCCCGCTGCTGCGCGCGGCGGCCCTGTGCTGCGACGCCCGGCTCCTGCCGCCCGCGGAGCGCCGGGGGTGGCGGATCCTGGGTGACACCACCGAGGGGGCGCTGCTGGTGGCCGCCGTCAAGGCCGGGATCGACCCGGCCGCCGAGGAGGCCGCGGCCCCCCGCGTCGCCGAGCACCCCTTCGACCCGGCCCGCAAGCTGATGAGCACCGTCCACCGCACCTTCGGAACCCCGGGCGGGGCGGGGAGCCGCCGCACCGGGGGCCGCGGCGGGAGTCGCGACGGGAGGACGGTGCGCGATGAGGGTGGTGATCGCCGGCTGCGGGCGGGTGGGTTCCGCGCTCGCGGTCCGACTGGCCGCCGAGGGCCACGACGTACGCGTCGTCGACCGCTCGGCCAGGGCGCGCGGCCGGCTGCCGGCCGGCTTCACCGGGAGGTTCCGGCAGGGCGGCGAGTACGCACGCGTCGCGCTGGAGGCCGCCGGCATCGAGCACGCGGACGCGTTCGTCGCTGTGGCCTCCGAGGACAACCGCAACATCGTCAGCGCGCGGACGGCCAGGGACACCTACCGGGTGCCCGTCGTCCTGGCCCGCGTCGAGGACAGCGGACGGGCCGACATCTGCCGTGAGCTGGGCATCCCCACCAGCGCCGGCGTCCAGTGGACGGTGCACCGCATCCACCGGATGCTGCTGCACCGCCATCTCGTCCCGGAGGTCGCCTTCGGCGGCGGCGAGACGCTGCTGGTGCGCTCCCGGCTCCCGGGCCACCTCACCGGGAGGCGGCTGACCGACCTCGGCGTCGACGGCGAGATCCGCGTCGTGGAGGTCACCCGCGGCGGCCGTTCCCTCGTCCCCGCCCACGGCACCCGCGCCGAGCCCGGCGATCTGGTCTCCTTCGCCGTCGCGGCCACCTCTTTGGACCGGCTGCGCGGCTTCCTGGACAGGGAGCTGGGCACATGAGGGTCCTCATCGCGGGCGCCGGGCACCTGGGCGAGCAGATCGCCCGGGCGCCGGCCGCCGCCCGCAACGAGGTCGTCCTCGTCGACCGGGACGAGGACCGGGCCGCCGGGCTCGCCGGCCGGGCCGGCGTCGGCGTGGTCGCGGGGGAAGCGTGCGAGCCCGCCGTCCTGGAGCGTGCCAGGGCGCTCACCGCGGACGTCCTGATCGCCGCCACGGACCGGGACGAGGACGATCTCGTCATCGGTCTGCTGGCCAAGCGCCGGTTCGCCGTCCCGCGCGTGGTCGCCCGCGTCAACGACGCGGAGAACACCTGGCTGTTCGACGGCCGCTGGGGCGTCGACGCCGCCATCCCCGCGACCACCCCGCTGATCTCCCTGGTGGAGGAGGCCACCGGGGCGGCCGACACGGTGGCGCTGCTGCGGCTGAGCAGAGCGGGCGTGGACGTCATCGAGACGGCGATCACCCCGCACTCCCGCGCGGCCGGCCGGCCGCTGGGGGACGTCGGCCTGCCGTCCGGCACCGTGGTGGCCACCGTCGTACGCGACGGCCGGCCCACCGTCCCCGCACCGCAGATGCGGCTGAGGCCCGGCGACGAGCTGCTCCTGGTGTCGCACTCCGCCACCGAGGAGGAGATCCGCGCGGCCTTCCGGTGACGGGCGGAACGGGGCCGGCGGGCCGGCTCGGGAGCGGGTCAGTTCGGGGAGTAGGTCAGGCAGTCGGCCGTGCCGTGCAGGGCGCCCACCGAGATGCCGGTCGCCTGGCACTCGAAGTCGGTGTTGTGCCGGCAGTCCGACATCTTGCAGGCGCCGACGTGCGCGGCGGCCTCCGGACTGCCGCCCTTGCGCGGGGCGGTGAAGAACGTGTCGCATTGGGCCTGCTGGGGGTCGCCGACGGTGATGGCGAGCGCGTGGCAGGCGTGCTCCCTGTTGTACGCGCAGGGCTCCACGGCGCATTCGGTCACAGCGGGCATCTCCATGGATCTCTCCAGTGCTCTTCGGGTGTCCTCGGGCGCTTTCCGGTGTTCGGGCACCCGGCCCCGGGCCGGGCTGTCCGAGGTGGAGACCTTCCCGGACGGACGGCGGTGCCTGCCTCCGGGGCGCCGTAGTTCACCCGATGGGCCGAGCACGGGGGGACAGCCCGCCCTCATCCGTGTCAACTTCTCGGCCCTGAAGGGCCGAGCTTGCAGCTCTGTCCCGTGCCTGGTGGGTACGGGTCAGGCCGCGTCGTCGGCAGCGTGACTCACTGCCCAGCCCGCGACACCGCGCGCGGCGATGTTGCGGGCTGCGTTCACGTCGGCGTGCTCAGCGAAGCCGCACGACGTGCAGCAGAAGATGGCCTGTGCGGGCCGGTTCTTCTTGTCGATGTGGCCGCACGCCGAACACCCCTGCGAGGTGTAGCGCGGGTCCACGCAGACCACCGGCACACCCGCCCGGAGCGCCTTGTAAGCGATGTACGCGCCGAGCTGGGCGAAGCTCCAGGTGTGCAGCGTGACCCGCTGGGGCTTGCGGAGCCGTACCCTCTCGCGGATGCCGCCCAGGTCTTCCAGGGCGATGCCGCGCGAGGTGCGTTCAGCCTCGGTCACGATCTGCTTGGAGATGCGGTGGTTGGTGTCGGCCGCGAAGCGGGCCTCGCGGCCGGAGAGTTTGCGCAGCAGCCGCTTGGCGGACTTCGTCCCCTTGGTCTGGAGGCGCTGCCGGAGTCGGCGGTTGCGGTGCCGGACCTGGTTCAGGTGCTTGCCCGCGTGGACGGTGCCGTCGCTGGTGGTCGCGATGTTCGCGATTCCCAAATCGACGCCGAGGAACCCGTCTGGCTCGATCGGGTCGGCCTCGGGCACCTCGCAGGTGGCGTACAGGTACCAGTTGCGGCCCCGGTGCACGAGGTCGCTCTCGCCACGGCGGTGCTCGGTAAGCGTCTTCATCTGGTCGGCGGAGGCCTCGAACGGGATACGCCCGGAGCGTCCGCGGGTGGTCCAGATGGACACGGTGCGGGCGTCGGTCTGCCAGGACAGGCAGCGGTCGTCGAACGGCTGGGCCGCGTCCTTGCGGAAACGGATCGGCCTGGACTCGGCGGCCGCGCGGTGTTTCGATCCTTCGCGGCCGTAGTTCCCGGCCTTCAGGTTCGCCTTCAGCGTGGCATAGGCCCCGGCGACCTTCCGCGTGACGTGGATCGCGGGCTGCGCGGACAGGCCCGCCCCCTTCAGGTCTCCGTACACCAGGCGCTGGAGGGAGGTCTTGCCCGTGATGCCGGTGTCGAATGCGCGCCGTGAGGCGTGGTTCGCGGCGCGGTTGCACAGACGCAGCGTCTCCCGGAGCGCGGCCTCGGTGGCCTCGTCCGGGAGCAGCTTCACCTGCACAACCAACTTCACGTGATCACTATAACGTTTTGCCTATGTCACCCCGATGGGAACCAGACCCCAATCTACGCCGGGGTCGTAGCGTCGTCTTCGATCTTCATGTGCGTCTTGTCTTTGTCACGAAGTACCGGCGCGGCGTCCTCACCGACACGATGCTCACGCGCTGCGAAGAGGTCATGCGGGACGTCTGCACCAAGCTGGACGCGACCTTGCGGGAGTTCAATGGCGAGGACGACCACGTCCACCTGCTCGTGCACTACCCGCCGAAGCTGTCGATCTCCACCCTGGTCAACCGGCTCAAGGGAGTCTCGGCGCACTATCTGCGGAAAGAGTTCGAGCCACACGTCCGCCAGTACCTGTGGGGCAGCCACTTCTGGTCCCCGTCGTACTTCGCCGCCTCCTGCGCAGGCGCCCCCCTGGAGATCATCCGCGAGTACATCGAGAACCAGAAACGACCGGAGTGAACGGCGGCGCTGCGCGCCGCCCAGGTCAAGGATGCGATTCCTCCCGGCCCTGAAGGGCCAGGATTCCTCGCAAGAGACAGTTAATAATGTGCCAAGCAGTTCGTAATACAGACTCAGAGGCCGAGATGGGCGCCCTGGGCCGGGCACCCCGAGGCGGGGCAGCGGTCCGCCCGGGTGAACCGATACCTTTGGTCAAAGGCTCTGGAGCCTGATGGAAGGAGCCGGTGGGCATGGGGAGCGAGAAGGACGCAGGGCGTCTGCCTCGGCTGCAGTTGGACGAGTTGCTGGACGAGCTGCAGGCTCGCGTCGACGCGGTGCGCGGCACCCGGGACCGGGTGCACAGCCTGCTCGAGGCCGTGATGTCGGTGGGGCAGGAGCTGGAGCTGTCCCACGCCCTCCAGCGGATCGTGGAGGCCGCGGTGCTGCTGGTCGACGCCGAGTACGGCGCCCTCGGCGTCATCGGCGAGGACGGCAGGCTCTCCCAGTTCATCCCGGTGGGCATCGAGGCGGAGACGGTCGACGCCATCGGCCCGCTGCCGTCGGGCCACGGGCTGCTGGGCGAGCTGATCCGCCACCCGGAGCCGCTGCGCATCCCGGAGCTGGCCGAGCACCGCAACTCCTCGGGCTTCCCGCCCAACCACCCGCCGATGCACTCCTTCCTGGGCGTGCCGATCCGGGTGCGCGAGGAGGTCTTCGGCAACCTCTACCTGACCGAGAAGCGGGGCGGGGCGGAGTTCGACGCCGAGGACGAGGCGGTGCTGTCCACCCTCGCCGTGGCGGCGGGCGTGGCCATCGAGAACGCCCGCCTCTACGAGCAGGCCCGCAACCGCGAGCGCTGGATGGAGGCCAACGCCGAGATCACCGCCGGGCTGCTGTCCGGGGTGGACGAGCAGGAGGTGCTGGCGCTGGTCGTCGACCACGCGCGCCACATCCTCGCCGCCGACCTGGGCGTACTGGCCCTGCCGCTGGAGGACACCGGCAACCTCCAGGTGGTGCTGGCGAAGGGGGAGGGCGGAGAGGCGTTCCGCGGACTGGTGCTGCCCGAGGAGGGATCGTTCGTGGGGGCGGCGCTGGCCGCCGGCGAGGCGATCACCAGCGTCGACATCGCGAACGACTCCCGTATCTCGGCCGGTACGGAGCGCTGGAAGGGCATGGGCCCGACGGTGGCGGTGCCGATGGGCGCCGGCGACGGGGTGCGCGGTGTGCTGCTGCTGGCGCGCCGGGAGCGGCGCGCGCCGTTCACGGAGACGGAGACGGCGCCGCTGGCGTCCTTCTCCGGACAGGCCGCGGTGGCCATGGAGCTGGCGGAGCGGCGCCGGGCGGCCGAGCAGGTGGCCCTGCTGGAGGACCGCGACCGCATCGCCCGCGATCTGCACGACCTGGCCATCCAGCGGCTGTTCGCCACGGGTATGACGCTGCAGAGCGCGGTGCGCTTCGTCCAACACCAGGAGGCGAGCGAGCGGCTGCTGCGGGCCGTGGACGACCTGGACGAGACCATCAAGATCATCAGGTCGACGATCTTCGGCCTGCGCAGCCACGGGGACGGCCGCTCCCGGCAGCAGGGGCTGCGGGTGCGGGTGGCCCGGCTGGTGGAGGAGGCCGTGGGGAACCTGGGCTTCACCCCGACCCTGCGCATGGAGGGGCTGGTGGACACCGATGTGCCGCCTGCCGTGGCCGAACACGTGGTGGCGGTGCTGGCCGAGGCGCTGTCGAACGTGGCGCGGCACGCGCGGGCCGCGGTGGCCGAGGTCTCGCTGGTGGTGGCGGGAGGTTCCCTGACCGCCACGGTGGCCGACGACGGGGTGGGCATCCCGGAGGGCGGCCGCCGCAGCGGGCTGGTGAACCTGGCGGAGCGGGCCGAGAAGCTCGGCGGCGAGCTGCTGGTGGAGAGACCGCCGTCCGGCGGCTCCCGCCTGGTGTGGCGGGTGCCGCTGGACGGGGCCTGAGAGGCGGAACCCGGGAGCCGGGACCGCGGCCCCCGGATGGCGCGCTCAGGCTCCCGCCTCCAGCACCTCCCGCACCGGCCGGCGCGGTGTGGCCGGTCCCTCGGGGCCGTAGCCGAGGCGGACGAGCATCTGGACGTACCGCGGGCCGGAGGTGACGCGCTGCAGGGACATCCTGAGGTCCGGCCACTCCAGGGCTTGGTGCAGCAGCGAGGTCCGCACCGAGTGGGCGGTGGCGACCAGCAGGACGTGCTCCAGGGCCTGCCCGGCGCGGAGCCAGTCCGCGCGCCGGTCGCGGGCCGTGGCCAGGACGGCGGCGGTGGGCCCGGTCTCGAACCGGGCCGTGAGGGCGCCGGCCGCCCCGACGCCGGAGAAGTCGCGCAGCGGCAGGCGCCCGGTGGCGTCGCGTGCGCCCAGGGCGGGGCCGGGGAGCCCGTCGTGGGCCCCCTCGCGCATCCAGGCGCGGTTCTCGGCGCGGCGCTCGTCGGTCTCGGCGTTGCGGCGTTCGGCCGCGGCGGTCAGACGCATCATCCGGGCGGTGTCCCGGGCGCCGGGGAACCACAGCGAGGCGCCTTCGGCGCGGGCGGCGGCGGCCAGTTCGCGCAGGAGCTCCGCGGGCGGGCGGTGGGGCGAGAAGGGGAAGCGGCTGCTGTGCCGGCGCCACAGGGCGGCGTACAGGTCGGGGCGGTGGCGCGGGTCCGGGGCGCCGGCCCCGACCGGGCGCACGGAGGCCAGCAGGTCCGGTTCGCCGGGGCGGGGCAGCAGCCGTACGGACGGCTCCCAGCCGGTGCGGGCCACCGCCACGCGGAGGTTGAACACGGCGGCGCCGACGGAGACGTGCAGGGCCCGTCCGACGGGGTCGGTGTGGCGCAGTCCCCGCCCCGCGGCGGCGCGTACCTCCAGGGTGGAGGTGGCGGGGTCCAGGCGGTAGCGCCAGGGCTGGGTGTTGTGGATCGACGGTGCGGCCACGGCGGCGGAGACGAGGTTCTCCAGGACGATCGCGTCGAGTGTGGTGGGTGGCATGGGGTGCTCCTCCCGTTCCGGCCGCCACCAGGCTGTCCCGGCGTCCTTGTGGCGGGGCAGTGCCGTTGGTCCCGTTCCGGCCGCCGACCGGTCCAGGTGGCCGTACGGCCCCGCTTCCCGGGTCCGTACGGTCCCCGGGCGCGTCCGGTCGGCCCCTGTCGCGGCGGTGCGGCAGGGCGGTTGACTGGGGGCGATGTCAAGGAGGTGCGTCATGGAGAAGGTGGCGGTGGCCCTGTCGGGGGGTGACGCCTACCGGATTTCGGTGCGCGGTCACGAGTTCACCGTGGACCAGCCGCCGGAGGCCGGCGGGGAAGGGCTGGGGCCCGCTCCCGTGGACCTGTTCGTCGCCTCGCTGGCGTCGTGCGTGGGCTTCTACGCGGGCCGCTATCTGGCGAGGCACGGGCTGCCGCGCGAGGGGCTGCGGGTGGAGACGGAGTACGAGATGACCGCCGACCGGCCGGCGCGGGTGGGGGAGGTGCGGCTGCGCGTGGTGCTGCCGCAGGACGTCGGGGAGACGCGCGCCCGGGCGCTGGCGGCGGTGGTGGAGCAC
This sequence comes from Streptomyces verrucosisporus, assembly GCF_017114865.1. Taxonomy (GTDB): domain Bacteria; phylum Actinomycetota; class Actinomycetes; order Streptomycetales; family Streptomycetaceae; genus Streptomyces; species Streptomyces fenghuangensis. Next base: position 190,595 of record NZ_JADEYH010000004.1, on the reverse strand, counting down.
TGCACGGTGCACAACTCGCTGCGGCAGCCGCCGCGGGTGGACATCGTGATCGGCTGAGGAGCCGGGGGCGAGGAGGGAGCGGCCCAGCCGGGCAACCGGCCGGGCCGCGGCCTTGGGCCCGGTGTTCCCGGTCCGGCTTCCGGGATACGTCCGGGGGCCGGGCCTCGGCCGTGTCCTGTGGCGTGGTCCTGTGCCGCCTCGCGCGCGGGAGGCGGCACAGGACCACGGCGGCTTCCGGGCGATCAGGTGTTCCGGGCCGCCCCGGTGAGTTCGGCGGCGACCGAGCGCGCCCACCGGCGGATGTGCTCGCGGTCGCGGAAGTCGCCGCCCTTGCCCTGTTTGACGATCTGCCGGGCGATGAAGCCGCGCGCGTCCTCGCCCAGCCGGCCGCCGAAGGTGGTGTGGCCGCGCGCGTCGATCAGGGCGGCCACACGCGCGGCGCCGGGGGCGGGCGGGATGTCGCGCTCCTCGGCGGAGGCGTCCAGCGGACCGCTGCTGAACAGCCACACCGGCAGCCGCGCCAGCGCGTGGCGCCTGCGCCGGGCGAAGCGGGTGGCCTCCCCGACCCAGCGACCCGCGTACAGGCCGGAGCCCAGCAGGACGGCGTCGTAGGCGTCGAGGCCGCCGAGGGCCGCGGCCTCCGCGGCGGGCAGGACGTCGGCGGTCAGGCCGCTGTCCCGCAGATCCTGGCCGATCCACTGGGCGATCTGCGCGGTGGAGCCGTTCTTCGAGCCGTAGGCGACGAGTACGTGCGGTGGTGCCATCGTGATCGCCTTCCTGTGTGTTGCCGGCCCTTCCGGGTGCCCGGAGGGGCCGGCTTCGTGCCGACTTCGTGCCGGCGGGTGTGTCAGTGGTTGCGCAGCCAGCGGTCGGCGAGGCCGTGCAGAGCGGGTTCCTCGGGCCGCAGCCGTGAGTCGTCCAGGCGGTAGGTCAGGCGGCTGACGACGTCGACCACGCCGTCGAGGCGGCGGATGAGGGCGGTGGCGACGGGGATCTCGCTGCGCCGCTCGACCTGTCCGGTGAGGGTGACCACGCCTTCGGCTACGGAGACGGAGACGGTGTCCGGGGACAGCCACAGGGAGCGGATCAGGACCTCGTCGACGACCTGGGCGCGGATGTCGGCGTCCGGGCGGAGGAAGACGCCGAGCAGGTCGCGGCGGGTGACGATGCCGACCAGCCGCTCCTCCTCGTCCAGGACCGGCAGCCGCTGGACGCCGTGGGCGACCATGGTGTGGGCCGCGCGTGCCACGGAGTCCAGGGCGTGGACGGTGACGGCGGGGGAGGTCATCAGCTCGCCGGCGGTCAGCGGACGTCCGGCGGCGGCCCAGCGACGGCCGGGGCGCCCCCTGGGCGGGGTGCCGTCCGAGCCCTGGCGCGCCTGGTGGGCCAGGAGGTCGGTCTCGGAGACGACGCCGAGGACCTTGTCGTCGCCGTCCACGACGGGCAGGCCGCTGATGCCGTGCCGTGTGAGCAGGTGGGCGATCTGCTTGAAGGGTGTCGTCGGGTGGGCCTTGACGACGTCGATCGTCATGACGGCGCCGACCACTTTGTGCTTCATGGCGTCCTCCGTGTTCTCTTTCCGGCGGCCTGTCAGCGCAGCCGGCGCAGGTGTGGGTCGTGGGCGCGCCTGGGCAGCAGGCGCACGCGGGTGCCGACGGCGGTGGCGCCGTCGGGGCGGGCGATGACCGGGCCGAGGTGGGCCTCGGCGAGTCCGGGCAGGTCGCAGGCCATCCGCGACAGGCGCAGCAGGATCTGCTCCAGTGCCTCCAGGTCCACCGGCGTGCCGCGGCGTCCGAGCAGCAGGGGGGCGCGGCGGGCGGTGCGGGAGAAGGCGCGCGGGTTGCCGAAGGACTCCAGGTGGAGCAGGGCCAGATCGGTGCGGCCGTCGCCCTCCCACCACCGGAGCATGTCGTTGCCGCTGACGTCGTACTTGTCGCCCAGGGAGGCGAAGGTGGAGACGCCGATGCCCAGGCGGGCCAGCCCGCCCAGCAGGGCGGCACCGACCCCGCCGGACTGCACGGCCACCCCGGCGGTGCCAGGGGCGGGGGGTGAGGCGGTGGGGACGGCCGCCAGGCGGACGTCGTCCTCGGTGTGTTGGCGGCGCCCAGCGAGTGGGGGCCGAGCAGGCGCATGCCGTGGCGCCGGCAGGCCGCCAGCAGGGCGGCGCCCCGGGTGGCGTCGAGGCGGGGGCCGAGGACGGCCAGGGCGCGCACCCCCGTCTTGCCGCACTGCTCGGCGGTCTCGGGGACCTCGTGGGCGGGGAGGGCCAGGACGGCCAGCTCGGGCGCCTTGGGCAGGGCGGTCACCGACGGGTGGGCGGGGACGCCCTCGACGGACCGTGTGCCGGGGGCGACGGCCAGCAGGCGTCCGGTGAAGCCGGCGCGGCGCAGGTTGCGCAGGACGGTGCGGCCCGCCTCCCCCTCCGGTCCGCCGGCGCCGACCACGACGAGGGAGCGGGGGCGCAGCAGCGGGCGGAGGCTGGCGGCGTCGGCGGTGCGGGCGCGCTCGTCGACGGCGGTCAGGTAGTGCTCGTCGGGGTCCAGCCGGATGGTCCAGCGCACCTCGCCGGAGTCGTAGCGGCGGGTGGTGTGCAGCCCGAGGTCGGCGAAGACCTTCTGCATCGCGTGGTTGTCGGCCAGGGCTCCGGCGGTGAAGGCGGTGATGCCGGCGGCGCGAGCGGCGTGGACGAGGTGTTCGAGTAGCAGGGTGCCCACGCCGCGGTGGCGGAACTCGTCGGTGACCGCCAGCGCGACCTCAGCGGTGCGGCCCGCGCCCCCGCTCCCGTCCCCGCCCTCGTACTCGGCGATCCCCACGGGCCGCGCCTCGTGGAGGGCCAGCAGGGCCAGGCTGCCGGGGCGGCGCGGGGCACAGACGCGGCAGGCGGCCTGCCTGCCCAGCTCGCGGCCGGAGCCGAAGAACCGCAGGCGCAGGTTCTCGGGCGACATCCGCTCGTACAGGCCCTCGACGCCGGTGCGGTCCTCGGGGCGGGCGGGGCGGATCTCCACGGTCCGGCCGTCGGCCAGCAGCGCGTGGGCCGGCCGTACGGTGGGCGCCGCGCCCGTGGTGTCCGCTGTTCCGGTGGTGCCGGTGGTGCCCGTCATGGCCGGTCCCCTCTCCTTCTGCCTCGGTTTCCAGGGTCGTACGGGAGCCGGGCGGCTCCCAGGGCCGGCAGGGGCCCGGCGCAGGGCCGTTCGGCCCGGGCCGGGCGGGCAAGGCGGCCCGGCAGGCCGGTCGGTCCCACCCGTCGGGACCTGTGTCCCCTCGCGGTGGCGGGTACCCGGCCGCAGCCTGGAGGTGGAGCGGACGACCGCTCCGCAGGGAAGGCTTTGGAGGTACACACCATGACCCGCACCGTCACCGTGGGCCTGGACGGCTCGCGCGAGAGCCTGGCCGCTGCCGAGTGGGCGGCCCGCGAGGCGCTGCGCCGCACGCTGCCGCTGCGGCTCCTGCACGTGAGGGAGAACGACTCCCACCCGAGGGTGCTGTCCGGGATGGACCCGGAGGCGCGGGAGCGGTGGGAGGCGCTGCCGGACGAGACGGCCTCCGACCTGGCCCGCAAGCACCCCCCGCTGGAGGTCGCCGTGGAGCGGCTGACCGGCCGCCCGGCCGAGGCGATCAGGGATTCGGTGGGCGAGGCGGAACTGCTGGTCCTGGGCTCGCGGGGCCGGGGGACGCTGACGGGCTTCCTGGTGGGCTCGGTGGCGCTGTCCACCGTGGCGCACGTGGGGTGCCCGGTGGTGCTGGTGCGGGCCGGGACCGCCGAGCAGGACACCGGTGACGTGGTGGTGGGACTGGATCTGACCAGGCCGCGCGAGGAACTGCTGGAGTTCGCCTTCGACGCCGCCGCCCGGCGCGGGGTGCCGCTGACGGTCGTCCACGGCTGGGACCCGCCGCCGGTGTACGGCATCAACCCGGTGGCCGTGAACCCCCATCTGATCGACGACCTGGCCGAGGAGAAGTCCGACGCCCTGACCCGGGTGCTGGCCCCCTGGCGGGAGAGCCACCCGGAGGTGGAGGTGCGGCCGCAGGCCGTGGTCGGCAGGGCCGCCCACCATCTGCTGGAGGCCGCCGAGAACGCCTCCCTGCTGGTGGTGGGGCGCCGTAACCGCCGCGCCCGGCTGGGCTTCCACACCGGACCGGTCACCCACGCCCTGATGCACCACTCGCCGGCGCCGGTGGCCGTCGTACCGCACGACTGAGCCGGACCCGGTGCGGCGGGCCGGCCCTCGCGGCAGGCTCCCGCACCGGGTCCGCGACCCACATCCACCGAGGTGCTCCGCCGCCGGGCCCGGCCCGCGCGGGCGCCGAGCCGCTGAGGAGGCACCACAGATGGTCCGCTACGTCCAGGACTTCACCGAGGGGGGCCGGGAGCAGGCCGACCTGCTCGGGGGCAAGGGCGCCAATCTCGCCGAGATGACCCGTATCGGGCTGCCCGTGCCGCCCGGTTTCACCGTCACCACCGAGGCGTGCCGGGCCTATCTGGCCACCGGTGCCGAGCCCGAGGGGCTGGAGCAGGAGATGGCCGGGCACCTGGCGGCGCTGGAGCGGGCCGCCGGGCGGAGGCTGGGCGATCCGGACGACCCGCTGCTGCTGTCGGTGCGTTCCGGCGCGCGCTACTCCATGCCGGGGATGATGGAGACGATCCTCGACATCGGGCTGAACGACGCCTCCGTGCACGGGCTGGCCCGCACCTCCGGGCACGAGGACTTCGCCTGGGACTCCTACCGGCGGCTGATCCAGATGTTCGGCACCACGGTGATGGGGATCGACGGGGCCCTGTTCGCCGGGGCACTGGCCCGCCGGCCCGACCCGGGGCAGCGGCGGCTGCTGGTGGAGGACTTCCGCCGCATCGTGCGCGAGCGGACGGGCGAGGAGTTCCCGCAGGACCCGGCCGAGCAGCTGCGGCGCTCGGTGCGCGCGGTGTTCTCCTCGTGGAACATCGAGCGCGCCCGCGTCTACCGCCGCCGCGAGCACATCCCCGAGGACCTGGGCACGGCCGTCAACGTCCAGACGATGGTCTTCGGCAACCTCGGCCCCGACTCCGGCACCGGTGTGGCCTTCACCCGCGACCCGGCCACCGGCCTCCAGGGGGTCTACGGCGACTACCTCGCCGACGCCCAGGGCGAGGACGTCGTCGCCGGCATCCGCAACACCGTGCCGCTGGCCGAGCTGGAGACGATCGACAAGAAGTCCTACGAGCAGCTCATGCGGATCATGGAGACCCTGGAGAACCACTACAGGGATCTGTGCGACATCGAGTTCACCATCGAGCGCGGCAAACTGTGGATGCTCCAGACCCGGGTGGGCAAGCGCACCGCCGAGGCCGCCTTCCGCATCGCCGCCCAGCTCGCGGACGAGGGGACGATCGGCTGGGACGAGGCCCTGGACCGGGTGAGCGGCGAGCAGCTCGCCCGGCTGATGTTCCCGAGCTTCGACACTGCCGGGGCCGGCACCCCGCTGGCCCGCGGGGTGCCGGCGTCCCCCGGCGCGGCCTTCGGGGCGGTGGTCTTCGACTCGGCCGAGGCCGCCCGCCGGGCGGCGGCCGGGGAGAAGGTGGTGCTGGTGCGCGGCGAGACCACGCCCGACGACCTGCCGGGGATGGTGGCCGCCCAGGCGGTCCTGACCAGCCGGGGCGGCAAGACCAGCCATGCGGCCGTGGTGGCCCGGGGGATGGGCCGGGTGTGCGTGTGCGGCGCGGAGGCCGTGGAGATCGACGTCGCCGCGCGCCGCTTCACCGTGGGCGGCACGGTGGTCGCCGAGGGCGAGACGGTCTCCGTGGACGGGTCGGCCGGCGCCGTCTACCTGGGCGAGCTGCCCCTGGTGGGCTCCCCGGTGATGCGGTACTTCGAGACGGGGGAGCGGCGACCGGGCGTGGTCGACGCGGTGGCCCGGCTGATGGAGCACGCCGACGCCACGCGCCGTCTGGGCGTGCGGGCCAACGCCGACACGCCCGAGGACGCCGCCCGCGCCCGCCGCTTCGGCGCTCAGGGCATCGGCCTGTGCCGCACCGAGCACATGTTCCTGGGCGAGCGGCGGCGGCTGGTGGAGGCGATGATCCTGGCCGAGGACGACGCCGGACGCGAGAAGGCGCTGGCGGCGCTGCTGCCGCCGCAGCGCGAGGACTTCACCGCCATGCTGGAGGCGATGGACGGCCTGCCGGTGACCATCCGCCTGCTGGACCCGCCGCTGCACGAGTTCCTGCCCGACCACACCGAGCTGGCGGTGCGGGTGGCGTCCGCCGAGGCGGCCGGGGGCGAGCCCGACCCGCACGACGTGCGGCTGCTGAGCGCGGTGGAGCGCATGCACGAGCACAACCCGATGCTGGGGCTGCGCGGGGTGCGGCTGGGCCTGGTGGTGCCGGGGCTGATCGCCCTGCAGGTGCGGGCGGTGGGCGAGGCCGTGGCACGGCGGCTGCGCGACGGCGGCGACCCGCGGGCGGAGATCATGGTGCCGCTGGTGGACACCTCCGCCGAGCTGCGGCTGGTGCGCGAGGAGGTGGACGCCGTGCTGGCCGAGGTCTCCCGGGAGACGGGCGTGGAGGTCGCCTGCCCGGTCGGCACGATGATCGAGCTGCCCAGGGCCGCGCTGACCGCGGACCGGATCGCGGCCGAGGCCGAGTTCTTCTCCCTGGGCACCAACGATCTGACCCAGACCACCTGGGGGCTGTCGCGCGACGACGTGGAGGCGTCGTTCTTCTCCGCCTACCTGGAGCGGGGCATCCTGCGGGACTCGCCGTTCGAGACGCTCGACCGGCAGGGCGTGGGCCGACTGGTGCGGATCGCGGTGGAGGAGGGCCGGGCCGCCCGGCCGGGCCTGAAGGTGGGGGTGTGCGGCGAGCACGGCGGCGATCCCGACTCCGTGCACTTCTTCCACCAGGTGGGGCTGGACTACGTCTCCTGCTCGCCCTTCCGGGTGCCCGTCGCTCGTCTGGAGGCGGCCCGTGCGGCCCTGGCTCCCGGACGCGCGCGGTCGACGACCGCGTGACCCGGGGCCGCTCCCGGCCCGGTGCCCGCACGGGTGCCGGGCGGGAGCGGCCCCGGGCGGATGTGCTGCGTCCGGGGCCGGCCGGCCCACCGGAAGGGCGGCCGACCCCAGGCGGAAAAGGACTTTTCCGGTAAGGCTGGAGTAAGGCGGGCGAGATGCCCGCGCCGTACGGCGAAACGGGAGGAGCGACCGATGGAGGTCAACACAGCCGGACCCCGGGGCCATGTGGCCGTCGGGGTGGACGGCTCCCGGCACGCCGAGCTGGCGCTGGAGCAGGCGGCGGCCGAGGCCCGGCGCCGCGGGGTGCCGCTTCAGGTCGTGCACGGCCGCCCCTGGGCCGCGCTCCCGCAGACCGGGGCGGAACCGGCGGCCCACACCCCCTCCCGCGAGGACGCCCGGGCGCTGGCGGAGTCGGCCGCCGGGCACGCCCGGCGCCTGGCCCCGGGGCTGGAGGTGGTGGCCTCGGCCGTGGACGAGGACGCCCCGGACGCCCTGGTGCGCCTGAGCCACCGGGCCGCGCTCACCGTGATCGGCTCCCGCGGGCTGGGCGGCTTCACCGGCCTGCTGCTGGGATCGGTGGGTCTGCGCGTCGCCGCGCACACCGCCGGGCCGCTGCTGGTGGTGCGCGGCGACCTGCCGCCGGAGCACAACCGCGTCCCCCACGACACCGTGCTGCTGGGTGTGGAGGGCGAGGCCGACGCCGACGCGGTCGATCTGGCCTTCCGCGAGGCCGCCTCCCGGGACGCGCGTCTGGTGGCGCTGCACGCCTGGGTCTACCGCCACCTCGCCCCGCCGGGGGAGCCGCTGGTGCCCACCAGCCCGCGGCGCGAGGACGTCGCCCGGGTCGCGCGCGCCGAGACGGCCGCGGCCGAAGGGGTGCTGGGCCCGTTCCGCGGCCGCTATCCGCAGGTGCGCGCGGAGGTCAGGGCCGTCAACGGCGCCGCCGCCCACGCGCTGGTCGAGGCCAGCGAGGCGGCGGACGTGGTGGTGGTCGCCGTCCACCGGAGGCGCGGTCGGCTGGCGATGCGGCTGGGCCCGGTGGTGCACTCCCTGCTCCACCACGCCGGCTGCCCGGTGCTGGTCGTGCCGGTCCCGCTCGGCGGGGAGCGGAGCGGGGGCCGGGGCGAGGAGGAGACGACATGACCGTACTGGTGGGATACGCCAGCGCCCACGGCTCCACTCGCGAGATCGCCGAGCGCATCGCCGCCCGGCTGGCCGAGCGGGGCGTCGGGGCCGAGACCGCGTCCCTGGACGCGGTGGGCGACGCGGGCGGCTACGACGCCTACGTGCTGGGCAGCGCCGTCCACGGAATGGCCTGGCTGCCGGAGGCCACCGGATTCGTCCACACCCACCGGGAGCTGCTGGCCGGCCGGCCGGTGTGGATCTTCAGCGTCGGCATGCCCGCGGCCCTGCGCGGCCCGTGGAAGCCCATGGCCGCCAAGGAGGAGCCGAAGGTGACCGAGGAGGTCCTGGCCGATCTCTCCCCCCGCGGCCACGCCATGTTCTCCGGGGTCGTCGCACCGGAGCACCTGCCCGGTCCCGGACGCGCGGTCTTCCGGGCGATGGGCCTGCGCTACGGCGACTACCGCGACTGGGAGGCGGTCGACGCCTTCGCCGACACCGTCGCACACTCCCTGCGCCCGGCCCCCGGCAGTCCCTGAGCGCCCGCGGACACCACAGAACGAAGGAGCTGATCACCGTGTTCTCCATGGCGGCAACCGGAGCCCGCCGGCCCGTGACGGTGGAGGCGGAGCTGGACCGGCCGCTGTCGAGGTGGCTGTGGCTGGTGAAGTGGATCCTGCTGATCCCGCACTTCGTCGTGCTGTTCTTCCTGTGGATCGCGTTCTTCGTGGTGACCGTGATCGCGTTCTTCGCGATCCTGTTCACCGCCCGCTACCCCAGGCCGCTGTTCGACTTCAACACCGGTGTGCTGCGCTGGAGCTGGCGGGTGGCCTTCTACTCCACCAGCGCGTTCGCCACCGACCGCTACCCGCCCTTCGGCCTGGGCCCGGAACCGGACTACCCGGCGCGGCTGGAGATCGACTACCCCGGGCGGCTCTCGCGCGGCCTGGTGCTGGTGAAGTGGTGGCTGCTGGCGATCCCGCACTACATCGTGGTCGCCTTCCTCGCCGGCGGAGGCAGTGGCGGAGGCATGGAGGAGCAGGGGTTCTGGTCCGCGGGGCTCATCATGGTCCTGGCGTTCTTCGCGATCATCGCCAAGGCCTTCACCGACACCTATCCCCGGGGCCTGTTCGACCTGCTGGTCGGGCTCAACCGCTGGGTGCTGCGGGTGACGGTCTACGCGGCGCTGATGACGGACGCCTACCCGCCCTTCCGGCTGGACCAGGGCGGCAGGGAACCGGAGCCCGCGCCGTGATCAGGGCGCTGGTGGTGATCCTCCTCCTCACGCACGCCCTGGTGCACTTCAGGGTCTGGGTGACGCCGCCGGACCCGGACAACCCGCCGCCCTTCGCTCCCGGCCACTCCTGGGCGCTGGCCGCGGCCCATGTGACCGAGGAGACCTCCAGGGCCGCGTCGACCGCACTGGCCGCGGTCACGGCCCTGCTGTACGCCATCGCGGGCGTGGCCCTGCTGGCGGACGCCGGCTGGTGGGCGCCCGCGGCCGTGGTGGCGGCGGCGGGCGGGCTGGTGCTGAAGGTGCTCTGGTTCAACCCGTGGCTGCTGCTGGGCATCGCGCTGGACGCGGGCGTCGTCCTGGCCGTGACGCTGACCTGGCCCGCCTCGCTGTACTGATCGGGCCGGACTCCTGATCGGGCGGACCGCGCGGGACCCGCGCGGTCCGCCGGGCATCCGCCGTGACGAACCGGAGCAGACCATGCAGGACCCGCCCGCCCCTCCCGCCGCGCGACCGGACGGCCTCACCGAGGAGGAGGCCGCCCGGCGGCTGGCGGAAGGGGGCCGCAACGAGGTGGGACGGTCCCCGGGCACACCGCTGCGGGCGCGGGTGGCCGCACAGCTGCGCGACCCGCTGATCCTGGTCCTGCTCGGCGCGGTGGCGCTGACGCTGCTGACCGGGGACCACGGCGACACCGCCGTCATCGCCCTGGTGATCGTCGCCAACACGGGCGTCGGCGTGGCCCAGGAGGTGCGCGCCGACAACGCCGTCGCGGCGCTGACCGCCATGTCCGCCCCCGTGGCCCGGGTGGTGCGCGGCGGCACCGAACGGGAGGTGCCCTCGGCCGAGGTGGTGACCGGCGACGTACTCCTGCTCGGCGAGGGCGACATCGTCCCGGCGGACGCGCGGCTGCTGCGCTCCTGGGCGCTGACGGTGGACGAGTCCGCGCTGACCGGCGAGTCCGTGCCCGTGGACAAGGACGCCCGGGCCGGCGGGCCGGAGGCCGGCGCCCTGCGGGCGGGCACCGTCGTCGTACGCGGCCGGGCGGTGGCAACCGTCACCGCCACCGGAGCGGACAGCGCGCTGGGCCGCATCGCCGCCCTGCTGCGTCCCCGCCGCGACCCCACCCCGCTCCAGCGCCGCCTGGCCGGCCTGGGCCGGGTGCTCGCCGCGGTCACGGTGGCCCTGTGCCTGCTGGTGCTGCTGCTGGGCCTGGCCCGCGGCCAGTCGCTGGAGACGATGGCCGTCACCGCGATCAGCCTGGCCGTGGCCGCCGTCCCCGAGTCGCTGCCCGCCGTCGTCACCCTCGCCCTGGCCCTCGGCGCCCGGCGGATGGCAGCCCGCAACGCGCTGGTGCGGCGGCTGCCCGCGGTGGAGACCCTCGGCTCGGTCACCGTGCTGGCCACCGACAAGACCGGCACCCTCACCGAGGGGCGCATGGTCGTGGAGCGGGTGTGGACGCCCCGGGGCACCGTCCGCCTCACCGGCGGCGGCTACGAGCCGGCCGGCGAGATGCTGTCCGACGGCGGTGGCAGCGGTGGCGGTGGCAGCGGCGAGGACGCGGACGGGCGGCCCGCCCCCGCGACGGCACAGGCCGTACGGGCCCTGCTGACCGCCGCCGTGCTGTGCAATGACGCCGCGCTGCGCCCCCCGCACGAGGGCGAGGAGCGCTGGAGTGCGCTCGGGGATCCCACCGAGGCGGCGCTGCTGGCCGCGGCCGCCAAGGCCGGCCTGGACCGCGACGGGGTGCTGCGCGCCCGCCCCCGGATCGGCGAGGTGCCCTTCGACAGCCTGCGCAAGCGCATGACCACCGTTCACCGGGAGCCCTCCGGCGGGCGCCTGGTGTGCCTCAAGGGCGCCCCCGAGGCGGTCCTGAACGGCTCGCTCCTGGACGAGACGCCCCTGCGGCTGGAGCGCGCCCACCGCGAGGCCGCCGCGCTGTCGGCGGAGGGCTACCGCGTCCTGGCCGTGGCGTCCGGCCCGCTCGACGGGGAACCCGGCCGCTGGGAGGAGGCCGAGAGCGGGCTGCGGCTGCTGGGGCTGGCGGCGCTGAGCGATCCGCCCAAGGAGGTGGCCGGGGCCACCGTCGCAGCCTGCCGGGAGGCGGGCATCACCCCGGTGGTGATCACCGGGGACCACCCGGCCACCGCCCGCGCGATCGCCGCCCGGCTCGGCATCCTCGACCGCGGCCCGGGCCCGACCGGAACCGACGGGGCCGCGCCCACCGAGCCGCCCGAGGTGGTCACCGGTCGCGCGCTGGCCGCCGGACAGGTCGCCGACCCGTCCACGGTCCGGGTGTTCGCCCGCACCGACCCGCAGCAGAAGGTGGACATCGTCCAGGCCTGGCGGGCACGCGGCGCGGTCACCGCCATGACCGGCGACGGAGTCAACGACGGCCCGGCGCTGCGGCAGGCCGACATCGGGGTGGCGATGGGACGGCGGGGCACCGAGGTCGCCCGGCAGGCCGCCGACCTGGTGCTCGCCGACGACGAGCTGCGCACGGTGGTCGCGGCGGTGGAGGAGGGCCGGCGGGTCTACGACAACATCCGCCGCTTCCTGCTCTACGGCATGGCCGGGGGAGCGGCGGAGATCCTGGTGATGCTCACCGGACCCTTCCTCGGTCTGACGGTGCCGCTGCGGGCGGGCCAGATCCTGTGGATCAACCTGCTCACCCACGGCCTGACGGGCGTGGCCATGGGGGCCGAACCGGTCTCCGCCGACGCCATGCACCGCCCGCCGCGGCCCCCCGGCCGGCATGTGCTCGGCGAAGGGCTGTGGCTGCGGATCCTGCGGCTGGCCGCGCTGGTGACGGCCGTCTCCCTGGCGGCGACGCTGTGGGCGCGCGAGACCGGCCGGCCGTGGCAGACCACACTGTTCCTGGCCCTGCTGGCGGCCCAGCTCGGCGTCGTGCTGGGGCTGCGGGAGCGGCTGCTGACGCGTGAGAACCCCTTCCTGCCGACGGCGGTGCTGGCCGCGGTGGTGCTGGGCGCGGCCACCGTCACGGTGCCCTTCCTGGAGGGGCTGCTCCGCACCGAGCCGCTGGACGCGTCCGCCCTGGCGGCCGTCGCGGCCGTCGGCGCGGCCGGGTTCGCCGCCGCCCGGTTCGAGAGCCGCTTCACGCGCGGCACCGGGAGAGGGGAGGCCGCCTCCCCCGGTGCCGTCGGTCTTCCCGTCTCCGGCGGGCCGCCGCGGGCCTGAGGCCTCACGCGCGTACGGCCGCCGCGCCCACCGGGGCACGGCGGCCGGACCGGGCCGGACCGGGCCGGAGCCCGGTCAGCGCGGGGCGGGTGGGGGGACGAGGACGTTCTCGCCCGGGCGCCCGGCCAGGTGGTCCTCGACGTTGGCGGCGGTGGCCCGGACGATCTGCTCCACCGCGTCGTGGGTGAAGTACGCCTGGTGGGAGCTGACCAGGACGTTGCGGAAGGTCATCAGCCGGGCGAGGGTGTCGTCGGTCACCACGTCCAGCGAGCGGTCGAAGAAGAAGACCCCGGCCTCCTCCTCGTAAACGTCCAGCCCCACCCCGTCCAGGCGGCCCTCGCGCAGGGTCTCCACCAGGGCGTGGGCGTCCATCAGACCGCCCCGGCTGGTGTTGATCAGGATCGCGTCGTCCTTCATCCTGCGCAGGGCGTCGCCGTCGACCACGTGGTAGGTGTCGGGCAGCAGCGGCAGGTGAAGACTGATCAGGTCGGACTCGGTGAACAGCCGGTCGCGGTCGACGTACTCCATGCCCAGGGCCAGGCACTCGGGGTTCTCCGCGATGTCGGAGCCGAGCAGGCGCATGCCGAAGCCCGCGGCGATACGGGCGAAGGCCGCACCGATCTTCCCGGTGCCCAGGATCCCGGCGGTGCGCCCGTGGAAGTCGCGCCCCATCAGGCCGTTGAGCCGGAAGTCGAAGTCGCGGGTGCGGACCACCGCGCGGGGCACCCGGCGGTTGACCGCAAGGGCCAGCGCCCAGGCGAACTCGGCCACCGAGTGCGGGGAGTAGTGCGACACCCGCGCCACCGACAGGCCCAGCCTCCGGGCGGCGTCCAGGTCGATGTTGTTGTAGCCGGTGGCGCGCTGGGTGACCAGCCTGGTGCCGCCGCCGGCCAGAGCGGTCAGCACCTCCTCGTCCAGCACGTCGTTGACGCTGCTGCACACCACGGCGCACCCGGCGGCCGTGGCGGCGGTGTCCCGGTCCAGGACCAGGTCCAGGCAGCGCAGGCGGTGCCGCCCGTCGAACGCCTTCTCCAGCAGGGGCCGTTCGTCGGCGACGACGCCGTAGGCGACGACGTCCACCGCCTCCTTCGCCCTCCCGGCCGTGCCCTGTGCCGTCCGCTCCACCGTTTCCTCCCTCGTCCCGCGCCGTCCCGCGCCGTCCCGCGCCGGGGCCCGGCGCGCGTGCGCGTGTACGTGTCCGGCCGGCCGTGCGAGGCCGGCGGGGGCGCGGGGTTCCGCGCCCCCGTGGAACACGCTGCCCGCAAGCCTTCAGCCGACTCCTGCCCCGGGCCCAGGGCCGAACGGGCCACCCGGCCCCGCCCGGGGGGCCCGAAGCGGGCCGGCGACCGGGGAGGGCCCGCGGCCGGCGGGGCGTCAGCCGAAGCACGCCTCCCAGGTCCTGGGGCCGACGACGCCGTCGACCGTCAGGCCGTGCCGCGCCTGGAAGCGCTCGCACACCTCCTTGGAACGCGCGTCGTACCGCCCGTCCGTGCCGGGGGACCAGCCGAGCTCGCGCATCCGCCGCTGCCACAGCCCCACGGCGGGGTGCTCGGTGGCCGGCGGATGGCTGAGGTGGACGCCGGGCCAGGCAGGGGGGCCGGAGGCGGGCTCCAGCGAGCCGTCGCGCACATGGGAGGAGAGCAGGCCGGGACAGGACGTCGGCAGATGGTCGCCGTGCCGGTTGATCCCGCGGCCCGCGCCGCCGATGTCGCGCAGATTGGCGATCGACCAGCGGAAGGCGTCCAGGAGTTCCTCGGTGACGGTGTCGTAGCCGGAGGAGGAGCCGCCGGTGAGCGCGCAGACCGCGTACCAGTCCCGGTTGCCGGAGTCGGTGCCGTTGGCGGCGGTCCGCACCCACGGCCCGCGCCCTTCGTAGACGCGGCCGTGGACGCACACCAGATAGGTGTAGGCGATGTCGGCCCAGCCGTTGCCGTCCATGTGGTGGCTCTGGATGCCGCGCACCTGGCCGGCGCACTCGCCGTGGTCGGAGCGGGCGACGGGCGTGCCGCCGACGTGGTGGACGGTGGTGCCGCCGTTGCCCGGTGTGATGTGGGAGGGCCGGTTGGTGGGGGCCCGGGCGCCCCACTCCGAGCGGGGGACGAAGACGGCCATCAGGCGTCCACCCCCTCCCGGCAGCACTCCACCCCGGCGTTGAGGGGCTCGCCGGGGGCGTCGTCGTCGGCGTCCCCGGGGTAGATGGCGGCCGGGTGGTAGGGGTGGGTGACCGCCGGGAGGCTGTACTCGCCGGCCGCGGCGCCGGCGCCGAAGGCGCCCAGGGGCGGAAGCGCCGCCGCACCGGCCGCGGCCGCCGCGGCGGCGCCGGTCAGGCCCAGGAAGCCGCGCCGGGTCGTGCGGGGGGACGGGCCGAAGGACGGCCCGGGAGACGGTCTGGGGGACAGTGTGGAGGACAAGGGCGTTTCTCCTGCCGCCTGGGGATGGGGTGGGGAGGGGTGGGGGACGGAGACGGGGACCCGTCCGCCTCGGTGCGCACAGGGGCCTACCCCCCGGCGTCCGGTACAGGCTCGCCCGTACCGGTGAACCGCACTGCCCGATGCGGACCGACCAGACGGTATGCAACGAGCGGCGGGACGTCTAAGCTCCTGCCGACCCCGCCGGCAGTGCACCGGCACACCGGCACACCGGCACACCGACACGCCGACACGGCGGCAAGGAGACCCCCATGGCCATCGACCCCACGGGAGCCGACCTCAAGCGCATGCTGGCCGAGGACCCCGGCGGCCCGGTCGTCATGCTCAACCTGCTGCGCTTCGCCCCGGACGGCCGGGCCTCGTACGAGGAGTACGCGCGGCACCTGGCGGACCGCTTCCTGGAGCGCTACGGCGCCGAGGTGCTCTACGCCGGCGACGGCGCCACGGCTCTGGTCGCCGAGGACGGGCAGGCCTGGGACGCGGTGCTGCTCGTCCGCTACCCCAGCCGGGAGGCGTTCTGCCGCATGGTCGCCGACCCCGAGTACCAGGAGGTCACCGTCCTGCGCACCCGCGCGCTGACCGAGGCCGTCCTCCAGCCGACCGTCCCGTGGACCTCCCGCGGCGGCTCCTCCACCGAAAAGGACTGACGAGCGGCCGGGCCCGTCCACGCGTTCCCCGGCGCGGCCCGGCCCGGACGAGTCGTCCAACGGGCTGGCGCTGTGCACCCTGCACCACGCGCTGTTCGACCTGGGGGCGCTCGGCCTCACCTTGGACCTGCGCATCCGCGTCTCCCCCCGCTACACCGCCGGCGGCCCGGAGGGCCGCGCCGTCGGGGCGCTCGACGGCGCCCCGCTGGCCGGGCCCCGCCCCGGACTGCCGCCGGTCGACCCCGTCTTCGTGAAGTGGCACGACCGCCAGGTCTTCAAGCACGGCGACCGCACGGTCCCCGCCTGAACCGCCGCGGGCACCGGCGGGCGCGAGCCGCGCGGAGACGGCGGACGAGGACGCGGAGGCGCATGCGGCGCTCCTGAACGGGTACGGCGTCCTCCTGCACAGGAGATCGACGGCGGTCGCGGACGACCGCGTACGCCACGGAGCCGAGGAGGCCGTCATGACCACCCCCGAGGAGAACCGGCCGAAGACCGAGAAGACCGACCAGGTCGTCTTCGACGAGCAGGGCCAGGAGTCCGCCCGCCGGGCCGAGGAGGCCAACAAGGACCGCGGGAACGTCGGGCGGCAGCTCGAGGACGCCATGAACGAGGCCGGTGTGGACCGCGAGGACCTCACCGGCGAGAAGGGCGAGGGCGGGCGGGCCTAGGCCCTGTCTGACAAATAGCGCTGTCCGCCGCCGGGCCGCCCCGCGAACGGCCCGCACACGCCCCGGGGGGCGTCGTACGGGCGGAGGCTCAGCCCTTGCCGAAGACGGCCTTGCTGACGTCGTCCGGCCCGTCGAAACGGTCCTTCTTCAGCGAGGAGAGCTCCTCGACGACCTCCTTCTCGGCGCCCTTGTCCTTGGCGTTCCTCACCAGGGACTCGCGGTCGGCGGGATAGTCCACGCCGCCCAGGGCCTTCTGCAGCTCGATCGGGTCGCTGATCTTCGCCATCGGATCCTCCTGTACGGGGGTGTACGGGCTCCACCGGCTCTGCGGGCCGGGCGCCGTGTGGGCCGCCGGGGTACCCCGGCGGCCCACACGGCATGCACTGCGGCCCCGCCCGTACGGCCGACCGGGTGCCCCGGAGTCCGGGAGCGCTTCAGGAGGAGGCGCTGCTCGCCGCACCCGGAGTACGCCGCCCCCGTGCCGGGCGCCCACGGCGCCCGCGGGAGGCGCCGGACGCACCGCCCCGGCCGGACGCACTGCCCCGGCCGGAGGAGCCTCCCCGGCCGGACGCGCCGCTCCTGCCGGAGGAACCGCCGCCCCGGGCCCGCTGGGGCCGCTCGGCGGGCGGCGCGGCGAGGACCACGGGGACGCCGGAGGGCTCCTTCGCCCCGGTGATCCGGACGAGTTCCTCACCGGTGGAGCGCACCGGGGTGACCCGGGGCGACACACCGGCGGCGGCCACCATCCGGTCGACCTCGCGGCGCTGGTCGGGGGTGACCAGGGTCACGACGCTGCCGGACTCGCCCGCCCGCGCGGTACGGCCGCCGCGGTGCAGGTAGTCCTTGTGGTCGGCGGGCGGGTCGACGTTGACGACCAGGTCGAGGTTGTCGACGTGGATGCCGCGGGCGGCGACGTTGGTGGCCACCAGGACCGTGGCCTGCCCGTCCTTGAACTGCTCCAGCGTGCGGTTGCGCTGGTTCTGGGACTTGCCTCCGTGCAGCGCGCCGGCCCGCACGCCGCTGGCCAGCAGCCTTCTGACCAGTCGGTCCACGGCGCGCTTGGTGTGCACGAACATGATCACGCGCCCGTCGCGGGCGGCGATGCGCGTGGCGACGGCGTTCTTGTCGTCGGTGCTCACCCGCAGGATGTGGTGCTCCATCGTGGTGACGGCACCGGCCGGGGGGTCCACGGAGTGGACCACCGGGTCGGACAGGAAGCGCCGCACCAGCCGGTCCACGTCGCGGTCCAGGGTGGCGGAGAACAGCATTCGCTGACCGTCCGGGCGCACCTGGTCCAGCAGGGCGGTGACCTGCGGGAGGAAGCCCATGTCGGCCATCTGGTCGGCCTCGTCCAGCACGGTGGTGCGCACCTGGTCCAGCCGGCAGTCGCCGCGCTCGACCAGGTCCCTCAGCCGGCCGGGGGTGGCGACGACCACCTCGGCGCCGTTCCTGAGAGCCGCGGCCTGGCGGCCGATGGACAGACCGCCCACGACCGTGGCCGTCCGCAGCCGTACGGCCTTCGCGTACGGGGCGAGGGCCTCGGTGACCTGCTGGGCCAGTTCCCGGGTGGGTACGAGCACCAGGGCCAGCGGGCGGCGCGGCTCGGCGCGCTGTCCGGCGGTGCGGGCGAGCAGGGCCAGTCCGAAGGCGAGGGTTTTGCCCGAGCCGGTCTGGCCGCGGCCCAGGACGTCACGTCCGCCGAGCGAGTCGGGCAGGGTGGCCGCCTGGATCGGGAACGGGGCGGTGACGCCCTCGCGGCCCAGGGCCTCCAGCAGCGGGGCGGGCATGTCCAGCTCGCCGAACGAGGCGGCCGGGGGCAGACCGGGGGTGCCGGCCGGCGCCATGGGCTCCTCCCGACGCGGGGCGCTCCCGCGGCCGGGGGCCGTCTTCTGCGAGGGGATCCGCGCGGGGGCCTGGGAGCGGGAGGGGCGGCGGCGGGCGGGACGGGGGGAGCGGGTGGAACGGGTTCCGGAATTCTGGTTCACGCGGGGTGTGGCCTTCCTCGGGGCGGCGCGTGCCGGGGAGGCTCCGCAGCGCGTGAGCGGGCGGAGAGTCGCGGGAACGAGCCGGTGAAAGAGCGGATCGCGCTGCTGCGCGGAGAGAGCCCGCCGGACGGGCCGGCGAGGCGTACGGCGGGGCGGCGCAGTGGCGGTGCGGCCGCGGGCCGGAAAGCGGCACGAGCCGGGGCCCGCACCCTGTGGTGCGGGCCCCGGCTTTTCGTGGTGCTGCGCGTCGCGTTCGCCGAACGCGGCGGGATCAGGCGGGGAGGATGTTCTCCGCCTGCGGGCCCTTCTGGCCCTGGGTGACATCGAAGGTGACCTTCTGGCCCTCGTGGAGCTCGCGGAAGCCCTGGGTGGCGATGTTCGAGTAGTGCGCGAAGACGTCGGCGCCGCCGCCGTCCTGCTGGATGAAACCGAAACCCTTTTCCGCGTTGAACCACTTCACGGTGCCAGTAGCCATACTTTTTCTCCTCCAGATAGGGGCAGAGCAGGAGATCCGCACTGTGCGGATCTCCGTGTCGCCGCAATGAGACCCCGCCGGAAGAGCCGGAAAAACAAAGGCGCCCGAAGGTCACAAACCGTCAGGCGCGCACAAAGTTCATGGGTACCAAAACTGCAACGTGGTCCAACCTAACACAGATCCGCTCCCGGCGGTCGGGAGGACGGCCGGGAGCGGTGCACAGGGGGGAGTGGTGTCAGGCGGTGTGCGGCGCCGGGCGGCGAGGCGGTGTCCCCGGGCCGCCCGCCGGCGCTCCGGCAGGCCGTGCGGCACGGCGGCGGACGAGCCCTGCCGCCTCCGGCCGATGCGGGGGGAAGTACGGGACCGCTCGCCGCCGATGTCCTCCTCAGGCCGGAACGGCCTGGGGGAAGGTGAAGAAGCCGTACGGGTCGTAGGCGCGCTTGACCCGGATCAGCCGGTCGAGGTTGGGGCCGTAGTAGGCGTCGGCGTAGTCCTCCAGCCGGGTGTCGGGGAAGTTCACGTAGGAGTGGCCGTTCGAGTAGGGGTCGATGACGTCGAACAGGCCGTCCAGCCAGCTCTGCGCCGCCTGGCTGTCCTCGGGAGCCGGAGTCGGCGAGGCGAGGCTGACCGTGAGGGTGGCGCTGTAGAGGGTGTCGCGGTGTGGCCAGGCCGTACTGCCGACCGAGGGCAGGTTGGCGTTCTTCCCCAGGCCCAGCAGGCTGACGACGCGGCTCTGCCCGGCCCGGCGGTCGGCGTCGAAGGCGGCGAGCATACTGTCGACGCCGGTCCGGGGCAGGGCACGGTCGAACATGCGGCCCCGGTTGAGGACGTAGGCCTGCCGGGGCAGGGTGGCCTCGGGGTTGCTGCCGGTCAGGTGGCAGGCGTCAGCGGTTCTGTCCTCGCAGCCGAACACCCTCATCATCGCCCTCTCGTAGGGCATCTCCTGTGTCATCCGCGTGGCCGGTGCCTTCCCGACCAGGGAGACCAGTTCACCGAGTTCTTCGTCGAGTTGCTCCGCGGTGCCGAAATGCACACCGCTGACGATGACCACCGGCAGTGTGCCGGGGCCGGCGTCGGGCAGCCGCACCAGCGCCCCGCACGCCAGGTCCTCGGAGGCGGAGTCGACCCAGTCCAGATAGCCCGGAACGGCCTGTCCGGCGTCGTCCCAGGTCCACGTCAGCGCGTAGTGGACGACCCTGGTGACCGGGGTGGGGCGCATCCTGAAGTCGGTGACCACTCCGAAGTTGCCGCCACCGCCTCCCCGCAGCGCCCAGAACAGGTCGGAATGCTCACGTTCGGACGCCTCGACCACGCGCCCGTCGGCGAGGACCACCCGGGCGGAGAGGAGTTGGTCGGAAGCCGGGCCGTACTTGCGGTAGTGCCAGCCGGTGCCACCGCCGGTGATGAAACCGCCAGGGCTGACGGTGGGGCAGAACCCCCCGGGTACGGACATGCCGTACGGGCTCAGCGCCGTCACGATGTCCACCGACTGCGAACCGGGGCCGAGGCGGACGCAGCCGGGAGCGGGAGCGACGTGGCGCATGCGTGTGAGGTTGACGACCAGGCCCTCGGTGGTGGACCAGCCGCCGTAACTGTGGCCGCCGCTGCGCACGGCGGTGTGTATGCCGTGGTGCTGGGCGAACAGCAGTGAGACGGCGACGTCCCGGGGGGTCTCGGCGTAGACGACCGCCTGGGGACGGATGCCGTCGAAGCGGGAACTGGCCAGTTGCCGGGCCCTGTCGTACCCGTCGTCGCCCGGGAGCACCAGGTCACCGCGGAGTCTGGCTTCCAGCCGGTCCCACCGGGTGCGGCGGGGGCGGGCGGCGGCGCCGCCCGCCGGGGCGAGTACGCCGCCCGCGGCGGCGAGACCGGCGGCACCGAGTAGCGTACGGCGCTTTACCATGGACGATCCTCCATAAAGGACGAGGGAAACGGGACAGGGAAGGGAAGCGGGAAGCGGGAGGCGGACAGGTGCGGGCGGGTCAGCCGGCGGGCAGGGAGCGTCGCTCCGGACTCGGCAGCGGGAGCGCGAGCGAGTCCAGCACGTGCCGCCAGTGCCCGGCCCGTGCGGCCGGGCCGGGCCGCAGGCCGGTCCTGACCCATGCCGTCACCGGTCTGATTCCGTGGAGGGCGTTGACGAGCCAGGTCTCGCGCCCGTCCAGGTCCGCCGGGGTCACCCGGCGCCGCTGCACCGTTACGCCGTGCCTGCGGGCCTGGTCGGTGATCAGCGAGGCCGTGACACCGGGCAGGAGGCTCCCCGGTGCGTCGGGCGTGCACAGGACGTCCTCCTCCCACCACAGGAGGCTCGCGGTGGTCGACTCGGTGAGCCGGCCGTCCGGGGCGGTCAGCAGGGCGTCGTCGGCACCGGCCGCCACGGCTTGTGCCTTCAGCCGGGCCAGCCGTTGCAGGTCCGGTCCTTTGCGGCCCGGTACTACCCGTGGGTCGGGCCGCTCCCAGAGCGTGGCGCGGATGGCCGGCAGCCGTGGTGGAGCGGGGCGCAGCCGCAGCCCCAGGGTGTGATCGGGGCGCAGTTCCACGCGAGGGAACCATGTTCCGGTGCGGGGCAGTTCGGCGACGGCGTGCCGCCAGAAGCGCTCCACACCGTCGAGGTCCGGTGCCGCCTGCTCGCACGCCTGGGAGAATCTGGCGGCGTGTCGCCCCAGACCTCGCACACGCCCGTCCTCGACCAGCCAGGAGTCGGCCGCGAGCAGTTCGTCCGTAGCCGCCGGAACGGGCCCGGGCGCAAGGCCGCGACCGTCGTCCCAGCCGAGGAAACGTTCGTCTTCTGCGGTGTGCATCGGTCAGTACCGCCCCCGTGTGTTGGTCGGAGCCCCGGTGCGCGGGCCGTAGGGAGCCCGCTCGAGCCACTCCCCGCAGGACGGCACGACCGTGGAGAGCACGGCCCCGGTGGCCTGCCGCAACCGGGTGACGCGGCGGCGGGGCCGCAGATGGGCCAGGGCGGTGCGGGCGGCCTCGCTGTTGAACAGGGCGGCCGCCCTGCGCGAGTGGGCGAAGGCTCCGACGAACCGGGCCCGTTCGGCGGGCTCGGCGAGGGAGCGGGCGATGGCCTCGGCGGCGGCGACGGAGTCGGCGATCCCGCTGTTCATGCCCCGCGCGCCGAACGGCGGGAAGAGATGCGAGGCTTCCCCCACCAGCAGGACGCGATGCTCGGAGTCGGTGAAGGTGTCGGCGACGACGTGCAGGAAGTGGTAGCGGGACACCCACAGCAGCCGGTCGGCGTACCGCTCACCGACCACCTTGGCCACCCAGGTCCGGGCCGCGGCGTCGTCGGCCCAGTCCTCCGGACGGTCGCCGTCCTTGCACTGCAGGTCCAGCTGGAAGCCGCCGGCGAACGGGACCCGCATGACGCTGCGCCCGCCGAGAGCGGGGTGTTCGTAGGTGAACACCCGCTCCAGGGGGAGCGGATCGTCCGGGTCCTCCTCGATGTCGACGACGACGTGGAAGGCCTCGGAGCGGTCGCCCGACATGGTGATGCCCTGGGAGCGTCGCACCTCGGAGCGCGCCCCGTCGGCGCCGATGACGTACTGGGCACGCCACGCGGTGCCGTCCGCCGTGACCACCCGGGCCCCGTCCTGGCCGGTCTCCACCGCGGCGACCGGCGAGTCCCACCGGAAGACGACACCGGCGTCACGGCAGGCTGCCATCAGGTGCCGCTCGGTCTCGACCTGCCGGAGGCTGGTGAAGGGAGGGGTCCTGCCTCCGTCCCGCGGTCCCTGCGGATAGGTGCGGGCGAAGACCTCCCTGGAGCGGTAGACGGTGCGCCGGGTGGGCCAGGTCACGCCGTTGCGGATCAGAGTGCGGTCCAGTCCGGGGCTGATGCGGCCGAGCAGCTCGAGTGACTCGCGGTGCACGAACAGGGCGCGGCTGCCGGGTCGGACCCGGTCCTCGGGTTCGGCCTCCACGACGGTCACGGGCAGGTCATGGCTGCGCAGGGCCAGTGCCGCGGTGAGTCCGACCGGTCCCGCGCCGACGACCAGCACCGGGTAAGGTCCTCGTTCGGAGGGGGTGTGGGGCATGGCTTCTCTTCCTCGGTCTCGTCCTGGGTCTGGTCCGGGCACCGCGCTCAGTCGGCGGATCCGGCGTCGGACGCGTTCTTTTCGTGCTTCTCGTGGAACATGCGGGTGATCTCGACCCGGCGGACCTTCCAGGTGGAGGTGCGCGGCACCTCGTCGAAGGGCCACTGCACCGGCTCGGCCAGAGCAGGCAGGTCCGCGGTGGCCTTGGCCCAGCGCTCGGGGTCGAGCGGCGCGTCACCCCGGGTGCACACGACCGGGACCGGTTCACCGTCGGCCCCCGCCACGATGATCACTTCCAGCAGCTCGTCCAGGCGGGACATCAGGACGTCCTCCAGCTCCAGATTGCTGTCGATGTCACCGATCTGGTCGATCTCCCGGTCGATCAGGTGCAGTTTGCGGAACTTGCCGAGGTAGCCCATGTCCCCCAGCCGCCACCAGCCGTCATTGAAGTTGTTCAGGAAGCGCTCGTGCTCGCCGAGGTAGGTCATGATGCGGCCGCGGCCGCGCAGTTCGAGATGGCCGGACTTGCCTCTGGGGACGGGCCTGCCGCTCTCGTCGACCACGCGCAGTCTGATGAATCCCGGCAGTACGTAGCCGACATCGCGGCCGTCGTTCCGCGCGGCGGTCTTCTTGGTGTACCAGGCCCCCGAGATCGGACCGGTCTCGCTCTGGCCGTAGAGCTGGACCAGGAGCGGCCGGGGGCGCCTGGAAGCGGCCAGCAGCCGCTGGATGGTGCGCGGGTGGATGGCGTCGAAGGTGCTGCTGTAGTACCGGACGCTGGACAGCGGCGCGCCGGGGGCGCCGACGAGGTCCTCCCACTGGATGAAGTTGTTCGGGTGGGTCTCGACCAGGCCGGGGCGGTGCCGCACGAAGACCGGCGCGATCTTCTCCGGATCCGGGTCGGCGAGGATGACCAGCGGGTTTCCGTAGTTGAGGAAGACTCCCAGGGAGTGGAAGAAACGCGAGTGCACGAAGGACATGCACAACGCGACCGTCTCCTTCTTCCGTATCGGCCAGGCGATCACCTGCTGTGGCAGCAGACGGTGGAAGAGCGCCTGCGCGGTGTGGACCATCAGCTTGGAGACGCCGGTGGTGCCCGAGGTGTGGGTGATCAGGGCCGGCTGGGAGGGGTGCAGCTGGACGGAGGGGCGCCGGGCCACCCCGTCCAGCTCGCTGATCAGGGGAAGGTCCTGGTGGGGGCTGGTCCCGGCCAGGACGGTGCGTCGGGTCAGGTCCCTCACCGGGACGCCGTCCAGCGGGCCGGTCAGCTTCTCGGCGTCGGTGATCAGCCAGGGCTGGTCGAGGCGGCGCAGCAGTTGTTCCACGATGTCGCCGGGGAGTGCGGCCGAGAGCATGACCGGGACCGCGCCGGCCCTGGCCACCGCACAGGCCAGCAGGGCGATGTCGAAGTTGTCGCTCTTGTGCACGGCGACGCGTTCGGAGGGACGGACCCCCAGCTCCCACAGCCGGGCAGCGAGGTCGTCCACCGCGTCGGCCAGGGTGGCGTAGGTGAAGGCGGTGCCGAGGTCCGGGAGGGTGGCGAGCGGAGCGTCGAGGGTGACGGGGACGGCCGGATGCTTCTCGGCCGCCTTCTGCCACATCTGACCGAGGTAGAAAGCCAGGTCCGGAAGGCGGGCGGGCAGGATCATGTATCGGCTGCTTTCTGCGCGGCGGATCGGAGGTCGGCCGTCACCAGGAACCCTGGCGCACGAGGAAGCGCCGGAGCTTGCCGGTGTCGGTACGTGGCAGTGCCGGGACGAACTTCACGCTGCGCGGCACTTTGTAGGGGGCCAGATGGTTGCGGGCCAGGGCGAGGATCTCCTTCTCCAGGAGGTCCGGGTCCGTGACGGCCTGCCCGGGGACGGCGAAGGCGCGCAGTTTGGTGGCGCCTCGCTCGTCGCCGACGGCGGCCACCACGATGTCGCGGACGGCCGGGTGGCGGGCGATGACCCGCTCGATCTCGACGGGGGAGACGGTGATGCCGCCGACCATCTCCAGGTCGTCGGTGCGGCCGAGGTGCACCAGCGTGCCGTCGGGGTTGCGTACGGCGCGGTCGCGCGTGTTCAGCCAGCCGTCGACGAGGATCCTGGCGGTCTCCTCGGGCAGTCCGAGGTACCCGGGCGTGACCGTCGGACCGCGCACCCACAGCTCACCGGGTTCACCGTCGGGCAGGACGCGGCCGGATGAGGCGCGGACCTCTGCGGCGAAGCCCGGCACCGGGCGCCCGATGGTGCCCGGGACGTGGAAGGAGACGCCGTTGGTGGCGATGGCGTGCCCCGCTTCGGTGGAGCCGAGCTGGTCGAACAGCGGAGCTCCGAGGAAGGCGGTGGCCCGTTCGCCGAGATCGGCACTCAGCCGTTCGCCGGCGGTGACGGCGGCCCGGACGCTGCGGAAGTCCTCCGGGCCCGTCTCGGCCAGCAGGTTGGCGTACGCGGACGGCACCGCGTACAGGTACGTGACCCGGTGGCGCGCCACGAGCTCGGCGATCCGCCCCGGACGCGGCGGGCCGGGCGACAGGACGGCGGAGCACCCGGAGTACAGGGGGAACGCCAGCGAGTTGCCCAGGCCGTATGCGAAGAACAGCTTGGACACCGACAGGCAGATGTCGTCGGGGCCGACACCGAGGACCTGGGCGCCTGCCCCGGTGTAGTAGGTCTCCAGGTCCCCCTGGCGGTGGATCACCCCCTTGGGACGTCCGGTGGTTCCGGAGGTGTACTGGATGTAGAGCGGGTGGTCGGCGCCCACCTGCGCTGCGGCGGCGGGGGCCTGCCGCTCCGCCAGTTCCAGCAGCCGTTCGCCCGTGAGGTGGGCGATGTCGGGGAAGTGCCCGGCGATCGCCTCGTCGGACACGGCCAGGGTGGCCCGGCTGTCCTCGGTGAGGTAGCGGTGGTTGTCCTCGGTCAGGTTCGGATTGAGCAGCACGGCGGTGGCGCCGAGCCGGGCGGCCGCGAGGAAGCAGACGACCCAGGCGACGGTGTCGGGCAGGGCGACCACGACCCGGCGGCCGGTGGCGACGCCGTGCTCGGCCAGCACGGACGCGGCGCGGGCGGCGAGATCGTGGACCCGCCCGTGGGTGACGGTCCGGTCCTGCTCGTGGTAGGCGGGCCGGTCCGCCCATCCTCTTGCGGCGGCTGTGGCCGCTAGGGCTTCGGCCATGTTCATGTGGACTTGCGCTCCTGTCGGTTCACGGGCCGTAGGGGCGGGCCGGAACTCGCCCCTGGGAGGAGTGACCACCCGGGCCGGGCGGTCACACGGTGGCGGTTTCCTGGGCGCGGTAGGCCCGCAGCGGGGCGGACGCCTTGAGAACCATCTCGTCGAACTCGTCGTCCGCGTCGGAGTCGAGGACGATCGCACCGCCGGCGCCGATCCGCCACCGGTCGCCGATCCTGACGGCGGTCCGGATGACGATGTTGAGGTCCGCCGTTCCGTTGGTGGAGAGCAGGCCGATCGACCCGGAGTACACACCGCGGGCCTCGGTCTCCAGCTCGTCGATGATCTCCATCGTGCGCAGTTTGGGGGCGCCGGTCATCGAACCGCCGGGGAAGCAGGCCCGGACGGCGTCGATGGCGTCGGTGCCCGGGCGCAGCTTGCCGCGTATGGTGGACACCAGCTGGTGGACCGTGGCGTAGGTCTCGGTGGCCATCAGCCGTGGTACGTGGACGCTGCCGACCTCGCACACCCGCCCCAGGTCGTTGCGGAGAAGATCGACGATCATCAGGTTCTCCGCGCGGGTCTTGGGGCTGGAGGCCAGCGAGGCGCGCAGCCTCTCGTCCTCCGCCGGGTCGGCGCCGCGAGGGACCGTGCCCTTGATGGGCTTGGTCTCCACCACACCGGAGCGGTCGATGGTGAGGAACCGCTCGGGTGAGGAACTGGCGATCTCCACGTCGTCGCCCAGGCGGAGGTACGCCCCGTAGGGTGCGGGGTTGACGCGCCGCAGCATCCGGTAGTAGCCGTAGCCGTCGCCGTCGGCCGGCAGCCAGGCCGAAGTGGTCAGGCACACCTCGTAGCTCTCCCCGGACCGCAGTTTCCGGTCGATCTCCGCGATCCGCGCCCGGTACTCCTGGCGGTCGTGGGTCAGCCAGGGCTCGGCGGAGGTGCCGCTCGTCTCGGCGGGCGGCTCGGGCGGGGACAGTGACAGGAGCCGGGCGGCGGTGGCCTCCATCCAGCGCCGGGCCTCCGTCTCGGCGGCGGGACCGCCGTCGCTGAGGGCCAGCAGGTAGGTGATGTCCTCCTGGTGGTCCACGACGACGACCCGGTCGGCGAAGACCCAGACGGCGTCGGGGACGGGCGAGGCGTGCTTGTTCACCGCGCCGAGATCGCCCTTGAGCTCGTAACCGAAGTAGCCGACGTAGCCCCCCGTGAAGTCGAACGGCACGTCGGTGAGGTCGGTGCGGCGGCGGTGCAGCTGCCTTTGGAGGTAGTCGAAGACCGTGCCCGGGACGCGCACGGGCGCCTCTCCGGTAC
Organism: Streptomyces verrucosisporus; assembly: GCF_017114865.1. Lineage (GTDB taxonomy): Bacteria > Actinomycetota > Actinomycetes > Streptomycetales > Streptomycetaceae > Streptomyces > Streptomyces fenghuangensis. Next base: position 163,349 of record NZ_JADEYH010000004.1, on the reverse strand, counting down.
GTGTGACCTCCACCCCGCCGCCCCCGGCCCGGTACCGGACGACCTCGGCCAGGGGACCCGCGGCGTCGCCGAGGAAGGAGAAACGGGATCGGCCCGGTTCGACGTGCGCGCTGTCCAGCCAGAAGGCGGGGGCCGACGACCGGGCGTACAGATGGGTGAAGACGGTCTCGGTGTCGACGGCCGTCTCCAGGGTGCGCAGGTGGACGCGGAGGCCGGCGGCGGGCTCACCGGGGGTGACGGGGAACTCGGCGGCGGGCTCGGCGGCGGGCTCGGTCCTGGCTGCCGGGGCGGCGGAGACGGTGACCGTCGGCCTCTGCCGGGTCCTGCGGTGCGCGAGGGCGAAGTCGCGCAGGTTGGCCATCATCAGGCGGCCGTGCTCGGTGCAGACGGACTCGGGGTGGAACTGCACCCCCCAGACGGGCCGTTCGCGGTGGCGCAGCCCCATGATGACGCCGTCCTCCGCCCACGCTGTGGCGACAAGGGTGTCAGGCAGTGGCTCGGCGACGTGGAGGGAGTGGTAGCGCACCGCTGTGAAGTCCTGCGGTAACCCCTCGAAGATGCCCTGGCCGTCGTGTTTGACACTGGTGAGGAAGCCGTGCCGGGGTTCGGGAGCGGGCACGATCCGGGCGCCCTCGGCCTGGCCGATGCCCTGGTGCCCCAGACAGACCCCGAGGACGGGGACGTCGGCAGTCCTCAGGATGCGGGCGGAGATCCCGAAGTCGCGGGAGCGGCCGGGGTGGCCGGGCCCGGGGGATATCGTGACGCAGTCGAAGGCGGAGGGGTCGATGTCGGCGGCGTCGGGCGAGTCGTTGGTGACGACGGTCGGTTCGACGCCGTTCACCTCCGCGATGAGCTGGTAGAGGTTGTAGGTGTACGAGTCGTAGTTGTCGATCAGAAGAGTTCTCATTACACGGCTTTCTGAAGAGTTATGGGACTCGGCCGGCAATGGAGCGAGTGGGGGCGGGTCACCCCCGGGCGATGAGTTCGGCGACCTTCTGGGCGGTCAGCAGTGCCTGGCTGTCGTTCAGGCGGGGGTCGCACAGGGTCCGGTAGGCGCGGGCGAGGCTTTCCTCCGTGGTGGGGCCTCCGGTTCCCAGGCACTCGGTGACGTGGTCGCCGGCGATCTCCAGGTGGACGCCGCCCGGCCACTGCCCGGCGTCGGCCATCACCTCGAAGAAAGCGGTGATCTCGGCGAGGATGTCGCTCATCCGCCGGGTCTTCAGGCCGCTCGAGGCCGTGAAGGTGTTGCCGTGCATGGGATCGCAGACCCACAGCACGTCGTGACCGGCGGCGCGTACGGCACGGGAGAGCACCGGCAGGCGCTCCCGGATCAGGCCGGCGCCGAAGCGGGTGATGAGGGTGAGCCGACCGGGCCTGCGGTGTGGGTCCAGCCGTCCGCAGAGCCCGGTGAGTTCCTCGGGAGTGATGCCCGGGCCCACCTTGCAGGCCACCGGGTTGGCTGTCTGCGCCAGGAAGGCGACATGTGCTCCGTCCAGGCGCCGGGTGCGGTCGCCGATCCAGGGCAGATGGGTGGAGAGCAGATAGTGCTCTCCGGTGTGCGGGTCGCGCCGCACCAGCGTCTGCTCGTAGTCCAGCACCAGCGCCTCGTGGCTGGTCCACAGGCCCGTCCGGCGCCAGGAGCCGTCCACCTTGACGGTGCGGCCGTAGTCCCTGATCACCGAGCGGAGCGTGCCGTCGTACGGGCGGGTGGGGACGGCGTGCGGTGCGGCTTCCTCCCAGGTGTGGGGAAGGAGCCCGGACACCGTCTCGTGCGCGATGAGGTGGAGTTCGTTGATGACCGCGCGTGCGGTGCGGTAGGCGGTCAGCATCCGGTGCGGGTCGGGGGTCCGGGCGTCGGGGTGCGGCGCGGCTTCGTTGACCATGTCTCCGCGGTAGACCGGCAGGACACGGCCGCCGACGGTCTCCCGCGGCATGGATCGCGGTTTGGCGTGCTGTCCGGCGATGCGCCCCACGGTGAGGGTGGGCAGATCGGCGCGGGCGCTGATGGTCTCGGCCATCCGACCGATGATCCGGTGCTTGCCGCGGACCGCTGCGAGCCCGGCCGCCCCCGTGGGCTCGGCGCAGTCTCCCGCCTGGAGCAGGAAGGCCCGCCCCGCTCCGGCGTGGGCGAGGGCTGATCCGAGCCGGCGGACATCGGCGGGCGCGGTCAGAGGGGGCTGGAGGGCAAGCTGGTCCTGGACGTTCTCCGCCAGGGCGGGATCGGGCCATGCCGGCTGCTGGTCGGCCGGCAGGTTGCGCCAGTCCGTGATGAGTGGGCTGCGGATGTCCGGGCCGGGACCGGACGCGGTGGGGCTGACTTGACGCGAAGATGCGGTGAGGGCCACTGTTCCTCTCTCCGTCGGAGCGGGGGCCGACTGCGGGGCCGTCAGTGGATATCAGCTCTCTGCCTCGGCAGTGACCAGTCCCTTGGGCTCGAGCAGGAACTGGGCGAGGCTGCCGTCGTGCGGTGTTTCGGGAAGGCCGGCCCAGGGCTTGACCCGGCCGGTGACCACCTTGCGGACCGACGGCTCGCGCAGGACCCGCGGTGCCAGGGAGGCGTGCTCGTCGGGCAGGCTGACGACCAGGGATTCGCGCAGCGGGCCGGTGCCGTCGTCCTGGTTCCACGGGGCCACCACGACGAAGGGGAAACCGAGTTCGGTGCCCGCCGGAGAGGCGTCGGGCCTGTTCACGGACACGACCACGGGCCGCAGGACGGCGGTGCCGTCGCCGGGGTCGGCGACCGGCGATCCGCCGTAGCGAGCGCTGCTGTGGTCGACCGCTTCGGCGGTCAGCTCGGCCAGGTACTCGGCCATGGCCTCCGCGTTGCCGCGGCTGGTGGCCGGCAGCGTGGCGCGCTCGTCCAGGACGGGCAGCACCGGCAGGGCCGCCAGCCGTTCGGCGAGTGCCTCGGCGAGGGGCTCGGCGGGGCCGCTGGTGAGGACCAGGGAGATGTTGTTGCAGCGCACTCCGCCGTCGTCGGCGATCCACCGGACCAGGTCGTCGAGGAGGCCGTCGTCCTGTGCGGCGCCTGATCCGACGAGGGCTTTGCTCCGGCCGGGGCCGCGGACCAGGACGTCACCCCGGCCGGCGTAGCGGGCCGCGGCGGCCGGGCCGCCGTAGACCAGGCCCAGGTCCGTCTGGGCCAGTAGGTGCTCGCCCATGTCGTGCCCGCCGGGCAGGAACGCCGCCTTGTCCGGGTCCAGTCCCGCGGCCAGCAGGGCGGCCAGGAGCCGGCGGGGGGTGAAGGGGTCCTTGCTCCCCGGCCGGACGAGCACGCTCATGCCCATGGACAGGGAGCGGACCCAGGTGACGTTGGGCTCGGGGTGGTTGTTGGGGACGACCGCGGCCAGCAACGAACCACGGGGCACCCAGTGAGTGCTGTAGCCGGGTACCTCGAAGGGGGCGGGCAGCTCGGCCCGGTTGAGCCGCTCGACCATGCCCAGGGAGTTGCCGATGCCGTCGATGGCGCGGGTGATGGCCCCGGCAGGGGTGCCGGTCGCCATGACGACCCGGCGCCGGTACTCCTGGGGGGTCTCGCCCTCCAGTTCCGCGGTGGCGAACAGCTTTCCGGCGGTGGCGAACAGTTCCGGCGGCGGTACAGAGCCGTCCGCCGAGGCCCGGACGCGGTTGAGGGCCGCCTGGGCGAGCAGCTGCGGGGCCAGCCCGATCGTGGCCAGCGGTGCGCCGTCGAGGGCGGCCAGTTCGGCGCGGTCGCGGCTCTCGGTGCCGCGACCGCCGATGACGGGGCCGATGAAGGGCTGCCGGTCCGGCATCAGTAGACCCCCTCGACGACCTTGGGAGCATCCGCGCTGCGCAGAGGTGCGATGTCGGCGAGGCCGTCGACGTCGTCCCCGGTGGCCGGCCGGACGCGGATGGCGGTGTCGCGCTCCAGCAGGTTCGGCAGGAAGAGGTCCCGGCTCATCTGATGGACGAGCACCTGGCCCCGTTCTCCGTAGGCGACCGGTTCGCCCGTCTGCGGGTCCAGGAGTTCGACGATCGACTGCGGGACGTAGGGCCGGAAGACGCAGGGGTGGGCGTCGCCCTCCTCCCGCGGGCGCTGCGGGGCGACGCCCATCATGGTGTTGCCGTATATCGCGGCCACCGTGGCGTCGGGGAAGAAGGTCTCCTCGATCTGGTGCAGCGTCTCGAGGCTGATGCTGGTGCCGGCCCACAGGATGCCCTTGAGCGAGCGAGCCAGGCGCTCGTACAGGCCGGAGCGTGCGCACACCGCCTCCAGCACCGGCGGGGTGATGAAAAGGACCGTGATGTTCTGGGTGCTGACGATGAGTTCCATCTGGTCGAGCAGGTACTCGCGGTACTCGGCGGCCAGGTCCGTGCGGCCGGAGCCGATCAGCCGCTTCACCCAGCGGGGGTCGAAGTCGAGTGTGAAGCACATGCCGTCGCGCAGCTGGGCCAGGCGGCGCACGCTGCGGCCGACGGCGTGGGGACCGGTCGGGCCGACATGCAGCCAGTGCCCGCGCTCGGGGAAGCCGTGCTCCGCGAGAACGGTGCTGACCCAGTCGATGTTCCTTACGCGGGCGGTGCTGTCGACCACTCGCTTGGGGGCGCCGACGGTGCCGCCGGATTCGAATACCTCGAAACTCCGGCCCTTCAGACCTGCGGGAACCAGGTCCTCGACGGGGACCGTGCGCAGATCGTCGCTGACGTCCGGGAAGCGGCGCAGGTCGGAGATATCGGTTATGTCGGTGAGCGGGTCGAAGTCCAGGGTCCTGGCCCTCGCCAGCCAGAAGGGGGAGCCGGTCGCGGGATCGAAGTGCCAGCGCAGGATGTCACGCAAGTACTCGGTGGGCTTCGGCGGTTCGCCGCCCTGCGCTGGGACGTTTGTCAGCTCGGTCATATCCGTCCAAACCGTTCGTCGGTCAGCCTCTGGAGCGTGCCGGAGACCGGCTTCCGGGGGTGGGACTCCCCGGAAGCCGGTTCGGTGGTCCGCCGGTTGTGGTGCGCAGACCCGGCGGGCCGGAATTCGTGGAGCCGGCGGTGGCGCAGTGCCGCACGCAACGGCCTTTGAGCGTGTTGCGAGGACGCGGGAGGCCGCGGTGGGGTCGAGATGCAGACAAGTGCACAAGGGTGCGGAGAGGCCCGGCGCGGGATCGCCGCCCCTCAGCGCGGAATTTAACTTTTCAGTGAGGTATCTGGGCTGTCAAGCGCCACCCGGCGGCCGTGCACACCGCCGTCGCGCAACCGTGCACACCGCCGTCGCACAGCCGTGCGCGACGGGGGGAAGGTGTCCACCCGGCGTGTTGCACACTGGTGCAACTGCCAGTGCCTTTCATAGCGTTCGGTCCATGACCACCAAGATCAGTGAGCGTCTGGACCTCAGCGAACTCTCCTCCGCCGCCTACTCGGCCATGGGCCGCCTGTACGCCACGGCCGACAAGGCGGCCGAGGAAGCCGGAGTGGAGGCCGCCATCCGCTACCTGGTGCAGATCCGCGCTTCCCAGATCAACGGATGTGCCTTCTGCATTGACATGCACACCATCGACGCCCGTAAGGCGGGGGAGACCGAGCAGCGCATCTACGCGCTGAACGCCTGGCGGGAGAGCCCCTTCTTCTCCGAGCGCGAGCGTGCGGCCCTGGAGCTGACCGAGGCCGTGACCCTGGTCCACGACGGCCAGGTGCCGGACGACGTGTACGAGCGCTCCCTGAAGGTCTTCGGCGAGGAGCAGCTGGCCCATCTGATCTGGACCATCGTGACGATCAACAGCTACAACCGGCTCGCGATCGCTCAGCGGCTGGTCCCGGGCAACTACGCGCCCTCGTCGTGACCTTGTCCGGTCCGGCTCCGGGTGCCGTGGCCGCGCAGCCGGCCACGGCACCCGCCCTCCCGGCGCCCGCGGACGGCGTCCCGCCGCGGGGTGTGCCGGCGGAGGAGTTCACCGACGTGTTCACCCGCCGCCTGCTGCGCCTGGACGGGTCGACCACGGAACTGCTGGAGGAGCGCCTGGGCCGCAGGCTCCGGCTGTTCGTCACCGCGCAGAGCACGGCCGCCGCGCCGCCGTCGGCGTCCGGCCGCGTCCCCGGCGGCTCTCGCCGGTTGCACGAGCCGCACGCGGATGAGCCGTACCTGATCCGCCGCAGCGAACTCATCGGCCCGCGCGGGATGGTGGTCTCCCGGAACCTGGTGACCGGGAGGCTGCCCGGCGATCCCCGCCTGGCCGGAGCGGTCACCGGACGCACCGTCCCGCTCGGAGTCTCCGCGGCGGTGCGGTGTGCCGCGCCGCGCCGGGTGCCGCTGGAGATCGCCCTGTGCCCCTGGCCGGGCTCCGCACCCGCCGTTTCCGCCGTACGGCGCGTCTACCTGCTGTCGCTGGCGGACGAGGCGCCGCTGTACGTCGAGGAGCGGTTCAACCCGGCCGTCGTCCCCTCCGTGCGCACCGCCCGTACCCCGCGCCCACCACGGTGACCGACGTCACCGTGGTGGGCGCGGGCCCGGTGGGCCTGAGCGCGGCTCTCGCGGCCAGGGCCCGGGGCATGGAGACCGTCCTGCTGGAAGCCCGCCCGCGCGGGGAGACACGCCCCGGCAGCCGCGCCCTCTTCGTGCACCGGGCGACTCTGGACCGGCTGTCGGGCATCAGCCCGGGGCTGGGGGAGGCCGTCGCGGCGCGAGGGCTGGTGTGGTCCACCAGAAGAACTCTGTGGGGCGGAAAGCAGGTGTACGCCCGCAGCTACGGAGCCTTTGCCTCCCCGCCCTTCACCAGCCTGCCGCAGACCGTGGTCGAGGATCTGCTGCGCGAGGCCTGCGACCGGGCGGGCGTGGTGTCCGTCTGGGGGGATCCGGTGGCCTCGGTGGTGCCGCGCCGTGACCGGGTGCTGGTGCGCACCGGCTCGGGTGCCGCGTACGACGCCGCGTACGTCGTGGGGGCGGACGGGGCCCGGTCGCGGGTCCGTGAACAGGTGGGCGTTGCCCTGGAGGGCACCACCGCGGCGGCCGAGTTCGTCGTCGTGGACGTCGCCGACGGGCCGGAGCCCGCCCCGGCCGAGCGCGTCTTCCACTACCGCCACCCGGCGGCGGGCGGACGCAACGTGCTGCTGGTCCCCTTCCGCGGCGGCTGGCGCGTGGACGTGCAGTGCCGTCCGGGCGATGATGCGCGGCGGATCGCCGGGGAACCGGCCCGGTGGCTGCCCGACGTCCTGCCCCAGGTGCCCGACGCGCGCGTCACCTGGGTGTCGGTCTACCGGTTCCATCAACGGATCGCAGGCAGTCTCGCCGACGCCACCGGGCGCGTGCTGCTGGCCGGTGAGGCGGCCCACCTGCTGCCGCCTTTCGGGGCACGCGGGATGAACTCCGGGATCACCGACGCGGTGGAAGCCGCCCGCGCCGTGCACGAGGGAGACACCGGGGAGTACGCGCGGCGCCGGCGGGATGCCGCGGAACGCAACGTACGGGCCGCGGGCATCGCCCTGGACCACCTGCTGGCCCGGAGCCCGGTGCAGCGGGCGGCGCAGTGGACGGCGGCGGCCGTCGCACCTCTGTGGCCCCGGGCCGGTCGCTGGCTGGACTCCGCCCCGTACGGGCCCCGACTGCGCTCCGTACGCTACTGAGCGGTCACCGGACGACGACACGGAGAGGGCCTGGGCCGGGAGGACCCGAAGCGTCGGGTTTCCACCGCTCCGGGCCCTCCCGGCCCTGCCCGTCAGGACCCCTGTCTCCTCACCTGGTCGGCGAACGACTGCCACGTTCGGGCGCACTCGAGCGCAAGGTCGGCGACGACGCCGGTGCGGTGCGCGGGCACCGCGTCGACCAGGGCGTTCCACTCCTCGGAGGACGTCTGAAGGAGACTGAGCAGGCGCAGCAGCCGGCGTCCCACCTCGCTCTGCCGCAGAGCCGGGTCCCGGCAGAGCCTGTGGTAGAGGGCGACCGGATCCGGTGTGGGCTGTGCGGCTTCGGGCTGTGCGCAGTGGTCCGCGGTGGCCTTGGCCGTCAGACCGGTGCGGGACCGTACGACGACAGGCCCGCCCGGCTCGGTCTCGCACGGTACGGACCGCCGGGGAGCGAGGGCGGGTTTCCGGTGGCGCCTGGGCACGATGTCCTCGCCCCGCTGCATCCGGTCGCGCACGTCCCGGACGGTGCTCGGGGAGAGCCTCGTCCGCCTGGCGATCTGCCGCAGTGACATCTCGGGGAAGGAGGAGAGCAGGCGACTCGCCTCCTTGCGGGCCTGTGCGGTGCTCAGTGGACGCACCCTTCCGTCCCGGCCGACTCGCGCGTCGGCCGGTAGCGGGGCCTTCGGCATGTTGCGCCGCAACGAGCTCACCTTCTGCGCGGACAGCCCCGTCACAGCGGCGATCGCCCGGTCGGACCAGTGCGGATGTGAGGCCAGGATGCGCAGGGCGGCGGCGCAGCGTTCCGCAAGCTTCAGCGGGAGCCCGTGGGCGATGTTGGACTCCACCGCCAGGACGAAGGCGTCATCCTCGCTGCCGTCGAAGAACCGGACTTCGATCTCCGTCCGGCCCCGCAGGACGGCGGCCCGCAGCCGGTGCATGCCGTCGATGACCCGCATGGTGGGGCGGTGCACGATGATGGGCGGAAGAGCCTCCCCCGCCATGGCCAGGACACGTAAGTGCTCGGTGTTCTCGAGAACGGCTCGCGGCGAATCGGCCGTGTGCAGGAAGTCGACGGGTAACACGTGCACCGCGCTGAGGAGCTGTTGGCGCGGGCTTCCGAAATCCCCCAACAATCCGTCCGGTTGTGCGGACTTGGCGGTCATTGTCGGCATCCTCCTTGTGGCCCCATCCCTGCGGCGGGATGATCGCGGTGGGCAGGACTGGGCGTGAGCGGTGGGCGACTGTGCGTCGCGCACAGTCGCCCACCCGGGATCTCCGTCCGGGGCGTCGGCCGGCCTCGCCGGTCGTCGCGCTCCGAAAGAAAGTCGTCACGATGAGCTAGTCAAATCGGTCATTGTGTGTCCGGACGCGCTTGAGGGTTCGCGGGAACAGGTAGCACTCCCTCGGCTCGCCGTCGCTCGTCGGCGGACGGCCGTTCGCGCGCGACCCGCAGGGCGGCAACCCGGCGGGGCGCCGGACGCTTCCCCTTCCGTGCGAACTCATCCGGGAAGCCCGTGCAGGAGGGTGGTCGGTCGCATGGGATCAAGGAGAACATGAATAGCTTTGATAAATAATATTATTGTTCAGGAAATATCGAGCGGGAATCCTGTTTTGTGCAATTACCCCCAATTCGAATAAAAGGGGTGAATGGCACAATGAGCGATACGGCGGGAATCTCGCCGTGCGGGAGGGAGATCATGGTCGGCTCAACGCTCTTGGAATGCCCCGACATGCCGGATCGGCTGGCGCGGCACGTCATCCGCTTGGCCCAGCTGCTGGACGCCGTCACCGCCGACGCCGCCGAAGACGCCGGCCTGACCCGAATCGACGCGGACGTACTGCTGGCTCTGTACGCGGCTCCTGGGCGGCGCCTCAGTCCGACCGGGCTCACGGTCGGCTGCGGACTGTCGTCCGGAGGTACCAGCAACATCGTGCACCGTCTCGCGGCTGCCGGGTACGTCAACCGGGAGGCGAACCTGTGTGACGGGCGAAGCTCCTGGGTCTGTCTGACGGAGGAGGGTGCCCGGACGGCCGGGCTGGTGGCGCAATCGGCGGCGTCCGCACGTGCACGGCTGCTCCGCCGCCTGCCCGAGGGGTGCGCCGAGAGTCTCACGCAACTGGTGGAGCTCGCACTCGACCGCCTCGACGACAATGCCGTTCCGCCGTCCACCGGCCGGCCGGCCAGGCGCGCCCGCCCGCTCGGGAAGGGTACCTGTTCCGGTGGGTGAGGGCCGTCCGCTTCCGGAGCCTCCCAGGAGCCGGTGAAGTTGTTCCGCCGTCGGCACCCCCTCGATGCGCAGGTGCCCGTCGGTGATCGTCGGCGTCAGGACGACCAGGGGCTTCGCCTCCTCCGGAGCCGGCCGATGGCACTCGGCGTACTTCCGCGCCGTCACGGCTGCGCGGAACTCGTCCGGGTCGAGGCCCGCGCGGTTCGCGAGCCACTCCAGTGTCGTGAGGTCGCCTATGTCGGCCCGGTCCTGGAAATGGGCGGAGAAGACCTGGTCGCTGTAGGCCTCCCCGCGTCCGCGGGCGCACGCGTACCGGTATCCGAGCCAGGCCGGCCGGGTGTCCGTCCCCGTCGCCGGCGGCGTTTCGCCGACCGGAACGCCGAGCCTTTCGGCCAGGGGCAGGACGGTGTTCTCCCAAATCCGCTGCGGAAGGGCGGTGTCCTGTATTCCCGCCTGCCGCTCGAAGGGGTGCGACCGGACCCGTACACCTGCTCCCAGGGCCGCCTCGAGGAGCAGTCGGCGCGTCAGGAAGCTGAACGGACAAGAGTAGTTGAACCAGAAATTAATTTCTGAGGTCATCGGGCGTGTCCTTGCCTTCCCCCGTTTTCGCCCTCGGCGAAAACGCAACCGGTGTGATCGGTCGGCGTCCACTTGTGTTCTCCGGGGCACCCGGCTTCGCCGCGCCGGGCGCACGGACGGCGGTGAGGCCGATGTTATGGCGGTGGCACACCCTGGAAGGAAGGCTGCGCGGGCAGTCCCGGTACGGCACTTCTCCGGGTGGTCGCGGGGTCCGCTATCGCCGGCCCCCGGGGCCGGGCGGCACCGCCTTCCGGTGAACCGTCCGGAGGCGGGGGAGAGCCGGGCGACGGTGCGCTCCGTGACGGCCTGGCCGGTCGGGTCCTCTGCATCGAGTGGTGTCCACTTCCGTAGTGGGCTGCTTATGTCTGTCAGAATATTGTCGGTATTAGTGGTTTTCAAGCCTCCGGGCGCGGGCCGGTCCTTATTCTCGGGCAGCACGGACTTGTCGGAGGGTTTTCGGGAAACCCCGGCCCCGGAGCACGGAAATCCCATATGCGCAGAAGGTGGAATTCCTCTCGCCGTCGCCGTCGCCGTCGCCGTCGCCGGTCCGCCGGCCGCGGTCCGGCGGTGGACCAGAGGATCCACTCGCGAGTGGACCACCGGCGGGCCGTCGGCTCGTCTACGGTGCTGACGAGCCCGGGACACCAGGCCCCGTCCGGGCCTTCCGCGACAGATCCGGCCCGCCCTTCCCCTCGCCTCTGACGCCGTAGGGAGACATGCCGACGATGCCTGCCAGACGAACCCCGCCGTTCCATCCGCTCCCCCGTCCCCGGTTCGGCCGCGTGGACGGAGGCCGGTCGTGACTCTGCGCCCGGACGCCTTCACCGGCGTCCGGAAGCCGACCGGACGGAGTGGCCCAGCCGGTTCCGGCGGCGTGGACACGCGCCCGCCGGGCGGAGCCCCTCCGAACGGCGACCGGGCCGCGCGACGATCCGGGGCCCCGCGCCCGGAGGGCCGCGGCCGTCACATCAGGAACTGGGACCCGGATGACGAGGCGGCCTGGGAGGCCGGCGGCAGACTCGTCGCACGCCGGAACCTGATCCTGTCGATCCTCTCGGAGCACATCGGCTTCTCCGTGTGGAGCCTGTGGTCGGTGCTGGTGCTGTTCATGTCCCCGGAGACCGGCTTCGGATTCTCGGCCGGGGAGAAGTTCCTGCTGGTGGTCGTCCCGACGATGGTCGGCGCGGTGCTGCGGCTGCCCTACAGCTACGCGGTGACCCGCTTCGGCGGCCGCAACTGGACCGTGTTCGCCTCCGCCGTCCTGTTCGTTCCCACTCTGGCGACCCTGTACTTCATCCAGCGCCCGGGCACACCGCTGTGGGTGTTCCTGCTGATCGGCGCGACCGCCGGTGCGGGCGGCGCCAACTTCGCCTCCTCGATGACCAACATCACCGGCTTCTACCCACAGCGCCTTCAGGGCTGGGCCCTGGGCCTCAACGCCGGCGGCGGCAACCTCGGCGTGGCGGTGGTTCAGATCGTGGGGCTGCTGGTGATCGCGACGGCGGGCAGCACCCACCCCTCGTACGTGGTGGCCGTGTACCTGCCCCTGATCGGGGTCGCCGCCCTGCTGTCGGCCCTGTTCATGGACAACATCGACACCGTGCGCACCGACCCCGGTGCCCAGCGGGAGGCCGTTCGAGAACGCCACACCTGGTGGATCTCCCTGCTCTACGTCGGTACGTTCGGCTCGTTCATCGGCTACGGGTTCGCGTTCGGCCTCGTACTGCAGCTCCAGTTCGGCTCCACCCCGCTGGAGGCGGCGCGGCTGACCTTCCTCGGGCCGCTGATCGGTTCGCTGGCCCGCCCGTTCGGCGGCTGGGCGGCCGACAGGTGGGGTGGGGGGCGGGTCACCCTGTGGGCCTACATCGGCATGCTCGCGGGCACGGCGCTGCTGCTGGTCGCCTCCGCACGCGAGTCGCTGGGCCTGTTCCTGGCCGGCTTCACCGCTCTGTTCGTCCTCAGCGGGATCGGCAACGGCTCCACCTACAAGATGATCCCCGTGGTCTTCGGCCTCGGGGCCGAACGCGAGGTCGCGGCAGGCCGGGACGCGACACGTGCCTTCGCCCGGGCCCGCAGACTCTCCGGCGCGGCGATCGCCATAGCCGGAGCCGTCGGTGCGCTCGGCGGAGTCGCCATCAACATGGCCTTCCGGTCCTCGTACGCCTCCTCCGGTACCGGCGACAAGGCGTTCTGGGGTTTCCTCGCCTTCTACGCGGTGTGCGTCGTGGTGGTCCGGAAGGTCTACCCGGGTTCCGCGCGCGGTGGACGCGGGGCGGTCAGGAGGGCGGGAACATGACCGGACCACGGCGGGTCAGGACGCACTGCCCGTACTGCGCCCTGCAATGCGGCACCCGGCTGAGCCGCGAGGACGGCACTGTGCGTGTCCGGCCGTCCGACTTCCCCGTCAACCGGGGCGGGCTGTGCCGCAAGGGCTGGACGGCGCCCTTCGTGCTCGAAGCTCCGGACCGGCTGCGCCATCCCCTCCTGCGCGGCAGGGACGGCCGGCTCCTCCCAGCGGACTGGGACAGCGCGCTGGACGCGGTCACGGCCGGGCTGCAACGCGTACGGCGGGACCACGGACCGGACGGGGTCGCGGTCTTCGGCGGGGGCGGGCTGACCAACGAGAAGGCCTATCTGCTGGGCAAGCTGGCCCGGACGGCACTCGGTACCAGCCAGATCGACTACAACGGGCGGTTCTGCATGTCCTCGGCCGCCGTCGCCGGCAACGCCGCGTTCGGTGTGGACCGGGGCCTGCCCTTCCCGGTGACCGACCTGGCGGAGGCCGACACCGTCCTGCTCGCCGGCGCCAACGTCGCCGAGACCATGCCGCCGCTCATGCGCCACCTGGACCGGGCCGACCTCGTCGTCATCGACCCGCGCCGCACCAGGACCGCCGAGGCGTCGGCCCTGCACCTGCAACCGCTGCCCGGCACGGACCTCGCCCTGGCACTCGGTCTGCTGCACATCGCGGTCACCGAGGGATGGTGCGACCTGGGCTACGTGGAAGAGCGCACCAGCGGATTCGACGAGGCATGGCAGAGGGCGCTGGCGTGGTGGCCGGAGCGGGTCGAGCGCGTCACGGGCGTGCCCGCCGGGGAACAGCGCGAGGCGGTCAGGATGCTGGCCCGCACACGCCGCGCGTACATCCTCACCGGGCGCGGGGCCGAGCAGCACAGCAAGGGCACCGACACCACCGCCGCCTTCATCAACCTTGCCCTGGCCCTGGGGCTGCCCGGCCGGCGGGGCAGCGGCTACGGCTGCCTGACCGGGCAGGGCAACGGCCAGGGCGGGCGCGAGCACGGCCAGAAGGCCGACCAGCTGCCCGGTTACCGCAGACTGGACGACCCGGCGGCGCGCGAGCACGTGGCACGGGTGTGGGGCGTGGACCCGAATTCGCTGCCGGGGCCGGGGCGCAGCGCGTACGAGCTGCTGGACGCCCTCGGCGAGCCGGACGGTCCCAGAGCCCTGCTGGTCTTCGGGTCGAACCCGGTGGTGTCGGCTCCGCACGCCGGGCGGGTCGGAGACCGGCTCGCCGGACTCGACCTGCTGGTGGTCGCGGACTTCTTCCGCTCCGAGACCGCCGAACTGGCCGACGTGGTGCTGCCGGTCGCCCAGTGGGCTGAGGAGGAGGGGACTTTGACCAGCCTGGAGGGCCGCGTACTGCGCCGCCGCCGACTGCAGGACCCTCCTGCCGGGGTTCTCGGGGACCTGGAGGTCATCCAGGCCCTGGCGGTCCGGCTGGGGCAGCCGGCAAGCCGTTTCCCGGCCGCGCCACGCGAGGTGTTCGACGAGCTCCGCCGGGCCTCCCGGGGCGGCCCCGCCGACTACTCGGGCATTGACTACGAGCGGCTGGACGCCGGTGAGGCCCTGTACTGGCCCTGCCCCGAACAGCCGGAAGGCGCCGGCCCCCACCCCGGTACGCCCCGGCTGTTCCTGGACCGCTTCGCCCACCCCGACGGGCGCGCCCGGTTCGCCGCGGTCGACCACCGGGATAGCGCCGAGACGGCCTGCGCGCAGTACCCGCTGACCGCCACCACCGGACGCGCGCTCGCCCACTACCAGTCCGGCACGCAGACCCGTCGTGTCCCCGAACTCCTCCGGGCCGTGCCGGAGGTCTGCGTCGAGGTGCACCCGGACACGGCGGCCCGGGCAGGGCTCTCGGAAGGGGCGCTCGCCGTCGTCACTTCGCGGCGCGGACGTCTGACCGCCCGGGTGAGGATCGTGAACACGATGCGCTCCGACACCGTCTTCCTGCCCTTCCACTTTCCGATGTCCGGCCGGGCCAATCTGATCACCAATCCGGCGCTGGACCCGCGAAGCGGGATGCCCGAGTTCAAGGTGTGCGCCGTACGTGTCGAGCCCGGGGAGGCCGGGGCATGAGGGCGGGCATCGTGATAGTCGGCCACGGACCGGCCGCCCACCGACTCGTGCAGCTCCTGCGCCGGTACGGGTACCGGGGGCGGATCGGGGTCCTCGGTGCCGAGCACCGCCCCGCGTACCAGCGTTCCCTGCTGGGCGAGGTGCTCGGTGGACGGCTGAGGCCGCCCGCCCTGACACTGCCCGCCGTCGCCGAGGGCGCCGACGTGCGCGACGGCGTCACCGTGACCGGCGTGGACCGGCGGCGGGCCCTGGTGCACACCGACGACGGCGGCTCACACCCCTACGACACGCTGGTACTCGCCACCGGCGCCCGGCCGCACCTGCCGGACCTGCCCGGACTGCGGGCCCCGGACGGAGCCCCCGCCGACGGGGTGACCGCCTTGCGCACGCTCGACGACTGCCTGCGGATCGCCTCGGCGCCGGGGACGGGTCCGACGGGTGCCGGGAAGGGCGGCACGCAGGGGCCGGGCGTGGTCGTGCTGGGCGCGGGGGTGCTGGGCGTGGAGACCGCCGTGGACCTGCGAGGCGCCGGCCACGATGTCACCCTGGTCCACCCCGCTCCGCACCCGATGGAGAACCGGCTCGACGCGCCCGCCGGGCTCCTGCTGACCGAACGGCTCGAACGGCTGGGAGTGCGGATGCTGCCGGGCCGAACGCCCCTGGCGTACCGATCCGGCACCCTGCTGCTCGAGGACGGCGGGCAGGTGCCCGCCCGCCACCTCGTCGTGTGCGCCGGGGCTGTGCCCGAGACCTCGTTGGCCCGCGGCTGCGGGCTGGCGGTGCGTACCGGTGTCGTCGTCGACGCGGAACTGCGCACCAGCGATCCCCGTGTCCGTGCCATCGGCGACTGCGCGGAGTACCAGGGCACCGCGGGTGGAAGCGTCCTGACGGCCTGGGAGCAGGCGGATGTCCTGGCGCGGCTGCTCACCGGAGGCCGGGCCCGGTTCCGGGGGGCCCGCTCCGCTGTCCGGCTGCGGGCGCGGGGGATCGACCTGGCGGTGCTGGGGGGACCGGACGCGCCGGGGGAAGGGCACTGTGCCGACGAGGTCGTGACCCTCATGGACCGGACACGCGGCCGGTACGCCCGGCTCGTCCTCCGTGAGGGGCGCGTCCACGGTGCCGTGCTGCTGGGCCTGCCCCGTGCGATCGCCGCCGTCGCCCAGTTGTACGACCAGGACCTCCCGGCGCCTTCCGACCGGTTGTCGCTGCTGCTCGGGACCCCTCCCGCGGACGATCGGGGAGGCCCGGCGGAGGACGATGTCGTCTGTTTCTGCGGCGGTGTCACCCGGGCCGAGGTGCGGCGGTCCTGGCGGGACGGTGCCCGGGACCTGGCCGCGGTGGCCGCGGCCACCCGGGCGACGACCGGCTGCGGAGGCTGCGCGCGGGACGTCCTGGCGCTCGGCGGAGGAGCACGCTCCGGTGCGGTGGAGCCGGTGGACGGCGGGCCGCGCCGTCTGGCGGGACTCCTCGGAGAGGGTGGGGCGTGATGGCCCGGACCCTCGTCGTCGCCGGATACGGCATGGTCGCCCACCGTTTGGTGGAGCGGCTGCGGGCGGGCGATCCCGGTCGGCGATGGCGGCTGGTCGTCCTGGGGGAAGAGCCGTGGCCCGCGTACGACCGTGTCTCCCTCACCTCCTGTCTGGAGGGCCGGGACGCCCGGGACCTTCTGCTGGCCGGCTGTGAGCCGCTCCGCACCCCCCGGGTGCGGCTGCGCCTCGGCACTCGTGTCGTCCGTTTGGACCGGCGGCGCGCGCAGGTGGTCACCGCGGACGGCGACGTCTGGCGGTACGACGCCCTGGTACTGGCCACCGGGGCGCGTCCTTTCGTGCCCCCGGTCCCGGGCCGCGAACTGCCGGGCTGCTTCACCTATCGCACCCTGGACGACCTTGAGGGAATCCGTGCCGCCGCGCGGCCCGGTGACCCGGCCGTCGTGATCGGCGGCGGACTGCTCGGGCTGGAGGCGGCGGCCGGCCTGCGGGCACTGGGCATGCGCCCGCAGATCCTGGAACAGGCGCCGTGGCCGATGCCGGCCCAGTTGGACGCGCGCGGTGGTGAACTGCTCGCAGGGCTGGTGGGCGCTCGCGGCATCGCGATGCGCTGCGGTGTCTCGGTCCGCTCGCTGCGTGCCGGTCCCGGCGGACGGGTGCGGTCCGTGGGGCTGCATGACGGGACCGCCCTGGAGGCCTCCCTGGTGGTGTTCGCATCCGGTGTCCGGCCACGCGACGAACTGGCCGGTGCCGCCGGTCTGGCCACGGGGGAGCGGGGCGGTTTCCTCGTCGACGAGTACTGCCGTACCGCCGATCCCCGAATATGGGCGATCGGGGACTGCGCGGCGGCCGGGGGCCGCCCCCACGGACTGGTCGCGCCCGGTTACCGTATGGCCGACACGGTGGCGGCCCAGCTGACCGGGGGAGCGGTGAGGCCGTTCGGCGGAGCCGATCTGTCCGCGCGCCTGAAGCTGGCCGGGGTCCACGTCGCAGGTTTCGGCGACACCCACGCGCGCACCGCGGGGGCGGTGGAGTTCGCCGTCGAGGACCTCCGTGAGAGGCGTTACGCCAAGCTCGTGCTGAGTGAGGACGGGGGTGTTCTCCTCGGCGGGGCGCTGGTCGGTGACACGGCGGCCTTCCCCGCACTGCGGTCACTGGTGGGGAAGCGTCTGCCCGGCTCCGCCGACGCTCTGCTGAGCCGCCGCTGAACCTGATCTTTCCGGTCTTCGGCGGGCGCTGGAAGAATACGCGCGTCAAAGGGTCCCGGGAGCACCGGCCGGCGGGGGACCCGGGCGAACAGAGCGAGAAGGGGGAGCAGAATGCGCTTCGGCGATCGCACCGTACCGCCTGGTGTGGAGGGTCCCGGCACAGGACGGGCCGCGGCACCGACGCGGGGCGACGAACACCGCCACCGCGTATCGCCGGACGGCGGACCCGCCGAAGGGCCCCGGCACGACGGGAACGGTGCGCCGCGCCCCGCGGACCGGTCCGCCCGGCCCTCCGCACCGGGCGTCCGCTTCCTCGACCTCCAGCTGGACCTGGACCTGCGCCGGCGGCACGGGCGTTCGGAGGAACTGGCCGCGGCGCTGCGCCGGGCCATCGACTCCGGGCGCCTGCGGCCGGGCACGCGCCTGCCCTCCACACGCGGCGTCGCCGAGGAACTGGGCCTGGCCCGGGGGACGGTCACCAGCGCCTACCGCCGACTCGCCCTCGAAGGGCGGCTGGAGGCCGAGCAGGGCTCCGGGACCCGGGTGACCTTACCGCGCAGCGCCGTGTCACCGGAGCAGGCGGCCGACCCCGGCACCAGGAACCCGTGGCGCTGGAACCTCAGGCCCGCGATGCCCGATGTGACGCTTTTCCCCAGGACGGCCTGGGTCAGGGCCACCCAGCGGGTGCTGCGTGAGGCGTCGGCGGAGGCACTCGACTACGGGGATCCCCGTGGCCGCCCGGAACTGCGCCAGGCTCTCGCCGACTACCTCGGCCGGGCACGCGGAGTGGTCGCCCAGCCGGACAGGATCGTCGTCTGCCACGGCTTCACCCAGGCGATCGGTCTGCTGGCGAGGGTGCTGGCGGGTCACGGAGCCGGAAAGCTCGCGATCGAGGACCCGTCGTACCCGCTCTTCCGGGAGATCATCCGGACGGCCGAACTCACCGCGCACCCGGTCGAGGTGGACGAGCACGGGCTGCGGCCCGAACTGCTGGACGCCGAAGCCGCGCTCGTGACCCCGATCCACCAGTACCCGCTGGGGGTGTCGCTGTCCCAGGAGCGCCGCGAACAGCTGCTGGCCTGGGCCCGCGCGACCGGCTCGGTGATCGTGGAGGACGACTACGACGGCGATTTCCAGTACGGAAGGCGCCGGATAGGAACGCTCCAGGCGCTGGAACCGTCCCGGGTCATATACGCCGGTACCACCAGCAAGACGCTCGCCCCCGGTCTGCGGCTGGCCTGGCTTGTGCTGCCCCCGGACTGGGTCGAGCCGGTCACGGCGGCCAAACGGATCGCCGACCAGCACTCGGCGGCGCTCACCCAGATGGTGCTGGCGGAACTGATCACTTCGGGGGCGTACGACCGCCACGTGCGGCACTGCCGCAGCCACTACCGCGGCAGGCGGGACCAGTTGGGCGCGGTCCTCGCCGAGAGGGTGCCGCAGGTTCGTCTGCTGGGCGAGAACGCGGGGCTGCACGCCGTGGTGCACTGGCCGCAGGACGGTCCGTCGGAGCACGAGGTGCTGCACGCCGCCCGACACGAGTCCCTGGCGGTCAGCGGTCTGGGGGAGTACTGCGTGGCGCCGGGCTCCCGGCCTCCCGGCCTGGTGGTCGGGTACGCGACCCCGCCGCGGCACGGCTACGCCGGGGCGCTGGAGTCCCTGACCAGAACACTCCGCCGCGCCTTCGGCACGCAGGGGAACCGGTGAAGGGGTTACGTTCCCCCTGATCTGCGGGGCCGTCCCGCCGGACGGCCGGCGCCCCCGGTGCGCAAGGAGGCGTCCACGCCTCGTTTCCGATGCCGCGGCCACGGGCGGCGCAAATCGGTCCGGCCGGTGGCCGGCCGGGAACGTGTGGACCATGCGGCGGGTCGTGAACCCAGTCGCCGCGGGGTCCGCTGCCGGTGCGGCGACGGACCGCCGAGAAGCCGTACGGGACGATCGCCCCTGAGGTGTGGGCGGTCGGCGACGTGTCGTTGCCCGAGAGCGGCACCGCGTCGGTGGGGGTGGCCCGGCAGTACCGCCGTGGACGTCCCCGCACCAGGCCGGAGGCGGTCCCGGCCGACAAGGCGTACTCCTCCCGCGCGATACGCGAGCACCTGCGCGGACGCGTACACCGCCGTGATCCCCGAAAACCCCCGCTCACTTGGCGTCCGCGTAGCACTCCACCACGGCCGTGGTGAACGGGAAGCGCACCGGGGTCTCGCCGAAGGCCGCGAGGCCCGCCCGCTCGCCCGCCGCGCGTACGGCCCCCACCACCGCGTCCGCCTCCTGTGCCGGACAGTGCACGATCACCTCGTCGTGCTGGAAGAACACCAGCTCGGCGCGCATCCCGGCCAGGGACTGCCGCAGGGAGGCCAGCACCAGCAGCATCCAGTCGGCCCCGCTGCCCTGCACCACGAAGTTGCGGGTGAACCGGCCGCGGGCCCGGGCCGCGCCGTCGCCGGGCGGGCCCTGCGCGTCCGCCTCGGGCGGGCCGACCCCGCCGTCACCGAAGTCCGTCTCCCGGGCGGCCGCGGGCGGGCAGGTGCGCCCCAGCCAGGTGCGCACCAGCCGGCCCTCCTCGCCGGCCCGCGCCGCCTCGTCCACGTACGCCACCGCCGCCGGGTAGCGGCGCCGCAGATCCGCCAGGTGCCGCAGGCCGTCCCCCGAGGTCTGCCCGTACACCGCGCCCAGCAGCGCCAGCTTGGCCCGGTCCCGGTCGCCGCCGAACGCCCGGTCCGACAGCACCGAGTACATGTCCCGGCCGCTCCCGGCCACCTCCATCAGCCCCCGGTCGCGGGAGACGGCGGCCAGCACCCTGGGCTCCATCTGGTCGGCGTCGGCGACCACCAGCCGCCACCCCGGATCGGCCACCACCGCGCGCCGCACCACCTTGGGGATCTGCAGAGCGCCCCCGCCGTTGCTCGTCCAGCGGCCCGTGACCGAGCCGCCGGGCACGTACTCGGGACGGAAGCGGCCGTCGCGCACCCAGGTGCGCAGCCAGGACCGGCCGTGCGCGGTGTGCAGCCGGTACAGCGTCTTGTGGCGCAGCAGCGGGGCGACGGCCGGGTGGTCGATCTTCCGCAGCTCCCACGCCCGCGTCGAGGACAGCCGGATCCCGTCCCGCGCGAACGCCCTGACCACGTCCGCCGGCAGATCCGGCCGCACCCGCGCCCCCGGCCCGAAGGCGCGCGAGACCTCCTCGGCCAGCTGAGCCAGCCGGGCGGGCTCGCCGCCCGGATAGCTCTCGCCCAGCAGTTCCCGCAGCAGCTCGCGGTGGACGTCCGCCCGCCAGGGCACCCCCGCGCGGTTCATCTCCGCCGCCACCAGCGTCCCCGCGGACTCCGCGGCCAGCAGCAGCCGCATCCGCTCCGGATGCCCGGCCGCCTCCACCCGCCGCAACTGGCCGGCGTACACCTCCAGCAGGGCGGCGAGCGGGTCCGTGCCCGGCGGCAGCGGCACCGGGCCCGGGGCGAACAGCGAGGGCTGCCGGTCGGCCGCGCGCAGCGGCGGGTCGTCCGGAACCGGCGCCCGGTGCAGCCGCGCCCAGGCCGCCGACAGCGAACGAGGCTCGCCCCACCGCCCCTCGTGGCCCAGCAGCAGCGCCTCGCACGCCTCCGTGTCATGGCACCGCTCCACCCGCACCCCGGCCTCCAGCAGCCGCGGGTACACCTGCGCCGTCGACCGCCACACCCACCGGGCGACCGGGCCGGAGGCGGTACGGTCCGCCACGGCCCGCGCCACGTCCGGCTCGGTCACCACCGGGCCCGCCGCGCGCCCCCGCCCGTCCAGCGGGCACAACAGGGCCGTGCCCTCGGCGGTCACCGCCACCGCCCAGCGCACCGCGCCCTCCCGTTCCCGTCCGCCCCCTCGCCCGGGGCCGTGGCCGTCCCGCATACGGTGGAGTGTGACAGCGGGCACCGACAACCGGCGGTGATCTGCGCCGCGGTCTCCGCCGCGATCCTCGCCCCGCGGTGACGCCGGGCCGCCGATCGGGCATACTCCAATCGCCACAGCCGCTGGTCAGCCGCTCTCGCGACCCGAGAGCGACATCGGCCGGTACCACCACTTCCCGGTGGCGGCGCCCCACCCCGAGCGCCCGCCGCCGCAGCCCCCGACAGGGAGGAGAGCGCCGAGATGACCGAGTACGGCCCCCAGCCGGTGGAACGCCGGATGCCCACCGAGGAGGCCCGTGACCTCCTCACCCTGGTGCGCGAACTCGCCCAGCGCGAGATCCGTCCGGTCGCGGCCGAGGAGGAGGAGAGCGGCCGCTTCCCCCGCGAGACCTTCACCCTGCTGTCGGAGTCCGGCCTGCTCTCACTGCCCTACGGCGAGGAGTTCGGCGGCGGAGACCAGCCCTACGAGGTGTACCTGCAGATCCTGGAGGAGCTGGCCGCGGCCCGGCTCACCGTGGGCCTGGGCGTCAGCGTCCACACCCTCGCCTGCCACGCGCTCGCCCACTACGGCTCCAAGGAGCAGCGCGCCGAGCACCTTCCGGCGATGTTCACCGGCGGACTGCTGGGCGCGTACTGCCTGTCCGAGCCGTCCTCCGGCTCCGACGCCGCCGCGCTGCGCACCCGTGCCGTCCGCGACGGCGACGACTGGGTGCTCGACGGCACCAAGGCGTGGATCACCCACAGCGGCATCGCCGACTTCTACACCGTCATGGCCCGCACCGGGAAAGACGGACCGCGCGGCATCACCGCCTTCCTCGTCCCCGGTGACGCCGAGGGGCTCAGCGCCGCCGCCCCCGAGCGCAAGATGGGGATGGGCGGGTCGCCGACGGCCCAGGTCCACTTCGACGGGGTCCGCGTCCCCGACAGCCGCCGGGTCGGCGACGAGGGGCAGGGCTTCGCCATCGCCCTGGACGCCCTCAACTCCGGCCGGCTCGGCATCGCCGCCTGCGCGATCGGGGTTGCCCAGGCCGCCCTCGACGAGGCCCTGGCCTACACCGCCGGGCGCGAGCAGTTCGGCCGCCCCGTCTCCGACTTCCAGGGCGTGCGGTTCATGCTGGCCGACATGGCCACCCAGATCGAGGCCGGGCGCGCCCTGTACCTGGCCGCGGCACGCCTGCGCGACGCGGGGGAGCCCTTCGCCCGGCAGGCGGCGATGGCCAAGCTGTTCTGCACGGACACGGCCATGAAGGTCACCACCGACGCCGTCCAGCTGCTGGGCGGCTACGGCTACACCCGCGACTACCCGGCCGAGCGCCTGATGCGGGAGGCCAAGGTGCTGCAGATCGTCGAGGGCACCAACCAGATCCAGCGGGTGGTCGTCGCCCGCCACCTGGCCGGCCCCGAGAGCCGCTGAGCGCGACGGCGGTCCGCGCCGCCGAAAGGCCCGGGCGCGGACCGCCGTCCGTGCCGCGGTGCGTCCGTGCCCGGCGGTGTCCGGGCGTGCGGTGCTTCTCCGGGCGCGGGGTCCTTCCGGCCGGACGGCGCGGGCCGTCAGTGGCGCGGGTGCCGGCCGTGCGGAACGCGCATCGGGTGCGTACCCGGGCCCCCGGCGTGGGAGAAGGGCTGCATCCGCCAGTGCAGCCCCTCGGGCAGCGTCAGCAGCATCGCGGCGTCCTGCTCGCGGGCCTCGTGCTCGGGGCCCTCCGTCCCGGCGTCCTCCACCGGACGTCCCGAGCCCTGGCACACCGTCAGGCCGAACGGATTCCACGGAGTCGGGCACAGCGCGTGCTCGGGGAGCGTCTCCTCGTCCGCCAGCAGGGCTATCGGCCGCGCGCAGTCCGGGCAGACCACCCGGAAGATCTCGTAGGTCTCATAGGTCTCATGGGCCTCGGCTCTCTCCTCCTGGGCCTCGGCGTCCGGGTGACCGGCGTGGAGCGACTTCACCTTGCGCATGCAATCCCCCTTGGACGGGCTGCCGGGTGTCCGATCGAGGGTGTCCCGGCCACAGCAAGCATTTCCCTCCGTTGCCCATCCGTAATCTCCGCACCCTCCCGGACACGGGAGCGCGGGTGTGGCGTTCGTCACATGCCCGCGCCCCGGGGGCATCGACAGGCCGAACGGTGTGCCGTGGTGCGCCCGGCGCAGTAGGTTGCCTGTCGTGGAGGAGCTGGATCGTCGCATCGTGGAATTGCTCGTCAGGGACGGGCGGATGAGCTACACCGACCTGGGCAGGGCCACCGGCCTGTCGACCTCGGCGGTGCACCAGCGCGTCCGCAGGCTGGAGCAGCGCGGTGTCATCCGCGGCTACGCGGCCATCGTCGACCCCGAGGCCGTCGGACTGCCCATGACCGCCTTCATCTCGGTCAAGCCGTTCGACCCCAGCGCCCCGGACGACATCGCCGACCGGCTCGCCGAGGTGCCCGAGATCGAGGCGTGCCACAGCGTCGCGGGCGACGAGAACTACATCCTCAAGGTCCGGGTCTCCGCCCCCGTCGAGCTGGAGCACCTGCTGGCGCGCATCCGCTCCCTGGCCGGGGTCTCCACCCGCACCACCGTCGTGCTGTCCACCCCCTACGAGGCCCGGCCGCCCCGCGTGTGAGGGCCTCCGCGCCGCGTACGGGCGACCCCGGCGGCCGGGAGCGGCGGGTGAGGGGGAGACTGGCAGCCATGAGCGACAGCACGGCCCCTCTCGAAGGCCCCGGCGGTCCCGGCCACCCCGGCCGCCCCCGCACCGTCCTCCTGCGCGGAGGCGAGGTCCACAGCCCCGCCGACCCCTTCGCCACCGCCATGGTCGTCGAAGGCGGCGGCATCGCCTGGGTCGGCTCGGAAGGGGCCGCGGACTCCTTCGCCGACGGCGTCGACGAGGTGGTCCACCTCGACGGCGCGCTCGTCACCCCGGCTTTCACCGACTCCCACGTCCACGCCACCGCGACCGGCCTGGCGCTCACCGGCCTCGACCTGGCCGGCGTCCGCTCCCCGGCCGAGCTCCTGGAGCGCGTACGGGAGCATGCCCGGTCCCGTCCCGGCGACCGGATCCTGCTCGGCCACGGCTGGGACGCGTCCGCCTGGCCCGGACAGCGGCTCCCCTCCCGCGCCGAGCTCGACGAGGCCGCGGACCGGCGGCCGCTCTACCTCACCCGTGTCGACGTCCACTCGGCCCTGGCCACCACCGCGCTGCTCGACCTCGTCCCCGGCGCCCCCGGCGTCACGGAGCTGCCCGGCTACACCCCCGGCGCCGCCCTGACCGGCGACGCCCACCACGCGGTGCGCGCCGTCGCCCACGCCTCCATCACCCCCGCCCAGCGCACCGAGGCCCAGCGCGCCGCCCTGCGCCACGCGGCCTCCCGCGGCATCGGCACCCTCCACGAGTGCGCGGGACCGGAGATCTCCGGCGAGGACGACCTCACCGGCCTGCTGGAGCTGGCCGCCGCCGAGCCCGGACCCCGCGTCTTCGGCTACTGGGCCGAACACATCACCTCCCCCGGGGGCGCTCGGCGGGTGCGGGAACTCGGCGCCCTCGGCGCCGCGGGCGACCTCTTCGCCGACGGCTCCCTGGGCTCCCACACCGCCCATCTGCACGAGCCCTACGCCGACGCCGGCCACCGCGGCACCGGCCATCTGGACGCCGACGCCGTCGCCGCCCACGTCGCCGCCTGCACCGAGGCCGGGATCCAGGCGGGCTTCCACGCCATCGGCGACGCAGCCCTCACCGCCGTCACCGAGGGGGTGCGCGCGGCCGCCGAGCGGGTCGGCCTGGAGCGGGTGCGCGCCGCCCGGCACCGTGTCGAGCACGCCGAGATGCTGACCGGGGCCACCGTCGCGGCCTTCGCCGAGCTGGCCCTGACCGCCTCCGTCCAGCCGGCCTTCGACGCCGCCTGGGGCGGTGAGGACGGTATGTACGCCCGGCGCCTGGGCCGCGAGCGCGCCCGCACCCTCAACCCGTACGCGGCCCTGCTGCGCGCCGGTGTGCCCCTGGCGCTCGGCTCCGACAGCCCCGTCACCCCGCTCGACCCCTGGGGCACCCTGCGCGCCGCCGCCTTCCACCGCACCCCCGAGCACCGGATCTCCGTCCGCGCCGCCTTCACAGCCCACACCCGCGGCGGCTGGCGGGCGATCGGCCGCGACGACGCGGGCGTCCTCGTCCCCGGAGCCCCGGCCGACTACGCCCTGTGGCGCACCGGCGACCTGGTGGTGCAGGTGCCCGACGGCCGGATCGCCGCATGGTCCACCGATCCGCGCTCGGGCACCCCCGGCCTGCCCGACCTCGGTCCGGGGCGCCCGCTGCCCGTCTGCCTGCGGACGGTCGTCGGGGGAAGGACGGTCTACGAACACCCGAACGGGTGACGGAAGGCGGCCATACCGCCGAACGATGTCCCCACAGGTCTGCCCTCCCGCGGCGGGCCCCTCCGCACTGACCTGCTGCTTTGGGGAAACGCCGCAGGTCGTGGGGGTGTTGACAGGCCGTGGCGGTCGGCGGGTAGGTTCTGCCGGGTCCACCACAGGACGTCCGACCGGGGATCCTCCGCGCACAGTCGTCGAGCGAGCTGGGTCATGGGCGGTGCGTCGCACCGGCGTACGGCCGGGAGCCAGACCCAGCGTCCGCGGCACGGGGACGGAGCGATTCCGGCCGGTCGGCGGTGCGACCCGGGTGGGGGCCCGGAGGCTCAGTAGACAACGACTTTCGGCCGATCCGCAGCCAGCGGGTCCCAGGTCGGCCCGAAGGGCGCCGGGCCCCGATCCCGAGGATGGGATGCCCCCGCCCCTTCTCCGCCCCGCCCCCTCCGCCCACCGGCCGTGCGGGGCCGCCTGCCCCGCCCCCGGGCGGGGCCCCGCGTCCCACCCCGTCCCCGCGGGGGCGCCGGGCGTTGTACGGTCGGGCTCGTCACCGCACGACCTGTGAGAAAGGCCGCGACCGTGCCATCGGGCCCCGAGACCACCGCCGAAGCCGAGACCGGCGGCGCGGCCGCCGGCCATCCGGACGAGCCGCAGCACCGCCGTACGACCGTCCCGGCCGGTACCCCGGCCCGCGCCGCCGGGGAAGCCGGGGACGCCCCCGCCCCGGCCGCCGGCGAGGCCGGTGCCCGCCCGGCGCCCCGGCTGCCCGTCCGCCTGGCCGGGTGGGCACGCCGCGAGGCGTGGCGCACGGCGGCCGCGGCGGTGAGCGGTGTCGCCCTGGCCGCCGCCTTCCCCCCGTACGACGTGTGGCCGCTGTCGGTCGCCGCGGTCGCCGTCCTCGCCCTCCTCACCCGGGGGCGTACCGCCCGCCAGGGGGCCTGGCTCGGTCTGGCCATGGGGCTGCCGTTCTTCCTCGTGCTGCTGAAGTGGCTCCATGTGATCGGCTGGGACGCGGTGTTCGGCCTGTCCCTGGTCGAGTCGCTGTTCTTCGTGCCGATGGGCGCCGGGCTGGCCGCGACCTCGCGGCTGCCGCTGTGGCCGCTGTGGGGCGCCTGTCTGTGGGTCGCCGAGGAGTGGGCGCGCGACCGGATCCCCTTCGGCGGCTTCCCCTGGGGACGGCTGGCCTTCGCCGTCACCGACTCGCCGTTCCTGCCGCTGGCCGCCCTGGGCGGCGCCCCGCTGGTGACCTTCGCCGTCGCGCTGACCGGCGGCCTGCTCGCCGCGGCGGCCGTCCGGGGCGCGGCGGCCGTCGCCCGGCGGCGCGGAGCGGAGGAGACGGACGAGGGGGACGGGACCGGCTCCCCGTCGGCGGCCGGCTCCCGTACGGCGCGCCCGGCCCTCGCCGCCGCCGGGGCGGCCGCCCTGGCGGCGGCCGTGACCGCGGCCGGCCTGGCCGTGCCGGTCCGCACCGCGGCGGCCGACACCGTCCGCATCGCCGTCGTCCAGGGCAACGTCCAGCAGCCGGGCATGGACTTCCTCGGCCGCCCGATGCTGATCCTCAACAACCACGTCGAGGCCACCCTGAAGCTGGCCGAGGACGTGGAGGCGGGCCTGGAGGAGCGGCCCGACCTGGTGATCTGGCCGGAGAACGCCTCCGACCTGGACCCGCACCGGTACCCGCAGGCGTACGACGCCATCGACCGGGCGGCGAGGGCCGTGGGCGTCCCCGTACTGGTCGGCGCCCTCGTCGACCATCCCGAGCGCGAGGGCTACGTCGAGAACCAGGGCATAGTCTGGGACCCCGAGACCGGTCCCGGAGCCTCGTACACCAAGCAGCACCCGGTGCCCTTCGGCGAGTACGTCCCCTACCGCGACCAGCTCAGTAAGGTCATCACCCGCCTCCAGCGCGTCCCGCGCGACTTCTGGCCCGGCCAGAGCACCGGGGTGATGGACGTCGGCCCCGCCCGGCTCGGCGACGTCATCTGCTTCGAGGTCGCCTACGACGAGATCGTGCGCGACACCGTCAACGACGGTGCCCGCGCCCTGGTGATCCAGACCAACAACGCCACCTACGGCAACACCGGCCAGCCCGAGCAGCAGCTGGTGATGTCCCGGCTGCGGGCCGTCGAGCACGGGCGGGCCGTGGTCACCGCCGCCACCAGCGGCATCAGCGCGGTCGTCGCCCCCGACGGCACGATCGGCCGGCGCACGGAGGAGTTCACGCAGGACGTGGTCACCGCCGACCTCCCGCTGCGCGACGAGACCACCCTCTCCGACCGGATCGGCCCCGCACCGGAGTGGGTGCTCGCTATGGTGGGCCTCCTGTCCTGCGCCGCGGCCTTCGCGACCGGCCGACGGGGGCGGGTACACGGGGTGAACGGGACGGACGAGAAGAGGCGGCAGCAGTGAACGAGGCGGGGCAGCGCCGGAAGGATCCGCTCGGCAGGATCCTCGTGATCATTCCGACCTACAACGAGGTCGACAACATCCGGCCGGTCGTCACCAGAGTGCGCACCGCCGTCCCCGAGGCCCACGTCCTGGTCGCGGACGACAACAGCCCCGACGGTACGGGGAAGGTCGCCGACGAACTGGCGGCCGAGGACGAGCGGGTCGAGGTCCTCCACCGGGAGGGCAAGGAGGGGCTGGGTGCCGCCTACCTGGCGGGCTTCCGCTGGGGCATCGACAACGGCTACGACGTCCTGGTCGAGATGGACGCGGACGGCTCCCACCAGCCCGAGGAGCTGCCCAGACTGCTGACCGCGCTCAAAGGCGCCGACCTGGTGCTGGGCTCGCGCTGGGTCCCGGGCGGGCGGGTGGTCAACTGGCCGGGCCACCGCAAGTTCCTCTCGCGCGGCGGCAGCACCTACTCCCGGCTGCTGCTGGGCGTGCCCCTGCGGGACGTCACCGGCGGCTACCGGGCGTTCCGCAAGGAGACCCTGCTGGGGCTCGGCATGGACGACGTGGCCTCCCAGGGGTACTGCTTCCAGGTGGACCTGGCCCACCGCGCCGTGCAGGCCGGGTACCAGGTGGTCGAGGTGCCCATCACCTTCGTCGAGCGCGAGCGCGGCGACAGCAAGATGAACCGGGACATCGTCGCCGAGGCCCTGTGGAGGGTCACCGCCTGGGGTGTGCGGTCCCGTGTGAACCAGGCGCTCGGCCGCAGGCACACTGGATGACATGACGACCGGCGCACCGTACCCGTACGAGCCGCCTCCGCGGCACTCCCGCCCCGGACCGCAGGGCCCGGGGTCTCCCGGCACCGGACCCCGGCGCCGCCCCCGGCGCAGCTTCGTACCCCTGGGGCTGGCCGCCTTCGTGATCCTGGAGATCTGGCTGCTGACCCTGCTGGCGGACGCCACGAACGGGCTGGTCGTCCTGATCGTCCTGGTCGCGGGGGCGGTACTGGGCGCCGCGGTCGTCAAGCGCGCGGGACGCCGCGCCTGGCGGGGTCTGGTCGAGACCGTCGAGAGCCTCCAGCCGGGCGCCGAGTCCGGACCGGAGCCGCGGGCCGACCGGGGCGGGCACGGGCTGACCATGCTCGGCGGCCTGCTGCTGATGCTGCCGGGGCTGATCTCGGACGCGGCCGGGCTGCTGTGCGTCTTCCCGCCGACGGCCGCGCTGCTGCGCCGCACGGTGGAGCGCCGGCTCGGCAGCCGTACCGGCTTCGCCCCCGGATCCCTGGGGGACTCCCTGCGGCAGGCGCGCACGGCGGAGGAGCAGTTCCGAATCCACCGGCCCGACGGCAAGGTGGTGGAGGGAGAGGTCGTGCGCGAGGACGAGCGCGATGCCCGCGGCGGGGAGGGCGGGGGAGCGCGTTAGCCGTTCTCGGCGGGACGCACACGTGGGCGAGGGCCCGACCACCGGCCGGTGGTCGGGCCCTCGCCCACGTGCTCCCGCGGTGCGGTGCCGCGTGCCGCCGTCAGGCGGACTTGCGCTTGCTGTCCCGCGGGTGCACGGCGATGTTCATGGTCCCGGAGCGCAGGACCGCCAGCCTCTCGGCCAGCACCTCCTCCAGCTCCTCACGGGTGCGCCGCTCCATGAGCATGTCCCAGTGCGTACGCGCGGGCTTGCCCTTCTTCTCCTCGGGCCCCTCGCCGTTGACCAGGAGCGCCTGGGCACCGCATACCTTGCACTCCCACTCCGGCGGAATCTCGGCCTCAACCGAGAACGGCATCTCGAACCGATGACCGTTCTGGCATGCGTACTCCACGGCCTGGCGCGGCGCCAGGTCGATACCGCGGTCGGTCTCGTAGCTGGTCACCACGAGTCGCGTGCCGCGCAGAGCTCGCTCACTCATGAATCGTGCCTCCCGGGCTTGTCGCCCACAGGACAGGTGTCGCTGTCGTCGTCATCCGGTCAACGTCCGGTCGGCGGTGAAGATTCCCGATCTGGGACATGCGTCGCCCGTCGTGCCGCTGCCTCGTCGGATATGCGGTACCCGCAGCCGCCCGCTTTGTCACATCCCACATGGGACGTAACGTAACGTTCGCCTATCTTTGGCGTGCGGTAACGGTCCATCCGACGAGTTGCAGGCGTACACTACCCGCCCTTCGGCCGATGGCCTAAATCCGATCCGGCGCAGCGGCGCCGACCGCCGCCACCGCTCGTCTGACCGGTACCCGCAAAAGCAGGACGAAACCCAGAACGAAGAAGATCACCAGGGAGATGATCGCGTCCCGGTAGCTGCCGGTGAGCTGGTAGGTGAGCCCGAACACCAGCGGCCCCAGCCAGCTGGTGCCGCGATCGCTCACCTCGTACAGCGAGAAGTACTCGGCCTCCTTGCCCGGCGGCACCAGCTGCGCGTACAGCGACCGCGACAGCGCCTGGGTGCCGCCCAGTACCATTCCGATCGCCGCGGCCAGCACGAAGAACCACACCGGCTCGCCCGCGGGCAGCACGTATCCGGCGCCCACCGTCGCCGTCCACGCCACCAGCGAGCCCAGGATCGTGCGCTTGGCGCCGTAGCGCACCGCCAGCCGTCCCAGCAGCAGCGCCCCCACCACGGCCAGGATCTGCACCAGCAGGACCGCACCGATGAGGGTGGTCTGGTCCATCCCCAGCTCCCCGGCGCCGAAGACCGAGGCCTGGGTGATCACCGTCTGCACGCCGTCGTTGTAGAGCAGGTAGGCCAGCAGGAACATCAGGGTCAGCGGGTAGCGGCGCAGATCGCGCAGCGTCCCGGCGAGCTGCCGCCAGCCGCCTCGCAGGGACATCCCCCCGCCGGCCGGGCCGGCGGGGGCGTGGGCGGAGGGCCGCTCGCGCAGCCGCCGCAGCGGGATGACCGCGAAGACCGCCCACCACAGGCCCGCCGAGGCAAGGCAGATCCGCACCGCGGTGCCCTCGTCCACACCCAGCGACTCGTGCCCGAGGAACAGCGCCAGGTTGGCCACCAGCACCAGGGAGCCGGAGGCGTAGCCGAAGGCCCAGCCGCGCGAGGAGACCGCGTCCCGCTCCGCGGGAGCGGCGATCTGGGGCAGGAAGGAGTTGTAGACCACCACGGCCGTGGCGTAGGAGACGTTCGCCACCACCAGCAGCACCCCGCCCAGCAGATAGCGGTCGCCCTCCAGGAAGAACATCCCCGTGGTGGCCGCCGCCCCCAGGTAGGCGAACACGCCCATGATCGGCTTCTTGCGGCCCGACCGGTCGGCGACCGCCCCGGCCAGCGGCATCACCAGCACCGACAGCAGTACCGAGACGGAGACGGTGTAGGCGAAGTACGAGCCGGCGCGGACCGGGATGCCCAGGGGGTGGACGTAGCCGGCGGCGTCCGCCGCGGCCTCGGCGACCGAGGTCAGATAGGGGCCGAGGAAGACGGTGAGCACGCTGGTGGAGAAGACGGAGACCGCCCAGTCGTAGAAGTACCAGCCGCGCTGCTCACGGCGCCGCTCGGCGTCCCCGGCGAAGTCCCCCGGGTTCTCCGCGCCGCCGGCGCCGCCCGCGCTCTTCGCCGTTTCTCCGGCGTCTTCGGTGCCCTCGGCGTCCCCGGCCCCCGCCACGGTCTCGGTGCCCACCCGCGCCCCCTCGTTCGTCCCGTGCGCAGCGGCGGGTCGCGGGCGGGGGAGCGGCCCGTGCCGTCCGGCCGCCGGACGTCAGATCCAGGCCCCCCGCTCGGCCAGCACCGTGCGCAGTGTCTCGATGTGATCGGTCATGATGCCATCCACGCCCATGTCCAGCAGCGTCCTCATCCGCTCCGGATCGTTGACCGTCCACACGTGCACCTGCAGGCCCCTGTGGTGTGCGTGGCGGACGAACGCCCGGTCCGCCACCGGTATCCCGCCGTGCCGCACCGGGACCTGCGCGCACAGCGCGCCGCGGCCGACCGCGCCCGGCAGACGGTACGAGCGCAGCCGCAGGCCCAGGACGCCGCGCGTGCCCAGCGAGGTGGCCAGCCGCGGGCCCGCCAGACGCCGGGCCCGGGCCACCCGGGACTCGTCGAAGGCCCCCAGGCACACCCGGTCCCAGGCGCCGGCGCGGTCCAGGATCTCCAGCAGCGGGGGGAGGGCCGCGTCCGCCTTGACGTCGATGTTCCAGCGGGCACGGGGGAAGGCGCGCAGCAGATCGGCGAAGAGCGGCACCGGCTCGCCGCCGCCCACCCGCACCCGCCGCACCTGCGACCACGGCAGGGAGGCGATCGCCCCGCTGCCGTCGGTGACCCGGTCCAGCGTGGAGTCGTGGAAGGCGACCAGCTTCCCGTCCGCCGTGGCGTGCACATCGGTCTCCAGATAGCGGTAGCCCAGCTCCACCGCCCGCGCGAAGGCGCCGTGGGTGTTCTCCGCTCCCGGCGCGGCGCCGCCGCGGTGGGCGAAGGCCAGGGGGACGGGGTGGTCGAAGAAGGGGTGGTCGGGGCGCGGGGCGCGCAGGGCCGGTGCCGTCATGGACGCAGTATCGCGCGACGCCTCCGGCGCGCCTGCGGGCGGTCCGCCGAGCCGTTCTCGGAGCCGTCCGCCCGATCGCCTCCCGAACCGGCCCGGCCGCCGTCCGCGGCGGGGGCGGGTGTGCCGAAGGCCCTCAGGAAGAACTGGGAGAGCGGACCGATCGCCAGTGCGTAGAGCACCGTTCCCGCCCCCACGGTGCCGCCCAGCAGGAAGCCGGTGGCCAGGGCGGCCACCTCGATGCCCGTCCGCACCAGGCGCACCGAGCGCCCGGTGACCCGGTGCAGGCCGGTCATCAGGCCGTCGCGCGGGCCCGGTCCGAAGCGCGCCGTGATGTACAGGCCGGTCGCCGCCCCGTTCAGCACCACCGCGCCCACCAGCAGTGGCACCCGTACCGCGAGCGCGCCCGGTTCCGGCATGAGGGCCAGGGTGGCGTCCATGGCCAGTCCCACCACGACCACGTTGGAGACGGTGCCCAGGCCGGGCCGCTCCCGCAGCGGTATCCACAGCAGCAGCACGGCCGCGCCGGTGACGATCACCACGGTGCCGATGGTCAGTCCGGTGTGCCCGGAGACGCCCTGGTGGAAGACGTCCCACGGGCCGAGGCCGAGATCGGCGCGGACCATCAGCGCCAGGCTGGCCCCGTAGAGCACCAGGCCGGCGTAGAGCCGTACGAGGCGGCGGACGAGGCGGTCGGGGCGGCGACCGGGGCGCGCGGCGGAGCCGCCCGGATCCCCGGATCCTGTGAATCCTCCGGAACCGGACAAGGGGCCTTCCTTTCTGGCGCGTTGGACTGATGCGTGACACTCTGTGGCCTGTAAGCGGTTCCCGGACACGGCCAATCCCGAGAAGGTGGACTCAATCGATGGCTCAGTGGACCTCGGCGGTCGGAGCGCCTCAGCTCGCCCGCCTCCTGTCCTCCCACCGCACCGAGTCGGACGGGGCGCGGCGGACGCCCGCCTACCGGGCCCTCGCCGACGGGGTGCGCCTGCTGGTGCTGGAGGGCCGCGTCCCCGTCGCCGCCCGGCTGCCCGCCGAGCGGGAGCTGGCCGCGGCCCTGTCCGTCAGCCGTACCACCGTGGCCGCCGCGTACGAGGCCCTGCGCGGCGACGGGTTCCTGGCCTCGCGCCGCGGCGCGGGGAGCTGGACGGCCCTGCCCGCCGGCAACCCCCTGCCGTCGGGCGGACTGGCGCCCCTGCCCCCCGACGCCGCCGGGACCATGATCGATCTGGGCTGCGCCGCCCTTCCCGCCCCCGAGCCCTGGCTCACCCGCGCCTTCCAGGGAGCCCTGGCCGATCTGCCTCCTTACGCCCACACCCACGGCGACTACCCGGCCGGACTGCCGGTCCTGCGCCAGGCCCTCGCCGACCGCTACACTGCCCGCGGCGTCCCGACGATGCCCGAGCAGATCATGATCACCACCGGCGCCATGGGCGCGGTGGCCGCGATCCGCGCGCTGTTCGTGCCGCGCGGCGAGCGTGTCGCCGTCGAGCACCCCTCGTACGCCAATGTGCTGCGCCTGCTGAGCGAGTCGGGTGCCCGGCTGGTGCCCGTCGCGATGGGCGAGGGCCTGACCGGCTGGGACCTGCCCGCCTGGCGCCGGGTGCTGCGGGACGCCGCGCCGAGAATGGCGTACGTCGTCGCGGACTTCCACAACCCCACCGGCGCGCTGGCCGGGGAGGAGCAGCGCCGGGAGCTGGTGGCCGCCGCCCGGGCCGCCGGTATCGTGCTGGTGGCGGACGAGACCATGGCAGGCCTCGACCTCGACGCCCCGCCCGGTGAGCCGATGCCCCGCCCGGTCGCGGCGTTCGACGCGGGCGGCTCCACCGTCGTCACGGTCGGCTCGGCCAGCAAGGCCATCTGGGCCGGGCTGCGCATCGGCTGGATCCGGGCCGCGCCCGAGACCATCCGCAGCCTGGTCGCGGCCCGTGTCTACGCGGACCTGGGCAGCCCCGTGCTGGAGCAGCTCGCCGTCGCCCGGCTGCTGGCGGAGGACGGCGGACGGGGCGACGGACGGGAGGGCGGGGGCAGCGGCTGGGACCGGGCCATGGAGGTCCACCGCGAGCGGGCCAGGGAGAACCGCGCGGCCCTCACCGGGGCCCTGCGCGAGCACCTCCCGGACTGGGGGTTCACCGTCCCGCGCGGCGGCCTCACCCTGTGGGTGCGCACCGGTGACCTGTCCGGTTCGCGGATCGCCGAGGCCGGCGAGCGGCTGGGGGTGCGCGTCCCCTCCGGGCCGCGCTTCGGGGTGGACGGCGCCTTCGAGGGCTATGTGCGGCTGCCGTTCACGGTCTCCGGCCCCGTGGCCGCCGAGGCGGCGGCCCGGCTGGCGGCGGCCGCGCGGCTGGTCGCCGACGGACGGAGCGCGGGCGGCGACATTCCGCGCAGCTCCGTCGCCTGAACCGCCGCGCGCCCCGCCGTCGGCCGCGGTCTCAGTGGACCGCCCGCCGGGCCGCGGCCCTCGGCGGGGAGGCCACCGGCTCCGGCAGCAGCTCCAGGACCGCCCGCCGCTGCGGCTCGGCCGCCTCCTGATCGAGGGGATCGGGGGCGGCGGGCACCTGGAGGCGGTGCACCGGCCCCGAGCCCAGCCGGGCGTAACCGCGCCCCGCGGGCACCTCGGGCGGCGCGGTGGTCGAGGGCGCCTCGCCGAGCACGGCCCGCACCTCCTGCGCAGTCGCCTCGCCGAGCACCACCCGCGCCCGGGTGTACGCGCGGACGGCCCCGGTCAGCTCCCCCGCGCCTTCGAACTGGTCGGCCAGCGCCACGGTCACCCGCACCGCGCGCCCGTACCGCAGGGGCACCTGGAGCAGGTCCTGCGGGTCGCGCTGTCCCTCGGCACGGGCCAGGTGGCTGAGCACAGAGGGCCGGTCCACCAGCACCCACAGCGGGCGGCAGACATCCTCCGGCGCGTCCCGTCCGGTCTGGCGGACCCGGTTGGCGGCCAGCAGCCTGCGCTCGGTCTCCCGCACCACCCACTCCAGCGCCGACAGGGCGCCGGCCGGGGTGGACTCCACCGCCCGCACCCTGCCGCGTCCGGCCAGGAACGCGTACTCGCCCGCCCCGCCGCCGTCCACGACCAGCACCTCGCCCTGCCGCAGGGCCTGGAGGGCGACCGACCGCAGCAGCGTGGTCGTCCCCGACCCCGGGCGGCCCAGCGCCAGCAGGTGAGGCTCGGTGGAGCGCGGGCCCGTGCGCCACACGACCGGAGGCACGTCCAGCCGCTCGCCGCCCTCCGCGACCACCGGCACCGTGCGGGGGACGGTGTGGAGGTCGGTGAAGCCCAGCACGGTCTCGCCGGGCGCGGTGACGAAACGCTGCGCGCAGACGCCGGAGGGCAGCGGCGGCAGCGCGGTCAGGGTGAGCTCGCCCACTTCCTCCTCCCAGGCGAAGTGGTACTCCCGGCCCCGGCCCGCCTTGGCGCACAGCAGTTCCTGCAGGTGCGCGCGGGAGTCCGGGTCGCCGTCGCCGAAGTGCGGCGGGTAGCGCAGCCGCAGCCGGGCCAGCCGTCCCTCCTGGGCGAACGCGAAGTCGGTGAAGGCCCGCCGCCAGTCGCCGTCGTGGGCGTAGAGGGGCTGCGGGCGGGGGTCGTCGGCGAGCGAGAGATGCGGCACCAGCGCTTCGTAGAGGGTCTGCAGCCGTGCGCGCTCGGCCTCGCCGGGCTCGCCCCCGGCGGCGTCCGGGGACCGGTCGCGGCCCTGCCAGAGCGCGGCGCCCGCCAGCGTGACCGCACCCAGCAGCGGACCGTACGGGGCCAGCCACAGGGCCAGCAGGCAGGCGGCCACGGTGAACAGCACTGGGCCCCGCCGCTCCCGGGGGGTGCGCTCCCAGCGGCGCCGTCCCGCGGAGGCGAGACGGCCCAGACCGCGGGCGGCCACGGCCGGCAGGTGCAGTGCGTCGAGGGCGTGTTCCGCGGCCACCCGCCGCAGGTCCCGCCCGCGGGCCGGCGGGGCGGCGCCCGGTGCGGGGTGGGGGTGGGAAGCGTGCAGCGGGGTGAGTGCCGGGGGGAAGGGCCGCCAGGCCACGCCGAATCTCCTGCCGTCCGGAGCCCTGGGGCTCGAAGTCCTGCGGGTCGTGGGTGCGGGGGTCCCGGTGGGTGTACCGGGGGAGCCGGGGCTCCCGGCTTCTAGAAGGGGATGTTCCCGAGGAGGTTGGCAAGGGTGTCCCCGCCCGCCTGGATGCCGGGTGCGATCGCCGATCCCGCCAGGTAGAACCCGAAGAGCGCGCACACGATGGCGTGGGAGAGCTTGAGGTTGTCCTTGCGGAAGAACAGGAAGACGATCACTCCGAACAGCAGGACACCGGAGATCGACAGCACCATGGGTCAACTCCCTGTGTGGCGATGGATTTGTCACCGTGTGTCCCTCAAGCTTCACAGAGCGTCCGGTGTGCCGAAAGCGGCGGAAGGGTGATATCAGCACATTTCCTCTGCTCCGAGCGGGGTACCCCGTCCGGACGGAGGGGGCGGCCGGTTCCCGGAGGCCGGGGGGTAGCTTCTCGGGAGCCGACACGCGACAGGAAACGGGAACCATGCGCCACAAGCCCGCACTGCTCTACGTCACCGACCTCTCCTACGAGGCCCGGGGCCGCCGCTACGGCGACGAGGACGTCCGCCTCTCGGCCCGGCTGCGCCAGGACTTCCGGATCGCGCTCTGCCACCCGCGCGACGCGGCGGCGCTGATGGACACCTTCGACGCGGTCGTGGTGCGCAACAGCGGCCCCGTGCTGCACCACCGGGACGCCTGGGAGGACTTCCGCGCCCGGGCGCTGGAGCGGGGATCCCGGGTCTTCAACGAGCTGTCGGGCAGGGCGGACATGGTCGGGAAGCGGTACCTGACCGAGCTGAGCGCGGCGGGGGAGCCGGTCATACCCACCGTCGACCGCCGCGAGGACCTGGACCGGCTGCCGCCGGCGGCCGAGTACGTCGTCAAGCCCGAGCTCGGCGCCGACTCCATCGGCCTGGAGGTCGTCCCCGCGGAGCGGCTCGCCGGACTCGCCCTCGGACCGGGCGCCGGTCTGCTGGTCCAGCCGAGGATCGACTTCCGGCACGAGGTCTCGTTCTACTTCGTCGACCGCTCCTTCCAGTACGCCCTGTACGCCCCCGACCTCGCGCGGCGCTGGGAGCTGGAACCGTACGCCCCCACGGCGGACGACCTCGCCTTCGCGCAGCGGTTCGTGGACTGGAACGCCATAGGCCACGGCATCCAGCGTGTGGACGCCTGCCGTACGGCGCGGGGGGAGCTGCTGCTCGTGGAGCTGGAGGACCTCAACCCCTACCTGTCGCTGGACCGGGTGGACGCCGGCACGGAGGAGGCGTTCGCCGCCGCGATGACCGCCTCGCTGCACGCCCTGCTGGCCTGAGGGCCGCTCGGGCTCTGCTCCCCGGGGAGCGTGCGGCGGCTAGTGTCGCCGCATGACGGAGACGACGGACACCGCGGACGCCGCGGACACCGGCGGCGCGGCGAGCGCGGTGGAGGGGTCGCGCGGCGACGTGCGGCCCCCCGAGGTGGAAGCCGGTGAGCGGACCACCCTGCTGGCCTTCCTCGACTATCTGCGGGACGCGGTCGCGGCCAAGGCGGCCGGTGTGCCGGACGAGGCGGCCCGTGCGGCGGGGGTGCCTTCCGGGACGAGCCTGCTGGGACTGGTCAAGCATCTGACGGCGGTCGAACACAACTGGTTCACCTGGGCGTTCGCGGGTGAGGGGGACACTCCCGCGGACGACGGCGCGCCGCCCGCACCCGGGGAGACGGCCGGGGAGATCCTGCGCGCCTACCGGGAGGCCGCCGGGCGCTCGAACGCCATCGCCGCGGCCTGCGACCGGCTGGACCGGCCGGGAGTGCGGTCGTTGCGCGAGACCCCGCCGCCGACCATGCGCTGGATCCTGGTGCACATGATCGAGGAAACCGCCCGGCACGCGGGCCACGCCGACATCCTGCGCGAGCACATCGACGGCTCGGCGGGCCGTTAGCCGCACCGGTCCGCGCCACCCGGCGGCTGGGTGTGGTGCGCCTCGGCGGACTGCCCGGCGCTCTGGCCCGGCTGGTCCCGTACGGCGGGCACGGGGAGCCCGACGGGGCTGGCGGGGGCTGAAGGGCGCTGAGGAACCCTTGCCCGCCGGCCGGGTCAGGGGCGGAGCCCGGCCAGTTCGGCGGCCAGCCGGGTGCGCCAGGCCGGGACGCGGCCCAGCAGCCGCAGCGTCATGTCGCGGCCGGCGCGGAGGGCCAGGGAGCGGGCGGTGACCGCCCGGGTGAGGCGGTCGGTGAAGGTGATGACGCGTTCGGCCGCCGGGCGCCGCTCCCGCTCGTAGGCGTCCAGCCGGGTGTCCGGTTCCGCTCCGTGGAGGAGGACGTCGGCCAGCGCCCGCCCGAGGGCGCCGGCGTCCTGGATGCCGATGTTCATGCCCTGGCCGCCGGCGGGGCTGTGGACGTGGGCGGCGTCGCCGGCCAGCACGATCCGGCCGGCGCGGTAGCGGTCGGCGATCCGATGGTGGACGTGGAAGCGCGAGCCCCACAGCATCTCGCCGACCCGTCCCTGTCCGCCCGCGCGCTCGTCCAGTACCCGCTGGACGAGCGTGGCGTCCGGTTCTCCGGGCTCCTCGGGTACGGCGGCCACCAGACGGAAGACGTTCCCGGGCAGAGGCGCCACCAGGACCGGCCCGTCCGGGCCGAACAGCATGGACACCTCCCCGCGGCCGGGCCGCCAGTCCATCCGCACGTCCGCCAGCACGAAGGACTGGGCGTAGCGGCCGCCCCGGTAGCCGATGCCGGCGGCCTCCCGGACCGTGCTGCGCATCCCGTCGGCACCGACGGCGTACGCCGCCCGAACGGTCTGTGTTCCTTGCGGACCGTCCACCGTGACGGTCACCCCGCCGGGCTCCTGCCCGAGGCCGGTCACGGTGTACGGGCGGCGCGCCGGGGCGTGGTCGCCGCAGAGGGCGCGGACGCGGTCTTGCAGCACGGCCTCGGTCTCGTGCTGCGGGAGCATCAGCGCGTAGGGGTACGGGGTCGGCAGGCCGTCGAACGTGACGGTCGTCAGCCGGTGCCGTCCCCGGCTCACACCGAACCGCGTCACCCGCAGGCCGCGCTCGACCAGTGGGGCGGCGGCCCCCACCGGCTCCAGCGTCTCCAGGGTGCGGGCGTGGACGACTCCCGCGCGCGAGGTGCCCGCGCCCTGCGGCAGTCGGTCCAGCAGGAGGAAGGCCACGCCGGCGGAGGCCAGGTGGGCGGCCAGGGCCAGGCCGGTGGGCCCGGCGCCGACGATGACGACGTCCGTCCGTCCGGGGAGCGCGGGGGTGGTGGCTTCGGCGGTTCCGCTCATGGGGCAGCACCTCTTCCGTTTGATGCCAACGGTTGTTGGCCAACGTCTGGTGTCAGGATGGCGCGCCGGACGGCATCCAGTCAACAAGTGTTGGCCAACAAACGTTGGCATCCGGGGTGCGTCAGGGTGACTCCGCCGTCAGGTAGCGCTGCACCGTCGGCGCCAGCCAGGCGACGGCCTCCGCCCGCGGCATCCCGGCGGCGGGCGGGAAGCGCAGCACGTACCGGCTCACGGCCATGCCCAGGATCTGCGAGACCACCAGAGCCGCGCGGGCCCCCGCCCGCTCCGGATCGGGGCAGACGGCCGCCACCGCGGGGGCCACCTGCTCCTGGAAGACCGCGCGCATGCGCTCGGCACCCGCGGGGTTGGTGACGCCGACGCGCAGCAGCGCGTTCAGCGCCTCGTCCTCCTCCCAGCGCTCCAGGAAGTGCCCGACCAGCACGGCCCCGGCCTCCTCGCGGGGCACGGCGGCCAGGTCGGGAAGGCGCAGGTCGAACTCGCTGGCCGCCGCGAACAGCCCCTCTTTGTTGCCGTAGTACCGCATCACCATCGAAGGATCGATGCCCGCGTCCCGGGCGATGGCGCGGATGGTGGCGCGCTCGTAGCCGTCGGAGGCGAAGCGCTCACGGGCCGCCTCCAGGATGGCGGCCCGGGTGGCGTCGGAGCGGCGGGGACGGCCGCCGGAGGCGGTGTCGGTCGGCTGCATGGCGGCGAGTCTAGGCCAACGCCCGTTGGCCTCCTCTTCCGTCCGGGGAGCGGGGGCCGGGAGACCGGACGGGGAGGTCAGGAGCGGGACGGGGGTTCCCCGGGCGGCCGGGCGCCGCCCCGGCCGCGTACCTCCAGGTCGTCCAGGAGCTCCCGGGTCGCCCCGGCCACGGCCTCGACGGCGCGCTCGAACGCGGCGCGGTTGTGGGCGGCGGGCGCCCTGAATCCCGAGACCTTGCGGACGTACTGCAGGGCGGCGGCGCGGATGTCCTCGTCGTTCACCTCGGGCGCCATGGGCGGTCGGAGTGTCCTGATGCTGCGGCACATGCCCCCAGTCTGGCGCGTGTCCGGCGCGGCCGGGGGTACCGGGGAGAAACACCGGATCCCGCCCGACGGATGGAGTGGACGTGCAGGCACTGACCGTGGCTCCCGGCCGGAGGAACTCCCTGCGGCTCGACACCCTCCCCGACCCCGAGCCGGGGGAGGGGGAACTGCTGGTGGACGGCCTGGCCGTCGGCGTGTGCGGCACCGACGCGGAGATCGTCTCGGGAGGTCACGGAGCCCCGCCGCCGGACCGGGAGCGGATGGTCGTCGGCCACGAGTCCCTGGGCCGGGTGCGCCAGGCGCCACCGGACAGCGGCTGGGTGCCCGGCGACCTGGTGGTCGGCGTCGTCCGCCGGCCCGACCCCGTGCCGTGCGGGGCCTGCGCCCACGGCTACTTCGACATGTGCCGCAACGGGATGTTCACCGAGCGCGGCATCAAGGGGCTCGACGGCTACGCCTCCACCTCCTGGACGGTCGAGACCGACTACGCGGTGCGCCTGGACCCCGGACTGGAGCACGTCGGGGTGCTCATGGAGCCCGCCACTGTGGTGGCCAAGGCGTGGGACCAGGTGGAGCGCGTCGGCGGGAGGTCCTGGTTCGCCCCGCACTCGGTGCTTGTCACGGGGGCCGGGCCGATCGGGCTGCTCGCCGCACTGCTGGGGCGGCGGCGCGGCCTGGAGGTCCACGTCCTGGACCGGGTGGAGAGCGGCCCCAAACCGGAGCTGGTCCGGCGGCTGGGCGCCGAGTACCACTGCGAGGACGCCGAGCGGGTCATGGAGCGGGTGCGGCCGGACGTGGTGATCGAGGCGACCGGCGCCGCGCCGGTGGTCTTCGGGGTGATGTCGGCCATGGACCCCTACGGAGTGCTCTGCCTGACCGGTCTGTCGCCCGCCGGCCGCACCCTGGAGGTGGACGCCGGATACCTCAACCGCGAGCTGGTGCTGGACAACTCCGCGGTGGTCGGCTCGGTCAACGCCAACCGGCAGCACTACGCCGCCGCGGCGGAGGCCCTCGCCGGGGCGGACCGGGGTTGGCTGGACGCGCTGATCACCCGCCGGGTGCCGCTGGAGTCCTTCGCCCAGGCCTTCGAACGGCGGCCGGACGACGTCAAGACGGTCATCGAACTCGCCCGGCACTGAGCGTGCCGGGCACTCCCGGCCTGGGTGCCCGCTCCTGAGCCTGGCCCGGCTCAGGAGTTCCCGTCGCCGGAGCGGAGGCGGGAGGGGCCCCGGCCCCCGGCCAGGTTCTGCGCGGTGTCGATCAGCGGGATGTGGGAGAGGGCCTGGGGGAAGTTGCCGACCAGCCGCCGGTGCCCGGTGTCGTACTCCTCCGAGAGCAGACCCAGGTCGTTGCGCAGGTCGAGCAGCCGCTCGAACAGCTCCCGGCCCTCCCGCACGCGGCCCTGGAGGATGTAATTGTCGGCGAGCCAGAAGGAGCAGGGCAGGAAGGTGGCCTCGCCCGCGGGCAGGCCGTCCACGGAGTCGGTGCGGCCGCCCATGGTGTAGCGCTGCACCAGGCCGTCCTTGAGCAGTTCCCGCTCGATCGCGGCGACGGTTCCCCTCATCCGCGGGTCGTTCGCAGGCAGGAAGCCCACGGACGGGATCAGCAGCAGCGAGGCGTCCAGCTCCGCGGAGCCGTAGAACTGGGTGAACGTCGCGCGGTCGGGGTCGTAGCCGTACGCGCAGACCTCGCGGAAGATCTCCCGCCGCAGACTCCTCCACCGGTCGGCCGGCCCCTCCAGACCGAAGCGCTCCACGGCCTTGACCGCCCTGTCCGCGGCCACCCAGGCCATCACCTTGGAGTGGGTGAAGTCCCGGCGCGGGCCGCGCACCTCCCAGATGCCGTTGTCGGGATCGCGCCAGTGGGACTCCAGGAAGTCCATCAGCACGCGCTGGACCCGCCAGGCGTCCTGGTCCGGCGGCACGCCGTGGGCCCTGGCCTGGTGCAGTGCGTCCATGAGCTCCCCGTGGACGTCCAGCTGGAGCTGGCCGGAGGCGGCGTTGCCGATGCGCACGGGGCGGGAGTGCTCGTATCCGGGCAGCCAGTCCAGTTCCGTCTCGCTCAGCAGCCGTTCGCCCTCGACGCCGTACATGATCTGCATCCGCCGCGGGGCGCCTGCCAGCGCGCGCAGCAGCCAGTCGCGCCAGGCCACCGCCTCCCGCTCGTATCCGGAGTCCAGCAGCGCCATGAGGGTGAAGGTGGCGTCGCGCAGCCAGCAGTAGCGGTAATCCCAGTTGCGCACACCGCCCAGTTGCTCGGGCAGGGAGGTGGTGGGAGCGGCCACGATGCCGCCGCTGGGCGAGTAGCTCAGGGCCTTGAGCGTGATCAGGGAGCGCACCACCGCCTCGCGGTACTCGCCGGAGTAGGTGCAGCGGCCGACCCACTCCCGCCACCACCGCTCGGTTGCGGCCACCGTCCGGACCAGTTCCGCGGTGTCCGGGCGGTCAGGTTCCCCGTGGCGCAGCCCTCTCCAGGCCAGCCGGAAGCCCACCCTCTGGCCCGCGTCGACGGAGAAGTCGGCGACGCAGCAGCCGTCGCCGTCCACAGTGAAGTCCGCGCCGGAGTCGAGGACGACCACGTCCGGCCCCGCGTAGGCGCGCAGCCGGCG
Source organism: Streptomyces verrucosisporus (assembly GCF_017114865.1). Lineage (GTDB taxonomy): Bacteria > Actinomycetota > Actinomycetes > Streptomycetales > Streptomycetaceae > Streptomyces > Streptomyces fenghuangensis. Next base: position 119,871 of record NZ_JADEYH010000004.1, on the reverse strand, counting down.
CCCCTCGGGCCGCAGCCAGGCCGGGGTGACGCCGTAGTCGAAGCACAGGCGCACCAGCGAGCGCATCCGCACCCGCCCCTCCAGGCCCTCGACCACGCGCACCACCGAGGGGTGGTCGCCGTCGACGGGCATGCAGTCGGTCACCCGGGCCCGGCCCTCGGGGCCGGCGTACTCGGTCTCCAGCACCGCGCTGTCGCCCCGGTAGCGGCGGGCCAGCGGCCGGGCCCGGTCACGGGGGGCCAGCAGCCAGCGGCCGTGCTCGGGGCGGCCCAGCAGGGCGGCGAAGCACGCGTCGGAGTCGAATCGGGGCAGGCACAGCCAGTCCACCGAGCCGTCGTAGCCCACCAGTGCGGCGGTACGGGTGTCGCCCAGCAGGGCGTAGTCCTCAAGCCGGAGCGGCACGCGGCGTCTCCCTTCGGCCCGCTCGGGTCGCCAGCGGCACGGGTACCCGGTGATCCCGTCGCTACACGGGTGGGCGGGGGAGGAGCTCCCGGGTCGGCGAGGGGAAGGGAAACCATTCATTTTGATCCAGCTTTGTCCTTTTTAGCGGTTTCCAGAGCCTTTCGGGTGGTTATCCGCAGTCTTGGAGCCAGAGGAACCGGCAACGAGGAGAGGCTCATGATCACCAAGGAGCAGATACCCGAGGTACTGGACCACCAGGTCTACGACGCCGAGGGAAAGAAGATCGGAGAGACGGGGCACGTCTTCCTCGACGACGTCACGGGCCAGCCCGAGTGGGCGAGCGTCCGCACCGGGTTCTTCGGCAGCCATGAGACCTTCGTTCCGATCCACGACGCGGCCATGGTGGAGGACCATCTGGAGGTGCCGTACTCCAAGGACCAGGTCAAGGGCGCCCCCCACGTCGACGTGGATCAGGGCGGGCATCTGTCCGAGCAGGAGGAGCGCCGGCTGTACGACTACTACGGCGTCGACTGGGGCGGCTACGGGCAGGAGACGACGGGCCGCACCGGAACCGCGGACACCACGGGTACGGCGGACACCGAGGGCACGGCCGCCGCGGCGGGTACGGCCGGCACGGCCGGGGGCCGCGCCGGTACGGGCGGAACCCGCGGCCGGGGCGAGGCCATGACGCGCTCCGAGGAGGAGATGCGCGTCGGCGTCGAGCGCCAGGAAGCCGGCAAGGCCCGGCTGCGCAAGTACGTCGTCACCGAGGACGTCCAGAAGACGGTGCCCGTGCGGCGCGAGGAAGTCCGCGTGGAGCGCGAGCCCATCACCGAGGAGAACAGGGACGAGGCCGTGAGCGGCCCGGAGATCTCCGAGGCCGAGCACGAGGTGACCCTGCACGAGGAGCGCCCGGTGGTCGAGACCGAGACGCGTCCGGTGGAACGGGTGCGCCTGACCACGGACGAGCGCACCGAGGAGGAGACGGTCCAGGGGCAGGTGCGCAAGGAGCGCATCGAGGAGGAGGAGACTGCCGAGGACGAGCGGCGCCGCCGCCGCTGAACCGCCGGTTCCATCCCCCCGGGGCCCGTTCGGAGACGTCCTTTCCGTGCGGGCCCCGGTCGTGTCGGAGCGTCGCCGGGGTGCGGCCGAGGCGCCGGCGGAGAGCGGCCGGAGGGCCGGGCAAAAGGGAATGTTGTGTGAATGCCGGGTCGAAGGCAGGGTACTTCGCCCTTCGTGAGCCACTAGTCACATATGACGCAAAAGGCAAATTTCGCAGGACCAACTGGAGGCACCGGTGAGTGAATCTCCGATCACGGGCAACGGCCCCGCACAGCAGACAGGCCAGACCGCGAAGCAGGAGACCCGCGCCACGGCCGACCGGGCGAAGGAGGCCGCGGGCACCGTGGCCGGCAGCGCCAGGGAACAGGCGCGCAATGTGACGGGCGAGGCCCGCGACCAGGTCGCCGGCATGGCGGACCACCTCAGGGAGCGTGCCACGCGGGAGGCGGACACGCAGACCAGGAGGACGGCCGACACCATACGCCAGTGGGCCGACGACCTGTCGGGCATGGCGGAGAACACCCGGTCCGACTCCCCGGTGCGGAACCTGGCGACCCAGGCCGCCGACGGCGGCCGCCGCGCGGCGGACACGCTGGAGGAGCGGGGCGTCGGCGGCCTGGTCGAGGGCGTGGAGTCCTTCGCACGCCGTCGTCCGGGCGCGTTCCTGGCGGGTGCGGCGCTGGCCGGCTTCGCCATCGGGCGCGTGGCCAAGGCGGGCAGCAAGTCGGCCCGGCAGGGGCAGGACGGTTCCGGTACGGCGCAGGCGCAGGGTTACGAGGCCTACCCGCCGACCCCGGGCGCCGCGGTTCCCACCGGGCCGGGCGGAGAGGTCCGGCAGATGCCCGGCTACGGGGAGCCCTCCTACGGCGCCACCCCGGGAGCCCCGGGTACCACCGGCACCGGCGGCTACGGGGCCACCGGCACCTACGGGGCCCCCGACGTCCCCCGCCGTCCGGAGGTGGGCTGACATGGCGTACACGGCTCACCGGCCGGACACCGACCTGGAGGCCCGGGGCAGGACGACGCAGGAGGACGCCTCGATCGGCGAGCTGCTCTCCGCGGTCACCTCGGACGCGCAGAAGCTGTTCCGGCAGGAAGTGGAACTGGCCAAGGCCGAGATCCGCGAGGAGGCCACCAAGGCGGGCAAGGCCGCCGGCATGTACGGCGGAGCCGGGTTCGCCGGCTACATGACCGTCCTGTTCGCCTCCCTGGCGCTCACCTTCGGTCTGGCCAACGTCATGGACTGGGGCTGGGCGGCGCTCATCGTCACCGCCCTGTGGGGTGTGGCCGCGGCCGTGATGTACGCGATGGGCCGTTCGAAGATGAAGCAGGTCCACCCCAAGCCGGAGCGCACCGTCCAGACCCTCAAGGAGGACGCCGAATGGGCACGTCACCCGACGAGCTGAGGGCTCAGATCGACACCACCCGGCAGGAGCTGTCGGAGGACGTCGGCAGGCTTGCCGACCACGCCAACCCCCGCCACGCCGTCCGCCGCCGCAAGGAGCGGGCGCGGGGCAGGATGACCGTAGTGCGGGAGCGAGTCATGGGAACCACCTCGGACACGACGCAGTCGGCCCGTGAGAGCGCCGGGCACACCGCGGACAGGGCGCGCGAGGGAGCCGGACAGGCGGGCGAGGCCGTCAAGGCCGCCCCCCACCACGCCGCGCGGAAGACCCAGGGCAACCCGCTGGCCGCCGGTGTGATCGCCTTCGGCGCCGGGATGCTGGCGGCCTCGATGCTGCGCAGTTCGCAGAAGGAGGAGCAGGCGGCGGGCCGTCTCTCCCAGAAGGCGGGCGGACTGGCCGAGCCGGTGAAGGAAGCGGCGATGGAGTCCGTGGAGCACCTCAAGCAGGACGCCAGGCAGTCCGGCCAGCAGGCGGCCCAGCAGGTCAAGGAGACCGCCTCGGACGCCGCCCGCACCACCGCCGAAGAGGCCCGCGGGCAGGCCGGGGAGGTCAAGGGGCAGGCCCGCCAGTCCGGGCAGAGCGTGGCCGGCGAGACCCGCCGCCAGGGCCCCGGCTCGGCGCACTGAGGCAGGCTCCGGCGGCTGTCGCCCCCGCCCGTGCGGGCGGGGGCGACCGGGAACGGACGAGGTGCCACCACATGACGAAGCACGAGAGCCGGCAGCGGGACGGTTCGGCCGGGCAGACCCCCAAGAAGCCCACCGACCTGCCGAAGAGGTCCTGGAAGGACGTGCTGAAGCGCACGGTCGCCGAGTTCAAGGACGACAACATCACCGACTGGGCGGCCGCCCTCACCTACTACGGAATCCTGTCGATCTTCCCCGCGCTGCTCGCGCTGGTGTCGATCCTGGGCGTGATCGGCAGTTCCGCGATCCAGCCCCTGATCGACAACCTCGGCAGCATCGCGCCGGGAGCCGCGCGCGACATCCTCGAGAGCATGCTGACGCAGCTCCAGAACAACCAGGGCGCCGCCGGATTCGCCCTGGTCATCGGTGTCGCGCTGGCGGTGTGGTCGGCCTCCGGATACGTCGCCGCCTTCATGCGGGCCTCCAACGCCGTCTACGACATCGAGGAGGGGCGCCCGATCTGGATGACGCTGCCCGTGCGGGTGGGCGTCACCCTGACCCTGCTGGTGCTCCTGGCGCTGAGCTCCATCGCGGTGGTCTTCACCGGCGACATCGCACAGCGGGCCGGTGACGTCATCGGCCTGGGCGAGACCTTCCTGACGGTGTGGAGCATCGCCAAGTGGCCGGTGCTGGTCCTGCTCGTCGCCTTCATGATCGCGCTGCTGTACTGGGCCGCGCCCAACGTCAAGCGCCGCTTCCGCTGGATCAGCCCCGGCAGTCTGGTCGCCGTGCTGCTGTGGATCGTGGCGTCGGCCGCCTTCGCCTTCTACGTCGCCAACTTCGGCAACTACAACAAGACCTACGGCAGCCTGGCGGGCGTGATCATCTTCCTGATCTGGCTGTGGATCACCAACATCGTGATCCTGCTGGGCCAGGAGCTCAACGCCGAGATCGAGCGCGGCCGGGCCATCGAGGCGGGGCATCCGGCCGAGGAGGAGCCCTACGTCGAGCCGCGCGACACCCGCAAGTTCCCGGACGACAACCCCAGCGGCCGGGACTGACCCCCGGCCCCGCGCACACCGGCCCCCGGCCGCTTCGGCCGGGGGCCGGCGCACACCCGGACGGAGGCGGGCATCGGACGGACCCCGGCGGGTACGGGGGCAGCAGCGGGGTGCCGCGCCGCCGGGCGCGGCGGGAACACGAGCACCGGGCGGACCGGGCCCGGAGGGAGAGGGAGACGATGCCGCAGAGCGGGACCGCGGGCGAGCACATCGCCGACGCCGTGGAGCAGGTGACCCGGGAGGCGTCCGAGCTGTTCCGCGACCGCTTCCAGGGGTTCGGCGACGGGCTGCGCAGTGCCGCCCGGCAGGCGGGCGCGGGCGGTGCGCTGCTGGGCGGCGCCGGGGTGTGCGCGCTGCTGGCGGTGGGCTCCGCCCACCGGGCGGCGCTGCGTGCCCTGGAGTCCGCCCTGCACCCGGCGCAGGCGGCGGCCGTGCTCACCCTGGCCTACGCCGCGGGGGCCGGGGCGATGGCGAGAGCGGGCCGCGACCGGCTCAGGGCCGCCGGGCGCGCCTCGGGGGCGAGCCCGGCACCGACCGGCCCGTGACCGTGTGTCCCGTGCCGGGCGAATCAGCCGGGAATGCGGGGGTACGCAGCAGACAACCCCGCTCATGGGGGCGGAACCGAACAGAGGAGGCTCGCTGTGAAGGGTGAACACGAGAAGGAAGAGTCCTCCGCGCCGCGGCCGACGCACCTGCGCACCGGCAGTGAGCAGCCGGTGGACCCGGAGGACCTGGTCAGGCTGTCCGGCCGCGAGCCCACGCCGGAGCGGATCGAGAAGGCGCGCAGGGAGCTGGAGGAGCACGGAGCCGCCGCCGTGGAGAAGTACCTCCCCTAGGGCCGCCCCCGGGGCCGCGGCGGGTCTCCCGCGGCCGTTCCACGGCACCGCCCGCCGCGCGGGCGGTGCCGTTCACCGGACCGCCGTGCTCCCGGTCGTCACGGTTTGACGCCGACCCCGCCGTACTCGTCCACGGCGGGGGGAAGGCCGCCGGAGAGCGGCGCATCGGTGGGTGGGGTCTGCGGACGCCACCGCGAGACCGGCACCACCCCCGGCTCCAGCACCTCCAGGCCCCTGAAGTACCCGGCGATCTGCTCGGGGGTGCGCAGCAGGTAGGGAACCCCGGCCATCTCGTTGTAGAACCGCTGCGCGCGGTTGAAGGCCTCATTGCCGTCGGTGCCGTCGTTGCTCACCAGGCAGCTGCCCGACGGCAGGGCGGCCATCAGCCGCTTCACGGTCGCCCTGGCCTCGTCGTAGTTCTCGATGTGGCCCAGGATGTTCATCAGCATCAGGCCGACCGGCCGGTCGAGGTCCAGGGTCCGGGCGGCCTCGGCCAGGATGGTGTCGGGGCTGCGCAGATCGGCGTCGATGTAGGCGGTGGCGCCCTCGGGGGTGGAGGCCAGCAGGGCCCGGGCGTGGGCCAGGACCAGGGGGTCGTTGTCGACGTAGACGATCCGGGACTCGGGTGCGACCCGCTGGGCGACCTCATGGGTGTTGTCGGCGGTCGGCAGCCCGGTGCCGATGTCCAGGAACTGCCGGACACCCAGCTCGCCCGCCAGGTGCGTCACGGCGCGGGAGAGGAAGCCCCGCGAGGCGCGGGCGAGCTCCACGATCCCGGGGAAGATCTCCTGGTACTGGTCGCCCGCCTCGCGGTCGGCGGTGTAGTTGTCCTTGCCGCCCAGCCAGTAGTTCCAGATCCGCGCCGAGTGCGGGACGCTGCGGTCGATCGCGGGCGGCGCGTCCCGGTCGGTGCGGGGTCGGCCGTCGGTCATGGGGCCCTCCTGGTCCTGTGCGCTGTGGTGACGGCGGCCGGCCCGGCCGCCGTCACCACAACCTAGGACCTGTCGCCCTCCGCGCGCCGGTGGTCGCGCGGTCGGGCGAGAGGCCGAGCGGCTCCGGGCCCGCAGGCCGCTGCGGACATGCCATTAACGCGTGCGTGTTGTGAGAAGTAAATCCGCTATGGTGGCATTTACCCCGGGCGATTAACAGACATCGTGTGTACATAGGCAAAACCTCACCCGGATGGGCGTGTGAGTTGTTCGGGCCCGGGTACGCGCCGTGCTGCACATGACAGATCAAAAGAGGAGGGCACGATGCGTACTCTGAGCCCGGAGGTTCAGCTGACGAGCGGTGACGTCTTGCCGGACCAGGAGCAGGAGACCGCCTCCACTGATCTGCCCGAACTGCCGAGAATCGAGGACGCGGGCAAGGTCGCGCCCCGCGACGCCCGGCAGCTTTCGAAGCTGTTCTTCGAGCGCCTGCGCGTGCTGGAGGAGGGGACGCACGAGTACCAGTACGCGCGCAACACCCTCATCGAGCTCAACCTGACGCTCGTCAACTACGTCGCCTCCCGGTTCCGCCACCGCGCGGAGCCCATGGACGACATCGTCCAGGTCGGCACCATCGGCCTGATCAAGGCCATCGACCGTTTCGACCTGAGCCGCGAGGTGGAGTTCACCTCCTTCGCCGTCCCGTACATCGTGGGGGAGATCAAGCGCTTCTTCCGGGACACCAGCTGGGCCGTGCGCGTTCCGCGCCGGCTGCAGGAGCTGCGCATCGAGCTGGCCCGGGCGAACGAGGAGCTCGGCCGCCGGCTGGGCCGCTCCGCCACCACCGAGGAGCTGGCGGAGTTCATGAACGTCACCGTCGAGGAGGTCATCGAGGGGCAGGTGGCCAGCAACGGCTACGTCGCCGGCTCCCTGGACCTTCCCGTGGGCGACGAGGGCAAGGACACCCCCCTGGCCGACCAGCTCGGGGACGTCGACCCGGCCCTGGAGAAGGTGGAGAACCTCCACGCGCTCAAGCCGCTGATGGAGCAGCTCGACGAGCGCGACCGGCGCATCCTGCAGATGCGCTTCGGCGGCGACATGACGCAGTCGGAGATCGGCGCCGAGCTGGGGATCTCGCAGATGCACGTCTCCCGGTTGCTGAGCAGGGCGCTGGCACGCCTGCGCGAGGGCATGCTGACCCAGAAGTGAGCCGGACGGCCGGCGCCCGCCGAGGGCGGGGCGCACGGCGACGCGGGGCCCGCGGCCGGGAGGCCGGGCCCCGCGTCGCCGTTTCCGGAACGCGTCCTCGGGGGCGTTCGGTCCCCTGCGGGGCGCGTACGGCACCGGGTCACCGGGCGTTAACCACCTCGGACTGCGGGCACACGGTCGGTGTGCCCGCCCTCCGGCGGGCGCCTGTGACAGACGGCGAAAGGAAGACACCGGCCATGGGACACGGCGGAGACATCATCCAGGAGCTGAGCACGGACCACCGGGAGGTCGAGGAGCTCTTCGGCAGGATCGAGGCCATGCCCGTGGGAGACGCGCGGCGCAAGGAGTTCGCGGACCAGGCCGTCATGGAGCTGGTGCGGCACTCCGTCGCCGAGGAGCAGTACCTGTACCCGGCGGTGCGGGAGATGCTCCCCGACGGCGACGAGATCGCCGACAGGGAGATCGAGGAGCACTCCGCGGCCGAGCGCACCATGAAGGTGATGGAGGGGCGCGGCGCCGACGACCCCGAGTTCGACCGGCTCGTCGCCGAGCTGATGACCGAGATCCGCTCCCACATCGCCGACGAGGAGCGCAATCTCTTCCCGCGGCTGCGGCAGGCGGCGACCCAGGAGCAGCTGGACAAGCTGGGCGACAAGGCGCGCACCGCGAAGAAGACCGCCCCGACGCGCCCCCACCCCTCGGCCCCCGACACCCCGCCGGCCAACAAGGTCATGGACGCCGGCGCGGGCATGGTCGACCGGCTCCGCGACGCCCTCACCGGCCGGGGCAAGGGCTACTGAAGGCCTCCGCCGAGGGCTCACCGGGCCCCACCCACCGAACCACGTGCGGCGGCCGCCTCTCCCACCCGGGAGAGGCGGCCGCCGCACATGCGTACCCGGGCGCGGGCCCGGGTACGCACCGCCTACGGCGCCGTAGGCGCGGCCGCCCGGTCCCGCTGGAAGACCAGAGCGCCGTCCGACACGTCCACCCGCAGCCGGGTGTGCGGCGCCAGTTCGCCGCTCAGCAGCATCCGCGAGAGCTGGTTGTCCACCTCCCGCTGGATGGTGCGGCGCAGCGGCCGGGCCCCGTACTCCGGCTGGTAGCCGTGCCGGGCCAGCCACTCCACGGCCTGCGGGGTGAAGTCCACCTCCACGTCCTGGGCGTGCAGCCGCCGCCGCGTCTCGTCCAGCAGCATGTCCGTGATCCTCCGCAGCTGCTCGTCGGAGAGCTGCCGGAAGACCACGATCTCGTCGATGCGGTTGAGGAACTCCGGACGGAAGTGCTCGCGCAGCGGGCGCAGCACCCGCTCGCGCCGGGCCGCCTCGTCGGCCTCGCCGCCCGCCGCGCCCGGGGAGAAGCCCAGCGCGCCGCCGCGTCCGGTGATGGCCTCGGAACCGAGGTTGCTGGTCATCACGATGACGGTGTTGGTGAAGTCCACCGTGCGGCCCTGGGAGTCCGTCAGCCGCCCGTCGTCCAGCACCTGGAGCAGGATGTTGAAGACGTCCGGGTGCGCCTTCTCCACCTCGTCCAGCAGCAGCAGCGAGTACGGGTGGCGGCGCACCGCCTCGGTCAGCTGACCGGCCTCCTCGTGGCCGACGTACCCGGGCGGTGCGCCGACCAGGCGGCTGACGGTGTGCCGCTCCTGGTACTCGCTCATGTCCAGGCGCACCATCCGGTCGTCGGTGCCGAACAGCGCCTCCGCCAGCGCGCGGGCCAGCTCGGTCTTGCCCACGCCGGTGGGACCGAGGAAGAGGAAGCTGCCGATCGGGCGGTCGGGGCTGGACAGCCCGGCCCGCGAACGCAGCACGGCGTCGGCGACGACGGAGACCGCCTCGTCCTGGCCCACCACCCGCCGGTGCAGATGCTCCTCCAACCCCAGCAGCCTGGCCTTCTCCTCCTGGGTGAGGGTGCTGACGGGGATGCCGGTCTGCCGGGAGACGATGTCGGCGATGTCCTCCACACCGACCTCGGCGATACGGTCGCCCACCGGCTGCTTCCCGCCCCCCTCGGCGGCCTGCCGCTCCACCTCCGCCAGGCGGTCGCGCAGCTCCTTGGCACGCTCGTAGTCCTCGTCGGCCACCGCCTGGTCCTTGTCGCGCCGCAGCTGCTCGGCCTCGCGCTCCAGGGCCCGCACGTCGGTGCCCCGGGTGGAGGAGCGCAGCCGCACCCGCGCGCCGGCCTGGTCCATCAGGTCGATCGCCTTGTCCGGCAGGAAGCGGTCGGTCAGATAGCGGTCGGACAGCTCCACGGCCGCCAGCAGCGCCTCGTCGCTGTAGCGGACCTGGTGGTGCGCCTCGTAGCGGTCGCGCAGCCCCCGCAGGATCTCCACGGCGTCGGCCGTGGTCGGTTCGGGGACCAGGACGGGCTGGAAGCGGCGGGCCAGCGCGGCGTCCTTCTCGATGTGGCGGCGGTGCTCCTCCAGCGTGGTGGCGCCGATGACGTGCAGCTCGCCGCGGGACAGAGCGGGCTTGAGCATGTTGCTGGCGTCCATCGCGCCGCTCTCGCCCCCGCCCCCGGCGCCCACCACCGTGTGCAGCTCGTCGACGAAGACGAGCAGCTCGTCGGTGTGCTCGCGGATCTCGTCGATGATGCCGCTGAGCCGCTCCTCGAAGTCGCCGCGGTAGCGGGTGCCGGCGACCACGCCCGCGAAGTCGAGCTGGACGACGCGGCGGCCCAGCAGGTTGTCCGGCACGTCGCCGTCGGCGATGCGCTGGGCCAGACCCTCCACGATGGCGGTCTTGCCGACGCCCGCCTCGCCGATCAGCACCGGGTTGTTCTTGCCCCGCCGGGCCAGGATCTCGATGGTCTGCTCGATCTGCTCGTCGCGGCCGATCACCGGGTCGATGCGGCCCTCGCGGGCGAGTTCGGTCAGGTCGCGGCCGAACTTGTCCAGATTCGGCGTGCTGCCTCCCCCCGGCCGCCCTCCGGGGGCGGGCTGGCGTTCGCCGGCCGGGCCCGGGCCGCCGGGCTGCGGCCCCTCCGGGAGCCCGGAGCGCGGATCGAAGTGTGCGGCGTTGAGGATCTGGCCGGCCGCGGAGTCCCGGTTGGCGGCCAGGGCCACCAGCACGTGCTCCGGGCCGATGTAGGACGAACCGGAGGAGCGGGCGACCTGGTGTGCGTCCATCAGGGCGCGCTTGACGGCGGGGCTGACGGAGATGGAGGAGCGCGGCGGGCCGTCCCCGGCGTGCCGGTCGATCTCGGAGACGATGGTGTCGGGATCGCCGCCGGCGCGGGAGACCATGGCGCGGGTCGGGTCGGTGGTGAGCGCCGCCCGCAGCAGGTGCTCGGTGTTGAGGTCGGTGCTGCCGTGCTGCGCGGCGTAGGACGCCGCGGAGGAGACGAGCTGCCGGGCGGGCTCGCTCATCAGCCGCACGAAGTCGAAGTACCGGGGCCCCGGCCGCTGCCCGCCCGACGACGAGGCGCCCAGGAAGCGCGCGAGGAACTCTCCGAGCGGATCCCGGCCGAAGTCCTCGGGACCCATGTACCCGCTGGTCATAGATGTCCATCCCGCCGGCCCGGCGGTCCGGGCCGCGCTGCTGTCTCGGTGCGTCTGTCTCGACGCACCGGGGTTCCCCCTCGGGCCGGTACGACACGTCGGGTACGGCCCCACTTGTCCGCAAGCGTCGCGGGCGGCAGGTGTGAGCCGGGCGTACGGGGTTATCCGGAGCGTGCGACTTCTCCGGCACGGTCTTCGCCGGCGGTGCCGCATGCCCGTGGGTCCGTCCGCGGGTTCGTCTGTCGGTTCGGGGTCGGGAGGGCACGGTCGATGTCGTTGCTGTCGGGTCTGCCGGGTGTGCCGGGTCTGCGTCTGCCGGGGCCTTCGCCGGCCGATCTGGTGCCGCAGGGGGTGAGGGCCGGGGCGCGCGAGGCGGTGGGCACCGCCGGCCGGCTGGCCGGGCGGTTCGTGGGACTGTCGCGCCGGGCCGTGTGGTCCCGGCCGGGACGCTGCTACATCGCCGTCCACGGGGTCAACACCCCGGAGGGCGAGCGGACCGCCCGGCGTGTGGAACGCGTCCTGGAACGGCACCCCGGGGTGCTGTGGGCGCGGGTGAACGCGCCGTCGGGGCGGGTGGTGGTGGCGCTGGAGTCCCCGCCGCCGCCCGAACGCGAACTGGTGGCGCTGGTGGAGCGCGCTGAGGGGCACGTCCCCTGCGCGGACGAGGAGCACGAGGAGTGGTGCCAGGAGCCGCACCACCCCTGCGAGGGGCCGCGGACCGGCCAGTCCGTCACCGCCCTGGCGGCCGACGTGGTGGGCCTGGGACTGTCCACGCTCAACCGGGTGGCCCCCTGGACGCCGCTGCCGCCCGAGGTGGCGGCCCTCACCGGGGCCGTGGCCCGCCACCCCCGGCTGAGGCAACTGGTCGCCAGGGGGCTGCACGACCCGCAGCAGGCGGACTCCCTGCTGCCGGTCCTCACCGCCCTGACCCAGGGCGTGGCCACGCGCGGCGGCGGCCTCGTGCTCGACGTCGTGGAGCGCATGGCGCAGTGGCGGGAGGCCGGGGCCTACCGCAGGGCGTGGGAGGAGGCCGAGGCGAGGCTGGTGGGCAGTCCCGGGGACGCGGCGGCCGGCCCGGTCGCGGTGGAGCGGCCCGTGCCCCCGCCCCCCGACGCCGTCGACCGCTACGTCGAGCGGTCGACGGCGCTGACGGCCGCGGCCGGGGCGGCGACCGCGCCGTTCGCCGGACCGCGGCGCGGACTGGCGGTGGCGCTCTCCGGTGTGCCCAAGGCCCCGGACGCGGGCCGGGAGGGCTTCGCCACCACGCTCGGCCGCGCCCTGGCACTGCGGGGGGCGACCGTCATGGACCGGAGCGTGCTGCGCAGGCTGGGGCAGACGGACACCGTCGTGCTGGACGAGGAGGCGCTCAGCGGCAGCCACCACGAACTGGCCGATCTGGTGCCGCTGGAGGGCGCCGAGCCCCGGGAGGCCGCCGAGCGGCTCTTCGCGCTCTTCGTCCCCGAGAGGATCGGCGAGGCCCACCGGGACGAGGACGGCTGGGTCCTGGGGCCGCTGGAGGAGCTGGAGCTGACCGGGCGCAAGGGGGCTCGGGCGGCGGCCAGGCTGCGACGGCAGGGCAGCGAGAGTGTCCTGGGCCTGGCCAGGGGCAGGCGGCTGGAGGCCGTCGCAGGCCTGGCCCGGCAGAAGGCCCCGGGCGCGGACGCGGTGGCGGCCGCGGCCCGCCGCGCCGGGGCGCGTGTGGTTTTGGCCAGCGCCCGCCCCGAGCCGGCGTTCGGCTTCGCCGACGCCGTCGTCCCCGGCGGCGACCGCCTCACCGCCTCCCTGCGCGGGCTGCAGGCGGACGGCGCGGTGGTGCTGCTGCTTTCGGGGGACCGGGGGGCGCTGGCCGCCGCCGACTGCGGAATCGGCGTGCACCGCGAGGGCGATCCGCCGGCCTGGGGCGCGCACATCCTGATCGGCACCGACCTGGAGTCGGCGGGCCTGGTCGTGGACGCGGTCGGGGTGGCCGCCCAGGTCGACCGGGAGAGCCGGTTCCTGGCCGCGGGCGGCAGCGGCGTCGGCGCCGTCGCGGCCCTTCAGGCGCCTCCCGCCCGGGCGACGGCCCGCGGCGCCGCGGCGGGCACCGGCGCCGGGACCGCGGCGTTCTGCCTGGGAACCTGGCGGGCCCGGCAGCTGCTGTCCCGCCCGGTCACCCCGCCGGTGGAGACCACTCCCTGGCACCTGATGCCCTCCGCCCGCGTACTGGAGCGGTTGGGCAGTGCCGACGAGGGCCTGAGCAGGCAGGAGGCCGAGCACCGGGCGGGCCGGGACACCACCTCCGGGCAGCCGGCGCGCATCGGCCTGCCGGCCGCGTTCATCGAGGAGCTGGCCAACCCGCTCACACCGGTGCTCGCGGCGGGCGCCGCGCTGTCGGCGGCCGTGGGCTCGCGCACCGACGCGGCGCTGGTGGCCGGCATCACCGGCGCGTCCGCCCTGGTGGGCGCCGTTCAACGGGTCAGGACCGACAAGGCGCTGGAGGAACTGTTCGCCCGTTCGGCGATCGGCGCACGGGTGCGGCGCGGCGGGACCGAGCGCCTGGTGGCCGCGGGGGATCTGGTGGTCGGGGACGTGGTGGTGCTGCGCTCCCAGGAGGTCGTCCCCGCCGACTGCCGGCTGCTGCGGGGCGAGGGGCTGGAGGTCGACGAGTCCTCGCTGACCGGCGAGTCCCTGCCGGTGGCCAAGGGCCCGGCGCCGGTGGTCGCCGCGCAGATCGCCGACCGCCGCTCGATGCTCTACGAGGGCACCACCGTCTCGGCGGGCACCGCGGTGGCCGTCGTGGTGGCCACCGGATCCGCCACCGAGGTCGGGCGCAGCCTGGCCACCGCCCGCCAGAAGGCCCCCGACACCGGAGTGGAGTCGCGGCTGCACGCCCTGACGAAGACCAGCCTGCCGCTGGCGCTCGGCTCGGCCGCCGCGGTCGCCGGATCCGGGCTGCTGCACGGCCGCCCTCTGGCGGACACGCTCGCCTCGGCGGTGAACCTGGCCGTCGCCTCCGTGCCCGAGGGGCTGCCACTGCTGGTCAACGCCGCCCAGCTCGCCGCCGCCCGCCGCCTGGCCGACCACGGCGCGCTGGTGCGCAACCCCCGCACCATCGAGGCGCTCGGCCGCGCCGACGTGCTCTGCTTCGACAAGACCGGCACCCTCACCGAGGGCGATCTGCAGCTCGCCGCCGTCAGCGACGGCCGGCGCGAGCTGCCCGCCGACCGGCTCGACGCCGCCCGCAAGCAGATCCTGGGCGCCGCGCTGCGCGCCACCCCGCCGGCCCGCGCCTCCGAGCCCATGGAGCACCAGACCGACCGCGCGGTGGCGGCCGGGGCCCGGCGCGCGAAGGTGGCCGTACGCCAGGGCGCGCCGCAGTGGCGGCGCACCGACGCCCTGCCGTTCGAGCCGTCCCGCGCCTACCACGCCACCGCCGGCCGTACCTCGCGCGGAACGCTGCTCAGCGTCAAGGGGGCGCCCGAGAACGTGCTGGAGCGCTGCACCCGGCTGCGGGAGGGGAGCGGCGGGAAGGACGCCGGGAAGGAGAAGGAGCTCGACGCGGCGGCCCGCGAGCGCCTGACCGGCGCGGCCGAGGAACTGGCCGGCGCCGGGCGGCGGGTGCTGGCCGTGGCGGAGCGCCCGCTGGAGACGGGGGAGGATCTCACCGACGAGGCCGTCGCCGGCCTGACGTTCCTCGGTTTCGTCGCCCTCGCCGACCCGGTGCGCTCCTCGGCCGCGCCGGCCACCGCGCGGCTGCGGGCGGCCGGCGTGCAGACGGTGATGCTCACCGGCGACCACCCCGCCACCGCGGACGCCATCGCGGCCACCGTCAGCGAGGACCCCGACCAGAAGGTGTGCACGGGCGCCGAGCTCGACGAGCTGAGCGACGGGGAGCTCGACGAACTGCTGCCCACGCTCGACGTCATCGCCCGGTGCAGCCCCCACCACAAGGTCCGCATCGTCCAGGCGTACCAGCGCATCGGGCGGGTGGTGGCGATGACCGGGGACGGCGCCAACGACGCACCGGCCATCCGGCTGGCGGACGTGGGCATCGCGCTCGGGCGGCGCGGCACGCCCGCCGCGACCGCCGCCGCCGATCTGGTCGTCGGCGACGACCGGCTGGAGACGATCATCGCCGCGCTGCTGGAGGGCCGCGCGATGTGGGGCTCGGTGCGTGACGCGCTGGCCATCCTCGTCGGCGGCAACCTCGGGGAGGTGGCCTTCAGCGTGCTGGCCGCCGCACTGACCGGCAGCTCGCCCCTGAACGCCCGCCAGATCATGCTCGTCAACCTCCTCACCGACCTCGCCCCGGCGCTGGCCATCGCGGTGCGCGAACCGGCGACGGAGGCCGGCGAGCGGCTGCTGAGCGAGGGGCCGGACCGCTCCCTGGGCGCCGGCCTGAGCCAGGAGGTGCTGCTGCGCGGCGCCACCACCACGCTCGGTGCCGGGCTGGCCTGGGGCGCGGCCAGGCTCACCGGGCGGGGACGGCGCGCCGGGACGGTGGCCCTGGCCTCGGTGGTGGGCACCCAGCTCGCGCAGACGCTGCTCACCGGCGGGCTGGACCGCAATGTGCTGACGGCCGGGATCGGTTCGGCCGCGGCCCTGGTGGGGGTCATCCAGACACCCGGGGTCAGCCAGTTCTTCGGCTGCACCCCGCTCGGTCCCGTCGCCTGGGGCATCACCCTCGGCTCGATCACCACGGCCACGCTGCTGGGCGCCGCCGCGGGCCCGGTGGTGCGCGGGCTGGTGCCGGAACCGGAGCGGTGGGCCCCGCCGGAGCCCGCCGGGGGGAAGGACGGGACACCGGGCCGGCCGGGGGAGTGAGCCCGCGTGCGGGAGGGGGCGTACGGCGTGCCGTACGCCCCCTCCCGCACGCATGGGAGAACCGCGGCCCGTGACCACCGTGGAGGTGGTCACGGGCCGCGGCCACATGACAGGGGGGTGAGGAGCCCCCTCGCGGTCGGAGGACCGGATCAGACCTGGCCGCGCCAGGCGCCCGTCTCCGCACCACGCTTCTCGATGAACTCCTTGAACCGCTTCAGGTCGCCCTTGGCGCGGTGGCGGACCACGCCGAGCTTGTCGCCGACGGTGTCCGTCGCGCCCTCGGGGTCGTGGTCCATCTGGAGCATCACCTTGGTCGTGCTGTCGTCCAGCCGGTGGAAGGTGACCACACCGGCCTGCTTGGCCTCGCCGTCGACCGTCGTCCACGCCACCCGCTCGTCCGGGATCTGCTCGGTGATGCGGGCGTCGAACTCCCGCTCGGCGCCGGCGACCTTGGTCACCCAGTGGGTCAGCGTGTCGTCCTTTTGCTCGACCCGCTCGACGCCTTCCATGAACTCGGGGAAGCTCTCGAACTGGGTCCACTGGTTGTACGCGGTGCGCACCGGCACGCGGACCTCGATCGACTCCTCGACGTGAGACATCCAGCATCCCTTCTCTCGCTGTGATGACTGGTATGTGACGCTTTGTGTCGTTGTCTCACGCCTACCCGGAAGGGCTGCGGCCATGCGGGTGTGTTCGGTGAGCACCCGTCAGGTCCGCGGGTCCTGCCGGCGGGGCGTCAGGGCAGCGGGGTCCCGCCGGTGGCGTTGACGACCTCGGCGGTGATGTAACTCGCCTCCCGGGAGGCCAGGAAGACATAGGCCGGGGCCATCTCGGCGGGCTGGGCGGGCCGTCCCAGCGGGGACTGCGCGCCGAACTCCGAGGTGTCGGGCATCGTCGAGGGGATCAGCGGGGTCCACACCGGCCCCGGGGCGACGGCGTTGACCCGGATGCCCCGTTCGGCCAGGTACTGGGCGAGCCCCTGGGTGAAGGTGACGATGGCGCCCTTGGTCATGGCGTAGTCGAGCAGATGGGGGCTGGGCTTGTACCCCTGCACCGAGGTGGTGTTGATGATGCTGCCACCCGAGGGGATGTGGGGCAGGGACAGTTTGGAGAGCCAGAACATGCCGTAGAGGTTGGTGCGCATCGTCCGGTCGAACTGCTCGGTGTCGATACCCTCGATGCTCTCGGGCCGCGCCATCTGGAAGGCCGCGTTGTTCACCAGGACGTCGATGCGCCCGAACTCCGCCACCGCCCGGTCCACCAGCCGGCGGCACTCGGACTCCTCGCGGATGTCGCACAGCAGGGGCACGGCCTTCCGGCCGGCCTCCTCGACCAGCCGTGCCGTCTCCCGGGCGTCCTTCTCCTCCTGGGCGAGGTAGGTGAACAGCACGTCCGCGCCCTCCCGCGCGAAGGCGAGGGCCACGGCGCGTCCGATGCCCGAGTCGCCGCCGGTGACGACCGTCCTCCGGTCCGTCAGGCGGCCGCTGCCACGGTAGGACGACTCGCCGTGGTCGGGTTCGGGTTCCATCCGCCCGGTCAGGCCGGGGTGCGGCTGATCCTGCTGGGGGAACTCCGGCCGCGGGTGCTGCCGGGTGGGGTCCTGCTGCTGGTCGCTCATGTCCGCCTTTCTTCCTCCGTCTCGCCGTCTCTTCCGTGCCGCCGGTTCCCCGGCTCTCCTCGCTGCCGCCTCCCGCCGGGGACGGGCGAACGCCCGCCCCGCAAGACGCCGCACCGCCCGGAGCACCAAGACTCCGGGCGGTGCGGCGTCCGGGTGGACGCGGACGTCCACCCGTCCCCGGCGGGAGGCGTACCCGGGCCGACGCCGTCAGGTGCGGTGGCTGGTGTCCTCGACCCCCAGCCCGAGGGCCCGGGCGATGTCCTGGATGTTCCGGAACTCCTGCCCGGCCGGCAGCCTCTCCGCCAGGCCCAGCAGACGGTCGGGGGCGTTGTTCTCGCGCAGTTTGCCGAGCACGGCGTCGCGGTCGGCCGGGTAGAGCCCCAGGCCCAGGTGCCGGGCCAGCTCACTGCGGACCTCGACGTCGCCGTGGTCCATCCCCGGAGGCGTGCCGCCGGTGAGCACGGTGTCCGGCGCGCGGTCCACATCGGGCTGGTCCTCGCCCGAGGGCTGGAGTTCGTGGTCCTCCTCCATGCGGAGCGACCGGCCCGCGCGGAGCTCGCCCTCCATCTCGTGCTTGAGCTCGTCGTCCCGGGCGGGGCCGGTCTTGTTCCTGCCGTGCGTGGCCATCTCGTCCTCCCGAAAGGTCGAAGCGCCGGCCGGCGGCGTGCGCCGACGTGGGGACCGCGTTCCCGGGGATGCCTGGATTACACCGTTTGCGGATCCTTTGCGTCCGGCTCGACGGTCACCCCATGTCGCCGCGCCGCTCCGGGGTGACGTCGGCGATGTCCCTGCGTCCGACGTTCTCGGCCTGGTCGATGGCCGCGACGTCCGGATGGTGCAGGTCGAACGCCGGGGATTCGGAGCGGACCTTCGGCAGGGTGACGAAGTTGTGCCGCGGCGGCGGGCAGGAGGTCGCCCACTCCAGCGAGCGTCCGTAGCCCCACGGGTCGTCCACGGCGACCTTCGGCGCGTACTTCACCGTCTTCCAGACGTTGTACCAGAACACCATGAACGACATGCCCAGCAGGAACGAGCCGATGGTGGAGACGGTGTTCAGCGCGGTGAAACCGTCGGCCGCCAGGTAGTCGACGTACCGGCGCGGCATGCCCTCCGCGCCCAGCCAGTGCTGGACCAGGAAGGTCATGTGGAAGCCGATGAACAGCACCCAGAAGGTGATCTTGCCGAGCCGCTCGTCGAGCATCTTCCCGGTGAACTTCGGCCACCAGAAGTGGAAGCCGGCGAACATCGCGAAGACGACCGTGCCGAAGACCACGTAGTGGAAGTGCGCCACCACGAAGTAGCTGTCGGTCACATGCCAGTCCAGCGGCGGGGAGGCCAGGAGGACGCCGGTCAGACCGCCGAAGAGGAAGGTGACCAGGAAGCCGATCACCCACAGCATCGGCGTCTCGAAGCTCAGCGAGCCCTTCCACATCGTGCCCAGCCAGTTGAAGAACTTCACACCGGTGGGCACCGCGATCAGGAAGGACATGAAGGAGAAGAACGGCAGCAGCACACCGCCGGTGGCGAACATGTGGTGCGCCCACACGGTGATCGACAGGCCGGTGATGGCGATGGTGGCGCCGATCAGGCCGATGTAGCCGAAGATCGGCTTGCGGCTGAAGACCGGGATGATCTCGGAGACGATGCCGAAGAACGGCAGCGCGATGATGTAGACCTCCGGGTGGCCGAAGAACCAGAACAGGTGCTGCCACAGCAGCGCGCCGCCGTTGGACGGGTCGAAGATGTGCGACTGGAAGACCCGGTCCGACTCGAGGGCGAAGAGCGCGGCGGCCAGCGGCGGGAAGGCCAGCAGGACCAGGACACTGGTCAGCAGCACGTTCCAGGTGAAGATCGGCATCCGGAACATCGTCATGCCCGGAGCGCGCATGCAGATGATCGTGGTGATGAAGTTGACCGCGCCCAGGATCGTGCCGAAGCCGCCCAGGCCGAAGCCCATGATCCACAGATCGCCGCCGACCTGGGGGGTGCGGGTGTCGTCCGACAGCGGCGTGTACGCGGTCCAGCCGAAATCGGCCGCGCCGTCGGGCGTGAGGTAGGAGGAGACCGCGATCAGCCCGCCGAAGAGGTACAGCCAGTAGGCGAACATGTTCAGCCGCGGGAACGCCACGTCGGGCGCGCCGATCTGCAGCGGCATGATCCAGTTCGCGAAGCCGGCGAACAGCGGGGTGGCGAACAGCAGCAGCATGATCGCGCCGTGCATGGTGAACGACTGGTTGTACTGGTAGTTGGAGAGGATCTGCGTGCCCGGGCGGGCCAGCTCGGCCCGGATCAGCAGGGCCAGCACGCCGGCGAGCGTGAAGAAGCCGAAGGAGCTGATGAGGTAGAGGGTGCCGATCTTCTTGTGGTCGGTGGTGGTCATCCACTCGACCGCCACCGTTCCCAGGGATTTCCTCCGCTCCTGTGCCTGTTTCGGCTCGTCCGTCCGCAGTGCCATGCCCGTGTCCTCTCGACCCACCAGCTCCGACCGGTACCACGGCGGCGATGCCTGTCCGGCGCGCTCCCGCGGTCCCGGTTCCCGTCCTCTCCACGGGCGGTCTCGTCCGAGGGGCCGCCCCGACGTGAATAACACCGCCGTCCGGCTCCACCGGCTTTTGACCCTTCGGTGGGCGTGTGAAAGGAATGCCGCCATTGCGCCTTCTGTCTTATGTCTTACGTGTGCGGGCCGTCGGCGGCAACGGCACCGTCCGGGCACCCGGCCCCCGGAGCGCCCGCGGAGCGGCCGCCGGACCCAGGGGAGACGGCCCCGCGCGATCCGCCTTCCCCACCGGGCGCCTCACGGCCGCGGGGGTCGGCCGGGGCGAACCACAGCAGCCACGCCGCGAACGCCGCCCCGGTGCCCAGCAGGACGGCGAGGACGCAGTCGCCCAGTACCTCCGGAGAAGGGGCGAAAGACGCCGTCAGGTCGTAGGCGATGTGCCCGGCGACCAGTGGGGTGAGCCTGTGGCAGCGCAGATAGAGCAGCAGGGCGCACGAGCCGAGCAGCAGCAGGGCGATGCCGGGTACGCCCAGGTACAGGTGCGCCGCCACCCGCAGCAGCAGGCTGAGCGCGCAGGCTGCCCACAGCGGGCGTCCCGCCGCACGGCCCAGCACGACGACGGCGCCCACCAGCACCATCTCCTCGGCGACGCCCGTGAACAGGATGTTGGCCACCATATCCGCGGGGCCGCTCCAGCCCAGTGCCGCGCTCTGGGCGCGGTCCAGAACGGGCAGCCAGGGCGCGGCCGCGGGCAGACCCGTCTGGAGGCCCGCCATCCAGGTGACGGTGGTGTAGGCGAGGACGAAGACCGCCCCGGAGACCATCGCGGCCGTCAGCCGTTCGGCGGCGGGCCGCGCACCGGACGGACCGACCCCCAGTCCGCGCCACCCGGCCCCGTGCCGCGCCGCCAACTCGCCGCAGAGCCAGGCCAGCAGAGCGGTGGTGGCGACACTGCCCACCACCCCCTGAACCTCACCGGCCCGCACCAGGTCGGCGACGCGGGCGGCACCGGCGACGGCCGCCACGACGAGGGCGGCACCACGAAGCCGCGGCGCGCGGCGCTGTGCGAGCAGCCCGGCCAGCCAGCGGCCCGCGGCCAGCGAGCACAGCAGCCGCAGCCACGGAAGCACCGCGCCGGACCAGCCGTCCACCGGTGCGCCGGACAGCCGGGCGAAGTCGAGCACCGATCCGGTGAGCGGCACCGCGCACGCCACCAGCAGCAGCCCCCACAGGTCGCGTTCGGCCCGCCGCGCGCCGGCGGTACGCGCGAGGCTGCGGGCCGGGCCGCGCGTGGTGTCGCGCGTGATGGTGTTCGGCGGTATGTGGGCCACGGGTGTGCTCCCGTACGTCGGCGTCGGCGGAGGGCCGCGCTGTCGAGGAGTGCCGGGAACGGCTCTCCCTACCCGGGTAGCCGCTCGCGGGCGGCCGACACCTGCGAGACCGGGATCCGGCCGCGAAGCGCCGTGGAATCCGGCGGAGGGTTTCGCGGGAACCTCACCCGAACGGCCCGGACACGGTATGCGTGTGATTCCGCGTCAGGGAACGGACGACACCGTGCCCGCCGTCCCCCGCCCCCCTGCCCGACCGCCCTGCCCGACCGCCCGGCCTCCGGGGGAGCCCGGCCGGGCAGGACTCAGAAGACGTCCAGGGGGATCTCGGGAACGGCGCTCAGCGCCTGCTCGGTCCAGATGGTCTTGCCGGAGGGGGTGTAGCGGCTTCCCCAGCGGTGCGCGAGCTGGGCGATGAGGAACAGCCCCCGGCCGCCCTCGTCGGTCAGCCGGGCCCGGCGCAGATGGGGCTGGGTCTGGCTGGGGTCGGAGACCTCGCAGATCAGGGTCTTGTCCTTGATCAGCCGCAGCCCGATGGGGGAGCCGGCGTAACGGATGGCGTTGGTGACCAGTTCGCTGACGATCAGCTCGGTGGTGAAGGCCATCTCCTCCAGGTCCCAGGCGGTGAGCTGGGCGGTGACCAGTTCGCGGGCCTGGCCGACGACGGTCGGGTCGGCGGTGAACCGCCAGGCCACGGTGGAGCCTTCGGGCAGTGCCCGCACCCGGGCGACGAGAAGGGCGATGTCGTCGGCCGCCGGTTCGGTCAGGACCCGGTCGACGGCGGTGCGTCCGATGTCGGCGGGGGAGCCCCCGGTCTCCACCGCGGCGTGCAGACTCTCGCGCAGCCGCCGCGTCAGGCCCTCGGATGACGTCTCGTCGTGGGCCACCAACTGGTTGGTGTAGAAGGCCAGTACGCTGCCCGGGCCCAGGTGGAGTTCGACGGGCTCGAAGGGCATGCCGCCCACCCCCAGGGCGGGCCCAAGCTTGAGGTCCACATGGCGGGTGCGCCCTTCGGCGCTGGTCAGGATCGGCGGTGGATGGCCGGCGCTGGCCATCGCGCAGCGCCCGGTGACCGGGTCGTAGACGCAGTACAGGCAGCTCGCCCCCACGACCCCGCCCGCGCTGCCGTCCGGCTGCGGTTCGGTGTAGGCCAGGCGGGTGGCCAGATCGTCGAGGTGGGTGAGGAGTTCCTCGGGAGGGAGGTCGAGGTCGGCGAGGGTCTGCACGGCGGTGCGCAGCCGGCCCATGGTGGCCGTCGCGCCCAGCCCGTGCCCGGCCACGTCGCCGATGACGAACGCTACCCGCGTGGAGGACAGGGGGATGACGTCGTACCAACTCCCGCCGATCCCCGCGGCGGTGCCGGCCGGTACGTAGGTGCCGGCGGTCTCGGCCGCGGTGAGCTCCACTCCGGCCGGGGGCAGCAGACTGCGCTGCAGGGTCTCCACGGTACGCAGCTCGGAGGTGTACCGGCGGGAGTTCTCCACGCTGAGCGCGGCCCGGGAGGCGATCTCCTCCGCCAGGGGCACGTCGTTCACCCCGAAGGGGAGCCGGTCCCGGCCGCGCCACAGGCCCAGCACGCCCAGCACCCGCCCCCGGGCGCGCAGCGGGACGATCAGCGCCGAGGCGGCCGCCTCCGGGAACAGCAGCCGCTGCCGCTCCCGGTAGGGAGCCAGCCGCTTCCCCAGGTCGTCCAGATCGGGCACGAGCACGGCCTGGCCGTCGCGGAGGGCGTCGCTCTCCAGATCCTTGGCGTGGATGGAGTCCCCGCGCTGGTACATCTCGGCCGGCCATGAGCCGTCCGCCGGGGCCACCGCGATCCGGCGCAGCGGCGTCTCGGCGGAGAAGGCCCCGGGATCGTCCCCCTGGATCACCTTCTCCACCAGGTCCACGCAGGCCAGATCCGCGAAGTCGGGCACCAGGATCCGGGCCAGCTCCCCGGAGTTGTGGGCGATGTCCAGGGTCTGCCCCAGCCGCGCGGCGGCGGCGTGCAGAAGGGCCAGCCTCCGCCGCGCGGTGTACTGCTCGGTGATGTCGGTGAAGACCGCGGCGACCCCGATGGCGCGGCCATGGCTGTCCTCGAGCCGGAAGGCCGAGGAGGACAGGATCCGCTCCTGGTCGGGCGCGTTCAGAGGCCGCGCCGAGTGCTCCCAGTCGATGACCGCCTCGCCGGTCCGCAGGACCCGCCGCCACTGCTCCTCGACCGCGGCGGCGTCCTCCGGCACGAGGATCGACCGCAGGTTCAGGCCGGGAGCGTGCTGCCAGGGCTTCGCGGGCAGGGGGACGCCGAAGAACTCCGAACCGAGGTTCGCGCGGGTCGTGTGCAACTCGGTGTCGTGGACCACCAGGCCGATGCGGCTCTGGCCGAACAGCGCGCGGATGAGCGACTGGTCCTCCGTCCAGCGCCGCCCGGCGGCGGACGGGGCGACGCACATCAGCAGGCGCGCCTCGCCGCCGGCGGGCAGAGGCAGCACCTCGGCGTCCACATCGACCGGCGTGCCGTCCCGGTGGCGCAGGGTCGTGCGGAGTTCCACGGGCTCCGGACCGAGACCGCCGGCGGCTCTGTCCCAGGGGCCGGGCGCGGTGGCGAACTCCGCCATCGGCCGTCCGCGGACCTGGTCGGCCGAACGGCCGATCAGGTCGAGCACGCCGTCCGTGCACCGCAGCACCGTCCCGTCCCCGTCCAGCACGAACACCACCGGGCCGCCCCGCGGGGGGTCGGCACCGGCACCGGCACCGTGACGATCTGTGGTCGGGCTCACTCGGCTGCCTCGCTCCATGGGAGTGCGACGCTACTTCCGGCCATTCAACCCCGACCGGAGCCCGTGCGCATGACGACGGCCGTCCGCGCACCGTCCCGGCGGGGCGCATACCGCGAGGACGGACGGTTACCCCGTGAGCCGGGCGGGAATCACGGTGCCGCCCGGGTGCCGCCCGCGCGCCTTCGGAGAGCGGTGGGGACGGGAAGGGAACGAAGGGGGAAGACGGGGAAGACGGCCGGAGAGCGGCGGACGACGGGAGGAGACGCCATGAAGGAAGGCCCTCGGCCGGCTCCGGTCCTGTACACCGTGGGGCACGGCACGGCGGACCGGGAGAGGCTGGCCGGGCTGCTGGTGGAGGCGGGCATCGCCCTGGTGGTGGACGTCCGCACCGCCCCGGGCAGCCGCCGCGCCCCGGACCTCGCCCGCGACAGGCTCGCGCGGTGGCTGCCGGGGCACGGCATCGACTACCGCTGGGAGAAGTCGCTGGGCGGTTTCCGCAGGCCACCGGAGGACTCGCCCGACACCGTGTGGCGCAACGCCTCCTTCCGCGGATACGCCGCCCACACCCGGGACCCCTCCTTCCGGGAGGCGCTGGACGGGGTGCTGGGGGACGCCGCCCGGACCGCCACGGCGGTCATGTGCTCGGAGTCGGTGTGGTGGCGCTGCCATCGCAGGCTGATCGCCGACGCCGCGGTCCTGACCGCGGGAGCGGACGTACGGCACCTGATGCACGACGGCAGGCTCATGCCGCACCGGCCGACGCCGGGGGCGCGGTTGCGGGAGGACGGTCTGCTGGTCTACGACGACCTGGCCGCCGCCGCAGAGCGGTGACGACCGGGCGTGGGTCCGCGCCGGCCCCGCACCGGCGGCGGGCCGGTGCGGGGCCGGAAGTCACACCACCGTCCACAGGCCCAGGGCGATCAGGAACGCCGACAGGCCCAGGGTCGTCTCCATCACCGTCCAGGTCCGCAGGGTGGTCTTGACGTCCATCCCGAAGAAGCGGCTCACCAGCCAGAAGCCGGAGTCGTTCACGTGTGAGAGCACCGTGGCGCCCGCCGCGACGGCCACCACCAGCAAGGTAAGCCTCAGATCGCTCAGCTCCGCGGCCCGGGCCGCCCCGGCGATCAGGCCGGAAGCGGTGGTCAGGGCGACCGTGGCCGAGCCCTGGGCGACGCGCAGCAGGGTGGCGATCACGAACGCCTGGACGATCAGGGACATGCCCAGGCCGGACAGGGAGTCGCTGAGCGCGCTCCCGATGCCGGACAGTTCCAGCACACCGCCGAACATGCCGCCCGCGCCGGTGATCAGGATGATGGAGCAGATCGGCCCCAGGGCGCCGTCGACGATGTCGCCGACCTTTCCCATCGGGGCGCGCGGCCGCCCCAGCACGAGGATCGCGGCGATGACGGTGATCAGCAGGGCGACCGGGGTGAAACCCAGCAGGCCCAGGAACTCCGCCCAGTCCTCGCCCTCGTCGATGACGTCCGCGGTGGCCAGCGTGCTCAGGACAGTGTCGAAGGAGATCAGCACCAGAGGGATCAGCAGCAGGCCGAGGACCGTGCCGAAGGACGGCGGCCGCTCGCCGAGCCGCTCCTCGCCGGCGCCGTCCGCGCGGTCCCCCTCACCGCGTCCGCGGGCGTCGCGGACCTCACCGAAGACCACGTCGGGCAGCGACACGTGGATGCGGGAGCCGAGGAAGCGGGAGACCAGCAGGACGCCGACGTACCACGACGCCACCGCGACCGGGAGGCCCACCAGCAGGGTGAGCCCGATGTCCGCGCCGAGCACCTCGGAGGCGGCGACCGGTCCCGGATGGGGCGGGACGATGGCGTGCATGGCGGCGAAGGCGCCGGCCGCGGGCAGGGCGTACAGCAGCAGTGAGCCGCCGAAGCGCCGGGCCACGGTCAGGATGATGGGCAGGAACACCACCAGCCCGGCATCGAAGAAGATCGGGAAACCGAACAGGAGCGCGGCCGTGCCCAGCGCCAGCGGCGCCCGGCGCTCCCCGAAGCGGTTGATCAGGGTGTCGGCCAGCACCTGGGCGCCGCCGGTGATCTCCAGCAGCCGGCCGAGCATCACTCCGAAGGCGACCAGGAGCGCCACCGAGCCGATGGTGTCGGCGAAGCCGAACATCAGGACGTCGGGGATGTCGGCCAGGGGGAAACCGACCGTGATCGCGGTCAGTACGCTCACCAGGACCAGCGACACGAAGGCGTGCAGTCTCACCTTCATGATCAGGAACAGCAGCAGGGCCACGGCGCCCGCGGCCATCAGCAGCAGTGTCGTCGTTCCGTAGGCCGGGTCGATCGCTTCCACGGACCACTCCGTTCTCGTGCTCGCATCACCGGTCGTCCCGCCCGCGACGACCGACGGCGGTCAGGGGCACCGTCCCCATGCCCCGGGGGGCTCCCCCCAACACGTGGGAAGAGGGGGCGGGGGATGGGGGCGGGAAGGGGGGAGAGCACCCCGGAACCCGCTTTTGGAAGCGCTCCCATGGAAATGTCGGCGAAGGGTGACGCCTCCGGAGGGTGTCATGACGCCTCGTCTGTCGACACATGCCTGTTCGGAAAGGTGTCGGCGTTCGGTTGTCGCGCAGTTTCCCTTGACGTCGGACTCAGTGTCATTACGCTCTCTGGGAGCGCTCCCATTCGTTCCTTCAGATCACATGCTCCGGTTCGGCGGTCGGCCGCCGACGGTCGGCGTCCACCGCGGCGCCGCACCGCCGAACCGGTGACCGTGCTCTCCCGGCCCTCGCGTCCGGCCGAGTCCCGGGCTTCCGCGTGGTGCGGGAGTTCTCCGCCCCGGCCGTGCGGGAGCGGGGCCGGGACCGGGGCCTTCGGAGTCGCGACGGGCCGCCGGCGAGCGGCGGTCCGTTTCCCCCCACCGAGGAGTACGTATGCTCCGCAACACCTTCCCCCTGGCCGGTCGCGCGCTCGCGCTGGCCGCGGCCGCGCTGGCGGCCGCCGGTACGGCCCTGCTCCTGCCCGGAGGGGCCGCGCCGGCGGCCGCCGACGCGGCCTCCCCCTACTACGTCAACCCCGAAACCCAGGCCGCCCGCTGGGTGGCGGCCAATCCGGGAGACTCGCGCGCGCCGGTGATCCGCGACCGGATCGCCTCCGTCCCGCAGGGCCAGTGGTTCACCACGACCGACACCGGCACGGTCCGTGCCGAGGTCGACTCGCTCGTCACGGCCGCCGAGGAGGCGGGCGGGATCCCGATCCTGGTGGTCTACAACATGCCCAACCGCGACTGCGGCGGCGCCAGCGGAGGCGGAGCCTCCAGCCACCTTGCCTACCGGCAGTGGATTGACGAGCTGGCCGCCGGGCTGGAGGGCCGGCCGGCCGCCGTCATCGTCGAGCCGGACGTCCTGGCCCTGATGACGAACTGCCAGAGCGCCGAGCAGCAGGCCCGGACCCGGGAGTCGATGGCCTACGCGGGCAGGGCCCTCAAGGCGGCCTCGTCCAGGGCGAAGGTGTACTTCGACGCCGCGCACTCAAACTGGCACCCGCCCGCGGAGATGGCCTCCCGGCTGAAGGCCGCCGGGATCACCGAGAGCGCCGACGGCATCTCCACCAACGTCTCCAACTACAACCGCACCGCCGACGAGACCGCCTACGCCAAGGCGGTCCTGGACGCGATCGGATCACCGCACCTGCGTGCGGTGATCGACACCAGCCGCAACGGCAACGGGCCCGCCGGAGGCCAGTGGTGCGATCCGTCGGGGCGGGCGATCGGCACCCCGACGACCGACCGGACCAGCGACGAGAGGATCGCCGCCTTCCTGTGGGTCAAGCTCCCCGGCGAAGCGGACGGCTGCGCCGGGCCGGCCGGACGGTTCATCCCACGACTCGCTTACGACATGGCCGTCGCGGCACCCGCGAGTACGCGGTGAGCGGCGGCAGGACGGCCGAGAGAGGACACACGATGGAGAAGCTGGACAGGTACAGGGAGCATGTGCTCGGGCTCTACCGGATCGTGGTGGGGCTGCTGTTCGCCTGCCACGGCGCGGCGACCCTGTTCAACGTGCTCGGCGGGCCCCAGGGCGGCCAGGTGCCCGGGGTCGGCCAGTGGCCCGCCTGGTGGGCGGCCGCCATCCAGCTCGTCGGGGGCGGCCTGGTGATGTTGGGCGTCGGGACCCGTGTCGCCGCGCTGCTCTGCTCCGGGTCGATGGCGTACGCCTACTTCGTCAAGCACCAGACCGAGGCGTTCTTCCCGATACAGAACGGCGGTGAGGCGGCGGCGATGTTCTGCTGGGCCTTCCTCCTCGTCGCCGCGCTCGGTCCCGGCGCGTGGGCGATGGGCTCCCTGTTCGCGCGTGCCGACCGCGCCGGCCGCGGTGAGGGGGTGCGGGTGACCGCCGCCTGAGACGGCCGACCGTCGCCGGGCCCCGCGCGGTCGCCGCGGGGCCCGGCCGCGGCGACCGCCTCAGGCGCTGGACCGCTCCACCGGGGCGGGCTCGGAGTCGGCGAGGTTCTCCGGCAGGCGCAGCCCCTGGCGCAGCGGTACGAGTTCGGACTGCAGCACCAGGGCCGCGGCGCCGATCGCGGGGGCGGTGGCGGCCGAGCGGGAGAGCCGGACCGCGACGGGGTGCGCCGCGCGGGAGAAGAAAGCGCGGTCCAGTTCCTCCCGCACCACCGGCAGGTACACCGAACCCGCGATCGCCAGGCTCGGTCCGGTCAGCACCAGTAGTTCCAGGTCCATGACGTTGGCCAGGGTGCGGGCGGCCACCGCCAGATAGCGGGCCGAGCGCTCCAGCAGGGCGCGTGCCCCCGGCTCGCCGCGGCGCGCGGCGCGGGTGACGGCCGCGAAGTCCGCGGTCACCGACGGCCGGCGGCGCCCGGGGCCGCCGGCCAGTCCGGCCGCGCGGGCCAGGGCCCGGTCGGCGCGGGCGGCGGCGACGACGGCGGAGGGCCCGGCCAGCGCCTCGACGCAGCCCTGGGCCCCGCACCAGCACTGGGGGCCGTCCACGGCCAGGCAGCTGTGGCCGATCTCGCCCGCGTTGCCACTGGCGCCGCGGTAGGCCATCCCGTCGACCAGCAGGCCCGCGCCGATGCCGGTGCCCATGTAGAGCGCGGCGAAGGTCGCGGCCGCACCGACGCCTCCGGACCAGTGCTCGCCCAGGGCGGCGGCGGTGGCGTCGTTGTCGGAGACCACCGGCAGCCCGGTGGCCTGCTGAAGGGCCCGGTCGAGGGGGAAGTCCTCCCAGTGCCGCATCAGGGGCGGGGTCAGCCGCATTCCGCTGGTGGGGGTCAGGGGGCCGGGGGAGACCAGGCCCAGACCGAGCACCCGTTCGCGCCCGACGCCGACGCCCTCGATGAGGGCGCCGACCTCGCCCGCCATGCGCTCGACGACGGCCGGGGGGTCCTCGGCCCCCGCGCCCGCGCGGGACATCCGGGCGACGACCGAGCCGCCGAGGTTGGTGAGGACGTAGGTGATGCCCGCGTGGTCGAGATGGACTCCGACCGCGTACCGGGAGGACTGGTTGAGCTGGAGCAGGACACGGCGCTTTCCTCCGGTGGACTCGGCGCGCCCGGTCTCCACCACCAGCCCGTCGTCGATGAGGCGGCGTACGACGGTCGAGATCGTCGCGCCGGTGAACCCGGTGGCGTTGACGAGGCCGACCCGGCTGATGGTGCCCGCCGCGCGGATCACATCGAGGACGGCCGCCCTGCTGCTCGCGTGGGCCGTGGCCCGAGCCGGTCCGCTCACTGGTTCCTCCGCCCGCGCCCCGCGGTGGCGGGAGCGCTGTCGATGTGCTCCGCGCGGTCCGTGCCGCGCGTGTACGAATCGTTAGTTTATTTACCTGTCGAAGGCGGGCAAGTGCCCGTCCGCCCCGGCGCCCGCCGCCGCCGGTGCCCGTCCGTCCCCGACGGTCCGGCGCCTCTTCCCGCGAACGGCCCCCACCAGGCCTCTTCCCTCGTATTCTTCCCCCGTGCTTCTCCCGGCGTCCGGCCGGCCGCCTCCCGGTCCCGTCCGGCCTCCGGTCTCGCTTGTGTCTCTGTGGCGCCGGTGGCGCCGCAGGAGTATTGACTTTCTTTCTTCGGCGACTTAAGAATCGCCCCACTGAGCGACCCGCCGCCCGCGAGGCGGTCGAACGGCACAGGGACCGCCCCTCCAGGACGAGAGGAACCACCCACCATGTTCCAGCAAGCAAGACGCCGCCGTGCGCGTGTGGCAGCGGCCGGGATGGCCGCGATCGCCCTGCTGGCCACGGCCTGCTCGGGGTCGGGCGGCAGCGGCGGCGGTGCCAAGGACGAGACCCTGGTGGTCTTCACGGGGCAGGCGGGCGACTACCAGGCCAACTTCAACCCGTTCTCACCGACCATGAACGAGGGGCCGGGCACGATCTTCGAGCCGCTCTTCTACTTCAACCAGGTCCGCGACGAGCCGGCCGAGCCGCTGCTGGGCACCGAGTACTCCTGGAACGAGGACGGCACCGAGCTCTCGGTCACCCTGCGCGAGGGCGTCGAGTGGTCGGACGGCGAGGCGTTCACCGCCGACGACGTCGTCTTCACCCTGGACATGATCTCCAAGTACAAGGAGATGAACGGCACCGGCTACAAGGGCAGGGCCGAGGCCGTCGACGACACCCATGTGAAGATCACCTTCGACGAGCCGTCCTACATGGACGGCCCGCAGATCCTGGGCAAGATCTTCATCGTCCCCAAGCACGTCTGGAAGGGGTTCGAGGAGCCCTCGAAGAACACGGTCACCGAGCCCGTCGGCACCGGCCCCTACCTGCTGGGCGACTTCAAGGGCCAGGCCTTCACGCTCAAGGCCAACCCCGGCTACTGGGACGGGGAGCCCGCCGTCAAGCAGGTCCGCTACATCGCCCTGTCGGGCAACCAGGCCGGCGCGGACGCGCTGAAGGCGGGGAAGATCGACTGGCAGACCGGCCCGGTCCCGGACATGAAGAACGTGGAGAAGAACTACCCGGGCTACAAGGCCGTCACCGTACCCATCAACCAGACCGCCCTGATGACCTGCTCCGACGCGGAGATGGGCTGCGAGGGCCCGCAGACGGACCCGGCGGTGCGCAAGGCGATCTACTACGCCATGGACCGCTCCCAGATCAACTCGCTGGCCTTCCAGGACACCTCCGGCCAGATATCGCCCGGGTTCGCGCTGGTGGAGAGCAACGAGGATCTCGTCTCCGGCAAGCTCAAGGAGAACCTGGCCCCGATGAAGCCGGACGTCTCCAAGGCCACACGCCTGCTGGAGCAGGCCGGCTGGACCAAGGGCTCGGACGGCGTCTACGCCAAGGACGGCGAGGAGCTCTCCCTGACCGTCCGGGTCGTCTCCGGCTGGACCGACTACATCACCGCCGTCGACACCATGGCCGAGCAGCTCAAGAAGGCCGGCATCAAGCTGACCTCCCAGCAGTCCTCCTGGAACGAGTGGTCCGAGGCCCGCGGTCAGGGCAAGTACCAGCTGCTGATCGACTCGCTGTACCCCGGGCCGACGCCCGACCCCTACTACACCTACAGCTACTTCTTCAGCAGCGAGACCACCGCGAAGGTCGGCGAGACGGCGAACCCGAACTTCGCCCGCTACGGCGACCCGCGGGTGGACCGGGCGCTGGAGGAGCTGAAGAAGCTCTCCCCCGAGGCGGCCGAGCAGCGCCAGAGGCAGTACGACGTCATCCAGACCCGGATCGAGGAGGACATGCCCTACATCCCGATCCTCACGGCCGGCACCACCAGCGAGTACCACGACTCCAAGTTCGAGGGCTGGCCGACGGAGTACAACCTCTACGCCGTCCCGGCGGTCTGGAGCCGTCCCGACCAGGCGCAGATCTACAAGGCCCTCAAGCCCGCCGGCGAGTGACGGCCCGACGGGCCCGGGCCCGTCGGTCGGCACGGCGGTGACACGGCGGTGACACGGCAGTGAACGGTTCCGAGGAGAAGCAGACAGTGATAGGCGGAGATCGGTGAGGTACTACGCCCGGAAGCTCGGGTTCTATCTCGTCGCCCTGTGGGCGGCGCTGACCCTGAACTTCTTCATCCCGAGGATGATGCCGGGGAACCCGGTGGACACCCTCATGGCGAAGCTCCAGCAGCGAGGCGGCGCAACCGACCCGTCGGTCCGCAGATCCTACGAGCTCCTCCTCGGAACCGACACCGGCGAACCGCTGGTGGTCCAGTACCTCTCGTACCTGGCCAACATGTTCCGCGGCGACCTGGGTGTCTCGGTGAGCGTCTTCCCGGCGGAGGTCGCCACCGTCATCGGGGACGCGCTGCCCTGGACGATCGTGCTGGTGGGCCTGGCCACAGCCCTGTCGTTCCTGCTCGGCGTCGGACTCGGCGCCCTCGTCGGATGGAAGCGCGGCTCCTGGCTGGACTCGCTCATCCCGGCCACCACCGTGCTCGCGGCGGTGCCGTACTTCTGGCTGGCCCTCATCCTGGTCGCGATCTTCGCCACGGGCCTGAGCTGGTTCCCGCTCAACGGCGGGTACGACGTGATCCTCACCCCGGGCTGGGACGGCGAGTTCATCGCCTCGGCGGTCTACCACGGCATCCTCCCCGCTCTGACGATCGTGATCTCCTCGGTGGGCGGCTGGCTGCTGGGGATGCGGAACATGATGGTCTCGACGGTGTCGGAGGACTACATCCTCACCGCCCAGGCCAAGGGCCTGCGCGACCGGCGCATCATGACCCGCTACGCCGCGCGCAACGCGGTCCTGCCGTCCGTCGCCGGCTTCGCGATCTCCCTCGGTTTCGTGGTCTCCGGTTCGGTCATCACCGAGCAGGTCTTCTCCTACCCCGGCATCGGATCGAGGCTGCTGCAGGCCGTGGAGAACAACGACTACGCCCTGATGCAGGGGATCTTCCTGGTCATCACGGTGGCCGTGCTGGGCGCCAACCTGGTCGTCGACCTGCTGTACGGCCTCATCGACCCCCGCACCCGCGCCGGCAACTGAGAGCTGAGGAACCGACACCGTGACGAACATCGACCCGCCCGCCGAGGCCGCCGAAGCGGCGCCGGACACCCCGGCCGGCACCATCGGCGCCTCCCCGGCCTCCCGGCGCTCCGGCGCCGGCGGCTGGCGCTCCCTGGTGCCGCGCTGGTCGCCCAAGCTCGGGATCGGCCTGAGCCTGGTGGGCGCCATCGCCCTGTTCGGGATCCTCGGACCGGTGCTGACCGGCGACCCCGACACCATCCGCGACATCAGCATGACCCCGCCCGGCGGCGAGTTCTGGCTGGGCACCACCCAGACCGGCCAGGACGTACTGGCCCTGCTGGCCCACTCCACCCGCGGCTCCCTGCAGATCGGTCTGCTGGTGGGCGTACTGGCCACCTTGCTGTCCGCGGTCTTCGGTGTCATCGGCGGCTATGTCGGCGGCGCGGTGGACGAGGGCTTCTCCCTGTTCTCCAACGTGATGCTGGTGATCCCCGGCCTGCCGCTGGTGATCGTCATCGCCGGATTCGTCCCCGTGGAGCAGCGCGGCTGGTGGACCATCGCGGTCGTGCTGGCGATCACCGGCTGGGCGGCCTCCGCCCGGGTGCTGCGCGCCCAGACCCTCTCCCTGCGCAACCGCGACTACGTCGCCGCGGCGAAGGTGGCGGGCGAGAAGCCCTGGCGAATCGTTTCTGTGGAGATCCTGCCCAACCTGCTGCCACTGATGGCCTCGCAGTTCGTGTTCGCCGTCATCCTGGCCATCCTCAGCGAGGCGGGCCTGTCCTTCCTGGGCCTGGGCGCCTCCGGTTCCGACACGCTGGGCACGATGCTCTACTACGCCCAGAACGGCTTCGCCCTCCAGCGGGAGGCGTGGTGGTGGTTCGGCCCGCCCGGCCTGGTCATCGCGCTGTTCGGCTGCGGCCTCTCCCTGATCAACTTCAGCATCGACGAGATCATCAACCCCAAGCTGCGCACCGTCCCGGCCGCCGCGCGCCGCACCCGCGGGCGCACGGGCGGCGCGGAGCGCGAGGGCCGTTCGGCCGCGGCCCGTTCCGTCCCCGGGCGCGGGGAGCCCGGTCGCCGGGAATCCGGCCGCGACGCCGTCCTGACGGTGGAGAACCTCAACGTGGTCTACCGGGGCGAGAAGCCCGTCCACGCCGTCAAGGACGTCTCGCTCACCCTCGGACGCGGCGAGATCCTCGGCCTGGCCGGGGAGTCCGGCTGCGGCAAGACCACGCTCGCGTACGCGATCAACCGGCTGCACCGGCCGCCGGCCGAGGTCACCTCGGGATCGGTGGTCTTCCACGACCGCGACGGCTCCGACCTCGACCTGCTCGCCCTGGGCAGGGAGGATCTGCGCGCCTTCCGCTGGTCGAAGCTGTCGATGGTCTTCCAGGGCGCGATGAACGCCCTCAACCCGGTCATCTCCGTCAGGGCCCAGCTGGAGGACGTGCTCACCACCCACCGCCCGGAGATGTCCGCGCGGGCCCGCCGCGAGCGGTGCGCCGAGGTCCTGCGCCTGGTCGGAGTGGACCCGCGCCGGCTGGACTCCTTCCCGCACGAGCTCTCCGGGGGCATGCGGCAGCGTGTCATGATCGCCATGGCGCTGCTGCTCGACCCCCAGGTGATGATCATGGACGAACCCACCACGGCCCTCGACGTGGTGGTCCAGCGCGGCATCCTGAGGGAGATCCTGCGCTTCCGCGAAGAGCTGGGCTTCGCCGTCGTCTTCATCACCCACGACCTGCCGCTGCTGCTGGAGCTGAGCGACCGCATCGCGGTCATGCGCGAGGGCGAGGTGGTCGAGTACGCCACCGCCGACGAGATCCACCGCGCCCCCAGGCACCCCTACACCCGCAGGCTGCTCGACTCCTTCCCCAGCCTCACCGGCGAGCGGGGGGCGTTCATCCGCACCGGGGAGTCCAGTGCCCGCGAGCGCCCCGGCTCCG
The DNA here is from genome assembly GCF_017114865.1 of Streptomyces verrucosisporus. Taxonomy (GTDB): domain Bacteria; phylum Actinomycetota; class Actinomycetes; order Streptomycetales; family Streptomycetaceae; genus Streptomyces; species Streptomyces fenghuangensis. The sequence continues at coordinate 84,994 of NZ_JADEYH010000004.1, read as the reverse complement.
GCTCCGGCGCGGGCACGGGTACCAAAACGATCGTGAAGGAGGCGGGCTCGCGATGACGACGCTCGAAGTACGCGGCCTGACCAAGGACTTCTCCATACGCTCCGGTCTGCGCCACTCCCGCCTCCGCGCGGTCGACAACGTTTCCCTCACCCTGACCCCGGGCCGCACGGTCGCATTGGTCGGCGAATCCGGATCGGGCAAGTCGACGGTCGCCCGCATGATCGCCCGTCTGGAGAAGCCCACCGCGGGCGAGATCACCGCCACCGGTCCCGACGGCAGGCGGGTTGCCGACCGGGCCTACCGAGACCACGTCCAGATGGTCTTCCAGGACCCCTTCGCCTCGCTCAACCCCTTCCACACAGTCGAGCACCACCTGGCCCGCCCGCTGAAGCTGCACGGCAGGGCCCGGGGGAAGGCGGAGGTGGCACAGAAGGTCGAACAGCTCCTGGAGCGCGTCAACCTGAGCCCGGCCGCCGACATCGCCCAGCGCCGCCCCCACGAACTGTCCGGCGGCATGCGCCAGCGCGTGGCGATCGCCCGGGCCCTGGCGCCCGGGGCCCAGGTCGTCATCGCCGACGAGCCGGTCTCCATGCTGGACGTCTCCATCCGGCTGGGCGTGCTCAACCTGCTCGCCCGCCTCCAGCGCGAGGACGACCTCGCCGTCCTCTACATCACCCACGACCTCGCCACCGCGCGGCACTTCTCCGACGACATCCTGGTGATGTACCGCGGGCGCGTGGTGGAGAGGGGGCCGGCGGACGAGGTCATCCTCAACCCGCAACATCCGTACACCAGGATCCTGGCGGCCGCCGCGCCCGACCCCGACGTACGCGACCGGGCCCGGCTCACCGAGGCGACGGGCATCGAGCCGGCGGGCAACTCCGCCCTCCCCGGCGACGATCCGGGCTGCACCTTCCGGGACCGCTGCCCTGAGGCGTTCGAGGCCTGCGCCCGTATGCCGGAGGACTTCGCGGTGGGCTACGACCACTACGCGAAGTGCTGGCTGCGTTCCGGTGCCGGCTCCGCCGGCCGGCCGGCGGCCGGGGGGAACGCCACCGCGTAGGCCCGGTTCCCGGGACCGCGCCCGGGGCGCCGGGACCGGGGAACTCGGACCCCGGGACCGCACATGCCCCGCGGGCGGCCGCCCGCGGGGCCGGCCACGGCGACGAGGAGTGCCGATGCGCCCCGGCTCCCGGGCCCCGGCCGCACAGTCCGCCCCGCCCGGCCCGCGCGGAGTCCGGCAGCCGCACACCGCTCACACCCGGGTCGCGCGCAGCAGCACCAGCCGCTCGGGGTGGAGCACCGGGGCCTGGAGCCCGGCCGCGGCCAGCACCCGGCCCGGCAGCCGCACACCCTCCGGCGTCCACCAGGGCAGCGGGACGCCCCAGTGGTGGGCGTTGCCGTCCGGCAGATCGCCGGGGGGCTGCGGGCGCACGTGGTAGACGGCGTCCGCGTCCAGCCCCGGCAGCCGGACCGGGCCGGCCGGATACAGCTCGGAGGTGGCGGTGGCGACGAGGGCGTACACCGCGTCCGAACCGTCCCCGGCGACCACGCCGTGCAGACGGCAGGACGGGTCCGGATGGTCGGCGTGGACGGAGGTGCCGGTGTGGAGCAGGCCGCGCAGCTCCTTGTGGAGTTCCACCCACCGCGCCAGCCGAGCCAGTTCCTCCGGCGCGGCCGCGGTCAGATCCCACTCGATGCCGAAGTGCCCGAACAGCGCCGTGCCCGCCCGGAAGTCGAGCGGGTGGCGGCGCCCGGTGGTGTGCGCGACGTCCGACCCCACATGGGTGCCCATGAGTTCGAGGGGGATCAGGGCGTTCGTCCAGCGCTGGATGGTCTGGCGCTCCAGGGCGTCGATGCAGTCCGAGACCCACACCCGGTCGGTGCGCTGGAGGATCTCCAGGTCCACCCGTCCGCCCCCGGAGGAGCAGGACTCGATCTCCACCCCGGGGTGGCGGCGGCGCAGCTCGTCCATCAGCCGGTGGACCGCCCGGGTCTGGCCGTGCACGCCGGCGCGGCCGGTGGGCCGGTGCCCGGCGTCCACCAGGTCCCGGTTGTGGTCCCACTTCAGATACGCGATCGGATACGTCCGCAGCAGCTCGTCCAGGCGTCGGAGGATGTGCGCGAACGCCTCCGGGCGGGCCAGGTCGAGCACCTGCTGGTGACGGGCCGCGCCGGGCAGCCGGTCGCCGGCGGCCATGATCCAGTCGGGGTGGGCTCGGGCCAGCCCGGAGTCCTCGTTGATCATCTCGGGCTCGACCCAGAGGCCGAACTGCATGCCCAGACCGGTGACATGGTCGGTCAGCGGGCCCAGCCCGTGGGGCCACACCTCGTCCGAGACGTACCAGTCGCCCAGGGCCCGCCGGTCGTCGCGGCGCGCGCCGAACCAGCCGTCGTCCAGGACGAACCGCTCCGCGCCCACCGCGGCGGCGGCGTCGGCCAGGGCGCGCAGCCGGTCCGGATCGTGGTCGAAGTAGACCGCCTCCCAGGTGTTGAGGGTGACCGGCCGGGGAGTGGCGGGGTGGTGGGGGCGGGAGCGCAGCCAGCGGTGGAAGCGGGCGGAGACCTCGTCCAGGCCGTGCCCGCCGTAGGAGCCGTACTGCCAGGGGGAGGCGTAGGACTGACCGGGCTCCAGCACCACCTCACCGGACAGCAGCAGCTCGCCCGAGCCCAGCAGCGACACCGAGTGGAAGGTGCGCTCGGCGAAGGTGCGGTGGTTGCCGGACCACGCGGTGTGCACGGCCCACACCTCGCCCGAGCGGTTGCCGAAGCCCCCGGTGCCCGCGGCCAGCAGATAGGCGCTGTCGTAGCCGGTGCGGCCGGTGCGGTTCTCCCGCATCCGCAGGCCCTGGGTGAAGGCTGTGCGCTGCGGGCTGCGTTCGCGCAGGTGGTGCCCGGTGAAGTCCAGCAGTTCGGCGGCCTCGGCGGGCACCGGCAGCATGAGGTTGACGGCGTCGACGGCGAAGGGGGAGGGGCCGCGGTTGGCGACCGTGGCGCGCTGGCGCACCAGCCCGGACGCGGTCAGCTCGATCACCAGTTCCAGCTCCAGGGCCGCTTGCTCGTCGCGGGCGAGGACGGTGACGGTGCCGCCGCCTTCGCCGCCGGGGGAGTGGGACTCCCGCGCGGGTCCGGTGAGAGTGGCCTCGCCGACGGTGAAGGCGGTGGAGAAGTCCCGGCCGCCGCGGTTGCCCACCAGGCCGGGGGTGCCCAGCCAGCCGGCCGACTGCTCGGGCAGCACGGAGACCTCGACCGGGCCGTCGACGGAGAAGCCGATGGGCTGCGGTGCCCCGGCGAGCCGCAGGGAGCCCAGTTCTCCGGGGGTCAGCGCGCCGAGGTCGGCACCCCAGTGCAGTACCCGCGGAAGGGTGCCGCCGGTCAGGTCCAGCACGAGGCTGACGCCGGCCGCCCGCAGGTGCGTCATATCGAGGGGGAGGGGAGCGGAACGTGATGCCACGGTGGTGTCTCCGTCCTGGCCAGGCCGGCGCCGGAGGCGCCGTTGACTTACTTTGTTCGGTTGCGTAAGAATCTCGGGCGACGATACTCGGCCCGCCGGGGAGAAATCCACCGGAGGCCGACCGCGATCCCGTCCCCGCCTCCGTCCTGCCTCCATCCCGTCTTCCGTGTCCCCGCCTTCCGTCCGTTGCCGGACGCCTTCGCAGACCAGCCGCTCCGCCCCGCGGAGCCGACCGAGGAGTGAGCGCCGATGATCCGCCAAACCCTGCACGACGGCTGGCAGTTGTCGGCGACCGGCGGGCCGGTCCCCGCAGGCGTCGCGGGCCGGTCCGTACCGGCCGCCGTGCCGGGCAGCGCCCATCTGGACCTGCTCGCGGCCGGCCTGATCCCCGATCCCTACCTGGACCGAGCGGAGGAGGAGCTGGTCTGGGCCCACCGCACCGACTGGCGCTACACGCTCGCCCTCACGGCCGGCGCCGCCGGGCCCGGGGAGCGGGTGGACCTCGTCTTCGACGGTCTGGACACCGTGGCCACCATCGAGCTGGACGGGAAGGCGCTGGGCAGCACGGCCAACATGCACCGCGCCCACCGCTTCGACGTCCGCGGCGCCCTGACCGGCGGCTCCCAGGAGCTGGCCGTCTCCTTCCGCTCCGCACTGGAGTACGCCGAGGAGGTCGAGCGCAGTCTCGGCCGCCGCGACCACGTCTACCCGCACCCCTTCAACATGGTCCGCAAGATGGCCTGCAGCTTCGGCTGGGACTGGGGGCCGGACCTGCAGACCGCGGGCATCTGGAAGCCGGTGCGCCTGGAGCGCTGGCACACCGCCCGCCTGGCCGGGGTGCGCCCGCTGGTGATGGTGGACGCCGACGGCACCGGGCGCGCCGAGATCCACGTCGACATCGAGCGCTCCGGCCTGGACGGCGGGGACGCCCCCCTGGAGCTGACCGCCACCGTGGACGGCCGCACCGAGCGCGTCACCGTACCCGCCGGCGAGACGGCCGCGACCGTCACCGTCACCGTGCCCGGTGCCCGCCTGTGGTGGCCCGCCGGATACGGCGACCAGCCCCTGTACGGCCTCGCCGTGACCCTCGGCGCCCCGGGCGAGGCGGGCTCCCGGGAGCCGCTGGACACCTGGGAGCGCCGCATCGGCTTCCGGACCGTCACCGTGGACACCGAACCCGACGAGACCGGCACCCCCTTCACCGTCGTCGTCAACGGCAGGCCCGTCTTCGTCAAGGGCGCCAACTGGATCCCCGACGACCACTTCCTGACCCGGATCACCCGCGAGCGGATCGAGCGCCGAGTGGACCAGGCCGTCGGCGCCCACATGAACCTGCTGCGGGTGTGGGGCGGCGGCATCTACGAGACCGAGGACTTCTACGACGTCTGCGACGAGCGCGGTGTCCTGGTCTGGCAGGACTTCCCCTTCGCCTGCGCCTCCTACCCCGAGGAGGAGCCGCTGTGGAGCGAGGTGGAGGCCGAGGCCCGCGAGAACGTCGCCCGCCTGGCCCCGCACCCCTCCCTGGCCCTGTGGAACGGCGCCAACGAGAACATGTGGGGCTTCCGCGACTGGGGCTGGCCCGAGCAGCTGAAGGGCCGCACCTGGGGCCTGCGCTACTACACCGAACTGCTGCCCTCCATCGTGGCCGAGCTGGACCCGACCCGCTTCTACAGCGCCAACAGCCCCTACAACCCCGGCACGCCGGTCGACGGGATCCACCCCAACGACCAGGACCACGGCACCCGGCACGAGTGGGAGGTGTGGAACCGCGTCGACTACACCCACTACCGCGACCACATCCCGCGGTTCTGCTCGGAGTTCGGCTTCCAGGGGCCCCCGACGTGGGCGACTCTGACCAAGTGGATCCACGACGATCCGATGACGCCCACCTCGCCCGCCTTCCTGCTGCACCAGAAGGCCGAGGGGGGCAACGACAAGCTCGCCCGCGGCATGGCCCCCCATCTGCCCGAGCCGAAGAGCTTCGAGGACTGGCACTGGGCGACCCAGCTCAACCAGGCCCGCGCGGTCGCCTTCGGTATCGAGCACTTCCGCTCCTGGTGGCCGCGGACGGCCGGATCGGTGGTCTGGCAGCTCAACGACTGCTGGCCGGTCACCTCCTGGGCGGCGGTGGACGGTGAAGAGCGGCCCAAGCCGCTGTGGTACGGGCTGCGCCACGCCTACGCCCCCCGGCTGCTGACCGTCCAGCCCCGCGACGGCCGGCCCGCCCTGATCGCGGTCAACGACCACGACGAGCCCTGGAGGGGCGAGCTGCTCCTGGAGCGGCAGACCTTCGCGGGCGCCGTACTGCGGAGCGTTAAGCTTTCCCTCGACGTGCCGCCCCGCTCGGTCGCCCGTATCGAACCGGACACGTCACTGGTCAGCCCGGACGAAGCCCGCAGGGAGGTGCTGGTGGCCACCGCGCCGGACGCACGCGCCGTGCACCTCTTCGCCGAGGACGTGGAGCTGGACTACGACCCCGCGCCGCTCAAGGCGGAGGCCGTCGCCGTGTCCGGGGGATACCGGGTGGACGTGCGTGCCTCATCGTTCGCGCGCGACGTCGCGATCCTGGCCGACCGGGTCGCCCCCGACGCGGTCGTGGACGAGATGCTGGTGTCCCTGGTGGCCGGGGAGAGCCGGTCCTTCACCGTGCGGACCGAGGCCGACATCGACCCCGCCGCGCTGACGGAGCCGCTCGTGCTGCGCTCCGCCAACGGCCTGAGCGCTCCGGTGGTGCGGTACTGAGTGGACGCTTCGGAACACACCGGGACGGCGGGTGCCGGCTTCTCGGGAGCCGTCGGGCTGGTGCTGGCGCGTCCCGCGCGGCTGCTGGGCGTCGAGCCGTTCTTCATGGAGTTCATCGCCGGCATCGAGGAGCGCCTCGCCGAGCGGGGCCTGTCCCTCCTGCTGCACGTCGTGGCGGACCAGGAGGCCGAGATCGCCGCCTACCGCCGCTGGGCGGAACGCGGGCTGGTCGAGGCGGTCGTGGTGGTCAACCGCACCGTCGACGACCGGCGGCCGCCGGTGCTGCGCGAACTGGGGCTGCCCGCCGTCCTGGTCGGCGCGGGCAGCGGTGACGACACGCCCATGCCCGCGGTCCGCACCGACGACGCGGGGCCGGTGCGCGAGGCACTGGCGCATCTGCTCGACCTCGGCCACCGCCGTATCGCCCGGGTCAGCGGCCCGGCGGGCCTGCTGCACACAAGGGCCCGCACCGGGGCGCTGGTCGAGGGGGGCCGGGAGGCCGGCGTCGAGACGGTGGTCGTCGAGGGAGACTACTCCGACGAGTCGGGTGCCAGACTCACCGCGGAACTGCTGCGCCGGCCGGAGCCGCCCACCGCGATCCTCTACGACAACGACGTGATGGCGGTCGCCGGGCTGGGCGCGGCCAAGGAGATGGGCGTCGCCGTTCCCGGGCGGCTCAGCCTGATCGCCTGGGACGACTCGACGATGTGCCGCCTGGCGTCGCCGCCGCTGACCACCATGAGCGTGGACGTGCACCAGTACGGCGTGCTGGTGGCCGAGTCGGTGCTCGAACTGGTCGACGGCCTCCCGGTCGCCGAGCGGTGGTCGCCCACCGCCCGTTGCGTGCCCCGGGGCAGCACAGCGGGCTGCACGGTCCCCTCCTCCACCGTCTGACGCCGACCTGCCGCGGGAAGCGGGGGGAGGGGAACGGAAGACCTCCGGGGAGGGGGCCCTTGCGAAGGGCCCCCTCCCCGGAGGTTCTTCCGAATCCGGACGCGGCCGGCGGCGCGGTCAGCGGCTGCCGTGGTCCTTCTTCTTGTGGTGCTTCTTGCCGTGGTCCTTCTTGGCGTGGTGCTGGTCCCCGTTGACGCAGGTGTTGCCGAACGCCGGGTTCAGCAGACCGACGATGTTGACGGTGTTGCCACAGGCGTTGACCGGGATGTTGACCGGCACCTGGATGACATTGCCGGAGACGACGCCCGGGGAGCCGATGGCGGCGCCCTGCGCCCCGGCGTCGGCGGCGGCGACTCCGGCGGAACCGGCCAGAGCGGCACCGGCGGCGGCCGTCACGGCGACAGCCTTGGCAATACGCGACATGAAGAGTCACTCCTTATAGCGAACAAACACCCATCCGCCCGACTGGAGGCGGTGGTGCCGTGACCAACGCCCGATCCGCCCGGAGGTCACCGCGATTAGGCCGAATGGTGGTCGAACGGTGGCCCGGAGGCGGCCCCGGCCGCCTCCGGGCACGGCCGTTTCACCGGAGAGCGCCCGGGTACCGGGACCCGGCCCGGAACCCGCCGGAGGAGGACTGAATGAACGCGCACAGCGATTCCCCCGCCCGCGTCGCGGTGATCACGGGCGCGGACTCGGGGATCGGCCGCGCCACCGCCGTACGCCTGGCCGAGCAGGGGACGGACATCGGCATCACCTGGCACGAGGACGAGCAGGGCGCGCGGGAGACGGCCGAGGAGGTGCGCTCCCACGGCCGCCGGGCGGCCGTCGCGCGGATGGACCTCACCGACCTGCCCGCCGCGGCGGACGCGGTCGACCGCCTCGCCGACGAACTCGGCAGGATCGACGTCCTGGTCAACAACGCCGGCACCGGCACCGCCACCCCCTTCCTCGACATCGGTCTCGACACCGTCCGGCAGGTCCTCGACGTCGACCTCGTCGGCCCCTTCCTGTGCGGGCAGCGCGCTGCCCGCCGCATGATCGACCAGGGCTCCGGCGGCAGGATCGTCAACATCACCAGCGTCCACGAGCACCAGCCGCGGGTGGGAGCCGCGCCCTACTGCGCGGCCAAGGGCGGGCTCGGCCTGCTCACCCAGGTCATGGCCCTGGAGCTGGCCGCGGACGCGATCACCGTCAACGCCGTCGCGCCGGGCGAGATCGCCACGCCGATGACCGGTCAGGAGAACACCGACGTGAGCACCGAGGAGCGGCCCGGCATCCCCGCGGGGCGGCCCGGCGACGCCCGTGAGGTGGCGGCCGTGGTCGCCTTCCTCGCCGGGCCGGACGCCGCCTACGTCACCGGTGCGTCGTGGGTGGTCGACGGCGGCATGCTGCGGATGGGACCGCAGGCCGGCTCCCATCTGGGGAGCGACTCCTGGCGCCGCCCCTGAACGGCTCCCGCCGGGGACGGCCGTTGCCCCGGTTGGTGGACGCCGGTTTCCCCCCGGCGCCGCGAGAGGGCAGCATCGGTCCAGGAGAGCCCGGACAGGGCGGCCCGGACACGGCGGCCCGGCAGAACGTCCTGACAGGACGGCCTGACAGGACGGCCAGGACGAGAGACGGTGTGGTGATCGGCCGTGACGGAGACCGAGCGCGTGCCGCAGGGCGCGCCCTGCTGGGTCACCCTGCTGGTTCCCAACCTGGAGGCCGCGCAGAGCTTCTACGGCGAACTCTTCGGCTGGCGGTACCGGCCGGGCTCGCAGCGGCTCGGCCACTACGTGGTCGCACTGGCCGGGGACGTCCCCGTCGCAGGGCTGGGCGAGACCAAGGACAGCCTGCGCACTCTCACCGCCTGGACGGCGTACTTCGCCTCCGACAGCGTCGACGCCGCGGCCGGGCGGGTGCGCGAACGAGGGGCGACCGTCGCCGTGGGGCCGGTTCGGTTCGCCTCCGGCCGGGTGGCGTGGGCGGCCGACCCGGCGGGGGCGGTCTTCGGGATCTGGGAGGGCGGCATCGACCCGGAGTGGCAGGCCGGAAGCAGGGGCAACGCCCCCTCCTGGCTTGAACTGATCACCCGCGACGCCTTCGCCGCCGCGCTCTTCTACGGCGAGGTGTTCGGCTGGGACAAGGGGGACCCCGAGCGCTACGACATCCGCTACGAGCACGACCGGGTGATCCTGCGCATCGACCGGCGCACCGTGGCGGGACTGAGCGGCGGAGCGGTGGAGGACGCGCCCGATCCGCGGGTGCGCCCGCACTGGCACGTCCACTTCCGCGTCGAGGACGTGGACGCGGCGGCGGTGAGGGCGGAGGCGCTGGGGGCCGAGGTGGTCTCCGCACCGGCCGACACCCCCTCCGGGAGGCAGGCGGTCGTCCGGGACCCTCAGGGCGCTCTGTTCTCGGTGGAGAACAGAGCGCCCTGAGTCCGTGCGGGACGTGTCCCGGCCCGCTCTGGAGCACGCGGGTCAGTCGCCCGCTCCCTCGTCGGGGGTGAGCAGTCCCTGCCCGACAACGGCCTCCAGCGACAGGGTGCGGTAGCCGACCGTGTCGAACAGGACGGTGACCCGGTCCTCCTCCTCGCTCATCACCAGGCCCTCGCCCCATTCGCGGTGGCGCACCCGCACCCCGGTGCGGAACCGGCCGGCGTCCGGCCGGGGGCCCTCCTCGACACGGGGCGCGGGCCGCTCGGGCAGGCCGCGTGCCCCGCGCTCCTCGTACCGCTCCGGCTCGCGGCCGCCCCCGCCCCGCGCCCGGTCCCATTCCTCCCCGGCCGCCAGGCAGTTGTCGCAGTTGCCGCAGGGCGGTTCGTACTCCTCCCCGAAGTAGCCCAGCAGGAAACGGCGGCGGCAGCCGGAGGTCTCGGCGTAGCCGCGCATCATCTCCACCCTCGACCGCTCCAGCCTGTACCGCGCCCCGGCCAGCTCCGCCGCGCGGTCGGCGGCCTCCCGGGGGCCGAGCTCCCCGGCGGGGGCCAGCTCGCCGCCGGGGGTGACGGTCACCGCCCCGGCCTCCTCCAGGAGGTTGACGGCGGCGGTGAGGCGGCTGGCGGACAGCCCGGTCCGTTCGCGCACCCGCGACACGGGCAGCGGGGCGCCGCCGCCGCGCACCGCCTCGGCGACGTCGGTCAGCGTCCCGGTGTCGGTGTGCCCGGAGGAGAAGAACTTCCGCAGCCCCAGGTCCTCGGGCCGGTAGTGCAGTACGGCCAGTGCCGGGGCGCCGTCGCGCCCGGCCCGGCCGATCTCCTGGTAGTAGGCGTCCGGCGAGCCCGGCACGGAGGCGTGCAGCACGAACCGTACGTCCGGCTTGTCGATGCCCATTCCGAAGGCGGAGGTGGCCACCACCACGTCCAGGCCGCCGCCGAGGAACGCCTCGTGGGCGCGGGAGCGCTCGGCCGACGGCAGGCCCGCGTGGTAGGCGAGGGCCGACAGGCCGAGCTCCGCCAGCTGCCCGGCGTACTCCTGCGCCTCCCGGCGCGTGGCGGTGTAGACGATGCCCGGCTTGGGCTCGGTGGCGGCCCGCTCCACCACGGCCCGGCGCTTGTCCTCCCCCTCCAGGAAACCGCGCACCTCCAGGCGGAGGTTGGGCCGGTCGAAGCCGGCGACGATCCGGGCGGGACGCTCCATGCCCAGACGCTCGGTGATCTCCTCGCGCACGGGAGGGGCCGCGGTGGCGGTCAGGGCGAGGACGGTGGGACGGCCCAGCCGCCTCGCCACGTGTCCCAGACGGAGGTAGTCCGGGCGGAAGTCGTGGCCCCAGGAGGAGATGCACTGGGCTTCGTCGACCACGAACAGCGAGGGCCCGGTCCGCGCCAGCCGCTCCACCACCTCGTCCTTAGCCAACTGCTCGGGGGAGAGGAGCAGGAACTCCGCGTCCCCCTCGCGCACGGCCCGCCAGGCCTCGGCCGTCTCACCCGCGGCCTGGGCGGAATTGACCGCGACGGCCTTCGGGGCGTCCGGCCCTCCGCCCTCCGCCAGTCCTTCGACCTGGTCCCGCTGGAGCGCGATGAGGGGGGAGACCACCACGGTGGGGCCGGGCAGCAGCACGGCGGGCACCTGGTAGACGGCGGACTTCCCCGCGCCGGTGGGCATCACCACCAGCGTGTCCCGGCCGCGAAGCACCTGCTCCATGGCCTCGGCCTGGCCGGGGCGCAGCTCGTTCCAGCCGAAGACCTCCGCGGCGACACGCCTCAGCCGGTCCCGGGCCCGGGCGCCGTCTCCGGTTCCGTCCCCAGCGCGGGCGGCCCCCCGGCCGGACCCGGTGGTGTCGCGCACGGCCTGCTCTCCTCTCTCATGCGGCGCGGGACGCATCCCGCGGGCCGGTGCTCCGGCCTGTGCTCCGACCGCTGCCCCGGCGGGCGCGGCCGGCGCTCCGGCGGCTCAGCGGGAGGCTCCGGCCAGCGCCCCGGTCCCGCGTTCCGCGCCGGGCTCCAGGTGGTACACCGCGAAGGCGCGCCGGATGACCGGCTGGGCGACGTTGCGCACCCGAACCCCGCCGCTGGTCAGACCGTGCTCGGTGCCCGCGTGGGCGTGCCCGTGGACGGCCAGGTCGGCGCCCGCCGCGTCCACCGCCTCGGCCAGCAGGTAGCTGCCCAGGAAGGGGTAGATCTCCAGCGGCTCGCCGGCGAGGGTGTCGGGCACGGGGGAGAAGTGCGTCAGGGCGATCCGTACGGCGCACCCCTGCCGGTCCAGCCCTTCCAGCGAGGTCCGCAGGCCGTCCGCGCAGCGGCGGGTGTAGCGGATGAACTCCTTCATGATCGGCTCACCGAACTCGCCGCCGCTGCGCCCGGCGAACCCTCCGCCGAAACCCTTGGTCCCCGCGACGCCGACCCGGGTGCCGTCCACGTCCACGACCGTTCCCTCGCCCTCCAGGACGGTCACGCCGGCGTCCCGCAGCACGGCGGTGACCTCCTCGGGGCGCTCGTCCTGGTGGTCGTGGTTGCCCAGCACGGCGATCACCGGCACACGCAGGCCCGTGACCTCCTCGGCGACGACCCGCGTCTCCTCGGGTGTGCCGTGGCGGGTCAGATCCCCGGCGAGCAGCAGGAGGTCGGCGCAGTCGTGCAGAGTATCGAAGGCGGGGCGCAGCACCCCCCTGCTGTCCGGCCCCATGTGGATGTCACCGACGGCTGCGACGCGGATCATGCCAGCTCCTCAGGACGGTCGGGGGCGGTGGGGTCGGCCACGACGATGTCGGTCCGCACCGGTGTGCCGCCCAGTTCCTCCTTCGCGACGCGCACGACGGTGTCGCGGCACTCGGCGGTGGGGACGGTGCCGCTGACGACCACCGTGTTGCCGCGGGACTCGATGCGCATGCCGAGTTCGGCGACCTCCTCGCGCACGAGCCTCTCCTGCAGATGGGCGATGCGGTACTCGGTGTTGTCCGCGCCGCCTTCCCGGCCGCTTCGGCCGGTGTCGTGGTCCGTCATGGCAGTCCTCCACGGTCTTCGTCCTGCGGCGAGATGACCTGCAGACGTTCCAGCAGGTAGAGAAAGGCGTCCGGCATCGGCGCCGCTCCGCACTCGCGCCGCACCCGGGGCCAGTCGACCTTCTCCCGCAGGGCCCGCGCGATCGGCAGCACGGCGCCGAAGTCGCAGTGGTGCTCGGTGAAGGCGTTCAGCAGACTGGCGAGCAGGTCGGTCACCGGCAGCACGGGCATGCGGACCGATTCCACGGGCAGCTCCTCGGCCCGCCCCAGCAGCTCGCGGGTCACCGGCTGCCGCGCCAGCTCGAAGATCAGGTCGATGTCCTGGCCCATGCACCGGGCCTTGAGCAGCCAGTCCTCCGGCGGGGTGTACACCTCCAGCCCGGCGTCGCGGAGCGTGGCGGCCACCGCGTCGGCGTCCTCGGGAAGGACGCAGAAGTCGGCGTCGTGCTGGAGGTTCCCCGGGCCGCCGTGGGCGTATACGGCGACACTGCCCGCCAGGGCGAAGGGGTGCCCGGCGCCCTTCAGCAGGGAGGCCACCTGCTTGGTGGCCTCCAGGATGGCCTGGGTGAGGTTGGGGGGCAGCTCCTCGAGTCCCGCGTCGGCCTCCGGGCGGACCTGGTCGCCGCTCTGCCCGCCGCCTCCGCCGCTCTGCGCTCCGCCGGGCCCGGTCGCCGGACGCGGGGCGGCCGGCGGATTCCGCTCGGCCGGTGCCGCCTCGCCCGGATGCTCGGTCACAGTCACTCCGCTCTCCAGGTCGTCTCGTCGTTCCCCGCCGGCGTGCCACCGTGGCGCCGTTCTGGGACCGCTGGGGCCGGGGGCTTCCACGAGAGCACCGGTACCCGCCGTCGTCCGATCGATACCGGCCGATACCGGGCGCACCGGTGCGGACGGACGGAGCGGACGGGCCGGCGGCCCGCCGGAGGGGGCGCACCGCCGTGCGTCGGCGCACGGCCGGGTAGGGGGCGTCACGAGAGGGGCGTCACGGGAGCGCGCCCGCCAGCCGGCACGCGGTCAACTACCTGCCATGCCGGGGGAGTTTCGGGGAACACCCCATCTGACGGAGTCTCCCGCCGCCGACGGAGGTGCACGCAGATGGCCCGCCCCGACAGGTCCACGTCCTCCCCAAGATGGATCGCCCCGCTCCTGATGGTGGTCCTCCTGCTGGCCGGAGTGCTGCTGGCCGGGCAGCTCCGCCTCCTGCCCGAGCTGGGGAACCCGTTCGCCACCGAGACCGAGGACCGCACCGGTCCCGCGGTGCTGAAGTCCCTGAGGGACATGAGCCGCTACGAGGGCGCCTCGGGCACCTTCCAGGTCGTCGTCGACCTGGACGAGGACGCGAAGTTCCTGCCGGACGCGGTACGCGGCAGCCGGACGCTGTTCGTCGGTACGGGCAGCGTCGGCGCGTACGTGGACCTCGGCGGTCTGGGCGAGGAGGCCGTCACGGTCACCGAAGACCGCAGGGGTGCCACGGTACGGCTGCCGCACGCCCGCCTGGAGAAGCCCGCGCTGGACGCCGAGCGCTCGTACGCCGTCACCAAGGAGCGCGGTCTGCTCGACCGGCTCGGCGACCTCTTCTCCGACAACCCGGGTGACGAGCGGGAGGTCCACCGGCTCGCGGTCGAGCACATCGGCGAGGCCGCGAAGGAGAGCGGGCTGGCGAAGCGGGCCGAGGTGAACACCGAGGACATGCTGGAGAACCTGCTGCGCTCCCTGGGGTTCGAGCGGGTCTCGGTGACCTTCGGCGAGAAGGACGGCGGGCGCGGCTGAGCGCGGGCGCGGGTGTGCCCCGTCCGGCGCACACCCCCCGGCGGGAGTGTCGGGGGAAGCCGTCCGGCCGGGGGAGGACTTCTCCGTTCCCTCCGGGGCGCGGCCCCGCTATCGTACCGACCGGCTGGTAGGAGCTCCCGCCCGGCGGGCCGCCGTACTGCCCGGCGGCATGCGGCGGACCGCCCGACGGCCGCGGAAGCCGACCGCCCCGGCCCCGGCCGGGCCCCGCCGAGGAGGAACACATGCCGCGTGCCCTGTCCAACGGGATGGAACTGGAGTACGACACCTTCGGCGACCCGGACGGGCCGGTACTGCTGCTCATCATGGGTCTCGGCACCCAGATGACCGCCTGGCACCCGCGGTTCTGCGGGATGCTCGCCGACCGGGGCTTCCACGTCGTCCGCTACGACAACCGCGACTGCGGTCTGTCCACCTTCCTGGACGACTGCCCGCCCCCGGACATCCGGGCCATCCTGTCGGGCGACACCTCCACGGCCCCCTACCGCATCGCCGACATGGCCCGGGACGCGGCGGGCCTGCTCGACGCACTGGAGATCGACGCCGCGCACATCGCCGGAGCCTCGATGGGCGGCATGATCGCCCAGCAATTCGCGATCGACCACCCCACGCGGGTGCGCTCGCTGTGCTCGATCATGTCCACCACCGGAGACCGCTCCGTCGGCCGGGGCGCCCCCGAGGCGCTGGCCGCGCTGGCGGCCCCGCCGCCCCGCGACCGGCGGGAGGCGGGGGAACGGGGCGTGCGCTCGTCCTCCGTCCTCGGCTCGCCCGGCTACCCGGCCGCCCCCGAGGAGCTGCGCGAGCGCGCCGAGGCGGCCTACGACCGCTCACCCCGGTCCGACGGTTTCGCCCGCCAGTACGCCGCGATGCTGGCCTCGCCCGACCGGACGCCGCGCCTGCGGGCCGTCACGGCCGCGGCACTGGTCGTCCACGGTGCCGACGACCTCCTCATCGGCCGCGACGGCGGCGAGGCGACGGCGGCCGCGATCCCCGGCGCCGAACTCCTGGTGATCCCCGGTATGGGGCACGACCTGCCCGAACAGCTCTGGCTGCTCCTGACCGACGCCATCGCACACAACGCAGCCCGCGCGGACGACCGTGTCACCGCCCCCGGCGCCGCCCCCACCGCCCCCGTCCCTTCCAGCACCGCTCCCGCGGCCCCCGCGGGCTTCCCGGGCTCGGGAACGGGCGGCCCCGGGCACAGCGGCTGAGATGTCCTCGCGAACCCCTTCGGGGCGCCTCCACCGTCCGGGCTTGACCCTGACACCGTGTGAGGTCCTGGAGTGGAGGGCGTCATGTTCAACATCGGAGACTTCGCCAGGCACGGCCGCGTGTCGGTCCGCATGCTGCGGCACTACGACGCGATCGGGCTGCTGCGCCCCGCCCGGACCGATCCGGTCAGCGGCTACCGCTTCTACGAGGCGGGCCAGCTCGCCCGGCTCAACCGCGTCATCGCGCTGAAGGACCTCGGCTTCACCCTCGAACAGGTGAGGACGATCCTCGACGAGCGCCCGGGCACCGAGGAACTGCGCGGGATGCTCAGACTGCGGCGGGCGGAGCTGGAGGACGCGGTGGCGGCCGCCGCCGGGCGGCTGGCCCGGGTCGAGGCGAGGCTCCGGATCATCGAGAGCGAGGGACACATGCCCGCCGAGGACATCGTGGTCAAGAGCATTCCGCCGGTACGGGTGGCCGAACTGAGCGGCATCGCCGACAGCTTCGGGCCCGAGCACATCGGTCCGGTCGTCCAGCCGCTGTACGACGAACTGTGCGGCCTGCTGGAGCGGGCCGGAGTGGAGGCGGCCGGGCCGGGCATCGCCTGGTACGAGGACGCCCCCGGCGGGGGCGGCGCGGTCGTCGTCCACGCCGGCATCACGGTCGCGGCCGGGGTTGGGGCCGGTGCGGAGGACGGGTTCCGGATCGTGGACCTGCCCGGTGTCGAGCAGGCCGCCACCATCGTCCACCGCGGCCCCATGGACCGCGTCATGCCCACCGCCCAGGCCCTGGCCCGCTGGATCGACGCCGGCGGCCACCGTTCGGCCGGCTACCCGCGGGAGCTGTACCTGGAGTGCCCGCAGGACAGGGAGGAGTGGGTGACCGAACTCCAGGAGCCGATCACGCAGGCCTGACCCCCGTGCGACGCCGGTGCCCGTTCCCGCCCCGCCGCAGGGGCGGAGCGGGCACCGGCCCGCGCGCCGGTCAGGGCCAGGAGGTCTCGCTGCGCGGCACCACGACCACCTCGGGCATCACGCTGCCCCCGGGGACCGCCAGCGCACACATGACCGCGTCCGCCACGATGTCCGGACTCTGCAGCTTGGAGGTGTCCGCGTCGGGGAAGCGCTCCGTCACGAACGGGGTCTCCATGCCCCCCGCGATCACCCCGGTGACCCCGATGCCGATGCAGTCGCGCTGCGCCTCCTTGAAGAGAGTGTGGGTGAAGGCGCGCAGCCCCGACTTGCCGGCCGAGTACGGACCGGCCTCGGTCCAGGTGCGGTTGGACGCGGTGGACAGGATGTTGACGATGTGTCCGCCGCCGCGGGCGACCATGCGCCGGTAGGTCTCCAGACACATGTACATCGGCCCCAGCAGGTTGGTGGAGACCACCCGGGTGACCTCCTCGGCGGACATGTGCTCGATCGGCTTGGAGACGTCCACGGCGGCGTTGTTGACCAGGACGTCCAGGGGCCAGGACACCTCGTCCAGCCCCCGGAAGGCCGCCTCGACCGCCTCCGGATCGCGCACGTCCAACTCCAGGAAGCGGACGTCCGCACCCTCCTCCTCGCTGAGCCGGGCGCAGAACTTCTCGCCCTCCTCGCGGCGTACGTCCACCACCCGCACGGCGGCCTTGGCCCGTGCGAGGCGGCGGGTGATGGATGCGCCCAGGCCGCGGGCACCACCCGTCACCAGCGTGTTCCTGCCCTCCAGATCCAGCCGTACCGCTCCGCCCACGGTGCTGCCTCCTCACTCGGCCGCTGCGGCCGCTGTGGCGTCCGCGCCGGAGTGCCCTCCGGGGGGAGGCCGAAACGGGCGCCGCCCGCCGGGCGGCGGACGGACACCGCCCGTTTCACCCGGACGGAGTACCGCGGGCGTGGCCGCCGCGCCGGCGGCCGTGCGGTGGGGCGATGAGTTCCGCCCGTCCGGCCGGTCTGCCCCGGTGACCCCGAACGCCCCCGTGACCAGGAGGCCCGGTCTTGGCAGCTCATGAGGAGGCACGGACGCCCGGCCGGGAGGAGGCCTCGCTCGTACTGGCCGCCGACGGCCCGGTCACCCGCGCCGGCATACCGCGGCTGTGCGAGCGGCTGCACCGGGTGCTGAGCCGCACCCGGACGGACCCGGTCGTCGTGGAGGCCGGGGAGTTCTGTGAGGCGGACATGGTCACCGTCGAGGCACTGGTCCGGATGCAGCTCACCGCCTGCCGCCTGGGCCGCCGGATACGGCTGGGCGAAGCCGACGAGGAGCTGCTGAGCCTCATCGCCTGGACGGGGCTGGACGAGGAGGCGCCCACCGCCGGAGCGGGCGCCGGCGCGGTGCCGGGGGCGCTCAGCGGGAAGCCAGGCGCGCGGGCAGCCCGAACAGGGGGAACAGCCGCGCGGTGTCAAGAAAGGCGTTGAGCGCGGTGATCCGGCCGCCGGACACCTCGACGACCTGCAGTGCCCAGGGGGAGAAGCCGCCGTCCGGATCCGGCCGGTACTGCCCGAACGCCCGGCAGCCGTTCGTCGTGACCGGAATCAGACGTGAACCCCGGCAGCCCGCGCCGTGCCCGGTGAGCCACGCCCGTATGTCGGCGTGGCCGCGCAGCCACAGCTCGTAGGGCGGCATCGACAGCGTCGCGTCGTCGTGCAGCACCGAGGTGAGGGCGTCGAGGTCGTATGCCTCGAAGGCGCTGACGTAGCGGGCGAGGAGCGCGCGCTGCTCCTCGTCCATCGAGTCCGTGCTCCCGTCGGCGGTGGCCTCGGAGGTGACCTCGGCGGAGGCGAGCGTGGCGCGGGCACGCTGGAGCGCGCTGTTGACCGACGCGACCGTGGTGCCCAGCAGCTCGGCGACCTCGCTCGCCCGCCAGGCGAGCACCTCGCGCAGGATCAGCACCGCACGCTGCCGGGGCGGCAGGTGCTGGAGGGCCGCGACGAAGGCCAGCCGGACCGACTCCCGGGCCACGGCCGTCTCGGCCGGATCGCCGTCGGGCAGGATCCGGCCGCTCGGCATCGGCTCTATCCAGGTGGTCTCCGGGAGGGCGGGCCCGGGCGGATTCTCCGCCCCCGAGGGGGAGGACAGGTCCATGGGGCGGGCGCGCCGCCGGCTGCCTCCGAGCATGTCCAGGCACACGTTGGTGGCGATGCGGTACAGCCAGGACCGCAGCGAGGAGCGCCCCTCGAAGCGGTCCAGGGCGCGCCAGGCGCGCACCATCGTGTCCTGGACCGCGTCCTCCGCCTCGAAGGCCGACCCCAGCATCCGGTAGCAGTAGCCCGTCAGCTCCACCCTGTGCCGTTCCAGCCGCAGCTCCGCGGACTCCGGCTCCGCGGACTCGTGCGTGGTCGTGCCCTTCGTGCCGCTCGCCGTCGCCACTTCACCCATCGGGGCCCCCTGTGACCCTCGTTCCCAGTCCGCGCTCCGCCCTGCGACGGAGGCACGGAACACACTTCCGGACCGGCCCGCCGAGCTCCGGCCGGCCGCTTTCCAGCAAACCACCGGCCACTGACAACCGCGCCCCGGCGCGGCCCCGGCGCGGCCCCGCTCGTTCCAGGCGCGGCCCGGACGCGCTCAGACCTCCGCCCGCCCGGTGTCGGGACCGCGGCGGCGACGGCGGCGGCGGGGCAGCCGGAAACGGCGCTTGAGCTCGTACAGCACCGGGTGCCGGTCGCGTTCCTCGCGGGTGTAGCGGTCCAGCTCCTCCGCCAGACGCGTCGAGCGCTTCTCCACGTCCAGCTCGTCCAGCACCCGGTCGAACTCCGACAGCAGCGCCCCCAGCAGGTGCCACTGGCGCGGATGCTCCTGGACGCGGGCGAGCAGCAGGTACGCGACCCGCTCGCGCCCGGCGCGCCCGGCCTCCATCTCGGCCGCCAGCAGGTCCTCCGCCTCCTCGGAACTGGCGCTGTCGGCGCTGGTGACCAGGACGGCGAAGCTCTGCACCGCTCCGGCGAGGTGGCCGAACAGCTCCTCCACGGCCTCGGCCACCTCGTGCGGGAACAGCGGCTCCTCCTCGCGCTCCCTGGCCAGGTCGGTGAGGGTTCGCGACATCGCGCGCATCACGGTGGTGCAGATCTCCAGGGTGTCCAGGCCCGTCCGCAGCACGACCCGGGACAGCAGTGCCTCCTTGACCCGGGGGTTCAGGCGCAGGCTCTCCTCGGCCTGCACGAGTGAGGCGTCGACCTGCGCGATGTCGTTGTCCAGCCGTCGCGCCTCGTGCAGGCGGGCGGCCGCCCGGTGCACCGGGGTGGGAGTGCTCAGCTGCTCACCCATGCGCAGCAGCAGCAGCCGCATCCGGCCGGCCAGGTCCACCAGCGCCTCCTCGGCGGGCTGCACCCACACCGGAGGTACGAACAGGAAGTTGAACAGCAGGCCGACCGCGGCGCCGATCAGGGTCTCCAGCACCCGGCTCAGGGCCAGGTCCGTGGCGTGGGAGACCCCCAGCACCAGCATGGCGCTGATCGCCACCTCGGGGATGAAGTCGCCGGCCCGCACCAGGTGCCCGACGGCCAGGGAGGTGAGGATGAGCAGGCCCAGACTCCACCAGCTCAGGCCCACCAGGGCGCTGAAGCCGACGGCCACCGTGACCCCGGCCACCACGGCGTTGACCCGGGTGATGCCCTTGGTGATCGTGGCGAACAGGGTGACCTGGACGACCAGCAGCGCGGTCAGCGGGGCCAGCAGCGGGGCCCGGGCATCGGTCAGCCAGAGGGCGGCGGAGTAGGCGAGCGTCGCGGCCGCCGTGGAGCGGAGGGCCTGGACGACCGCCGGCTCCCTGCGCCGCCGTACGAGCTCGATCACGGGTACGGGAACTTCAGGCACACTACCGCCCTTCCCGCCCGGGGAAGATCGATACCGTATGTCCTCCTACCACCCCGCCCACCCGGGCGGATCACATCCGTCCGCCAGGGGTGCGGAATGCCACGGAATGTCTGGGGAGGCGGGAACCGGGTAACCGGCAGTGCCGCGGACCGGGCGTACGCGGGAGCGCGACGCCGGTAAGGGCAGGACGGGACGCGGCGGCCGGCCGTGCGAGGAGGCGGTGAGGGGCAGTGGGACCACCAGGGACGGCGGGGCGATGAGCGGGGCCGACCGGACAGGGGAGCCCGGTGTCCTGCGCGCGGTCTTCGACGGCCTGGGCGCGGGCGTCTACGCCACGGACGCCACCGGCCGCCTGATCGCCGCCAATCCCCGGGCCGAGCGGATGGTGGCGCGGCCCGCGGCGCGGATGCTGGGCCACGACATGCACGACCTGCTGCACCGCGACGCGGACGGGCGGCGGATCCCCCGGGAGGACTGCCGGATGCTCCAGGTCCTCGCCGACGGCCGCCCCCGCGAGGGGGGTGACGTGTACCTGCTGCGGGGCGACGGCACCACCCTCCCGGTCATCTGGTCGGCCGCCCCGCTGGAGCTGCCGGGGGAGCCGCACGGCCTGGTCCTCGCCTTCCACGACTTCAGCGTGCGCAGCGCCGCCGAGCGGCAGACGGCCGCCTACCTTCAGGCGCTGGAGGCCCTGACCACCCGGCTGACCGTGGTGTCGGAGGTCTCCTCCGTCCTCATCTCCAGCCTGGACATCCCCCGGGTGCTCCGGAAACTGGGCCGGATGCTGGTGCCGGACCTGGCCGACTGGACGGCGGTGGACGTGTTCACCGGGCAGCCGGACGAGATCCGGCGCATCGCCGTGCACAGCGCCGCGGACCCGGAGGCGGCCGGGGAACTGGAGGGGCTCCTGCCGCCGCTGGCGGAGTCCGCGGGCGCGGATCTGGTGCGCGCCCTGCGCGGCGCGGGGACGGTCTCACTGGACGCCGCGGACCTCGCGCGCCAACCCGACACCCCCCTCACGGCGGCCCACCGACGGCTGTTCGACCGGCTCGGCGGGCACAGCGCGGTGGTGGTGCCGCTGCACAGCCGCCGCCGGGTCTTCGGCGCCTTCACCGCGGCGCGCACCGGTGACTCGCCCCCGTACACCGAGGACGAGATGACGATGCTCGCGGACATCGGCCGCAGGGCCGGACTGGCCATGGACAACGCCAGCCTCTTCGACCAGCAGAGGCACGTCGCCGAGACCATGCAGCGCCAGCTGCTGACCCCGCTGCCCCAGGTGGACCATCTGCGGATGGCCGCCCGCTACCGGCCCGCCCAGGTGGCGGCCGAGATCGGCGGGGACTGGTACGACGCCTTCCTGCTGGAGGACGGCGTCACCACGATGGTCATCGGGGACGTGGTGGGCCACGACCTCCAGGCAGCCGCCCACATGGCCGAGGTCCGCAACATGCTGCGCGCCCTGGCCTGGGACCGCAGGGAGCACCCCAGCCTGATCATGCGCCGTCTGGACGAGGCGATGACCAACACCAGCGACGCCCCCATGGCCACCGTGGTCTTCGCCCGGATCGAGGGCCGCGAGGGCGGACCCTGGAGGCTGCACTGGGTCAACGCCGGGCACCCCCCGCCATTGCTGGTCGAGCCCGGCGGCGGTACCCGCTTCCTGGATGCCGGCCACGGCCCCCTGCTGGGTATGAGCGCGACCCTGAACCTGGGGCTGCACTGGCCCGACGCATACGAGGACCTGCCGCCGGAGGCGACGGTGGTGTTCTACACCGACGGCCTGGTGGAGAGCCGCACCAGGCCGATCGACACCGGCATGGAGCTGCTGTGCCGCCACGCCTCCGCCCTGGCCCGCCACGGTCTGGAGGAGTTCTGCGACGAGCTGCTGGAGCGCCTGGACCCCCGCGGCGACGACGTCGCCCTGCTGGCCCTGCGGCTGCCGCGGTACGGGGAGGGAGCCCCCGGAGACCGCACCCCGCCGCCGTCGCGCGGTGAACCGGCGTACAGCCCGGCGGACCCCTCCAGGTCGGCCCCGGGTGCCGAGGCGCTGGACGCGGAGGAGGTCTTCACACGGGCGCCCCACGGAACCGACCGGCCGCCGCTGCCCTGAGAACCGCTGCCCGGGAGTCCGAAGACCCCGGGAGGACCGGCCCCCCGGCGGTACGCCGACCGCCCGCGCGCCGGAGGGAAGACGCCCTCCGGCGCGCATTTCCGCCGCCGCCCGGGGTACCGCGTGGCACGGCACGCACGGCCGGGAACAGGCAGGGAGAGGAAGCGCATGGACCGGATCGCCGACATCTGGGGACCCCGCACCCCGCACGCCAGGGGAACGGTGTGGCCCGCCCGGGTCGACCGCCATCTGGAGAAGGGGGTGGCTGAGGAGGACGTCGAGCGCTGGGTGCGCTCCGCCTGTGTGCTGTGCAGCAACGGCTGCGGCTGCGAGATCGCCGTCAAGGACGGGCGCATGGTCGGGGTGCGCGGGGTGGCGACCGACGTGGTCAACCACGGGCGGCTGGGCCCCAAGGGGCTGTACGGGAGCTGGTCCTGGGCCAACAGCGCCGACCGGCTCACCCGGCCCCTGGTGCGCGAGAACGGCCGCCTGGTCGAGACCGACTGGGAGACCGCGATGGGCCGGATCGCGGAGGTCTCCCGGCGGCTGCTGGCGGAGAAGGGCCCGCTCTCCCACGGCTTCTACACCTCCGGCCAGCTCTTCCTGGAGGAGTACTACACCCTGGCCGTGATCGGGAAGGCCGGCCTGGGCACCCCCCACATGGACGGCAACACCCGGCTGTGCACGGCCACCAGCGCCGCCGCCTTCAAGGAGTCCTTCGGCACCGACGGGCAGCCCGGCTCCTACACCGACATCGAGCACTGCGACGCGCTCTTCCTCTTCGGCCACAACATGCCCGAGACCCAGACGGTGCTGTGGGCGCGCGTGCTGGACCGCACCCGCGCCGACGACCCGCCGAAGGTGGTGTGCGTGGACCCGCGCCGCACCAAGGTCGCCGAGGAGGCGGAGCGCACCGGCGGCGTCCACCTCGCGCCCCGGGTCGGCACCAACATGGCCCTGATGAACGGCCTGGCCCGAGAACTCTTCGCAGGCGGCCGGGTGGACGAGGAGTGGGTGGGGCGCCACACCCTGGGCGTGGAGGAGCTGCGCGGGACGGTGGAGCCCTACACGCCCGAGGAGACCGCCCGGATCTGCGGCGTGGACGCCGAGGACGTACGGCGCGCGGCACGGATCTTCGGGGAGAGCGAACGGGTGCTGTCCACCGTGCTGCAGGGCTTCTACCAGTCGCACCAGGCCACCGCCGCCGCCGTGGCCGTGCACAACCTGCATCTGCTGCGCGGCATGATCGGCCGCCCGGGCGCCGGCGTCCTCCAGATGAACGGCCAGCCCACCGCCCAGAACACCCGCGAGTGCGGCGCCGACGGAGACCTGCCCGGCTTCCGGAACTGGAGCAACCCCGCGCACGTCCGCGAGCTGGCGAAGCTGTGGAACGTCGACGAACTGACGATTCCGCACTGGGCCCCGCCCACCCACGCCATGCAGATCTTCCGCTACGCCGAGCAGGGCTCCGTCGGACTGCTGTGGATCTCGGCCACCAACCCGGTGGTCTCCATGCCCGAGTCGTCCCGCGTCCGGAGGATCCTCGGCGGCGAGAAGTGCTTCGCGGTCGTCCAGGACCTCTTCCTCACCGAGACCGCCGAACTGGCCGACGTGGTGCTGCCCGCGGCCGGCTGGGGCGAGAAGACCGGCTGCTACACCAACGTCAACCGCACCGTGCACCTGTCGGAGAAGGCCGTCGAACCTCCCGGCGAGGCCAGGAGCGACCTGGACATCTTCCTGATGTACGCCGACGCCATGGACTTCCGCGACTCCGACGGCGCCCCGCTGGTCAAGTGGCGCACCCCCGAGGAGGCGTTCGACGCCTGGCGCGAGTGCAGCCGCGGCCGTCCCTGCGACTACAGTGGCCTGTCCTACGACAGGCTGCGCGGCCCCACCGGCATCCCCTGGCCCTGCACCGAGGAGCACCCCGACGGCACCGACCGGCTGTACGCGGACGGCGTGTTCAACACCGACCCCGAGTACTGCGAGACCTACGGTCACGACCTGCTCACCGGCGGCACGGTGACCCCCGTCGAGTACCGGGCCAAGGCCCCGGCGGGCCGCGCCTTCCTCAAGGGCGCGGCCTATGTGCCGCCCCACGAGGAACCCGGCGAGGAGTACCCGCTGCTGTACACCACCGGGCGCACCGTCTACCACTTCCACACCCGCACCAAGACCGGCCGCTCCCGCGAGCTGAACCGGGCCGCGCCCGACGCCTGGGCGGAGCTGTCCGCACCCGACGCGCGGCGGCTGGGGATCGCCGAGGGCGACCGGGCGCGGGTGGAGTCGCCGCGCGGGGCGATCGAGGTACGCGCCCGGATCGGGCATGTGCGGGAGGGCACGGTGTTCGCGCCCTTCCACTACGGCCGCTGGGACCCGGAGGAGGTGTCGCCCGACGGTGCGCCCCGACAGGCCAACGAACTGACCATGACCATCTGGGATCCGGTGTCCAAAGCAGCCGTACTTCAAGACGGCCGCCTGCCGGGTGACCAAGGTCGCCGACGGCGACGGCCCCGCTCCCGCGCCCACCACCACCGCCTCCGAGCCGGCCGGCGGCCCCGTACCGCCCACACGGGGCGGGCCGGAGGCGGACACCGCCGCCGAGCCCGCCCCCACCCCCGACTACCCGGGCGACCCCGCCACCGCCCCCGAGACCCCCGGCCACATCGCCGAGGCCGCCGCCCCAGGGAGGTCCTGATGCCCCGTCTGGCCGTCTACGTCGGTCTGCTCCACCGCAGCGAGCAGACCCTCGCCGAGGCCCTGCGCACCGTGGGGGAGGGGCACGCCGCGGAGGCCGACGTGTACCACGTCTGCGACACCCTGGCGAAGATGAGCGAGGAGCACGTCCGCCGCCTGGAGCCCGTCGCCCGCCGCTACGGAGAGCAGGCCGCCGGCGAGGACGTCGAGGAGCCCGAGCGGCTGCACGCCGAGGGGCTCGCCGGGGTCCGCGAGGGGCCCGTCGGACTGCTGCGCGACCTCCAGGACCTGTACGTGCTGGGCACTCTCGTCCAGACGACCTGGACGGTCGTCGCCCAGGCGGCCCAGGGGGCGCGCGACCGCGAACTGCTGGAACTCGCCCACAGGTGCGAGGGCGAGACGGGACGCCAGCTGTCCTGGCTGAACACCCGGCTGAAGGCGGCGGCGCCCCAGGCGCTGCTGGTAGCGGGCTGACCGCACCCCGTCCCGACCTGGGCCGGTCCGACCAGGGCCTGGCCGGCTCCGCGCCCGCGGGGCGGATCACGAGGGCGGGGAGCGGAGTTCGCGGTCGAGCGCGCCCTGTGCCCGGGCGATGTACGCCGAGGCGCGTGGCAGCTCGCGGAAGGCGTCGGCCATGGCCTCCAGCACCGCGGACAGGGCGTCGACGGGCAGGTTCCGGGCGGTCATGATCCGGCCCGTCCACGCGGTGAAGCCCTCGAACAGCCCCGGATCGTCGACGTAGAGCGCGGCCGCCAGATACTCCACGACACGGTGGAGGTCCTCCACGGTGTACTCCCGCTGTCGTCCGGTGCACTCCTCCATCCGCGGGAACCGTTCGGACAGCACCGCCATGACCTCGTCGACGAGCCGCCCGCGGGTCTCGTCGACCAGGGCGTGCTCGCGGTCGGCCAGATGCGGCAGCGCCTCCTCGGCGGCCGGGGGCAGCTCGGACGGGGGCGCGATGCCCGCCGCGAGGCGCTCGGCCGCGCCGCGGGCGCTGCCGGCCCAGGCGTCGGCGCCCAGCAGGCGGGCGTAGCGGCCGTCCGGGCCGAACCCGGCGCCTCCCGCCAGCACGGGCACGCCGGCGGCCCGGCAGGCGGTGACGGCCGCGTGGGCGACGGGCAGCCGTACGGGCAGGGAGCACGACAGGGCCACCGCGTCCGGGCCGGTGGAGTGCAGATGGGACACCAGCTGCCGGGCGGACACATGGGCCCCGAGGAAGTCCACGTGCCAGCCGCGCAGTCGCAGCACCTCGGCGACCAGCCGGGCGGGCAGCGTGTGCCACTCGCTGTCGGCGCAGGCCACGGTGATCCGGCCGAGCCGGGCGGGGACCCGTGCCGCCGGGTGGGCGGCGACCGCGGTGACGGCGCGGTCGCTGACGGCGGTGGCCGCGTGCTCCTGCGCGACGGTGAGCCGGTTCTCCGCCCAGCGCACGCCGACCCGCCGCTGCGCGGGCGCGATGACCTCCAGCAGGACGTCCTCGGGCGCGAAGCCCCGGTCCAGCGCCTCGGTGACCTGGGCGACGGCGGAGCGCTCGTCCGCGCTCTCCAGCGCCGTCCAGAAGCTCTCCATGCGGTTCCTCAGGGGTTTCGTCCTCCGGCTCATCGGTTGTCTCCCGAACTGACGTTCCTGCCCACCGCGCTCAGCGGGGTGCGGTGGGCCGCGGTGACGGCTACCAGCGCGATGTCGTCGTGCTCCCGGCCCGCCAGCCACTCGGAGGTGAGCATCCCGACGCGCTCGACGACGGCCTGGGCATGCAGGCCCGCGCAGGAGCCCAGCGCGTCGGCCAGGCGCTCCTCCCCGAACATCTCGCCGTAGGGCCCGCCCCTGGCCTCGGTGACTCCGTCGGAGTACAGCAGGCAGGTCTCCCCGGGCAGCAGGGTGGTGGAGCAGGTGGCCGCGGTCGCCTCCGGCAGCACGCCGATCAGCGTGCCCGAGGTGCGGGCGGCCTCCACCCTCCCGTCGTGCCGCAGGATCAGCGGCGGCGGATGCCCGGCCGAGGTCAGCCGCAGGGCGACCCGGCCGGTGCCGGGTTCGGGGCCGCCGAAGGAGGCGAGCACCAGGGTGACGAACCGGTCCTGGGGGCCGCTCAGCAGCGTGCTGTTGAGCAGGTCCAGCAGCCGTACGTGGTCGGACTCGACCAGCCGAAGCGCCGCGAGCGTGTTGCGGACCTTCCCCGTCAGGACGGCCGCCTCCGGGCCCTTGCCGGCCACGTCGCCGAGCACGACGTCGGTCTCCTGGCCGGGCCCGTCGGCCGGGTGTACGTCGTAGAAGTCGCCGCCGACGCTCTGGGCGCTCTGGGCGGGCCGGTAGGCCCCGGCCAGTTCCACGCCCTCCGGGTGCGGCAGCGCGGGCGGCAGCAGCTCGCGCTGGAGCACGGCGACGGTGGCGACCTGCTCCGCGTAGAGCGCGGCGGACGAGATCGCCGCACCGGCGCGGGCGGCGAAGATCCGGGTCACGGTGTCGTCCTCCGGATCGGCGTCCTCGCCGCCGGCACGGCGCAGCAGCACCATCGCCCCGGCGATCTCGCCGCTGCCCGGCAGCGGGACGACCACCGGCGGGGCCGGGCGGCCGAACCCCTCGGGCAGCAGCCACGCGGGGACCAGGCCGGGATCGACCGACCGGAAGGACACCGGGGGGAAGCCCTCCAGGGCCTCGGCCAGCCCCGGCATCTCCTCCGGGGAGGCGGACAGGGTCTCCTCCTCCAGCCGCCCGTCGGAGACCGCCCGGGTCACCTCCGGGCGGCGGTCCCGCGACAGGCGGACCACGACGGCGGCGTCGGCGAGGTGGCCGGCCGCCAGCCGGGCGGTCGTCACCACGCACCTGCGCGGGTTGAGCGAGGACTGGAGCCGGGCGGAGGCCCGGGCCAGGAAGGCGGTGCTCTCCCGTTCCGAGCGCAGCGACCGCTCGACGTCCTCCCGGCCGGTGATGTCGGTCAGCCACCAGGCGGTGTGCCCGTCCGGCAGGGGGGCGGCGTGCGCGGTGAAGACGCGCCCCCCAAGGGATCCGTGCGCCGCCGTGGCCGCCTCGGCCGTTCCGGCCGGCTCGGCCGCCTCGGTGTCCGGCCCTTCGTGCCCGGCGTGTTCGTCCCGCGCGGCGGAGACAAGCCAGCCCGGCGCCACTCCTGTGTCCAGCACGACCCCGGGGGTGAGGCCGGGCAGCAGGGCACGCGCCGCGGCGTTCACCAGCGACACCCGCCCCTGCCGGTCCACCGCGACCACCGGAGCCGGCGCCGATTCGACCGTCTGCCCGGCCAGGGCGCGGGAGCCCCCGGAGACGTCTGGAAAGCGAGGAGGGTTGCTCACGGAAGAACGGGGGCACGGCACCCGGGGTGCTCCGCCCGGTCCCCCCCTTCGACGGTCGGCGCGGATGGACGGTTGCTCTCTGCCAAGATTCTCGCGGAGGAGGCGAGGGGCGCAAACCCGTCCCACCGCGCCCCGTGCGCACCGGCCCGCACGGGCCCCGATCGCATCCATCCCTCCCCCGTACCCCCGGGGCCGGGACCTCACCCCGGCTCCTCGGCGGAGGGGCCGCGGTCCGAGGCGGGCCACACGTACGGCAGATCGTCCGGCACGCCGGGGAACAGGGGCGCGTAGTGGTCGGGGTCCTTGCGCACCAGGGAGGAGCGGTGGCTGCGGTGGAAGGAGGGATCGCCCAGCCAGGGCGGCAGCTCGCCGGCCGCCTCCAGTTCCTCCTGGGAGCGGGGGACGGCGATGCCGGTCGCGTGCCGCAGATCCGTCAGCATGGTGGCCTCGCAGGTGTCGGCGCGTCCCGCCAGCCGCCAGTGGCGGCAGATCTCCATGCCGTAGCGGACCAGCGCCTCCTCGTACCCCGTCCACATGCGCACGGCCGGGTGCCGGGCCCAGCCGTAGCCGGGCACGGTCAGGGCACGCAGCACCTGCAGGGCCTCCACCCGCTGCTTCCCCAGCCGCCGTGCGTCGAGCACCCGGGCGGTCCCGGCGAAGCCGGCGAGCGGCAGGAACGTCTGCACGGTGTCCCATCCATCCCTTGCGTCCCCCTCGGTGCGGACTGCGATCATCGCAGTCCGCACCGCTTGCCGCAGTCGGGAGGCGGCCGACCGGGTGCCCGCCCGGCAGGCCCCGGGCCTCGGCCCGGGGCCTGCCGGATCAGTCCTCGCGGGCGTCGACGACGCGGCGGATCTTGCCCACCGACCGCTCCAGGGTCTCCGGATCGACGACGTCGACGCCGACGGTGATGCCGACACCGTCCTTGACGCCCTGGGCGATGGCCGCCGCCGCGGCCGCGCGCCGCTCGGGCCCGGCGCCCGGCCGGGCCTCGACACGTACGGTCATGTGGTCCATCCGGCCCCGGCGGGTGAGCCGTATCTGGAAGTGCGGGGCGACGCCGGGGACCCGTAGCAGGATCTCCTCGATCTGGGTGGGGAAGACGTTTACCCCGCGCAGGATGATCATGTCGTCGCAGCGGCCGGTGACCTTCTCCATGCGGCGGAAGGCGGGGCGCGCGGTGCCCGGCAGCAGCCGCGTCAGGTCACGGGTGCGGTAGCGGACGACCGGCAGGGCCTGCTTGGTCAGTGAGGTGAACACCAGTTCGCCCTCCTCGCCGTCGGGGAGCACCTCGCCGGTGAGCGGGTCCACGACCTCCGGGTAGAAGTGGTCCTCCCAGATGTGCAGCCCGTCCTTGGTCTCCACGCACTCCTGCGCGACGCCGGGTCCCATCACCTCCGACAGCCCGTAGATGTCCACCGCGTGCAGCCCGGCGCGCTCCTCGATCTCGCGGCGCATCCCCTCCGTCCACGGCTCGGCGCCGAAGATCCCGACCTCCAGGGAGGAGTCGCGCGGATCGACGCCCTGCCGCTCGAACTCGTCGAGGAGGGCGAGCATGTAGGAGGGCGTCACCATGATGATCTCGGGCCGGAGGTCCAGGATCAGCCGCACCTGGCGGGCCGTCATGCCGCCGGAGGCCGGGATGACGGTGCAGCCCGCCCGCTCGGCCCCGTAGTGCGCGCCGAGCCCGCCGGTGAACAGCCCGTAGCCGTAGGCGACGTGCACCCTGTGCCCGGGACGGCCGCCGGCGGCCCTGATGGAGCGGGCGACGACGTCCGCCCACACATCGAGGTCTTCCTCGGTGTAACCGACCACGGTGGGGCGCCCGGTGGTTCCGCTGGAGGCGTGCAGCCTGCGCACCCGCGACATCGGGACGGCGAACATGCCGTAGGGGTAGGTGTCGCGCAGATCGGCCTTGGTGGTGAACGGGAAGCGGGCGAGGTCCGCCAGGGAGCGGCAGTCCTCCGGTGTGACGCCCGCCGCCCCGAAGGCGCGCCGGTAGTGCTCCACGTTGTCGTACGCGTGCCGCAGGGTGGAGCGGAGCCGGTCGAGCTGGAGGGCGCGCAGCTCCTCGCGGTCCATCCGCTCGGCCGCGTCCAGCGAGGCGAGGGCGGGGGCCCGGCCGAGCCTCGGGGCCGGGACGAGGGCCGGGTGCGGGGGAGGGGCCGTGCCGTCGCTCATGACGCCTCCATACCCGCCGGGGCACCGCTTCCGCCCGCGCCGCGCTCGCCGACGGTGCGGCTGCGTCCGCGGAACTCGGCGATCACCCGGCCGTCCGCCTCCCGCCGGACGGTGACGTCGTAGACACCGCTGCGGCCGAAGCGGGCGCGCTCCTCGGCGACGGCCAGCAGCACGTCGCCCTCGTGGGCGGGAGCGGTGAAGACGACGTCCGCGCCGGCCGCCACGGTCACCGGGCCGCGGCTGTTGCAGGCGCAGGCGAACGCGGTGTCGGCGAGCGTGAACAGAAAGCCGCCGTGGGCGACGCCGTGGCCGTTCACCATGCGCGCGGTCACCGGCATCCGCACCGCCGCCGCACCGTCGCCGGCCCGGAGCAGCTCCATGCCCAGGCCCCGGGAGGCCCGGTCGGCGGCGAACATCCGCTGGGCGGGGCCCTGTCCGGCCTCCGTGAGCTGCGTCATGCGCCTCCACCACTCCAGTCGTGGACCGTCATGGGCCTTCGGGGCCGCCGTGCGGTATCGCGGGCCCGCTCCGCAGCCCTTGAGGCCGACCGACCATTCGGTTAGCTTTGCGGCGATGCCAGGTAAACCGACACCCGGACCGCCTGTCAAGGGACGGGACGTCCACCGGTACGGTCGCCCTGCCCCCGGGCACACGCCCCGGCGCTCGCGGCGGCACGAGTGCGCGCGGACGGGCACCGGGGCGCGTCGGAAACGACGGACACGGTGGGCACGGCAGCGGACGCGACAGACACGAGGAGAGCTCATGGCAGCGGCACCGGGAACCGTCGGCGTGGTGGGCGGTGGGCGGATGGGCGCGGGTATCGCGCAGTCCTTCGCGACGGCCGGCTCGGCCGTGGTCGTCGTGGAGAGCGGCGAGGAGGCCGCCGCGGCGGCCCTGGAGCGCGTCGCCACCGGTCTGCGCCGGGCCGCCGAGCGCGGCAGGCTGGAGGAGCCCGCCGAGCGGGTCCTGGCCCGCGTCACCACCGTCACCGCCGTGGAGGACCTGCCCGCCGGCGCCGATCTGGTCGTCGAGGCCGTTCCCGAGGACCCCGCCCTCAAGGCCCGGCTGCTCGCCGCCGCGGAGAAGGCCGTCGGCGAGTCGACGGTGCTGGCCACCAACACCAGTTCCCTGTCGGTCACCGAACTGGGCGCCGCGCTGGCCCGCCCCGAGCGGTTCCTGGGCATGCACTTCTTCAACCCCGTGCCCGCCTCCGCCCTGGTGGAGCTGGTCGTGGCCGGGCGGACCGCGGACGGCACCGTGCGGGCGGCCCTGGAATGGGTCCGGGCGCTGGGCAAGAAGGACGTCGTCGTCAGGGACTCGCCCGGCTTCGCCAGCAGCCGGCTGGGCGTGGCCCTCGGTCTGGAGGCGATCCGGATGGTCGAGGAGGGCGTCGCCGAGCCCGAGGCCATCGACGCCGCCATGAGCCTGGGCTACAAGCACCCGATGGGGCCGCTGCGGCTGACCGACCTCGTCGGCCTCGACGTGCGCCTGGCCATCGCCGAGTACCTCCACGGCACCCTGGGCGAGCGCTTCGCGCCGCCGAAGCTGCTGCGGGAGAAGGTCGCCCGCGGCGAGCTGGGCCGCAAGACCGGCCGCGGCTTCTACACCTGGGAGGACTGACACAGCCGGGAGCACCGGTCCGCCCGGGGCACCGGCCCGGGCGGACCGGTGCCCCGGTGCCCGCCGTGGAAGCCGGCGGGCGCCGCACCTCCCGCATCTCCCGCACTTCCCGCGGCGGGTGGTCGCTTTTCGTTGTCGCCCGTGCACCGAAGGTGGCATCCTCCTGTGTGCCGACGTTGGTTGTCACGGGGGAGGGCCGGTCGGATGGAGGATTCCCGCGCGGGAACGGGCATGCGGGGGCGCAACGGCATCCTGGCCCTCGTCGCCGAGTGCCTGGAACAGCCGCCCGGTACGGAGCGGCCGGTGACGATGCTGGTCGGCCCGCGGGGAAGCGGGGCCAGCGAGGCGCACGGCGCCGTCATGGGCCGCTTCGGCCCGGAACACCCCTTCGCCTACCTCAACTTCGCCGCGGACCAGGCACTGCTGCCCCGCTACGCCCTCGCCCTGATCGCCCGACAGCTGGAGCGCAGGCTGCCGCAGTACCGTGTCTCGCGCTTCCCCCGGCTCACCCTCGGGCTGCTCGCCTCGGACCGCGAGCTGCGGATGCCCGACCGCTCGCAGGGCCGGCGCGCCGTCCAGCGGCAGCTCGAGGAGTTCCGGCGGCAGGCCGAGGACCGGCACGGCGACTACCTCTCCGCCTTCCTGGAGGTCGCCGGCAGCGCGCTGGGCGCGCCCAACGGCGCCCCCGCGGTGGTCGCGGCCCTCCTGCGGGACGCCGCCGCGCGCGGTGGTCGCAGACTGCCGGGGAGGATCTTCGCCGGCGCCCCGCAGTGGTTCGGCGACCACCCGCTGGTGCCTTCCCGGGACCCCTGGGACGCCCTGCTGGAGCTCAACGTGTGGCGGCACAGCGGCAGCGAGCAGGAGAAGAGGATCCTCGACCGCGTCCTGTTCGCCGCCTTCCTCGACGACCTCCGCCACGACACCACCCGCTGGTTCGCCCCCGGCTCCTATCTGCTGCTGCTGGACAACTGCCACACCGACCAGGGGCGGCTGTTCCTGGAACTGCTCACCGGCGCCCGCCGCGACGCCGCCCTGACCGGCGCCGTCTGCGACCCCCTGACGGTGGTGGGCAGCTCCAACCGCTGGCTGGAGAACTGGGGTTCGTCCGCCGGGGACCAGTGGCCCTGGCGGCTGCGCGGCCCGGACCGGGCCGGTCTCGCCGACTGGCGCGAGCGCCGTCCGGCCCACGACAGCGACGACTCCTGGTGGTACCCCCTGCGGCTGCGCGACCTGACGCTCGACGAGGTGCGCACCGGCATCGAGCTGGCCTCGCCCCGCCACTCCGGCCTCGCCCCCTTCGTGTACCGGCTGACGCGCGGCCTGCCGGTGGCGGTACGGCAGGTGATGGACGTCCTGGACCTGACCAACACGCCCCGCCGGGGCAGCGGCGAGTTCGACCTGTGGCTGCGCTCCCTGCCCGGCCGGAGGATGCGCCGGGCGCCGCACGACACCCTGGCCGACGCGGCGCTGGACCACCTTCTGGAGGACTTCCCGCAGGCCCAGCGCGAAGCGCTGGTGCGGTGCGCGGCTGCCCGAGACCTGTCCATGGGCAGCAGGGTCCTCGGTGCGGTGAGCCCGGGCGGCGCCGGCGAGTCGCTGTTCAACGAGGTGCGCTCGCGCTGGCTGCTGGAACCCGGGCACGCGCAGCCGCGCCTGCACCCGTGGCTGCGCAGGCTGCTGCTGTGGCGGCTGGCAGCCGACCCCGGCGAGTGGGACACCGTCCACGAGCTGATGGCGGACCACTTCGAGGCGGAGGGCCGGCCCGAGGAGACGATGTACCACCGGCTGGCGGCGCACCGCGTCGAGGACGTGGTGGAACAGATGGCGGTCCGCTTCCGCGAGTTGGGCGCCGCACGCTGGGTCCGGCTGTTCAACGCGGTCACTTGCGCGCCCAACCGGCTGCCCGCCGACCGCTCGCCGCTGGAACTGCTGGGAGAGCTCGCCCCCGAGGCGCCCACCCGTTCGATCACCGACGTCTCGGTGATCCGGGGGCTGGTCTGCGCGCGCTGGCTGTGGAGCGACCCGCTCGGCGACCCCGGGCTGCGGCTGAACAGCGTGATAGCGGCCAAGTACGACCGGCTGTCCGAACTGAGGGGGAGTGAGATCGTGGCCCTGTACGACGAGGCCGAGCGCTACCGGCACTGGCGCCATCCGCTGACGCTCGCGGACGAGGGGTGATGGGCGTGGCCGGACGCCGGATCTCCCTGCTTACCGTCAAACGCTCCGTCACCGCCGCCGTGGTGCTGGCCGTCCTGGCCGGGGTGTCGCTGTTCGTCCACGACTGGTACGTCCACCGCGACGACCTGTGCGCGCAGGGCGTGACGAGGATGGAGGAGCCGAGGGCGGAGTGCGTCGGGACCACCGACGGCTCGTACGTCTTCGCCGAGCACCTGGCCGCGGTGAGCGGGAGGATCGAGAAGGCGAACCGGGACGTCACCGCGGGGGACGGGAAGTACGTCACCGTGGCGTACATGACCTCCGTCACGGTCGACGAGAACGACAGCAACCCCGAGGAGTCGGTGCGGCACGAGCTCCAGGGCGCCCATCTGGCGCAGCAGCGGCACAACGAGCGCTTCACCCCGAAGATCAGGCTGCTGATCGCCAACACCGGCAGCGGCTCCGCGCACTGGCGGCACACCGTCGACGGGCTGATCGGGCTCAGGGACGGCGGCGAGCCGCTGGTGGCGGTCACCGGCCTGGGGCCGAGCACGGACCGCAACCTGACCGCCCTCAGGAGGCTGTCCGACGCGGGCCTGGCGACGGTGGCCAGCACGATGACCGCCACCGGCATCGGCGGGATGGAGGGCTTCGTCCGCGTCGCCCCCACCAACGTCGACGAGGCCAGGGCGGCGGCCCGGTACCTCAGACAGAAGAAGATCCGCAAGGCCATGGTGGTCCAGGACGTGGCGGAGGGAAACCTGTACGCCGACACCCTGGGCGACGCCTTCACCGAGGAGTTCCCCCGGGGAGGCGGGGAGTACGAACTGATGGCCGAGCGCAAGCAGTTCGACTCCTCCCTGGGCGACAGCTGGAGGAACGAACTGCAGATCCTGTCGAACCAGCTGTGCTACCACGAGCCCGAAGCCGTCTACTTCGCCGGGAGGGGGCGGCATCTCACCCACTTCCTCGACGCGCTGGCCGAGCGGTTCTGCACCGACTGGGACTTCATCGTGATGACCGGCGACGACACCACCAACCTCACCGACGAGCAGGTCAGAAAGGCCGCCGACAGCGGGGTGCAGGTCTACTACACCGGGCTGGCCCACCCGGAGATGTGGAAGGACGAACCGGACGGCGCCCCCGGAGCGGTGCAGGCGGCCTTCCGGAAGGGCGGCGTGCTGGAGCAGTGGTTCGGCAGGGAGCGGCACATCGACGGCCAGGCGATGATGGCGCACGACGCGGTGCTGACCGCGGCCCGTGGCGCGCAGATGGCGAGCAGGGGGACGCGCGTCACCGGCCGGGCGGTCGGCAGGATGTTCCAGCTCATAGAGGACGGCGATCGGATCAAGGGGGCGAGCGGCACGCTGACGTTCGAGGAGAACGGTGACGTGCGCGACAAGGCGGTGCCGATCCTGAAGCTCGCCTCCAACGGCGACCCGGTCTTCGTCACGGTCCTCTCGCCCCGCGGCTGAGGTGAGGGGCGGCGCGGTGCGGGAGAAGCGGCCCGGGGCCCGGCCCGTCAGGCCGGCGGCGGGTCCAGCCGGTCGCCGAGCGGGCAGATGCGCAGGGCCTGCTCGATGACACGACTGCGCCGGTCCCCCTCGGCGGTGGGCAGCGAGACGTCGGCGGTGGCGTCGAAGCGGTAGTGCTGGGCGCCGCTGTCGTTGAGCCGGACGCGGGCGGTCACCTCGCTGCCGGAGGGATCCACACCGGTCTCGGTGGCCGCGATGACCAGCGCCTGGTGCAGGCAGGTGGCCAGCGCGGCCGCGTACAGCTGCTCGGGGTCGTACCCGTGCCCGCTGCCGCCCAGCTCGCTGGGGGCGCCGACCGGGAGGCCGGCCCTCCCGGAGACGTCCACCCGGCCGGTGCCGTGCAGGGAGCGGGCCTGGGCGGTGTACAGATCCTGTTGGGTTGGGGCCATGGGGAAGGTCTACCCGTGCGCTCCGGTGGAAGGCGCCCCCGAACGCGTGACGCCCCGCGGGGGGCGGCCCGCTTCCCCCGGGCCCGTGCCGGGCCCCGGGTCAGCCCGCGTCCTCGGTGCGCATCCGCACCTCCTCGGCCAGCCTCTCCAGGCTCCGGTCGAGGGAGGTGTCGATCTCCTCCCGGGAGGGCGCGTGGCTCTCGTCGAAGAAGGACAGGTGCACGGTCACCTCGCTGGCCCCGCTGCCGATGCCCGCCACCTGCAGCCAGCCGGCGTACGTGCCCTCGTCGCGGGTGCCCCACTCCGCCCGCAGCTGCTCGGGCCGGGTGCGGAACAGGGCCCGGACGTCGTGCCCGGTGCGGTCCTCGTGCACGGTCACGGCCGGGGGGTCCTCCACATGGGCGTGGAGGTCCGACGGAAGCCAGCGGTCCAGCCGCCCCAGGTCGCTGATCTGGTCGAAGACCAGCTCGGGCAGGGCGGGCATGGTTCGGGAACGCTCGTACTCGCTCACCGGATCTCACTTTCGGGGTCGTACGGCATCGGACCCGGCGCCGGGTACCCCCGCCCCGGCCGGGCATCCCCGCGTCCTTCGGCCGGTCCGGTCAGCTGAACCCGCCCGCCGCGTCCAGGATCCGCCCGGCGACCCCCACCGAGTCCACCAGCGGGTGCAGCGCCAGCGCCCGCAGCGCCGCCCGGCGCGACCCGGTGCGCGCCGCCTCGATCGCGGCCCGCTCCACGGCCTTGAGCGTGAGCATCAGCCCGAGCTGGTCGGCCGCCACGGCACCGGCCGCCAGCGGGTGCGCGCCGGAGGCGTCGACCAGGCACGGCACCTCGACCACCGCGTCGCCGTCCAGCGCGGGGACGGCGCCGCGGCCGGGGACGTTCAGGATCAGCGTGGTGCGCTCGTCCCGGGCGATCGCCCGCATCAGGGCCAGCGCCACCCGGTCGTAGCCCCCGCCCTCCAGGTCGCAGCTGTCGCGCTCCCAGCCGCCGGAGGCCTCGCGGCTCTCGGCCAGATAGGTCTCCTCGCGCTCACGGCGGGTGCGCTCCCACTCGCCGTACGCCTGCGCGGGGTCGTCCGGCCGCGCCGGCTCGTAGAAGCGGGACTGCTGGCCGCGCAGGAACTCGCCGCGCGTCTGCCGGGCCCCGCGGACGGCGGCCACCGCCTCGCGGTTGAAGTAGTAGTGGTGCAGGTACTCGTTGGGCAGCGCGCCCAGCGTCCGCAGCCAGTCGGCGCCGAACAGCCTGCCCTCCTCGAAGGAGGCGAGCGCGACCGGGTCGGCCAGCAGCTCGGGCAGCCGGTCGCGGCCGTCCACCGTGAGGCGGCGCAGCCAGCCCAGGTGGTTCAGGCCCACGTAGTCGTAGCCGGCGTGGTCCGGGTCGGCGCCCAGGGCGCGCGCGGCGCGGCGGCACAGCCCGACGGGCGAGTCGCAGATGCCGATGACGCGTTCGCCCAGACCGCGCTCGCGCAGGACGGCGGCCATCGCCTCGGTCACCATCCCCGCGGGGTTGGTGAAGTTGATGGTCCACGCCCCGGGGGCGAGTTCGGCGATCCGCTCGGCGACGCGCACGGCCACCGGCAGGGTGCGCAGGCCGTACAGCACTCCGCCCGCGCCCACCGTCTCCTGCCCCAGCACCCCCTCGGCCAGCGGGATCCGCTCGTCGCGCACCCGGCCGTCCAGCCCTCCGACCCGGATGGCGGAGAAGACGAAGTCGGCGCCGCGCAGCGCGTCGTCGAGGTCGGTGGTGGCGCGCAGCGCGGGGGCCGGGCCGGTGTGCCGCCCGCGCTGGTGGGCGAGGACCGCGCCGATCGCGTCCAGCCGGGCGCGGTCGGTGTCGTACAGGACGAGTTCGGTGACACGGCCGGCCCGGTCCCCTGCGTCCTCCAGCAGCGCCCGGTGCACCAGCGGCACCCGGAACCCGCCGCCGCCCAGCACGGTGAGCCTCATGCCCGGCCACCTCCGCAAGCCGCTCCCGGCACGGTCCGCGGCACGGTCGTCACGACGTCATGTCTCACGCCGTCACGGTCTCATACCGGCCCCGCGCCGGGGTACGGGCCGGCCGCCGGGCCACTCAGCCGTGGTCGACCAGTTCCACGTGCCCCTGCGTCCGCGCGCAGTGGGCGGAGCAGAAGAACCGCCCGTCCGCCGACTGCGAGCCGTGGCCCAGGATGCGGCACTGGCAGTTCTCGCAGATGGGCGCCATCCGGTGCGCCGCGCACTCCAGGCTGTCGAAGACGTGGACGGCGCCCGCCGCGTGCACCTCGAAGGCCATCTCGTAGTCGTTGCCGCACACCTCGCACACGCTCATGACATGTGTCCCTTCCGCCGGTCGTCCGCTGGGTGGGTCAGCGGCAAGGATGGCGTCGGGCGCCCGGCGGATCCCTCCGCGACGCGGCGGCCGGGCTCCGACCGGCGCACCGCCACCACCCGCCCGGCCGACGCGCCGGGGCGTCGTGACACGCTCGATGTGACGTGCTCCCGACAATACGGTCCGGGTTCCGGACATCTCCTCTCCGCCGGCGGGGCATGACTGGCCGTGACACCCACGGCGGGGCCCGGCAGGGCGCGCACCGACGGACCGGGAGGACGGGACGATGACGGCGACCGCGGAGGCCAGGGACGGCGAGGCCGGAAACGGGAAAGGCGCGCCGCCCGCGTCACGGCGCGCGCTGGTGGCGGGATCGGTCGGCAACTTCATCGAGTGGTACGAGTTCGGGGTCTACGGGTACTTCGCGACGATCATCGCCGCGCGGTTCTTCACCCCCGAGGGCGCGAGCGACGTCGAGGCCCTGGTGAAGACCTACGCCTCCTTCGCGCTGGCCTTCTTCTTCCGCCCGGTGGGCGCGGCCCTGTTCGGCCGGATCGGCGACCGGATCGGCCGCCGCCCCACCCTGATCCTGGTGGTCTCGCTGATGACCGCAGCCACGGCGGCCATCGGCCTGCTGCCGACGTACGCCACCGTGGGCGCGGCCGCGCCGTGGCTGCTCACCCTCGCCCGCGTCCTCCAGGGGCTGTCGGCGGGTGGGGAGTTCGGCGGTGCGGTGTCGGTGATGACGGAGTTCGCGCCGCCCGGCCGGCGCGGGCTGTACGGGGCCTGGCAGTCGTTCACGGTGGCGCTCGGCCTGCTCGCCGGCGCCGGCCTGGCCGCCCTGCTGGCCACGGTGCTGGACGAGGCGGCCCTCCACGAGTGGGGCTGGCGGCTGCCGTTCCTGCTGGCCGTGCCGATGGGGCTGGCCGCGCTGTGGCTGCGGCTGCGGCTGGAGGAGACGCCCTCCTTCCGCCGGGCGTCCGGCGCGAAGTCCGCCCCCGCCGTGGCCTCCCCGCCGTCCGCCACCGCGACCCGGCGGGCCATCGGGCTGGGGGTCGGCCGCCTGATGGGCTGGTCCGCGGCCGGATACACCTTCCTCGTCGTGATGCCCTCCTACCTCCAGAGCACCCTGGGGGCCTCCTTCCAGCAGGCGCTGCTGGCCACGGTCGTGGCCAACGCGGGCTTCGCGCTGGCCATCCTCCCCGCCGGGGCGCTCAGTGACCGGATCGGACGGCGGGCCGTGATGGTCGCGGGCACCGTCGCGCTGATCGCCCTCGCCTTCCCCCTGCTCGACCTCCTCCAGGACCCGGACGCCTCCCCGGCGGCCAGGGCGGCGGCGGTGTTCGCCGCCGGCGCGGCGGTGGGGCTGCTGGCCGGGCCCGGTCCGGCGATGCTCGCCGAGATGTTCCCCACCACCGTCCGCTACACGGGGCTGGGGCTGGCGTACTCGCTGTCCAACGCGGTGTTCTCCGGCTCGGCCGGACTCATCATCACCGAGCTGATCAAGCGCACCGGCAACGCCGACATCCCCGCGCTGTACGTGGTGGCCGTCTGCGCGGTGGGCCTGCCGGCGCTGCTCGCGCTGCGCGGCGACGACCACCGGCGCGCGCTGCGGGACTGACCGGGCACGGACGGCGCGTGCGGTGCGGACGGCGCGCACCGGCGAGGACGGCACGAGGATACGGAGGGCACGGGCATGAGGGTGATCGGGCTGATGTCGGGGACGTCCTGCGACGCGATCGACGCGGCGGCGGCCGACCTGGAGATCGAGGGCGACGAGGTCGTCCTGACCCCGCTGGGCGACCTCGAATGCGCCTTCCCCGGCGGTCTGCGCCGCGAACTGCTCGCGGCGCTCCCGCCGTCGTCCACCACCATGGCGGCGGTCTGCCGGCTCGACACCCTCCTCGGGCAGGCCCTCGCGGTGGCGGCCGACCGTGCCGATCGCGAACTGTGCTTTGAGGCAGCGGAGTTGGTCGTCTCCCACGGGCAGACCGTCTACCACTGGACGGAGGACGGCCGGGTGCGCGGCACCCTCCAGCTCGGCCGGCCCGCCTGGATCGCCGAGCGCACCGGCCGCACGGTCGTCTCCGACCTGCGCCCGCGAGACGTGGCCGCCGGAGGGCAGGGCGCGCCGCTGGTGAGCGCCCTGGACGTGATGTGGCTGCGCGGTCGGCCGGGGACGCCCGTCGCCCTCAACCTGGGCGGCATCGCCAACATCACGGTGGCGCATGGGGCGCGAGGCCCGCTGGCGTACGACACCGGGCCCGCCAACGTGCTGCTCGACACGGCCGTGCGGGAGCTGACCGGGGGGCGCGCCGACCACGACACGGACGGCGCGCTGGCCGCCGCGGGCGCCGTCTGCCGGCCACTGCTGGACGGACTGCTGGCCGAGCCGTACTACGCCCGGCCCGCGCCGAAGACCACCGGCCGGGAGCTGTTCAACGCGGCCTATCTGCGCACCGTCCTGGCCGGCTTCGGGCATCTTCCGGCCGAGGACGTGCTGGCCACCCTCACCGAGCTGACGGCCCGCACCGTCGCCGACGCCGTACGGGCGGCCGGCGGCACCGAGGTGATCGCCTCGGGCGGCGGCACCCGCAACCCCGCACTGCTGGCCCGGCTCGCCCGCGCCCTGGACGGGATCCCGGTTCGCGTGTCCGACGGGCTCGGTCTGCCCTCCGGCGCCAAGGAGGCGTATGCCTTCGCGCTGCTGGGCTTCCTCACGGCCCTCGGTCTGCCCGGCACCGTCCCGGCCTGCACCGGCGCGCGCCACGCCCGGGTGCTGGGGTCCATCACACCTGGCCTGGGCGGACCGCTGCCGCGGCCCTGGGACGGTCCGGCGCCCGTACGGCTCCGTGTGGCCCGGACCGGACCTTCACACGACCCCCAAATTCGCATCACTGATGCGCATTGATATCTTCATGGCATGCGGCTGACGAAGTTCACCGATCTGGCCCTGCGCGTGGTGATGCGCCTGGCGGTGATGGACGAGGGCGAGGTCCCCACCTCCCGGGAGGTCGCCGAGTCGGTGGCCGCGCCTTACACGCACGTGTCCAAGGTGGTGAGCCGTCTCCAGCACATGGGGGTGCTGGAGGCCCGGCGGGGCAGGGGCGGCGGACTGGAGCTGACCGCCGCCGGCCGGGAGGCCTCCGTGGGCCGGCTCGTCCGGCGACTGGAGGGTGCCGGTGACGTGGTGGGCTGCGAGGATCCGTCCGCGCCGTGCCCGCTGCGCGGCGCGTGCCGCCTGCGGTCCGCACTGTACGAGGCCCAGGAGGCCTTTTACGCGACGCTCGACCCGCTGACGGTGCGGGACCTGGTGGGAGGGGCGTCGGGGCCCGTGGTGCTCCGCCTGCTCGCCGGCCCGCCGTCCCCCACGTAGCCGCCCGGCCCGACCCGTATCCGACCCGGCCGCGAACCGAACGAGGTGCCGTGGAGTGGTTCCGCGCGCCCTGAAACTCGCATCTCGAATGCGAATTAAGGAGACAGTGATGCTGTCCGAGAAGTCCACCGCCGTCGTACGCGCCACCCTGCCGGCCATCGGAGCCGCCATCGGCGACATCACCCCGGTCTTCTACCGCGGGATGTTCGCCGCCCACCCCGAGCTGCTGCGCGACCTTTTCAACCGGGGCAACCAGGCCAACGGCACCCAGAGCCGCGCACTGGCCGGCTCCATCGCCGTCTTCGCCACCATGCTGCTGGAGCACCCCGGCCGGCGCCCCGACGCGATGCTGGCCCGCATCGCCCACAAGCACGCGGCCCTGGGCATCACCGCCGACCAGTACACGATCGTCCACCGCCATCTGTTCGACGCCATCGCCGAGGTCCTGGGCGAGGCGGTCACCCCCGAGGTGGCCGAGGCGTGGGACGAGGTGTACTGGCTGATGGCCGGGGCCCTGATCGCCGTGGAGGCGCGGCTGTACGCCGCGAGCGGCGTCGGTGACGGGGACGTGTGGCGGCCCTGGAAGGTGGTCGGCCGCATGGAGGAGACCGCCGAGGTGGCGACCTTCATGCTCCGGCCGGCCGACGACGGCCCCGTGCCGCCCTTCCGGCCGGGGCAGTACGTCTCCGTCCAGGTCGCCCTGCCCGACGGGGCGCGGCAGATCCGCCAGTACAGCCTCTCCTGCGCCCCCGACGGTGACGACCGCTGGATATCGGTCAAGCGCGTCGGCGGCGACCCGGCCGGCGAGGTCTCCAACTGGCTGCACGAGAACGTCCGCGAGGGCGATGTGCTCACCGTCGGCGCGCCCTTCGGCGACGTGGCGCTGGACGACGGCGACGGCCCGCTCCTGCTCGCCTCGGCGGGCATCGGCTGCACCCCGATGGTCAGCATGCTGGCCCATCTGGCCGCCACCGGCTCCCCGCGCCGCACCACCGTGGTGCACGGCGACCGCACCGAGTCCTCCCACGCCTTCCGCGAGCAGACGCGGCTGCTGACCGCCAAGCTGCCCGACGCCGCCCTCCACGTCTGGTACGAGCACCCCGAGGGCCGGTGGCCGGCCGAGCGCACCGGACTGGTGGACCTGTCCGGCGTCGAGATCCCGGAGGACGTCCGCGCCTACCTGTGCGGGCCGGTGCCGTTCATGCGCTCGGTGCGCACCCAGCTGCTGGAGCGCGGCGTC
This sequence comes from Streptomyces verrucosisporus, assembly GCF_017114865.1. Classification (GTDB taxonomy): domain Bacteria; phylum Actinomycetota; class Actinomycetes; order Streptomycetales; family Streptomycetaceae; genus Streptomyces; species Streptomyces fenghuangensis. The sequence continues at coordinate 41,769 of NZ_JADEYH010000004.1, read as the reverse complement.
CCCGCCTCCCGTATCCACTACGAGTCCTTCGGACCCGACCTCGGCCTCGACGCCGGCTGAGCCCCCGGGGCGCGCGGCGGGGTCGCCCCGCTCTGCGGCGGGCGCGGTAGGCGTTGACCTTGGCCCGGTTGCCGCATTCCGCCATCTGGCACCAGGTGCCGGAGCGGTTCTTGGAATGATCGTGGAACGCCCACTGGCAGTCCTCGGAAGGGCAGACCTTCAGCCGGCGCCAGGTGCCGTCGAAGGCCGCGTGCCCGGCGATGGCGAGGCAGCGGCCGAGCGCTCCGGTGACACCGGCGGTGGTGTCGGGGCGCACCCGGCGCGACGGACGCGCCGCAGGAGCGGGGCTCGCCCGGGCGCGCCGAGCGGGGCGGTCACTCCGCCGATCCGGAGCGCTCGCGCCGGCCGGCGTTGAAGCGTGCTTTCTTCTGGCGGTTCCCGCACGTGTTCATGTCGCACCATCTGCGGGTGCGGCTCCGGCTGGTGTCGAAGAAGGCCGCCCGGCAGGTCGGTGACGCGCATAGGGCCAGCCTTCCGTCCCGCTCGCCCGCGATGATGTCGATCGCGTCGGCGGCGATCACGCCGAGGGCGTCCTCCATCTGGGGGCCCGGGCCGAGCCGCCACCGCCGCTCGCCCTCGGGCGTCAGGATCGCGGCGGCCCGGCCCTCCGCGCTGCGGTCGTTGATGACTTCGACGGCGGATGCGGGGAGGGCGTCGTGGAGCGCGGCCGCTGTCGCGGCGGCGTGAATCGACTCCCTCAACTCCCGGGCGAGGTCGAACTGGGCGGTGGTGCAGGAGTCCGCGGCGAGGCCGTTCACCGCCAGCCAGTCGAGGAGCCGGTGCGGCGTGGGGATGCGCTCCACGGCGTTTCCGCGACGCTCCGTCAGGGTCGCCGTGAAGCTGGTCGCCAGCACGTTGCCGAGGCGGAAGTCGGGGAACCCAGCGCGCATGGAACCACCTTAGCCGGTTGCACGCCGAGATGACGGCGTGTTAGAACCGGCTTAGACGGTTCGCGATGATTCGTGGCCGGTCCTGCGACGGCCAGGAGGTCCCATGCCCCGCCCCACCCGCGACGTGCGGGTGTTCGAAGCCCGCGCGACCGACGCCGACCTCGACGATCTGCGTGCGCGACTGGCCGCGGCGCGACTGCCGGAGGCCGAGACGGTCCACCGCGCCGCGCCCGGTCCCCGCCGATGGGAACAGGGCGTTCCCCTCGCCGACCTCGTCGATGTCGTGGACTACTGGCGCACCGGGTACGACTGGCGGCCGTTCGAGGAGCGCCTCAACCGCATCGGCCAGTTCCGCACGGTCGTCGACGGTCTGGGAATCCACTTCCTGCACCGCCGGTCCACGCGTGCGGACGCCACCCCTGTGGTCCTGACGCACGGCTGGCCGGACAGCGTTGTCCGGTTCGTCGACGTGGTGGACGAACTGGCGGACCCGGAGGACGCGGACGCGCCGGCCTTCCACGTCGTGGTCCCGTCGCTGCCGGGCTTCGGTTACAGCGACAAGCCGACCGCCACCGGGTGGGGAACCGAGAGGATCGCGGCCGCATGGGTGGAGCTGATGGGAAGGCTCGGCTACGGCGGGTTCCTGGCCCACGGCGGAGACTGGGGAGGCAATATCACCACGGTTCTCGGCGGCAGGTTCCCGGCGCACGTCCTGGGCATCCACACGACGTTCGCGGAGGCGCCGCCCGGGCTGACGACGGACGGGCTGACGCCGGCCGAGCGCGGGTGGACCGAGGAAACCCGCGACTTCTGGCGCCACCGTGCGGCATACGCCAAACAGCAGGCGACCCGGCCGCAGACCATCGGCTACTCGCTCGTGGACTCGCCGGTCGGGCTCCTCGCCTGGATCCTCGACAAGTTCGCCGAGTGGTCGGACACCGAGGACAGCCCGTTCGAGACGATCTCCAGGGACCGCGTTCTCGACGACGTCACCCTCTACTGGCTGACACGGACCGGCGCGTCGGCGGCCCGCATCTACTACGAGAGCCACAACTCGCTCGACCCCGGACTCCGGGTCGACGTCCCGTCGGCGATCACCATGTACCCCCGTGACGTCGAGAAGTGTCCGCGTCCCTGGGCGCAGGAGCGGTACCGGCGGATCGTCCGGTGGCGGACGCCCGAAAGAGGGGGGCACTTCCCGTCGCTGGAGGTTCCCGGGTATTTCGCCGAGGACCTGCGGGAAGGCCTCGCGGCAGTGCTGGCCGCCAGTCGCTGAACGCGGCCCCAAGCCTGCGGCCCCGGGCCGCCGAGGCCCTCAGCGCGCGGCGGCCGAGGCCCTCAGGGCGGCGATCACCTCCTCGTCGCCGACCTGGTGGAAGTCCTCGTACCACTGTCCGACCCCCTGGAAGGACGGCGGCGTCTCCAGACACACCAGAAGGTCGGCCACCTGCTCCATCGCCGCGGCCGCCTGCACGGAGGAGACCGGGACGGCCAGGACCAGCGCCTCCGGCTCCATGACGCGGGCGGCGTGCAGCGCGGCGCGCGCGGTGACGCCGGTGGCCAGCCCGTCGTCGACGACGATCACCGAGCGGCCCCGCAGCTCCAGGGCGGGACGGCCGCCGCGGTACAGGCGCTCGCGGCGGCGCAGCTCCGCCCGCTCCCGCTCGACCTGCCCGGCCAGGTCCCCGGCCGTCAGGCCGAGCATCCGCAGGGACCGCTCGTCGAACAGCGGCGGTCCCTCGCCCGCTATGGCCCCGATGCCGAACTCCGGGTTGAACGGCGCGCCGATCTTGCGGGCGACCAGTACGTCCAGCGGCGCGTGCAGCGCGCGGGCGACCTCCTCGCCGACGGGTACGCCGCCCCGGGGGAGGGCCAGTACCAGCGGGTCGCCGATCTCCCCGGCGCGCTGGAGGTCCCGCAGCGGCTCGGCGAGCATCCGGCCCGCCTGCGTGCGGTCGTGGAAGCGCATGATTTGTCTCCCTTCGCTTCCCCGTGGCCCCGCCGCGCGGAGACCGGGTGCCGGGCGGCAGAGACCGGACGCCGGTGCGCCGGCGGGACCGTTCACCGGGGCACCGTCTGCCCGGCCATCCGGACGAACCAGTCGCGGGCCGCGGCGGCGGCCTGGTCGAGGGTGCCGGGCTCCTCGAACAGATGGGTGGCGCCGGGCACCACGTGCACCGTGCACGGGGCCGACAGCCGCGAGGCGGCCTGCTCGTTCAGCCGCAGCACCTCGTGGTCCTCGCCGCCGACGATCAGCAGGACGGGCGCGGTGACCCGGTCCAGTGCGCCGCCCGCGAGGTCGGGCCTGCCGCCCCGGGAGACCACGGCCCGCACCCGGTCGGGCTGCTCGGCCGCGGCCACCAGGGCCGCGGCGGCGCCGGTGCTGGCCCCGAACAGACCGATCGGCAGCCGGGCGGTGTCCGGGCGGCCGCCGAGCCAGTCGACGGCCGCCACCAGGCGCCGCGCGAGGAGGGGGATGTCGAAGCGGTACTCGGCGGTGACCGTGTCCGTCCGCTCCTCGTCCTCGGTGAGCAGGTCGAACAGGAGCGTGCCCAGCCCGGCGTCCTGCAGGACCCCGGCCACCGCACGGTTGCGCGGACTGTGCCGGGAGCTGCCGCTGCCGTGGGCGAAGGCCACGACGCCGCGTGCCCCGTCGGGCACGGTGAGGTCCCCGGTCAGTGCGGCTCCTCCGTCGGTCGGGATCCTCAGTGTCCGGGGAATCATCGGCCGCCTCCCGCGCTGTGGGGATCGGTGCGCCGCCGGGGTACCCGCCGGCCGCGGTGGTATGCGTCCGGGAGCGGGACGGGGGTGCGCCTTTGCGGCTGCCCCCGAGCCCTACCGGCCCGCCCCGCCCGCCGGCGCCGGCTTCTCCCACCGCTCCCCGGTGTCCTCGGGGCCGAACAGCGAGACCGAGCCGTACCGGCCGTCGTAGCCGGACTCGCGCCGCACCCGGTGGGCGCGCAGCCGCTCGATCGCCTCGGCCGTCTCCGGCTCGCCCGCCCCGCGCACCCGGTCCACCGGCACCTGGAGCAGCAGCGGCAGCTCGGGTCCCAGGGCGGCGGTCAGGCTCTCCAGGGCGCGTTCGACGGTCCTGGTCCTCGGCCCGACACCGAGGATCTCACCCGCGATCTCCGGCAGCGGGACGATCTTCAGGGCCTCGCCGCCGGTGGACGGCCTCCGCCCGGGGGCGCGGTCGGCCAGCTCCTCGACCCGGTGGAGCACGCCGACGGTCGGCCTCCTGCCGCACACCGGGCACCTGCCGCCGCTCTCCCTGGTCTCGGTCGGCTCCAGCCGCACCCCGCAGGCGCGGTGCCCGTCCAGGTGGTACTTGCCCGCCTCCGGGTACAGGTCCACGGTGCCGGCGTACCCCCGGCCGGTCTCCAGGGCGCGGCGGATCGCGAAGTAGTCCACCTCGGTGTCGAACACGGTGGCGTTGCGGCCCAGGACGGGCGGGGAGTGCGCGTCCGAGTGGCTGACCAGCCGCAGGCGGTCCAGCGAGGAGACCCGCCAGTTCATCTCCGGATCCGAGGACAGGCCCGTCTCCAGGGCGAAGACGTGGTCGGCCAGGTCGCCGTAGCACTCGTCCACGCCGTCGAAGCCGGACTTCGAGCCGAGGACGCCGAACCAGGGCGTCCAGGCGTGCGCGGGGACCAGGTAGGCGCCCTCGCCGCAGGACAGGACGGCCTCCAGCAGATCGCGGGAGTCCACCGCCAGGGCGGGACGACCGTCCGAGGCGAGGTCGCCGTAAGGGGACAGGGCGCGGGCCAGGCGCCCGGCCGCTTCGAAGTCCGGCTCGTAGCACAGGTGGTGGATCCGGCGGCCCCGGCCACCGCGCCGGTAGTTGGTGGCGACCTCCACCTGGAGCAGGAAGCGCAGCGGGCCGCGGCAGGCCGGCGGCAGGTCCTCCAGCACCTCGCGGTCGAGGTCGTCGCGCAGCCGGAACAGGCCCGGCTCCGCGGGCACCAGCGACTCGCGCAGCACGTTCGCCCACACGGGGTGGAGGAAGTCGCCGGTGCCCAGCACGGTGATCCCCTTGCGCCGCGCCCACCGGGCCAGGTGCGGCAGATCGCTGTTGCGGCTGCACGCCCTGCTGTACCGGGAGTGCACATGCAGGTCGGCGTAGTAGCGCATGTACTCCCGCGTGCCCGGGAAGCGCGGCGGCATGACGGGAGGCGCCCAGGGGCGCGCAGGGGGCGTGGAGAGGCGCGGGCCGGGCGCGGTGCGGTCCGGTGTTAGGTTTGGCCGTGGCGCCCCCGCGCCCCGGACGAGCGCGCCGTACCCGGCAGGACAAGACGGCGCAGGTCATACGCGGCAAGGCACATCACCTGCGGAGGTCACGTCGTGGCGTGGGTCGTACTGGTCGTATCGGGGCTCCTGGAAGCGGTGTGGGCCGCGGCGCTCTCGGCGTCGCACGGCCTGACCCGGCTCAGGCCCAGTGTGCTGTTCGTCGTCGCCCTCGCCCTCAGCATGGGCGGCCTGGCCTACGCGATGCGCGGCATCCCCATCGGCACCGGGTACGCGGTGTGGGTCGGGATCGGGGCCGTGTGCACGGCGCTGTACGGGATGGTCGCGCTGGGCGACCCCGCCTCCACCGGGCGTGTGCTCTGCCTGGTGCTGATCGTCGCCGGTGTCGTGGGCCTGAAGATCCTGGAGTGAGCGCGGTGGGGACCGGTCCGCACGGGCCGGACCCCACCGCACGCGGTCCGAGGACCTCCTCAGCGAGAGGCGTCGCCCTCGCCGGAGACGCCGGGGCTGCCGGGAGCGCCCTTCTCGCGCCCGGTGTGCTCGGTCGTGGCCGGGTCGACCCGTCCCCTGGCGGTCTCGCCGGACAGATGGCGGACGTGCTCCTTGGCCACCTGCCTGAGCCGCTCGTCCTTCTCGTGCCGCTCTTCCTTGCGACGGCGTTTGAACATGCTGCCTCGCTCCCTGCCTCGTACGGGCTGCCCGTGCGGGCCGTACGGGCAGCCCGCTGTGGGCGTTCCGCGCTACGCGGTTCCCCGCTCCCGGGTGTCCATGCCTGCCGGGTGGGGAGCAGTGGGGAGGGGAGCCGGAATAGGGAGGGGAGCCCGGCTGTTCGGTAAAGTGATTGAACAATCAACCATCTGGATGTGAGCGCAGTGCAGTTCGGAATCTTCACCGTGGGCGACGTCACCCCGGACCCGACCACGGGCCGGACGCCCACCGAGCACGAACGCATCAAGGCCATGGTCGCCATCGCGCTCAAGGCCGAGGAGGTGGGCCTGGACGTCTTCGCCACCGGCGAGCACCACAACCCGCCCTTCGTGCCCTCCTCGCCGACGACCATGCTGGGCTGGATCGCCGCCCGCACCGAGCGCCTGATCCTGTCCACCTCCACCACCCTGATCACCACCAACGACCCGGTCAAGATCGCGGAGGACTTCGCGATGCTCCAGCACCTGGCCGACGGGCGCGTGGACGTGATGCTGGGACGGGGCAACACCGGGCCGGTCTACCCCTGGTTCGGACAGGACATCCGCCAGGGCATCCCGCTGGCCATCGAGAACTACGCGCTGCTGCACAAGCTGTGGCGCGAGGACGTGGTGGACTGGCAGGGCCGCTTCCGCACCCCCCTGCAGGGCTTCACCTCCACCCCGCGCCCGCTCGACGGCGTCCCGCCGTTCGTCTGGCACGGCTCCATCCGCTCCCCGGAGATCGCCGAGCAGGCCGCCTACTACGGCGACGGCTTCTTCCACAACAACATCTTCTGGAACAAGGAGCACACCCAGCGCATGGTCTCCCTGTACCGGGAGCGCTACGCCCACTACGGCCACGGCACCGCCGAGCAGGCGATCGTCGGTCTGGGCGGTCAGGTGTTCATGCGGCGCGACTCCCAGGACGCCGTCCGCGAGTTCCGCCCGTACTTCGACAACGCGCCCGTCTACGGACACGGGCCGTCGCTGGAGGACTTCACCGAGCAGACCCCGCTGACGGTGGGCAGCCCGCAGCAGGTCGTCGAGAAGACCCTCGCCTTCCGCGACTACGCCGGCGACTACCAGCGCCAGCTCTTCCTGATGGACCACGCCGGGCTGCCGCTGAAGACCGTGCTGGAGCAGATCGACATGCTCGGCGAGGAGGTCGTGCCCGTGCTGCGCGAGGAGTTCGCCGCCAGGCGTCCCGCGCAGGTGCCGGACGCCCCCACGCACGCCTCCCTCCTCGCCCGCCGCGAGGCGGGGGCCGAAGCCGGAACCGAGGCCGCGTCCCCCGGAACCACGGTCTGACAAGGCCCGGCACGGCCCGACCACAGCCACCGCATCCCGTCCGGACCCCGCCGGGCACACCGGACGCCCCGCACAGGACCCGTAGGAGCACCACCATGGAACCCATCCGGATCACGGCCGTCTCGGCCGGCCTCGGCCGCCCCTCCTCCACCCGCCTGCTCGCCGACCGGCTGGCGCAGGCGGCCCGGCGGCACCTGGAGGACGGGGAGCGTCCGGTGGAGACACGAGTGGTGGAGCTGCGAGACCTGGCCACCGACATCGCCCACAACCTGGTCACCGGCTTCCCCGGCCCCGCCCTGGCCGAGGCGGTCGAGGCGGTGACGGGGGCGGACGGCCTGATAGCGGTCACCCCGGTCTTCACCGCCTCCTACAGCGGCCTGTTCAAGTCCTTCTTCGACGTCGTCGACAACACCGCGCTGCACGGCAAGCCGGTCCTGATGGCCGCGACCGGCGGCACACCGCGCCACTCCCTGGTCATCGAGCACGCCATGCGCCCGATGTTCGCCTACCTGCGGGCGGTCACCGTCCCCACCGCCGTCTACGCCGCCTCCGGGGACTGGGGCGGCGTGGACGAGAGGGTGGGCGAGCTGTCGGCCAGGATCGAACGGGCGGGACAGGAGCTGGCGGAACTGGCCGGGACCCGGCCGAGGCCCGCCGGGAGGGCCGGCACGGCGGGTGCGAACGGTGTGGACGACGCTGCCGAGGCGACCGGCCCGGCCGACGGGGCCGGGGAGACGGAGACCGTCGTCCCCTTCGCCCGGCACCTGGCCGCCCTCGGCCTGGACTGATCCGCCCGCACCCCGCCTGCCGCGTCCGCCCTCCCCGCCTCAGGGCCGATACTGGGCCGTATGGGCACCACGACCGGAACCGGCCCCGCGTCTCCCGCCGGCCGCCCCGGGGCCGGCGGGGCGGTCGACGAGTACGTGTGCCGCCGGCCGGCCCCCGCCCTGCGGCCGTACGTCGCCCGGTACACCGGCTACCGCCAGGCCGGTCTGCGGCCCGCCCTCCACCGGGGCCTGCCCTCCCCGTACCTGACGCTGATCCTCACCCTGGACGACCGGCTCACCGTGGCCGCCCATCCCGATCCCCGGCAGCCGCCCGGCCACTACGACACGCTGCTCGGCGGCCTTCACGCGGCGCCCGCGCTGATCACCCACGAGGGCAGGCAGTCGGGCGTCCAGATCGCGCTCGGCCCGCTGGGCGCACGGGCCCTGCTGGGTCCGCCCGCCGGCGAGCTGGCACATCTGGACGTGCCCGCCGACGCCGTGCTCGGGCGGCACTGCGCCGAGCTCCACGACCGGCTGCGGCAGGCCGCGACCTGGCCGGAGCGCTTCGCCGTACTCGACCGCGTCCTGCCGCGTCTGCTGCGCCCGGAGCGGACCGCGCGCCCCGAGGTGGCGCGTGCCTGGCACCGGCTGCTGGCCTCCGGCGGCGCCGTCTCCGTCCCGGAACTGGCGGAGGAAGCCGGCTGGAGCACCCGCCACCTCACCGGCCGTTTCCGCACCGAGATCGGACTCACGCCCAAGGCCGCGGCCCGGGTGGTCCGCTTCGACCGGGCCCGCCGTCTGCTGGAGGCCCGGGCCGTCGAGGCCGCCGGGGCTGTGGGGGCCCGCGGGGCCGACGGGACGGTCGCCGCGGGCGCGGGCGAGCTGGGGCTGGCCGTACTGGCAGCCGAGTGCGGTTACTTCGACCAGGCCCATCTGGCCCGGGAGTTCCGGGCGCTGGCGGGCTGCGCACCCAGCCGCTGGCTGGAGCTGGAGCACGGCGCACTGTTCCGAAACGTCCAAGCCGCCGAGGGCGCCCCGGCACCACAGTGGGACGTGCGGGGGCTCACCGAGGACGGGTGAGCCGCGAGAACCCGGAAGCGACCCGACGATGGAGGACGGCGGAGATGACGGCAGGCACGAACGGCACGGCACCGCACCCCACGGCACCGCACCCCACGGTGTGGCCGACGCTGCGGGCCCACGACGCCCCGGCGCTGATCCGCTTCCTGGCCGACGCGTTCGGCTTCGAGGAGACACTGGTCGTCAGGGGCGAGGGCGCGGACGCGGACACCGTCCACCACGCGCAGCTGGACTGGCCCGAGGGCGGCGGGATCATGCTCGGCTCGGTGCGCGGGGGCGACGACGACCCCTGGCCCCTGGAGCCGGGGAGTTTCGGCGCGTACGTCGTCACCGCACGCCCCGACGAGCTCTTCGCGCGGGCCGTGCGCGCCGGTGCACGGGTGCTGAGGGAGCCGTACGACACCGACCACGGCTCCCGCGACTTCGCCGTGCGCGACGTCGAGGGCAACAGCTGGCAGTTCGGCACCTACCGCGGCGAGCCGCGCGGGGCGGCGCGTCCGGAACGGGCCACCGCCGGAAGCTGACGGGGCGGGGCCGCCGGGCGTACGGGTGCCGGGACGCGGGAGCGGGTAGGCGTCCAATCCCCGCGCCCCGTCGCCCGAGAGCCCGAGAGCCGGCGAGTCGGCGAGCCGGACGACCGGGGCGTTTCGAGAGTCCCGAAGCCCGAGAGGAAGACAGCCCCCATGACGACCAGCGTCGGCAACCCCGGCAGCACGACAGCCGAGTACAAGAGGTCCCCGAGCCACTTCACCGACCGCATCACGGCCGACGGCGCCGACGGCTGGCCGGTCGAGGCCGGACGGTACCGGCTGGTGGTCAGCCGGGCCTGCCCCTGGGCGAGCCGCGCCCTGGTGGTGCGGCGGCTGCTCGGCCTGGAGGACGCGATCTCCCTGGCCGTCACCGACCCCCTGCAGGACGAGCGGAGCTGGCGCTTCACCCTGGACCCGGACGGCCGGGACCCTGTGCTGGGCATCGCCTTCCTCGGCGAGGCGTACGCCGCCCGCGAGCCCGGCTACGACGGCGGCATCAGCGTCCCGGCGGTCGTCGACGTCCCCAGCGGCGTGCTCGTCACCAACGACTACCCGCGCATCACGCTCGACCTGGCCACCGAGTGGACCGCGCTGCACCGCGACGGCGCGCCCGACCTGTACCCCGAGCCGCTGCGCGACGAGATCGACGAGGTGATGGAGGACGTCTACCGCAATCTGAACAACGGCGTCTACCTGGCCGGATTCGCCAAGAGCGAGCGGGCCTACGAGCGCGCCTACCGGAACCTGTTCGCCTGCTGGGACCGGCTCTCCGAGCGCCTGGCCGGACGCCGCTACCTGGTGGGGGACACCATCACCGAGGCCGACGTGCGGCTGTTCACGACCCTGGTGCGCTTCGACGCGGTCTACCACAACCACTTCAAGTGCAACCGCAACAAGCTGACCGAGGACCCGGTGCTGTGGGCCTACGCCCGCGACCTCTTCCAGACCCCCGGCTTCGGCGACACGGTCGACTTCGACCACATCAAGCGCCATTACTACCAGGTGCACACCGACATCAACCCCACCCAGATCGTGCCTCTGGGCCCGGACCCGTCCGGCTGGCTGACCCCGCACCACCGCGAGGAGCTGGGCGGGCGGCCCTTCGGCGACGGGACCCCGCCCGGCCCGCCGCCCGCGGCGGAGGAGATCCCCGCGCAGGGCCGGGCCGACGCCTGATCCGGGCCGGGACCGCAGGCGGGGCCGTGTCCGGGACCGGGAACGCGGGCACGGTGCGAAACCACCGGCCGGGCCGCATTCCCCGTCTCCGGCGCGGGTACCCCGGCGGGAACGCAAGGAGAAACGCAGGCACCGATGCGGGAGACAGGTGGTCACCGTGCTCGCCGGACGGCTGGACGTGAAGACGCGCGCCTTCTCGGTGGAGGAGGTGCCCACCCCGCGCCCGGGGCCGGGGGAGGTGCTGGTCAAGGTGGAGGCCGCGGGGGTCTGCCTGTCGGACGTACACCTGATCGACGGCACGCTCACCCCGCTGTACCTGTCCGGGGACACCGTCACCCTCGGCCACGAGGTCGCGGGCGTCGTCGCCGAGCCGGGCGCGGGCGTGACCCGGTGGCGGCCGGGGCAGCGCGTTCTGCTCCAGGCCGGGGAGGAACGGGACGGGGTGGTGTGGACCCGCGGCGTGGACTACGACGGGGGCTGGGCCGAGTACGCGGTGGCGGCCGGGTCGACGCTGGTGCGGATCCCGGACGAGCTGCCCTTCGAGCAGGCCGCGATCATCCCGGACGCGGTGTCCACCCCGTGGGCCGCCATCACCGCCACCGCCCGCACCGAGCCCGCGCGTCCGGCCGGCGTCTGGGGCGCGGGTGGTCTGGGCGTGCACGGCGTGCAGCTGCTGCGCCTGGTGGGCGCCGCGCCGATCATCGCTGTCGACCCCCTGCCCGAGGCGCGTGAGCGGGCCCTGGCCTTCGGCGCCGACCTGGCCCTCTCCTCGGACGACCCCGAACTGCCCGCCCGGGTGCGGGGGGAGACCGGCGGGGCCGGGCTGGCCGTCGCCTTCGACTTCGCCGGGGTGCCGGCGGTGCGGGAGCAGGCGGTGCGCTGCCTGGGGCAGGGCGGCAGGCTGGTGCTGGTCGGGCTCACCGACAGGCCGCTGACCATCACCGACGGCACCGCCTTCAGCTACTTCCAGCAGCAGGTGCTGGGCCACTACGGCTCCTCCGACGAGCATGTGGTGCAGCTCGTCGAACTGGTGCGGCGGCACCGGGTGGAGTTCTCGCGGTCGGTCAGCGGGGTGCTGCCGCTGGCGGAGGCACGGGAGGCGGTGGACCGGCTGCTGCGCAAGGAGGGCAACCCGGTCCGGCTGATCCTGCGCCCCTGACGCGGCGCCGGCGAGGCCTCTGCGCGGGGTGTGCCGACGGGGTTTCGGCGGTACGGGCCGTGCGGAAGGTGGGCGCCGGCGCCGGGCAGGGTCTCGTCTCTCCTGCCCGGCGCCGGAGCGGGGCCGCCGGACCGGCGTCCGTGGGGGGAGAAAAACGCCGGGCCGGCGGGCGGCCGCGCCGGTCGGCCGCCGTCCGGTGAGGCGGCTCACCGGACGACGGCACCGTCGTCAGCGGGCCTTGGCGGTGGACTCCTTCTGGAAGGCGCTCAGGCCGTACGACCAGATCTGGTTGACCCGGCTGCGCTCGGCGGCGTTGGGGTAGGCGTTGGTGCAGGACGGGCCGGGGCCGCCGCCGGACATCAGCTCGCTGCACGGCCCGGAGTAGTTGTCCCGCAGGCCCAGCACGTGGCCGGTCTCGTGCGAGGTGACGCGGGTGGAGTTGTAGACCTGGTTCTGCCGGTAGTCCAGGAAGATGTAGCCGTTGCCGCGGCCGTCGGTGCTGGCGTAGGAGCCGCGCGAGTCGTTGCCCTCGTAGTACCGGAAGTCGGCGTTGCTGCCCGAGACCAGGCGCACGTTGCTGACCGAGGAGTTCCAGATCTGGGCGCTGCGGGATATCTCGGTGGCGAACGAGGGAGCCCGGCTGGCGTCGTAGACGACCGTGACGGCCTGTGCCCCCGTGGCACGCTGCTTGGACAGCGCGGACTCCAACACGGCCTCGAAGAAGGCCCTGGTGTTGGCCTGGTCGGCGGCGGAGCCGGAGTACGCGGCGACCGAGGCGGGGAGCCGGTCGGCCTGGGAGGGGGCCGCGGAGGCCGGCACCGCGGTCAGGGCCAGGGCCGTGCCCAGGCCGAGCGCCGCGGCCAGGGCCGCTCTGGAGGACTTCATGTGGGGGTCTCCTTCTCGTCGGTGAACCCGGGTGCGGAACCTGATACGGAACCTGTGGGGGGCCGGGTCCGGCGGAGGAACTTCGGTCAGTCAGGATTGTGTTCGACCTCCGCGCCGCCGGGATGATGCCAACCGGCGATAGCGCCGGACTATCACCCGTGATCGCACCGCCCGGTCTCCCGGCGCGGGAAGGTGTGCCGGGGGCCCGCCGGAACGGCCGGAGGCGGCCCGACCCGCGCGCCGGGAACGCCGGGCATGCCGTTTCGGCGGCGTTTGGACGGCTGGTGCCGCCTGTTGGGGCGTCGTTATCCTCCAGGTGTGGAGCTCGACGTGAGGCATCTGCGTGTGCTGTGCGCCATCGCCGACGCCGGCAGCGTCCGCAAGGCGGCGCTGCGCCTGGGCATGAGCCAGCCCTCCCTGACCACACAGCTGCGCCGTATCGAGAACGCCATCGGCGGGCGGCTGTTCACCCGGGAGCGGACGGGCAGCCGTCCCACGGCCCTGGGGCGGTCCGTGCTCTGCCGCGCGCGCCCGATCGTCGCCGACATGGCGGCCCTGGTGAGCGAGGCGAGGAGCGCGGCGGCGCTGGACGGAGGGGCGCGGCTGCGGGTCGGCAGCACGGCCAGCCGCGCCGTGGCCGGATGGGTGCGCAGACTCCGGGTCCGCTACCCCGGCGCGGGGACCGGGCTCCACATCGACGTCTCGGCCAACTCGCTGCTCCAGACGGTCGCCGACGGGCAGGTGGACGTGGCGTTCGTCCACGAGCCGGAGGGCTTCCCGCTGCGCTTCCCGCCAGGGGTGGAACAGCACGTCCTGGTCGCCAGGGAACCGCAGTTCATCGCCCTGCCCGAGACCCATCCCCAGGCCGGCCGCCGGGTGGTGGACATGGCCGATCTCGCCGACGACCAGTGGATCGTCGACTTCACGGCGGACGGGGAGTGGGCCGCCACACGCCGTGCCTTCGCGACCGCCGGACTGAACCCGCGCATGGTCCACGTGCCCGACAACACCACCGCCGCGGCGCTGATCGCCGGGGGCGAGGCGGTGAGCGTGTGCCAGCCCGTCTCGCAGCAGCGCCAGGGAATGGTCATCCGCCCGCTGCGCGACGACCCGCTGGCGGTACGGCTGTTACTGGCCTGCCGGTCGGACAGCCCGCCGGCGGCCGAGATCGGCGGCCTGCGAGCCGATCTCATGGCCGCCTACGCCGAGGTCGCCTGGGCCAGCCCGGCCTACCGCTGGTGGCTGCTGCGCCACGGCGGTGCGCTGCTCCCCCCGCCGGAGGGCGGACCCGGCCCGGCGCCGTCCGTCGCCGAGCCCTCCGGTGTGCCGGCGCCGGGCCGTACGCCCGGCCGTGCGGACGCCGCGGACGGCCTGCCGGACGGGTCGCCGGAGCACGTCCTGGCCGCGGTACCCGGCCCGCCCCGCGCCGCACGGCGGCCCGCTCCGCACAGCACGGTGCCGCGCGTGCCCCGGGCGCGCGGGGGCGGTTGAGGCTTACACGGGGCGGGCGGCCCCGGCTCAGCCCCTGCCGAGGCCCAGCGGCGGCTCGACGGTGTGGAAGCACTGGGTGCACACATAGCCGCCGTGCGGCCCCTCCTGGACCGACCAGCCGCACTGCGCGCAGTGCATCACGGCCACGTCGGGCGCCGGGACGTCGGAGTGCGATGGGGTCATCCGGTGGCTCCGCAGTTGCCGCATGACCAGCGCCCGTCGGGGCCCTGGATCACGGTGGCTCCGCATGTGGTGCAGTTCAACGGCAGTTCCCCTTCCGCCGTACCCTGCCTGGCCGCCCGCGCCGCCGGTGCTGTCACCACCGGGGGCGCGGCTGTCACAGGTCACCGTAGCCCGGCGCACGGCCGGTGACGAGACCCCCTACGCGCGCCCTGCTTCCTGATCCGCCTCCCGGTGCGGTGCCCCGCGCGCCGCCGGGCGCCCGGTGGCGCAATTCACCCCGGCGGCCCGGGCGGGGGCTCGTTACCATCGGGGTACCGAATACCGGAATCCGCTCTTCCGAAATGCGGGACCAAGGTGTCTGCTGATCTCTCCTCCGTCATAGCCGCCACCACCCGGTGGCTGGTCCGTGCCTACCCGACCGCCGGCGGCGTGCTCAGCGCCTCCCTGGCCGAGGCGCAGGCGCGCCAGGCGGTCACGGTCGCGGCCTGGCTGCGCTATCCGACGCCGCTGGACGCCGCGCTGGTGGCGGTCGCCGGGCCGGGTGGCGCCCTGCGGCTGGACCGGATCACCGGCGCTGCGGCCCCGGAGCAGGCCGGCTCCGGCGATTCCGGCGGCTCCGGCATCTTTGACGACCCCGGCGGCGCGTCCGCCGGACTGCCGTGGATCCCCGTGCCGCGCGAGCCCGGCGAGACGGGGAGCGCCTGGCGCACCTGGGTGGACGAGGTCCTCGCCAGCTGGGCGGCCTGCCTGTTGACCTCGCCGGATCTGGTGGAGGAGGCGGTGGCCGGCGCCCTGCGCAGCGAGCACGCGCGGGGGCCGGCGGTCGACTTCCGGAGGCTGGCCGCTCCCGACGGGCTCGACCGGGATGCCGCGCCCCTGCTGCGCCACCCCGACCTGATGGAGCCGGTCGCCGGACTGCACCGCGACGGACTCCTGGCCTGCCTCGGATCCCACCGGGGTCCGAGCACCGGGGCCGCGGCGGCCGACTGACCACGCCCGGGCCCACCACCGGGTTCCGGTGACGGGCCCGGGCGACGAGACCCGGCGGGCGGGGATCAGGCGGTGGGGATCAGGCCCGCCGCCACAGGGCCGGGGTGTTCGGCGGCTCCCAGCCGGTCTGGGACAGATGCGCCTGGAGGCAGGTGTAGGAGGCTCCGCCGTACTCCACCCGGTCCCCGGCCCCGTAATTCACCCCCGCGCGCCAGGTGCCGCCGGGGCCGTCCGGGGGCGGGGTGGGCGGCGGCGTCTGGGAGACGTCGAGGACGAAGTCGAACGTCGCCTCCTTCGCCGAGCCGGCCGTCCGCACGTTCATCAGCAGCGCGGGGTCGAAGATCGCGTCGGTGCCGTTGCGCGGCTCGCCCGGGAAGTAGAGCTGGGTGGTCAGCACGGGACGGCCCGGCGCCTGCGCCTTGACGTGGATGTGCCGGGTGCGGCCCGGATACAGGCCGGGGACGATCGTGGTGAGTTCGAACGCCCCCCGCGCGTCGGTGTACTGGTGGCCTCGGAACCGGTGGCCGGTGTTGTCGTAGGCGCCGTCCGCGTCCGCCTGCCAGAAGTCCAGCAGCACGTCCGCGATCGGCTGGCAGGCCCGGCCGAACACGTAGCCGCTGACGGTCAGCCGTGTGCCCCGGGTGCCCGCGTCGACCAGTGAGGTGCGGCGCGGCGAGTTCGGCTTGAAGTACGGGCCCTCCATCTGCGGCGGTGTGGGGTCGTCCCCGTCGTCGCAGTACGGGGTGAGCGGGAGCTGCTCGCCGGCGGACGACGGCCGCAGGGTGCGGGCCAGGGCCGGCGCACCGCCGACGAGCAGCGGCAGGGGAGCGGCCAGCAGCGCCCCCTTGAGCACGCTCTTGCGGCTGATGGGGCGCGGCCCGGAGCCGGGGCCGGACCCGGAGGCCGCCCCGGAGCCGGCTCCGGGGCGGGGGGTGTGGTGGTCTTCCACGGTTTCTCCTGCTGTCGGGGAATGTGGTATGGACCTTTCGCGAGCAGGTCTGAACCTATGTGGGTGCCCGAGCGGAGGCGATGGACAGAACTCAGCGGTCGTGGTGATTCGCTCCGGCCCCGCCCCGGTCCGCCCCGCCGTCCGCCCCCGCCCCGCTGCGGAAGGCGCCGGGGGTGACACCGGTCTCCCGGCGGAAGAAGCGGCAGAAGTACGCCGGATCGGCGAAGCCTGTCCGCCGGGCCACCTGGCCCACCGTCATCCCCGTCCCCGTCAGCAGCCGTTTGGCCTCCAGCACCCGCGCTCGCCGCAGAAGCTCTCCCGGGGTGCGCCCGGTGGCCCGCTTGACCGTCTCGTTCAGATGGCCGGCCGACACTCCCAGCCGCGCCGCGCACTCGCGCACCGACAGCCGTCCCGCCTCCGGCTCCTCCAGTAGCCGGCCGAACTTCCGGGCCGCCTCGGAGGCCCGTCCGCCCTCCGGCCCGGCCGCGGCGGCGGGCGGGCCGCCGCCGGGCAGCCGGCTCGCGCGGACGAGGAGGACGTGCAGATAGGACTGGAGGACGGAGGCGAATCCCTCGCCCCGGGCGCGGTACTCCCGGTCCATCTCCCGCAGCAGCGCCGAGAGCCGCACCGCCTCGTCGCGCGGCGGCCGCAGCCACGGCCGCTCACGCAGGCCCCGCAGCGTCTCGCGGTCCTCCGGGTGCTCCAGCAGGAAGTCGTCGGTGAACAGCACCACCCAGCCGTTCAGGCCCGAGACCCCGCGCCAGTGGTGCACCTGCCCGGGAGTGACCGCGCAGAGGTTCGGCGGGCTCAGCCGCCACGGCACCGCGTCCACCACATGCGTGCCGCGGCCGCTGGTGACGTACACGATCTCGTGGAAGACGTGCCGGTGCGGGAAGCCGGCGCGTGACAGCGGCCCGATGGTGTCGAAGGAGCCGATGGCGAACGGCAGTTCGTTCGGCGCGGGCACCTCCAGCCGGTGCAGCGGTACCGGCTCGTACGTCACTCCACCCACCTCCCCGGCGGGCCGGGCGGCCCGGTGGAGCATAGTGCGGGACGCCCGGCCACCGGGAAGGATCAGGCCAGCACGGTGAACGTGCGCGTGGTGCCGGAGAAGGAACGGGCGCCGCCCACCAGGGGCTTGGCGTCGCCGTGGTAGCGGACGCGGTAGCGGCCGGGGGCGGCGCCGGCGGGCACGTCCCAGGTGACGGTCACCTTCGAGGCGGCGATCCCGTCGCGCTCCCAGCGGAAGGCCGTCGACCAGTCGCCGTCGTCGGCGACCGTGCGCCACACCCCGTCCTCGTACCGCTCCACCCGCAGATAGGTGCTGCCCCGGTGCAGGTCGTTGCCGGGATGGGCGCCGGCGAACACCGCCGTGACCCGCTCACCGGCCCGGTAGCCCTCGCGCGGCTGGCTCAGCACGTCACCGAACGAGCGCCCGATCCGCGGGGCGTCCAGCACGATCGGCGGCTGGAGGGCGAGCGGCGCGGCGGACAGGTCGGGCGGCTCCGGGCCGGCCGGCAGCGCCCGCCCCTCGCGCATTGCACGGGCCAGCTCCGCCGAGACCTGCTGGATCGCGGGCAGTTGCCAGCGGCCGAAGAGGGTGCTGCCGCCCTCGTAGTGCTGGGCGTCGTACTCCTCGGGGGTGGTGAGGTAGTGGAAGTAGGAGTTGGCGTAGCCCGCCACCAGTACGTCGTCCAGGTCCGCGCCGGTGGCCTGTGCGACGGTGCGCCGCAGCCGCAGCCCCGCCGCGATGGTGACCTCGCCGGGGACGCCGATCAGGTACAGGCGGCCGATCCGCACCAGCTGCACGGGGACGATCTCCTGCACCCAGGGGTAGACCCGGTTCATCTCCCCGATGGGCACGGCGATCGCCTTGGGCGCGTGGGCGTCGCGCAGCTCCGGCGAGACGGTGTAGACCACCGAGTCGGAGATGGCGTCCCAGAAGGGGTTCTCGCCCTCGGAGAAGCCGGGGAAGGCCGGCCCGTCCTCCGTGCTGCCCGCCGCCATGGCCGCGCCGACGGCCGGCCTGGCGGTCCTGTGGGTGCGCCCGTCGCCGGTGAACTCCGGCCCCACGGTGACGTCGGAGAGGTCCACGTACACCAGCCGGGAGTCCACGCCGCCCGACAGCCGGGTGCCGGGCCGGTCCAACTGCCGTGCGGCGGCCTGGTACTGGAGCAGACCGTTGGCCCGGGTGCGCTCGAAGTCCTCCGGCGTGGTGGGCGGCTCCAGGTCGGGGTTGGGGGACATGTCGCCGGCGTTGGTCTGCGCGAAGGCGGTGATCAACTCGGGTGCGTCGTCGGCCAGATAGTCCGCGCCCGCCACCTCGCGCTCCCAGTGGTAGGCGGCGTATCCCTTGTTGTCGGCGCTGATGAGCCGGTTGTCGCCGGACATGCTGGTGCAGTGGGTGGCGAACCAGTTGACCGCGCCCACCAGCCGCCCCTGCCGCTCGATCCGCAGCAGCGTGGTGAGCGGGTCGACGGCGTCGGGGAAGTGGGCTCTGACGTCGGCCGGGTTGCGCTCGAAGGCGGTGCGGGAGCGGTTGACGCTGGCTCCGCGCAACTCCCCATGGGAGAGGGCGAGTTCGGAAGGCGCCAGATCGGCGTGGGCCCGGCCCACGGCCTCCACGATGCCGCGCACGACCGCGTCGAAGGTCTTGGCGTGGAAGCCGAGCGTGGTGATGTTGTAGAGCAGGTGGTGGGAGTAGCCGCCCGGCCCGGCGTGGGTGTGGGTGGCGGTGATCATGGTGTTGCGGGCGTTGTAGAGGCCGCCGTACCGCTCGTCCAGGGCGCGCAGCACCGCCTGGTGCACGCTGGAGAAGATCATGGGGGAGTCGACCACGACGAGGGCCACCCGCTCCCCGGCGCTCCCGTCCCCGGCCCGGTCGGCGATGACGAAGGCGCGGGCCCGCAGCCGGTTGTGCAGGCCCTGGGCCTGCTGGTCGGTGCGCCCGTAGCCCATCATGCCGACCTCGGCCACCTCGCCGGTGGCGTCCGCGATGCCGCGTCCCACCTGGTAGGAGCCGGCTCCCGCGGCATCGGCCTGCCCGGTGGCGGTGGTACGGACGGCGGTGGGGCCTGCGGCGGCGTGGGCCGCGGCCGCGGGGAGCCCGGCGAGGCCGAGCCCGGCCGTCGCGGCGGTGGCGCGCAGGACGCTGCGGCGGCTGCTGCCCGGTGTACGGGCGGGGGTGTCCGGCGCGGCCGGTGTGCCCGGCGTGTCCGGGGTGGCGTCGGACGGTGTGCGCCGCTGGGTTCGGGGATCGCTCACGTGCGGCTCCTCACGGTGCAGTAGGGGGTTACCGCCGGTTTACCGACAGGAGTTGTGAGCATGACACCCCTGGCATCCGCAGACAATCCGTCTGCGCGGGATCGCCGCCGGAACGGCCGCGGTGCCCCTGGCCGCTCCGGCGGAAACCCGGTGCGCCTTCGACGGACCCGCCCGCACGGGCCGTGGTGGACCGGGCGGCGGAACCCGCCGGACGGATACGGCCCGCCCCGACCCCGCGCCGGACACCTGACCCCGCGGGCGGAGCCGGACGACTACCACAGATCGCCCTCGCGCCAGTCGCAGACCAGCTCACCGGAGGCGTCCAGCTCCGCACCACCGGCCACCGGCAGCACGTGCACGCACCCGTCGTCCTCCTCCGTGCGCACGGTGCCCGAGGGGGTGAGCGCCGAGACGGGCCCCCGCCACAGCAGCCAGCCGCGCGTCGCGTAGAAGTCCAGCGCCTCGTCGGTGGAGGCCAGCGCACCCAGGTCGTACGCGCCGCGCACCACCCGCTCCAGCGCCCCCATCAGCGCCGCCCCGTACCCGCGCCCGCGCCGGTCGGCGCGGACCCCCACCCCCTCCACGTAGCCGGTGCGCAGCGCCCGGCCGCCGTGCAGCAGCCGCCGCTGCACCAGTGAGGCGTGACCCACCAGCTCCGCGCCCTCCCAGGCCAGCGCGTGCACACCGCCCAGGGCGTGCTCCCAGTCCTGGTCGGTCATGTCCCTCTCGAACACCTCGTCGAGCAGGGACCGGGCCGCCGCGCGTACGGAGGGGGCCAGATCCGCCGTGTGGACGAGGGAGATCCCGCCGGAACCGCCGCCGTCCCCGATCCTGATACCGGTCATGCGCCCATCCTGGCAGCACGGCGCCGCCCGCCGCCGTGGAGACACGGCGGCGGGCGGCGGTGCTCGGGGGTGCCCGGGGAAGCGGCCGTACCCGGGGCCGGCGGCCGGACAGGGGCGGTGCGCCTCAGCGGCGTCCCGGCCCCCGGTCGCGCAGCCTGCTCAGGGCCTGCTTGGCCTGGGACCGCTTCCTGGGGTCGGAGGCCGCCCTCTTGGCCTGCCGGGTCAGTCGGCGACCCTGCGGGGTTCGGGCGAACATGGCGATCTTGCTCAGAATGCCCGGCACGGTTCCTCCAGCTGTTCACGGGTGCCCGCCGAGACGAGCCGCACCCTTTGCGCTCGGTTGTCCTCTTCGCCTCCTACCCCGGCGGGCGCGGGTGATGTACGGGCCCTCCCCGGGGCCGGACCAGGGCCTTCGGGCGGCCTTCGGAACGCGTGTTCCGGGCGTGAGCGGGCCGCTCTAGGATGAGCCCCGGTTCGCCGGCGACCGCGGGCGGGAGGGAGGAGCGGTGAAGCGTCCCACGATGGTGGACATCGCCCGCCGTGCGGGGGTCACCAAGAGCGCGGTGTCCTTCGCGCTCAACGGCCGCCCCGGGGTGTCGGAGGCGACCCGCGCCAGAGTGCTCGCCATCGCGCAGGAGCTGGGCTGGCAGCCCAACAGCGCGGCCAGGGCCCTCTCGGACGGCCGGGCCGGGGCCTTCGGGCTGGTGGTGGACCGCCCCGCCCGCTCCCTGGGCATCGAACCGTTCTTCATGCAGCTGGTCTCCGGCATCCAGGACGAGCTGTCCGGGGACGGCACCTCCCTGCTGTTCACCGTCGCGCCCGACGCGGACGCCGAGACGGCCACCTACCGGGCCTGGTGGGCGCAGCGCAAGGTCGACGGCGTCTTCCTGGTCGACCTGCGGGTGGACGACCCCCGGATACGCGCTCTGGAGGAGCTGCGCCTGCCCGCCGTGGTGATCGGCGCGCCCGTCGGCACCGGAAGCCTGCCCGCGGTGTGGAGCGACGACGCGGCCGGGGTGCGCACCGCCGTCACCCACCTCGCCGGCCTCGGGCACCGCTCCATCGCCCACGTCACCGGTCCCGCCGCGCTGCGGCACACCCTTGTCCGCACCGAGGCGTTCGCCGCCGCCACCGCCGAGCGAGGCGTCACCGGCCGGAGCGTGGAGGCCGACTACAGCGGCGAACAGGGCTGTGCCGCCACCCGCGCCCTGCTGGAGGGGGAGGACCGCCCCACCGCGATCCTCTACGACAACGACGTGATGGCCGTCTCCGGCCTGAGCGCCGCGCAGAGCCTGGGCGCCCGCGTCCCCGCCGATGTCTCCCTGGTGGCCTGGGACGACTCACCGCTGTGCCGGCTGGTCCACCCCGGACTGACCGCGCTGCGCCGCGACATCGCCGCCTACGGCGCCCTGGCCGCCCGCCGGCTCAGGGACGTCGCCGCCGGTCACCGCGTCGAACACAGCCGCGCCCCCGACCCCGCCCTCACCGTCCGCGCCAGCACCGCCGCCCCCTCCCGGAGCGCGGCCCCGCTGTAGCCCGCCCGCGCCGGGCGGCCCGCCCGGGCTACCGTGCGAAGGCGGTGACGCCCTCGTACGTACCCCGTGACGCCTCGCCCGTCGTCTCGTACTCCAGGAGCAGCAGTCCGTTCGGCGTCGCCTCGTGGCGGACCAGCCGGAGACCGCAGGGGGCGCCGGGGCCGGACATCAGACGGCGGCCGGCCCTGAGCACCGTGGGCGCGACCACGAGGCGGAGCGTGTCGATCAGGCCGGCGGCCAGCAGCGCGTCCCCCAGGCGGGCGCTGCCGTGGATCTGGAGCTCCCGCCCCGGCCGTGCCCTGAGCTCGGCGACCGCGCCGACCGGGTCGCCCCCGAGCACGGTCGTGGGGTGCCAGGTCCCCTCGGCGAGGGTGTTGGACACGACGTACTTCGGCAGCGTGTTCATCCGCTCGGCGAACGGGTCGGCCGGGTCGGTGACCGCCGGCCAGTCGCGTGCGAACGCCTCGTAGGTACGCCGGCCCAGCAGCAGGCCGTCGGCGAGGTCGAGCCAGTCGGAGGCGCGCCGGACGAACGTTCCGTCCATGTGGGGGACGAGCCAGCCGCCGCGGCCGAAACCGCCGCTGGTGTCCTCGTCCGGCGAGCCGGGCCCCTGGCTGACCCCGTCGAGCGTGGTGAAGGCGGTGAGGGCGATCCTCATCGCGCAGCCCGTCGCGTGTCCGTGCTCTCGGCGAGGGCGGTCAGCTGGTCGGCGACCGACCCCCAGCCCTCGGCGAAGCCGAGCTTCGCGTGACGGGCGCGGGCCTCCGGGTCGCCGTGCCGCACGACCATCCGGTAGTCGGTGCCCTCCGGGTGGTCGGCGAGTGTGATCGTGGCGGTCATCGCGACCGGGGTGGGATCGGCGGGGCGCCAGGCGCTGTCGACCGCGTTGGTGAACACGATCCGGTGGAGTTCGTCGACGGCGAGGAAGCATGCGTCCAGGTGCGGGACGAACCCGCCCCCGTCCTCGCTCAGCCGCGTCACGAACGCCCCGCCGGGCCTCGGCTCCAGGTGGTCCACCCGGCAGCGGGCCGGGGCCGGGACCCACCACCGTTCGAGCCGGGCCGGGTCGGTCCAGGCGCGCCAGACGGTCGCGCGCGGTGCGCGGATGATCCGCTCCAGGACGAGATCGAGGTCGGGGTCGAAGCCGGGGCCGGGGTCGGAGCCGAATTCGAAGTCGGGGTCGCGGTTCACTGCCTGTTCTCCTCAGGGTCGGTGACGAACTGCTCGAGTCGGTCGGTGCGCTCCTCCCAGATCCGGCGCTGCTGTGCGAGCCAGTCGTCGACGAGGGCGAGCCGCTCGCGGTTGAGTACGCAGCTGCGCACCCGGCCGGACTTGACGGTGTGTATGAGCCCGCTCGACTCGAGCGTCCGCACGTGCTTCATGAACGAGGGGAGGGTCATCGGGAACTCGCGGGCGAGGTCGCCGACGCTCCTGGGCCCGTGGCCGAGGCGCCGGACGACGGCGCGCCGGGTGGGGTCGGCGAGGGCGACGAACACGACGTCCAGCTCCGCCGAATACTTAGCCATGTGGCTAAGTATTGCGCGGGGCAATGGTCGGTGCAAGTGCTGAGTGTCCAGGTGGCCGATCGGTACCGGCCGGTTGCGGAACTCAGCCGGCCCCGCCTCCGCGTCCCGCCGTTCCCGGGCGGCGTCAGGCTCCGGGGTTCAGCATCGCCGCCGCGGTGGCCCGGTCGGTCTCGGCGCCGGTGGTCAGCGCGTACAGGGCGTACCCGATCGGGGAGGCGTCCCACAGGTGCTTGGCCTGGGCCGCCAGGCCGGGATGGACGTGCCCGCCCGCCCGCTCGTACGCGGTGAGAGTGGCCCGCAGCATCTCCTCGCCCGCGGCGCCGTACTGGAAGGACAGGTCACGGGCGGGGTCGTCCACGCGGGCGGTGGTCCAGTCCAGAACCCCGGTGATCGCACCCTCCTCGTCCAGCAGCACGTGCGCGGGGTAGATCTCGCCGTGGGTCATCACGGTCCGCTCGGGCCAGCAGGTGTCGTCCTCGAGCCAGGCCCGCCAGGCCTCGGCCAGGGCGGGGGAGACGGTGAAGGCCTCGCTCACGCGGGCGATGTCGTCCCGCCACGCCTGACGTACTTGGGCCGGGGTGCGGACCTCGACACCCGCGGCCCCGGCCCGCTCCGGGGCGATGGAGTGCAGACGGGCCAGCAGGTGCCCCAGGCGCTCGGCGTAGTCCGGGCCGGCGGGGTCCATGTGCCAGTCGGGCTCTCCGTTATCGGTCAGGGTCAGGCCCGGGGCGCCGGGCAGGGCCGGATAGGCGATCAGCTCGGGGGCGCGGACCCGCCAGTCGGGGACCGCGACACCGTCCTCGGCCAGGACGGGGGCGACCAGGCCGAGGATGCGCCTCTCGGCGGCCATGCCCTCGGCGACGTCGGCGCGGCGCGGCACGCGCAGCACCCACCTGCGGCCGCTCGTGTCCAAGGCCATGACGACCCGGTAGTCCAGGCCCGCCTCGTTCACGGTGGCGTCCCGCGCGGACAGGTGCAGGCCGTGGGCGGCGGCCAGAGTGACGACGTCGTCGATGGTGTTCACGGGCCCACGCTCCCATCCGCGCCCGCGCCGCCTCCAGCCCTTTTCCCCGCCACCCGTACCGCCGAGGGCTGCCACTCCGGAGCGAGGCGACCCACTCCTCCCCGGCCGGCGCGCGGGTGACCGCCCGGGGATCGCGGGCGGGCTCTCAGCCGATGGTGACCACGCGCGCCCAGGGAGGCGGGGCGTCTGGGACGTAGAGGGGATCGTCCTCGTCCACGGCGCGGGCGGGGCGCGGGAAGAGGCCGACGACGGTGCGGCAGGGCGGCTGCGCGGAGGGCCACGGCGTCTGACCGTCGGTCAGGGCCACGATCACGTCCGGGCGGGGCCCGCGGCGCAGCGCCCGCTCGAAACCGGAGCGCAGATCCGTACCGCCGCCCCCGACCAGCTCCACGTCCTCGGCCCGGCACAGGGGCACGGCGACCCCGGCCGCCGCGTCGCATGAGATCACCGAGACCAGGTCGCGCCGCCCGCCCACCGCCCGCGATATCGCCACCACCTCCAGCAGTGCGCTGCCCAGCTCGGCGTCGCTCACCGATCCGGAGGTGTCGATCACGACGCGGACCCGGGGCGGCGTACGGCGCAGGCTCGGCAGCACCACGCCGGGGACACCGGCCGAACGCCGGGAGGGCCGCCGGTAGCTGTGGTTCTCGCCCGCCCCCGGTGCGCCCGCCGCCGAGCGGATCGCCGACCCCAGCAGCCGCCGCCACGGCTGCGGCGGATGAAACGCCTCCTCGGCCCACCGGCGCCAGCCCTCCGGCGCGTCGCCCGGCCGTCCTTTGATCCCCTCGGCGACCCGGAAGCGGACCGCGTCCCGCTGCTGCCTGCTCAGCCCGTACGCCCCGCCCGGCCCCAGCTCCCACGGCCGCTCCCGCCCGTCGGCGCCGCTGCCGCAGTCCAGCCAGGCCAGGTCGGCGGCGAGCCCCGACATCGAGGCCGTCCGCAGGTACTCCTCCATCAGCAGCCCGTCGGACAGCCCCAGCAGCGACGGCAGCACCGCACCGGCCGGGTGCGGCAGCCCGTCGCCGTAGATGTCGTCGTTGATCTCGAAGTCGGCGGCGATGTTCCGCCGCAGCGACTCGCCCGGACCGTACTCCCCGTGCTCCCGCGCGTATGCCTCGCTGCGCCCGTGGTGGTCCCGGAGCAGGTGGGAGACCTCGTGCACCCAGACACCCGCCAGTTCCTCCAGCGGGGTGCGCGCCACGAAGCCGGGGGAGACGTAGACGCGCCAGTGCGCGTCCACCGCCATCGTCGGCACCGAGCGGTCCTCCACCACGCGCAGCGCGAACAGCGCGTCGGCCAGATAGGGGCGGACCTTCACCGCGTGCAGCCGGGCGGCCAGCAACTTCTCCATGTCCAGGGCGCGCCCGGCCCGGCCGGCCGGGCCGGGCACGGGCTGCCGCGCCGGAGCCGGAACCCGCGCCGGACGCGGCAGCGGACGCTTCGCGTTCCTTGTCATCGGCCCGCCTCCGCCGTACGCCCGGCCCCGGCCGCCGCCCGTTCCGCCACCCGCACCACCGACCGCTCCGCCCGCCGGGCCAGGCCGACCACCCCGGTCAGCCGCTCCACCGCCTCCGGCACCTCCCAGTCGTCGCGCCGCAGCGCGGCCAGCGTCTTCGCCGGGGCGACCAGCAGATCCGGGGCACCGGTCTCCATCGCCCGCACCAGCACCGCCCAGCCCGCCTCCCAGCGTTCCCGCTCCGGCCGCGCCCCCACGGCCGCCACCACCGCGTCCAGTGCCGCCTGGCGCAGATCGCCCCGCTCCGGCAGTTCGGCGGCGGCCGGATCGGCCAGCAGTGACTCGGGGTCCGGCAGCTCCATCCGGTCCAGGTGGGCCAGGAGTTCGAGCCCCGGTCCGTCCCCCACCGCGCCCCGCACCAGCAGCGCCAGCACCTCCCGGGAGGCGGAGGCCGCCGTGCCGAAGGCCAGCAAGGTCAGCGCCGCCTCCCAGCTCCGGGGCGAGGGCCAGGCGCCGCCGCGCCGCGTCTCGCTGTTCGGCAGCCGGTGGACCAGCGTCGGCCGGGCCTCCAGGAAGCCGCAGACCGCGCGCCGGGCGAAGGCCACCGCCTCCGGCAGCCGCTCCGGCGCAAGCCGGGGCAGCTCGGCCCGGGGCCAGACCCCGCCCAGCCCGCGCACCACCACCTCCCGGTCGTGCGTCCAGTGCAGATGCACGAAACGGTTGGCCAGCGGCGCGCTCAGATCCCATCCGTCCGCCGCCGACGCGGGCGGATTGGCGGCCGCCACGATCCGGACCCCCGGCGGCAGCCGCAGCGCACCGACCCTCCGCTCCAGGACGACCCGCAGCAGCGCGGCCTGGACCGCCGGGGTGGCGGTGGAGAGCTCGTCCAGGAAGAGCAGCCCCCGCCCGGCCCGCACGAGTTCCACGGCCCACTGCGGCGGCGCCATCGGTACCCCCTGTACGGCCGGGTCGTCGCCCACGACGGGCAGTCCGGAGAAGTCGGACGGCTCGTGGACGCTGGCGATCACGGTCGTCAGTGGCAGGTCGAGGGAGGCTGCGAGTTGCGTCAGGGCCGCGGTCTTGCCGATGCCCGGCTCCCCCCAGAGCAGTACGGGCAGATCGGCCGCGACGGCCAGGGTGAGCGCTTCGAGCCGCTCGTCGGCGCGCGGTTCGGTGGTGGTCGCTCGCAGCATGGACAGCAGATCGTCGGCCACGGCGAGACGGGCGCCGGTTACGCGGTCGGCGTCGCCGGCACCGTCGGCCGGGGGAGCGGTGGGCAGGAAGGTGCTGGAGGACATGGGCATCACCTGGTTCGGGACAGGGGGCGGGACGGCCCGCCCCGGACGTGTTGGGGAGTGCTGCGCGGGTGAAGGGACTCCGGCGGGAACGGCCGGTCAGCGGGTCAGGGTGGTGCGGGGACGGGCTCGATCGGCTCGCTTGCGGCGGATCGCGGGAGGTGTGTGGCGGTTCAGCCGGGGGCGGCGGCCCGCCCCCGTACCGGCGGCTTCCGTACCGGCGGCGGGGTGCACGGCGACCAGCCCCGCGCGGAAGAGACCGTGGTCGATGCGGCGTGCCGCGGCCGACCTCAGCTCCTCCCGCAGCGGCCCGTCGCGCAGGACCGCACCGGGGCCGAGCAGTCCCTCGACGACGGCCAGCGCCCCGGCCACGTCACCGTGGCGCAGCCGCTCCCGCACCGCGGGCAGCTCCTGAGGGCTGCGGTGCACCGCGTCGATCGCCCGCAGGCAGGGCAGCGGCGGCCCGCCGAGCACCACCAGCAGCTCCTCGCGCCGCAGTTGGGCCGGATCGTGGTCGACCGCCGTCAGCCCCCCGTCCCGCAGCGCGATTCGGTGGACCTCGCCCCGGCACTCCACCCGGTGCGGATCACCGGGCCCGGCAGCGGCACCGGCCACCGAAGCCGGACCGGACGCGGATGCCGCACCGACCATGGGCGCCGCACCGGACTCCGCCAGCGCCGCGGCGACGAGCGGATGCAGCCGACCGGGCGCGACCAGCCCGGCCCGCAGCAGCTCCAGGTCCGGAAGGACCCGGGCCGCCGCCTCCGGCAGCACCGGAAGCGCCGCGACCTCCTGCGGCGGCAACGACTCCCGCAGCGGCCGGAGGGCCGGGACATGGCTGTCGTCGGGGGCGAAGAGTTCGAGCACGGCGCGGCTGCGCGCACCGAGCCGCACAGTGAACGCACCGCGAGATCGCCCCTCGGCCCGCAGCAGCAACTCCGCCTCGGCGGCCCAACGACCCACCGCCCAAGGGGAGTCGGGAGCGGAGGGCCCACCGGGCGAGCACGGCTCCACGGACGGCGCTCCGCCCGCTCCCAACGCACCGTCCGCACCGCAGCGCCGCGCCAGTTCGGTACTCCGCCCGGCGTCCCACAGGTGCCGGTGCAGGTCGAGCAGGAAACGCCGGTCGGGATGCGGATGCGGATGGTGTCCGGAAGGGCCGCTCCCGGGCCCCTCCCACAGGGCCAGGGACATCCGCTGCCCGGCGTCCGCCCAGGCCGGAGGCGTCCGCACCACCAGGTGCGGCGACGCGGCGCCGGAAGCCGGGTAGCGGGCCAGGCAGACGGTCAGGCCGGGCCGCAGCCGCCCGTCGGGGGCGATCCGGGGCATGTGCCAGCGCAGCAGATCCGGCGCCAGCCGGAGCAGATCCGCACGGAGACGGGTGACGAGTTCGGTGCCGTGGCGCTCGCGCACGGCGCGAAGATCGAGATCGACGTCGATACGGGCGGCGGCGCAGGCCCCCGCCCAGTCACCGGCCGCACGCCGCGCGGTCGCGGTCTCGATCATGGACGGTGGCACGGCGTACTCGCGTACGCGCCGCCACATCAGCAGGCGGGACGGAATCCTGTTCACGAGGTGATGTGCCATCAGCACTCACCTTGCGGACACGATTCCCCCAATCCACGAGAGGAGAAGTTCTTCATCGGCGGCATCGTAACCACACCGGCGACGATCTGTCAGTCCCCATTGCCGTCACGGGCGGCGGAGCACCGCGGTTCGCGCGGGAGCCGCCAAGTCCCGGACGACCTCGCCGGACTTGGAGGCCCCGGCCCGCTCGAAGACGGCGGTTTCCCCGGTCATGACAGGGTTGTTCCGGCGGGTGCCCGGGGTGGCTACTTCGTGTAGTTGTAGACGGTCGCCCGGGAGACGCCGAGCCGGTCGGCGATGAGCTGTGCGGAACTCCGGGTCTCGAAGAACCCCTCGCGATGCAACCGCCGGACCAGTTCGCGCTTCTGGTCGCGGTTGAGGCCGCGGGGGGTGCTGGAGCGTTCGGCGGCGAAGGAGTCGATGGCCGACCGGAGTTCACGTCCGGTGCGGTCGCGCAGCGTCTCCAGGACCTCACCTCGGTGCTCGGCGTCCGTGGCGACGAGGTTGGCCAGGGTGATCGCCAGCGGGGACAGCGTGCTGACGTCCAGGTTCAGGCAGAGGGCCGCGACGTAACGCCCATCGGCGTTCTTGATGCCGATCGAGGTGCTCTTGGCCGGGCGTCCGTCGGGGAACCGGTTGCTGTAGTTCTGGATGACGCTGGGGTAGTCGGGGTCCGCGATGCGGCGCAGCCCCAGCTCGGTGGCGGAGTCGCCGACCCGCCGCCCGGACAGGTTGTTCTCGATGACGCGGATGGCGCTGTCGGGCCGGCGCAGGTCGTGCAGGACGACTTCGCACAGGCCCGGGAACATGCGCCCGATGGCGACGGCGATGCGCTCGGCTTCCCGTACGAGGTGCTCGTCCTCCTGTACGGGGTGTTCGTCGGTGGGATCGTCCTGGGAGGGGTGTGCCATCGCGCTGTCCTTTCCCGGCACGGGCTCAGTCGGCGGCTCGGTCGGCGGGCCCGGCGAACACCGAGGCCATCTTCTCGGCGGACTTCAGCCCCGCACCGGTGAGCACGACCACGGTGGTCTCGCCCGACGCGATGTCGCCCGTCGCGATGAAGTGGTCGAGGGCCGCCGCGGCGACGCTACTGGTCGGCTCGGCGTACAGCCCTCGCGAGCTCAGTGAGCGGATCGCGGCGTGGATCTCCGCTTCCGGGACGGCATAGGCGGCGCCGCCGGAGCGGCGGACGGCCTCCACCGCCTCGGGCAGCCGCACCGGGTGGGCGATGGACGCGCCCTCGGCGATCGTCGGTATCCGCTCGCCGCGCTGAGCCGGGTCGATGCCGTTGAACGTGTCGGCGATGGTCGCCCAGTGCTCGGGCTGCCCGACGAACAGGCGCGGGCGCCTGTCGATCTGGCCGGCGTCGAGCAACTCGCCGAAGGCGATGTCGCACCCGATGATGTTGCTGCCCGCTCCGGCCACCAGGACGATGTTGTCGGGTGCGGTGAAGCCGAGGGACTCCCACATCTCGTAGGCGATGGTCTTGGTGCCTTGGATGAACATGGGGTGCCAGTTGTGGCTGGCGTAGGGGATCCGCTCCGACTGGCGGATCGCCTCGTCCGAGACCTCGTCGCGGGTGCCGGCCACGAGCTCGATCTCGGCCCCGTAGGCACGGGCCTGGAGGATCTTGGCCTCCGAGGTGGCGGCGGGAACGATGATCTTGGCGCGGATGCCGGCAGCGGCGGCGTAGGCGGCCACCGCGGAACCGCCGTTGCCCGAACTGTCCTCCAGTACGCGGTCGGCGCCGTGCGCCGCGAGGTGGGACACCATCACCGACACGCCCCGGTCCTTGAAGCTGGAGGTCGGGTTGAACCACTCCAGCTTGAAGTGGACGCGCCGACCGTCCCAGTCGAGCGGGATCATCGGCGTGCATCCTTCGCCCAGGCTCACCCGGCGGGCGGCCGGGACGGGCAGGGCCGCGTGGTAGCGCCACAGGGACCGTTCGGCGGTGTCGATCTGCTCGGGACGCAGGCCCGGCAGCGGGCTGACGGCGAGGGGGCTGCCGTCCTCGCCCCGCCAGCGGGGGTCGTCCAGGGAGTAGTGCTTTCCGGACCGGTCGTACAGGCCGGATGCGGTGACGGCTGAGTGCTGTTCGGCGTTCATGGACGGTTCCGGCCTCTCCTCGCTCGACGTGCCGTCACCGGGCCCCGCGACCCGGCAGGCACCCTGCCACTCTCGTACTGGATCGATATTCCAAATGTGTACATCGAGTCTAATCGCTCGTCGGCGCGCCGCACCGCACCGACCTGGAACGCGCTCGCCGACTCCGCCGAGGCCGTTCCGCCCTCGGCGGCCGAAGCGGTGACCACCCCTACGGGCTCACGCTCACACCGGCACGGGTCAGGACCTCGTCGACCGGCTCCCGGAGCCGGTCCCGCTCCCGCTCCAGGCGCGGCGCCTCGCTGAAGTACGCGGACAGGCCGCGCTCGGTCACTTCGGAGCGGATCTCCTCCAGGAGGTCCTCCGGGATCGTCACGGTGACCTTCTTGGTTGCCATGCGCGACACCATGCTCATGGTGTCGCTCCCCATGCTCGATGAATCAGCAGGCCGCACGGAGCGACTCCTGCTCCATGCGGCAGTCGCGGCACAACTGGCCGGGCCGGGCCGCGCGGATGGCGCGTTCGCAGCCGTCGCAGGTCTGGAGGGGCAGGACGGCGGGCTTGGCGGGCGGCGGGGCCGAGGCGGGTGCGGGCAGGGGCAGATCGCCGAGGCGGAAGGCCAGGATGCGGGCCGGGCGGGCCAGGAAGCGTTCGGGCAGGCCGGCGGTGAGCGTCTCGGTGATCCGGGCGGGGGACACGCCCGCCGCGAGCCACCGGGCCACATCCGGGGCGAGCCGGGCGGCCTCGCTCTCGGAGAGGATCAGCCGGGGGTCGGCGTTGCGGAGACAGGCCAGGACCCGTACCGCGTCCGGATCGGCCTCGCCGAGCGGAGCGGGCTGGGCGGACGGTGTCTGCGGCGACCGCACCACGGCCGGGAGCGGGTCCGGGGGAGCGGCGGCCGGAGCCGGGGCAGGCGGCAGGGGCGCCGGGTCGGAGGCCGTACGCGGAGCCGGTACCGGCACGCGGACGGCTGCGGGACGGGACCGGCGGCCGGGCGGCGGCGTGGAATCCGGGTCGTCGTCGCCCGGCGGTACGTCGTGGAAGTAAGTGCGGGTACGGACCCGGCCGTCCGGCCCGCGCTCGCGCCGCCGCTCCAGGTGCCCGGACGCCTCCAGCTCCCGCAGAGCGCGGGAGATCAGGATCTCGCCCTCGGAGAAGTGCTCGCACAGCGCGGTGATGCTCACCGGGGCGCCGTCCGGCAGGGATGCGATGTACGCCGCGACCCCGACGGTGACCGCGCTGCCGGGCCGCTGGGCGAGGACGTTGGCGAGAACGGTGAAGTTGGCGTTGAGGCGGGTGCGTACGTGGATCACGCCGGATGTCGGTGCACCGGCGCGGGCGCGTGAGCGCGCGCTAAACTGCGAGTCAGCCATCGGGAAGGTCTCTGCTTCCTGATCGGTGAGGCCCTCGGACCGGGATGGCAGTCCCGACCGGGGGCCGCAACTTTTTGCGGTTGTCGCGATGAACGTAACCACCCGCTTTTCAAACCCGCAAGCTCGTCACCCGTACGGGTGACGAGGGGAAAGGGTGGGTGGGTGGGAGGTTCTTTCTCCCGGTTCTTTAAGGGAGTCCGTGGCCCGCCGGACCCTCGTGGGCGAGGGCCCGGCGGGCCCGGGGAGCCGACGCACACCGGCCCCCGGATCGCTCAGGCGCGGCTGTCGGCCTTCAACTCGCTTATGAGGGAAGCCCAGGACGCCGACGGGAACGCCAGCACCGGCCCGTGCGGGGCCTTGCTGTCACGGACGGGGACGATGCCGGGGAAGCCGTCGGCCACCTCCACGCAGTTGCCACCCTCCTGGTTGCTGTAGCTGCTCCTGCGCCACTCGGCGCCGCTGAGATCGGGACGGGACACTCGCTTCACGGTTGTCCTCCAGCGCGGATCGGATCATGTCGAGCGACATGAGCGGGGGCAGGGCTGCCGCCCGCAGCCGATCGTATGTCTCCCTGTACGGCCTGACCTCCGACGGTTCCTCGACGAGTTGGCCGTAGTCGGCGCCTTCCGTGTAGACCGTCTCCGAGCCGTCCGGCATCGTCAGCAGGGTCAGGGAACCGCCCAGCGCACCATGCTCGCCCTGGTCGAACGGCAGCACCTGCACGGTGATGTGACGCTCCTCGGCCGCTTCGAGGAGGCTCGCCAACTGGTCCCGCATGACGGCGCGGCCTCCGATCGGACGCCGCAGCACCGACTTGTCCAGGATCACCCACAGTTCGGGATGGCCCGGTGACCAGAGTCGTGCCTGCCGCCCGATCCGGGCCGCGACGCGTTCCTCCAACTGCTCCTTGCCGCTGAGCGTCCGGCCGACGCTCAGCAGGGCTCGCGCGTAGTCCTCGGTCTGGAGCAGGCCGGGCACCACATGCGCCGCGTACTCGCAGATGGACACCGCTCGTTCCGCGTACTCCATGAACCTGCGCGACCAGTCCGGGAACGTCTCGCGGTAGACGTACGGCCACAAGTCGACCAGCAGGTCGTCCGCTGCGAGGGCGTCGTCCAGCGTGCGTGCCAGTTCAAGCGTCGGTCTCGCCCCGGAGGCCCGCTCGACCTGGGTGATCCGGCTGGCGACCACATGCGCCTTCTCACCCAGTTCCGCCTGGGTCAGCCCGGCGGCGACACGGAGTCTGCGCACCCGCGAGCCGAACAGGGCCGCCATCGATACCCCGGGATCAATATCCTTGGCCAAAACATCACTTCCGTTTCTTACGTGCTGGAAGGTAAGGCTTCATCCCCTTCCGAGCCTAGGCTCGCCGATCGATCCTGAAGCACGGAACGTAATGATCTGCCTACGTTGCGGATCGAACGAGGAAGCGAAGGACGGCTTTCGTGCTGATGACGACGACCGCGCCCGACGAGGAACCGCAGCCGGGCGCGGCACACCCGGGCGACCCCGAATCCCTGCCGTTCACACGGCAGTTCACGTCATCCGCCAAGGGGGCTCGGCTGGCCCGGAAGCTCGCCGTGCGGCGCATGGAGGAGTGGGGGTGGCCGGCCGCGTCGGACACCTCGTGCACCGTCTCCCTGCTGGTCGGCGAGCTGGCCGCCAACGCGGTGCGGCACGGCCGCGTGCCCGGACGCGACTTCCGCCTCGCGCTCGAAGCGCGAGGGGAGGTAATCCGCATCGAGGTCTCGGACGCCTCCCCGGTCCCGCCTCCGGCCTCCCCGCCCTCACCGTCCGCCGAGGAGGAGTCGGGGCGCGGCCTGCTCCTGGTGGACATCCTCGCCACCCGCTGGGGCGCGGTCCCGCGCGACCCCGTCGGCAAGACGGTCTGGGCGGAGGTGGCGGCTCCGGGCCGCTGAAAGGGAGAATGCGTCCATGCACATCCGATCCGTGCGCCTGGACGAACTGCCCGTCCTCCAGGACATCGAGAGGGCCGCCGGGCAGTGCTTCCGGGACATCGGCATGCCGGAGATCGCCGAGGACGAGCCGCTCCCGCTCGGCGAGCTCGCCCGCTACCACGACGCCGGGTTGGCCTGGGTCGTGGCCGACGACGCTGACGTCCCGGTCGCCTACCTGATCGCCGACCGCGTCGATGGCAACCTCCACGTCGAGCAGGTCTCGGTGCACCCGGACAGCGCGCGTCGCGGTGTCGGCCGGTCGCTGCTGGACCATCTGGCGGCCCACGCCGGGAGCGAGGGGGCGCCCGCTCTGACCCTCACCACGTTCACCCAGGTCCCCTGGAACGCCCCCTACTACGCGCGCTGTGGTTTTCAAGTCATGGACGACAACCGGCTCACCCCTGGTCTGCGGAAGATCCGCGAGAGCGAAGCGGCACACGGTCTGGACCGATGGCCGCGAGCCTGCATGCGCCGGGCACTGTGACACCACGGGAATGCCGTCGCGGTCTGTTCGGGTGCTCGTCTCAGGCGCTCGCCATCCCGAGCGCGCGCCGGGCGCACAGGCGCACGCCGGAACCGCCGACTGTGACTCCGTGCGCCCCTGGCGGACCGTGCGGCGCTGAGCCCACGATGGCTCGTGGCTCGGACGCCCCGTCACCCGACGAGGCGTCACCAGTGACATAGGCAAATGACGCGAGCGAGAGGCCGGGGCGACCCGGCCTCACCCATGCCCGGGCCCGCCGACCGGCGGACCCGCGTCTTCCGGAAGGACATCCATGTTACGCCGGTCCACCGTCATGCTCCGCCTGCTGGTGCCGATGGCACTCGCCGCGGGCGTCATCGTGCCCCTCTCGGCGGGTACCGCCTCCGCCGCACAGCCGATATGCATGAGCGGCAACCTCCAGTTCGACTACCAGTCCGCCGAGGCGGGCACCCACAAGCCGACCCTGACCCGGGCCGCCCGCAACGCCTCGGTCGAGCTCTGGGGCCGGGAGAGACCGACCGATCCCATCCAGAAGCTGAACACCGGAACCAAGCTGACCGGTGGGGCCGACGGCTCGTTCAACCTCTGCCACACCCCGGTCAACACCACCTCCATGAACCGCCTGTACGTGCGTTTCGCCACCCGCAACAACCAGGTGTGGCGGGTCGCCAACGCATCCGGCACGGTCTACACCCACGACACGCCGATGCAGTCGAACGTGACGGCGAGCGTCAACCTGGGCACCGTCAAGCCCACCACGGCGAGCCGCGCCTGGCACGCCTTCGACACCGTCAACCTGCTCTGGTCGCGCCGTGTCAACTCCACCACCCCGTGCTGGACGACCGCCGAGACGAACGCCGCGACCTGCACCACGCTGACGCTGCGCTGGCAGGCCGGGTCCTCCAGCGGACCGTGGTACGACCTGTCGAACACCGTGCACCTGGCCGACGCCGACCCGGACTCCGAGCACACCGTGCTGCACGAGGCAGGCCACTTCTTCCAGCACCGGCTCTACAACGGCACGTTCCCGAACGTCATCAACTGCAACCCGCACTACATCGAGAAGGCGTCGTCCGCCACCTGTGCCTGGACCGAGGGCTTCGCCGACGCGGTGGCCGCCTACCTGCTCGGCGACGAGCGCTACGTGTGGCCGAACGGGGCGTCCTACCCGTTCACCCACGCCGCGGGCTGGCAGACCGGTGACCATGTGCAGGGCAACGTGGGCGGCTCGCTGCTCCGGCTGTGGAACCAGGTGGACGGCAGCTGGGACCGCTCCATCGCCACCCTGGCCTCGCACACGCCCTCGACGTTCGCCGACTGGTTCAAGAACGTCCGCCCGACGGCCGTGCCGCCGCTGTCCACCACCGGCGCCGCGCTGGCCGCACTGGAGACGTACGCCGTCAACTACGGCCCCACGGTGGTGGACGACAACGCCTACCACGCGCTCAGCAACGGCGGCGGAGTCGCCCTGCAGCGCGGCGGGACCTGTAGCGGCGGCATCCCGTCGGTGGCCGAGTTCGCCGCCCTGGACACCTCTCGGGCCTCGCAGCGCTGGAAGTTCACCGCCAACGGCGACGGCACCGCACGGATCTACGACAGCTGCCCGATCCCGCTCTACCTGACCGCACCGACCACCGCCGGTGGCCAGGTCTCCCTGCAGCCCCTCTACCTCGGTACCTCCAACCAGCGCTGGCAGGTGACCCAGAACGCCGTCGGCACCTACACCCTGACCAACCCGGCCACCGGCTTCGTCCTGGACGGCAACGCGACCGCGGGCCAGGCGGTCACCGCCAACACCGCTTCGGCCGGCTCGAACAGCCAGAACTGGGCGTCGGTGTTCTCCATTTCCTGATCGGGTCCGCACGGTTACGGGACAACCCTCTTCCCAGCCGCTCCCGTGTCCTGGGGAAGGCCGGAACACTCCCTGGACACGGGACCGGCAACCGTTGACCCCACCGGCTCCCGTGCCGCCGCCGACGGACCGCTCCGGGCCGTCGGCGTGCGGTGTCCGGCACACTGCGGGAGCGGTGGAGCGCCGAACGGC
Source organism: Streptomyces verrucosisporus (assembly GCF_017114865.1). Lineage (GTDB taxonomy): Bacteria > Actinomycetota > Actinomycetes > Streptomycetales > Streptomycetaceae > Streptomyces > Streptomyces fenghuangensis. The sequence goes on along the minus strand of NZ_JADEYH010000004.1, from coordinate 4,876 downwards.
ACGAGGCCGGTGACCCCCTCGGCCGATGACCGGGAAGCATTCGGACGGACGGCGCCGGGCGCCGGAAGACGGGCCCGGCGCCCGTGCCTCAGCCGGGGCGCCGGGCCATGACGACCACGCCGGGGCCGGTCTGCTCGTCGGCGGGGAGGCGGAGCTCGGCGACCGGGCGCAGGCCGGCCCGCTCGATCAGGCCCACGAGCTGCTCCGGCCGCCACAGGTGTGTGGTCCAGCGGACGGGGACGCCTCCGTAGGCCTCGGTGCGCGCGATGTCCTCGTCGCCGACGTGTGTCGCCGTGATGAGGTGTCCGCCCGGCTTCAGGGCGCGCGCGAACATGGCGAGGACCTGGGGGAGGACGTCGCGGGGGAGGTTGAACAGCGACCACCAGCCGAGCACGCCGCCCAGGGACGCCTCGTCGAGGTCGAGGTCGGTGGCGGAGGCGACGTCGAAGCGGCAGTGCGGGTGGAGGCGGCGCGCGTTCTCGATCATGCGGGGGGAGAGGTCGACCCCGGACACGTCGAGCCCGCGCTCGGCGAGGTAGGCGGTCACCGTTCCGGGGCCGCAGCCGACATCGAGGACGGGCCCGAGTCCGCGCACGGTGTCGGCGAGGGCGTCGATCGACGCCTTGAGCCAGGGATGGGTGCGGATGTCGCCGCATCCCGTCGTCCGGACCATGTGAACGTAGTTGTCGGCCACCCGGTCATAGGACTCACGGACCGTGTCGAGATCGGCCGGGCGGTCGATGGGGTGTAAACGCATCGGCCGAGGATAGGACAGCGCCCCTGGTCGCGGGACCACCGGCCTCCCCGCCGGGTCGAACGGCACTGGCCGCCGGAGCGGCGCGGTGTTGTCATGGGGAGGGAGGACGGCGACGGCGCGGACCGGCCGGCGAAGGTGCGGCGGTCGGCGCCGTGAAGCGGAGGAGGCCGATGCCATGCTGTACCGCCACACGGTCGGTGACGTGATGACCGAGGACGTGGTCACCTTCCGCCCCGACACGCCGCTGTCGGAGGCCGCAGCCCTGCTGGACGCCAACGACATCGTCGCGGCCCCGGTCGTCGACGACGACGGAGCCCCCGTCGGCGTCGTCTCCGCCTCCGACGTGCTGCGGCACGAGACCGGCATGCCCGATCCGCAGGGTCAGGACGGGGACGACGAGCGCTCCTGGGGCAAGGCCCGGGCCCGGACCGCGGGCGCGCTCATGAGCAGCCCCGTCTTCACCGCCCGCGCCGACTGGACCATCCCCCGGGTCGCGCGGGAACTGCGCAGGCGGCACGTCAAGCAGCTGCCGGTGGTCGACGAGGACGGGCTCCTGGCCGGCATCGTCACCCGCAGTGATCTGCTCGACGTCTTCATCCGCTCCGATGCCGAGATCCGCGAAGAGGTCGAGCAGGACGTCCTGGGGGACATCCTCGACCTGGAAGAGGACGCCGTCGCGGTCGACGTCCGGGACGGGGTCGTCACCCTGCGGGGGACCGTACCGGAAGCGCGTCTCGTCCCGGTGGTCGTGGGCCTGTGCCAGGGCGTCGACGGGGTCGCGGCGGTGGAGGCCCGCCTCGCCGCCGCCCGGGCGGGCTGAGCGCCGCGCCCCGGGAGGGCCGCGGGGTTGGAGAGCCGGGCGGAGCTCAGGACGAGTCGGCGGGGGATCGTGGTGCCGCTGAGGTTGACCATGCCGCGGGCGCGCAGCCGGGCGGCGCGCAGATCGGTGCCGACCGACAGGGGCTCGGCCTCCAGGGCGAGGCCGCCCGGGTCGTGCAGTTCGGCGTCGTCGAGGTTCACCAGTCCGCCGACGGTGGCGCTGTCCATCCGCACCCGGCCGTGTGCGGTGAGCCCTATTGCCCAGACATCGGTGCCGACCGTCGCGTGGTCGAGCTGGAGGACCGGTTCCGGCCGTTCCCCGGAGCCCTCCCGGTCCGGGCCCGGTGGCGGGTCGCCCTGCGCTCCGAGGGCGCCCAGCACCGCGCCGTCGAGGAAGAGCGCCCCGGACAGCTGTGCCCCCGCGAGCCGTACGGGGCCGGTGATCCGGCAGCCGGTCATCCGCAGCACGATGTCGACGCGGAGGGCCCCGGCGGTGAGGCCGGGGAGCACCGAGTCGGTCAGGACGAGGGCGCGGACCTGCGCCCCGTACAGGTTCGGCGGCCGCTCGAAGTGGCAGGACCGCAGCCGTACGGCGTGCTCGACCGTCCCGTACATGAGGTCCAGCCGGCCGGTGATGCGGGCGCCGGTCAGCTTCAGGCCGGGCACCTCGCCGCCGGTGGCGGGGCCGTCGAGCAGCGGTGCCCGCAGGACCTCGGCGCGGATCGTGCGATCGGGGCCCCAGGAAGCGCCGTCCGCCGGATCGTCGTCCGCGCTCTCGCGCAGGTCGACGCCCTCGTTGAGCGGGAAGGCCCGCCACACGCGGAGCTCGGCCGGGGTGAGGTCGGTGGTCTCCACCCGGCGGGGGGTTTCGCGGCTCCGTCGGGGGCGTCAACTCCGTTTATGGAGAGAGTCGTTCGAGGTCACGGTATGACTCGGGCGCCGGACTCAGGAGGAGTAGAGGGCGTCGATCTCCGCCTCGTACATCTTCGCGATCGCCGCCCGCCGCATCTTCAGCGACGGTGTGACCAGCCCCTCCCGCATGCTGAACTCCGCAGGCAGGATCCGGAAGGCCCGGATGGACTCCGCGCGGGAGACCGCGTTGTTCGCCTGGGACACCGCACGCTGGACCTCCGCGTGCAACTCCTCGTCGCGCAGGACCTCACGGGGGGACAGCGGCTCCCGCTCGCGCAGCCGGAACCACTGTTCCAGCGCCTCGGGGTCGAGGGTGACCAGCGCCGCGACGTAAGGGCGGTCGTCGCCCACGACCAGGCACTGGGAGATCAGCGGATGGGCGCGGACGCGGTCCTCCAGGACCTGCGGGGCGACGCTCTTGCCGCCGCTGGTGATGATGATGTCCTTCTTGCGCCCGGTGATGACCAGATAGCCCTCGTCGTCCAGGTGGCCGACGTCCCCGGTGGCGAACCAGCCGTCCCGCAGCACCCCGGCGGTCGCCTCGGGGTTGTTGAGGTAGCCGGCGAAGACGACGTCGCCGTGCACCCAGATCTCCCCGTCGCGGGCGATGTGGATCGAGTGGCCCGGCATTGGGCGGCCCACCGTGCCGAACTTGACGCGGCCCATCGGCTGGCCGGTCACCGCCGCGGTGGTCTCGGTCAGCCCGTAGCCGTCGTAGACCGTGATCCCGGCGCCGGCGAAGATCAGGCCGAGTTCGCGGCGCAGTGTGGAGCCGCCCGAGACAGCGTACCGCACCCGCCCGCCCAGCACCGCCCGCAGCTTCCGGTACACGGTGCGCTCGAAGACCGCGTGCGAGGCCCTGAGCACCGCACCGGGGCCGGGGCCCGTGCCGGCGTCGCGCCGCTCCACGGCCTCGGCGTAGCGCACCGCGACGTCCATCGCCCGGTCGAACACCTCGCCCTTGCCGGCCTCCAGGGCGGCCTGCCGGGCCTTGCGGTAGATCTTCTCGAAGACGTAGGGCACGGCGAAGACGAACGTCGGCCTGAAGGACGCGAGCGCGGGCAGCAGCTCGGCGGGCGCGATCTCGGGCTGGTGGCCCAGGAGTACGCCGTTGCGGACGCAGAAGACCTGCACCATCAGGCCGTAGATGTGGGACAGCGGCAGGAAGGCGAGGATGGCGGGCCGCTCGCCCTGCGCGGCGATGAGCCCGGGCCAGCCGGCGAGCAGGATGTCGCACTCGGCCGCGAGGTTGGCGTGGGTGATCACGCAGCCCTTGGGGCGGCCGGTGGTGCCGGAGGTGTAGGTGACGGCGGCGACCGAGCGCGGTGTCACCGCCAGGCGGTGGCGGTCCACCAGATCGTCGGGAACGCCGCGCCCCAGCTCGGTCAGCTCCCGCAGGCAGCCGGTGTCGAGCTGCCAGATGCGGCGCAGCGACGGCGCCGCGTCGCACACCGAGCCCACCGTCATGGCGTGCTCCTCGTGCTCGACGACGACCGCCGCCACCTGCGCGTCGGCCAGGATCCAGCGCACCTGCTCGGCGGAGGAGGTGGGGTAGACGGGCACGACCTGGGCGCCGATCGTCCACAGCGCGTAGCTGAACAGCGTCCACTCGTAGCGGGTGCGGGCCATCACCGCGACCCGGTCGTCGAACCGTATGCCGTCGGCCAGCAGGCCCTTGGCCAGGGCCCTCACCTCGTCGCGGAAGGCGGCGGCGGTGACGGTGGCCCACTCACCGCCGGCCGGATCACCGCCGGCCGGATCACCGCCCGCGGGGTCCGCACGGCGGGCGAGCTGCGCGAAGTGCGGGTCGCGTTCGGCCAGTTCGTGGACCGAGTCCGCCAGCCCTCCCTTCCGCATCGGCTCCACCACTGGCGGAAGGCTGAAATCGCGCACGGCACCCCCATCACCGAACTCTGCCGCATCGCGTTCCGGGCGGCAGGGGGCGAAAAATACCGATGAACGCGCCCGTTGCCCAGGGCTTGATCAAAAACCGTTCTCCTGTGCGACTCCTCCGGGCGGACCGGACCCCGGCCTCGCGACGGCGCGCGGCGCACGACCGCGGCCGGAGGGCGCTCCCCCCATGGGACGCCCTCCGGCCTGGTGCCGCCCGCGCACCCGGGCGGCACGCGGCTGTGGTCAGGAACGGGATCGGACTCCGGCTCGAGTCAGGACGGTGCTCACACCCGCTGCCACAGCGCCGGGGTGTTCGGCGGCTCCCAGCCCGGTTGCGCCTGGTGGCCCTGGAGGCAGCGGTAGGTCGCGCCCCCGTAGGTCACCTGGTCGCCGGCCGAGTAGACGGTGCCGGCCTGCCAGGTGCCGCCCGGCGGGTCGGTGGGCGGGTCGGTGGGGTCGGGGTCGGGGCCGCCGCCGGTGGTCTTCAGCGTCAGG
>NZ_JADEYH010000039.1 GCF_017114865.1 Streptomyces verrucosisporus | reverse complement strand
GCTCGGTCACGTTCTCGCTGGTCATCGATGCATCTTCCTTGATCAGGAGTTACACCGATCGTTTTACAGTCCCTGACGTAGGGCATGGTCGATGCCGACGGATACGCCGAAGCCCGCGACGGTCTGCGGGAGCATGTCGTGCCGCCGAAGCGATCCGACACCCGCCGCCACCAGACCGGAGCGCAGTCTTCAGCTCGACCGGTCCGGCATATCGATGACTCCGGCCGCGCAGACTCACGTCAGCCGATCCGGAACGCTTCCGATACACGCCCTGCGACGCGGATCTCAGGAAGGGAAGGGCCCGAGCCGGTCCGCCAGCGCGGCAAGGGCCTTCGTGCCCACCAGATCCCCCGGCAGCAGCGGCACCTCCAGCAGGGGGACGTCCGGGACCCGCTGCCGCAACCGGGCGAGGTGCTCGTCCTCCAGCCTCCGTCGGCGGTCGAGCAGCTCACCGGCGCCGGCCGGGGAACGGCGGTTGGCGACGAGCGCGGCCACGCCGACACCGAGGCCGGTCAGCTTCTCGTACACCTCCACAGTCTCGGCGATCGGGAGCACTTCGGCGGTGAGTACGAGCACGAATCCGGTCCGCGCCGGGTCCGTCACCACCTCGCGCAGCCGGGAGAAGCGGTCGCGCCGGCGCAGCAGGATGCGGCGCAGCTCGGCGTCGCGGTCGCTCTCCCCGCCGCCGAGACCGCGTACCGCGGCGCCGAACCGCTCGGACCGGTCGCGGTTGGCGAGCAGTGCCTCGGTCCAGGAAGTGAGCTGCTCGGGCAGCGCGAGCAGCCGCAGCGTGTGTCCGGACGGCGCGGTGTCGAAGACGACCAGGTCGTAGGCCTCCTCTGCGAGTTCCACCGCCTCGGCGATCCGCTCCAGCACCGCCGACTCGTGGGTGCCGGGCGCCTGCCGGGCCAGTTGCAGGTGCCGGGCTGCCGGCGCGTGCATCCGCTCGGGGAGCAGCCGCCGCATCGTCTCGGCGACCGCGGACAGGTGCTGCTCGACCGTGCGCTCCGGGTCGATCTCCAGCCCGTCGACGTGGCCGGCCGCCCCGGCCCGGGGGACGATGTCCCCCGGGCCGGCGAGACGTACGGGCTCGTCGCCCACGGGACGGCCCCAGAGGTGGCCGAGGTTGTGGGCGGGGTCGGTGGAGACCAGCAGCACGCGGGCGCCCGACCGGGCACGGCCGAGGGCGAGCGCCGCAGCGACGGACGTCTTGCCGACCCCGCCCTTGCCGCCGACGAAGACGACCCTGCGCGAGGTGATGAGGTCTAGCAGCACCCGATGTGCTCCAGTGGTGAGCGGTCCATGCCCATACGGCGGTGCCAGGCGTGGAAGTCCTCGTAGAGGGCGGGCATCAGCTCGGCGGTGTAGTACGCCGCCGGATCCGGTACGCCCAGTGCCTCCGCGAGGACCACCATCCGGAACAGGTCGTCCTCCTCGCGCCGGGCGCGGGCGAGGGTACGCCGATAGGGACCGGCGTAGAACTCCTCCAGCCCGGCCCGCAGCGAGGCCCAGCGGGACGTCACTTCGTCAGTTCGCCCTTCTCCGCCACATCGGCGTCGAGAGCCTCCGGCGGCTCCCGGGACGCCCGCCTCATCGCGACGACCGCCTCGAAGGCGACCCACAGGGCGGCGACGATGATGACGAGGTCGATGATCAGCAGCAGCCAGTCCCCGGCTTCGTGGAAGTCGCCGAGCTGCACGACCGCGGCCCAGAACGACATGACGAACACGACCGCGAGCGGGATCAGCGCGGGCGCCGGATTGCGCCGCTTGCGGATCAGCATGACGGCGACGATGGACAGCGTCAGAGAGGCCAGCAGCTGGTTGCTGGTTCCGAACAGCGGCCAGATGCGCAGGCCGCCCTCGCCCCCGGCGCCCTGGCTGAAGGTGAGCCCCGCACCGACGGCGAGCGTGATGAGGGTGCCGGCCACATTGCCGATCCTCACCTTCGCGACCTCGCCGGCCTCCTGGACGACGAAGCGCAGCAGACGCACGCCGGTGTCCATGGTGGTGGCGGCGAACAGGATCGCCATGGTGGCCAGAACCGTCGAGCTCAGCGACACGGGCAGGCCCAGTCCGCTGTTGAGGATCGCGCCGCCGCCCTCGACGAACGCCGCGACGCCGCCCTGGCCGAAGGCGCTGTAAACGGCCTCCCAGTCGGCCAGGGTGCGGTAGCCCGCGACGGCGGCGATGATCGCGCCGAGCGCGAGCAGGCCCTCGCCGACCGCTCCGAAGTAGCCGACGAAACGGGCGTCGGTCTCCTTGTCCAGCTGTTTCGAGCTGGTGCCGGAGGAGACCATGCCGTGGAAGCCGGAGATCGCGCCGCACGCGATGGTGACGAAGAGCAGCGGCACGAGGTCCGGGGTGCCCGCGGGCACGGCGTCGTTGAAGGCCGGGGCGACGACCGTCGGAGCGCTCACCAGCACCGAGACGAACAGGATGCCGAGCCCGACGAAGAGCTGGACACCGTTGATGTAGTCACGCGGCTGGAGCAGCACCCACACGGGCAGCAGGGAGGCTATGCCGGCGTAGACGAAGAGGGCGACGATCCAGAAGGTCGCCGGGGACATGCCCAGGATCGGGTCGGGCAGTTCCACCGGGACGGCGTCGCCGAGGAGGATCAGGCCGTAGAGCGCCGCGACGCCCACCACGGTGACCAGGCCGAGACTCATCCTGTAGCGGTAGACCGCCTGGCCGATCAGCAGCGCCACCGCGACCGCGCCCCAGGCCGGGATCACCGCCGAGGGAGTGGAGATCAGCAGGTTCTTGATCACCACCGCGAAGGCCGCGACCACCATCAGGAGCAGCAGGAAGATCACGACGAGGAAGAGGTTGGCGCCCCGGCCGCCGATGTAGCGGCCGGAGAGCGTGCCGATCGAGCGGCCCTTGTTGCGTGCCGAGGCCCACAGGGCGCCCAGGTCGTGCATGCCCGCGAAGAAGACCGTACCGAGGGTCACCCACAGGAACGCGGGCAGCCAGCCCCAGATGACGGCGACCGCGGGGCCGACGATGGGCGCCGCGCCCGCGACCGAGGTGAAGTGGTGTCCCCACAGCACGAACTTGTTGGTCGGGACATAGTCCACGCCGTCCTGCAGTTCGTGCGCGGGTGTCCGAAAGGACGCGTCGAGCTTGTAGACCCGGTTGCCCAGGAATCTCGAGTACAGGACATATCCGCCCGCGAACATCGCGAGGCCGATCAGGAGCAGGGGAAGCGCATTCATACGAGAGGCCCTCTGAGGTCTGGAAGACGGAGTGCCGGTCCGCACGAGACGTGCGCCCGGCAGGCAGACAGCGAAGACGGCGGAGCGTGGCCTTCCTCGGCCGGGGCGGGCCGGCGGCCGGGATGACAAAAACGGCCACTTGCCCCCCCTTTCAGACGTTTTGGCGGTGAATCCGGATGTGGTGTGCTACACCTGGGCGGCGGCTGTGCCGCAGCCCTCGGCGAGCGGCTCGCCGAGACGAAGACCGGCCCCGGCCACCTCGGCGGCACCACTTCCGCCGTGCACGCCGTGGCCGGTGTCGTCGCCGGCGCCGACCTCGATGCCGGATTTACCGATCTTGACCGAAAACGCTCCCTTCATAGTCCGTTCATGCTAAGCGACCGATCAGGTGATGAGGAGTCCCTGGAGGCCGGTGATGGCCAGCACACCGGGCGGACGCCGCGATGCCGCCGAACATTCTCACCGGAGCGTGGAGGGCCGCCCCGGACACCCCGAGCGCGGCCAGGAAGGACCGCAGCATCCGGCGCATCAGCAGGTCGTCGGATTCCGGCGACCGGTAGCCCTGCATGTCGGCGAAGAGCACCCCGCCCGGGAACCAGCCCTCCTTTCGGCAGGCTTGGTCGGCGGCCTGGAGGACAAGTTCCGTCTTGCCGACGCCGGGCAGCCCGGCCACGGCCATCACCAGGGCACCGGCCCTCTCCGGTCGCGGGGCCAGGGCGGAGGGCCGTACCTGCTGCCGAGCAGGCCGGCCTGGGCCTGCGGGTCCACATCGCCGGGCAGGCACAGGTAGCCGCCCTCCGGACCGAGCCGGGCCAGCAGGTCGTCGACGGTCGCTTGCGTGAGCTCCATGGCGGGCAGTCAAGCGCACCGCACCGACAACGGGCATCGCCCGGTCTGAGGCTCAAGGCCGTGAGGTCGGAAGCTTGACGGCTGGCGGCAGCCGGTTTGGCCGTCCACCGGTACTCAGGAAGCAGAGCCCCGGTAGAACCGGCAATCGGTCAAGACGAACCGTTCGCAAGGCCAAAAGGCTCCGCTGCCGAGCCAGGGAACCCGCGGAGCCCGGCATACCCGCGGCCCAGACCAGCTGAGGCGATGAGCCCGCGTCCGGCGCCGGCCGGCGGTGCTGGATTCCCGCCGCGGGCATCCCGGGCCGGCCGCCGGTCAGCAGGCGCCCTACACGGACATCTTCGGCGGCGGGGCGGGCAGACATTTCCGGAAGCCTTCCACCGACGGGCCGCCCGCCCCGGCACCGCCTGCTCGGAGGCCTCGCGCGGAAATCCGCGGGGCTCCCCACAGGCGCCGTCAGGCGGCCGCCCCCTCCGACATCCCGATCACGCCCCAAGGAGAGACGTGGCATTCGCCCGGAACACCGCCGACTGGTGGCGCGACGCCGTCATCTACGAGGTGTACATCCGCAGCTTCGCCGACGGCGACGGCGACGGCATCGGCGACATCGCCGGAGTGCGGCAGCGCCTCCCGTACCTCACCGCACTCGGCGTCGACGCGCTGTGGCTGACCCCCTGGTATCCGTCCCCCATGGCCGACGGCGGCTACGACGTCGCGGACTACCGGGACGTCGACCCGCTCTTCGGCACGCTGGAGGACGCGCGGGCCCTGGTGGAGGAGGCGCACGAGCACGGACTGCGCCTCCTCATCGACATCGTCCCGAACCACACGTCGTCCGCGCACGCGTGGTTCCGTGAGGCGCTGTCCGGCGGGCCAGGGGCCCGCGCCAGGGAGCGCTACATCTTCCGGCCGGGACGCGGCCCCGGAGGCGAACTGCCGCCCAACGACTGGAGAAGCGTCTTCGGCGGCCCCGCCTGGACCCGGATCACCGAGCCCGACGGCTCGCCGGGCCCGTGGTATCTGCACCTGTTCGCCCCCGAGCAGCCGGACCTGAACTGGGACGACACCGAGGTGCGGGCCGAGTTCGAGTCGATCCTGCGCTTCTGGCTCGACCGCGGCGTCGACGGAGTGCGCATCGACGTGGCACACGGACTGGTGAAGGCGCCCGGTCTGCCCGACATCGGCTCCCTCGACGGCAAGCTCCTCGAAGGAGCGGGCGACCCGGACCACCCGCACTGGGACCGCGAGGAGGTGCACGAGATCTTCCAGGGCTGGAGGAACATCGCCGACGCCTACGACGTTCCCCGCGCGTTCGTCGCGGAGGCCTGGGCGGGCTTCCCCGAACGGCTGGCCCGCTACGTCCGCCCCGGCGAGCTGCACACCGCGTTCAACTTCGACTACCTGATGGCGCCCTGGCGCGCCGGCCATCTGCGCCGCGTCGTCGACGAGTCGCTCACCGCACTCGGCGCGGTCGGCGCCCCGGCCACCTGGGTGCTGTCCAACCACGACGTCGCCCGGCACGTGTCCCGCTACGCCAGGCCGCAGCCGGACGGGCCACTGCGCTCGCTTTCGGACCTGCGGGGGCCCGCGGACCTGCGGCTCGGTACCCGCCGGGCCAGGGCCGCCGTCCTGCTCACCCTCGCCCTGCCCGGCGGCGCGTACCTGTACCAGGGCGAGGAACTGGGCCTGTGGGAGGTCGAGGACCTTCCCGGGGAACTGCTCCAGGACCCCACCTGGCAGCGCTCCGGGCACACCGACCGGGGGCGTGACGGCTGCCGTGTCCCGCTGCCGTGGAGCGGGGACGGCCCTCCGTTCGGATTCAGCCCCGACGGTGCCGGGAGGGCGCCCTGGCTTCCGCAGCCCGTCGCCTGGAAGCCGCTGACGGCCGAGACCCAGGACCGCGATCCGTCCTCGATGCTGAACCTGTACCGGTCGGCGCTGGCCCTGCGCCGCAGCCACCCGGCCCTCGGGGACGGCACGCTCATCTGGGACAGCGCCCCGGACGACCCGGTGCTGTCGTTCGTCCGCACCCCCGGGTTCCGGTGCGTGGTGAACCTCTCCGACGAGCCGGTCGCGCTGCCCGCCTCCAGCGAGGTGCTCCTGGCCGGCGAGGAGTTGGAGGGGAATCTTCTGCCGGGCGACACGGCCGTGTGGCTGGCCCTGTGACCCCGGACGAACCGCCCGCCGGCCCGGTGCGGCCGGGCTCGCCCTCAGAAGGGGACGGGCACCGGCACGTCGACGATGTCCCGTTCGGATGACCGGGGCGGGTGGGGGCGTATCCCTTTCGGGCGGGTGGCAGGGGCGGGCCGGAGTCGTGCGGTTTTCGCCGGTTTCCGGGCGGGCCGGTGACCGGTCGATCACCTATTCCAGTTGAGTACGGGCACTCAGGCGGGCTGTCCTGATCCGCTCGTAGCGTCCGGCCCATGCACACAGACCATGCTGCTCCCGAGCCGGTGCGCCGCCGGGCGGGCATCACCGCGGTGGCCTCCTGCCTGCCGGAACTCGAAGTGACCTCACGGCAGTTGCAGGAGCGCCTCACCGCCGCCTCCGGGCTGTCCCTGCCGGCGCGCATGCTCGAACGGACCACCGGCATCGTCTCTCGCCGGGCGGCCGCGGAGGACGAGTACGCCTCGACGCTCGCGGTGCGGGCGGCGCGCACGGTACTGGGCCGGGCCGGGCTCACCCCGTACGACGTGGACCTGCTGGTGTTCGCCTCCGCCACGCGGGACGTGGCCGAACCGGCGACCGCGCACATCGTCCAGGCCGAAATCGGTTCGCGGGCGCACGCGCTGGACGTGACGAACGCGTGCAACAGCTTCGTCAACGGCATCGACACCGCGCGGGCGATGATCCTCGCCGGCCGCGCCCGCCGGGCCCTGGTCGCCACCGGGGAGACCCCCAGCCGCGCCGTGCGGCACGCCCCCTCCGGCCCCGGCCAGCTCCGGGACGGCTTCGCGGGCTACACCTTCGGCGACGCCGGGGCCGCGGTCGTCCTGGAGGCCGTGGACCGGGGCGGCATCCTCGACGTGGACACCGAGACGCACTCCGAGCACTGGTCGGTCGGCGGCATCTTCGGCGGCGGTTCGCGCCACCCCCGCGGGGACGAGCACACCTACTTCCGCGGGGACGGCGGCGAACTGCGCGAGGTCTTCGAGAAGGTCGGCACGTCGGTGCTCGACCGGATGCGGCAGCGCACCGGGCTGGAGTGGGAGGACTTCCGGCACATCCTGGTGCACCAGGTCACCGTGCCGTACCTGGAGCGGTTCACGGAACTCACCGGTGTCCCCCGGGACCGGCTCGTCGTCACCGTCCCCGAACTCGGCAACATGGCGAGCGCCACCCTCGGCGTGCAGCTCGACCGCGTCCACGGGCGTCTGCGTCCCGGCGACCGGGTCCTGTTCGTGGGCCTGGGCGGCGGGATCAGCATCATGACGATGGTCTGGGAGAAGGCATGAGCGCCCTGTGGGTGATCGTGCCCGCGCACCAGGAGGCCGCGCGCATCGGCGCCACCCTGGACGCGCTCGCGGCCCAGCGCGACCGCGACTTCACCCTCGTCGTCGTGGACAACGCCTCCACCGACGGCACCGCGGCCCTCGCCCGCGACTTCGCCCGCCGGGCGCCCTTCGCGGTGCACGTCGTCGGCGAGCCGGAGAAGGGCGTGGGCTGCGCCGTGGACACCGGCTTCCGGTACGCGATCGGGCACGGCGCCACACTGCTGGCCCGCACCGACGCCGACTGCCTGCCGCGGCCCGGCTGGACGGCGGGCGCCCGCGACGCCCTGCGGCACGGCGCGGGGCTGGTGTGCGGACGCGTCGAGGCACGCCGCGACGAGCACGGACCGCTGGGGCGGGCCGCCTTCCGCGTGCTGGTCCGCACCGCCGCCCTCTTCGGCCGCGTCCGCCCGGCCCACCACCGCCGCCACGGCTATCTCGCCCCCTACCGGATGCACGCCGGCAACAACATGGCCATCACCGCCGCGCTGTACGAGGCGGTCGGCGGGATGCCTCGCCGCCCCTCCCCCACCGACCGGCTCTTCCTCAACCGGGTTCGCCGCCGCACCACCGCCATCGCCCACGCCCGCGACATGGTCGTGGAGAATTCCACCCGCCGGCTGCGCGCCTACGGCCTTATCGGCACCGCCCGCTGGTACCTCGACAAGGGCCCGGGCCGTCACGGGGAGGACCCGCGCTGATGCTCGACGCTCTCGCCGCTGCCCTGCGGCGCCGTCCCGACCGGCCCGCCGTACTCGGCACCACCCGCAACGGAGCCGTACGCAGCAGGATCACGTGCGCGGACCTGGCCGACCTCGCCGACCGCTGTGCCGCCGCCCTGCACGCGCGGGGCGTCGCGCGCGGCGCCACCGTCGGCGTCGCCGTACGGCCAGGACCCCGGGCCCTGGCCGTGATGCTGGCCGTGCACCGCCTCGGCCTCCGGGCCGCGGTGCTCGACCCGGGCGCCGGGCCGGACGTGCTGCGCGCCCGTCTCGCCCTGGCCCGCCCCGACATCGGCCTCGCCGACGCCGCCGCCCAGGCGGTCGCCGGATGGGCCCGGCCGCTCGCCCGCCGGGCCCGTCTGGCCCTGCCCGACCTCGCGGAGCTGGGGCCGGTGGCCACGGTCGGACCGCGGCTGCCCGGCTGCGCCCCCGCCCTGGACACCGGGGTCCGGGGCGCGTTGCCGCACCCGGTGGACGGGGACGGCGACGCGGTCATCGTGTTCACCTCGGGCACCACCTCCCGGCCCCGCGCGGTGGTGCACACCCGCTCCTCGCTCGCCGCCGGCATGGCCGCGGTGGCCGATCTGGTCCGGCCCGAGGCCGGACGGCCCGTTCTCGGCGGGACCTTCTTCGTCCTGGTGCCGTCCCTGGCGAGCGGAGCACCGGTCGCGCTGCCCGCCCGTTCCCCGCGCGTGCTCTCCCGCCAGCTGCACCGCCTCGCCCCGCAGGCCACCTATCTGACGCCTCCGCAGACAAGGCGGCTGCTCGCGGAGGGCGGCCGGTTCACCGGGCGGGTGTGGACCGGATCGGCCCCCGCGAGCGCCGGGCTGCTCACCCGCGTCAAGCGCGCGGGGGCCAAGGAGGCGTGGGGTGTCTACGCGCTGACCGAACTCTTTCCCGCCGCGGCGGTCGAACAGGCCGACAAGGCCGGCTTCACCGGAGAGGGGGATCTGGTCGGCGCCCCGCTTCCCGGTGTGGTGGCCAGGACCGACGCCTCGGGGGAGCTGCTGCTGTCCGGCCCCGCCGCCCGGGACCGCTACCTGGGCGAGGATCCGGACCCCTGGGTCGCCACCGGCGACCGGGCACGCCTGGACGGCGGCAGGATCGTGCTGGAGGGCCGCCGCAAGGACATGGTCCTGCGGGGAGCGGAGAACATCTATCCGGGGCTGTACGAGCCGGCGCTGCACGTACCGGGCGTCGAACTCGCCCTGCTCGTGGGCGTGCCGGCCGGGGACGGCGACGAGCGTCTGATCGCCGTCGTGCAGCCGGACGCCGGGGCGGACCGCGGCGCGCTGCGGAAGGCCCTGGACGGACCGCTGGGGCGCATGGGTTCGGCCCGGCCGGACGCGGTGCTCTTCGCCGACATCCCCCTGTCCGGCCGCTCCCTGAAGCCCGACCGCGCCGCCACCGCGCGGCTCGCCGCACGGCGCCTCGCCGGCCCGAAGCGGGTGCATGCCGGATGATCACGCCTCCCGCCGCCCCCACCCCATCCGCCCTCCGTACCGCCCGGCGTCGCGACCGGCGCGTCTACACCCGTTCCCACCCCGTGCTGTTCGCCCTCCTCGCCGCCGCCCGCCGCCGCGCTGTCACCCGTATCGGCGGCGCGGTGCTGGTGCACGGCACCGAGCCTTACCGGCAGGCTCTCGTCCGCCTCCCGCTGGACCGCGCCGCGGCCGGCACCACCGGGGGCGCCGCCCGCGGACTGTCCGCCGGCGGCACGCTGTTCGACCAGGAGGGCACCGGCCACCGTGCCGCCCGGCGAGCGCTCACCGACGAACTCGGCGCGGCCGGGGTGGAGCGCCTGCGCCCGGTGTGGCAGGAGGTCCTGGCCCGCCGGCTCGCCCCGCTCGAAGCGGGCCGCGACGTCGACCTGGTGCCGTTGGCCCGCGAAGTGGCCGGCGCCACCGTCCGCTCGCTGCTGCACGCCACCGGCGGACCACAGGACATCGCCTCGGCGGCCGCCGCCGCGGCGGCCGCCGCCGTGCGCGACCACCTGCCCGGTCCAGGGAGGCCGGGCAGCGCACGCGCGGCCGCCTCGGCGGCCGCGCGGCTGGAGGATCTGCTCACTCCTGCCCGTGGCGAAGCGGCGGAGCCGGCCCTGCGGGCCATGCTCGCGGTCGCCGCCGTCAACACGACCGTCGCGGCCCTCCCCCGCGCCGCCGCCTGGTGCGCCGACGCGGGGCTGTGGGAGCAGGCGGCCGACGACCGGCTGCGCCCGGCGCTGGTGGGCGAACTGCTGCGGGTGACCGCCCCCTCGCCCCTGCTGCCCCGCGTGGCGGCGGCCGACGCCGAGCTGGACGGCTGCCCGGTACGGGCCGGGGACCGTCTGATCCTGGTGGCCCGGCACGCCGCGCGGGCCCACGACCGGCCACCGGACGCCCACCGCCCGGCCCCGCCCGCTCTGGCCCATCTCGTCTTCGGTACCGGCCCTCACACCTGCCCCGGTGCGCGTCTGGCCCGCGCCCAGCTGGACGACGCCCTCGCCTCGCTCGCCCCTCACCGCCCCACCGTCTCGCACGCCCGCGCGGACCGGGGCGCGGCCCTGCCCGGCTGGCGCTCCCTCACCGTCCGGGCGGCCGAGGCCCGTAGATCCCCGGAGGGCGGATGACCACGATCGCCGTCACCGGCGCGAGCGGCTTCTGCGGCTCGCACGTCGCCACCGCGACCGCCGCCCGCGGCGCCGACGTCCTGTGCGTCGGGCGGCGCCCCGGCCCGGTCGGCCGGCACATCCCCTGGGACGCCACGCGCGAGGTGCCGGACCTGGCCGGCGCCGATCTCGTCGTGCACTGCGCGGCGGCCGTCGGCGACCCGGTGCCCGGCTCCCCGGCCGAGGCCGCCATGCACGCCGTCAACGTCGACGGCACGGTGCGGCTGCTGGAGGGGGCCGCCGGCCGGCCGGTGGTGTGGGTGAGCAGCGCCAGCGTCTACGCGCCCGGGGGCGGGCGCGCCCTCATCACCGAGGAGCATCCGGTGCGCGGGCACCTGAACGCGTACGGCCGCACCAAGGCCGCCGGCGAGGCGCTGGCGCTGGCCGCGGGCGCCGTGGTGCTGCGTCCGCGGGCGGTCTACGGCGCCGGGGACCCGCATCTGGCGCCCCGGCTGCTGGCCCGTATCCGCCGTGGTCTGCTCATGCTGCCGGGGCCCAGCGTGCGGCTGAGCCTGACCGCCGTGGAGAACCTCGCCGACGCCTGCCTCATGGCCGCCGGCTGGCCGGCGGGCGCGTACAACATCGCCGACCCGGCGCCGTACGAACGGGACGAGGCGATCCGGACGGTACTGCGCGCCCACGGCGTACGGGCGCGCATCGGCCACATCCCGCTGCCCGTGGCCCGGGCCGCGGCGGGTGCCGTCCAGAGGCTGGCCCGGCTGCGCCCGCACGCGGAGCCGCCGCTCACCCGCTACGCCGTCGACCAGCTGGCGCACTCCGTGGTCCTGGACGTGTCCAGGGCCGGGGCACAGGGGTGGGTGGCCGACCGCACTCTCGACGACTACGAAACCGCCCTCCTGAGGAACCGCCGGGAACCAACACGCGGGCGGGCGACGCGCTGACCGGCGAGAGGCCCGGAGGTCCCGGGCGGAGACCGGCAGGGCCGTCCTGCAGAGGATGGAAGAGCGGCACGAGGCACCCGGGGCAGCACGGCCGGGCCGCCCGGGGGCAGCCCACCCACTGCCGACGATTCCGGGCGCCGGGCTACAGGTAGCTCTCGTCGTGGCGGGCCCGGCGCCACTGCGCCTCGAACTCCTCCCGCCCGATCTCCTTCTCCGGCAGGCCGGGGTCGAACAGGTCCACCACCGGCGGGTTGAAGATCCAGTCCTCCGGTCCGCTTCTGAGGGCGGTCCCGTCCCCGGTCAGCTCCACCTGCCGGAGCCTGCGCCCGTCGCCTTCCGCCTCCATGACGACGGCCCGGTCGGCCAGCGCACCGAAACCGGGGCGACCGCGCTGAGCATCTCGCCGGTCGCGCAGCTCACCCAGGCCGCCGGGCAGAACCGGCGCGTCGACGTCGGCCTCCTCCAGATCCCACGCCCCGGCCCTCTCGACGGCCTCCGGGTCATCGACCACCTCGACCTCGGCGAGCCGCTCGGCCACCTCCCGGGCCGACCGGGCCCACACCCACCACCACAACCCACCCATCCCGTAGTCGTGGAGGACCAGGAAACGCACCCGGGGCGCGGTGTCTGTCATACCGGCCGACAGTACCGAACCCCGCATATGTGAGTCCGGGCGGGAGTCCGGAAGGGGCCCGGGCCGGCAACACCGTCGCTCACCCCGTACGTGCCGTCGCTGTTCGCCGCCAGGCACGGTCCGACGGCGGTCAGGCGCGGGCGGGTGATGGTCGAGAAGCGCAGCGCCCAGTGGCTCGTGAACGGGTAGACGGGATCATGGTCGGGCACTTCGAACCGGCCGGTCAGGTGCACGAAGGGCGCCACACGGCGAATGTCGTCCAGGGCCGCCCCGTCGTGCCAGGCGCGGGCGGTCCCGGCGACGGCCGCCAGGTCGCCCGTCCCGCCCTCGACGAGGGCCGCGCCCTGGAACGGGCCCGTACCGCGGATCGACCACCGTCGTTGGCGCGGCCATGCGCTGATCCGCGGCGGCCCGCGGTACGGCAGGACGCTTGCCACGGCCGCGTGGAGCAGTGGAGCAGCGGCCGGGGGCGTGGCGGGGACAGCGCCGGGACGGCCCTCCGTCGCGGCCCGGAGCGCGGCGGCGAGGCTGCCGCCGGCCCACGCGACGTCGGGGTGGATCCCCGGGAGTTTCCGGGGCCGTCAGGCTGCCCGAGGGCTCACGGACGGACTCGGCCGCGGCCTCCGGCGCCGGTCGCCACCGGCGCCCGCCTGCGCGGGAAAGCCGATGCGTACCGCGGGACGTGGCATCGTGCCGGGCACGGGCGGACCGTCGGCCTCCGGCTCGGTTCTCTACTCACCGCCACCGTCGTCGCCGGTCCGGCTCAGGCCCCGGCGTTGGTTCTTCCCGGAGCGGCGCAGCATCTCCCCCGCGGCGAGCGTCACGGCCGCCGCAACGCGGACCCAGCGCGGCCCGCCGCGCTCCGCCCACACCACGCATACGCACCCGCCGACGACGAGCGCCAAAGCTCCGATCAACAGCAACTCAGCCATGCTCCCCCGCCTTTGCGCTTGTCCATACGGTCCGGACGATCGTCTCAGGCCGGAGCGGAACACCCCAACGGAGATGTCCCGTCGGACCGCCGCCGGGACAGCAAGCCGGGCAGGCGGAACGGGCCTGCGGCAAAAAGGGTTCCGTCCCGGGCTCGGGAGCCGGGCCGGAGCTTTGAGGTGTGCCCTCCGAACGGGACCGGCCTTCGGCTCTCGGAACGGTGAGCGGAGCGGATCCGCCGCGCTGCCGGTGTCAGCCGCAGGGCCGCCGGGACGACCACAGGCGCCACCGGTCACAGGGCTGTTCCGCTTGTGTCCGCGGAGGCTGCGTGCCCAGCCGTCACCCCGGCGGCACTGAGCGACAGCACGGCGAGTGGGACGGTGACCGCGAGTCGCGGATTGCGCGGCCGTCCTCCCTGGCCGGTCAGGTACCAGATAGGTACCATGCGGGTATGCCGTCACTGAACATCACCTTCACCGAGGAAGAGCTGGAGGCGGTCCGCGCCGCCGCGGCCGCCGAGGGCAAGTCCCTCAAGCAGTACGTCCACGACCTGCCGCTGCGCGAGAAGCAGCGCCTGCAGTTCACCGGCTACGCCATGACCTGGGGCGAGGAGCACCGGGCGGAGTTCGACGAGGCGTTCCCCGACGAGGCGCCGCCCGCCCGCCGCACCCACGGGGCCGAAGCCGCCTGATGAACCCGCTGTACATCGACGTCTCCTGGCTGCTGGACATCCAGGAGAAAGCCGTGCCCGAGGACCTGTCGGTGGCCGACTACTCGGCCCTGGTCGCGGCCGTAGCCCGGCACCGGACCCGCATCCCCCACCCGGACGCCACCGACCCCGATCCGGCCTGGCGGGCCGCTTCCCTGCTGCACACCCTGGTGCGGCTGGAGCCGCTGCCGTACCGCAACAGCCTGTACGCCTGCCAGGTCACCGCCGCCTACATGCACGCCTGCGGCCAGGGCATCGACCCCCCGTACGGAGCACTGGTGGACCTGGTCCGCGCCATCCAGGACCGCAAGGCGACCGTCTACCAGGTGGCCGACCGCATCCGCACCTGGCGCATCTGACCGCCGGACCGGCCCCCGCCGCCCGGCCGGCACGGTGTTCCGGGTCCGTCGCCGCCTGTGGGGGCGGTGCGGGCTGCGGGAACGCTTTGGGGCAGACGTCTTGCTGTGCAGTCCCGGCGCCGAAGAGAGCCGGCCCCGGCACCCGGGCCACACCGGGTGACGCCGGCCCGCCGCGCGGGCACGGACGACCGGGGCGGATCCTGCCCGATCCACTCCTCTTTCCGTGGCGCCCCGCGAGAGCAGGGCGTTCCTTGCGGCCGGGGGTCGCCGAGCGCGCTCCTCAAGGCGTGCGAGGCGTCCCCGGGCCGGGCTCGCGGGACTCGGCGATCAGTAGCCGTAGATCATCTTGTAGGCGACCTCGGGGAGGAACTGGCCGGCCGAGGAGCCGGCTCCGACGCCGCAGTTGCCGTCGGACTCGCCCGGAACCTTGATCCACAGCAGCATCTCGGCGCCGCCGCCCAGCTGGGTGGGGGTGCCGATACGGCGGCCCGAGGGGTTGCACCACTGACCGTTGGAGCCGTTGCCGTTGCGGCTGGTGTCCACGACGAACGGCTTGGTGTAGCCGTAGCGGGCCCTCAGTTCGCTGTTGACGGCGTTGCCGTAGGCGGTGTTCTCGGCCGTGGTGAAGTAGTTGGAGACGTTGAGCGAGAAGCCGCGGGCCTGCCGGAGGCCGGCCTCGTGCAGACGCTGGGCCATGGTCGCCGGGGCGGCCCAGCCCGGGTTGCCCGCGTCGAGGTAGACCCAGGTGTTGGGGGCCTGGCGGCTGAACTCGGTGAGGGCTCCGGTGAGCATGCGCTCGCGTTCGTCGATCTGGGCCTGCGTCATGCAGCCGTAGTCCCCCAGCGAGTCCGGCTCGAGGATCACGACGGCCGGGCGGTTGCCGATTCCGCCGGCGAACTGCGCGATCCAGTTCGCGTAGGCGGACGGCGAGGAGGCTCCGCCCGCGGAGTGTCCGCCGCAGTAGTCGCGGTTGTAGATGTTGTAGGCGACGAGCAGGGGCAGTTTGTCGGCGCGGTCCGCCGCCCCCGCGTACGCTCCCGTGGCCGTGCCGACGGCGCCGCTCCACGAGCCGAACCAGCGGGCCGTCGGGGTGTTGGCGATGGAGGCGTTGATCGCGGACGCCCGGCCGTCGCCGGGATTGGAGGCGACCCACCGCTTGGCGCTGGAGTCGGGGTCCACGTAGAACCCGTTGGTCATGGTGGTCGGGTCGGCGGCGTGGGCGGACGGCGCTGCGGTGAGCGCCAGCGGCAGGGCGAGGAGCGCTGCCGTGAGGGCGCGGATTCTGCGGCGCATGACGGTACCTCGGTTTCCTGGTGGGGGGGTGCGTCGCGCGCCCGCGCTCCGGACGTGCGACGTGCTGAAGGAGGTGCGGTGGTACGCCTTCCCACCGGCGACGGACTCTCCGGCGGGGGGACACGCGCAAGGGCTCGGTGAAGATTCTGGGAGCGCTCCCACTGGAAGCGCTCCCAGACTCCGGGAGCCTTCGCCGTGACAGGTATCGTGTGGTTGGGCCCATTGGGCTGTCAAGTACTCGGGAAATCACCGCCGATGGCACGGCGGAGGCATGCACCTTGTTTCTGGAAGCGCTTCCAGTCCTTGCCGGCTCCCGCCCCGCCCTCCTCGTCCACCGGGCGGGTGGCAGCCGGGCGGGCGGGGTGAGACGCTTCCCGTCCGGTCGGCAGGGAGAGGCTCGGGGGTCATGGCGAAGGATGTGGCGCGTCGGCGGTCGACGCTCGACGAGGTGGCCGAACTCGCGGGCGTGTCCCGCTCCGTGGCCTCCCGCGCCCTCAACAACGCCCCGTATGTCAGCAGCGCCAAACGCGAGGCGGTCGAGCGGGCCGCCCGGCGGCTCGGCTACGTGCCCGACACGACCGCCCGGGCGCTGGCCACCCGCCGGACGGGGGTGGCCGCCCTGGTCGTCTCGGGAGAGGACCCGTCGATCTTCGCGGATCCGTTCTTCGCCCAGGTGATCGTGGGGGCGTCGGGCGCTCTGGAGGAGGCCGACCTGCACCTGATGCTGTGCCTGGCCGCCTCCGGCCGGGGCCGCAGACGGGTGGGCGAGCTCCTCGGTTCCGGGGGCGCCGACGGCGTGATGCTGATGGCGCTGCGCGAGGACGACCCGCTGATCCACATGGCCGGGGAGACGGCGATGCCCGTCGTCTTCGGGGGTCGGCCGATCGGCCCGGCTCCCCGGTGGTACGTGGACGCCGACAACGTCGGCGGGGCCCGCGAGGCGACCGAGTACCTGATCTCGCGCGGCCGCAGGCGGGTGGCCACGGTCTGCGGGCGGCTGGACACCGGGGTCGGGCGCGCCCGGTACCGCGGCTACCGGGACGCCATGCTGGCGGCCGGCCTCGCCCCCCTCCCGCCACGGGAGGGGGACTTCACCGAATCCAGCGGCACCGCCGCCACGGCCGCACTGCTGACGGACCATCCCGAGGTGGACGGGGTGTTCGCCGCCAACGACAACATGGGGGCGGGAGCGCTGCGCGCGTTGCGCGCGGCCGGCCGGACGGTCCCCGGCGACGTCGCCGTGGTCGGCTTCGACGACCTGACCGTCGCCCGGATCGCCGACCCGCCGCTCACCACCGTCCAGCAGCCCATACAGGCCCTCGGGCGGAAGATGGCCCGCATGCTCGTCGCCCTCGTCAACGGACAGGACCCCACCCCGCTGATCCTGCCCACCCGGCTGATCGTCCGCGCCAGCGCCTGAAGGGAACGCGTTTTCGTGCATACCTACGACAACCCCGTGATCAGCGGATTCCACCCGGATCCGAGCGTGTGCCGGGTCGGTGACGACTACTACCTGGTGTGCTCCAGCTTCGAGTACTTCCCCGGACTGCCGCTCTTCCACAGCGAGGACCTCGTGCACTGGGAGCAGATCGGCAACGTGCTCGACCGGCCCGGGCAACTGCCGCTGCCGCTGCCCGGCTCCAAGGCGTCCGGCGGCCTCTACGCCCCCACCATCCGCCACCACGACGGCCGTTACTGGGTCGTCAACACCAACGTCGACGGCGGCGGCAACTTCGTCGTCTCGGCCGAGCGGCCCGAAGGACCGTGGAGCGACCCGGTGTGGATCGACCTGCACGGGATCGACCCCGACCTGGCGTGGGAGGAGGACGGCACCTGCTGGTGCGCCTTCTCCGGGCCCGAGGGCGGCATCAACATGGCCAGGATCGACCCGGTCGGGGGCGAGGTGCTGGAGGGTCCCTTCGCCACGTGGTCGGGCAGCGGCCTGAAGTACCCCGAGGCGCCGCACCTCTACCGCATCGGCGACTGGTGGTACCTGCTGATCGCGGAGGGCGGCACGGAACGCGGCCACAGCGTGTCCGTCGCCCGTAGCCGCTCGCCGCGCGGCCCGTGGGAGGGCGCGCCCGCCAACCCCCTGCTGTCCCACAGCGGTACCGCCCGTTCCATCCAGAACACCGGCCACGCCGACCTGGTGGAGGCTCCCGACGGCAGCTGGTGGATGGTGCTGCTCGGCGTCCGCCCGCGCGGCTTCACGCCCGACGTGCACGTGCTCGGCCGCGAGACGTTCCTGACCCCCGTGGAGTGGGACGAGGACGGCTGGCCCGCCGTCGCGCCCGTCCCCGGCACCCATACGGCCCCGGGCGGTGCCTGGCGTCCCGTTCCGGCCCCGCCCGCCCGCGACGACTTCGACGGTTCCGCCCTCGCGCCGCACTGGATCTCGCCGTTCGCCCGTCCGGAGGGCTCCTGGTCGCTCACCGAGCGCCCCGGCCGGCTGGTCCTCCGCGCCACCGGCCCCACCCTCGACCGCCCCGGATACACCTTCGTCGGCCGCCGCCAGCAGCACCACGACTGCCGCGTCACCGCCGCGATCGACCCGGGTACGGGACGCGGCGGCCTGTGCGTGCGCCTGGACGAGGCCCACCACTACGAGGTGGAGGTCGGGGACGGGGAGGCCGGCGTCGTCGCCCGGATCGGTCCGCTGCGCCGGACCGTGGCCCGCAGGCCGGTCCCGGCCGGGCCGCTGACCCTCGCCGTGACGATCCGGACGTCCGATCTCGTGCCGGCCTCTCCCGAACTCACCGACGGCGGGACGACGGGCCCCGACACCATCGCCTTCTGGCTCGGCGATCCCGGCGCCCCGGGTGCCCGGCCGCTGGCCGAACTGGACGGGCGCTACCTGTCCACCGAGGTCGCCTGCGGCTTCACCGGCCGTGTGATCGGCATGTACGCCACCGAGGGCACGGTCGCCTTCGACTGGTTCGAGTACACCCCGGCCCCGGCGCCCTCCGCGTGACCCCGGCGCGCGGCCTCGTACGGCGCCCACGTCCCGCGCGGGACGTGGGCGCCGTACGAGGCCTGCCGCGAGGCCGAGCCGAGCCGCGGTGACCGGCGACGCGGGCCCGAGAGGCGCCCGCCGCGGCATCGGCCCGGCGTCCTGGGCGGCTTCCCCGCCGGATAACCTGTCCCCCATGCCGCCTCGCCCCGCCGGATCTCGCCCCACCCTGTCCTTGGTGGCCAAAACCGCCGGCACGAGTGTGCCCACCGTGTCCAAGGTGCTGCGAGGCGGAACCGACGTCTCGGCCGAGACGCGCGCGAAGGTCATGGAAGCCGTGCAGGCCGTCGGCTACACCCGCCGGGCCGGGGTCAAGAGCGAGAACTCGCGGGACGACAGCGGCTTGTCCAACGTGCTCGATCTCGTGGTCACCCACTTCGAGGGGTCATGGGCGAACCTGCTGATAGCCGGGGTCGGGCGAGAGGCGGCGGCAGCGGGACTCGACGTCGTGCTGACACTCGCCGAGCCGCACGGCGACTGGGTGTCGCGGGTCCTGCGCAGGCGCACCATCGGCGCGATCGGGACGCTGGTCGACCCCAACTCGCGGGAGTTCAACGCGCTCAGTGCCGCAGGTGTCCCCGTGGTACTGATCGACCCGATGAGCACACCGCCGTCGGGGATGGCGAGCGTCGGCGTGGCGAACTGGGACGGCGGCCGCATGGCCGCCGAACACCTCCTGTCCCTCGGCCACGAGCGGATGGGGGTCGTCGCCGGCCACGCCCGGCATCTCTTCAGCCGGGCGCGCGTCGACGGTTTCCGTGCGGCGGCCGACACGGCGACCGGCGGCAGCGCCACGGTGTCCGTGGGCTACGGCGGATGGAACCGCGCCAAGGCCGTGACCGCCACCCACGCCCTGCTCGACGGCGACCCGGGGATCACGGGGATCTTCGCCTGCGCGGACTCCATGGCACTGGGCATCTACGACGCGCTGGACGCCCGTGGCCTGCGGATCCCCCAGGACATCAGTGTCATCGGCTTCGACGACCTGCCCGAGGCGCAGTACATCACCCCCGGGCTGACGACCGTCAGACAGCCCAGCACCGAGCTGGGCGCCGCGGCGGTCAAGCTCCTGACCGGGCTCTCCCGGGGCGAGGACGGCGGCGCCCGGTCCCCCGCCCGCATGGAGCTGGCCACCGAGCTGGTCGTACGAGCCTCCACCGGGCCGGCCCCGGCAGCCTCAGCGGCACGCCGGTGACACGGGCCGGGCGTGTTCCCGGCCGGTCTCGTCGCGGTGCTGTACCGGCGCCTCCGTCACGACCTGGAGGATCAGGCGGCTCGGGTGGGCGGCGCCGTGGCGGATGGCGTACTCCGCCACGGGGGGTGCCTCTGTCGCCCCGGCCGGCATCGCCCGGGCCGGTTCGAAGACATTGCGCCCCACATCCCAGCGGGGTGACGAACTCGGTGCGATGTCGGCCCGCACCCGGTGGCCCGGCAGGAACGTGTGCGCCGTCGACCAGAGGTCCACGGCGAACTCCTGCTCCTGATCCGGCTCGACCGGCCGCCTGTCGCCCAGGCCCGTGACCGGGTCGACCAGCCGCGCCGACCCCCGCTGCACTCCGTCGGCGATGACGCGGCTGCCGCCGTCCGGGTGTTCGTCGCACAACCGCACGACCACGTCCGCGTCCGTTCCCGTGGTCGTGAGGTGGACGACGGCGCGGACCGCGCCCATCACCGTGAGCTCCTCGGCGAGCGGCACGGTGCGCCACGACACCACGTCCTGCCGCGCCTCGATCGGCGCCTGGTCGGCGGGCCCCGCCCCGAACGGCGCGAAGAGCAGCACCGCACCGCCGCACGTCGGCACCGGGGACGCCGGATCGCTGGTCAGCCGCCGTTCACCGCTCCCGGCCGGCCCGGCCGCAAGCGATCCCCCGGCGCCCAGGTACAGCTCGAGCGTCCGTGTGCCGCGCGGGGGGAACTCCTCCAGCTCGACCCACCGGTTCGAGCCCATCAGGAACACGCGCACCGGCGGCGTGTCGGCCGGGACCGCGCGCAGGGCGGCGTCGAACCACCGCACGTGCCGCGCGGTGAGGTCCCCGCCGCCACCGAGATCACCGGCGGACGCTCCCGGTCCGAAATCCACGCCGGCCGTCCGGCCCGACATGTCGTCGTGCGTCCAGGGACCGACCAGAAGGCGGGGCACCGGCCCGCCGGTGTCCTTCGCGCGGCGCAGCAGGCGCCGGTAGATCTCCAGAGTCGACCCGAGGAAGACGTCGAACCACCCGCCGGTCAGGAGGACCGGGACGTCGATCGCGTCGATCCGGTCGACGATCTTCCCGGCGCGGTGCCGCGCCGACCCCAGCGGCTCCCGCAACCGGTCCAGGCCCCACACGACGATCGCCTCGGCGTCCGGGCAGGCACTCAGAGCGCCTGCCCGGAACGCTTCCCCGGATCCGATCGCGCGCTCGGTCGCCTCCCACCGCCCCCGCTCGGCCTCCCGTTCACGGGCTGATTCGATGCGCGCGATCAGGTCCGGGGCGATCGCGTAGTGCGTCCACGCCAGGGTGCTTCCGATCTCCGGCACACCGCCGCGGAACCGGAAGCCGTCGAGTGCCGACATCGCCGGCGTCATGGCGGGTGCGATCGCCCGCAGAGCCGGAGCGCCTCCCAGAAGGGCGCTGAACTGGGTGTCCGAGGCATAGGAGGCGCCCCACATCCCGACGGCGCCGGTGCATTCGGGAAGCGCCGCGAGCCAGGCCACGGCGTCGGCGCCGTCGGCCACCTCCTGCGCGCACGGGTCGAAGACCCCTTCGGAGCCGAAGCGCCCCCGCACATCCTGGAGCGCGACGAGGTATCCGGCGGCGACCAGACGGCGGACGTCGAGCATCCCCTCGTGCTCGTCACGGGTCGCGTCGTAGGGGTGGCGGGTCAGCAGGGCCGGCCACGGCCCGCTGCCGTGCGGAACCAGCAGGACGGTCCGCAGCCGTGTTCCGTCGCGCAGCGCACAGGTCGTCTCGTGGCGCTCGGCCACCGGGTCCGGCTCCCGGCCGGGTTCGGTTTCCTCGCTCATCGCAGGGCGACCGCCGTCCACGACACCGGCGGCAGCTCGATGGTGAGCAGGCCTTCGGCGAGTGCCGCGCTCGGGTTCGCGGCCGGGATCACCCGGTGCTGCTCGGCGAGTGTGTTCCTCGCGTACACGTCCGAGTCGGCGAGCGTGACCGCCTCGGCGATGCGCGAGGAGCCCAGGCCGCGCACATCGATCGTGACCTGCGCGGCCTCGGCCAGGTCTCGGTTGACGAGGAAGACCGCGGCCCGGTCCTCGTCGGCGGTCGCGACGGCGTCGATGACGGACGCCTCGCCGTGGCGCGCGGTCCCGTACGTCGGGGCCTCGATCACGGGCCGGATCACCTGGCCGGACGCGAGCCGGCTCGTGATCGAGAACGGGTGGAAGGTCGTCTGCCGCCAGGCCGGGCCGCCGGGCTCGGTCATGATCGGAGCGATCACGTTGACGAGCTGCGCGAGGGAGGCCGAGGTGACGCGGTCGCTGCGGTTGAGGAGCGTCATCAGCAGGTTCCCGACGACGACGGCGTCCGCCACCGTGTACTTGTCCTCGAGCTGCCGGGGGGCGTGGCGCCACTCGTCGTAGGCCTCCACGGACTCCTGGTGCTCCTTGAGGTACCAGACGTTCCACTCGTCGAAGGAGACGTTGATCTTCTTGCCGGAGCGTTTCTTGTGCCCCACGTGGTCGGCGGTGGCGACGACGGTGTCGATGAAGTAGTCCATGTCGATGGCCGAGGCGAGGAAGGAGCCGAGGTCGCCGTCGTGCTCCTGGTAGTACGCGTGGCACGAGACGTAGTCGACGTGGTCGTAAGCATGCTCGAGTACCGTGCGTTCCCAGTCGCCGAAGGTCGGCATGCCGGATCCGGAGGAGCCGCAGACGACGAGTTCGAGGTCCTTGTCGGCCCGCTTCATCGCGGCGGCGGTGCGGGCGGCGATCTTGCCGTAGTCCTCCGCCGTCATGAAGCCGGTCTGCCAGGGCCCGTCCATCTCGTTGCCCAGGCACCACATGCGCACGTTGTGCGGATCCGGTGTGCCGTTGGCGATGCGCAGGTCCGACAGCGCGGTGCCGGAGGGGTGGTTGGCGTACTCGAGCAGGTCCAGGGCGGGCAGGATGCCTCGTGTGGCGACGTTGACCGCCAGCATCAGTTCGGAGCCGGTGAGTTTGAGCCATCTGGCGAACTCGTCGAGGCCGACCTGGTTCGGTTCGAGCGAGCGCCAGGCGAGGTCGCGGCGCACCGGGCGCTTGTCGCGCGGGCCGACCGAGTCCTCCCAGCGAAACCCGGAGACGAAGTTGCCGCCCGGGTAGCGGATGGTCGTGCAGCCGAGTTCTCTGACGAGTTCGACGACGTCCATGCGGAACCCCTCGTCGTTCGCGCTCGGGTGTTCCGGCTCGTAGAGCCCGGTGTACACGCAGCGGCCGAGGTGCTCGACGAACGAGCCGAAGGTGCGGCGTCGGACAGGGGCGATGACGGCCTTCCTGTCGAGCTCGATGCGGGCGCGGGGCAATTCGGCGGTCCTTTCGGGAGGGTGGCACAGGGGGGTGGGTCGCGGGCTGGGCGATGCCGTCGTTCAGCGGCCCGCCCCCACCGGAAGGCATGGCAGGGGCAGGCGCGGGACGCTTCGGTTCTGGTTCCTGGTGCCGGTTTCAGCCCTTCACGGCGCCGGTGAGACCACCGACGATCCGCTTCTCGAAGATCGAGAAGAAGATCAGTGCGGGCAGCATGGCGAGCGAGGTGAACGCGAGGACCTTCGTGGTGTCCGTGGAGTACTGCGAGGAGAACACCTGGACGCCGAGCGGCAGGGTGTAGTTCGCCTGCGAGTTGAGGATGTACAGGGGCAGGATGTAGTTGTTCCAGCTGCCGACGAACCCGAGGATGCCGACGGTGACCACACCGGGCAGCGACAGCGGGACCACCATGCGGAAGAAGAACCCGAGCCGGCCCATACCGTCGATCGCGGCGGCCTCCTCGAGTTCGTTGGGGATGGCCCGCAGGAACGGCACCAGGATGATGACGGTCACCGGCAGACCGAAGGCGATCTGCGGGATGATCACACCGAGCAGGTTGTCGACGAGGCCGAGGTCCTTGATGACGAGGTACAGCGGGGTGATCGCGACGACCATCGGGAACATAAGGCCCGCGGCGAACAGGGAGTACATCGCGCCCTTGAACCTGAAGTCGTAGCGTGCGATCACGAAGCTCACCATCAGACCGAGGACGACGATGCCGACTGTGCTCGCGACCGCGACGATGAGGGAGTTGGCGAACTCGCCCCAGAACATCGTCGACTTCAGGACACCGATGTAGTTACCGGCCACCCAGGGGTCCGGAAGGGCGGCCGGTTCCGTGGTGATCTGCGCGTTGGTGCGGAATCCGCCGAGCACGATGAAGAGCACCGGTGCGATGCAGACGCCGACCAGGAGCAGCGCGACGAAGTAGGTGGCGGGGCTCCCCCACTTCTGCGGCCTGTCGTGGTTGCCGCGACGGCCGGTGGGCGGCTTCGGCTCCTTAGCGGAGGACATCCGGGAGGTGGCGGTCGTCGCACTCATCACACGGTCCCTTCGGTGACGGCGCCCTGGAGGTCGCGGCGCAGGACGAAGCGCTGGTAGAGCAGAGCGACGACGAGCGAGATCAGGAACATCACGACCGCGACGGCGCTGCCGTAGCCGTAGCTGCCCGCGTTGCGGCCCTGGGCGAGCATGTAGATCGCCATGGTCGAAGTGCCGGCGGTGCCCGAGACGTACTGGCCCCAGATGATGTAGACGAGGTCGAACAACTGCAGCGAGCCGATGATCGACAGGAACGCCCAGATGCGGATCGTCGGCCCCAGCAGCGGCAGCGTGATACGGCGCTGGATCTGCCAGTAGGAGGCGCCGTCGATCTGCGCGGCCTCGAAGATCTCGTCGGGGATCGACTGCAGGCCGGCGAGCATCAGGATCACCGCGAAGCCGATGTACTTCCACGTGATGATGACCATCAGCGTCCAGATGGCCAGGTCCGGGTCGGCGATCCAGTCGGTCTCCAGGGAGCCCAGGCCGATCGAGCGCAGCAGGTCGTTGACGGCTCCGTTGCTCTGGAGCAGCAGGCTCCAGCCGGTGCCGACGATGACCTCGGAGATGATGTAGGGCACGAAGATCAGGACGCGGATGGTGGAGCGGCCACGGATCCGCTGGTTGAGCAGGAGTGCGAGGACGATCGCCAGCGGGCCCTGGATGACCAGCGAGAGCACCAGGATCAGGCCGTTGTGCCACAGGACGTCGTGGAAGGCGGGGTCGGTGAGGATCAGCTTGTAGTTGTTCAGGCCGACCCAGTCGGTGGGGTCCCCGTAGCCCTTCCACTGGTAGAAGCCGTAGTACGCGGCGAGCGCGACCGGGAAGATCACGAACGCCAGGAACGTGATGATCGCCGGTGCGGACAGGACCGCGATCTCCAGGCGCATCCTGGCGCGGCCCCGGCGGTGCGCAGCCGCTCGCGGCGGAGCCGGGGAAGCGGACTTGGCCGCGTCCCCGGCTCCGGACGCGCCCTGCGGCTGGCGGCCGTCGGCCGTGTCGGTGCCCAGGGTGTTGCTCATGTCTGCTTACTCAGCCCTTCTCGGCGGCGGCCTTGACGTCCTTGACGATGTCGGCGGCGGAGCCCTCACCGGCCATCAGGTTCACGACGGCGATGTTCATGGCGTTTCCGACGTTCTGGCCGTACACGGTGTCGAGGAACTGCATCGAGTAGGCGGCCTTGTTGAAGGCCTGCAGGGCCGAGATGTTGTAGGGCTCGGTGACGACCCCCTGGGCGTCCTTGTTCACCGGGATCGTGTCGAAGGCCTCGGCATAGGCCTCCTGCTGCTCCTTGGTCACGACGAACCGGAGGAAGTCGAGGGCCTCCTTGGGCGCGTCCTTGGACAGCGAGTACCCGCCGGCGCCGCCCATGATGGCGGTCGGGTCGCCCTTGCCGCCGGGCACAGCGGGGAAGGGGAACCAGCCCAGGTCGGGGAGCGGTTTCTTGTCCGGGGTCAGGTCGGCGATCACGAGGGGGTTCCAGTTGCCCATGAGTTCCATGGCCGCCTTGTGGTTGGCGAGCATGCCCGCCGACGATCCGGCGCCCTGCTGCGAGGAGGCGGTCAGGAAGCCCTTCTGGAAGGGGTCGGTCTCCAGGAGCGAGGCCAGGTCCTCGCCGGCCTTGGTCCAGCACGGATCGTCGAACTCAAGCGACTTGGCGGCCTCCTGCATGACCTCCTGGCTGCACTCGCGCAGGGCGAAGTTGTAGTACCAGTGCGCGGCCGGCCAGGCGTCCTTGGCGCCGACCGCGATCGGCGCGACGTCGATCGCCTTCAGCTTCGCGACGGCGTCCTTGAGTTCGTCCATCGTCGTCGGCGGGGAGGTGATGCCGGCCTTCTTGAACAGGTCCTTGCTGTAGTAGATGCCCTCGGGCTGCGTGTCGAGCGGCATCGCGTAGACCTTGCCGTCTATCGAGACGCCCTCGAGGGCCGCATCGCCCACATTGGCCCTGTCGGTGTCGGTCAGGTCCAGCGCCTGGATCTGACCGGCGTCGACCATGGCCTGCATCTTGCCGCCGCCGCGCTGCAGGAAGATGTCGGGCGCGGAGTCGGAGTTGAGCGCGTTCTGCAGCTTGCCGTCGAGGTCCTCGTTCTGGACCGACTGGATCTTGATCGTGACGTCCGGGTGCAGCGACTGGTACTCCTTCGCGGCACTCTTCCAGTAGTCCGCACCGCGCCCCTCCATCGCGTTCGTCCAGAGGGTCAGCGTGCCCTGACCACCGGGCGAACCGTCGCCGCCGTCGCCGCCTGCGCAGCCAGTGGCGGCGAGCGCGATGCCCAGGCCGATCGCGGCAGCCGTCATGCTGCGGGTCTTCCTCATCACCGTGGAACTCCCTGATCTGTCGTCAGTGGTCCAAACTCTTTTAGTTTGCGCAAACTTATAGGCCGTCCGCGAAGCGGGAGCTAAGGTGTACAGTCAGAAACAGTCGAGAAGCAACCAAGATTTTTCGCAAGTTGCCCAATCGTTACCGACTCAACCGCCGTCGCAGGCGGCCAGGCCCCGGCTTCCGGGACTCGGCCCGGAAGGCCCGCCTCCATACCGAGCGCCTCCGGCGAGCACCGCACCGCAGCAAAGGACCCCCACCATGCGGATCGTCGTCCCCCGGCAGCCGACAGCCCGGCTCTCCGACGCCTGGCGCCACTGCGTCGGCACAGGCCGGCTCGACCTCGCGCTGCGGCGCGACTACCAGGAATCCCTCGGCCTCGTCCAGAAGGAGATCGGTTTCCGGTACATCCGGGGACACGGCCTGCTCAGTGACGGGATGGGTGTCCACCGTCCCTACGAACACGCCGGCGAGCGGCGCGTGCGCCACGCCTTCACATACGTCGACCAGGTGGTGGACGCCTATCTGGGAATGGGCATCGCGCCCTTCCTCGAACTCGGCTTCATGCCGTCCGGGCTCGCCTCCGGCGACGACACCGTGTTCTGGTGGAAGGGCAACATCACCCCTCCCCGTGACGAGAAGGAGTGGGCGGACCTCGTCCGCGCCGTCATCGGGCACCTGGTCGACCGCTACGGCATCGACCAGGTGCGCCGGTGGCCCATCGAGGTGTGGAACGAGCCCAACCTGGCACCGTTCTGGTCCGCGGACCAGGACGCCTACCACCGTCTCTACGAGGTGACCTCACTGGCCGTCAAGGAAATCGACGCCGAACTCCAGGTCGGTGGGCCTTCGTTGGCGCCGGGGTACGAGGACGAGTGGATCCGGCGCTTCGCCGGGTTCGTCGAGGCCCGCGACCTGCCGATCGACTTCGTCAGCCGCCACGCCTACTCCTCCGGTCCCGAGCAGCCCGTGCCGTTCGGCACTCACCAGACGCTCATGCCGGCATCGGCGCTGCTGGAGCAGTTCGGCGCCCCGCGGCGGCAGCTGGCGGGTACCGAACTCGCGGACCTGCCGGTCCACATCACCGAGTTCAACTCCTCGTACCGGCCGGACAACCCGATCCACGACACCGCCTTCCACGCGGCGTACCTCGCGCCGGTGCTGGTGAACGGCGGCGACATCGCCGAATCCTTCTCGTACTGGACGTTCAGCGACGTGTTCGAGGAGGTGGGCGTCCCCACCGCGCCTTTCCACGGCGGCTTCGGACTGCTGACCCACCGGCAGATCAGGAAACCCACCTACCATCTGTACGCGTTCATGGCCGAGATGGGCGAGCAGGTGCTCGCCCGGGGCGAGGACCACCTGGTGACGCGGCACGGCGACGGCCGCGTCACCGTACTGGCCTGGGCGCCGGCCGACCCGGCCGGCGGCGAGCCCGTCGACGGCCACACCCTCCGGCTGTCCCTGCCCGTCGGCGCTCCAAAAGCGCGGGGCGCCGCCTTCGCGCGCCGCCGCTCCGTGAGCGAGGACGCCGGCAACCCCTGGGCCGCCTGGTGCGAGATGGGACGGCCGCTCGCGCCCGGCGACCGCCAGATCGACGCCCTCCGCGAAGCCGCCGAACCCGCCCGCTCGCACCGGAGCGTGCCCCTCACCGACGGGCGCGCCGATGTGGACCTCGTCCTGGGCCGCAACGAGGTGACACTGCTGGAGCTCACCACGGTCGTCGACGAGACGCCACCGTGGTGGAGCGACGACCGGCTGTTCGGCCTCGGCACCGAGGGCTTCGGCACACCGTGAACCGGCCGTGAACACCCCGACGCCCACCGGGGGTCGCGGCAGCGGGCCGCTGCCGCGCTCCCCGGCAGGCCGATCGGCCCGGCAGCTCCGACCGCCAGCAGCGCCACCGCTCGCCGGACCGCTCTTCGGTCGAAGGCGTGCGCGATCCGTCGGCAGGCGCCGTGATCGTGAGTGCCGGGCCGGGATCGGGTATCCGGTGTTCCGCCCGCCTCATGAGGACACAAAATGGTCCGCATGACTTTGGCCACCCCCGTACTGCACACCGCTCGCCTGCGCCTGCGCCCCTTCACCGACACGGACGCGGACCCCCTGTTCGCGCTGCACAGCAACGCCTGTGCGATGCGTTACTGGGACTCCCCGCCGTGGAGGGAACGGACCCGCGCCGATCGTTTCATCGCGATGTGCCGAAAGATGGCGGATGAAGGCACCGGGGCACGGGTAGCCATCGACCGCGCTTCTGACGGCGCGTTCGTCGGCTGGTGCGGTCTGACCGGTTGGAACCCGGACTACCGCAGCGCGTCGTTGGGCTACTGCCTCGCCGATGCGGTGTGGGGCCACGGCTACGCGACCGAGGCCGCGCACGCCTTGCTGCGGTGGGCGTTCGACACACTGAACCTGAACCGGGTCCAGGCCGAGACCGACACGCGCAACGAGGCATCCGCCCGGGTGCTGGAGAAGATCGGATTCGTGCGCGAGGGAACGTTGCGGAAAGACTGCGTCGTGAACGGCGATGTATCCGACTCGTGGGTGTTCGGGCTGCTCAGGCGGGAGTGGCAACCGTCGGCTGTGCCGGTTCCAGCCCGCTGAGGGGCGACGAGTTCCTCCTTTCTCGACTGGTGATCACTCATCCGTGGCATGGATCTCCGGGTGGGCTCAGCACAGGTACGCGCATGCCGGGACGTGGACATGGAGCGCGTCGGCGGCGAGGAGCCACCGCGGCTTCATCACCTCGGGGAAGCCGAAGGCGTAGGCGGGAAGGCCCACGTGTCCGGTGGTGTCAACAGCCGCGAGGATCCGGTGGGCGGACGACGCAGCCGGCGATGCCCCGGTGGCAGGGGCTCGACTCGCATCAGCACCGTGTGTCGTCGGCCCCCGCCGGACAGGGCGCGGCAGCCCGCGAGGAGGAACACCGGCGCAGTCGGCGGCCCGCCCCGGAGCCGGTTCGGCTTCGGGGCGGGCCGCCACGATGCGGGTGTACCTGCTCAGGAGACGACACCGCGCACGGCGTTGACGACCCCGGTGTTCGAGATCATCCCGATGTGCCCGAGGCAGGCGGTCCGGCGGTTGTCGGCGCCGTCGAGGATCGTGCTGCCGACCGGGTTGATGACAAGGTCGCAGGGTGAACGGAAGGTCGTATAACTGACCTTGCCGGGTGTGGGGTCACCGGCGTTGAGATTTCTCAGGAAAGCCGACCCGGCGCGCATCTCCTTGCACGAGGTGATGAGGAAGGAGCAGAACCCGGCGATCGCGGTCCCGTTGTTCGGCCCGCCGATCGACACCCAGTCGTCGACCCGGTCGGCGCCGCCGAGGTTCTTGATGTAGTAGCGCGAGGAGAGGCCGCCCATCGAGTGGGTGACGATGTCGACCTTGCTCGCGCCGGTCCGGTTCAGGACGCCGTCGATGTAGTCGGACAGCCGGCCCGCGATGGTGGCGTTGGAGCGGAACGAGTCGTACCCGAAGACGTACAGCCGGTCGTCGGAGTAGCCGTTCGCCCTGAAGTTGTCGGTCATCGTGGAGAACTGGCCGCTTTTTCCGGCGAAGCCGTGCACGAAGACGACGGGCTCCGAGGTGTCGGCTTGTGCGGTGGTGGAGGTTAGCGGTACGGCCAGCACGGCGGCGAGCAGGACGCACATCGAAGTCAGGGCATGACGCAGGCGCATCTGGACTCCTGTCGGGGAAGCAGTGGGGGCTGCTGCGTGGGAGGTTCCGGGAGCGCGCGTCCCGCACCGGAAGCGGACCGGTGCTTGTGTGGACGTCAGGTTACTCACACGTAGCCCGGCGTTGACATCACGGGTGCATCACGGTGTGTGATCTACGGAAGTCGCCGGGCCGGTCTCCAGGAGAGATCGCCACGCATACCGGCGAACCGCGGGTCGGCCTGCGGACAGCGCCTCGCTGAGCGCGTCGGCTGCCGGAGAGGCCTTCGGGGCGCGGTTGCGTATCGCACGGGAGCTGCACGACTCGCTCACTCACCAGATCTCGGTCACCAAGGTGCAGTCCGGGGTCGCTGTCCGTGTGGCCCGGCGCCGCGGCGAGCAGGTGCCGAGGACTCTGCTCGCGATCCGGAAGGCCTTGGCGCTCGTCGGTGAGCAGCTGCCCGACGTCGCGCTCATGGACATCCGGATGCCGGTCATGGACGGCATCGAGACGACCCGGCGCATCGCCGCGGACCCGGCCCTGGCCGGTGTGCACGTCGTCATGCTGACCAACTACGGCATGGAGGAGTACGTCTTCGACGCGCTGCGCGCCGGCACCGCCGGCTTCCTCGTCAAGGACATCATCCCGGAGGACTTCCTGCACGCCGTACGCGTCGCCGCCCGGGGTGACGCCCTGCTCGCCCCTGCCGTCACCCGCAGGCTCATCGACCGGTACGCCGCCCAGCCACCGCCCACCAGCGCCGGGAGGGGGCTGGAGGAGCTCACCGGCCGCGAACGCGAGGCAGTCGCCCTGGCCGCGCGGGGGCTGTCCGACGAGGAGATATCGCCGGCCGCATGGTCATCAGTCCCCCTGACCGCCAAGACCCACATCAACCGGGCCATGGCCAAGCTTCATGCCCGCGACCGTGCCCAGCTCGTGGTTCTCGCCTACGAATCCGGCCCGGTGGCCCCGCGCGCCTTCTGACTGCGCTCGCCGTGGACCTGATCGTGGTGGCGTGCCTGGAGTGGCTCACCGTCCCCGGGGGGCAGCGTCCGTTTCCCGGCGAGTACCCGGCCATCCGGTGGAGAGAGCACCGCCGGTCTTCGCGGGCGGGGGTCAGGGGCGGCTGCCCGGCCACGTCACCCGCAGCCTGCGGAGCAGTCCTCCGTAGTCCTCGTCGTCGGCGCCGATGAAGAGCGGGAAGGAGCCGGCGACCAGGGCGACGCCTTCGATCTTGAGGCCCGAACCGCGCGCGAGTTGCCGAGGCGGCTCGACAGGACGCAGCCTGGCGCCGGCGGGTCCGCCCGGGCGGATCGTCGCCGCACGGTACACGGCGCTGTCAAAGGGGCCGAGGTCGCCGGGATCGTATGCGGACGAGATGTAGAGGTTGCCTTCCCCGTCGACGTCGAGCCCCGAGGCGGGACGGGCGTCCGGCGGCTCGGCCGCTGTGAAGGAAACCGACGTCCACCTGCTGCCGAACGTGATCCCGCCGCTCTCCCCGATCGTCAGGCGAGTCATGTTGATGTTGGTGGTGTCGCTTCCCCGAGCCCGCTCGGCATACAGGAAGTAGTCCTTCCCGTGAACCGTTGCGACCGCCGTCGCCTCCACGTTCACAAGCGGTTCAGGCGTCCTGGGCCACGGCGCAGCGCCCGCGATCTCGATGTCGAGGTCCTTGTCCCATCTGGCGAGATAGACGGTGGGGTCGGGATCGTCACCGTCGTCGTTGCT
The DNA here is from genome assembly GCF_017114865.1 of Streptomyces verrucosisporus. Taxonomy (GTDB): domain Bacteria; phylum Actinomycetota; class Actinomycetes; order Streptomycetales; family Streptomycetaceae; genus Streptomyces; species Streptomyces fenghuangensis. The sequence continues at coordinate 6,848 of NZ_JADEYH010000039.1, read as the reverse complement.
CTCGACCAGCAGGGCCTCGTCGCGGTGGGGCACACGAGCGATGCTCTCGAGGTCGTTCGACACGTCGGGGAACGCGACGTCGAGCTCCTGGACGGCGATCCCGCCGGTGCCGGTGGGGGTCCGCACGATCGAGAGGCGCGGCAGGTCGCGTTCGGCGGCGGCGTCCTTCGCGTCATGGCAGACCAGGAAGAGCTGCCGAGACTCTCCGTCGCCTTCCACGGCGGTGGATCCGAGCCAGGTGATTCCGCTGAAATCCCGTGGTGTCCCGGTCTCGCCCCGGCCGGCCGCCGAAGCTCCGGGGTCGACGCCGCCCGCGGTGAGCGCCAGAGCGCTCAGCGCGGCGGCGGCCGGCAGCAGACGGTGTGTCACAAGCCGACGCCGCATCGTCCTTCCTCCTTCCTCCCGTCGTGGAGCGGACACGACCGCCGGGTCCGCTGCGCACAAACCTAGAACCGAGGATCCAGGACCTCGGCTCAGGCGCCGCCGGAGTACCGGGTGAGTTCGGGATTCCCCCGGTCGGAGGACAAGCGCGGAGGGGCGGGGAGGCGATGCACCCACGCGGGTCGCGAGCGCCCGCTCCGACCACCGCCGCCTCGCGGCACACGCCGCCCCGCTATCCGAGTACGAGTATCGCCTCGGCGACCTCGTCGGCCGCCGCCTCGGGGATCGCGGTGGCGGCGATGGTTCGGGGGACCCGATCCGGCGCCCGAACTCATCGCTTGTGCGTGAAGCACGTGCGGGTGCTCCGGAATCGCCCGTGGCCTCCCGCAGACGGCCACGGGCGAAGGCCCGGCCCGGGGGTGCCCGGCTGCCGGGCACGACGGGCACGACGGGCGACAGGGCGGATTCGCGTCATCACACCCTCGGTTTTCGGGCTCTCTTGGGCCGGAAGTGTCGACTTGCTCATGCAAGGCGCTTTACCGGGATAAGGTTTTTCTTGACTGGCCTTTGACCAACACTTGGCCTGGCCGAGAAGTGCTCGCTGTCCGGAGAGGGGCCCATCTTGCGAGGTGTGGAGCCATGTGATGCGGTCGCGTTCACCGCCACCACCCCGTTCGACCTTCGTTTCCCTCTCCCCTCTCCGCTCCGTTCACTTCCGCACATATCTTCGACCGCGCTGAGGCCAATGCCTTGCGGCCGAAGATCGCGGTGAGCGGAAGGGCCTCGCGCGACAAGAGCGCGACCCCTCGTTTCCGCGACAGCTCCGGAGCGTCGGCCGGGCCGCTCCACCCCTGCGGCCGGCATCACGCCTGCGTTCCGGCGCTTTTGGCACTCGGGGACACACTCCCCACCCCGAGCCCGGCGGCCGACCACGAGTCGGCCGTGTCCGACGCCTCACGCTCCCGTCTCTCCATACCAACGACGGTTCTCCGGGCCTTCCGCCTCTGACGCAGGCAAGAGACACCCCCGACCCCTACCGTGCGTGCCCGACGCGCCCCTCACGACGCGCCAGGAGGATCCACCACATGCAGACCTTCATCGACCATGCCCGCACGTTCGGGCGGCGTCCGAAGGAATTCGCCGCACACGCCGAAGGCCAGACCCCGCAGGTGCTCTTCATCACCTGCGCCGATTCCCGGGTCGTACCGGCCCTGATCACGGGCGCCCGCCCCGGCGAGCTCTTCGAGCTGCGCACCGCGGGCAACATCGTGCCACCCCACACGTTCGAGCGCCCCAACAGCGAGGCGGCAACCATCGAGTACGCCGTGGAAGTCCTCGGGGTGAAGGACGTCGTCGTCTGCGGTCACTCGCACTGCGGCGCGGTGGGCGCTCTGGTCCGCGGTGACGACCTGGACACCGTGTCGGCCGTGCGCGACTGGCTCCACCACGCCACTCCCTGTCCCAAGGGAGACCCCCTGGACCCGACCGTCTCCGAGGGGGTGCGGAACCACGTCCTGACCCAGGTACTGCGCCTGCGGTCCTACCCGTGCGTGGCCGCGAGGCTCGGCAGCGGCGAGCTGAACCTGCACGCCTGGTACTACGAGGTGCACACCGGCACGGTCCTGACACACCGTCCGCAGACCGACACCTTCGAGGCGCTGTGAGGGCGGGCAGGGGCACGGCGGACGGAAAGCGCGCCACAGCCGCCTTCCCCCACCTGAAGCAGGACTTCGCCGCCTCCCTGGTGGTCTTCCTGGTGGCGCTCCCGCTGTGCGTCGGCGTGGCGGTCGCATCAGGGGTCCCGGCCGAGCTCGGCCTTGTCACCGGAATCGTCGGCGGCATCGTCACCGGCCTCATGCCGGGCAGCAGTCTCCAGGTCTCCGGCCCCGCCGCGGGCCTGACCGTGCTGGTCCTGGGGGCCGTCAGCCAGTTCGGGCTGCCCGCGCTCGGCGTGATCGTGCTGGTGACCGGGCTGTTCCAACTGGGTATGGGCGCACTCAACCTCGGCCGCTGGTTCCGCGCCATCTCCCTGTCCGTGGTCGAGGGCATGCTCGCCGGCATCGGCCTGGTCATCATCGCCGGCCAGGTGTACACGGCCGCGGACACCGCCGCCCCGAAGGGAGGCATCGACAAGATCCTGGGCATGCCCAAGGCTGCGGTGGACGCCCTCGGCGACTCCGCGGCGCTCGTCTCGCTCGCGGTGGGCGCGGGCACCGTCGCCGTCGTCGTGCTGTGGCAGCGGATGCCCGGGAGGGTGCGGGCCGTGCCCGGCGCGCTCGCGGCGGTGCTGCTGGCCACCGCCGCGTCGGCGCTCTTCTCCCTGCCGGTCGCCACGGTGGAGGTCCAGGGCCTGCTCGGCGTGATCCAGCCGCCCGGGACGGACGCCTTCGCCGACCTGGCCGACCCGGCGTTCATCGGCACCGTCCTCGCCTTCGTCCTGATCGCCTCGGCGGAGAGCCTGTTCAGTGCGGCGGCCGTGGACCGGCTGCACGACGGCCCGCGGACCCGGTACGACAAGGAACTGATCGCACAGGGCGCGGGCAACACCGTGTGCGGTGTGCTCGGCGCGCTGCCGATGACCGCGGTGATCGTACGCAGCTCGGCCAATGTCCGGGCAGGTGCGAGAACCAAGGCGTCACGAGTGCTGCACGGTGTATGGCTGCTGGTGTTCGCGGCGCTGCTGCCCTCGGCCCTGGCACTGATCCCGATCCCCGCCCTCGCCGGCATCCTGGTGCACGCGGGCTGGAAACTGATCCCGTTCCGCCGGGTCGCCACCCTGTGGCGGGGGAACCGGGGCGAGGCTCTGATTCTCGTGGTCACAGCCGTCTCGATCGTCGCCGTGAACATGTTCGAAGGTGTGCTGATCGGTCTGCTGCTGTCGATCGTCAAGACCGCCTGGGACGCTTCGCACGTCAGGCTGGAGGTCGTCGACAAGGGCGCCGGTCCCATCCAGGCGCATCTGTCGGGCAACGCGACCTTCCTGCGACTGCCGAAGATCCTCGACACTCTGGAAGCCCTTCCCCAGGACCGTCCGATCGAGCTGGACCTGTCCGGACTGCACCATCTGGACCATGCCTGCCGCTCGGCACTGGAGAACTGGGCCGAGCGGCACACCGCGGCCGGTGTCGATCCGGTCCGCCTCCTGGCGGCCTGACCACCGGAACCGGGCGAAAGGGGCTCGCTCCTGCCACAGGGGCGGGCCCCCCGGGAGGGAGGCGCGGCTCCACACGGCGCGGGGCGCGGGCCGCCCCGTCCGGACCCCCGAGGCGCCGACGCCCATGCCTCCGTCCTTCACCGGCAAACAGCCGGCCCGGCGGTACCGACGCCATCCGGGGCGCAGGTGCGGAACAGCGGTCTCCCGCACGCACCGTTTCGGACAGCATCTGCCGCGGGTCTGCCCCGTCATCGGCCCCGGAGCCTTTCCGGCGCCGCACCGGCGAAGGCCCGTCACTGCGGGGAGACACCGACATGGGCGCCCGCATCCCGCTGGTCAACGCCGTACTGGACGCCATGCCCGACCACTGGTGGACCGACGATCCCGATTACGTGGACTCCTGGTACACCCTCGCCCGGAACAGCGCGGGCTCGTTCAGGGGCGCACGGGGCAACGGCGCCATGACGCTCGAACCGTACTGGGCGCCGGCCTTCCGGACGCGTCGCACCGGCGCGGTGGGGCCCGCAAGCGTGCGAAGGCCCGGATCCCGTACGCACCGGTGGGAGAGGCTCAGTCCTGCCGGACGGAGGCGGGATCCGGCTCCGGGGCACTGTCCGCACGGTCCTGGTGCGTCAGGATCCGCAGCGCGTCGGCGGAACCCGGGTCGTTCGGGGTGTAGACCTCCAGCCGGTGGTCGGGGCTGTCGGGCTGGAGCCAGACCTGGTAGGTGATGCTCGTGGCGCCGACGGTGGGGTGCTGGAGGTGCATGGTGCCGACGGTGCAGTCGGCGACCTCCCCGGCCGCCCACATCATCGCGAAGTCGTCGCTGCGCATCGTGAGTTCCCCGATCAACTCCGCCAACCGCGCGTCGGTGGGAAAGCGACCGGCGGTGAGGCGAAGGTAGGCGACGTGGACGCGGGCGAGTTCGTCCCAGTTGCGGTACAGGTCGCGGGTGAGCGGATCGAGGAAGAACATCCGGGGAACGGAGGGACGCCGCGCCGACTCCTGCGGTGCGTTGAAGTCGATGTGCTCGGCGATGAGGGCGTGGCCCGTGCGGTTCCACGCGAGCACGTCTCCGCGCCGGCCCAGTACGATCGCCGGCGTCGCTTCGTCGAGTGCCTCCAGAAGCGTGAGCACCCGCGGGTTGGGAGTCTCGCGACGCGGCTCGGAGAGTCCGGGGTTCGACGGCTGCCGGGCGAGATTGTGCAGATGGACGCGCTCGATCTCATCGAGTTGCAGCACCCGTGCGAGGGCGTTGAGAACCTGTTCGGAGGCGGTCTCCACCTGTCCCTGCTCCAGACGGGTGTAGTACCCCGCGCTGACCCCCGCGAGTTGCGCGAGTTCTTCGCGCCGCAGGCCCGGGACCCGGCGGGCGGCCCCGTACGTGCGCAACCCGATCTCGGCCGGTGTGACCCGGTCACGGCGACTCTTCAGGAAGGTTCCAAGGCTCTCCACGTCAACGAGGGTAGGCCGCCCGGACATCCCGGTGGGTATACCTGTCAGGTGTACCCACAACAGGGGGGTGGCTGGCGGACATGCCTTGCCGGAGCGTGGGAGACATGTCTGAACAGCACGCGCACACCTCACCCGGCCGGCGGGCCTGGCTCGGCCTCCTGGTGACCCTCGGGCCGGTACTCCTGGTGTCCATGGACGGATCAATCCTGTTCCTGGCGATGCCCCGGGTCAGCCAGGCGCTCACGCCCACCGCGGACCAGGCCCTGTGGATCCTGGACATCTACGGCTTCGCCGTCGGCTCCCTGCTCATCGCGTTCGGCAGCATCGGGGACCGGTACGGTCGGCTGAGGCTGCTCATGATCGGTGCGACGGTCTTCGGCATCGGCTCCGCGGCTGCGGCCCTCGCGCCCACCCCGGAGTTCCTCATCGCCGCCCGCGCACTCATGGGAGTGGCGGGGGCGACCCTCCTGCCCTCCGCCCTGGCGGTGTTGAGCGAACTGTTCGGCGACCCCCGGCGACGGGCGCAGGCCATCGGGATCTTCGCAGCGGCGTTCGCCGCCGGGTTCGCCATCGGTCCGGTCGTCGGCGGCGTCCTGCTGGAGCGGTTCTGGTGGGGATCGGTCTTCCTGGTCAATCTGCCCGTCATCGCCCTGTTCCTGATCTTCGCGCCGGTCCTGCTCGGCGAAGTACGCGCGACCCGGCCGGGCCGTGTCGACGCGTTCAGCGTGGTGACCTCCGCGGTCGGCCTCCTGCTCATGATCTACGGTCTCAAGCACGCCGCGGCCGAAGGCGTCTCGGCCGTCCCCCTGGTCGCGGGAATCGCGGGAGCGGCGCTGCTGACGTGGTTCGCTCTCCGCCAGCGACGCCTCGAGTACCCGTTGATGGACTTCTCGCTCTTCCGGGACCGCGTCTTCACGGTCGCGATCATCACAGGGCTGTTGCCACTGGCCGCGTGGTCGGCGACCGCCTACCTGGCGGGTATCTACCTCCAGTCCGTCCTCGGGCTGTCGGTTCTGCACGCCGCGCTCCTCGCGCTGCCCGGCGCGATGGTGCTCACCACCACGTGCATCGTCACACCGATGGTGGTGGACCGCATCGGCAAACGGACCGCCCTGATCATCTGCCACTTCTCCATCGCCGGAGGCCTTCTGCTCCTGCTTCCGGCCACGACCGCCGGCGGGGTCGGCTGGTACGTCGCTTCCACGGCCGTCGCGGGTGTCGGCTACGGCATCTCCTTCGCCGTCGTCGCCGACACCGCAGTCGGCGCGGTCCCCACGGAGCGAGCCGGTTCGGCAGGGGCCATCGCCGAAACCAGCAACGAGATCGGCAATGCCCTCGGCATCGCGCTCCTCGGCTCGCTCGCCGCGCTGATCTTCCGTCTCCAGGGCCCCGACCTCGCACCCACCCTCGACGAGACGCTCCAGCTTCCCAGCCTGGCGTCCCACCTCGCCGGGGAAGCGAAATCGGCCTTCGTCACCGGCCTGCACGCGGCCGCCGTCGTGGCCAGCCTCCTGCATTTGGCCCTCGGGGGGCTCGCGCTCCGCTGGCTTCCCAGGTCCACGACGCCGGAGGCCACCGTCGACGCCCTCTCCGAGGACACTTCGGACCACGCAAAGACGACCGCCTGACGCACCGGGCCGAGCGCCTGCGCCCGTCCTCGACGGGCGCAGGCGCTCGGCGGTGGGAGACGGGACCGCCTCTCACCGCTCACATCGTTCGAGCACCCGGCCAGGACATGCCGTGACACCGCCTGCCCGGCAGCCGGAACCGGAGGCGCCGGGCAGGCGGTGCCCCTCTTCCCGGATGTTCAGGAGTCCGTGCCGCCCCGTGTCGGAGTCTCCCGTACCGGTACGGGGCG
>NZ_JADEYH010000038.1 GCF_017114865.1 Streptomyces verrucosisporus | reverse complement strand
TGGACACTTCCCCAACGAGACCGCCGCACTCAAGTGCGTCTATATGGCGATCATGTCGCTGGACTCCACCGGCCGGGGTCAGGCCCGCTGGACCAGCCGTTGGAAGACCGCGCTGAACGCCTTTGACATCACCTTCGACGGCCGCCTCTCCGCAGCCCGCCAGTAGCCCCAACCACCCCGGTTACACCGAACGTTTGACAGACCCCGTCCAGGCCGTTCACACGCGGTTCCCCGGCGCGACGCGTCGGGGAACCGCGCTGCGCGGGGACCTCTCCGCCCGTCGGAAAGCAATCCGGTCCGTGCCGGTCGTCCCGCTTCCGCCACGTGCCGTGATGGTGGCGTAAACCTGTTGCGCCGGCTGTGGGCGGAGCGTGAGGATTGTGAGCATGCCGCCCGTGAAGATCGAGATCCGGCCATATGTCGACGATGACTGGGACGCGATCGCGTGAATCCACGATGCCGCGCGTCTTGACGAGTTGCGCGACTCCGCTGGTGTCGAGGCGTTTTTGACGCTTACGCAGACAGCTGAAGGAGAAGGGCTGTTCGACGGCCGGTTGTGGGTGGCGGAGGCCGACGGGGCAGTAGCCGGTTTCGTCGCACTCGACGACGACGAGGTCACCTGGCTGTACGTCGACCCACAGCGCTACCGGCAGGGGATCGGCAGGGCGCTGCTGCGCCACGCCGTTGCCGCCGCCGGACCGAGGGTCGAGGTCACGGTACTCGACGGCAACCCGGCCGCCCAGGCGCTCTACGCCGGCGAGGGGTTCACCGTCACGGAGACCCGGACCGGCTCGCTGGTCGGCAATGAGACGTTCACCGCCACCGGCCACATCATGCACCGCGACACCGCGACGGCCCCCACCGGCGTCGCTGGCTGATTGATGTCTTCGCACGGTCCAACCCTGCCGACCCGGCCGGGGTCACCGGCGCGGTGTACCGGTGAAGAGGCGGTGTCCCGGCGTTCCGGCCGTGCGCTGTTCGGTTTCCTCGGTACGAGCGCTGACCAGAGCTCCGGGGCACCAGAGGGCGGCTCGTTCCACCGGTGGCTGGGTGCTCTGGGCGGTAGTGGCCTTCGGGCCTACGGTGAGCGGCGTGTCGCCCGATGCCTCCCCGTCCTCCGTACGGCCGGTCCCGCGCTACGACGACACGAGGGCGGCGCTGCGCTTCCCGGCCGACCTGCTGGGCTTCACGGAGGTGATCGCCGCGCCGGACGAGCACGGTGGGATCGGGCACGTCGAGCTGCGCTGGTGTTCGGTTCGACCCGGCACGCGGACAGTGTGCGCGGGCGGATGCGGGCGGGCACCGGCGCGCGGTCTACGTGGTGAGCGGCGACGTCGACGCAGTACACCAGCGGGTGGTCGGTGCCGGCGGCGAGGTTCTCGAAGCACCGCATAAGACCCGGTTCGGACCGGGCGCAGTGGCGTACGTGCGCACGGTGCAGGATCCGGAGGGCGATCTGTGGACCTTCGGCACCTACCGCGGCCCTTCACCGGAGTGGGCAAACCGGCCGGACAAGGGGTGGTCCAGGGGCATAACGGGCACCGCCGGCCGCGACGTCTTCGCGCGGGTGCCCAGGGTCGGGCGGCGGTGGAGGCGAGCCACCGGCAATCGGTCACGTGTTCCCGGGCATATCACGACCGTCCCTCGTCCGGGTGGCTCCTGGCGCTATCACCCCACGCCGGGCAGCGTTGTCCACCCATGCTCCTCGAGGGGCCGCGCCCTTGCCGCCCCAGGAAGAGGTGAGAGCACAAGATGAGCGCGACACGACGAGGAATCATAGGAGGGGCACTGGCCGCCCCTCTGCTCGCCTGTCTCACGCCGACGGCCTCCGGCGCCTCGGCGGACCCGGAGCTGGGCAGGATCTCAGAGGCCTGGGTGGGTCTGCGGTGGAGCAAGCACACCCAGGACGAGTTGGAGCGTCTCGGGGTCACGGTGGAGCCGGTCGCTCCGGCAGCCGGGAGCCAGAACAGCGGCGGGGGAAGGGTGCGCTTCCCGGTACGTTCGGCGACCGGCGACCCCTCGGTGGGCGATCCCGGGCGGGCCCGGGGCACCGCGATTCTCGAAGGGGGCCTGGTGCTGCGGACTCCCGCCGGTGAGTTCCGGTTGTCCGATCTGGTGTCCTCGCTGGAGGGCGAGACGGTCTCCGGGGAGGCCACGGTCAACGGTCTGGCGGCCGCCCTGCAGTCGGTGTTCACCTTCACCGTGGGGGAGGGGCGTCTGGACGCGGCGCCGGTGCCGCCCGGTCGGCCGATGAGGATTCAGATCGTCGGCGTGCCGATGCGCCTGACCGAGGCGTCGCTGGAGATTTTCGAGACCACCTTCGGTCCGTCGGGTCTGACCGTGAAGACCGTTCTCGGGCACCTCACGGCCGGGGGCGTGTACACGCCACCCGAGCCGTGATCGGCTGACGACCGGGACTCAAGGAGTCCCGGTCGTCTCCGCAGCCTGTTGACGCGGGATGCCCTCGGTGCCGGCCGGCTGCGCCGCTTCGGTGGCGTCACCACCGAAGCGGCGCAGCCGGCCGGCATAGGTGTCGATGGCGCCCCGCAGGTGCCGGTGACCGAAGTCGGGCCAGTGCACCGGCTCGAACACGAACTCGGCGTACGCCAGGTGCCAGGGCAGGAAGTTGCTGAGCCGCTGTTCCCCGGAGGTGCGGATCAGCAGGTCGACGTCGGGCAGGTCGGGCGTGTACAGGCTCCTGGCGACGTCCTCGGGGCCGATCCGCCGCGGCTGGATTCCTCCGGCGACCGCCTCGGCGGCCAGGGCGCGGGCGGCGGAGGCGATCTCCTCGCGCCCGCCGTAGTCGGCGAAGACGTTCAGTGTCAGCGTCGTGTTGCGGGACGTCATGTTCTCGACGATCGCCAGCGTGGACGCCAGCGACGGGTCCAACCGGTCGCGCCGCCCGCACCACCGTACCCGGACGCCGCGCTCCCGCATCCACCGGGCGAACAGGGTGAACCCCTCGGCCATCGTGGCGAACAGCTCGGTCACTTCCTCCGTGCTGCGGACCCAGTTCTCGGTGGAGAACGCGAACACACTCAGCTGGGGCACACCCAGCCGCAGCGCGGAGTGGACCAGCCGCAGCGCGGCCCGCGCACCGGCGACGTGACCGTCGGACGCGGGCAGGCCGTGCGCCGCGGCCCACCGCCGGTTCCCGTCCATGATCACGGCGACATGGCCGGGCATGCGGTCCGGCACGGGGAAGGCCGGGGAACCGCTCGCCTGGTGGCTGAGCAGCGCGTTCCGGTCGACGCCCTCGGCCAGCACCCGTGCTCCCAGGTGGTCGGCCTGGTCCAGCACGTGCTCCACCCCGAGGAGGAGGCCGTGGACGAACGGCCGGCACGACGCGTGCAGCTTCCCCGTGACCGGCGCGGCCCGGGCCAGCAGGTCACGGGTACGGGCGACCTGGACTCCGACCAGTTCGTCCAACGCGTCCCGGCGTGTGGCGGCCAGGAGATCGCCGCGGCGCAGACCGAGCCCGCCCAGATCCTCTTCCGGCAGGTAGCACCGGCCCCGGCCGAGGTCGGTCGGGAAGTCCTGGAAGATGTCCGCCATCTGGCACGCCTCGCCCACCACACGCAGCAGATCCACCGCCTCCCGGGGGCGAGGCGCCAGCAGCGGGGCCAGCAGTCCGCTGGGCGCGCCGGTCACACCTCGCAGATAGCGCCGCAGGTCCGCGGCCGTGTCGAACGCGGGCGGGGCCGCGCTGTCCTTCCGGGTGGTGTCCAGGAACTCCTCCAGCAGCGCGATGTCCAGCTCCCGGCTGCGGACGGTGTGCACCAACGCCCGCCGCAGCGGATGCTCGCTGTGGCCCGCGCGCACCTCGGCCAGCGAATCGGCGCACCACTGCGACAGCCGCGCCTCACGGCCGGCGAGGCGGCCCTCGTCGGCGATGTCGTCGGTGGTGTGCCAGTAGGCGACGAGTGCGCGGACATGCGGCCGAACATCGGCGGGCAGCGACTCCGTGGCCGTCCAGAGCAGCCCGGACAACCGCTGCGCCACCTCCTCGCACCGAGCGTACGATTCGCACAGCTCCGGTGTGGTGATGCCGGCTTCCTGGTATGCGGACACCCCTACCTCCCCTGTCTGAACGGACCCCGTCGGCCTCTCCCTGTGGCCGGGCGGGATCCAGCGTCCTCAACACTGCTCTCAACGAGTCATCCGGCGACAAGGCACTGCCCCCGCCCCACCCGGCGCCACGCCGCACCGGAGGCGCCGGTCGCCGGCCACCGTCCGACGGCGACGGCGGGTGCGCGGTCCCTCCGCCACCATTGCGATGCCGGCTCGTCCGCGCACCGGGCGCCCCGGGCCCGCTCCCGGGTGCCAGACCCTGGGGAGCGGGCCGGCTCAGCCTGTCGACCGCCGGCCCGTGCGTGTCCTCGAACGCCGAGGTCGACGTGGAACGTTGATTGCTCTGTGCAGCTGGTCGGCACACGACGTGGTACTTCGTCCTCTGGCGAGCGAAAGTTTTGATTGACGCCGCGCAACTTCTTCCTAAGGTCGGCCGACACTGCTAGCTTCTCGGCGAAAGCCCGTCAGGGTTCGCTCACTGGACGGTGTCCCAAAACGCAGCGACCGACGTTGAGGAGTGCTTGTGCGGCGGATGACGGCTCGGCCGGCCAATGCTTATCAGGCACACCTGCTGCGTTTACTGCGGGACGGTGGGCGCAGCTCACGGGCCGAACTGGGAGAACGCATCCAGCTCTCCCGCTCCAAACTGGCTGTTGAGATCGACCGGTTGCTGGAGACGGGCCTCGTGGCCACCGATGGGTTCGCCGCTTCCCGAGGGGGCCGGCGGTCCCACAGCGTGCGACTCGCGCCAGGTCTGCGTTTCCTCGGCGTGGACATCGGCGCGACCTCCGTCGACGTGGCCGTCACCAACGGCGAGCTTGAGGTGCTGGGCCACCTCAACGACTCCACGGACGTCAAGAACGGCCCCGTCGCGGTGTTCGAGCAGGTGCTCGCGATGGCGGAGAAGCTCAAGGAGTCCGGGCTGGTGGAAGGCTTCGACGGGGTCGGGGTCGGCGTTCCCGGTCCGGTGCGCTTCCCCGAGGGCGTGCCCGTGGCGCCCCCCATCATGCCGGGCTGGGACGGGTTCCCCGTGCGTGAAGCTCTGAGCCAGGAGTTCGGGTGCTCGGTCATGGTCGACAACGACGTCAACCTCATGGGCCTCGGTGAGCAGCACGCAGGCGTCGCCCGCTCCGTCGCCGACTTCCTCTGCGTCAAGATCGGAACGGGGATCGGCTGCGGCATCATCGTCGGCGGCCAGGTGCACCGGGGCGTCACCGGGTGCGCCGGAGACATCGGCCACATCCAGGTGGATCCGCAGGGGCGGCTGTGCGCGTGCGGAAACCGCGGATGCCTGGAAGCACACTTCAGCGGTGCCGCGCTGGCCAGAGACGCCGAAGAGGCCGCACGCAGCGGTCGTTCGGCGCGCCTGGCCGCAGGACTGGAGGCGTCCGGGCGACTAACCTCCGCCGATCTCGCGGCCGCCGCGGCCGCGGGTGACCCGGTCGCACTGGACATGGTCCGCACGGGTGGGGAACGGGTCGGGCAGGTGATCGCCGGGCTCGTCAGCTTCTTCAACCCTGGCATGGTCGTCATCGGTGGTGGCGTGACGGGACTGGGCCACACGCTTCTCGCAAGCGTACGTTCCCAGGTCTATCGCCGCTCCCTTCCGCTGGCGACGGGGAACCTTCCCATTGTCCTGAGCGAACTGGGCGGCACGGCCGGGGTCATCGGTGCCACGCGGCTCATCAGTGACCACCTGTTCTCGCCCGCCTGACCTCCGCGACTCGACTCTCCCGCCCGTCCTCGGCCCCAGCCCCAGTCCCCAGCGTCAGGAACCCGGGCGGGGCCGGCATGCCCTTTCCGTTGGGATTCCTCGTGGTGCCTATGTCTGTTCCCTCTCACCGGGCCGGCGACACGGTCCGATCACCTCTGCTCACGATGTCGGACATCATCAAGGCCTTCCCCGGGGTGCGAGCCCTGGACGGCGTCACTCTCCAGGTGCAGGCGGGCGAAGTGCACTGCCTGCTGGGGCAGAACGGAGCGGGCAAGTCCACCCTGATCAAGGTGCTCGCCGGCGCTCACCGCCCCGACTCGGGCACGGTCATCTGGCGCGGCGAGGAGGTCGTGCTGAGATCACCCATCGCCGCGATGCGGCTCGGCATCGCCACGATCTACCAGGAGTTGGATCTGGTGGAGGGGTTGTCCGTCGCCGAGAACGTCTTCCTGGGCCATGAGCGGACGGCCGCCGGGTTTGTGATCCGCCGCCGTGACACCCGTGTCGCGGCGGCGGAACTGCTGCGGCGGCTCGGGCATGAGGAGATCGATGCGAGCCGGGCCGTGGGGGAGTTGCCGGCCGCGCAGCGGCAGATCGTCTCGATGGCCCGGGCGCTCTCCCACGACGTGCGGCTCATCGTCATGGACGAGCCCTCCGCGGCGCTCGACCCCGACGAGACGGAGAACCTTTTCCGCATCGTCCGCGAACTGACGGCCGACGGAGTGGCGGTGGTATACATCTCGCACCGTCTTGAGGAGATCCGGCGCATCGGGGACCGGGTCACGGTCCTCAAGAACGGCCGGTCCGTCGCCGGGGGGCTTGCGGTGGAGGAGACCCCGGACCGGGAGATCATCGCTCTGATGACCGGGCGTGAGATCGAGCACGTCTTCCCCGGCCGGTCCGCACCTCGGCAGAGCGCGCCGACCGTCCTGCGGACGCGTGGCCTGGCCCGGGAGGGGGAGTTCGCGCCGCTCGACCTCGAGTTGCGCGCGGGTGAGATCGTCGGCCTCGCCGGCCTCGCCGGCCTGGTCGGTTCCGGTCGCTCGGAGATCCTGGAAACCATCTACGGGGCGCGCCGCCCCAGCGCCGGGGAGGTGAGCGTCGACGGCCGGCGGCTGCGTCCCGGCAGCGTACGCTCGGCCGTGGCGGCGGGACTGGGCCTGGCTCCCGAGGAACGCAAGGCTCAGGGGCTGTTCCAGCTCGAATCCGTCACCCGCAACGTGTCGGTTTCCACCCTCTCGCGCTTCGCGCGGCTGGGCTGGTCGGACCGGCGCGGCGAGCGCGTCGCGACGAAGGCCGTCACCCGGGAGCTGTCCCTGCGTCCCGACGACCCGGATGTGCTCATACGCACGCTTTCGGGCGGCAACCAGCAGAAGGCGGTCCTCGCACGCTGGTTGCTGCGGGACTGCCGCGTCCTCCTGCTCGACGAGCCGACCCGGGGCGTCGACGTGGGAGCGCGTGCGGAACTCTACGGCGTGATCAGGCGGCTCGCCGACGCGGGTCTGGCCGTTCTCCTCGTCTCCAGCGAGCTTCCCGAGGTCCTCGGCCTCGCCGATCGTGTCCTGGTGCTGCGCGAGGGCCGGGTGGTCGACGCCGCACCGGCCCCGGACCTCGACGAAAACCGCGTTCTCGACCTGTTGATGGCAGCCCATGCCGACACCACGCCTCCTGGAACGGAGCCTTCGTGACACAGCGGCCAGTCTCCTCTCCGCAGCGGGCGGTACCCCGACCGGCCAGTCGTGGCAAGCGTCCGGTCCGCGGTGGGCCCGCGGGCGGCAGGCCGCCGGGCCCGCTGGCTCGTCTCGGCCGGCAGGCGGACGTCCGCAACCTCTCCCTGCTCGGCGTGCTGGCGATCCTCGTCGCCGTCGGCGGGGTCACCGAGCCCGACACCTTCCTGGCGGGCTCGAACCTGCAACTGGTGCTGACGCAGGCGTCGATCATCGGAGTGGTGACCGTCGGGATGACGTTCGTCATCGCCGGCGGCGGCATCGATCTCTCGGTGGGCGCGATCGTCGCCCTGGCCTCGGTCTGGGCGACCACCGTCGCGACACAGGAGTACGGCTTCACCGGAATCCTGTTCACCGCTGTTGTCGTCGGTGTCGGATGCGGCCTGGTCAACGGCGTCCTCGTCGCGTACGGCGGCATGGTTCCCTTCATCGCCACGCTGGCGATGCTCGCCTCCGCACGCGGGCTGGCACTTCAGATCACCGACGGCCGCACCCAGATCGTCACGGTGGACGCCGTCCTGGACATGGGCACCCCCGGCGCCTATGTGCTCGGTATACCTCCCCTGGTGCTCGTCTTCGGTGCGGTGACCGCGCTCGGCTGGCTGCTCCTGAACCGCACGACCTTCGGCCGCCGCACGCTCGCGGTCGGCGGGAACGCCGAGGCCGCCCGGCTGGCCGGGATCGACATCCGACGCCAGCGTCTCCACCTGTACGTACTCTCGGGTCTGTGCTGCGGCATCGCGGCCTTCCTGTTGATCATATTGTCAGGTTCTGGACAGAACACCAACGGCAACCTGTACGAACTCGACGCCATCGCGGCCGTGATCATCGGTGGCACCCTGCTGACCGGCGGGCGCGGCACGATCGTCGGTTCCGTGCTGGGCGTATTGATCTTCACCACGATCACCAACATCTTCGCGCTCAACAACCTGCAGAGCGACGTCCAGCAGATCGCCAAGGGCGCGATCATCGTCGCCGCCGTCCTCCTCCAACACCGCACCCTCCGCCGCACCGGCGGAGGGTGACCAGGTACCCGCCCCCGCCCCTGGTCCTCCCCCCTCCCCGCACCACATCTGAGAAGGGCTGACTCAGCATGCCTGAAGAAATCCTCACCAGCCGCAGAAGAGTGCTGTTCGGCGCGGCGATCGGTGCCGGTGCCCTCGTCACCGGCTGCACGAGCAACGCCTCCTCCAGCGATGAGTCCGCTGCCACGGCACCGGAGACCGCGGACAAGCCCGGCAAGCCGGTCACCATCGGGTTCGCCGGCCCGCAGGCCGACCACGGCTGGCTGAACGCCATCAACGAGAACGCCACCCGGCGGGCCGGGCAGTACGGGGACGTGACGCTGGAGATCACCGAGGGGTCCAACGACACGGCGACACAGATCGGCCAGATCACGACACTGATCAACAAGAAGGTCGACGTGCTCGTGATCCTGCCGGCCGACGGCAAGGCGCTCACCCAGACCGGCCTTGAGGCGATGCGTGCGGGCATCCCCGTCGTCAATCTGGACCGGATATTCAACTCCCCCAGGCCTACCGGTGCTGGATCGGCGGAGACAACTACGGAATGGGCCTCAACGCGGGCCGGTACATCGGCGAGCGACTGAAGGATGTCGCGGACGCCAGGGTCGTCGAACTCGCCGGGCTCGACACCCTGGAGCTCACCAAGCAGCGCACCCAGGGTTTCGACGACGCGCTCAGCAACTACCCGAACATCACCAAGGTCGCCCGCCAGGCAGCCGAGTTCACCGTCGAGTCCGGCCAGGCCAAGATGGCCCAACTACTGCAGGCCCAAAAGGATTTCGATGCTCTGTGGAACCACGATGACGACCAGGGCGTGGGCGCGCTGCGAGCCATCGAGCAGGCCGGCCGGGACGAGTTCGTGATGGTCGGCGGCGCGGGATCGAAGTCGGCCATGGAAGCGATCCAGTCCGACGACAGCGTGCTCAAGGCCACCGTGCTCTACCCGCCGACCATGGCGGCCTCCGCGATCGCCCTCGCCCGTGCCCTCGGGCAGGGCAAGGGCGTCAGCGGCCTGGCCGAGCTGGAGATCCCCTCGTCCCTGACGCTCTACTCGGCGATCGTCACCAAGGACAACGTGGAGGACTACCTGCCCACCGGCTTCGTCTGAGTCCTTCCCCCCCAGCCAACCAGGAGCACATCTGATGGAACACAGTGATCGCAGAGAGTACGGCGAGCCCAGGCCGGACCTGGGTATCGGCATGGTCGGCTACGCGTTCATGGGCGTCGCCCACTCGCAGGCGTGGCGGACGGCGGGGCACATGTTCCCGCTCCCACTGCGTCCCCGGCTCGCGATGATCTCGGGCCGTGACGAAGCGGCGGTCGGAGCGGCGGCCCGGCAGCAGGGCTGGGCCGCCGCCGTAATCGACTGGCGTGCCGTCGTGGACAGTGACGACGTCGACCTGGTCGACATCTGCACACCGGGAGACAGCCACGCCGAGATCGCCATCGCGGCGCTGGAGGCGGGTAAGCATGTGCTGTGCGAGAAGCCGTTGGCGAACTCCGTGCCGGAGGCGGAGGCCATGGTGGAGGCCGCGCGGGCGGCGAGCCGGCGTGGCCAGGTGGCGATGGTGGGCTTCAACTACCGTCGGGTACCGGCCATCGCCCAAGCCCGCCGCCTGATCGCCGGGGGCCGCCTCGGAGCGCTGCGCCATATCCGGGTCACTTACCTCCAGGACTGGCTCGTCGACCCTGAGTTCCCGCTGACCTGGCGCCTCTCGCGCGAGAAGGCCGGTTCCGGCGCGCTGGGCGACTTGGGCGCGCACGCGGTGGATCTGGCCCAGTACCTGTCCGCGGAGCCGCTGGCCGGTGTGTCGGCCCTCACCGAGACGTTCGTCTCCGAGCGGCCCCTGGTTGCCGCGACGCTCACGAGGGACGACGGGCCGCGGGCCAGGGGACCGGTGACCGTGGACGACGCGGCCCTGTTCACCGGCCGGCTCGCCTCGGGCGCCCTCGCGAGCTTCGAGGTCTCCCGGGTGGCGGCGGGCCGCAAGAACGCGCTGCGCGTGGAGATCAACGGCGAGCTGGGATCGCTTGCCTTCGACCTCGAACGCCTCAACGAACTGTCGTTCCACGACCACACCGAGCCGGCCACGACGGCGGGTTTCCGGCGCGTCCTGGTCACCGAACCCGAGCACCCGTACCTGAAGGCGTGGTGGCCCCCCGGCCACGCCCTGGGCTACGAGCACACCTTCACCCACCAGGCCCACGATCTCGTGCACGCGATCGCCACCGGCACCGACCCCGCACCGTCGTTCACCGAAGGACTGCAGGTCCAGCGGGTGCTGGCCGCGGTTGAGGAGAGCGCGGCGAAGAACGCGAGCTACACCCCCGTGCCCTTCTGACGGCAAGGAGACACGCGACAATGCCACGTCCCTTCACCTTGTTCACCGGCCAGTGGGCCGACCTCCCCCTGGAAGAGGTCTGCGGCCTTGCCCGGGACTTCGGTTACGACGGACTCGAACTCGCCTGCTGGGGAGACCACTTCGAGGTCGACCGGGCACTGGAGGACCAGGACTACGTCCGGGGCCGCAGGGAACTCCTCGCCCGCTATGGACTGAGATGCTGGGCCGTCTCCAACCATCTGGTCGGCCAGGCCGTGTGCGACCGGCTCATCGACGAACGCCACCAGGCGATACTTCCGGGCCGTATCTGGGGCGACGGCGACCCCGAGGGCGTCAGGCGCCGGGCCGCGGCCGAGATGGCCGACACGGCCAGGGCCGCCGCCGCCCTCGGCGTGGACACCGTCATCGGGTTCACCGGTTCCCAGATCTGGCACCTCGTGGCGATGTTCCCCCCTGTGCTGCCGGAGATGGTGGAGCGCGGATACGCCGACTTCGCCGAACGGTGGGGGCCGATCCTCGACGTCTTCGACGCCGAAGGCGTGCGGTTCGCCCACGAGGTCCACCCCGGTGAGATCGCCTACGACTACTGGACGACGCACCGGGCGCTGGAGGCCGTGGACCACCGGCCCGCCTTCGGGCTCAACTTCGACCCGAGCCACTTCGTCTGGCAGGACCTCGACCCCGTCGGGTTCCTCTACGACTTCCGCGACCGGATCTACCATGTGGACTGCAAGGAGGCGCGTAAACGGCTGGACGGACGCAACGGACGGCTCGGTTCCCACCTGCCCTGGGGCGACCCGCGCCGGGGCTGGGACTTCGTCTCGGCCGGGCACGGGGACGTTCCATGGGAGGACGTCTTCCGCATGCTGTCCTCCATCGGGTACGACGGTCCCGTCTCCGTTGAGTGGGAGGACCCGGGGATGAGCCGCCTCCAAGGCGCTCCCGAAGCCCTGCGTGCGCTCAAACGCTTCGACTTCGAGCCCCCCACCGCCTCCTTCGACGCCGCTTTCGGTGGCGACCGTCGGTCCTGACAACACCGCCGCCCGCCGAAGCATGAGCCAGTGCCTCTCTCCTTCCGGGGCCCGGCGGCGTGCCTCCGGATTCCTACCGGCGACGTCGATGCGAACGCGCCCCATACGCGGACGGGTTCACCGGGGAGGACCCGTCGATCTCACAGGAACGAGCCGGAGTCCGGCTCACCTCAGGCCGCGACTCGGTCGTCACCACGGGGACTGCAAAACGTTATCCGGTGGCGACCTCGGCCGGCGGAGCGTTGGTGCGCAGACGTACCAGCGTGAGCAGGGCCTGGTCCTGCCGCTCCTCCGCCCACGGGCCACCACCCCCCTGAGCGCAGGACGACAAAGGACCGGTCAAACGCAGTCGGGGACAGCGCTTCGGCCGGCCGCGATGGTCAACTCCGACTTCCGGCTGGAGCACCAGGAGGTCACCGTGCGTGCCGGCTCTTCCCGGGGCGCTCCGGGAGGAGCGTGTCCAGGAGGAGCCGGGCCCGGCTTCCGGCCCTCAGGGCCTCACCGTGACCACACCGGGTACCGGTGCGGCGGGCCTCGGTCCGGGCCACGGCGGACAGCGCCCCGCCGACCCGCTCGACGCCGCCGAACTGGAACCCCAACTGGGAGGTGTAGCAGGCGGCTGCGGCGATCTTGCGCGTCAGCACGGTGCCGATGTCCACCGTCACCTCGGCCGTGTCTGCGGACCGGCCGGGAGGAGACCCGCCCTCGGCGTACGGCGCGCGAACCACGTAGGGGACGTCGCGCCACCAGCAGGTGCGCGAGGGCGGTACGATGGCGGCGACCGCCCGGACCGTGATCAGGTGGTCGACGTGGCCGCCGATCCCCTGCGGGGCCAGGACGAGGTCCGCCGCTGCCAGGCAAGGGCGGATCAGCGACTCCAGTTCCGCGCCGACCGTGTCGTCGGCGCGAGGAGAGGTGAAGAGTTCCGGCGCGCTGCCGTATCCACGGTGCGGTGCCTCGGGCAGCGGCAGGTGCACCGGGGGCAGCACGCCCAGCATCCGCTGGGCGGCGGTGTCCTCCGCGCGGCGCAGGGCCATGTAGTCGGTCTCCGCGGGCAGTCCCTTGTCGAGCTGGGTGGACAGCGCGAAGGGGCACGGGTCGTCGACCGAGGCCGTGAAGCAGGTGACGACCCGCACCGACCAGCCCGCCCGGGCCAGGGCGGCCAGGACGCCTCCGGCGGAGAAGACCGCGTCGTCCAGGTGCGGGCTGACGGCCACGGCCGTACGGGTGCCCGGCGTCCGCGCGGTCACAGCAGGTGCGGGGCGCGGCGGAACCGGCAGGACAGGTCCACGACGGATCCGGCGGTCCCGCCGCCCGGAGCCCTTCCGGGCCGGTCCCCGGCGGACCACGTGGCGCGCACCTCCTCGTACGCGGTACCGATGCGCCCGGCGGCCACCGGCCACGACCACCGGGACCGCACCTGCTCCAGCGCCGTACGCGCGATGCGGTGCCGCAGTTGCGCGTCGTCGAGCACCCGCCCGACCACCCCGGCCAGCGCGCCGGGGTCGCGCGGCGGCGCCAGCAGGCCGTTGACGCCGTCCTGCACGCAGTCCACCACCCCGACCACGCTGGTGGAGACCACCGCGAGCCCGCAGGCCATCGCCTCCAGAATGGTGTTGGAGAACCCCTCGGCCCAGGTGGGGCTGACGAAGACGTCCCCTCGGCGGTAGACGGCGGGAGCATCGTGATAGCCGGTGGGGCCCAGCACCTCCACCGCGTCGGCCAGGTCCGCTCGCCGCGCCCGGCGGGCCAGCCGGTCCAGGTCGGGGCCGGCGCCGGAGACCAGCAGCCGCAGTCGCCTGCCCTCGGCCAGGAGCAGCCGCACCGCTTCCAGCAGGTCCAACACGCCTTTGCGGACGTCGATCCGACCGTGGTAGAGGAGCGTCGGCGGGTCGCCGACCGCTCCCGGCCGCCGGCTCGGCCGGGGCCGGAACAGCTCGGTGTCGGTGGCTCCGGGGACCACCGTGAAGCGCTCGACCGGTACCCGGTGGCGGGCCGCGACTTCGGCCGCGAAGGAGGCCGAGCCGATCAGCAGGGCGGGGGCGTCCCGCAGGACCCGCCGGACCGCTGCGCGATGCGTGGCGCAGCAGGTGCCGACCCAGTGCCCGTCGCCGCCCTGAATGGAGACCACGGACGGAACACCCAGCCGTTGCGACGCCTCCACCGCGGCCAGCCCCGGCGGGTATCCGTACTGGGCGTGGAGCACGTCCAGCGGCTCGCGCGCGTGCAGGCCGGCGATCGCGTCGCGCAGTGCGGTGACATCGGCCTCGAAGTCGGCGGGCCGCCCGTCGGCGACGGCCTGCTCGCCCAAGGATTCCAGCGCCACCAGGCGCACACCCCGAGGGACCCGTTCGGGCGGGGGAGGGCCGCCGCCGTAGACGGCGCGTCCCTGCCGGTCGCCGCGGTACTGGGACACCAGGGTGACCTCGTGCCCCGCGGCCGTCAGGGACCGCAGCAGGTTCTCCGCGTAGGCGCTCATGCCCGACACGGTCGGCCAGTAGCGCCGCGAGACGAAGCAGACCCTCATCGCACTCCCTTCGGAGAACCGGCGACGCCGTGCGCGGCGGATGCGTCCGGGGCCCCGTCGAACCCGGCCCGTTCCGCGTGCCGCAGCGCTCGCAGCGCCCCGGGCACCAGGACGTCGGCGCGGTGGGCGTCGCGGGACAGCTCAAGGCTCACCAGTCCGCCGTATCGCACGGCGCGCAGTGCGCCGAGCACCGCGGGCAGGTCCATGTCGCCCTCGCCCGGGGCGCGGTGCTCGTGCCGGCCGCGGGGCATGTCCTCCACGGCCACCGCCCCCAGATCCCGGGCGTGGCTCAGCACCGCCTGGCGGGGCGTCGGGCCGCCGGAGACCAGGCAGTGGCCGGTGTCCAGCGCCAGTCGCAGGCCGGGGGCGTGGGCAGCCAGGCGGGACCAGCCGGCGCAGTCCTCCACGAGCATGCCCGGCTCGGGCTCGAAGGCCGCCACCACGCCGCGCTCGGTCGCATACGCCACGACGGCGCGCACCCCGTCCACCAGATGCCCCCAGGCCGTCCCGCCGGGGGAGGTGTCCGTGCCCGGGGCCGGCGCCCCCGCCCAGAACGAGACCGCCTCGCTGCCCAGGTCGGCGGCGATGTCCACGCACAGCCGCAGGAAAGCCAGCCGGCGGGCCCGGCCGGCCGGATCGGGGGTGATCAGGGTCGGCTCGTGTTTGCGCCTGGGGTCGAGGAGGAACCGCGCCCCGGTCTCCACCGTGCTGTCCAGCCCCAGGCGATCCAGCCGGCGGGCCAGCGCGGCGGTGCGGGCCGCCAGGCGCGGCGCGAAGGGGTCGTGGTGGGCGACGTCCACGGTGAGGGCGACACCGTCGTACCCGGTGTCCGCCAGCAGGGCCAGCGCGTCCGGCAGGCGGTGCGAGGTCATGCCGTTGGTGTTGTAGGCGTAGCGCAGGCCGTCGCCCGCCGAGGCGCTCATCGAAGGACTCCCGCGGTGGTGCGGGCCACCGCGTGGCGGTCCGGTTCGCGGTAGAGGGGGTACAGCGCCCCCACCGCCTCCCGGGCGGCCTCGACGTCGAACCAGGCGGGTCCGCCCAGCCGTTCGCGGGCCTCGGCGGTGAGATGGACAGGTCGCGTCCCGGAGCGGGGCAGGGGGCCCACCCCGGCCAGGGGCCGTCCGCGTTCCATCAGCCGCCGCACCCCGCGCTCCCCGATCCGTGCGTAGGACATCGTCTCCACCTCCATGCCGGGGACGAGCGCCTTGACCGCGTACCCGTCCGGGCCACCCGTCCCGATCACCAGTACGTCGAAGCCGGCGAGCCGCCGCAGCAGGTCCGCCAGGAGGGCGGCGGGGTCCTCCAGGGAACCGGCCGGCACGGTCGGCAGGCCGGAGAAGGACACGGTGGAGCGCTGCGCCAGCACGGTGGGTTCCAGCAGCGCCAGCAGGCGCGCGCCGTCCAGGCCGGCCCAGGCGGTCATCGCCCGCAGGGCGCGCGGCTCCTGCTCCGCCAGGGGCGAGGACAGCTCGCGGTCGAGGTAGCCCGGCGGGGCGATCCGCGCGACGGTCTCCAGCGGGCTGTGGAAGAAGATCTTCCGCGCCCGGGAGGAGACGTACTCCAGCACCGCCTTGCGCAGCGCCGTCTCCCGGTCGGGATGGACGGCCTCCCCGCAGGCGGTCAGGACCAGCGGCGGAGCCGTGGGATCGGCGTCGACGCCGACGACGTGGACGTCGGCCATTGCGAGTTGCGTGGAGGCCAGTTTGGGCAGCACACGGACGCCCAGGCCCCGCAGCCGCCCGAGCACCGAGGCGGTGACCGGGTCGGCGACCTCGTCCAGCTCGATCACCACTCCCTCGTCCATCGCGCGGTGCGCCGTCGCGTTGCCGTCGCGCTGGAGGATCTCCAGCAGGGCGTGGGACAGGGCCCGCTCCGGGGTGTCCCCGGCGCCCAGCCCGTTGGTGACCGGGGTGGTCAGCCAGCCACCCGGCGGGGGGTCCCCGGGCAGGTCGCCGCCGCACGCCGCGGCGAACTCGGCGGGCACCAGCACCTCTTCGCCAGTGCGGTGACGGCGCGCGGGCACCCAGTCCAAGGGGCGCTCGGGGGAGTAGTCCGCGCCGGCCGGCAGGACGAGGCGGACCGGGTCGGCGACCCGGTCCCGGCCGCGCTCGCGCACCAGTTCCGCGTAGGAGGCCCGGCGGCGCCCGGTGCGTGCCAGGTGCCGTGCCGACAGCACCTCCTCGACGAGTTCGCCGTACGCCCCGACACGGGCCTGGTCGGGGCCGGCCCCGTATCCGCAGGCGCCCTTGCGCACGCCGTCCGGGCCGAGGTGGTCGGCGGAGACCACCGGGAAGCCGGTGCGGTCGGCCGCGCCGATGTCGAAGTCGTCCTGCTGCCCGGGCGCCAGCGCGGCGCGGTAGGCCCGCACCACCGGGTGCGTCCCGGCGGCGCTCACCGTCCGGCTCCCAGCGCGAGGGCCTTCGTGGTGGGCTGCCCGGACAGCTGGTGGTCGAACAGGCGCATCACGTCCGCGCAGGTCACCGGGGCGGCGAACTCGAAGGGGGTGGCGACCGCGTCGAACTCCAGCTCCCCGATCACCGAGCGGTAGCTCCGCACCTCGCCGTGCGAGAGCGGCACGCGGGCGTGGTAGGCCTTGTGGCAGGACAGGGCACGTGGCACGGTGCCGTCCAGGTCGACCTTGAGGGCGTCGCCGCAGAAGAGGATTCCCCGGCGTGCGTCGTGCAGGACGCAGTGGCCGTCGAAGTGCCCGCCGGTGTGGTACATCGTCAGCCCCGGGGCCGGCTCCAGGGTCTCGTCCACCGGCCAGGTCACCCGGAACGCCTTGGTCCACTCCAGGTCCCGCGTGCCCACGGCGACCACCGGGGGAGCGAAGTGCCGCTGGAGCTGCCACAGGGCGCCGTAGCCGTGCACATGGCTGGAGCCCAGCCAGGCGATGCCGCCGAGCCGTTCGATCTCGGCCAGTGCCTCGGGCGGGTAGTACGGTGCCGCCTCCCAGGCGGCGTTGCCGTTCCCGGTCTCGATCAGCCAGCCCGTCGACCCCAGGCCGAAGGAGGGGACTGTGCGGAACCCGGTGACGCCCGGGGCCGGCCGGTGCCAGTCGGCGGTGAGGAGGGCGTCGACCGTCTTCTCCTCCACCAGGTCCCAGCCGTCCTCGGGCAGCGCGTTGCGCACGTCGACGCAGACCGGACAGGCGGGCGGGGCGCCGAACCACCGCTGCCAGTGGCCGCAGTGGGCGCAGGCGTACATGCTCAGGGTCATCGTCGGCCTTCCTCGGTGGTGGAGGGGGTCCGGCCCGCGGCCGGAAGCGAGGGGGGAACTTCGGCAGTGGCTCCGTCCGCGCGGGCCAGTGCCTCCAGCAGCAGCCTGTGCAGAGCCAGGTCGCGCCGCAACGGCCACGGCCAGACCCGCTCCCGCGCGGTGCCGGCGCGCGCCGCCGCCACGGCCGCGGAGAACCCGCGGACCTGCCCGGCGAAGGGCGAGGCACCGGCGTCGAACGCGACGGGAACGCGCCGCGCGGTGTTGGCGCCGGTGAGCCACACCGCCCCTCCGGCGTCCTGACCGAGGGTGTCGGTCGCGGTCAGCAGCCCGCGGGTGCCGACGATCTCCAGTCGGCGGCGGGGCAGTGCGTCGGGGGTGTTGTAGGCGACGTGGAGACAGACCAGGACCCCGCCGTCGGTCCGGCCGGCCAGGACCGCGCCGTCGTCGACCCGGTAGGGGTGCACCCGGTGCTGCACCAGCGCCGCCAGTCGCGTCACGTCGTCCCCGCCGAGCAGCACCCCCACCAGGTCGAGTCCGTGCGGAGCCAGGTCGATCAGGGCTCCGCCGCCGGCCCGTGCCGGGTCGGAGCGCCAGTTGTCGCAGTGGCCGCCGTCCGGCGACCAGGCGGGCGGCAGCCAGCAGCAGTAGGTGATCCGCACCGCGGTGACCGTCCCCAGCCCGCCGGAGGCCACCACGTCCCGCGCGGCCTGGTGAGCCGGGTGGAAACGCTGGTCGTAGGCGGTGGCCGCCGGCACCCCCGCGCGTTCGCAGGCGGCGACCAGACGTTCGGCGTCGGCCAGGCCTGCGGCGAGCGGCTTCTCGCACAGCACTGCCGCTCCCGCCGCCGCGGCCGCCTCGGCCACGGGGCGGTGGGCGTGGTTGGGCGTGGCCACGTACACCGCGTCGGGCCGGTGGTCGGCCAGCAGGTCCGCGAGACGGGGGACGGCCCGGACACCGGGCGTCCGGGCGGCCAGCCGCGTGGCGGCGACCGGGTCGGCGTCGGTCACGGCGACCAGGCGGGGGACCGCGGTGGCCGGTTGCTGCCGGGCTGCCTCCAGCAGTCCGGGCAGGAAGTGGTCGCGGGCGACCCATCCGCACCCGGCGATCGCCCAGCGGCACGTGGTCGCGGCGGCCGCCGTGTCGGCGTTCACCACCGCTCCGGCAGGTCCAGGAGCACCCTGCGGCGGGCCAGCCCGGCCACCTCGGGCGTCAGGCGCCCCGCCCGCGCGTCCGCGAGCAGCGCGGGGCAGAGAGCGACGCGGCTGGGCAGGTAGCCGGCGGCATCCCGCCCGTACTCGTCCCGCCAGCGCGGGCTCGGCCAGCGCAGCAGGCCGTCGCGGTAGAGGGGGTTGAGCCGCAGGGGGCGTTTGGGGACGGGCCGGGCCGGGGACGGCAGGGCCCGTCCGGGCGGTGGAGGTGGGGCGTCGGCCAGGGCGAGGGCCTCGCAGTGCGCCAGCTCCTCCACCGGACGCGGGCGGGGGGCGACACCGTTCAGCAGGGCGCGGGTCAGGTCTGCGTCGTCGTAGCAGACGGCCCCCGGCAGCAGCGACCGCCAGCCGGCCGGGTCCAGCGGCAGACCGGCGCTCGGCCCGGGGACCAGGGCGTTGTGGCAGTGGCCCAGGACGACGGCGCCACCGTCGGCGTACGCCAGGGCGCGGCCCACCACCTCCCGTTTGCGGGGCAGGAAGTACAGCGCGTCGTGACAGGTCACGTAGGCCGGTCCGTGCGGGCGCAGCGGCCACGGGGCGGTCAGGTCGGCGCACACCAGCCGCGCCCCGGGCACGACGAACCGCCGGGCCAGCCACAACTTGGCGAAGACCACGTCGATGCCGGTCAGGTCCCGGTGCCCGCGCAGCGCCAGCTCCCGCAGCAGGTGTCCGGTGCCGCAGGCCAGTTCCAGCACCGGTCGGTGGCCGGGCGGGTGGTGCGCGGTCAGGGCGAGCACGGCCAGCCAGGTCGGGTCGCTCCACCGGTGCAGGAAGTAGTCCCCGACCCTGCCCAGGCCCAGCAGCACCACCGCCTCGCGCAGGGTGTCCGCCTTCAGCGCGGCGCGCAGCGTCCCGGGAGGCGGGACCGGGCCGTCCCACCAGTCGTCGGTGTCGGCGAGCAGGACGACCGCGGCACCGTCCGGATCGCCCTCTTGGATACGGCGCACGGCCCGCTCACGCAGCTCCTCGCGGCCGGCGCGCAGCCAGGGGATACCCGCCACGACGGGCCAGAGCCGTTCGCCGTCGGACAGCAGTCCGGGTCCGTGCGGCCGCAGCGGGGCCCCGCCGGCCGGACTGACCAGGCCGGTCGCGGCCGCCTCCGCCGTCGCGCGGTCGGCCGCCGGGCTCCTCACGCCGCCTCCGCCGCGGCCAGCACGGCCCGGTGGAAGCCGGACACCGCGCAGGGATGCACCAGGTCCAGATCGTCCAGGGCCTGCTCGGCGGTGAACGCGGCGGCCCGTGCGTGGTGGTGGACCTGCAGCACCCGGTCGAGGACGTCGGCGGCGTGGAAAGCCCGGGCGGCCGGGTGCACGGCCTCCTCGCGCAGGGCGAGCAGACCGGCCAGGCGCGAGGCGAGAGGGCCGGGCAGAGCCGCGAGCGATCGATCGGCCAGCCGCGCCGTGATGCCCGGCAGGTGCTCGCCCAGCAGTTCCTCCCCGGCGAAGCCCGCGTCGGGCAGCACCGCGTTGTGCAGGTGATGGGCCAGGCCGAGCAGGAAGGCGTCGGTGGGGTCGGCGTCGAACGCTTCGGCCAGCAACCCGCCGTAGACGGCGACCGCCCAGCAGTGGTCACCATGGCTCTCGGGCGGTTCCACCATCAGCCGCGGGTGCCCGGGCCGCGTGGCACCCGCCCGCGGCTGGGCGCACAGGTCCACCGCGAACCCCGGCGCCGGGCCGTGATGGTGCTCCGCCTCGGCCAGCAGCGGCAGCGCTTCCCGCAGCCGGCCGAGGGTCGCCGCGTCCAACCCGCCCGCGTGCCGTCCGACCGAGCGGGCCAGCACGGCCGCCGCCTCGGAGGCCGTCAGCCCGCACTGCCGCAGCACCGGGCCGTCCACACCCGCCAGACGTGCTCCGGCCACGGCGGCAGCGCACTCCAGGGCGGCGATCCGGCCGGGGCCGGCGCCCCGGGCCAGCGCCGCCCACGACCGCAGGAAGGCGCGTCCCGCCATCGAGACGGTGCTGCCGGCCGTCCGGACCCGCTTGAGGTCGCCGACCTCGCGCAGCAGGGGGGCGGCCGCCCGCAGGGCATCGCGCGGCACCTGGGGCGAGGCCTGCCGCGCCGGGCGGGGAGCGGCCCGCGTCACGACTGTCCGTCCCGGGGCGTTTGACCGTCCAGCCAGTCCAGCAGGACGCGCTCCTGCCGGTGCAGCGCGTGCTCCGGGGCGCGTCCGTCGACGGTCATGGGGGCCTTGAAGAAGAACCCGAACTGCTCCTGCACCCCGCGCTCCCCACGGCGCCGCGCCTCCGCCAGCAGACGCACCAGCTCCAGTACCAGCGGGGCGGCCAGGGCGGAGTCCTGACACAAGAAGTCGATCTTCATCTGCATCCGGCGGCCGAGGAAACCGACCAGGTCGATGTTGTCCCACGCCTCCTTCCGGTCGCCGCGCGGCCGGTAGTAGTCGATGCGCACCAGATGGTCCTCGACCGGGTAGCCGAGCACCGCGTCCAGTACCGACTGCTTGGCGGTCGTCTTGCTGGCCAGCGAGCCGGGATCCTCCAGCGCCCGACCGTCGCGGTTGCCCAGCAGGTTGGTGGAGTACCAGCCCTCCACCCGCAGCGCCCGGGACCGCAGCGCCGGGGCGAGGACGGTCTTGACCATGGTCTGCCCGGTCTTGCCGTCCTTGCCGGCGATCGGCACGCCCCGCCGCTCGGCCAGCAGCATCAGGGCCGGTACGTCGGCTCCGACGCTCGGGGTGAAGTTCACGTACGCCATGCCCTCCCGCAGCGCCGCGTAGGCGTAGAGCATGGCGGGGGTGATCGCCTCGCTCCCGCCGTCCAACGCGGCCTCGAACGCTTCGGGTGAGACCAGGGACGACGACGCCAGGTCCGGTTGCCGCTCGGTCGAGGCGAGGTTGACCACGACCACCTCGTCCAGACCCTGCTCGGCCCGGAAGCGCCGCAGGTCCTCCCGTATCCGGTCGGTCTGCTCGCGCGGACCGCCGGACGGCATGACGTTGGCGCCGCCGACCCCGCGGCAGTAGGCCGGATCGGCCACGGCCGACCAGGGCCGCACCCGCTGCAACCGGGGCGCCACGGCCTCGATCTGGGCCGGATCCAGCACCTGGTGGAAGTGGGCGGCCTTGGCCAGGTCGTCGGCGGACACGTCCCAGCCGCCGAACACCAGCGCCTCGTAGGGCACCAGGTCCGTACGCGCCGCCAGCGGAAGTCCGTCCTGACCGCAGGCGCCGAGCCTGAGCAGTTCCACCCCGGCCACGGCGGTCGTGGCCACCGCGCCGCCCAGCCCCACGACGGCCACACCCAGCCGGTCCACCGGCTCGTTCCCGCTTCCGTGGCGGGAGGCGCGCCTCCCGGTCAGCGTGTTCATCGCTCTCTCCGATCGACTCGCACGGTGGCCGCGACCGAGGCCCGGCGACGGAAGGGAAACCCGGCCGGAGGCCCCCGCGGCTCCGCGAAAGCTGGCACGTACGTGGCGGAACGGACGCGCCGCACCGACGTCACCAAGGTTCGGCGCGGTCGGGGACCGGTGCATCCGCGGGGAAAAAGCCGCGATCCGGGGGTTTCGTCCTCGCCGCGCGACGGTGGCGCGCCGATGCGGGCACCGCGTGCCCACCGCGCCGCGCACGTGTTCGGCCCGACAGGGCGGCCGAACGGGTGAATCCCCGGACCGGGCCCCGGCGGTGGTGCGGCAGGTCCTGCGAGGTGTCGCGTGACGGCACCGAGGACGCCGGAATTCCGAGCCGGGCTCCCCTCGAACGATCACGGCCCGGTCCGCGCCCATTGCGCGTCGGTCGACGGCACGCCCCCGTGGTTCTCCCGCACAACGCCGGGCCGGGTCCACGATCCGACTGCGGCCCGCGCCCACCGGGGGCCGCCCCCTCCGGGGACACCGTCCAGGTCTGCCGCACTCGGCAGATCCTCGTGTCGGCCGATCGTGCCCGCCCGGGCGTCGGAGCCACCGTCCGCGCCCCTGCCGAGGTCACCGCGACCTGCCCGAGCACCACCAGCAGCACAACCGGGCCCACACATGCCCGCCCCTGCTTCCACTGCCGGCGCCGCACTGCCGCCGACCGGGCGGCGACACAGGCGGCCGATGCCGGGCTCGACGCGTTCCGCCGGCCGCGCCGTTCCAACGCCCGACGCCGTCACCCCCGCCTCGGGCACCGTGGGCCGATCGCCTACGAGAACGCCTTCCGAAGGACACCGACCACGCTGGTGCCGGCCGCATGACCCGTGTCCGGGATTCGGGGCCAAGGCCCGTGCACATCGCCGTGATCAGCTTCCAGGGAGCCGTCCGGCTATTCGAACGTGGTCAGCCGGTAGACCAGGTGGTGGGTCTGACCGGTCTCACCGGGGTGGGTCACCGTCACATCGGTGAAGCAACCGCGCTCGGTATCGAGCGACAGACGCAGTGAGCGTCCGTCCGGCACCGAGAAACCGCTGTAGGGGGACGGCTCGTTGCCCAAGGGCGTGGCCCGGATCCTCACCGTTCCCCTCGTTCCCCGGGTGTCCACGGAGGAGACCACCACCCGGGCCAGGAGGTCCACCGGGCGTACCATCTCCACCAGCCACCCCTCGACCGCACCGGGCCAAGAGTAGAAGTACCACGGGTCGTCCACGGATGCGGGCCCGGTCGGCACCTGCGACCGGAGCCGGTTCCCACCGACGATGTGAGTCATCTCCCGGCCGTTGCAGGACTGATGGGTCTCCTGGCCGTCGCTGCGGACCGTGTACGACCAGTGCAGCAGGTCATCGGCCCGCAGGTGGTGCTCGGACACCTCGCGTGCGGTCCCGTCCGGCCCGGTCACCGTGACGGTCGCGGTTGCCCCGGTGACGGTGGCGCGCGTCACCCGGGACAGCCATGAGGCGACGTCCACCTGCATGCCGGTCTCCTATCGTCTGTCGATCCTGACCACCCACGACGCCGACACGACCTCCACCTCGTCCTGTGGTCTCCCGTCGGTCAGTACGGGCCAGGCAGCGTGGATCACCCAGTATGGGCCGCTGGTGGAGGCGAGGGGCACTACCACACGTGCGGGCGCGGTGCCATCGCCCTTCCTCCAGCACTTCGCGGCCCGGTCGGCGAAGGCGCACAAGGTCTCGGTCCCGGCCGTCTCGTCCGGCACACCGCCGTCGCCTACCCGCGGGTACTCGTAGAGCACCACCCGTGAGGGAACCCGGGTCGTACCGAACTCGAACTCGGCCTGCCGCTCATCGGCACGAAAACGGGCACGTGGCCAAGTGATCTGGACGGGTGGGCCGGCGGCAGGCCCGGACAGGGACTCCCAGTCCACAGCGATCCTGAGTGCCGCGATCCGCGCGGACTCCGTGACCACGTCCATTCGCGGCGGCTCGCCCGGCGCGTCGAGCAGTTCATCGGGAAGGTACGGGGTATCGCCTTCCCCCGCGGTGGCGGTAGCGGTGCTCGCCGGGCGCGGGCGGCCGTCCACGCCGGTGCCCGGCTGCCCGCAAGCGGACAGAGCGAGCACCACGGTGGCGGCCGTCACCGCGCTGGTCCATGCGGTGACGGCCTGACGGCGAGGGAGACGGCGCGTCAGTTGTTGGCTCCGCACATGACCTCGTCGTTGTTCTCCTCGTATGCGGAGGCGCTCACCGGCTGCCCGTTGAGAATGCCGCTCCCGTAGCCCTCGGTGCGCCAGCGGTGCCACGTGCCGTACTCGCAGTTCACGTCCACCGTGACCCGGATCCGCCACGTCGTCTTCGGGCCGTTGGTCTTGGTCTTCATGTGCTCCCAGCCATACCAGCGGGAGCGGTAGCTCTTGCCGGTGATGGTGTTGTTGACGAGCGTGGCGCCGTTGCAGAAGGACTCGACCCGGGTGTGGATCTGGTTGTTGGTGGTGCGAGACGGATGTGGGAGGTCGACCCTGACTCCGCAGTCCTCGGCGGCCACCCGGTTCGTGGAGAAGCCGGACACGGAGTCGCCGATGGAGTAACCGGCCTGTGACCGTGACGAGATCGGCGCAGACTCGTCCACTTCGGCGGCCAGGGCTGTGCCGGAACTTCCTACCAGAGCTAACGCCGTTGCCGCAGCAAGCGCCGTCAGGCGTATCCCTGTACGCAAGAGCATGTCCCTTCTGAGGGCCGGATGTATCAGTCCGATCATCGTTCTGGGCGTGTCTCATCCTTCACGACAGCCGAGCAGTTGTAAGGGCCCGTTTCAGCCCCGATCCCCTGACACGACGCAACACGTGCGACAGCCCACGCACCACATCGGCTGACTGCCGGTTTTCCCAATGGGTCCCGGCCCCACCCGTACACCACCGCCGCCCGCCCCCGCCCTCCGGCGCCGGCCCGGCCGACTGCCAGGCCACCGTGACGCCGGTGAGCCGATCGGCCAGCCAGTCGGGCCCGCTGATCGTCAGCGACTCCGCCGCCTCCGGCGGCAGCACGGCCTCCTCGGCGACACCGAACCCCAGCGAGCGGGTCACCGCAGACGGCAGCGCCGCATCCAGGCCGCCTTCACGGCCCGCCAGGTGGATGCTGATGAGGCTCGCCTCGTGGGCGCGCGGGTGCTTGGGCCGCAGCGGATCGCCGCGGCCAGGTGCACTTCGGCTCGCAGTACGTCCGTTTGGTGGATGAAGGCCTCCTTGGGCGACTGGAAAACGATCTGTGCGGATCTGTGCGGCAGGGTGACTCAATCAGCCCGGGGGGTCACCCGCATCCCACAGGGACTTCAGGTGCTTGCTCGCTGCGCCGGGCGCTGTAATCGGCGAACCACCTGCGCGTATCTCCGCCCGAGGCATCCCAGGCTTTGCCGAGTTCGACAGCGTCCTGCAGCGCGTGGTGCGTTTCCGACATCTCGAGCGGACATGCCGACCGTGCGGTGGCGCCCACCAGCGCGACCCTGTCACAGGCCCAGCCCGACGCCGTCTTGTGGTCGGCGACGGTCCATGCCCGCCAATGCTCACCCATGGTCAGGATGTTGCGCGCGGCGTACCCGATGTC
Source organism: Streptomyces verrucosisporus (assembly GCF_017114865.1). Taxonomy (GTDB): domain Bacteria; phylum Actinomycetota; class Actinomycetes; order Streptomycetales; family Streptomycetaceae; genus Streptomyces; species Streptomyces fenghuangensis. The sequence goes on along the minus strand of NZ_JADEYH010000038.1, from coordinate 13,258 downwards.
GGGGAAGGCCTCAAGCACTCGCTCCAGATCGACTCGAGTGCCGAAGAGGTCCTCGCCGGCGTGACGGCGACGGGTGGCGGAAAGGCTCAGGTAGTCGTAGTCGGGCAGTGGGTAGTGCGATACATGCCATTGCGCTCCCACCCAGCTCGTAGCCGCGCCCTCCTGCCATCGGTCGGCGACCATCTGCATCGGAATGATGGTGCGGTAGACCGCAAGCCGCTCCTCCGGGGCACCACAGGTCCAGTAGGCGTTGTCGTGGACGACGGAGCGGGCGCCACCCGTGAGAACCAGGGCGTCCCCTGTGACACTGCTCCCGTCGGCGAGTGCGGCCACCACCGATTCGCCGTACCGGGAGTAGCTGACCATGCGGTTGTCTGCGCACAGCTGTACGGACTCCAGCTCTCGGCACGCTTCGAGCAGTGGTTCGTACACGTCCAGCCGGTGAGCTGTCGCGTGAACCGAGCGAGGCGGCCCGTGATGAGAGGGCAACGGCACCACGGTGACCAGCTCCCCGGTCAGACCGTCCATGATGTGGAGCTCTTCGATCGCCAGTGACCGTTCACGCACGGCGCATCCGACTCCCAGGCGGTCCAGGAGCTCGAAGGTGGGTGGCGCCAACCGGACCCCCGTTCCGCTCTCGGTGAAGACGGGCCGCTGCTCCAGTACGAGAATGTGGTGGCCTCTGTTCCCCAGAGCAACGGCTGTGGCCAGACCACTGGTGCCACCGCCGGCAACCAAAATCCGCATGGTCCGATGATGGGCCCCGCGGAACGATGCGGGCGACGCGGTCAAGGCGCTTGTGTCAGAACCCTGCTGAGAGATGACACAAACCGAAGATGGATGTTTAATCAAAGCGAGGTCCGGATTGTCGTTTTCGCCACTGGATCGACCATGCGTTCCATAGAGGCCATGCAGTAGCTCCACGGACGGACGCGGGCCCTGGCAGCCGCCACCACCTGAGCGACGTGTGCAGCCGCCGCCAAGGTCATGTGCCGGTGCCAGCCGTCGGAGCTTCGTCCCTCGTAGTCGAGGGTCCCCACGTGTGAGGCGGAACTGGCGAAGTCATGCTCGACGCGTTGCGTGCATTTGCCGAGTCGCAGGATGACTCCCAGGGGAGTTGCCGTCAGGTTGGTGAGCCAGCATTGAACCGGCTGCCCCTGCCCGCTGTCCCACTGCCCCAGCAGCAGCAGCGGGTGGCCGGCCCATTCCACGTGAACGCCGGCGACCAGGCTCGTGCGCACGACACCCGTGCCCGGGGCGGCCCACTCCACAGGGCGCCGAAGCATGCGATGCGACTGAAGCAGGCGGGCGGCAGGAAGCGGAGAGCGCGCCCGCCGCGGCCCTTGTTCCGCCACCGGCAGGCTGGCGGACACGGCGGAGAGGAGAGGCGCGCCCGCTTGCATGTATCGGTCGAAGACCGGACGCAGGTCGGCCCCCGGGATGTCCAGGACAACCGGACGAGGCCCGATCGTGCTCCGGTCGAATCCCAGCGTCGCCGACGCGGCGCACTCGGCAGCCGACTCACCGGAGGGCAGCAGGCTCCATCTCACAGGTACCGTGACATCGTTGGCCACCCCCCACACCCCCAGAGCCTGCTGGTTTCTCCTGGGAATCGGCAGTGATCGCACCGCCCAGGCGGCGAACCGCAACTCCTGGTCGGCATAGTGCTGCAGAACGGTGACGATCGGTTCCCAGTCCCATGTGGAGGAGGCGATGAAATGGTGCAGGCTCTGCGCCATTTCCGGGCCGCCGATTTGCGAGGCGATGTTCCGGACCGATTTCCTGCCTTCCGCCGTGATCAATCCACGTAGGTACTGGGCCCCCTTGATCCGCTGGTCGCTGCGGGGCAACTGGGTGAAGAGCACCTCGCACAACTCGTCCAGGACGCTGCTGTTCCTGGGGCCGGCAGGTACGAGCGATCGTGGCCTGTCAGGCCTCGCGGGTCGTACGGTGCGCGGAACGCGGCGCATGAGAAATCCCCCAATGGTGGTTTCGTAACAAGGGTTGCCATGAAGAGCGCCGTGAGCCTTCGATCCGCTTTGTGTGCCGCTCGGATTTTCCTCATCGGCGGAGACCTCCTCATGTTGCCACCGGCCGGTGAACAGGGCCCGCCGATGGCCGGCCGCGATGCCGGGAAGCGGGCGAGTTCCGCTTCAGCCCGGCAGCTCCGGTTCCACGCAGCGGACAAAGGCGTTCTCCGTGCATGTGGTAATGGTGGCACGGTGGCCTGTGCCTGCTCCGACAGCATGCCGCGAGCATGATCGGCCGAGTGGCCGAAGAGGATCGGGTGCGAGGCGTCCGCCCGGTGTCCGCCTGTAGACGTCACTGGCCGCCGCCGTCGGCGGGAGAAGTCGCGGCATCTTCGATGTGCTTTTCCCCGCCCGGCGCGAAAGGGCGGGGATTGTGGTGCGGGAGAGGATACTGGTGCCGGTGGCATCGGTGCCGAGGCACGCTCCACGGAGCCGTGCGAATACGAAGCGGCTTCGGGCGGTGAGGTGCGTCAGGGCATTGGCGGGCTGGAAGCAGCCGCGCCGCACCTGAGGACCGAACGGCACGCTGTACGCGGCACGCGGTGGCGGGGACAGCGTCCGGCACATCGTCTCACCCAGCGGTGCAGGACCACGCGGCCCGAGGCGGGGCACGGGAAAGCCGTGAGTCCGCGATCTGTGGGTGCGCAACGCGAAGGTGTCGGGCGCGGTCCGGTACCGCCTGGTGAGAAGCTCTCCCGGGGTCGTCCTGTGGGTGCGGGCCCGAGTTGCGGGCGTGCGCGGTCCGGCTGCCTCATTGTAGGCAACCTGAGGTAACGGCATGGCAATTCCCCCACCGAATGGCCTTTGAGCGAGCTTCATCTGGTGCTCAGCAGTGCAGCAAAGCCAACATAGCGATGGTTGTTTTTATCTGTCGAGAGGGGCAAGAAGCAGGTGGATCGCAGCGCATGGCCGGTGCGGCGGCGTGCGGTGCGCACACGCGAGATGCTCCTCGCGGACGCGGCGGGCCTGCGGTTGCCCCAGGGGGAGGCCGGCCTCCAGCGCCCGGTCCTTGCGGCACGCTGTTGCGCGCAGACGTCCGGCTCATGGGCGGGCGGAACGAGGACGGCCTTCGCGAGCATGCGATCCGCGGATGGCGGCGGGGGCTTCGAGAAGTGCTCCTGCGACCTGGTTCGTCGGGCGGGCCCGGGAGGGATGGGGGCCGCCGGCGGTCTTGGCCGGGGCGGCGGAGTGCTGACGCGATGTTGGTACGGACGTCCTGGCGGCGGAAGCCGGTGGCGAGGTTCCACAGGCCGGCCGTGGCCGGCGCCGGGTGCGGACTTCCGAGGCGTCTTCGCGGAAGACGGCGCGGTCGTGGGTGAGGTGAAGCCGGCTCCCGGCGATGCCGGGAGCCGGCCCTGGGTGTCGTTCCCCAACCTGCTGTCGCCCGTGTCCGAGCCCGGCGGCAGGGAACGCCGGGCTCGGACACGGGCGACGCGGCTGCCTGTGCGGGGGTGCCGCCGGTTACGGCGCCTTCCGGGTGAGCGCGGTGTCGGTGGTGCTCGCCTCGAGGGCGGGGAGGTCCGAGGACTCGCTGCGGCTGCGGGCCCACATGATCAACGAGAGTGCCAGGGCGACCGAGGTGGCGAGGGCAGCCGTCAAGGTGACAGACCGTACGCCGAAGCCGAGGTCGATGGTCGTGCCACCGAGCCATGCACCGAGCCCGTTGCCCAGGTTGAACGCGGACACGTTGGCCGAGAGGGCCAGAGCCGGTGCGGCGGAAGCCACCGCGAGGATTCGCGCCTGGAGCGCCGGGATGATGGAGAAGGCGGCGGCTCCGAACAGGAAGAGCGCGATGGCCGCGGGGATCTGGTAGGGGCTTGCGACCCAGAACAACAGGAGTGCGACGAGGAGGGCGGCTTGGGCGCGCAGCACTCCTCGCATGACGTTTGCGTCCGCTGCCTTGCCGCCCAGGACGTTGCCCAGCACCGAGCCGATGCCGAAGACGATGAGCAGGACGCCCACCATGGCGGCCGCGAAGTGACCGACGTCGCGCAGCAGGGGCGCCAGGTAGGTCGATGTGGTGAAGACCGCCCCCTGAGCCAGCACGGTGATCAGCATGGAGAGCTGGAGACTTCCCTTACGGAACACCTTCATCTGCTCGCGCAGCGAGACGCCTTCCTCGGCTGCCTCGTCGCTCTCGGTGGACAGCGTGCCCGGCACGAACCTGTAGATGAGGAGGTGGCACAGCACAGCGAAAGCGGTGATGTAGACGAAGGTGGCTCGCCATCCGAACTGCTGGCCGATGAAGGTGCCGATTGGGGAGCCGAGCACGTTGGCGAAGTTGAAGCCCAGTGCGATCTTGGCCATGGCGGTCGCCTGTTTGTCCGGCGGGGACATGAGGGCAGCGACATGCCAGGCCACGGCAGCGAAGGTGCCGTGGCTGAACGAGGTGAAGATGCGGGCGCCCATCAGCGTTCCGTAATTGGGGGCCAGCGCCGCGATGACGTTGCCGACGATGAAGACGCCCATCAGAGTGAGCAGCAGAGTCTTACGAGCCCACTTGGTGGTCAGCAGGGTGATGACCGGACCACCGAAGGTCACTCCCAGTGCGTAGCCGGTGACCAGTAAGCCGGCCATCGGGATTGACACGTCCAGATCGGCCGACATCTCGGGCAGGATCCCGGCGATGACGACCTCGGCAGTGCCCACACAGAAGACCCCGAGCATCAGGGCCAGGAGGGGCAGTGGCATGGCGACCCGAGCCTTTCGTAGCAAGCGGAATTAAGATGCATGCATTTGCATGTAGATGATGGGCGAACAAGAGGGTGTAGTCAACTGCCGCAGGGGGTTACGCTGGGCGACGGTGACGGATGGGCAGTGCGGAGCACTTGAAGGACTCGATGAGGGGCCGCGTCAATGGAGACCTGGGAAGCGGGGAGCGGGCGGGACGAGATCGCCCTGTGGCGGCAGCTCACGCGTCTGACGGAGATGGTCAACGCGACCGCGGGCAGACGGCTGACCCGCGGACACGGAGTCTCCATGAACGAGCTGCTCCTCCTGCTCTCCCTGGCCGAGCGAAGAGACGGCACTCTTCGAATGTCGGACCTGATCAAGGCGTTGGGGGCCAACCAGCCGGCCGTCAGTCGGACGGTCGCCAGGCTCGAGGACGCCGAATGGGTGGTGCGCCGTAGCGCCCTCGACGACAAGAGGGGGGTGGACGTGCACATCACCGAGGCGGGTCGGCAGCTCGCCGGGGCGGCGCGGCAGACTCTGCGCAAGACCCTGGCCGAGGCTCTTGATGCCGCGGCGCTGGACGATTCCACGGCTTCGCTCGTCGCTCGGCTGAGGTACATACCGGCAGTGCCGATGGACTGAGCGTCACCATCGCCCCCGAAGGCGGCCGCGGCCGCGGGTCGGACCGCGCGGCCACGGCCGCCTCTTCCGGGGTCGGAGGAAATCTGTTGGTTACAAATATGCATTCCGATTCATGTATTGTGATCCTGGTCACGTTGCGGAATATGCGTCTAGCGCGCTAGCGTTCGATTTTGGCGGGCGAGTCGGTCGACTGTTTCTCCGGGGCCGACCCTCGTGGACTCCTGCGGTTTCCGCGGTCTCCCGCCCGCGTTGCTCCGGCCGCTTCGAAAGACATCAGGGTGGCTAACCTGCCACGACCATGCCGTGCACTCCCAGTGACTCGAACACGATCATGGAGACCTTGTCATGTCTGGTACGGAAATATCTCGCCTTGCCGGCCTCAACCCGGTCGCCGATCTCCCCAAACCGCCGGGACTCTACTGGAACGTCCGGGCGAAGCAGCCCGTCGCCTACAGCGTCAGCATGGTGCGTGGGCTGCTCGACATCGAGAACCCGACCCTTGCCCGCGCCTGCGCCGGCCAGAGACGTCCGTCCCGCTGTCTCCTGGTTGTCGACGCCGTCGTCGACGGCCTCTACCGGAAACGGTTCGCGGAGTACTTCGACCACTGGCAGATCGAGGTGACCTGGCAGGTCATCCAAGGCGATGAAGAGTCAAAGTACCTCGAGCAGGCCGTTCGCGTCACCGAGGCCATGTCGCAGATGGGACTCTTGCGCCGAGCTGAGAAGGTGGTCGCCGTCGGCGGTGGTGTCGTTCTCGACATCGTCGGCTTCGCTGCGAGCATGTACCGCCGCGGGGTGCCCTACGTGCGCATCCCCACCACGTTGGTCGGTCAGATCGATGCGGGCATCGGGGTCAAGACCGGGATCAACCACGGACATCACAAGAACCGCCTGGGATCCTACTTCGCGCCGGAAACAACCCTGATCGATCCGGATTTCCTCCGCACCATCGACACGCGGCATGTGGCCAACGGCATTGCGGAGATCATCAAGATGGCGCTGGTCAAGGACGCCGTTCTCTTCGATCTCCTGGAGGCGACGGTCGGCTCCATCACCCCCGACACCCTGGCCGGCTGCGGCTCAGCGGTGAGCGAGGTCCTGTCTCGGTCGATCTCCGGCATGCTCGACGAACTGGAGCCCAACCTGTGGGAGCAGGTGCTGGAAAGATCCGTCGACTACGGCCACACCTTCAGCCCGTCCCTGGAACTGCTCGCCGACCCCCCGCTGCTGCACGGCGAAGCCGTCGCCGTCGACATGGCGATCTGCCTCGGACTCGCCCACCTGCGCGGGCACCTCTCGAAGAGAGACACAGACCGGGCGCTGAAGCTGCTCCAGGGCTTCCATCTCCCCATTTCGCACCCGGTCTTCACCCAGGAACTGCTCGAGAAGGCCCTCGCCGACGCGGTCAAGCACCGCGACGGACTCCAGCGTGTCCCCCTCACGCGGGGCATCGGTTCCGTCGTCTTCGTCAATGACCTCACCCCGGAAGAGCTCGCCCGTGCGCTGGAGTTCGTCGACTTCTGGAAGGCGACCTCCGACGATGAACTCGATGGTGCGGCGGTATGACCACCGCCATCACGGTCTTCGACGTCGGCGGAACGCACATCCGCCAAGCGCGGTGGCTGCGCGGAGGAGAACTGCACACCCGTACCTCACGACCCTCACCCAGCTTCAAACGCTTCCCCCGGGCCACCGTCGCCGAACTCCGGGACATGATGGTTCGTGATCTGTGCGATTCAGTGCCTGACGCCCCCGGTCCTGTCGTCGGCCTCTCCTTCGGAGCCGCGCTCGACCACCGTTCCGGCATCGTCTATGCCTCGGCGCCACTGTGGGGTGAGCACAGTGAGCCGTACGACCTGCGGGAAGCGTTGACGTCCCGGCGAGCTGACGTCCGGTGGTGCATCGTCAACGACGTCACGGCCGCGCTCCTGCACACAGCCGCAGACTCCAGCCGCAGCGGACACCGCAAAGTCATGCTGGCCACCATCAGCACGGGCATCGCCTGCAGGGTCATCGACCAGCGGCAGGGCCGGATTCCGGTGGACGGTTGCGGGCTGCAAGGCGAGATAGGCCATCTGCCGGCCAACGCCGAACTGGCCGGACGCCCGATAGAACTGGACTGCGACTGCGGGAGGACAGGACATCTGGCGGCGTACTCCTCCGGCCCCGGTATCGCACGGATGGCACAGGCCCTCAAACGGCGGGAACCGGAACGCTGGGCGGCGTCCGGTCTCGGCCGGCTGACGGCCGACGGGATGGACTTCGAGACATCGTTGCGCCACGCGCTGGACGCGCGGGACGGCCTGGCGGCCGAACTGCTCGACGCGGTGACCGCTCCCGTCGCGGCGGTCCTGCGCACCGCGCTGTGCCTCGACCCCGAGATCGACGAGGCGGTCCTGACCGGCGGCGTCGTACACGGCCTCGGCCACCACTACCGATGTGCCCTGATGGAACATCTCACCCGGCAGGGACTGTATCTGACCAGCGAACGCTCGCCCGACTGGCTGGAGCGGCGCATCACCGTCACCAGCCCCGGAGAGGCGGACAGCCTGGCGGGCGCGGGAATCGCGGCATGCGCCGGAGTGCCGGCATGAGGACGACCGAACACATCCCCCTCCATCAGGCACTCGTACGGGAAGCGGGAAGGGTGCGGCTGCGCCTGCGTCCCACCCAACGACCCGCTCCGGGTGAGCTGCTGGTGGCCACCCAAGTGGCCGGACTGTGCGGCACGGACATCCAGATGCTGCGCGGGCTGCGCGACGACCCGGCGCCGGTCGTCGGCCACGAGGGCATTGCCCAGGTGGTGGCTGCCGGAACAGGCGTCCCCGGGACCCTGCGACCGGGCACACCGGTCGTGGTGAACCCGACGCACCGATCGGACCCGTCCTTCCTGCTCGGACACAACGTAGACGGCCTTCTGCAGGAGCGCACCCTCATTCCCGCGGCAGCAGTGCGAGGCGGCCTCGTCATACCGCTGGAGCAGTCGCCCGGCGATGTACTCGGCACGTTGATCGAGCCACTGGCAGCAGTCCGATACGCGTTCGCCCTGCTGCGCACGGCACGCCCTCGCACCCTGGTGGTGTACGGCGACGGAACGATCGGGCAACTCGCTGTACGCGCTGCCCGCAGATGGCTCGGGGAGGGCGTACGCGTTCTCCTCGTGCATCACACCCGTGACGGGCTGAAGTGGAGCGCCGGGCACCAGCCGCCCGGCACGGAGTTGCTGCTGGGCGGAGGGCGGGACGAAGTGCCCCCGCTGGGTGAGGAACCGGTGGCGGCTCTGCTCGCCACGCCACGGGACGGCACGCTCGAGGCGCTCGGATCAGCACTGCGCCTCGACAGCGGTGACCTGACCATCGACATGTTCGGCGGCCTCCCGCCGAACGCCACCAGTGAACTGCTGCCCGGGGTCGACCTGGTCGCCGTCCGGGCCGCCAACTGCGCGGGGCATCCCGTGCCGGCCTCCTTCGCTGAGGTGACCACAGCCCAGGGCCGACGCGTACGCCTGACGGGCCACCGCGGCGTGGACAACGGCCACCTCGCCGAGTCGGCAACCGAATTGCGCCGGAACCCGGCGTCCTACCGCGACCTGGTGACTCATGTCGTGGGGCTTCGAGAAGCAGCCCAGATCATGAACGACCTGTCGGTCGGCCGTGGACGAACCATCGGGGGAGACCGGCTCGTCAAACTCGCGGTGCGTTTCGCTCCGGTATCCGCTTCGCCTGAGGAGAATCCGTGACAGCACATGGTCGAAACCGCCGTCGCGCACTGGTGGTCGGCGGGTCCACGGGGATCGGACGCGGCGTCGCCGACGCGTGGGCCGACGTGGGTCTCGATGTCGTGGTGCTCAGCAGATCGGCTCCGGTCGGTCCCGGTGCCGACCGGCTTCGCTGGGTGGCCACGGACCTCACGGATGCCGCCCAAGCCGCCGAGAGCCTCATGCTTGTCGCCGAGAGCTCCCTGCACTCGGTCTGCTATTCAGCGGTTCACTACGGCGACAGGCGAGCTCTCTTCAAGGAGTGCAGCGAGGCGGAGTGGCGTCGCCAGGTCGACGTCAACCTGCACGGACTCTGGCTGACGCTCTCCCGGACCCTGCCGGCGCTGCGCCGCGGCGGCACTCCCGGGGTGTTCCTGGGGGTCTCGTCCGAAGTCGTCTACAACGCGGGGCCCGGGAGATCCGGATACGCGGCCTCGAAGGCGGCTGCCGCAGCCCTGCTCGACTCCATCTCGCAGGAGGAAAACACCGAAGCGCCAGGCGCGGAAGCGGTGCGTGTCGTACAGGCCCTCCCGGCCGGCATGGTCGACACCCCCGGAATCCGGCGCAGGCGTCCCGAAGGGTTCGACTACAGCACCTACATGAGGCCGGCGAGCTTTGCCCCGCTGGCTCGGGAGCTGGCTGCGACCGCCGGAGCCGGGCTGCACGGCGCCCACCTCGTGGTCGACGGCACAGGTGCCTGGTATCCGGTGAGCGATAAGTTGCCGGTCTCCCAGAGCCGCAGGATCTCCTCGGGGACGGGGTCATGACATGGTCCCCTATCGTGGGGCTTGCCGCCTGGCGGCTGCCGGGAGATCACTTCGACGCCGTCGGGCTGACACGCAGAACGGGCACCGAGGGCCTTCAACTCGACCTCGGCGGTCCGGGCAGAGGGCCGTGGCTCGACGCAGCGGGCACCGTGGACCGGCTCCGGGAGGACTGCGCCCGACACGGTGTGAAACCGCTCGCCGTCGCGGCCAACACGCTCAATGACATCGGACTGCACGCGCCGGAAGGCAGTCAGGGCGCTCTGCGCACCCGTCGTGTCCTGATGCGCGTGCTCGACACAGCCCTGGCTCTGGGCGCACCGCTGGCGTTCGTACCGAGCTTCCGCCGTAGTGCCGTCAACGACCTGCAGGATCTGCGGCGGACCGCGGCCGTGCTCGCCTGGGCGACGCGGGAGGCGGAAGCACGCGGACTGCTCCTGGCCAGTGAAAACGCTCTGGAACCGCGGCTCGCGCGTGCTTTGGTGGGCGAGGTTTCGGAACCTTCCTTCCGGTTGCTTCTGGACACGTACAACCCGCGCGCGGCCGGTCTTGACGTCCTGGAACTGATCGAAGCGACCCATGCGTGGATCGCGCCTCAGGTCCATCTCAAGGACGGTGTGAACGGCGTCGTGTCCCAGGAGTTGCTCGGAGAAGGAGACGGCCGGGTAGGGGAGGCACTCGCAGCCCTTCTGGCGAAGGGACGTGTGCCCGACGCGCTGATCCTCGAAAACGATTACCGCGACGGCGACATGCGGCGCCTTGTCCTGGATGTCGAACGCGCACGAGCCCATGCCGTCGGCATGGAGACCCCGGGCGCCTCACAGGAGGAGTTGAATTGCCAACCATTCCACCCGCGTACGAAGCGACCACGTTGAGGGACGGCGTAGTAAGCCTTGGAATGCACGCGTTCCCACGGGACGCGCTAGGCGACGACACCGTCGTGATCAAGCCTGACTACATAGGAATCTGCCGGGCTGACGCAAAAGAAGTGCTTGGCTCTCGCGATGTCATGGAAGACCGGGGCCCGTTGTTCGGTCACGAACTCGTCGGCACTGTCTCCTTCTCGGGCGCCCGCACGGCGTTCCACGAGGGCGACATAGTCACCCTCAACCCCAACATTACTCCTGCACGTACCACCGGATTTGCCGAGTATGTTTTTGTGCGTGGCGCAGAGGAGCAGTTGAACCAAGCCGTCATCCAGGTTCCGGAATCAGGGATACGGGGGCAAATCTGGATGCCCGAGCCACTCGCGTGTATCGTGCATGCACTCGGTAAGCTGCTCGAGCTTGCCCACCTGAAATCTCTCCACGGAAAAAGAGTGGGGATCATCGGCGCCGGCTGCTCCGGACTCATGTTCGCCATGCACGCCAGGCACCTGGGGGCGTCGGTCTCGGTCTTCAACCGCAGAAAAATGCGGCGAATATTTGCGCAGGAGCAGGGGATCCTGGCAGAGAATGAGATACACCCTCTCGCGGAGGCGAGGGACCATCGGAACGAGTTCGATGTCGTCATAGTTGCACCCAGCATAGCCACCGCGGAAACCCTTGAAGTGGCCGCCGGTATGGCAGTCGACGGAGCGGTCGTTTTCGTGTACGGCGGAACCCGCAAAGGTGACACTTTCCCCATCGGGCAGGTGGATGTTGATACCGTCCGCAGGCGGGAGGGGATCGAGCCCGCAGAGTACAGGGGGAAGAAGCTTCACATCGCGGGCGCCTACGGGTGTCTCAGAGAGGATTATGAGGAGGGCTTCAGGCTGCACGCGGAACATCCAGACGCCTTTCCTCTCGAAAGGTTGACTTCGAAAGTGATCGGGCTCCACGAATTTCCGCAGGTCATCATGGCTGTCGCGGCGGAGAAGGAAGATTATCCTGGAAAAGTACTAATAGAGACCGCACCCCACTCATGACCGGGGCGTGAATGGCATCGGTAAAGCGATTGACGTTCGCCGGTGTCCGGCGGTCGGATGGCGTGTCATGGACACAGGGCAGACGCATCCCGGCATGCACGCCATCGACGTCGACCTTGTACGGCGGCCGGGCCGGGCAGCACCGCGGTGGGCGGCGCGGGCGGCAGGCGCCGTGCCTGAGCCCTCGCCGGAATCCCCGCTCGCCGCATCCGCACCCAAGGACGCAATACCGAGGTTCGGTACCTGCACGCCCACCTGCCCTGCGTCCTCACCCCGCCCGCCGTTCCGGCACAAGGTAAAGCGGACGGTGACGAGGGTGGCCTCCAACTCGTCGTGCCTCTCGGCGTAGTGGGCCTGATTGCCGTGGTAGTGCAACCACTCGGCAGGCGCTGAGAATCCGGGTGCCGGGGTGATTGGTGGGCTTGGAAGCCGATTCTCACTCGACCGGCGGGATTGGTCGCCCCGGACGCGCGCCTCCGTGTGCAGAGAGCGGCACGAATGTGCTCCCCGCGCGGTCCTCCGCGCTCTGACCGGGGCTGCGACGGCGGCGGCAGGCTGGTCACCGCGGGGGCTGCGCCAGGCAGTCGCCGATGTCGATCAGGGAAGGGACGGAGAAGATCTTGCTGCTCCGAGGGCGTCTTCGGACTCTGCTGACCGCTGCGGTGGCCGTCATGGCTACCACGGGGCTGTCGGTATCACCGGCCCACGCCGCACCCCCGGTGGGCCAGGATGTGATCATCAGCAACTACGCCAGCAACTGGTATCTGTCCACCGACCACCAGACCGTGGCCGAGAACCAGCGCGTCCAGATCTGGGACCGTGACCCGATGGCCAACAACGGCGCCGGCAGCATCTGGCGCCTCACCCCCCGCACGGACGGAAGCTACAGCATCTCCCCGAGCGAGCCGTACGGCCGCACACCGCAGTTCTGCCTGTCCAACGGGAAGGCCCCGGGTAGCAGCGGTGAGGGGGCCGTGTGGGTCAGGCGCTGTGCCGGCGCGGACTCGCGGCAGTCCTGGTGGGTCAACGAGACCAGCAGCCGCTCCTACATCCACACCATCACCCCCGCGAACGACCCCGACTACGCGCTGGGCCCCCACCGCGGGCTGGCCGCGGCCGACGTCCACGTCAACGTCACCCGCCGACAGGGCGGCACCCCCGCGACCGTCCAGATGTGGAAGATCAACCCTGCCTGAGGCCCAACCGCTTAAGGTCTCCGCCACGCCACGGTTCCGTGTCTCCGCGGGTACGGGGACACGGAACCGCGCGGGCAGGAGACCCGCTCCGGCGGCCGGTGGCAGCATCACGCGCCCGGCCTGTCCCAGGCGGGGACGAGACCATTCTGGCCGACAACGAACGGGGTGCCGTCCTCACCCCAGGCGCTGACGGGATGGCCGAGGCGGGAGGTGCTGCCCGGTACTTGTGTGCTCGTGCTTGTGCATAGCTCGGTACGGATGCACGGCGGTGACCACGACCACTCCGGCCA
>NZ_JADEYH010000037.1 GCF_017114865.1 Streptomyces verrucosisporus | reverse complement strand
TCGCCGCCGAGCGCCAGGCGCAGTTTCCCGGCGGCCTCTCCGGCCCTGCTCTCGTTCACCAGCCGGTCCTTCGCCTCGCCGGCGGTGAGGCCGAGATCGCGCTGCATGGCCTTGAGCAGGCCGGGCGGCACGGAGGACAGGGTGGAGGCGGCGGGGTGGGCGTCCGCCTTCCGCGGGGTGGAGGCGGCGGGGTCGGCCGTCGCGGTGCCCGGCAGCAGTCCGGTCAGGGCGAGTGCGCCGGCCGCCACGGCGGCCGCGCACGCGCCTGCGACGCGTCTGTGGAGCATGTGGTTCTCCTCGGTTTCGTCGGGGTGACCGAAACCGTAGACGCGGACGCGGTGGGGGGAGGAGCTGTCAACTCCCCTCCCCCCACCGCGTTATGGAAGCCGCCGCGCCCCGTGTGGCCTGCGGATTCCGTCGTGCCGCAGTGCGCGGAACAGTGCGCGGATCAGTGCTTGCCCGCCGGGGCGAGGTGGTCCAGGGACGTGGCCAGGGCCTTGCGCCGCCCGTTCTTGGCCGGAGCCGAGACCACCTCGAGCTGCTCGAGCGCGTCCAGGGCGCGCCGGGCGGCCGTACGGGAGAGGGAGAAGCGCTGCTGCACGTAGACCATGCTGGCGTTCTGCTCGGTGACGACGGCCTGTGCGATCTCGCGGAGCGTCCCGGCGTCCATCCCGGCGGCCTCCGCCTGCCGGGCGAACGGGCCGCCGGCGGGCTCGGCGCCGGATTCGTCCGGTCCGGGCCCGGCGGGCGGCTCGGCGGCCGCGGCAGGCGCCCGGGGGGCCTCGGCCTCCGCGGGTGACGCAGCCGCCTGCTTCACGATGCGTGCGGCGGGCGCGTCGGCGTTCTCGCCCTCGGTCCGTCCGGGCTCCGGGGCGGTGTCGCCGGCGTCCCCGGCGGGCCCCGTGGCGGGGCCCGTGGTGTTCTCCGTGGCGGCGGGCACGGCCGGCGCGGCCTCGTCGACATCCTCGGCAGCCGGCTTCGGCTCCGTCCCAGCCTCTGCTGTGCGGGGCGCCGTGGCCTCGGCCACGGGGGCGGCGGGGGCCTGGGCGGGTTCTCCGGCGTCTCGCGTGGACGCGTCGGCGGGCGTGGACTGCTTGTCACCGGAGGGGGGCTCCGGAGCTGCGGCCTTGCTGTCGTCGGTCTCCGCGGCCTCGTCGGTGACCGGGGTGTCGACGGTGACCGGGGCGTCCGAGACGACCGGGGCGGTCTCCTCGGCCCGGGGGGCGGGGATTTCGGCGGGGGCTTCGGTCTCCGGGGCGGGCGCCTCGGCCTTCACCGCCTCCACCGTGGGGGAGGCGGGCTCGTCGGCACGCGGCTCCGGCGTCCCGGACACCCCGGTCGCCGGCTCCGGCGAGTCGTCGTCCCGCACCTCCGGTTCCCGTGTGCTGTGCTCGGGCTCCGGCGTGTGAGGGGCCGGAGACCGGTCCTCCTCCAGGTCCGACCGGTCCGACTGCTCCGGCCGAGAGGCGGAGTCAGCGGGGTCGGAGAAGAACAGACCGCCCACCGAAAGCCGTTCCGGAGCGGTCTCCTCCACGGAGACCGTCTCCACCAGGACGGAACCGGAGGCGCTCTCCTTCTCCTTCTTTTCCTCCTCCTCGCGGCGCTCCGTCTCCTGCCCCGGCTCGGTCCCCGGCCCGGCCGGCGGTTCCGGCTCGGTGCGGACAGTGGCCGCCGCCTCCTCCGTCGTCTTCTCCTTCTCCTCTGCGGTCTCCCCGGCCGTCTTCCCGGCACCGCCCTGCGAGGCGGTCCGCTCACCGGCCGCCGGGGCGCGGCGGCTCAGCAGGACACCGGCTCCCGCCGCGACGAGGAGGACGGCACCGCCCGCCAGGAGCGGCACGGAGCCGAGAACGGCTCCGAGGGCGATGAGGAGCAGGCCGACCAGCCCCAGGGCCGCGGACAGAGGCGCGGCCGTCCTCGTACGGTTCTTCCCGGCGGGACGCGGAGCGTCCTCCCGTGGGGCCTCCGCCTCCGCGGCGGTCCGGCCCGCTCCTCGGCAGCTTCGGCCTTCGCTCTCGTGGTGGCCGATGACCCCGTCGGTCACCGGCGCCCGCTGCTCGCAGACCGGGCATGTATCGCGACGCATTCAGCCCCCTTGTGGCACTTCCCAGGACGACGGACTGTAGCGGACCGGGGGATGTCACCGTGGGGGTGGTACCGGCACTCCGCATCCGTCCGGGCGTACGCCCCGACCAGCGGCCCGCCGGCCGCCGCACAACTCCGTTCTGCTACGGGACCCTTGGCGGCGGGGCCGGACGGGCCGCCGTGGCGCCGGTCGGGCGCCCCGGCGTGTCGTGCGATGCCGTATCGTCCGATCTCATCCGATCGTCATCCCGCGCTCATCCGACCCCCGCCGGGGAAGTCGCGCCGAACCCCGGGTGTTCGGAAAGCCACCGGGTGTAACTGACGCTGCGGGCGGCGGCCTCGGCGTGCGCCGCGCGGGCCTGGGCGACCACCGGGCCCGCGACGCCCGCAGCGGGCGAGCCCGGATGCCAGCCGACCAGATGCCGCCAGCGCAGCGGAGACCCGGCCAGCGGGCGGGTCACCATGCCCGGGGCCGGCGGGAACGTCGCCCGGCACAGCCCCACCGCCCGCCCCACCTGCACCAGATGGACGCACGAGGCGGTGTCGGTCTCGTAGACGCGGACGGGGGTGAACCCGGCGCGGGCGCAGACGGCGGCGAAGCAGTCCGCGAAGCAGCCGTCCCCCGGCACGTCCGCCCAGGACTCCCCGGCCAGCTCGGCCAGTTCCACCTCGCGCCGTTCGGCCAGCGGATGGTCCCGGCCCAGCATCACGAACACCGGGTCGACGGCGATCTCCCGCCACACCAGCCGGTCCGCCGCAGGCGGCGGGCTCTCCCCGCAGGCGCCGACCAGGGCGAAGTCCACCCGCCCCTCGACCACCAGCGCGGCGATCTCCCGTTCCGACCAGGAGGTGCGCGTGGTCACCGCGACCTGTGGATGGGACTCTGCCAGCCGGTCCACCAGGCCGCCCAGCAGCGGCCCGTGCGTACCGCCGAGCCGGAAGCGCGGCATGCCCTCCCACGCCCGCGCGAACCGTACGGCCTCCTCCTGGAGATCACGCACCGCGGGCAGCAGCACACAGGCACGGTCCAGCACCAGCTCGCCCAGCGCGGTCGGCCGGACCCCGAACCGGCCGCGGGTGAACAGCGCCCCGCCCAGGGCGCGTTCGATCCGCTTGAGCTGTGCGCTGAGGGCTGGCTGGGCCAGGCCCAGTGCCGTGGCCGCCCGGGTGAGGCTGCCCGCGTCCGCGATCGCCCGGATCGTCTTCAGGTGCCGCAGTTCCAGGTCCATGCCCGACAGCTTGGGCCGCCCGGTACGCGGGGGCAATACATCGGCAGGGGATTGGTACGGACCACAACTGCGGTACACGGCCGCCGAGTCGGCGCCCGGGTTAGGGTCTGCGCATGTCCGGGACAGCTCAGAGGTTCGACTCGTCCATGGCCGCCTGGCGGCAGTGGCAGCAGGCCCCCTGGGGGCGCCTGCGCTTCACCCTCGCCGAGGCCAACCTCCTGCGCCACCTGGACGGACTCGGCGACGGTCCCCTGCGGATCCTGGACCTGGCCGGGGGAGACGGCGGCGACGCCGTCCGGCTCGCGGTCCGCGGCCACCGCGTGACCGTGGTGGACCTCGCCCCCGGGATGCTGGCAGCCGCCGGGGAGCGCGCGGAGGCGGCCGGAGTGGCCGACCGCGTCACCCGCGTCCGGGCCCGCGTCGAGGAGTTGCCGCGGGAGATCGCCTCGGGCGGCTGGGACGTCGTGCTGTGCCACAACGTCCTGCAGTACGCGGAGAGTCCAGCCGCGGCGGAGGAGATGCCGGCGGCGGCCGTGGCGCCGCTGCGGGAGGGCGGCGTACTGTCGGTGATGGCCGTCAACCGCCACTCCGCCCCGCTGGTCGCGGCCGTACGCGAACTGGACCCGGCCGCCGCGCTGGCGGCCCTCGGCCGGGACCGCGCCGACGGCCGCACCTTCGGCACCGCCATGACGCTGTACACCGCCGAGGAGATCGCCTCCCGGCTGGAGGGCCTGGGCTGTCCGGGGGCCGCGCACCACGGCATCCGCAGCGTCAGCGACTACATCACCGACGACGAGCGCAAGTACGACCCGGCCTTCTACGCCGACCTGGAGCGGCTGGAACTCGCGGTCACCGACCGGCCCGCCTACCGGCACACCGCCCGCCTCTTCCAGCTGATCGCCCGCCGGGGCCCCGCGGTGCCCGCGTCCCCGGCCCGGCCGGGAGCCTGACGCCTCCGGGCCCGCCACCGCCCTCGCCTCCGTCTTCGTCCCCCCGGTCCCCGTCCCCGGTCAGGGCAGGGTGAGCACGCGCGGGCCCTCGTCGGTGACCGCGACGGTGTGCTCGATGTGGGCGGCCCGGCTGCCGTCGGCGGTGCGCAGCGTCCAGCCGTCGGGGTCGGTGCGGTAGGCGTCGCTCCCGCCGGCCATCAGCATCGGCTCGATGGCGAGGACCAGCCCGTGCCGCAGGGGGAACCCGCGCCCGGGGCGCCCGCGGTTGGGCACATGGGGGTCCTCGTGCATACGGCGGCCGATGCCGTGGCCGCCGAAGTCCCGTGGCATGCCGCAGCGGGCCGCCTCGGCGACGGCGCCGATGGCGTGCGAGATGTCGCCGATCCGGTTCCCGGCGGTGGCCGCCGCGATACCCGCGTCGAGCGCCTCCCGGGTGGCCTTGACCAGTTCCAGGTCGGCGGGCCGGGGGGTGCCGACGATGAAGCTGACGGCCGCGTCGCCGGTCCAGCCGTCGAGTTCCGCGCCGCAGTCGACGCTGACCAGGTCGCCGTCGCGCAGCCGGTAGCCGTCCGGGACGCCGTGCACGATCGCGTCGTTGACGGAGACGCAGGCCACCGCCGGGAACGGGGTGGGCGCGAAGGAGGGTCGGTAGCCCAGGAAGGGGGAGCGCGCCCCCGCCTCGGTCAGGACGGCGCGCGCCGCCTCGTCCAGCTCCCGCAGGGACACGCCGACGCCCGCCGCGTCCCGGGCGGCCGCGAGGGCCCGGGCAACGACGCGCCCGGCCTCCCGCATGGCCTCCAGTGCCGCATCGGTCTTGATCTCCACCATGCTGTGCCACTTCTCCCTGTGCGTGTCGTGCTGTCGCAACGCGTCGGGTCGGCGCGCTCCAATTCTTATACCGGTATTAGTATCACGGTCATGGTGAGAACTCCTCTGACCCCGTGGGAGCGGCAGCGCGGGGAACGGCTCGGTGCGCTGCTGCGCGAAGCGCGCGGCGGGCGCAGCATGGTGGAGGTCGCCGCGGCGGCCGGGGTGTCGGCGGAGACGCTGCGGAAGATCGAGACCGGACGGGCGCCGACCCCGGCGTTCTTCACGGTGGCGGCCCTGGCGGCCGTACTGGGCCTCCCCCTGGACGACCTGGCCGCCGCCTGTGCCGAGAGCGGCGACGAGGACGGGCGCGCGCTGTCGGCGTGAGGCGCGGTGCTCCCCTCGACGCGGGCATCGCGGCGACCCCGGTGAGGGCCGGGGACGGCCCGCCGAGGAGCGCGCCGACGTGCTGCCGGAGGCCGCGCTCGACGGCCTGCGGCACCACGGCCCGAACCGGGACCCGGACGGGAGGGAAACCGGGAGGCGGCGGGGGCGGCGGGCCTGTGAGGATGAGGCGTGTGAACGACGGACGATCAGCCTCCTGGGACATCGCGCCCCTGCCCGTCGGGCATCCCGACTCCGCGGCCCTGCTGCGCGCGTACTACGAAGACATCGTCGGCCGCTACCGCGGCCGCCGCGCCGCCCGGGAGGAGGTCGACGCGGCGCTCGCCGAGGAGCCCAGTGACGATCTCGCCCCTCCCGCCGGCCACTTCATGGTCGGCCGGTGGAAGGGGCGGCCCGCCGGGTGGTAGACGGTGTCGAACTGGCCCCCGACGACGTGGAAGGCGCTCGGCCGGTTCGGCCCGGCCGCCAGGACCCAGATCCGTACCCGCTCGCCGGTGCGGACGGCCGGTGGGTCGTAGGCGTACTGGTTCGCGTAGCCGTTGAAGACCACGGCGTCGGACCGCAGGGCCGCCACCTTGTCCGCGTCGGCCGTGCCACCCTGCCCGCCCAGGTACAGATCGGACTGGATCAACAGGAACTCCCGGTCGACCTCGGGCAGTTGCGGCGGGTCGGCGACGACGGCCCCGTACATGCCGTTGGCGATGTGCAGCGACATCGGCATCGTGGAGCAGTGGTACATCCACACCCCGCTGCGCTCGGCGGTGAACCGGTAGGTCAGCGACTCGCCGGGTTCGATGGTGCGCATGGGCCGGTCGGGGGCCAGCGCCCCGGCGTGGAAGTCGATGCTGTGGCCGATCGACCCGTCGTTGACGAGGGTGATCTCGAAGGTGTCGCCGACCCGTCCGCGCAGCACCGGGCCCGGCGCGGTACCGCCGAAGGTCCACAGGGTCTGCCGCACTCCGGGGGCGACCTCGCGTACGGTCTCGCGCACCGTCAGGGTCCGGCGGTGGACGCGCGGTCCGGAATCGCCCGAGACGGGCGGCAGCGCGGCGTCACGGGCGGTGAAGCCGGGGGCGGGCTCGGCCATGGGGTCGAACGCGGAGGCGGCCGACTCCCCGTCGGCGCCGCCCTGTTCCCCGTGCTCCGCGGGGCCTGCGGGCTTCGGGGAATCCTGCGGGCCGGCCGCGTTGCCACCGGTGACCCGTACGCCGAACACCATGCCCATCCGCCGGTGCCCCACCACCGAGCACCACCCCTCCAGATCGCGGTCGACGACCCCGGCGTCCAGCGTCTCCCGTTCGCCGGGGGCGAGCCGGCCGGTGCGGGCGCCGGACTCCAGCACCAGGTCGTGGCCGTCGTCGCCCTCGTTGCAGCCACAGCGCCCCGGCCAGCCCCAGCCAGGCGTAGCCGGCCAGCAGGCAGGCGGCGCTGAAGCGGGGATGCCCGCCGCCGCGGCCTGACCGCGTGAACGCGCCGGTGAGTGATCGGAAACCTTTCCGGGTAGTCAATGGGCCGGCACCGGAGCGGGGCGGGGATCGCGTCCACTCGGAAGTGAGCGCCCGGCCGTCCGCGGCCCGGTGCGTGGACCGACTTCCGATCCCGGGAGGGACGCGCTGGTGAGAGCGAGGAACAGGAAGACCGGGGCGGAGAGGGAGTAACGTCCCGGCCCGGACGGTGATTTGACCGAAGCCTTGGTGGGCAGCCGCCGCTTCTTCACCCGCGCCGAGGTCTCCGGGGACCGGCGGGCCCTGTACCGCATCGGCGGACGCCAGGCCGACACCTTCTACCGCGACCGCTGGTCCCACGACAAGGTGGTGCGCTCCACCCACGGGGTCAACTGCACCGGCTCGTGCTCGTGGAAGGTGTACGTCAAGGACGGCATCATCACCTGGGAGCGCCGAAGCGGAGGCGGAGAACGCGGAGTTCAAGACGGTCCTGCTGGACTCGGCCACCGGGGAGCCGGTGGTGCCGAACGGCTCGCTCGGCCACCGCTGGGGCGAGTCCGGCGCCGGTAAGTGGAACCTGGAACTGGGCGACACCGACCCGCTGCTCACCGCCTCCGGCGGCGGCGGCGAGGCGGCGGCCGAGGTCGAACTGCCCCGCTTCGACACCCCCGACGGCCGGGCCGCGTCACTGCGCCGCGGCGTCCCCGTGCGCCGGATCGGCGGGAAGACGGTCACCACCGTCTTCGACCTGCTGCTGGCCCAGTACGGCGTCGCCCGCGACGGGCTGCCCGGCACCTGGCCCACCGGCTACGAGGACGCCTCCCAGCCCTACACCCCCGCCTGGTAGGAGGCCGTCACCGGAGTACCGGCGGAGAAGGCCGCCCGCATCGGGCGGGAGTTCGCCGACAACGCCGAGCGCACCGGCGGCCGCTCCATGATCATCATGGGTGCGGGCACCAACCACTGGTTCCACTCCGACACCATCTACCGCGCCCTCCTCACCCTGACCACCATGACCGGCTGCCAGGGCGTCAACGGCGGCGGCTGGGCCCACTACGTCGGCCAGGAGAAGGTCCGCCCCATCACCGGCTACTCGGCGCTGGCCACGGCCGCCGACTGGAACCGGCCCGCCCGGCAGATGATCCAGACCGCGTACTGGTACCTGCACACCGACCAGTTCCGCTACGACCCCTTCAGCGCCGACACCCTCTCGGCGGCCTCCGCGGGCGGCACGTTCACCGGGAAGACCACGGCCGACGTCATCGCCCAGTCCGCCCGCATGGGCTGGATGCCCTCCTACCCCACCTTCGACCGCAACCCGCTGGATCTGGCGGACGAGGCGAAGGCCGCGGGCCGGCCCGTCCCCGAGCACATCGTGGACGAGCTGAGGTCCGGGCGGCTGCGGTTCGCCGCCGAGGACCCGGACGACCCGGCCAACTTCCCCCGCGTGCTGACGGTGTGGCGGGCGAACCTGCTGGGCTCCTCCGGCAAGGGCAACGAGTACTTCCTCAAGCACCTGCTGGGCACCGACTCCTCCGTGCGCGCCGAGGAGGCGCCCGAGGGAGCCCGCCCGCGGGACGTGGTCTGGCGCGAGCAGGCCCCCACCGGCAAGCTCGACCTGCTGCTGTCGCTGGACTTCCGGATGACGTCCACCACCGTCTACTCCGACATCGTGCTGCCGGCCGCCACCTGGTACGAGAAGCACGATCTCAATACCACCGACATGCACCCCTACGTGCACTCGTTCAACCCGGCCATCTCCCCGCCCTGGCAGACCCGCACCGACTGGGACGCCTTCAACACCATCGCCAGGGCCTTCAGTCGGCTGGCCGCCGACCACCTGGGCACCCTCCGCGACGTGGTCGCCGCCCCGCTCCTGCACGACACCCCGGACGAACTGGCCAACCCGCACGGCCGCGTACGGGACTGGAAGGCCGGCGAGTGCGAGCCCGTCCCGGGCCGCACCATGCCGAAACCTGTGACCGTCGAACGCGACTACGCGGCCGTGGCGGACAAGATGACCGCCCTGGGCCCCCTGCTGGACGACCTGGGCGCCACCACCAAGGGCGTCACCTTCAAGCTCGACCGGGAACTGGAGTACCTGCGCGGCAAGAACGGCACCGTCCACGGCGGCGCGGCCGACGGCCGCCCCTCCATCGCCCGCGACGTCCAGGCGTGCGAGGCGATGCTCGCCCTGTCCGGCACCACCAACGGGCGCCTGGCCACCAAGGGCTTCCGCGAACTGGAGCGGCAGACCGGCAGTGAGGGCCTGGTGGAGCTGTCCGCCGAGCGCGAGGCCGAGCGGATCACCTTCGCCGACACCCAGGCCCGCCCCGTCCCCGTCATCACCTCCCCGGAGTGGTCCGAATCGGAGTCCGGCGGGCGGCGCTACTCGCCCTTCACCATCAACACCGAGCACCTCAAGCCCTGGCACACCCTCACCGGCCGCCAGCACTTCTTCCTCGACCACGACTGGATGGCGGAGCTGGGCGAGTGGCTGCCGGTCTACCGGCCGCCGCTGAACATGCACGCCCTCTTCGACGAGCCCCAGGTCGGCAGCACCGGCGAACTGGGCGTCACCGTGCGGTATCTGACCCCGCACAACAAGTGGTCCATCCACTCCGACTACAAGGCCGCCTACGGCTGGCCCGCCGGGTCGCGGCCGCGCTGCCCGGACCGGTCGCGGCCCCCCTGCACCGCTTCCTGGACCACGCCGAGCGCACCGGCACCGCCCGCCTGGCCGCCGAGTACGTCGAGGTCTTCGACCACCGCAGACGCTGCTGCCCGTTCCTGGCCTACTACGCCCACGGCGACACCCGCAAACGCGGGGTGGCGCTGCTGCGCATCAAGCGGACCTACGCCGCCGCCGGGCTGCGCCTGACCGAGGAGGAGCTGCCCGACCACCTGGCCGTCGTCCTGGAGTTCGCCGCCGGCGAGCCCGAGGCCGGCCGGAAACTGCTGACCGAGCACCGCGCCGGCCTGGAGCTGCTGCGCCTGGCCCTGCACGACACCGGCGCGCCCTGGGCGCACGTCCTGGACTCCGTCTCGGCCACCCTGCCGCCGCTGGGCGGCGACGAGCGCGAGGCCGTCGCCCGCCTGGCCGCCGAGGGCCCGCCCGAGGAGGAGGTGGGCCTGGCGCCCTTCGCACCGCCCCAGTACATGCCCGACCCGGTGGGAGGCCGCCGATGACGCACCTGGCACAGAACGCCGCCGGCCCCGGCGCGCTCGACATCCTGCTGTGGGTGGTCCTGCCGTACGTGGCGCTGGTGCTGTTCGCCGGCGGGCACGTCTGGCGCTACCGCTACGACAAGTTCGGCTGGACCACCCGATCCTCCCAGCTCCACGAGAGCCGGCTGCTGCGCATCGGCAGCCCGCTGTTCCACTTCGGCATCCTGGTGGTGCTGATCGGCCACGTCATCGGCCTGCTCATCCCCAACAGCTGGACCGAGGCGGCGGGGGTGAGCGAGCACACCTACCACGTCACCGCCGTCGTGCTGGGGCTGATCGCGGGTGTGAGCACACTGGACGGGATGGCCATCCTGATCTACCGGCGCCGCACCGTCGGCCCGGTCTTCAGCGCCACCACCCGCAACGACAAGCTGATGTACCTGATGCTCGCCGCGGCACTGGTGCTGGGGCTGGCCGCCACGGTGGCCGCCAACGTCGTCGACGACGGCTACGACTACCGGACCACCATCTCCCCCTGGTTCCGGTCGATCTTCTACCTTCAGCCCGACCCCGCGCTGATGGTCGGCGTGCCGCTGCTGTTCCAGCTCCACGTGATCAGCGCGCTGGCCCTGTTCGCGGTCTGGCCCTTCACCCGGCTGGTGCACATGCTGACCGCTCCGCTGGGGTACCTCACCCGTCCGTACATCGTCTACCGCAGCCGGGACACGCAGCTGGGCTCGCGTGCCACCCGGCGCGGATGGGAGCGTGTCCGATGATCACTCCGCAGGGCGGCCCCGAGCCGGACCGCGAGAAACACCCCGCCGGAGAGGTGGCCGGGCTGAAGGCCCAGGGGGAGTGGCTGCTGGCCGAGGCGGGAGCGGCCGACTCCGGGCGGAAGGCTCAGACCGTCGTCAAGGTCCCCGGCCTCAGCGTGACACTGATGGCGCTGGCCTCCGGCCACGGACTGGCCGAGCACCAGACGCCCGGGGCCGCGACGCTGCTGTGCCTGACCGGCCGGGTGACGCTGAGCACCGTCGAGCGGGAGTGGGAGCTGGGCCCGGAGGACCTCATCGCCATCCCCGCGGAACGCCACCGGCTGACCGCCGACACCGACGCCCTGGTGCTGCTCACCGTCCGGCTGGACTGACCCCGCCGGACCGGTCCCGCCGGGCGGCCCGGCGCGGGCCCGCCCCGTCACCGCGCCCGCGCCAGGCCGCCAGGCCGTCTCAAAGCAGGCCGGCCCAGTGGTCCCAGAAGCGGGTCAGGACCAGCAGCACGACGACGGCGTACCAGGTCGCCAGGACCACGCCGTGCAGCTCCGGCACGGCGTGCAGGGTGCCCCGCGCGCGGCGCGGTACCGGCAGCACGCCGTGCCGGAGGTTGTGCAGGGTCACGTACCAGAACAGCGGGACGGTGACGGCCCACACCACGGCGCAGTACGGGCAGATCCGGTCCAGCTCGTAGAGCGACTGATGGATCAGCCAGTGGACGAGGACGACCCCGGCCAGCGCCCCGGCGTTCAGGGCCAGCCACAGAGCCCGGTGCAGACGCGCCCCGAGGAGCAGGGCGGCGCCGAGGGCCGCGACGGCGGCGAAGGCGCCCAGACCGAGCAGCATGTTGGGGAAGCCCAGCACACTGCCCTGCGGGCTCGACAGCACGCTGCCGCAGCCGACGACGGGGCTGATGTCGCACGACGGCCGGTAGACCGGGTCGCCCAGCACCCGCCAGCCGTCGGCGGTCAGCCGGAAGGAGGCCAGCCAGCCGACCAGTCCGGCGAGGGTGATGACCAGGGCCGTCGCCCGGCCCGCCCCCAGGGGGAGCGCCGCGCGGGCGCGGCGCTCCCGGGTTCCCCGGTGCTCTCCTCCCGCGGGGTCTGTGCCCGCGGGGCCGGCGCGGCCGTCACGCCCGGCTCCCCGTGCGGCCGCCGGACCTGTGCCCGCCGGTGCGGGGCCTCGGCGCCCCGCACCGGGGGCCGGGACCGCGGCGCCGCTCCGGCTCCGGTAGACCAGATAGGGCCGGGCCAGATAGCCGACCGGGGCGGACCAGACGTGCACCAGCCGGGTGAACGGCCAGGCGGCGAAGAGCAGGCAGGCGGTCAGGGCGTGGAGCTGGAACAGCAGCGGCGCTCCGGCGATCGCCTCCGGCTGCGGCTGGAGGGCGAACAGGCCGCGGAACCAGACGGAGACGGTGGAGCGGTAGTCGTACCCCGCGCCGAACACGTTGTGGGCGGCGGTCGCCGCGATGCCCAGCACGACGGTGGCGGACAGCAGCGGGAAGAGGACCTTGTCGCTCCGGTCGGTGCCCAGCCGGATCCGGCGGGTCAGCAGCCGGCGGGCGCAGAGCATGCCGAGCCCTGCCACCATGGCCACCCCGGCGACCGACCCCGCCCACACGGCCGTCAGATGGTAGGTGTGCTCGTCGACGCCGACCGCCTCCGTCCACGAGGCCGGCACGGCGAGGCCGACGACGTGTCCGGCGATCACCATGAAGGCGCCCAGGTGGAACAGCGGGCTGCCCCAGCGCAGCCACCGGTGCTCCAGAAGCTGGCTGGTGCGGGAGGTCCAGCCGAACTGGTCGTGCCGGTAGCGCCAGACGTGTCCCACCGCGAACACGGCGAGGCAGATGTAGGGGACGGCCACCCACAGCAGGAGTTCGGCGCCGCTCGCCGCGGCCATGGGTGCGGATGCGGGTGCGGTGCTCATCGGGGGCCTTCCGGGGTCGACGGGGGCGGCATCAGGGTGGGCGGGGCCTGCCGGGGCGGGACGAACGCGCCCGGCGGCGCGAACTCGCCCGCCCCGTACGGGTCGAGTCCGACGTCCTCGGCGGGCGGGCCCTGGGTGGCGAGCTCGGCGACGGCCCTCAGATCGGCCTCGGTGGCGGGTGGCAGCAGGGTCAGCAGCGCGGCGAGCACGTGCCGGCAGGGGGAGCCGCCGTCGGCCAGCGCGTGGTGAATCAGCTCCAGCCCGCGCCGGTGCAGGCGCAGCGGGTCTTCGCCCGCGCGCGGTCCGGCCAGCGAGGCGTACTCCAGGACGACCGGGAGGTGGTCGGGCAGCTCGCCGCCGTCGGCCTCCCAGCCGGTGGCGCGGTAGCGCTGGGCGAGGGTCAGCAGAGCCATGCCGCGGCGGCGGGTGTCGCCGTGCAGGTAGTAGGTGAGGTAGAGGCCGCTGCGGCGCCGCAGGTCGAACGTCTCGACGTAGTGCCGCTCCAGCGCGTCCGGCTCCTGCCCGGCGAACCACCCGGTGAACGCGGCCAGACGCTCGGCGGCGGGGGAGGGCGGCAGCGCCCCGACGGTGGCGGTGAGCACCGAGCGGGGGCGGGCGACGGGCATGTCCGGCCCGGCGGGGGCGCTGACGAGGTTGTCGTAGTCGTAGGTGACCGGCTCGTAGTAGTCCTCCAGGGAGGGCGGATCCGGGTTGGAGAACAGCGACAGCAGCCGCCTGACCCGGCCGCCGGAGCGCAGGACGAGCCGCCCGCGCCGGTCCAGCATCCAGCCGCCCTTCCACTGCCCCTGGTCCTCGTAGCGGCGCGGATAGCCGACGCCGGGCTTGGTCTCGACGTTGTTGAACCAGGCGTACTCCACGCCGCTGCGATTGGTCCACGTCTGCTTGCAGGTGACCGAGCAGGTGTGGCACCCGATGCATTTGTCGAGGTTCATCACCATCGCGATCTGGGCCATCACGCGCATCTCAGTACTCCACTCGCTGGTCGCGGCGGCGGATGACGGTGATCTCGTCGCGCTGGTTGCCGGTCGGTCCGTAGTAGTTGAAGGCGTAGGTGAACTGCGCGTAGCCGCCGGCGAGATGGGTCGGCTTGAGCAGCAGCCTGGTCAGCGAGTTGTGGATGCCGCCGCGCCTGCCGCCGACCTCGGTCTTCGGCACGTTCACGTTGCGGTCCTGGGCGTGGTACATGTGCACTGTGCCCTCGGGCATGCGGTGGGTCACCACCGCCCGTGCGGCGACGACGCCGTTGCGGTTGTACGCCTCGATCCACTCGTTGTCCCTCACACCGATCCTCTCGGCGTCCTCCCGGGACATCCAGATCACGGGACCGCCCCGGGAGAGGTCGAGCATGTACTTGTTGTCCTGGTAGTTGGAGTGGATGGACCACTTCGAGTGCGGGGTGAGGTAGCGGACCGTGACCTCGGCCCGGCCGTCCTCGCGCAGGTGCTCGTCGCCGTAGTGCCGGGGCGTGTTCAGCGGGGGCCGGTAGACGGGCAGCTACTCGCCGAGTTCGGCCATCCAGTCGTGCTGGACGAAGAAGTGCTGGCGGCCGGTGAGGGTGTGCCAGGGCTTGAGGTGCTCGGTGTTGATGACGAAGGGCGAGTAGCGGCGGCCGCCGGTCTCCGACCCGGACCACTCGTACGAGGTGATCACGGAGCGCGGCTGGGCGCGGGTGTCGGCGAAGGTGATCCGCTCGGCCTCGCGCTCGGCGGACAGCTCCACCAGGCCCTCACTGCCGGTCTGCCGCTCCAGTTCGCGGAAGCCCTTGGTGGCCAGGCGCCCGTTGGTGGTGCCGGACAGGGCCAGGATCGCCTCGCACATGTCGGAGGCGGTGGCCAGGGAGGGCCGGCCGGCGGCCACCCCGTCGCGGACGGTCCCGCAGCGGCGGCGCAGTTCGCCGATCTCCTGGTCCGGGTGGACGGTGATGCCCTTGGTGGTGGTGCCCAGGGTGTCCAGCAGCGGCCCGACGGCACGCATCTTCTGCGCGACCGCCGCGTAGTCCCGCTCGACGGTCACCAGCTTGGGCATGGTCCGGCCGGGCACCGGCTCGCACTCGCCGGCCTTCCAGTCGCGCACCACCCCGCCGGGCTGGGCGAGTTCGTCGGGGGTGTCGTGCAGCAGGGGCACGGCCAGGACGTCGGTGCGGGTGCCCAGGTGCTCCTCGGCCAGTTCGCTGAACCGGTCGGCGAGGGTCAGGAAGGTGTCGTAGTCGGTGCGGGCCTGCCAGGGCGGGGCGATGGCCGGGGTGAAGGCGTGGACGAAGAGGTGCATGTCCGTGCTGGACAGGTCGTCCTTCTCGTACCAGGTGGCGGCCGGCAGCACGACGTCGGAGAGCAGGCCGGTGGAGGTCATCCGGAAGTCCATGGTGACCAGCAGGTCGAGCTTGCCCTCGGGCGCCTCCTCGCGCCAGACCACCTCCCGCGGACGCCCCTCGGGCGGCGTCTGCCCGGAGCGCACGGCCGCGTCCGTGCCCAGCAGGTGCTTGAGGAAGTACTCGTTGCCCTTGCCGGAGGAGCCCAGCAGGTTCGCCCGCTACACCGTCAGCACGCGGGGGAAGTTGGCCGGGTCGTCCGGGTCCTCGGCGGCGAACCGCAGCCGCCCGGACCTCAGCTCGTCCACGATGTGCTCGGGGACGGGCCGGCCCGCGGCCTTCGCCTCGTCCGCCAGATCCAGCGGGTTGCGGTTGAACGCGGGGTGTCCCGGCGTCCAGCCCAGCCGCACCGCCTGCGCCGGGCAGTCCGCGAACGCCTTGCCCTTGAACAGCCCCTCACCCAGCGGAGAGGCCAGCTCGCCGGGCCCGAACGCCTCGTAGCGCCACTGGTCGGAGTTCAGGTACCAGTACGAGGTGCCGGCCATGTGCCGGGTCGGCCGCTGCCAGTCGAACGCGAAGGCCAGGTGCTGCAGCCCGGTGACGGGGCGGACCTTCTCCTGGCCGACGTAGTGGGCCCAGCCGCCGCCGTTGACGCCCTGGCAGCCGGTCATGGTCGTCAGTGCCAGGAAGGCACGGTAGATGGTGTCGGAGTGGAACCAGTGGTTGGTGCCCGCACCCATGATGATCATGGAGCGGCCGCCGGTGCGCTCGGCGTTGCGGGCGAACTCGCGGGCGATCCGGGCCGCCTGCACCGCCGGGACGGAGGTGATCGTCTCCTGCCAGGCCGGGGTGTACGGCCGCTCCGCGTCCTCGTAGCCGGTCGGCCAGTCGCCCGGCAGACCGGGGCGCTCCACCCCGTACTGGGCGAGCATCAGATCGAAGACGGTGGTGACCAGTTTCCCGCCGACCCGGCGCACGGGGACGCCGCGCACCATGCTGCCGCCGCCCTCGGTCGCACCCCCGTCGAACCGGGGCAGCGCGACCGCGGCCGTCTCCCCGGTCGGCTCCAGCAGGCTCAGCTCGGGCACGACATCGCCCAGGTCCAGGTTCCAGCGCCCCTCACCGGTCCCGGCCCAGCGGAAGCCGAGCGAGCCGTTCGGCACGACGGGCTCGCCGGTGCGGCTGTCCAGCAGGACGGTCTTGGAGCCGGCGTTCTCCGCCCCGGCCTCGGCGCCGCCGAGGTCGGCCGCGGTCAGGAACCCGTCCGGCACGAGTCCGTCCGCACGCTCGCGCAGGGTGACCAGGAACGGGGCGCCGGTGAACGCGCGCAGGTAGTCCCGGAAGTAGGGCACCTCGCGGTCCACCAGGAACTCGCGCAGGATCACATGGCCCATCGCCATCGCCAGCGCCCCGTCGGTGCCCGGATGCGGGGACAGCCACTCGCCGGCGTGCTTGACGTTGTCGGCGTAGTCGGGACTGACGGCCACCACCTTGGTGCCGTTGTAGCGGGTCTCGGTCAGGAAGTGCGCGTCCGGCGTACGCGTGACGGGGATGTTGGAGCCCCACATGATCAGATAGCCGGCGTTCCACCAGTCGGCCGCCTCCGGCACGTCCGTCTGGTCGCCGAAGACCTGCGGCGAGGCGACCGGCAGATCGGCGTACCAGTCGTAGAACGACAGCAGGGTGCCGCCGATCAGGGAGTGGTACCGGGCCCCGGCGGCGAACGACGCCATCGACATCGCCGGGATCGGGGAGAAGCCCGCCACCCGGTCGGGGCCGTACTCCTTGACGGTGTGCACCTGCGCGGCGGCGACCAGCTCGGCCACCTCGTCCCAGCCGGCGCGGACGAAACCGCCCTTGCCGCGCGCCCGCTTGTAGGCGCGGGCCCTTTCCGGGTCGCCGGTGATCTCCGCCCAGGCCGTCACCGGATCGCCCAGCCGGCCGCGGGCCTCCCGCCACATCCTCAGCAGCGTGCCGCGCACATACGAGTGGCGCACCCGGCTGGGGGAGTAGGTGTACCAGGAGAACGAGGCGCCGCGCGGGCAGCCGCGGGGCTCGTACTCGGGGCAGTCCGAGCCGATCGAGGGGTAGTCGGTGGCCTGGTGCTCCCAGGTGATGATCCCGTCCTTGACGTACACCATCCAGGAGCAGGACCCGGTGCAGTTCACCCCGTGGGTGGAGCGCACCACCTTGTCGTGGGACCAGCGGTCCCGGTAGAAGCCCTCCCACTTCTCGTCGCCCGTTCCGTACACCGCGCGGCCGTCGGCCGACACCTCGCGGCGGCTGAGCAGCCGGCGCGCGGCCAGCGGCCAGTCGCGTTCACCGCGGACCGTCCGGGCCCCCGCGTTCTCGTCGTTCACCATGGCCGGAACGCTATGCGGCCCCCCGCCCGCCGGGCCGGGGCCGGAGAGCCCCCGCCGCCCGGCCGGAAAGCCCCGGCCCGGCGGCCGAACAGGGCCGATCGGCCCTGGCCCCGGGGTCGGTCGGCCGGGGCGCCCGGATGAGGACCCGGCCGGGAGGGCCAGGGCGCCCGCGCGGGGGCGAAAGGCTCAGAGGGTCCCGGCGGGCGAGACGTCCTCCAGCAGCCGGCCGGTCACCAGCTCGGCCTCGATCCGCACATGGACCCCGTCCTCGACCGGGGCCCAGGACAGCGGCCCGGACCGGCCCAGCCGCTCGGCCTCACCGGGATCGGTCACCAGCGAGGCACGCCCGGTGACGACCACGCTCCGGCCCGAGCGTGTCGCCTCGTCGAACCGGTCCACCTCGAAGGCGACCACGCTGCCGTCCACCGCGCGGGCCATCCGGGACGCACCCGAGGTGCGCAGGACCACGGCCTGGTCGCGGTCCAGGAAGAAGTTGACCGGGAGGACGGCGGGCAGCGCGTTCTCGGTGTAGACGATGCGTCCCAGAGGGACCTGTCCCAGCAGGTCCAGGCACTCCCGCCGGTCGAGTTCGCGGAAGCCGTCGTGTCGGTGCATGCGTCCATGGTGCGCGCGCCGCCCGGGCGGGGATAGGGCCGGTCGGCCCCATCCGGGGCGAAATCGGGCGGGGCCCGCCTGCCGGGCGCCCCCGCCGCCCGGCAGGGCGGCCCCGCCCCCGCACGCGCCCACCGCTCGCGCGCACCCCGCTCAGTGCGGCTGCCGCGGGGCCTGCGGGGCGGTCTGGGTGGCGATGACGGCGGCCTGGACCCGCCGCTCCACCCCCAGCTTGGCCAGCAGCCGGGAGATGTTGTTCTTGACCGTCTTCTCGGACAGGTACAGCTGCCGACCGATCTGCCGGTTGGTCATCCCCTCGCCGATCAGGGCCAGGATGTCGCGCTCGCGGGGCGTCAGCGAGGCCAGCGCGGCGTCTTGCGGCTCCTCGGCGGGCTCCTCGGCGTCCTGCACCCGCAGGCTGTTCATCAGCCGCGCCGTGGTCGCCGGGTCCAGCATGGACTGCCCGGAGGCGACGGTGCGCACGGCCGCGATCAGGTCCGAGCCCTTGATCTGCTTGAGGACGTAGCCAGAGGCGCCGGCCATGATCGCGTCCAGCAGCGCGTCGTCGTCGTCGAACGAGGTCAGCATCAGACAGGCCAGCTCCGGCATCCGCGAGCGCAGCTCGCGGCAGACGGCGATGCCGTTGCCGTCGGGCAGGCGCACGTCCAGCACGGCCACGTGCGGGCGCAGGGCCGGGCCGCGCGCGAGGGCCTGCTCGGCCGTGCCGGCCTCGCCGACCACCTCGATGTCGGGCTCGGCGTCCAGCATGTCGTGCACGCCGCGCCGCACCACCTCGTGGTCGTCGAGGAGGAACACCCGGATCGGGTCCTGTGGTGAGAACTGCTGGGCCTGGGTCATAGGGATCCTTCACGCCGTCGGTCAGGGGCACGCACCCCACTCCATGATCCTGCCCCGCCCCGCCCGTCCGGCGCCAGGGTCCAACGGTCCCGCCGCCCACGCGAGCGGCGGGAGCTCGCGGCCGCCCGGTCCCGGCGGCCGCCCCGGTACGCCCGCCGTGCCGCCGGCCGCTCACCTCACGCGGACCGCCCCAGGTCGAACCCGACGTCCACCACCCCCTCCACCGACCGCGCCATCCGGGCGGCCACCGGAACCAGGGCGGTGTTGCGGATCTCGCCGGTGAAGGTCACGACACCGTCCGCCACCCGCACCCCCACGCCCCGGCCACCGCCGGGGAAGAGGGGCTCGACGACATCCCGGCGCACCTCCCGGGCAATGTCCTCGTCCGGGCGCAGGAAGACCTTCAGCAGGTCCCCGCGGCTGACGACGCCGACCAGCAGACCGTCGGCGTCGGTCACGGGCAGCCGCTTGACGCGCCGGCGCGCCATGACGCGCGCCGCCTCGGCCAGGGTGGCGCGGGCGTGGACGGTGACCGCCGGCGCCGTCATCAGCTCGCCCGCGGTCACCGCCCCCACCCGGGCCAGCTCCTCGGGGCGCCGCAGCTGCTCCATGCGGCTGGGGTCGCCGTCCCGGAACTCCTCCTTGGGTAGCAGATCCGCCTCGGAGACGACGCCGACGACGCGGCCCTCGCCCTCCAGCACCGGCAGAGCGCTGACCTTCCACTGCTCCATGGTCATCACGATCTGCTTGAACGGGGCGTCCCGCCCGATGGAGACGACGGTCTGGCTCATCACGTCGCCGACGGTGTGCGGGGCGTGCGGCACGCCGTCCGCGCCGCCGCCGGTGTCCGCGCCGAACGCGCCGAACGCGCCGGCCGTGCTGTCCGTACCGTCCATGAGACCCTCCTCGAAGAATCGTTGCCGTGGCGTGCCCGGGCGCGTGTCACGGCATGGGGCCGCTGCCGTAGGGCCCGTACAGGTCCAGCAGCCGGGTGCGGGCCGCCTGCAGCCGGTGCGAGATGATCTCGGCCATCCGCAGGGCCACCGCGCGCCCCAGCACTGGATCGGCCTCGCACAGCTCCCGCACCCGGGCGGCGTCGAACTCCAGGGCCCGCACCGGGCTGAGCGCCTCGGCGCCCAGCTGCCAGGTGTAGGGCGGGAAGAGCCAGGACCAGCCCAGCAGGTCGCCGTGGGAGAGGGTCTCCACCGCCGCGGGGCGGCGGCCGGGCACCCGCATGTCGAGGGTGACCGAGCCGGTGCGGATCACCCAGAACCGGTCGGCCCGGTGGCCTTCCTCGGAGATACGGGCGCCGGCGGGGAAGGAGACCTCGCGGGCGAGTTCCAGCAGTCGTTCGCGGTTCTCCGGGGGCAGTGCCCCGAGCAGGTTGTTGGCTGTGACGATCATGGCGGACCTCCCTGGTGCCGAGCGGGCGGTGTACGCGCGGGCGTCCGCTCCCGGTACGGGTGCCGTGGCGGTCCGCCGCCGCTGCCTCTAGTTCCGTTGTACTCCCGCGACCGGGAAGTGGTGCCTCATCGTCATCGTCGGATTTCCCGGCCCGCCGGGGCAGGGGCCGTACGGGGACCTCGAAGGGGACTTTCGGCCCCCGCGCACGGGCCCGCGGACCCCTGCTGCCGGGGCCGCCGTCGCGAGACGGTGTGAACGTGCCCGAACGGCGGGCCGGATTTCCGCGAAGGGGATGAGCGACATGGCAGTCCACGGCCACACGCACGGACACCGGGGGTTCCACCTCCCGGTGCGGCGCACCACCCGGACCGCACCCGCGTCCGGTGGGACGGCGGCCGCGACGGCCGTGGTGCCGGCGGCGTCGACCGCGGCCCGCGTCCTGGCCGGGGTCCGCTTCGCGACCGGGTTCGTCTTCCTGTGGGCGTTCGCGGACAAGGCCTTCGGCCTGGGCTACGCCACCCCCGCCGAGCGGGCCTGGACCGAGGGAGGCTCGCCCACGAAGGGCTTCCTCAGCGGCGTTGCCGCCGGCCCCCTGGAGTCGTTCTTCCACGGCATCGCCGGGGCCGCCTGGGCGGACTGGCTGTTCATGCTCGGCCTGCTCGGCATCGGCCTCGCCCTGACCGCCGGCGTCGCACTGCGGCTCACGGCGGTCGCCGGCACCGTGATGATGGCGCTGATGTGGGCCGCGGAGTGGCCCCCGGCCCGGCACCTGTCGGACGGCAGCCCCAGCATGTCGACCAACCCGGTCGTGAACTACCACGTGATGTACGCGGCCGTCATGATCGTCTTGGCGGTCGTGGCGGCGGGCGACACCTGGGGGCTGGGCCGGTGGTGGGCCCGGCTTCCCCTGGTCCGCAGCCTCCCCTGGCTGCGGTGAGCCCGCCTCCCCGCGGCGGACCACCGGCCCGCGGCGCCCCACCGGGGCACCGCGGGCCGGCCGTTTCCCCGCCGCGCGGGACGTCGGGCCCCGGAAAAGGGACCAGTGACCCCTGCCGAACGCGGGTACCCGGAGCGATCATGGAAACGAAAGCGGCGCGGAGCCGCCCGTCAACGGAGGTGTTGTGATGGTACGTACGGTCACCGTGGGAGTGGACGGCTCCGCCGAGAGCCTGGCCGCCGCCGACTGGGCGGCCCGGGAGGCGGCGCGGCGCGGGGTGCCGCTGCGCCTCGTCCACGTGCGGGAGCCCGACCCCTTCACCCCTCCGGACTCCTTCGCCGACCCCGAGACCCGGCAGCACTGGGCCCAGCGGATCCCGCGCGAGGCGGCGAACGACCTCGCCCGCCGCCACCCGGAGCTGGAGATCACCACCGACCAGCTCACCGGCCGTCCCCCCGAGGTGCTGACCGCGGTCGCCGAGCAGGCCGAGGTGCTGGTCGTCGGCACCCGCGGCCTGGGGCCCGTGGCCGGGTTCCTGGTCGGCTCCGTCGGCCTGGCCACCGTCGCCCGTGTGAAGTGCCCGGTGGTGCTGGTGCGGGCCGAGACGTCGAAGGAGGGCGGACCGGAGGGCGCGGAGCCCTCCGCCACGCCCCGCGACGTCGTCATGGGGCTGGAGCTGTACCGGCCGGCCGACGAGCTCATCGAGTTCGGCTTCGACGCCGCCGCCCGGCGCGGCGCCGCGCTGCGGGTCATCCACGGCTGGAACCCGCCGCTGGTCTACGGCGTCGACCCCATCGCCGTCGACCCCCGCCTGGCCACCGACCTGGCCCAGGAGAGCTCCCGCAACCTGACCGAGGCGCTGCGCCACTGGCGGGAGAAGTACCCGGACGTGGAGGTGAAGGCGCAGGCCGTGGTGGGCCGGGCCGCCCGTCATCTGACGGAGGCCTCCGAGGACGCCTCGCTGGTCGTCGTCGGCCGCCGCATCCGCCGTTCGCCGATCGGCTTCCACATCGGGCCGGTCGCCCACGCGGTCATGCACCACTCCAAGGCGCCCGTCGCCGTCGTTCCGTTCGGCTGACGGACGCCCGCCGCCGCGGCGCGCGCACCACCGGGCCGCGACCCTTCGGCGCTCACCGAAGGGTCGCGGCCCCAGCATCGCCGTGTGGGCGCCACGCCTCCCGGGCGGGCGCACGAGAGGAGGGGGACGCGGATGTACGACGTGACCGTGGAACCGGGCGACGGGCGGGGCGCCCTGGCGTCGGTGGGGGAGACGCTGGGCGCGGCGGGCGTCAGCGTGGAGGGCGGCGGTGTGTTCACCGTCGGCGGCCGGCCGGTGGCCCACTTCCTGTTCCGGGACGGCGAGGCGGCGTGCTCGGCGCTGCGGGCCGCCGGGATACCGGTGACCGGCTGCCGGAAGGTGCTCACCCGGCGCCTGGACCAGGAGCGCCCGGGACAGCTCGGCGCGATCACCCGAGCCCTGGCCGACGCCGGGGTGACCGTGGAGGTCCTGTACTCCGACCACGACCACCGGCTCGTCATCGTGGCGGACGACCCCGTCGCCGCCGCGGCGGCGACGGCCGCCTGGGACCGCTGACCGCCCGGCCGGCGGCCGGGAGTGTCAGGGCGTGAACGTCTCCAGGTGGTCGACGACCACGAAGCGCGCGCCCGGGCTCGCCCCGGCCACCGCCTCACGCAGGCCCTCCAGCCCGCCCCAGTCCACGGCCGGTTCATCCAGCGGCTCGTCGAAGTCGTCCCAGTGGGTGGGCACGACGTAGGGCGGGTGGTCCAGGCAGGACAGCAGGCGCGGTACGTAGTCGTGCACGGTGGAGCCGCCGGGCTGGATCATCGCCAGGTCCGGGGCGAGTCCGGCCAGGTCTGCGGCGCTGAAGTTGGATCCGCCGAAGTTGACCAGGGTGAAACCGGTGGCCTCGCTGGTGACCGCGTACGCCAGGGTCTCGCCCTCGACGAGGTCGGCGATGGTCCTGGGACGTGGCGGCGGGCCGCCGGGGCGGGTACCGGGGAAGGGAACCCGGGCGCGCGGCCCGGGCATGGAGTGCAGGGAGCGCAGTACCCGGACGGAGTAGCCCTCGAAGCGGATGTGCTCGCCGCCGCGGACCATCGACAGCTGCTCCTCCAGGGCGCGCCGCTCCCGCGGCCCGGCGAGGGCCAGCATCATGTTGGCGTGGCTCTCGGTACCCAGCACGGTGGCACCGGTGCGGGCCGCCAGATGCGGTACGTCGGGCATGTGGTCGTAGTGGCCGTGGGTGACCAGGATCTGGTCGGCGCGCAGCCGGTGGCGGTCGACGGCGGCCCGGTCGACGGTCACCGGCGTCCTCGGGTCGGCTCCCCGCTCGGAGTAGGTACCGGTGCGGAAGCGGGTCAGCCAGGGGTCCACGAGCACGGTGGCGGGCGCGGAGCCGGGTCGCTCCACGCGGATCTCCCAGCCGTTGTTGCCCAGCCAGCGCAGATGGAAGCCGGACTTCCCCGGCTCGGGACGAGCCGGGCCTTTGGAGCGGGAGGGACGGGCCGCCGCGCCGGCCGGGACGGAGGCGGTCAGGCCCGCGGCGGCCAGACCGGCCGCCGCGGGCCTGAGCAGGCCGCGCCGGGACACGGCGGAGGAACGTGAGGATCGGGAGAGCGGTCGCATGCCGTGATCAGAGCACGCGTCACGGCCGACCGTCCAAGATCGAAAACCGTTCCCGGCGATACCGGAAACGGTATCGTCCCGGCGTGGACCTGTTACGGCACCTGAGGTACTTCCGGGCGGTCGCCGAGGAGCTGCACTTCGGGCGGGCGGCTCAGCGGCTCCACATGGCGCAGCCGCCGCTGAGCCGCAGCGTCCGCGCGCTGGAGGAGGAGCTCGGCGCGCGGCTGTTCGACCGCACCTCCCGCGGCGTACGGCTGACCGCCGCGGGCGAGGCGCTGCTGGCCGAGTCCGGGGATCTGCTGGCACGGGCCGAGCGGATGCGGACCCTGGTCGCCCGCGCCCACCGCGGTGAACACGGAACGCTGCGGATCGGGGTGCCGCCGGAGCTGCCCGGGCGCGTACTGGCCCGGATGCTGACCGCCTTCGCCGCCGAGATCCCGGGCGTACTGGTGGAGCCCGGGGAGCTGAGCACCGCCGAGCAGGTGCGGCTGCTGGCCGAGAGGGAGCTGGACGCCGGGCTTCTCCAGCACCCGGTGGAGCCGGAACCGGACGGACTGGTGGGCGAACCGGCCACCGCTCTGCCACTGGGCGTCGTCCTGCCCCGGGGCTCCCCGCCGGCGGGGCCGGGCCCGCTGCCCCTGGCCTCGCTCGGCGGCAGCCCGCTGGTGATCTTTCCCCGGCGGGCCGCGCCCGGCCTGTACGACGCCACCCTCGACGCCTGCCGGGCACAGGGCTGGCGCCCGTCCCGGATCGTCCACGCGGGGAGCCCCGAGGTGATGACGGGCCTGGTGATCGCCGGGCGCGGGGTGGCACTCGCCCACGAGGCCGTGGCCCGCAAGGAACCCCGTGTCCTGTGGCGTCCTCTCGGCGCGGACGCACCGCGGTGGCCGGTCTCCTTCGTACGGCCCGCCGCGGCGCCCCACCCGGCCGCCCGGCGCCTTGCGGCCACCGCGACGGCCGTACTGCGCGCCGAGGCGGGCGGGACGGGCGGGTGCCTGGCCGGGAGGCCAGACCCGAAGGAGGCGGGAGCGCACATCGCGCCGCGCCCCTGGGACGTGGTCTACGCGGTGCGGCGGCCGGAGGGGGGCTGACCACAGCAGCCGTACAGTTCCTCCACCGCCGCGCGCCCCGCCGCGCCGATCGCCGCGTCGAGGTCCGGGCGGCGCTGGGCCGGGCTCACGGTCTCGGTGAACACCGCGACCGCGTAACGGCCGCCGCCGGGCGGGGCGATGACGCCGATCTCGTGGCGGAAGCCGGGCAGGGTGCCCGACTTCGCGGCGACCGCCACCTCCTCCGGGAAGGCCGCCGCCAGCCGGTGCCAGCTCACCTGTCGCGCCATCAGGTCCCTGACCTCGGCGCACGCCCGCGGCGGTCCGGCGCGGTCGGTCCAGACCAGGGCGAGCAGCCGGGTCATGTCCCGGGCGGTGCCGCTGTTGGTGCGCCGCGGGTCCGACGTGGGCAGGGAGCGTATCCGCTCGGGGGAGAGTGTGGGGTAGACGGCGGCGAACGCGGCAGGATCGGCGGCGCCGACCTCCGCCAGCACACTCTCCAGCAGGTCCCGGGGGGATCCGGCGATCCGCGTGCCCTCCAGCCCCAGCTCCCTCGCCAGCAGTGCCACGGCGTCGGCGCCCACCCTGCGGAACAGCACGTCGGCGGCGGTGTTGTCACTCACCGACAGGGTGAGGAACGCCAGATCGCGCAGGCTCGTCTCCACGTCGTCACGGCACCCGGCCGTGCCCGTGCCGCCCAGCCGGTCCGCCTGCCCCACCAGCACCCGCTCGGCCGGATCCAGCTGGCCGTACGCCGCCTGCCGGGCGAACTCCAGCACCAGGAGCACCTTGACGACCGAGGCCAGGACCACCGGCTCGTCCGGCCCGATTCCCGTGTGCCGCCCGCAGTCCACACAGCGCGCGTGCAGCCGCACCCGGGCGCCCAGCGCGCCGAACTCACGCTCCGCGTCCTCCTGTTCCACCACCGGGCCATCCTGCCTCAAGGCCTCAAGGACTCAAGGCCTCAACGACGTGACGTCAGATCGCCATGGCCTCCTGGATCCACCGCCGCACCCGGTAGGGCAGCCACAGCGCCAGGGGCCCCACATCGGCCACCAGGCGCTCCTCGCGGAACTCCGCCAGGACCGGCGCGGGCACGTCACCGGGGCGGGCGCCGTAGGCGAGCGCGGTGATGGCCGCGTGGTACTCGGGCCCGTCGGCGGTGAAGCGGCGCAGGTCCCCCCAGCGGCGGTCGCGTATCTGCACGAAACCCGGGCCCTGCCGCCACAGGCACTTGCACAGGTAGTGCCCCTCGCGCCATCGGGCCAGCGCACCGGCCGAGTCTTCCGGCCCCTCCAACCCGGCGGGCGGCTGGAGGTGCCCCAGGAGCTCCCAGCCGCCGGAGGGCTCCGGGGCCAGCCGCAGCCGCCACTCGACGAACACCGCGCGTGCGGTGAGGTCGCGCACCAGGCACAGATCGCGGACGGCGCGAGCCGCGGCACCGGGATCACCGGTGGCTGCGAGGTCCACCGTGCGAGGCAGCCGCACCCTGCGGGCGCCCGACTCCCACAGCCGGTCCACCGCGGCCGCGAC
Organism: Streptomyces verrucosisporus; assembly: GCF_017114865.1. GTDB lineage: Bacteria > Actinomycetota > Actinomycetes > Streptomycetales > Streptomycetaceae > Streptomyces > Streptomyces fenghuangensis. Next base: position 14,392 of record NZ_JADEYH010000037.1, on the reverse strand, counting down.
CGAATCCTCGATCCGTACGTCGCCCAGGCGCATGCCGGGCAGCGCGCACGCCCGCGGGTCGTAGTCGCGCCAGGCGGTGACGGTCAGCGGCGCCGGGCCGCCGGGGTGTTCCGTGATCGTCGTGCTCACTCGTGCCCTCTCTCTCGTTCGCCCGCCCGGCCGGTGGCCGGCGGTCTGTGATCCGGTCCTCGGCGGCTCGCGGAACCCTCAGACACCGGCCGTCGGCCGCGCCGCCGGTGTGGGGCCGCCCTCCCGCGGGGCTGCGTGCAGATGGCGCATGAAGTCCAGCCTCAGCAGGTCCTCGTTGACCGCCGCGGGGGCCACATGGACGTACTGGCCGCCCTCGGCGAAGACCAGGCCCAGCTCCACCCAGCGCTCCAGCAGCTCCGCCACGGTGTCCCCCTCCACGGCGTACCGCAGCCGGGCGGTGAGCTTGCGGGTGAGGGCCGCGGGGGCGTGCGGCTGGTCCAGCAGCCGGAAGGCCGCGATCTCCAGCGGATCGGTCAGCTCCAGCGCACCCCAGTCGAACAGCCTCCGGCGGCTGACCAGCACGATCCGGTCCCCCAGGTCGGCGTGGGTGAGCCTGCTGTCGGCATGGGCCTTCTTCCAGGCGGCCAGCGCCTCGTTGAGCGACTTCACGGTCTCCTCCCCAATGCCGCGCGCCGGGGCCTCGAACACATAGGCCAGGTCGTACAGCTCCTCCTCGGGCAGGTCGTAGGTGAAGCGGTAGTGCTCCTCGGCGCGCAGGCCGGAGAAGCCGAGCTCGGGGCGGGTGAAGTACGGGCTGAAACGCTCGATGGCGATGCGGGCGGACAGGTCGACCGGTGGGTTGAGATGTTCCAGCGCCGGTATCTGGGCGATGACCCCCTCGTAGTCGGCGGCCGTCTCGCCGGGGAAGCCGTGGAGGTAGTTCCAGGAGACCGACAGGCCGGTCTCGGCGCCGTCCCGCAGCATCCGGACGTTCTGGCAGCCGCTGACCCCCTTGTCCATCAGCCCCAGCACACGGCTGTTGAGGCTCTCGATGCCCGGCTGGACGTAGATCAGGCCCGCGTCCGCGAGGGTGCGCAGCTGGGAGCGGCGCATGTTCGCCTTGATCTCGATGTGCAGCCGCAGGTCGTACCCGCTGTCGATGATGCGGGGCAGCACCGTGTTGAGGTAGCCCATGTCGAGGATGTTGTCGACGACGTACATGTCCAGCACCCGGTGCCGGCGGGCCAGTTCCATGATCTCGTCGTGGAAGACCTCCGGGCTCTTGCTGCGGAACTGCATGAACGAGCCGTTCAGCCCGCAGAAGGTGCAGTGGTGCTTCTCGCCCCACCAGCAGCCGCGGGCCCCCTCGACGACGAGCTTGGGCTCCACCCAGTTGCGGGCCACGGAGGCGGCCAGCCGCTCGAAGTAGCCGGTGTAGTCGGGCGGCAGGATGGCGGACGGGGGCATCGGGGAGGTGCTCATCGGGTTGACGGTGGCGGCCTTGTCCGCCCCACGGTGGCACAGCCCCGGTATGTCCGACAGGCCGGCGCCCTCGGCGCCCTCGGCCAGTGCCGTCAGCAGCCGGGGGAAGGCCACCTCGCCCTCGCCGCGCACCACGTGGTCCACGAAGGTGAAGTTGCGGTGGACGGCGGCGCCCTGCTCGGCGTCGCAGTTGGCGCCGCCCATGACGGTCACGATGTGCGGGGCCAGCAGCTTGACCTGCCGGGCGGCGGCCAGCGCGGCGGTGTTCTGCTGGAAGGTGGAGGTGAAGCCGACCACGTCCGGTTCGTACGCCACGATCCGCTCGGCGGTCTCCCGGACGAACTCCGGCGCGATCCGGTGCAGCTCCCGTGTCAGCCGCAGACGGGAGGGGCGCAGCTTTCCGCTCATCACGGCGGTGAACTCCTCGGTCCGCCACTCGGGGTCGTCGTAGAGCGCGGAGGAGAACACCCAGTCGCCGCATCCCATGAAGTAGGAGGAAAGGGCGTAGTACTCGTAGTCGTCCCCGGTGAACTCCATGCGGCGGGTGATCCAGTCGGTGAACTCCAGGTTGGCGTGCAGCACCTCGGCCCGGCCGCCGGGAACCCGCTCGTCCACGCTGCGCTTGAGGATGCCGAGCGCCAGGGACGGCAGATCGATCGGTGACCAGGGCATGTTGACCAGCAGGACGCGCATGGCGGACTCCTCGGTACGGAAGATGTGGCCGGGGGCGGGCGGCGGCGAGGGCAGGTGGCCGCCCGGCCCGGCGTCGAGGGCCGGGCCGGGCGGTGAGGAGTCACTCCTCCTCGGTGTCCTCCGCGTTGCGGAACGGGATGGTGACGGTGATGCCGACGGAGGGCTTGCGGTTCTCCTCGTCGCCCGCGAGCGGGTCGTTGTTGATGACGTCCTTCTGCATGGCTACCTCCTCTCGTGGTCCACTCGGTCCCCGGCCGCCGGTGCCGGCGGCCGGCCCTGCCCCCGCCCCGGCCGGGGCGGGGAGTCGTGATCGCGGCCGGTCGCCCGGCCGGCGCCGCGCAGCTCCCGGTCCAGAAAGCCCAGGGCCCCGCGCAGCACGGCGACGTGGTCGCCGCCGAGGTAGCCGTCGTGGCCGGAGTCCAGCCACATCTCCTCGTGACGCACCCCCGAGGCGCGCAGCGCCGCCAGATACGTGCGCACCTGCTCCGGCGGGCACTTGACGTCGTGGAGGGCCGCGGCCATCAGCAGCGGCGCCCGCACCCGGTGCGCGTAGTGGACGGGGGAGCTGCGTGCGTAGAGCCCGGGCACCTGCTCGGGGGTGCCCCCGAACAGCGCCTCGTCCAGGGCGCGCAGGGCCGGCGTACCGGTGCGGTGGGCGGTGGCGCAGTCGGCCAGCGGTTTGACGGCCACCCCCGCGTGCCACAGGCCGGGCCGGGTGCCCAGCGCCAGCAGGACGAGATAGCCGCCCCAGGAGGTGCCCCACAGGCCCACCGCGCCGGGGTCTGCCAGCCCGCGCGCCAGTACGTCGGCCCGGACGGAGACGAGGTCGGCGACCTGGGTCAGGCCCACCCCCTGGCCGTACGCCGTGCGCCAGCGGGGCCCGTAGCCGGTGGAGCCGCGGTAGTTGACCCGGGCCACGGCGAAGCCGGAGGCGACCAGCGAGTGCACGGTCGGGTCGTAGGCGTCCCGGTCGTGGTCGGCGGGGCCGCCGTGGACGAGCATCACCAGCGGCGGACGGACGGCGGGGCGCTCGGGGAGACTGAGCAGGGTGTGGACCTCCCCGTCCGGCCCGGGCGTCCACAGTTCGGTGTGCCGTCCGGGCACCCGGACGGCGGGTGCCTCCGCGGCCGGAGGCGGGGCGCCGGAGGCGGAACGGGCGTGCGGCGGGGTGGCGGTGTCGGTCCACAGGTAGTGCACGTCCCCGTCCGGCCGGGGCACGGCGTCCAGGACACTGCCGCGGGGCACCGGCACGGGGGTCAGGGCCTGCCGGTCCAGGTCGGCGGTGAACAGCAGGCTGCGGCCGTGGCGGTCCTGGCGCACCAGGAACCGGCGCCCCCGGGGGTGCCAGCGGGCGGTGATCTCGGTGTCGAAGGCGCACCACGGGTGCGGGCGCACTCCGTCTCCGGTGCGCCAGGTGGCGGTCCGGTAGCGGTCGCCGTCCTGCCGCACCAGCAGCAGCTCCGCCCCGCCGTCTTCACCACCGCCGGGGGAGGCGGGGGCGGTGGGGGCGAAACCCAGTGCCCACAGTCCGCCGCCCCGGCCGGACAGCTCCGCCACCGTCCCGCCGGATGCGGTGTGGACACTGACGGCCCGCTCGGAGGAGGCCGAGCGGGTGACGGCCAGCAGCCGGCCGTCCGGGGAGAGCCCGCACAGGACCGCGTGCCCCTCCGTCCGCAGAACCGGCCGGCCCGGGCCGCCGCGCCGGCCGAGGTGGACGGTCAGACCGTTTCCGTCGCCGAGTCCGACGGCGACCGTTGCGCCGGCGCCGACGGCCAGCCCGCGCGGGGTCCCGGCGGGCAGACCGGTCAGGCCGGGCCGTACGGGACCGCCGTGGAAGTCCTGGTGGAGCCAGCGGCCGCGCCCGGTCTCGTCCTCGTCGAACCACCAGACGGCGGCGTCGGCGTCGATGGCGCAGTGCAGGGTGCCGCGAGGGCGGTCGGTGACCTGCCGGGTGCGGCCGGTGCGGGTGTCGAGGGCGAAGACCTCGCAGCGGCCGCCGGCGTCGCCGGTGAGCACCATCAGCGCCGGGTCACGGGGGCAGACCTCCGGCAGCACCGGCCGGTAGACGCGGTAGCCGGGTGCGGGACGGTCCGCGTCCGGCGCGGAGGAGGCCGTGTTCACAGCGCCTCCTTCACTGTCGCGGCCGGCCCGGGCAGGGGTGCGGACAGGACGCCGCGGGCCACCGCCAGCGTGGTGCCCGCGGCGAGCACGGCCAGCAGTACCGCGCACCCCGCGATCGTCGGCGCGGGCCCGGCCCGGTCCACGGCTGCCCCGGCGGCCGGCGGCGCCACCGCCGCGGCGATGCCCGCCGCGGTGGCCAGCGCCGTCCCCGTGCGGGCCTGCAACTCGGGCGGAGTCACCCGCAGCGCCCGGGTCTGGAGTACCACCACGGCGGCCGGGACCAGCAGGGAGACGACGCCGAACAGCGGCCCGTACGACCATGGGCCGCTTACGGCCGCCAGTGCGGCGGCGGGCGCCACCACCAGCCAGGAGACCGCCACCAGCGTCCGCGGCGCGGTCAGCCGCCGGACCACGGCGGGTGCGGCCAGTGCCCCGGCGAGGCCCGCGGCGCCCGCGACGGAGAACACCAGCCCCACGGCGGCCGGGCCCCGCCCGCCGTCCTGGAGGGCGAAGACGACCGTGTAGTGGAGCGCGACCAGCAGTCCGCCGGCTGCGGCCGTCCACACCAGCACCAGGCGCAGTACGGGGGAGCGCAGGACCAGGGCGAGACCCGCACCCGCCTCGGAGGCGAAGGCCGCCCAACGGGCCCGTGAAGGGCGCTCGTCCCGTCCGGCCCTCCCCGCCGGGGCGAGGTCCGAGCGCATGCCGCGCACACACAGCGCGGCGACGAGGTAGGACAGGGCGTCCGCCAGGAACGGCAGCCACCGGCCGGCCTGGTAGAGCAGTCCGCCCAGCAGCGGTCCCAGCACCAGGGCGCCCTGCTCGCCGGCCTGGAGCCGCGAGACCACCCTCGGATGGTCGTCCGCGGGGCAGACCAGGGCCACGGCGCCGCGGGCCGCCGCCTCCTGGCAGGCGGTCGCGACGCGCTCGACGAGGACCGCGGCGAACAGGTGCGCCGGATGGAGCGAGCCCAGGGCCAGGGCCGCGGCGAGCGACCCCAGCGCGGCGGCGGACACCGCGGCGCAGAGGATCATCACGCGGCGGCGGGCGCCCCGGTCGGCGGGCACGGCGGCGAACGGGCCCAGCAGCAGCCCCAGTGCGGTGGAGGCCCCCGCGACGGCTCCGACGAGTACGGGGGAGTACCCCAGGCCCAGCAGGAGCAGGGGGAGGGCGAGGCCGGAGATCTGGGTGCCCAGGGCGTCGGTGCTGTTGGCCCACCACAGCAGCCGTACGTCGCGGCGCGGGGCGGAAGCCCGGTGGCCGCCGGCCTCCGGGCCGGCGGGCGTGGTCCGCCTCACCGGCCGGACCGGGGGCGCGGCGCGGGAAGCGGGGCGGGAAGCGACGCGGAGAGCCGTGCGGAGAGCAGTACGGAAAGCAGTGCGCCCAAACGGATCAACGTGGATAAAACGCTCGTCTTCCGTGATGCCGGTGCTCTTTCCACGCGCAGTCCCTCCACTCGATCTCCACGTGGTGTCCGTGAAGGTTGGATCCGATGGTCGACATGCGAAGAAAACGTGTGCGAATCGCAGCGGGCGGGAGTCTAGCCGCGGAGTGACATGAGTCACAAGAGACCTGTGGGAAAGGCGAGTTGGGGCCGCGGAACGGAACGCGTCCATCCGCGTCCCGGGTGAACGGGAATGCGGACGGACGATGCGGTGGAGAGGCGGGGGGACCGGGTCAGCGGATGTGGCGGCCGGAGACCGCGCGGGCGATCACCAGGCGCTGGATCTCGCTGGTGCCCTCGAAGATGGTGTAGATCTTGGCGTCCCGGTACATCCGCTCCACCGGATGCTCCCGGCTGTACCCGGCGCCGCCGAGGACCTGTACGGCCTTCTCGGAGGCGGCGACGGCCAGTTCACCGGCGCGCAGTTTGGACATCGAGCCCTGGGCCGCGTCGAAGGCGCGGTTGTTGCGGGCCATCCAGGCCGCCTGCCAGATCAGCAGGCGGACGGCCTCGATCTCGGTCCGCAGGTCGGCCAGGGCGAAGGCGACGGCCTGGTTCTCGACGACGGGGCGGCCGAAGGCGACGCGGCCGCCCGCGTACTCCAGGGCGTACTCGTAGGCGGCGCGCGCGATGCCGAGCGCCTGCGCGCCCACGGTGGGCCGGCTCACCTCGAAGGTCGCCATGGCGGCCTGCCCCTTGGCCCGTCCGCCCTCGCGGGCGCGGGCCAGGCGCGCCTCCAGCTTCTCCCCGCCGCCCAGCAGGCAGTGGCCCGGCACCCGCACCTCGTCCAGGAAGACGTCGGCGGTGTGCGACGCCCGCAGGCCCAGCTTCCTGATCTTGCGGCCGCCCTCCAGGCCGGGTGTGCCGGGCGGGACGATGAACGCCGCCTGGCCGCGCGCGCCGAGCTCCGGCTCCACCGAGGCCACCACCACGTGCACGTTGGCGATGCCGCCGTTGGTGATCCAGGCCTTCTGGCCGCTGATCACCCACTCGTCCCTCGCCTCGTCGTACCGGGCGCGGGTGCGCATGGCCGAGACGTCGGAGCCGGCCTCGGGCTCGGAGACGCAGAAGGCCGCCACCTTGGGGTCGTCCTCGTCGCCGAAGCACTGCGGAACCCATTCGGCGAGCTGGTCGGGGGTGCCTGCGGAGAAGATGCCCGCCACCGCCAGCGAGGTGCCGAACAGGGCCATGCCGATGCCGGCGTCGCCCCAGAACAGCTCCTCGTTGGCGATCTGGAGGGACAGGCCCGAGGGGTCGCCGTACATGTCGGCCAGGGACTCGAAGCCGTACAGGCCGATCCTCGCCGCCTCCCGTATGACGGGCCAGGGAGTCTCCTCCCGCTCGTCCCACTCGGAGGCGGCCGGGCGCACGACGTCTGCGGCGAAGCCGTGCACCCACTCGCGCAGGTCGCTCTGCTCCTCGGTGAGGTCGAGGCAGAAACCGCTCATGGTCCGCGTCCGCTCCTCAGGCCTTGGGGATGTCGAAGTAGCGGGTCAGGCCGGAGGCCAGGCCGATGTCGCCGGCCAGCTTCAGCCTGCGCGTCATGAACATCGTCACGGGGCTGGCGTTGCCGGAGACGAGCCTGAGGAACTCGGCGTCGCCCATGGTCAGTGTCACGCGCGGGTCGGTCTCGCCGCGACTCTCGCGGACGGTGCAGGTGCCGCCGGCGATGGCGATCTCGCGGACGACCTCACTCTCCCCGGTGACCTTCCAGCGGATCACGGCGTCCAGTGATCCGGCCCGCTCGGGACGGAACTGCCGCTCCATGCGCCGGAAGACCTCACCCAGCACGCGCATTCGCAGTTCGCCGCGCATGATCCCGTCGATCTCCTTGTTGGACAGGCCCTTGACGATCCGCGCGAACTCCTCGGGGGAGACGGTGGTGAAGTCGAGGGCGGCGAGGTCGGCCGGCTCCCGGCTGACGCCGTTGGTCATGGGGTTCCCCTTCACTCTTCTTACTCAAGAGTAAATTTACTGGTGAGTAAGATTACGGCGGGGTAGGTAGGCTGGCAAGGGTGAGCGGCGAACGCAGGCGACGGGTGCCCCGGAGAATCCGGGAACAGCAGATCATCGACGTGGCGGTCCAGGTCTTCGCCAGGCGCGGATACCACCCCGCCTCGGTGGACGAGATCGCCGAACTGGCGGGCATCTCCAAGCCGATGGTCTACCTCTACCTCGACTCCAAGGAGGGCCTGTTCCTGGCCTGCCTGCGCCGCGAGGCCGAGCGGCTGGTGGCGGCCTTCCAGGGCGCGGCGCGCGATGTGCGCACCCCGGAACTGCGGCTGTGGGCGGGGCTGTCGGCGTTCTTCGCCTTCGTGGCCGAGCACCGCGACAGCTGGGTCGTCCTCCACCGCCAGGCGTCGCAGCTCAGCGAGGCCATCACCGCCGAGGTCGCGCAGGCCCGCCGCGCGGTCATGGCCGAGGTCGCGGGCCTGGTCCGGGACGGGATCGGCGAGGCACCCGGGCCGGTCCCGGTCGCCGACGAGGAGGCCGACTTCGTGGCCCACGCGCTGGTGGGGGCGGCGGACTCGCTCACCGACTGGATGGAGCGCCACCCCGGGGAGTCCCCCGAGCGGGTCACCCGGCGCCTGATGAACATGGTGTGGGTGGGCATGCGCAACGTACTGGCCGGGGAGGTCTGGGCGCCCCCGGCGGATTCCGGCGTCCCGGGCCCGGCCGCGTCCGCCGGGACACCGGGAACGTCCGGGGCGCCGCGGGCGCCGGCGGACCCGGATCGCTCAGTCCAGGGCTGAGACCTCGCCGCGCAGGTGCTCGCGCCCCGTGCCGCCGTCACCGCGCAGCCCGAAGTCCCACAGCACACCGGTGCCGGCGGACGCGGCCGGGCCCGTGGCACGGAAGCGCACCGCCGAGGGCAGCGGGACCGGGGCCCGGAAGGAGACGTCCAGCCGGCAGGCGCCGGGCAGATGCTCCTCCAGTGCCGCCAGGCAGCGGGCCTTGGTCCACATGCCGTGCGCGATGGCGCGCGGGAAGCCGAACAGCCTCGCGGTGAGCGGGTGCAGATGGATCGGGTTGCGGTCGCCGGAGACGGCGGCGTACGCGCGTCCCGCCGGGCCGGGCACCTCCCAGCGCTCCTCCAGCAGCGGCCCGCCCGGCCCGCCCGGAGTGCCCGCACCGCCGGACGCGGCCTTGCCGGAGCGGGCCCCTGCGCCCGGCGGGGGACCGGCCGCCGCGCGCCCCCGGCGCAGATACGTGCTGACCGACCGCCACACCGTGCGGGCGCCGTCGTCGGCCTCGGCCGTCACGTCGAAGGCGGTCCCCTTCGGGTGCGGCCGCAGATCCCCGGCCCACACCCGGTAGGTGAGCCGCTCCCCGGCCTCGACCGGCCTGTGCCGGTCGATCCGGTTGGCGATGTGCACCAGCCCGAGCAGCGGCAGCGGGAAGTCCCGCCGGGTCATCAGCGACATCGCCAGCGGGAAGGCGACGATGTGCGGGTAGGTCACGGGCAGCCGGGCGGCGCCGGCGAAGCCGCAGACCTCGGCGTAGCGGCGCAGCCGCTCCGGGTCGGCCGCGACATCGCGCAGCACCAGCCGCCGCGCCGGCAGCGGACGGCCCCGCGTACCGCCGGACCTGGGCAGCACCGCGCGGACGTACAGCCCGGCCGTGCCCGGGGCGGACGGCAACTCCAGCGTCTCCGGCTCCCCGTGACCGGCGCCCCCCGCGCCTCCGGCACCCTCCGTGCCCTTCACGTCCTCCACGCCCCCTCACGCTCCCAGCAGGGACTGGCCGCACACCCGCAGCACCTGGCCACTGACCCCGCCGCTGCCGGGCGAGGCGAGATAGGCGACGGCCTCGGCCACGTCGACGGGCTGCCCGCCCTGCTTCATGCTGTTCATGCGGCGGCCCGCCTCCCTCACGAACAGGGGCACCGCCGCCGTCATCCTCGTCTCGATGAAGCCCGGGGCCACCGCGTTGACGGTGACGCCGCGTCCGGCCACGGCCGGGGCGAGGGCCTGCACCAGCCCGATCAGACCGGCCTTGCTCGCCGCGTAGTTGGTCTGCCCGACGTTGCCCGCGATGCCGCTGATGGAGGAGGTGCACACGATCCGGCCGCCCTCGCGCAGCACCGGCTCCCCGGATTCCCGGGGCTCCAGCAGGCGTTCGGTCAGGTGCTCCACCGCGGTGAGGTTGACCGCGATCACCGAGTCCCACTTCGCGGCGTCCATCCGGCCCAGGGTCTTGTCGCGGGTGATGCCAGCGTTGTGCACCACGACGTCCACGCCGCCGCGGCTCTCGCCCAGGTGCTCCGCCAGGTCGTCGGCGGCCCCGTCGGCGGTGATGTCCAGCTCCAGCGCGTCCCCGCCGATCCTCCCGGCCAGCTCGCGCAGCTCCCCGCCCTGGCCGGGCACGTCCAGGCAGACCACCGTCGCCCCGTCCCGGGCCAGGGTCCTCGCCACCACCGCCCCGATGCCGCGCGCCGCTCCGGTGACCACGGCCGTCCTGCCGTCCAGCGGGCGCTCCCAGTCGGCGGGCGCGGCACCTCCCGCGACCGGTTCCCCGATCCGCAGCACCTGGCCGGAGACGTAGGCGGAACGGGCCGAGAGCGCGAAGCGCAGCGTGGACTCCACCGCGTCCTCCGCCCCGGGCGCGACGAGCAGCAGGTGCGCGGTCGCCCCGCGCCGCAGCTCCTTGCCGACCGAGCGCACGAAGCCCTCCAGCGCCCGCTGGGCGGCGGCCTGCCGCACCCCGCCGGCCGCCTCGGGCGGGGTGCCCAGGACCACCACCCGGCCGCAGGGGGCCAGCGAGCGGATCCGCGGGTGGAAGAAGTCGTGCAGTGCGCGCAGCCCGCCGCTGCCGTCGATGCCGGTGGCGTCGAAGACCAGTGCGGCGGGGGCGTCCTGCGAACCGGAGGAGCCGCCGGAAGCGCCCGGCAGCGCGGCCACCAGCTCGCGCAGCGGCCCGGTCAGCCTGCCGCCCCCGGCGCCGTCCACGACCACCGGGCCGGACAGGACGGGGCGGCCCGGACGGTGGCGCTCCAGGATCTCCGGGCGCGGCAGCCCCAGTCGACGGGCCAGGAGCGCCCCGGGCCCGGAGGCCGTCAGTTTCTGGTAGCGATCCACCATTGATTTCTCCTTACGCATGAGTAAGTTTACTCCGAAGTAAGTAGAGGGGTTTCCTACCACAAGGAGTGGTGGCCATGGCAACGGCCGTCCGCCGCGTCGCGATCGTCGGCAGCAACCGCATCCCCTTCGCCCGGGCGGACGGGCCCTACGCCACCGCCTCCAACCAGGAGATGCTCTCCGCCGCCCTGGCCGGCCTGATCGAGCGCCACGGCCTGCGCGGCGAGGTGCTGGGGGAGTTCGCCGCGGGAGCGGTCCTCAAGCACAGCCGGGACTTCAACCTCGCCCGGGAGGTCGTCCTCGGCAGCACGCTGGACCACCGCACCCCCGCCTACGACGTCCAGCAGGCCTGCGGAACGGGCCTGGAGACCGTCATCCTCGTGGCCAACAAGATCGCCCTGGGGCAGATCGAGTGCGGGGTCGCCGGCGGTGTGGACACCGCCAGCGACGCACCGCTGGGCGTCAACGACGACCTGCGGAAACTGCTACTCAAGGCCCGCCGGGCCCGCTCCCTGCACCAGCGCCTGGGCGCCCTGGCCGGTCTGCGCCCCGGGCACGCCGTCCCCGACGTCCCCCGCAACGCCGAGCCGCGCACCGGCCTGTCGATGGGCGAGCACGCCGCCCGCACCGCCGCCGAGTGGGGCATAGCCCGCGCCGACCAGGACGCCCTGGCCGCCACCAGTCACCGGCGTCTGGCCGCCGCCTACGAGCGCGGCTTCCTCGACGACCTGGTCACCCCCTTCCGGGGCCTGGAGCGGGACCAGAACCTGCGCCCGGACAGCACGCCGGAGAAACTCGCCCGCCTCAAGCCGGTGTTCGGCGAGGGCGAGGGGGCCACCATGACCGCCGGCAACTCCACCCCGCTGTCCGACGGCGCCTCCACCGTGCTGCTGGCGAGCGAGGAGTGGGCCGCCGAGCGTGGCCTGCCGGTGCTGGCCCACCTCACCCACTCCCGCGCCGCCGCCGTCGACTTCGCAGGCGGCTCCGACGGGCTGCTCATGGCTCCGGCGTACGCCGTGCCGAAGCTGCTCCAGAGCGCCGGGCTGAAGCTGGGCGACCTCGATCTGTACGAGATCCACGAGGCGTTCGCCTCCCAGGTCCTGGCCACCCTCGCCGCCTGGGAGGACGAGGACTTCTGCGTCCGCCGCCTGGGCCTGCCCGGCCCGCTGGGCACCGTCGACCGCGACCGGCTCAACGTCGCCGGCTCCTCCCTCGCCGCCGGACACCCCTTCGCCGCCACCGGCGGCCGGATCGTGGGCACCCTCGCCAAGCTGCTCCACGAGAAGGCCGCCGAACGCGGCGGGCCCGGGGACGGAGGGGAGCCGACCGTACGCGGCCTGATATCGATCTGCGCCGCGGGCGGACAGGGCGTGACCGCGATCCTCGAACGCTGACCGCCGGGCCCGTACGAGCCGGCGCCCGTACGAGCCGGCGCCCGTACGGGCCCGCCCCTTTCCCCACTCCCTCCCCGGCCCGGCGCCGAGCCCGACGGCACTGGGCCGGACCGGCCCCGCTCCCGACCCGCCCCCGGTCCCCGGACCGAAGCCGTTCCACACCACTCCCACCCACCCCCCACCGGCCAGTGCAGTCCTCCCCACGCCGCGAACAGGAGCCGACCATGGGCGTACGCAAGGACCTGAAGAGGGCGAAGCAGCACAGCGAACTCGCCGACCGCGTGAAGGTGGAGCTGACCTTGGAGGACGGCGCCGTCCGCGAGGCGCGCTCCTCCTGGCGCACCCCGCCGCCCGCCGGCCCGGGCACCACCGCCGACATCCCCTTCACCCGCGCCGAACAGGACCCCGACGCGGTGGTGCTGCGCCGCCGTGAGGCCGGCCGGTGGACCCCGGTCACCGCCGCGGCCTTCGCCCGCGAGGTGAACGCGGTCGCCAAGGGGCTGATCGCCGCCGGACTCCAGACCGGCGACCGGGTCGCGCTGATGTCCCGCACCCGCTACGAGTGGGAGCTGTTCGACTTCGCGATCTGGGCGGCCGGCGGACAGACCGTACCGGTCTACCCCACCTCCTCGGCCGACCAGATCGAGTGGATCCTGCGCGACTCCGGCGCCCGCTTCCTGGTCGTGGAGACCGAGGAGAACGCCGTCACCGCCGCGGCCGCCGCCGTCTCCGTCCCCGAACCGCCGCGCACCTGGCGGATCGAGGCCGGGGCCGTCGACCAACTGTCCGGCCTGGGAAGGGAGGTGGGCGACGAGAAGGTGACCGAACGCCGTGCCGGCCTGACCTCCGACACCGTCGCCACCATCTGCTACACCTCCGGCACCACCGGCCGCCCCAAGGGCTGTGTGCTGACCCACGGCAACCTCCAGGCCGAGGCGTACAACACCGTGCAACTGCTGCACCCGGTCTTCGAGGCGGCCACCGGCAAGGAGGCCTCCACCCTGCTCTTCCTGCCCCTGGCGCACATCCTGGGCCGCACCATCCAGATCGCCTGCCTCCAGGCGCGCATCGAGATCGGCCACTGGCCCAGCATCAAGCCCGACGAACTGCGGCCCGAACTCAAGCGGTTCCGACCCACCTTCCTCGTCGGCGTGCCCTACCTCTTCGAGAAGATCCACGACACCGGGCGCGCCACGGCGGAGAGGATCGGCCGCGGCTCCTCCTTCGAGCGGGCCGACCGCATCGCCGTGCGCTACGGCGAGGCCTTCATGGACGCCTTCCGCGGTGCCGGGACCGGCCCCGGCCTCAAACTCTCCCTCGCCCGGGGCCTGTACGACCTGCTGGTCTACCGGCGCGTCCGCAAGGAGCTCGGCGGCAGGCTCCACTACGCCATCAGCGGCGGCTCCCCCCTGGACCGCCGCCTCAACCTCTTCTTCGCCGCCTGCGGCATCATCGTCTACGAGGGCTACGGCCTCACCGAGACCACCGCCGCCGCCACCCTCGTCCCGCCCCTGGACCCGCGCCCGGGAAAGGTCGGGCAGCCCGTCCCCGGCACCGCCGTACGCATCGCCGACGACGGCGAGGTGCTGATCAGGGGCAGTGTCGTCTTCGCCTCCTACTGGAACAACCCGCAGGCCACCGCCCGGTCCCTGCGGGACGGCTGGTTCGCCACCGGAGACGTCGGCTTCCTGGACGAGGAGGGCTACCTCACCATCACCGGCCGCAAGAAGGACATCATCGTCACCTCCGGCGGCAAGAACGTCTCCCCGGCCGTGCTGGAGGACCGGCTGCGCAGCCGGCCGCCGATCGGTCAGTGCATGGTCGTCGGAGACAACCGGCCCTACGTGGCGGCGCTGATCACCCTCGACCCCGACGCCCTGGAGCACTGGCTGTCGGTGCGCAAGCGCCCCCTCGACACCCCCTTCGCCGAACTGGAGAAGGACCCCGGACTCCTCGCCGACGTCCAGGGCGCCGTGGACTACGCCAACGAGGCGGTCTCCCGGGCGGAGTCGATCCGCCGCTTCACCCTGGTCGAGGGGGAGTTCACCGAGGACAACGGCCTGCTGACCCCGTCGCTGAAGATCAAGCGGCATGCCGTGGCCGCCGCCTGCGCGGACCGGATCGACGCCCTCTACCGGAAGTGAGAGGGGGGCACCGCCATGAGCGACCACCACAGCGACCGCGAACCCGGCCGTGAGACCGAGCGCGCT
>NZ_JADEYH010000036.1 GCF_017114865.1 Streptomyces verrucosisporus | reverse complement strand
GGTGGTGGCCGGGGGCGTGAAGGAACCCGCCCACCCGTCACGGAGCGTGCACACGATGCACGTCGCCGGACCGGGGAACAGCGAACGCGGGAACCCAGCGCATCCAACACCGTTCGGGGTGCGCGCAGTTCCGGGAGCCGGCATCAGATGCCACTCCTGGACACTGTTTAGGAACGGTATACGGGCCCCGACGGACGGCGGACGGCCGTCGACGACCCGTGGTGGTGACCCGTGCCCGTGCAGAAGACGAGCGTGCTGGTGCTGGACTGCGCCGAACCCGAGGCGCCGGCGGAGTTCTACGCGAACCTCATGGGCGCCGAGGCGCGCCGGGGCGTGGACCCGGACTTCATCGAGGTGACCGGTGGGGAGGGGATCCGCCTGGCGATGCGGCGCGATCACGGCTTCACGCCGCCGAGCCGGCCCCGCCCGGACGACTCGCTCCAGGCGCACCTGCACATCCTGGTCCCGCGGGACGGCATGGACGAGGCCGAACGCGAGGCGGTCGGGCACGGGGCGCGCCCGGTCGGCACCAAGGACAACGGCGGCCCGCGCGACGTGCGCCTGTACTCCGATCCGGCCGGGCACACCTTCGCGCTGGTGGCCGGGAGGGCCGCACCGCCGGCTGACGGACGGCGCGGCCCGGACGCGCCCCTACGGTGCGAGGACCTCGGTGGTGCGGGCGGCCGAGTCGTAGCTGCGGGCACCGGTCAGACGGCCCCGCACCGGCCCCCGCAGACCGGCGGGCAGCAGCTCCGCGTCCGGCCGGTCCCAGGCCGGGCGGCGGCTGCGTCCGAGGGTGATGTGCGGGACCCAGCGGCCGGGGGCGTGCAACGGGTTCGTCCCGCCGGTCTCCGGTGAGGCGGCCAGCGCCCGCCAGATCGCCGCATGCAGCCGCAGCAGCTCCGGATCCGGCCGCACCGCCCAGGCCAGGACGTGGGTGCGGCCCGCGAAACGCAGCAGCCCGTCCAGGCACAGCCCCAGCGGCAGGGCGGCCAGGGCCTCGGTCACCTTCTCGCGCGCCGCGTCCGGGAGCGCGCCGGCGGCGGCCAGGGTGAGGTGGGGGCGGTTGGTCGGATGAGTGTGCGCCTCCTGGCTGGGCATCCCCGCCGCGGCCAGATGGCGCCACGCCCGGCACACGGCCAGGTCGCCCGAGCCGTCCGGAAGCAACTCCACGGTGCGCACACGGGCCAGCCTACGGCCAGGCCTGGGCCGGCGCAGTACTGTGCGGTGGACCGCACGGTGTGCGCGGCCTGCACGGACGGCCGGGAGTGAGGGGAAGCGCCCATGAGCCAGTGGGGAGACGGGCCCGCCGAGCCCGTCACGGCGGTCGGCCCGCGTCCGGTCGGGCGGGCACTGCTGACGCAGTCCTGGCGCGACGTGACCTTCCTGCACTGGCCGGTGGCACCGGCGGCGGTCGCCCCGCTGCTGCCCGCCGGGGTCCGTCCCGACGTCCACGAGGGCACCACCCACGTGGGGCTGGTGCCCTTCCGGATGCACGGTCTGGGCTTCGGCCGCGGGCCGGGACTGCCGTACCTGGGAAGCTTCCCGGAGACCAACGTGCGCGTGTACGGCGTGGACCGGCGGGGGCGGCGCGGGGTGGTGTTCCTGACGCTGGAGTGCGCGCGGCTGCTGCCGGTGCTCGGGGCGCGGGCCGCGCTGCGCCTTCCGTACCGATGGGCCTCCATGCGCCGCCGCGCCGGGCACGACCGCGACCTGCTGTGGACCAGCGCCAGGATCGGGCCGCGCGGCCGGGGCCGTCCGGCCACCCGGATCCGGGTGCGGGTGGGGGAGCGGATCGCCGGGCCCACCGCCCTGGAGCACTTCCTTACGGCCCGCTGGGGGCTGCACACGGCCTGGTACGGCGGCAGGACGGTGTACCTGCCCAACGTCCACGAGACCTGGCCCCTGCACCGCGCCGAGCTCCTGGAGTGCGAGGAGGACCTCGTCACCGCCTGCGGGCTGCCCGCCCCGGAGGGGCCCCCGTCAGCGTGCTGTACGCGCCGCGCGTGGACGTCCGCTTCGGCCCGCCCCTGACGGACGTGCGCTGACGCGCCCCGCCGCTCCCGCGGGACCGGGGCCCGGCCCCGCGGGAGCGGCGGTCAGGTCTGCTTGGCCACCACGGCCTCGACGAACCGGCCGACCTCGGCCTCGGGGAGGCTGCGCGCCAGGTCGGCCTCGCTGACCATGCCGACCAGCCGCTTCTGCTCGTCGATGATCGGCACCCGGCGGATCTGGTGCTTCTCCATGGTGTCCAGCACCTTCTCGACGTCCGTGTCGGCGGTCACCGTGAACGTCCGTCCCTGGGCCAGCTCACCGGCGGTCATCCTGGCCGGATCGCTCCCGGTGGCCAGGCACTTCACCACGATGTCGCGGTCGGTGATGATCCCGTGCAGCTTGTCGTCGTCGCCGCATATCGGCAGCGCGCCCAC
The DNA here is from genome assembly GCF_017114865.1 of Streptomyces verrucosisporus. GTDB lineage: Bacteria > Actinomycetota > Actinomycetes > Streptomycetales > Streptomycetaceae > Streptomyces > Streptomyces fenghuangensis. Next base: position 40,890 of record NZ_JADEYH010000036.1, on the reverse strand, counting down.
GTCGAGGTCGCGCATGCGCCGTGCCGCGGCGTCCAGAGTCTCGTGCTCCCCGACGCACTCCGCGCCGGTGTGCATGATGTCCCGGGCAGTGGTCATGGCAGTCTCCTCGCATCGGAAATGCGGTGAATGAGGTGAACGCTGTGGACCCGGCGGGCTCGGCGGGTTCGGCCGATCCGGCGAACGCGGTGGGCCCGGCTTCGGGGTAAGGCCCGGGCGCCTGGGCGCCCCGGCCTCCTCGGACACCCGGACCGGTACTCCATTCTGGTCCGTTCCACCGAGTCCCGCATCCGGACGGCGAAGCGCCGCGTCAGGCGGTGCGCCCGCCCGCGGCGGGGACGGTGAAGACCGGGCAGCGCGCGTGGTGGAGCACGCCCTGGCTCACCGAGCCCAGCAGCATCCCGGTGAAACCCCCGCGCCCCCGGGTGCCCACGACCAGGCCGAGAGCCTGCTCGGACGCCTCGGCCAGGACCTGCACTGGGTGGCCCTGTACGAACTCGTGCCGCAGATCCACCTCCGGATGCGCGGCGGTGCGGCCCGCGACCGACTCCGACAGCAGCCGGCGGGCCTCCTGCTCGGCCGCGTTCTCGTCCAGTGAGCCCAGCAGCGGCGGATGCCACACGTACAGCGCCCGCAGCGCCGCGCCGCGCAGTGATGCCTCCTCGAAGGCGAAGTCGACGGCCGCGGCGGAGTCCGGACTGCCGTCGACGCCCACCACGAGGTACGGCGGCTGCCGGGTGACGTGCTCCGGCTCCCGCAGGACCACCACCGGGCACGTGGCGTGGGCGGTGAGCGGCAGGCCCACCGCGGTGGAGCCGAACAGTTCCTGCGCGGAGGACAGGTGCCAGGAACCCACCACGGCCATCGCCGCGTTCCGCGACTCCTCGCGCAGCACCCAGGCGGGATGCCCCTCAGCCAGCAGCCAGGAGACCTCCACCCGCGGTTGCCGCTCCCCGGCGAAGGCGACCGCGTCCTCCAGCACCCGCTCGCCGGCCTCGTGCAGCGCCTCGTTCCACTGCTCCCAGGACGGCCGCAGCTCCGACGACCAGTAACCGCCGGTCGGCACGCCCTGGGCGTGCACCACGCGCAGCGGCAGGCCCCGCCGGGCGGCCTCGTCCGCGGCCCAGGCGAGGGCTGCCCGCCGGGAGGGGTCGGGGTCCACGCCCACCACGATCGGCCGACGCCCCTGTGAACTCGCCATAGCCGCCTCCGGGGTAGTCTCTCGCCCCCCCTCGTCTCCCCAGTCTGTCAGCGCCCCGCCGGTCGCGCCCGCCGGTCGCGCCCGCCGGGCGGGCGGGCCGCAAGCGGCCGAAGGCCGTTGTCTACAGGCCCTGGGCCAGCAGGATCTCGTGCGCCAGCCTGGCCCCGCGGGCCGCCTCCTCGGGCAGCGCCGTGTCCTGGGAGGGGGGCTGCTCCAGGCTCCGGGCCAGTGCCCGGACGGCCTCGGCCAGTGCCTGCACCTGCGTCTCCAGCACCTCCACCCGAGCCTCCTGCGAGCTCTGCGGGCCGTGACCCGGGGGCTGCTCGTACGGGCTGTTCGCGGTCATGTCGGCACCTTTCGTCCATCGGCCCCGAGGATCGTTCTGCGGCCGGCCGCCGGCGTCCGGGCCGGCGCGGGTCTCCCGGGGCGCCGGCCGGCCCGCGGCCGTCTCCTTCGGCCATCCTCTTCCAGTCTGCTCCGGCCCGCGCGCCGGCGGATGACTCCGGCCGGGCCGCTGAGCCGGTCCGGTGAAGCGGCACCGAGGGGGTAGGCGGTGCCGGAGGGAGCGGACGACCCGTGAGGAGGACCGCATGCCGGCACACCGCGCATCCCGGAGCAGGACCGCGACGCGGGAACGGGCGTCCTGGCCGTCCCTGGCGCTGTTCACCGCTCTCGCCTACGCCGCCGCGGCGGTGGGGGCCCTCGCCGCCGCGGACTCCGGCAGGGTCTACCAGTCCCTGGACCGCCCCGTCTGGGCGCCGCCGTCCTGGCTCTTCGGCCCCGTGTGGACGGTCCTCTACGCGCTCATCGGTCTCAGCGCCTGGCTGGTCTGGCGTGCCAGGGGGCCGCGGGCCCGCACCGAGCTGGGGCTGTGGGGCGTCCAGCTGCTGCTCAACGCGGCGTGGACCCCGCTGTTCTTCGGCGCCCGCCAGTACGGGCTCGCCTTCGCCGACATCTGTCTGCTGCTCGCCGCCGCCGGTGCGACGGCGGTGGCGTTCCACCGCGTCCGCCCGGCGGCGGGATACCTGCTGGTGCCCTATCTGCTGTGGACGGCCTTCGCCGCCGCGCTCAACCTGAGCATCTGGCTGGCGCAGACCTGACGGCCCGGTGCGGGCGCCGGCCCGTCGGCGCCCGCACCGGCACCGGTCAGCCCGGCACCACGTGGAAGAAGTGGGTCGGTAGCTGGACGGCGACGGACTCGTGGACCACCGCGCACACCGCCGTGCCCCCGGGCTCGTCGAAGGTCCCCGGCGGCGGCTCGGCGACCTTGATCACCGAGTGCTCGGCGTCCAGGAGCACGGCGGCCATGGCGAAGTCCCCGACCAGCGCGCAGCCGGGCGCGACCTGCCGGTGGCGGCAGACCATGACGCCCTCGCGGGCCAGGTCGGCCAGCAGGCTGCCGGAGCCGACCAGCTGCCCGTAGTAGTCGCGGGGGTTGACCATCACCGCGTGCCCGGTCCCGCCGGTCTGCTCTATCTCGTCGAAGGCGGCGAGCAGGCCGGCGGCGTACGAGCCCCGGTAGGGCAGGGGCGCCACGTCCGGATGGCGCAGCACGTCATGGGTGAGCGCCCGGTTCTCCGCGGTGCCCAGCCGGACCATCAGCCGCCGGTCCACGAAGGCGGCCAGGGCCGCCGGGTCCCCGGCGAGCCCGTCGGGGATCCGCACCCAGGCGGTGATCGGTGCGACGTGGTGGTCGGCCGGGGCGAACAGGAACGAGTCCTCGCGCAGCCGGCCCTCGCGGGCCGGCGCCTCCCCGGGCGGTCTGGTCTCGAACCAGGTGCGCACCGCACCGGAGCCGGCCCGCTGCCTGCGGAACAGGTGGCGGGCCGTCAGCCGGTGCCTCTCCTTCCCCGGCTGGAAGGAGTCGGTGACGGTGAAGCCGAAGTGGACCTCGGCCCTGTCCGGCGACTGGACGAAGGCCCGGGCGAACTCCTCGCCCGGTGAGGGCGCGGCGGCCGGTGCGGTCGCGGCCGGCGGTGGGCCGCCCTGTTCGGTGGCGGTCGCGGTGGCGTTCATGGTCCGGTCCCTCCTGGTACTGGGCCCGCGGGTCTCACGGGGCGTGTCACAGGGCATGTCACGGGGGGTGTCGCAGGCCGTCTCACAGTGCGTGCTCGATCAGCCGCTCGTAGTACGGCAGATGGTGTTCGTGGAAGGAGCGCAGCCGTTCGTCGTTGTCGACGGTGACGGCGTACTCCCGCTCCGGCGCCCGGAAGGCCGAGCTGGCCATGACGTCCAGGTGCCAGCGCCGGTTCGGCCGCCACTCGGCGCGCTCGCCCGGCCGCCAGCTCAGGGCCTCGGGGACGTAGGGCAGTCCGACCCGCTCGCAGTAAGCCGAGACCACCCCCGCCGGATCGGCCAGCAGCCGTTCGGCGCGGACCACCACCGGGCGCTCGCCGGTGGTCCTCCAGGCGAGCTCGAACAGGTCCCACTGGTGCTCGTAGCCGATCTCGGAGCAGGTCACCTCGGGTTTGACCGCGTGGTGCGAGGCGATGGCGCGTGCCGGGTCGCGGACGATGAAGGTGTGCCGGAAGCCCGCGATCCGCTCCGGGTGGTCGAACAGGTGCTGGTAGTGGTACTCCAGGGTGTCCTTGAAGAACACCGGCCGCTCCCGGCCCAGCGCCGCGAGGTGGGCCAGCAGATCGCCGGGGGAGCGGAGCACGGCCGTGCCCCCGTCCGGGCCGGGCACGGACACCTCACCGTGGTCGGTGAGCAGCACCAGCGGCTCGTGCACCACGGTCACGTCCCCGCGTTCGGCCATCATGCGCAGGAAGGCGGTGGAGACCGCCCGGGGGTGCGCCCACATGGCTATGACGCTCACATCGACCACTCCGTCGGGCGGCGGTCCCAGCGGTGGCCGCGCAGCTCGTCCAGCATGGGGCGGTCCAGCCGCCGGCCGTCGGAGACGGCCAGGTTGGCGTGGACGTGCTCCGGCCTGCGCATGCCGGGGATGACGGTGCCGACGGCCGGGTGGTGGAGGATGAAACGCAGCGACAGCTCGGGCAGTGTCATGCCCTCGGGCAGCACCTTCTTCAGCCGCTCGGCGCGTTCGACCGTCGGGCCCAGGTTGTCGGGGCCGAAGTAGACCGCCCGCCAGTCGTCCTCGGGGAAGACGGTGTCGCGGGTGAGCCTTCCGGTGAGACCGCCCTCGTCGAAGGGGACGCGGGCGATGATGCCGATGTCGTCGAGCAGCGCGCGCTCGAACAGTTCGTCCTCGGGAGCCTGGTCGAAGATGTTGTAGATGACCTGGACGACGTCGACCAGGCCGGTGTCGATCGCCCGCAGGCAGTTCTCCGGCTCCCAGCGGTTGACGCTGAGGCCGAAGCCCTCGATCACACCCTCGGCCTTGAGGTCGGAGATCACCCGCTGCCAGCGCTCGTCATCGCTCCACCGGTCCTCCCAGACGTGGAACTGCAGCAGGTCGATGCGGTCGGTACCGAGGTTCTCCAGGCTGCGGTGGACGTACTCGCGCACATGGCCGGGCGGGAAGACGTCGTCGAGGGTGTCGTCCGGGCGCGGCGGCCACTGCCGGTTCAGCGGCGGGACCTTGGTGGCGACGTACAGCCGGCGTCCGGGGTGCCTGCGCAGCAGGTCGCCCAGCATCCGCTCGCTGACACCGCGGCCGTAGACCCAGGCGGTGTCGAAGAACGTGCAGCCCAGCTCGACCGCCAGGTCCAGGCAGTCCGGCGCCGTGTCGTAGTCCCAGCCGGTGAAGCCGCCGGGGCCGCCTCCGATGCCCCACATGCCGTAGCCGATCTCGCTGACGTCCCAGCCGAGCCGGCCCATGCTTCGGTAGTGCACTGTCGTCCTTTCGGTTCGTTCTCTCGGAACTCTCGGGTTCGGGTGTGCTCTCGGTTCGTCCGGTCGCCCGGCGCGCCGTTCAGGAGGTGAGTGTGGCGCTGTAGGCGGCGACCGCCGCCTCCAGCGGCCCCTCGCGCAGACCGTGCCGGGTATCCAGGGCGGCGCACGCCTTCCTGGTGAACAGGCCCGGATTGTCCGACAGCAGGTGCCGGAAGTCCGGCGGCCGGCCGGGCGCGGCCGACGGCAGGGCCGTCAGCAGGGCGTGCAGCACGGCCGCGGCCGATTCCCTGTCGCCGTCCGCCGCCTCCCGCAGCGCCGCCGCGAACTCCTCCGCCGGCACCGTGCGCAGGGTGCGCGCACCGCCGGGAGCGGCCAGGTCGAGCGCGGCGAAGTCCACACCGCCGGGGCGGAAGACGTGGTACACGCCGTGGCCGGGCGGCCCGGGCGGCGGCTCGGTCAGCGCGGCGACCAGCCGGGCGGCCGTCTCGTCCACGGGGGTGTAGTCGGAGACCATCGGCACGCCGGGCCGCAGGCCCAGCTGGAGGAAGGCCGACAGCAGCAGGTGGGTGAGCGCCGCGGGATTGGGCACGCCGTTGTCGGCCGCCGGCATCACCTCGCCCAGCCGGTGCACCACCACCGGGGCGCCCAGCCGCCGCGCCGCGAGCACCATGCGCTCGGCCACCCACTTGGACCGGCTGTAGCCGCTGGCGGGCAGGGCCGCGTCGCGGGGGTCGAAGTCCTCGCCCACCGGCTCCGCCGCACCGGCCGCGTGCCGGTCCAGAACGCCGAGGGTGGAGATGTGGTGCAGCGGCTTGGGCCGCCCCGACAGGGCGAAACGCAGCACCTCGGCCGTGCCGGTGACATTGGCAGGGCGGTGGGAGCGGTAGTCCAGCAGGAAGTTGACCAGCCCTCCGATGTGCAGCACGGCGTCGCACCCGGCGGTGAGGGACTCCCACCGCGGGCGCGGCCAGCCGAAGCGGGGCCGCTCCAGATCTCCCCGGCGGGCCTCGACGCGCACGGCGACGTCCGCGTCCCACAGCCCCTGCGAACGCAGGGTGCGCGCCAGCCGCTCCCGGGCGTGCGCGTCGTCACGGGCGCGCACCAGGCACACCGCGCGCGCCCCGGTCGAGGTCACCAGCCGGTGCACGGTCCGGGCCCCGACGAAGCCGGTGGCCCCGGTGACCAGGACGGTGCGTGGCGGTACGGCCGGGACCGCTCCCGCCGCCCGGCGGGCCAGGCGGGTCAGATCCGCCGGAAGCCGGGCGTCGAGCTCCATCGAGCGCTCCTCGTCCACGGCGGGCGCCCCGGGCCCTTCGCCGCCGTGCGCGCCGGATGTGTGCAGGACCGCCGCGAGCCGCTCGGGCGTGCGGTGCTCGTAGACGTCGGACAGGCTCACACAGACGCCCACGGCCTCCCGGATGCGCAGCGTCGCGCTCATGGCGGACAGTGAGTCGCCGCCGCGCGCCAGGAAGTCGTCGCCGGCCCGGAAGTCGGGCAGTCCGAGCACCGAGCCCATCACATGCGCGATGTGCTGGGCGGGGGACCGCGCGCCCGACGGCCCGCGCACGGCCGGTCTCGCCTCGGACTCCAGCTTGTCCTCCACGATCGCGCGCAGCGCGCGCAGATCCACCTTGCCGTTGTCCGTCAGCGGCAGGGCCTGGAGCACGAAGCAGTGGCGCGGTACCTGGATGCGGGGCAGCACGGACGCCAGATGGGCGCGGAGCGCCGCCGGAGTGACGCCCGGCTCGGCCGCCGCCGCGACCACCAGCCGGGTGCGCCCGGCCCGGCGCACCGTCATGGCCTTGGCCTGGACGACACCGCGGCAGCCCTCGGCGGCGTTCTCGATCTCGGCCGGCTCGACGCGGACGCCGTCCACCTTGGCCTGCCGGTCGCGCCGCCCGGCGAAGCGCAGCAGCCCCCGCTCGTCGTACCAGCCCAGATCACCGGTGCGGTACAGCCGCTCGCCGGCGACCGAGGGGAAGGGATTGGGCACGAACGCCCGCTCGGTACGCTCCTGATCGCCCAGGTAGCCCGCCCCCACGCAGGCGCCGCCGACCAGGATCTCGCCGGTGGCGCCCGCGGGCAGGGGCCGCAGCGCGTCGTCGACGACGAGGGCGTGGCAGTTGTCGATGGGCCGCCCGAGCGGTATGTGATCGCCCTCGTCGCCCCGGACGCGGTGGAAGACCATGCCGATGGCGGTCTCCGAGGGCCCGTAGCCGTTGTAGACCTCCAGGCCGGGGACCATCTCCCGCAGCCGGTGGACGGCGCGCGGCACGATCTCCTCGCCGCCGACCACCAGATGCCGCAGGGAGGAGACCCGGCGCACGGCCGCGGGGTCGGACTCCAGCAGGGCCACCAGCATGCCCAGGATCGCCGGGACGAAGTCGGTGACCGTGACCCGGTGGCGGTCGATGGTCTCCACCGTCCGCTCCAGGTCGAGGAACTCGCCCTGCTCGGGGACGACCGTCCGCCCGCCGGTGGTCAGCGGCCACAGCAGCTGCCAGATGGCGGAGTCGAAGGTGTGGCGGCTGTTCTGGAGCACCACCTCCCCTCCGGTGGCGCGGAGGCGGCGGCTCATGAAGCGGAACCGGTTGGCCAGGCCGCCGTGCAGGTTGAGGGCGCATTTGGGGGCACCGGTCGTGCCGGAGGTGAACACCCCGTAGGCGGTGTCGCCGGGGCCGGGCAGGACGCCGGGACGCTCGGTGCTCGGCGTGATCCCGGCCGCGCGCACGACCGTCGCCGGCCGGCCGGCGCACACCGGCGGCCCGGAGGTCAGGACGAGCGGCGCGTCCAGCGTCCGCAGCACCGAGCGCAGCCGCTCCTCCGGCCACACCGGGTCGCACAGTGCGAACGCCGCACCGGTCTTCATCAGCGCCACCACGCACAGGGGGAGTTCGACGCTGTTGCCCACCACCACGGGTACCACCGAGCCGGGGCCCGCGCCGGCCGCCGACAACCGCGCGGCGAGCCCGTTGGCGAGCGCGTCGAACTCCGCGTACGTCAGGGTCCTCTCCTCCCGCGTCCCCCGCCAGACCAGGGCGGGGCGGTCGGGGGTCCGGTCGGTCTGTTCCTCGATGAGCGCGGTCACGGGACGGTAGGGGCCGTGGTCGACGCTGCCGCCGGCGGAAAGCCGGAGGTCGTCCGACGCGTCTGTCGACATATCTGTGCACTCCCTGCTGGTGACGGGACGGCGCGCTGAAGGGGAGCCGCGCGGGTCACGGACGGGGGGTAAGGTCCGGGACCAGGGGGGCGAGCGCGGGTGGCGGCCCGTCCCCCACGGCGAGGGCGGCGAGCAGGGCGCCCGCCGCGGGAGCTGTCTGGATTCCGTATCCGCCCAGTCCGGCGAGCCAGTGGAAGCCGGGTGCGCCGGGGTCCGGGCCGATGACGGGCACGTCGTCGCGGGGCGAGGTCCGCAGCCCGGCCCAGGCGTGTCTTATGTGCCGGACGCGGAGGGCGGCCACCGCCTCGAAGCGGTGGACGGCGACGGCCACGTCGAGGTCGTCGGGACGTACGTCGCCGGGCGGGGCCGGGACCGCGTCCACCGGGGACAGCAGCAGCCCGCCCGACTCCGGTCTGGCGTAGAAGGTGTCCGCCACGTCGCAGACCATCGGCCAGCCGGACGCGTCGAGACCGGGCGGCAGTCCGGCGACGGCGGCGGTACGGCGGCGCGGCACCAGCCCGGCCGGCGCCGCGCCCGCCAGCCGGGCCACCTCGTCGGCCCAGGCCCCGGCCGCGTCGACCACGGCCGCGGCGCGGAACTCCCCGGCCGGCGTGGCCGCGTACCAGCGGTCGCGCCGCCGTCGCAGGGAGCGGACCCGGGCCCCGGTCACGACGGTCCCGCCCGCCGCGCGCAGACCGCGCAGGAAACCCTGGTGGACGGCGTCCACGTCGATGTCGCACACCCCCGGCCGGTACAGGGCGCGGCCGAAGGAGTCCGGACGCAGCACCGGGCACAGCTCCACGGCGCGGGCCCGGTCGATCTCGACGGCCGGTTCGGGAGCGTCCGCCCCCTCGGCCAGTGCCTGTTCGAACAGACCGGAGCTCCCCGGGGTCTCCAGGGCCAGGACGCCGCGCGGACGCAGCAGGGCGGTGGGGGAGAAGCCCTCGGGAGGATCGGTGTAGAAAGCGCGGCCGGCCGCGGTCAGGGCCCGCACCACCGGGCCGCCGTAGTACTCGGAGAACACCGCGGCGGACCGCCCGGTCGAGTGCGCGCCCGGGACGTGCTCGGCCTCCAGCAGCGTCACCCGGCCGTGCCGGGCCAGGAACCAGCCGGCCGCGGCGCCCGCGATGCCGCCGCCGACCACCAGGAAGTCGTCCACACCGCTCACCCCTCGTCCGGTCCGGTCTTCTGCCCGGCGTTCCCGGTGCTCCCGGCGGCCTCGGTGGCCGAGAGGCGCATGCCGTTCGAGACGTCCGCGGTGGCCTTCCCCGGCACGGCGAAGGCCGCCGGCAGCAGCGACAGCGCGGTGACCGCGGCCGCCGCGAGGAAGCCCTGGGCGATCCCCTGGGACAGCGCCGCGTCCGAGGCCTCCGCCCCCCTGTGCCCGGCGGCGCCGGCCGCCGCCCAGACGACGGCGCCGAGCACGGCCAGTCCCGTCGCGCCACCGATCTGCCGGGCCATGGTGAGCAGGCCCGACGCGGCGCCGGAGTCCTCGTCGGCGACGTCCGCCAGGGCGGCCAGTGTCAGGGGGACGCCGGTGACGCCGAGCCCCGCGTAGACCAGCACGGTCGGTGCGAGCATGCCGGTGGCGTAACCGCCGGACTCGCCGATGCGCGACAGCCACGCCATTCCGGCGGCCGCGGTCAGCAGACCGCAGCAGACCAGCGCACGGGCCCCCATCAGGGCCACCAGACGCGGACCGATCCTGGCCCCGGCGACCAGCAGGCAGGTCAGCGGGAGGTAGACGACCGCGATCCGCAGCGGGTCGTACCCCCACACCCGGCTGAGGAAGAGGGTGAGGAAGAAGAAGACGCCGAACATGGCGGTGCTGGTCAGCGCCAGCACCGCGTAGACGCCGGCCCGCCGCCCGCCGGCGAACAGCCGCAGCGGGACCAGCGGCTGCGCCCCGCGCCGCTCGACCGCCACGAAGACCGCCAGCAGCACGGTCGCGGCGCCCAGCGCGGCGAGCACCTCCGCCCGCGTCCAGCCGCCGTGCCCGGAGGAGGCGGAGACCAGTCCGTACACCAGCAGCAGCGCCGCCAGGGTGCCGGTGACGGCGCCGGAGGCGTCGAACACCCCGTGCCGCCGGGGCGCTTCGGGCAGCACCCGCCGGGTGAGGGCCAGGAGCACCACCCCGATCGGCACGTTGACGAGCATCACCCAGCGCCAGGACAGCCAGGTGGTGATCACACCGCCCGCCAGCAGGCCCAGGCCGCCGCCGGCCGTGGCGACGGCCGTGTACCAGCCGATCGCCCGGTCGCGCTCCGGACCCTGGCGGAACGTCACGGCGATCAGTGACAGCGCGGCGGGCGAGGCCGCGGCGGCGCCCGCGCCCTGCGCCGCGCGGCACACCACCAGCAGCCACGGCTGGGAGGCGAGGCCGCCCAGCAGTGAGGCGCAGGTGAACAGCGCCAGCCCGGCCGCGAACATCCGCCGCCGGCCCAGGATGTCCCCGGCCCGCCCGCCCAGCATCAGCAGACCGCCGAAGGCGATGGAGTACGAGGCGACGACCCACTCCAGGCCCGCTCCGTCCAGCCCCAGGGAGCGCCGGATGCTCGGCAGCGCGACGTTGACGATGGTGGCGTCCAGCAGGAACATCAGCTGCGCCGCGGAGATCACCGCCAGCGCGGCCGACCGCCGTCGCGGGGCACGCCCTCGCTCCTGGGCGTCCGCCGCGGCCCGGGCCGCCGCCGTCATCGGCGCGCGGCGCGTTCGTACTCGATCTCCAGACGGCGGCGCAGCGGGTGGCGCAGGATTTTGCCCAGCGAGTTCCTGGGCAGCTCCCACACGAACTGCACCCGGTCCGGCCACAGGGCCCGGGCCACCCTCTCCTCGGCCAGCAGCGCGTGCAGCGACTTCAGGGTGGGCGGCTCATCGCCCGGCACCACCACGGCGCACACCAGTTCCGCACCGGGCACCTTCGGGTCCGGGTAGCCCACCAGCGCGACCTCCTTCACCAGGGGGTGCCGCACCAGCACGGACTCCACGTACAGCGTGGAGACCTTCATGCCGTTGGCCCGGGTGATCTGGTCGACGCTGCGGCCGGTGATGCGGATGCCGCCGCGCCCGTCGTCGCGGGCCAGGTCGGTGGTGTCGAACCAGCCCTCCTCGTCCAGGCACGCCTGGTAGACCTCGCGCTGGCCGAGGTACCCCAGGCACTGGGAGGCGCCGCGCACCAGCAGCCGGCCGGTGTCGTCGCCGGGCGCGGCGTCGATGCGTATCTCCATCGACGGCTCGGGGCGCCCGTCGCTGTGCGCCGCCCAGCCCTCCGGGTCGTCCGCGCGGGTCACGGTGACCGCGCCGTTCTCCGTCATGCCCCACAGGGCGCGCACCGGGACGCCGAAGACCTCCCGCATCTCGGCGATCAGCTGGGGCGCGATCGGCGCCGATCCGGAGACGACCTGCACCACGCCGGAGGTGTCGCGCGGCTTCCCGCGCTGCGCCTCCAGCATCGAGACCAGAAACGCCGGCGGCACGTACGCCCAGGTGACGCGGTGCTCGGCCAGCAGGTCCAGCAGCAGCTCCATGTCGCGGCCCGCCTCCTGCATCACGCAGGTGGCGCGCAGCAGCAGCGGCATGTAGCAGGCGTAGGTCAGCCCGGCCATGTGGGTGGCGTAGTTGGGGATGGAGATGACGTCGTCCGCGGTGAGCCGGTGCGGTACGGAGACCGCGAGCACGGCCGCGTGGAGGGTGTTCTGACTGTGCACCACGCCCTTCATCCGGCCGGTGGTGCCTGAGGTGTACAGCAGCAGCGACGGGTCGTCGGGCCCCAGCCGGCCGGCCTCCGGGACGGTGCGGCGCTCCTCCCAGGGCGTGCGGACGAAGAAGTCCTCGAAGTCGACCGCGCCGGTCGCGGCGGCGTCGCCGACGACCACCCGGTGCTTCAGGGAGGCGGGCGCGGCCGCGGCCAGACGGGCGCCGTAGTCCGTCCCGTCGACGCGGTCGGCGGTCACGCAGACCTTCGCCTCGCTGCGGGTGAGCACGTCCGACAGCTCCCGCACGTCGAGCGCGGGGATGACCGGGCAGCCGACAGCGCCGACGCGGTGGCACGCCAGGTACAGGGGGGTGAGCATCCAGCGGTTCGGCAGGTAGAGGGCGACCACATCCCCGCGCCCCACGCCGAGTTCGGCCAGGGCGGCGGCGAAGCGCTCGACCAGGCGCCGGAGCTCGGCGTAGTCGATGGTGCGCGAGCGATCCCGGCCCTCGTGGGCGATGATCGCGGGATGTCCGCCCCTGAGGCGCGCCGCCTCGTCGAGGTCGTCGAGGAACGTCTCCTCGCGCCACCAGCCCGCGGCCCGGTACTCGGCGGCCTGTTCGGGTCTCGGCCCGACCAGCGTGTCCCAGTCGCCCACAAGCGGTCCCTCTCGTACTCGAGCACGAATCCGACCGCCGATCCTAGAGTACGGGACACGGATCGCGGTACCCCCTTCGAATAACATCCTCTTCGGCGGCCGTGTAATTCACGTAAACGTGCCGCAAAAGCGACAGGAGTGGGCATGGCGGCCCATCGGGGAGCAACGGTCTTTCGCTGCGGCGGAGGATTTGATGCCTTGACAGATGGGAAGTGGCGGAGTCAGGCTGCGCCGTGCGTCAGACGCTGTCCGCAGCGCACGAGAGCGCCTCTGGAGGCACCGTGAAGATTGGCCTGCTCGGATGGGACTATTCCGGGATCGACCCCGATGGAACGAGCCTGGTGGAATACGGTCGGGAGCGCGGTCACGACACCTCCTTCTTCACGCTCGAGGAAATCGCGTACCACCCCGGACCGGAAGGGGTGGAACTGACTTTGAAGGGGGAGCCGGCCACTTCCTTCGAAGCGGTGATCAACCGCTCGAAGCTCTACGGGGACGACTGGCGCGACCGGGTCGAACGGCTGGCCATGCTGAGCAACGTCCCAGGTCCTATGCTGTTCGACCCTGTGGACGTGTGGCTGACGGGCTACAGCAAGTTCCTCATGGCGCAGAAACTGGCCGCGGCCGGACTGCCTGTCCCGCCGGTGCGCTCGGCGGTGTCGCTCACGGATGTGGAGACGGCCTTCGAGGAATGGGGAGACATCATCCTCAAACCCTCCTACGGATACCGGGGACAGGATGTCGAACGCATCCATGATTTCGGTTCGCAGAAAGAAGTGGCTGAGGATCTGCTGGCGCGTTTCTCCACCGTTCTCTGTCAGCCGTACTATCCGACGGAGGGCGGTGAATACCGCATCAGCGTGGCAGGGAATACCACGCCGATAAACATGCTCAAGCTCCCTCCGGTCGGTTCCTGGCGCTGTAAGACGCTGGAGGGTGCGAGTTTCGAGAGGATCGACGCTCCGGAGGAGCTGGTCGATCTGTCGGTCCGTGCCACCCGGGCCCTGGGAATGACCCTCTCGGGGTTGGACGTACTTCCCCACGAGGGCGGTTACATGATTCTCGAGGTCAATCCCGTTCCCGGTTTTCTGAGCGTCCTGGGCGCGGAACAGCACCGGCAGGTGCTGGCCGGCGTCTACGACTGGGTGGAGCGGAAGGTCCAGGAGGCCCCCTCCGCCTGACGGCGGACCGCCGAACCCCGCTTCGGCCGCCGGCCGGAGCACCGGCCGTACGACACCGAGCACCGGGAGAACCATGCGCTACACGACCTTCGGACGGAACACGGGGCTGCGGGTCTCGGAATTCGCCCTGGGGACCGCCAACTTCGGTGCCGCCTACGGCGGGAACGCAGGCGGCGCCGACCTGATGTGGAGCAGACGGGGCGACGGCGCCGACCGGGAGGAGGCCCGCAGGATCTTCGAGCGCTTCGCCGCCGCCGGCGGCACCCTGATCGACACCGCCGACTGCTACCACTTCGGCCAGGCCGAGCGCCTGCTGGGCGAGTTCCTCGCCGCCGACCGCGACCACTTCGTCCTGGCCTCGAAGTACAGCGGCGGAGACTCCCGGAACCCGGGGATCTCCGACACCGGCAACAGCCGCAAGAACATGATCCGCTCGGTCGAGGGCAGCCTGCGCCGCCTGAACACCGATCACATCGACCTGTACTGGGCGCACTTTCCCGACGACCTCACCCCCACCGAGGAGATCCTGGCCGCCGTCGACCACCTGGTGCGCAGCGGCAAGATCCTCTACGCCGGGCTGTCGAACTTCCCCGCCTGGCGGACCTCCCGCGCCGTCACCATCGCCGAACTGCGTGGCTGGTCGCCGGTCGTCGGCATCCAGGCCGAGTACAACCTGCTCAACCGCACCGCCGAGCGCGAACTGCTGCCCATGGCCGAAGGGCTCGGCCTCGGGGCCGCCCTGTGGTCGCCGCTGGGCGGCGGGCTGCTGACCGGCAAGTACCGCCGCACCGAGACCGGCTGGGTCAGCGACGAGAACCGCCGCCACCCCCGGAACAACACCGACCGGATCGCGGCCGTCGTCGACGCCGTACGGGAGGTGGCCGACGAGGCGGGCACCGCGCCCGCCCGGATCGCACTCGCCTGGCTGCGGGCCCGCGCCGCGCGCTCCACCACCGCGCTCGTCCCCGTCATCGGCCCGCGCAGCACCGCCCAGCTCGAGGACTACCTCGCGGCGCTCGACATCGCGCTCACCGAAGAGCAGACGCGCCGCCTGGACAAGGCGGGAGAGATACCGCTCGGCACGCCGCACGAGATCAACGCACTGGTGCGCGAGTCCGTGCTCGGCGGAGAACCGGACCGGGTGGCCGCCCGCGCCGTACCGGTGGCCTAGGGACGAGCCCGGCGGAGGCGTCGGCTCAGGCACCGGTCCGCCTCCCGGACCGGGGGGCGGACCGGGTCACCTCTGCCAGGAACGGCGCCCGGTACGGCGCGGTGGAAACCGGGGAGTCGCTGATCAGACGCCCCGCCAGCGGACGCTCCGGGGCCGCGCCGGGACCGGCGTAGGCCAGCACGAGGGCGGGATCGCCCAGGGTGCGCAGGGAGAGCACCAGATCCGCCTCGTCGTGGCCGTCCGGATCGCCGAACTCCTGGGAGGGGACGGCGGTGAAGCCCATACCGGTCTTGAAGTGGAACAGGCCCGGCCGGGTGAGGTGGCCCAGCAGGTTCGGCTCGTTCCCCAGCGTCACCCGGGTGCAGCCCTTGGCCCGCGCGACGCGCATCGCGGAGAAGTACAGGGCGCGGGCGAGGCTGTGCCTGCGCCATTCGGCGCTGACCGCGGAGAAGCGCACCACCGCGGCGTCCCTCTCGGGCAGTTCCAGCACCAGGCAGCCCCCGGCCAGCTCGTCCCCGGCGTACGCGAAGACCCCGCAGAACTTCTCCGGTCCGTGCAGCACGGCGTCCCGGTACCCGAGGGCGAAGGGGACGCCGAAGCGCATCCGGGCCACACGCTCCCGGTAGAGGGCGAGGAACGCCTCCAGGGTCCGCTCCGAGACCGGATCCTCGACCACCTCGCGCAGCCCGGCCGCCTGGGCCCGGCGGCAGGCGCGCCGTACGTCCTGCCGCGCCTTGGTGTCCAGCCGGGCCAGGAACTCCTCCTGACCGCCGCCCAGTTCGGCCACCCAGGTGACGGTGGCGGGCTTGCGCAGAAAGCCCCGTCCGGCCAGTTCGTCCCACAGTCCGGCCGGCGGGCGTTCCATCCTGACCACGTCCACGTCCACGCCCGCGCCCGCGCCCGCCGTCCAGGGCTCGGCGGCCAGCTCGTGCGGCTCGATCAGGGCGAGCGACAGGCCGTATCTGTCCACGATCTCCATGCACCACTCCCGGGCCGGACGGTTGGCTGCTGCCGGGCGCCGTGCCGGTCCTCCCCGGCCGGGGAGGACCGGCACGGCGCGCTGTCTTTCTCCGGAGCGCTCAGGCCCGCCGGGCCAGGCGGTCCCCGAAGCACTCCAGCGCGCGGGACCAGTTGCCCGCGTACTCGGTGACCAGCTCCACGAACTCGGCCGCCCGCGCGCCGTCGTCGACCAGGCTCGTCATACCGGTCTCGTCGTCGCTGACCTGCTGGGCGTGGACGGTCTCCGCCTTGATGTGGGCGTCGATCCAGGCGAACTGCTCCTTGTCGGTGAAGATCTGCTCGCCGCCGGCCAGGACCTTGGCGTACATGCGGCGGAAGCCCACCGCGATGTCAAGGGCGATGGTCTCCACGACCCGCAGTTGTACCGCCGCTCCCAGCGGCGAGACCGCCAGGCGGTCCATGTTCTCCAGCAGGTCCTTCACGGGGGCGGGGAGTTCGGCGGCGGCCCGCCGCTCCTCCTCGGACACGTGCGGCAGCAGCGGGGCGATGACGGTGTCCTCCCACCACACGTAGTGGATGCCGGCCGGTCCGCGCGGCGCCACTGCCCGGAACTCCGGGGCGGCGTTGTCCAGGTCGTCGCCGATGACCTGGTACACCGTCTGGAAGGCGCCCAGGACCTCGCGGGAGGGGTTCTCGCCGGCGAAGGAGCGGGCCATCACACCCAGCCCGGCCAGGGTGGTGAACATGAATCCCTTGGTCATCGCGCGCCACCACTCGGCGACGGCGAGTCCGGCCTGCGGGCTGACGGCCTCGACGCTCCGCGCCGTGCCGAAGAAGCCGTTGTCCGCGCGCCGCAGGCGCGCCTTGTCGAGCTCCTCCTCGATCCGTTCGTCGAGGGTGTCGCGGTCGGCGGGCGAGAACTCCGGGGCAGTGGTCACGATCACTCCAGGGGGTCCGACGGGTGGTGTGCGCAGGGGTACGGGTGGTGCACGGGAGGGGGCGTTCGGACACGGACGGCGCAGGGCCCCGCCGCAGGGCCCCGCCGGGCCGGGTACGGGGGCCGGTGACGGGAGCGGCCTAGACGCCCAGCCGCTCCTTGACCTCGGCGAAGAACGGCACGTACCGGTAGTCCCGGGCCACCGGGTCGTAGTCGGTGTACCGGTTGGTGAACTCCAGCAGCCGCCCCCGGACGGCCTCCACCGGCTCCCGGTGGATCGCGGCCTCGATGCGCTGGATCTCGCCGAGGAACTCGGCCAGGACCGTGGGGACCGCCGCGCCGAGCCCGATCACCCCGTCCCTGACACGGATGCCTCCGTGCTCGCTCAGATAGCCGAAGAGCAGCTGGGACGCCACGGCGTCGTAGTTGGGGCGCGGGATGCCCTCCACGGCGTAGCGCAGCAGCCGCTCCGCCAGGATGTACTCGTAGGCGGTGTGCGCCTCCTCGCGCGGCAGCGCGCGGTCGTTCAGCAGGGCCAGCATGGCGGAGACGTCCACGCGCAGCTCCTCCAGACCCGCCAGCGGCTTGTACTTCTTGGCCGACAGGAACTCGGGGATGGGCATGTCGCCCTGCCGGTGGTGGTATTCGTGCAGTCGCACCCACCAGGACGAGGCCTGCCGTATCCGCTCGTCCGGCGCGCCCTGGATGCGCGGGAAGCTGTCCTCGGCCATCACCGCGCCGATCATCTTCCGGGTGATGCGGTTGTGCCGTTCGACGAACTTGTCGATGAAGTAGAAGATCAGGTCGTCCGGCCGCTGGAGGCCGTCGATGTGGTTCTCGGGGAAGAGCGCCACCACCACGCGCGAGGTGAAGCCCTGCGACCGCCCGGTGATGACGACCGGGGCCGTCGGACTGGCGTAGCGCTCGGCCAGGTGGGGATCGGCGGGCAGTTCCTCGTAGGTGAGGTAGTCCAGCGACAGCTTCGGGAAGTAGGAGGCGTCGAAGAGGGAGAAGACGTGGTTGTCGCGGCGGCCGTTGATGTGCCCCTTGACGGCGTCCAGCCGGTCGCCGGGGGCGAAGGAGCCGATGTCCTCCAGGAAGGCCCGCACCACGGGTCTGCGGGACAGTTCCGGGGATCCCTCGATCCGTTCGGCCAGGATCTTGAGCGTGTCCCTCTCGCGGAACGACGAGCGGTCCGGAAACTCCCGGCGGATCGCGTCCACTTCCGTGAACACCGCCTCCATCCCGTCCTCCGGGACATCCCCGCCGCTCTTTCCGTTCCTGCCGCTGTCGTGCCTCACACAGCCTCCCGGGCGCCGGCGATCGAAGCCGGCACGAGTCGCTGATCGAACTCCCGCGGCGGACCGGTGGGGTCCGGCCGGGGGACGGTCCGGCCGACCGGACCGTCGGGTGACGACGCCGGTCGACGCGCGTTGAACCGGGGACGGTCGGTCGCCCGCCGATTCCTCTTCCTCGCAGGTGTTCAGGTGTTCGGGTACGTGCTCGGGTGCGGCGCCCGAGCAGGACACAGGGCCGCCGCGGTCGCCGGGGAGCCGGTGACCACGCAGGAGCGTAGCCACGATCACGTGACCTGACCAGACGTTCGATCACGCGAGTGCGGTCGTTCTTCCGGAGGCGCGGTGCCCATGGCGGGCAACCGTGACATCGGCTCAGGATCCCCGCCGGACAAGGCGGAACGGGACACTCCGGTAACGGGTGAACCGTCCGCCGGGCGGGAAGGGACAGCCGGTGAGCCGTCGAGGAGAAGGGGAGGAGGAGAGGATGTGGAGGACCCGTCGCACACCGCACGCGAGCTGTGGGCCCTGCTCGAACCGCTCCACGCGGTGACCTACTTCGCGCCGGAGGCCCGGGAGGCGTTCGAGGACGCGGGGCTGCGCGGCTTCTGGCGCGGTTACTTCGCCGGGCGCGCCGCGCCGCTGGGGGAGACCGGACCGGAACCGGTCACGGCCGCGTTCTTCGGCTTCTCCCCGGCCATGGTCGCCCGGGCCCTGCCCGGCCTCTGGGCGGCGGTGACGCCCGAGCGGGCCCTCGACGCGCGGCGCACCGGGGCGGGCGCGGCGCTGCGGCGCCTGCTGTCCGGGTACGGCCGCGAGGTGGAGGAGGCGGCCGGTCTCCTGCTGCCCGTGCTCCGGGAGCTGGACTGCGCCGGGCGAGTGCTGGCCGCGGCCAACCGGGCGCTGCCCGTTCCTCCGGACCCGGTGGAGCGCCTGTGGCACGCGGCGACCGTACTGCGCGAACACCGAGGCGACGGCCATGTCGCGGCCCTGGTCGCCGCGGGATTCGACGGCTGCGAGACCCTCGTCCTGCGGGCGGGCATCGACCTTCCCCGCGGCGAACTCCAGCCCCACCGGGGCTGGAGCGACGAAGAGTGGCGGGCCGCGGAACGGCGGCTGGCCGCCCGCGGCCTGCTGGGGCCCGGCGGCAGGGCGACACCCGAGGGCCGGCTGGTCCACCGTGCCGTCGAGGAGGCGACCGACCGTGCCGCCGCACGTCCCTGGCAGGGACTGGACGAGGCGACGGGGGACCGGCTGCGCCGGCTGCTCGGCCCCATGGCCCGCGCGAGCGCCGCGGCGCTGCGGTTCCCCAACCCGATGGGGCTGCCGGCGCCGGCGGGGGAGACGGCGGACACGTCCGGCCCCGGAACGCCCGGAAGCGGCCGGAGCGCTTAGCGCGCGCGGCCCCGACCCCGGTCCCCGTCCGGGCGCACGAAGACCGGTGGTGTACCGCCTGTCGTGGCGTAGGGCCCCGGGAACGGGCCGGGAGCCTGGCTGAAGCGAGACCGCTGCCTCGGAGCCAAGATCGATAAACATCTGACGATCAAGAGCACCCGATGGTGTGAGAAGAATTGGATCACCATGGCCCTCGCCCGCGGCGCCCGCCTAGCGTGCTGCTCGACCGCCGAGGACCCCACGCCCGGAGCCGGGCCCTCGCCGTATGTCCCACCCGCGCACGTCCACCCGAAGGAGACACGGCCGATGTCGGTAGAAGCAGCCGGTGAAGCGCAGCAGGACCAGAGCCTCAGCCTCGGCACCGCCGCCGCGCGGAACCTCGCCACCACCACCAAGTCCGTACCCCAGATGCAGGGCATCACCTCACGCTGGCTGCTCAAGGTGCTCCCCTGGGTGCAGACCGAGGGCGGTGTCTACCGTGTCAACCGCCGTCTGACCTACACGGTCGGTGACGGCCGGATCGAGTTCGTGAAGACCGGCTCACGCGTCCAGGTCATCCCGCGGGAGCTGGGCGAACTCGCGGTACTGCGCGGCTTCGAGGACGTGGGCGTGCTGACGGCCCTGGCCAACCGCTTCGTCCAGCGCGACTTCGAGGCGGGCGAGGTGCTCGCGGAGGAGGGCGGCGCGGCCGACCACATCTATCTGATCGCGCACGGCAAGGTGCAGAAGACCGGCAGCGGCCCGTACGGCGAGCCCACCCGTCTGGGCGTGCTCGGCGACGGGGACCGCTTCGGCGAGCAGAGTCTGCTCGACGGCGAGGCGGTCTGGGAGTACACCGCCAAGGCCGTCACCGGCGGCACTCTCCTCGCCCTCCAGCGGCGGGAGTTCACCTCCGTCATGGAGAGCTCGCCCGCTCTGCGGGACCATGTCGCGCAGTTCGCCGCCCTTCCCCGGCAGCGGCAGAACGAACGGGGCGAGGCCGAGATCGCGGTGGCGTCCGGCCACAGCGGAGAGCCCGAACTGCCCGGCACGTTCGTGGACTATGAGCTCCGTCCGCGCGAGTACGAACTCAGCGTCGCCCAGACCGTGCTGCGGGTCCACACCCGCGTGGCGGACCTCTACAACAAGCCGATGAACCAGACCGAGCAGCAGTTGCGGCTCACCGTCGAGGCCCTGCGCGAGCGCCAGGAGCACGAGCTGATCAACAACCCCGAGTTCGGCCTGCTGCACAATGCCGAGTACAGCCAGCGGATCCAGACCCACTCCGGACCGCCGACCCCGGACGACCTGGACGAACTGCTCAGCCGTCGCCGTGGCTCGAAATTCCTTCTGGCCCACCCGCGCACCATCGCCGCCATCGGCCGCGAGATGAACGCCCGCGGCCTCTACCCCGACCACGTCGACCTGATGGGCAACCACGTCCCGGCCTGGCGGGGCGTGCCGATCCTGCCGTGCAACAAGATCCCCATCACCAGGGAGCGCACCAGCTCCGTCATCGTCATGCGTACGGGAGAGGACGACCAGGGCGTCATCGGCCTGCACCAGACCGGTATCCCCGACGAGTACGAGCCCGGCCTGTCGGTGAGGTTCATGGGCATCGACGAGAAGGCGATCATCTCCTACCTCGTCACGGCCTACTACTCCGCCGCGGTGCTTGTGCCCGACGCGCTCGGCGTCCTGGAGAACGTCGAGATCGCCCGCGAAGGGGAGTGATGGGCGGTCGGGACGACAAGAGGAGAGTGAGGCGCGCGTGTCGCGGCCCTTCGAACTGCCGGACTTCTACGAGCCGTATCCGGCGCGGCTGAACCCCCACCTGGAGCCGGCCAGGGCGCACTCCAAGCAGTGGGCCCGGCGGATGGGGATGATCGAGGGCTCCGGGATCTGGGACGAGGACGACTACGACTCCCACGACTA
Organism: Streptomyces verrucosisporus; assembly: GCF_017114865.1. Classification (GTDB taxonomy): domain Bacteria; phylum Actinomycetota; class Actinomycetes; order Streptomycetales; family Streptomycetaceae; genus Streptomyces; species Streptomyces fenghuangensis. Next base: position 19,529 of record NZ_JADEYH010000036.1, on the reverse strand, counting down.
CGCCCTGCTGTGCGCCTACACCCACCCGGACGCGTCCGCCGACCGGCTGGCCACGGTGACCGACTGGTACGTGTGGGTGTTCTTCTTCGACGACCACTTCCTGGAGAGATTCAAACGCGACCGGGACATCGCGGGTGCCGGCGAGTACCTGGAGAGGCTGCGGGCCTTCATGCCGGCCGACCCCGGCGGAACGGCCCGGGGCGCCGACGCCCCCGGCACGCCGGAGAACGCGGTGGAGCGGGGCCTGGCCGACCTGTGGACCCGTACGGTCCCGGCCATGTCGGACGGCTGGCGCCACCGGTTCGCGCAGGCCACCCGCCATCTGCTCGAGGAGAGCATGTGGGAGCTGGCCAACATCAGCGAGGGGCGGATCGCCAACCCCCTGGAGTACATCGAGATGCGCCGCAAGGTCGGCGGCGCTCCCTGGTCGGCGGGTCTGGTGGAGTTCGCGGCGGGAGCCGAGGTGCCCGGGGCGGTCGCGGAGAGCCGCCCGCTCCGGGTGCTCAGGGACGCCTTCTCGGACGCGGTGCACTTGCGCAACGACCTCTTCTCCTACCAGCGTGAGGTCGAGGAGGAGGGCGAACTCTCCAACGGCGTCCTGGTCTTCGAGACGTTCCTCGGCGTCGGCACCCAGCAGGCCGCCGACGCCGTCAACGACCTGATCACCTCCCGGCTCCACCAGTTCGAGCACACGGTTCTCACCGAACTGCCGCCGCTGTTCGCCGAACACGGCCTGGACCACACGTCCTGCGCCGACGTGCTCGCGTACGCCAAGGGCCTCCAGGACTGGCAGGCCGGCGGCCACGAGTGGCACATGCGCTCCAGTCGCTACATGAACGACGGCCCGGCCGGTGGGCGCGGCGCCCCCCTGCCGGGCGGGGCGGGCCTCCCCCTCGGTCCCACCGGCCCGGGCACCTCGGCCGCCCGCATCGCGGCCTCGGTGGCGTCGACCCTGCCGACCAGGCTCAGGAGCCATGCGCACCCCCCGTACGAGAGGGTCGGGCCGGTGTGCCTCCCGAAGCTGCGCATGCCGTACACCACCCGGCTCAGCCCGCACCTGGACGCCTCCCGCGAGAACGTCGTGGACTGGGCGCACCGGATGGGGATGCTGGACGCGGTGCCGGGTGTCCCCTTCTCCGGCATCTGGGACGAGCACAGCCTGCGGGCCTTCGATTTCGCCCTCTGCTCGGCCGGGATCCACCCCGACGCCTCGCCCGCGCAACTGGACCTGACCACGGGCTGGCTCACCTGGGGCACCTACGGCGACGACTACTACCCGGTCGTCTTCGGACGCACCGGCGACATGGCGGGCGCCAAGGTGTGCACCGCGCGCCTGTCGTCCTTCATGCCGGTGGACTCCGGTGACGTCCCGGCGCCGTCGAACGCGCTGGAACGGGGCCTGGCCGACCTGTGGGCCCGCACGACGGGCCCGATGGCGGTGGACGCCCGCCGCGCCTTCCGCGGCACCATCGAGGAGATGACCGGCAGCTGGCTGTGGGAGCTCGCCAACCAGGCGGCGCACCGCGTCCCGGACCCGGTCGACTATGTCGAGATGCGCAGGAAGACGTTCGGCGCGGAGTTCACGATGAGCCTGTCCAGGCTCTCCCACGGCAGGACGGTGCCGGCCGAGATCTACCGGGCCCGTCCGGTCATGGCGATGGAGCACGCGGCGGGGGACTACGCGGGCCTGCTCAACGACCTCTTCTCCTACCGCAAGGAGATCGAGTTCGAGGGTGAGATCCACAACTGCGTGTTCGTCGTACGGAACTTCCTCGACTGCGGCACGGCCGAGGCCCTGAGGATCGTCGGGGATCTGGCCGATTCCCGGATGCGCGAGTTCGAGCGCGTCGTCTCCACCGAGCTGCCCCGGATGTTCGAGGACCTCGCCCTCGACTCCGAGGTCCGCGCCACGCTCACCGGTTACGCGCGGGAGCTCCAGCACTGGATGGCCGGCATCCTCGTCTGGCACCAGGGATGCCGACGCTACACGGAGTCCGAGCTGCGCCGTCCGGTGGGAGGGCCGCCGCGCCTCCCTCTCGGTCCCACCGGCCCGGGCACCTCGGCCGCCCGCATCGCGGCGGCGTTCGGCAGCGCCCGCGGGGCGGTGCGGGTACCGGAGCCATGGGGCGGTCACGCATGGAACGGGACAGGCGAAGCATCCGTGTGACATGGAGTGCGTGATTTACCGGGAAGAGGACGGCACGGCCCGGCAGGTCGGCTGCGAGCGGCCCGACGAGGCGGGGCGGAAGGTGCTCAAGCACCTGCGCGATCTGGGCGAGGGGGAGTTCGGCTGGGTGCGCCTGGACTCCCCCACCGGGCGGGAGGTGGCCGAGCTGACCGCCGAGCTGGGGCTGCACCCGCTGGCGGCCGAGGACGCGGTCCACGCGCGCCAGCGCCCCAAGCACGAGCGGTACGACGATGTGCACGCGGTGGCGCTGAGGACGCTGTGGTATGTCGGGAAGGGGCCGGGCGCTGAGGCGGGAGAGGTGGAGACGGGCGAGGTGATGGTCTTCCTCGGCCCCCGCTTCGTGATGACCGTCCGCCACGGGCCGGCCGATCCGGCCGCCGAGGCCGCCCGCCGGCTGGCCGCCGACCCGGCGATGCTGCGGTTCGGCCCCGTCTCGGTCCTGCACGCCGCCCTGGACGTGGTGGTGGACGCCTACGGCGATGCCGCCGAGAAGGTGCGCACCGACCTCACCCGGCTGGAGCGCTGCGTCTTCTCCCCGTCCCGAGACGACCTCACCGAGGAGATCTACTCGCTCAAGCGTGAGGTCCTGGAGTTCCGCGACGCCGTCCGCCCCCTGGTCCCGGTGGCGCGGGAGTTCGCCGCAGAGTCCGGGTCACGGTGGCCGCAGGAGGCGCTGCCCTACTTCCGGGACGTGGCCGACCACCTGGACCGTACCGACACCGAGGTCCGGTCCCTGGACGAGCTGCTCAACTCCGCGCTCGACGCCCACCTGGCCAGGGTGGGCACCTGGCAGAACGACGACATGCGCCGCATCTCGGCATGGGCGGCGATCCTCGCGATCCCCACCATGGTCGCGGGCCTGTACGGAATGAACTTCGAGCACATGCCCGAACTGCGCTGGGACTTCGGCTACCCGCTGGCCGTGACCGCGATGGCCGCCTCCTCCGGCTTCCTGTACCGGGCCTTCCGCCGCAACGGATGGCTGTGACGGCCGGCACGGGCCGTCCGAATGACCCGAAAGGGATCTTACGGGGGTTTCCGTCCGGTGAGGGAGGCAACGCGGAAAGGGTCGACCCCTTCCTTTCCCAAGGAGTCCCCGTGGCTGTCACCGCCTTCGTGATACCTCCCCTGCTGCTGTGCGTGATGCTCGCCCTCGGGCGGTACGAGGAACGCATGCTGGGCGAGGCCGGCCCGGAGCCCGCCAAGGCCCCGCGCGAACGCCACCTGCGGGCCGTGCCGGACCTGCCGGCGGGCGGGCCGTCGCGGTCCGCCGCCCCGCGCGAGGACGAGCGCGCCGCGTGAGACGCGGCCACCGCGGGACGGGAACTCCGCAGGGCCCCGCCCCGGTACCGGCGCGAGCCGGCCGGCCGAACCGCCGGGTGATCCGTGCCGGGACAAGGCCGCCGCTTCACGGGAAGCGGCGGCCTTGTCCCGTTCCGCGGCCCGCCCCTGATCCCCGTTCCCGGGCCTGCCCGTGCGGCCACCGCGGGTCGGTGGCGCCGGCCACCGTGTGTGCGGGCGGCATCCGCGCGAAGGCGCGAAACCGTAAGGATCCGGCCATTCGGGCGCGCATGCGGCGATCCGCCCCGGGCACGCGGTCTGTCATGGGAACTCTGAACCGATGGGAACGCAAGGTCGAGAGCTGGGAGCACTCGCCGCTGGCCAGGATGCTCCGCAGGGAACCGGTCGAGCTCCTCGGCGCCCTGCGGCGCGAGTGCGACGACCACGCCGTGGTGTGCAGCCACAGCCGTGTGGTGGTTCCCAACGCCTACGAGGTCGAGCTCTCCGCCTCGGTGCACGGGAAACTGGCGCGGCGCGGCGGCCAGATAGGCCAGCTCCTGGCGGACAGCCTGGCGCGCCACGGGGAGCGTAAGGGCTACGAGTGGGCCGGTCCGCTCACCGTACGCGTCACCGTCTGCGACGACCTGCCCAACGGCCGCTACCGGGTGACCGGCAGCCCCACGCCCAACGTCCGCGCCGACGCGTTCGCCGGGCAGGGGGAGCCGGTCTCCGCCCCGTCGCGCTGACCGCGTCCCCGGCACGGCTTCCGGCACGGCACCTCCGCGGATCCGGAAGGCCGGCGCGTCGCCCGGGCCCTCACAGCCCGCCGGGCGTGACCAGCAGGAAAGGGGTGCGGCGAGCTCCCCAGTAGAGCAACGCCTCCCAGCCGCACCCGGTCAGACGCTCCGCACACGCCCTCAGTTCCCGTTCGGCCCGCTCGCGTCCGGTGGAGGCGGTGGGGCCCCGCCATTCCACACGTACCGTGCCCGGCTCGCCGGATTCGAGGACGCGGTATCCCGCCCCGACCCGGCGTCCGCCCGCGTCCACCGCCGACGGCGGTACGCCCGCGGCCTCCAGGGCCAGGGACACCGCCCAGACCATCCGCGTCCGTTCCCAGGGCGCCGGGACACCCGGACCGGTGCCGGCGGAGCCGTCCGTGACACGGCGTATCTCCAGCACCCCGGCCCAGGCGCGGGCCACGGCGGCGCGCCGCCCGGAGCCCTCTTCCCGCGGCGGCCCGTCACCGGTCGCCGCGGCGAACGCACCGGAACCCCCCGCCCCGTCCTGCCCGGCGGGAGCGGCCGGGGGACCGGACGCGGCCGGAACCGGCCCCCGGCGCGACTCCTCGTACAGTCCCTCGCGCACCGCCCGCCCCGCCTCGGTCAGGTAGTACCTGCCCGCCGCGCCGTACGCCACGGCCAGGCCCCTGTCCCGCAGCGCGGCACCCGTCGCCGGGCTCCCCGCCAGCTCCCCCGTCGCGGGGTCGGACGCCAGGACCGCCCGCCGCTGGGCGGGGGTGAGGGACTTCGCCGTAGGCCGCCGCGGCACCGCACACCTCCCCACGGGCTTGCCGCCCGTTGCGGTTGAGCCCATGGGGACCAGTATCCGGGCGGGAGGCCGGGGAGGCCGGGGAGGTCATCCGCCGACGCCGGCGGATGACCTCCCCGAGGGGGTCAGCAGCAGCGGCTCTGCGGGTGCTCCTCCCGGTGCCGGGCACGCCGCCTTTCGTATTCGCGCCAGGAGGGGACGGGCTCGTCCGGGTGCTCGCGCAGGTGCCTGAGGCGGAAGCGCTCGTAGTCCGCCTCACCGGAGAACTCGCGCAGATACCAGCGCACCCCCCGCAGCAGCCGGGCCGCCCTGTCGAGCAGTGCGGCCGTCATCGTTCGCCCACCCCCACCGGCTCCCTGCCCTTCTCCCTCCCGCCGTCCGACGGCCACGAGGCCGGGACCTCGATCCGGGACTCCACGTAGGGCGCCTCGGTGGTCGGCAGCGGCTCGGCGGACCGCACGGCGCGTACGCACACCACGGCCGCGTTGGCGATCACCGTGGCGACCACCAGCAGGAACAGGGCCATGATCACGCCGTCGACGGTCTGGTTGAGCACCACCGTGTGCATCTCGTCCATGTTCTTGGCCGGGGCCAGCACCTGGCCGGCTTCGATGGCGTCCACGAAGCGCTCGCGGTTGGCGAAGAAGCCCACCTTGGGATCGTCGGAGAAGATCTTCTGCCAGCCGGCGGTGAAGGTGACCGCCACGTCCCATGCCAGCGGAAGGCCCGGCACCCAGGCCCAGCGCAGTTTCCCGGCCTTGACCAGCAGAGTGGTGGCGATGGTGAGGGCGATCGCGGCGAGCAGCTGGTTGGCGATGCCGAACAGCGGGAAGAGCTGGTTGATCCCGCCGAGCGGGTCGGTGACGCCGACGTAGAGGAAGTAGCCCCAGGCGCCGACGACGAGGGCGCTGGTGATCCAGATGCCCGGCTTCCAGGTGACCCGGCCGATGGGCTTCCAGACGTTGCCCAGCATGTCCTGGAGCATGAAGCGGCCGACCCGGGTGCCCGCGTCCACCGTGGTGAGGATGAACAGTGCCTCGAACATGATCGCGAAGTGGTACCAGAAGGCCTTCATCCCGGCGCCGCCGAACACCTGGGAGAAGATCTCCGCCATGCCGACCGCCAGGGTGGGCGCGCCGCCGGTGCGCGCGATCAGGGTCTCCTCCTCGACGGCCCTGGCCGCCGCGGCCAGCTGGTCGGGGGTGATGCTGAAGCCCAGATCCGCCACCGCCCGCGAGGCGCTCTCCACGGTGGTGCCCAGCATGCCCGCCGGGGCGTTCATCGCGTAGTACAGGCCCGGGTCGATGACACAGGCCGCGACCAGCGCCATGACGGCCACGAAGGACTCCATCAGCATGGAGCCGTAGCCGATCATCCTGACCTGCGACTCCTTCTGGATCAGCTTCGGCGTGGTGCCGGAGGACACCAGCGCGTGGAAGCCGGACAGTGCGCCGCAGGCGATGGTGATGAACAGGAAGGGGAACAGCGCCCCGGCGAAGACCGGGCCGTCGCCCGAGGAGGCGAAGGGGGTCACCGCGTCGGTCCTCAGCGTCGGTGCGGCGATCACCACACCGACCGCCAGCAGCACGATGGTCCCAACCTTCATGAAGGTGGACAGGTAGTCGCGGGGGGCCAGCAGCATCCACACCGGCAGCACGGAGGCGACGAAGCCGTAGCCGATCAGGCAGAACACCAGGGTCGTGGGGCTCCAGACGAAGGCGTCGGCCAGCGAGGAGTCCTGGATCCAGCCGCCGCCGAGGATCGCCAGCAGCAGCAGGGCCACACCGATGACGCTGGTCTCCACGACCCGGCCCGGCCGCAGGTAGCGCAGGTAGAAGCCCATGAACAGGGCGATGGGGATGGTCATGGCGACCGAGAAGGTGCCCCAGGGGGAGTGGGCCAGCGCGTTGACCACGACCAGCGCGAGCACCGCCAGCAGGATGACCATGATGGCGAAGACGCCGATGAGCGCCGCGGCACCGCCCACCCTGCCGATCTCGTCACGCGCCATCTGTCCCAGACTCTTGCCGTCCCGGCGCATGGAGAAGAACAGGATCATCATGTCCTGGACCGCCCCGGCGAAGATCACGCCGACGACGATCCAGATGGTGCTCGGCAGATAGCCCATCTGGGCCGCCAGCACCGGACCGACCAGCGGCCCGGCCCCCGCGATGGCGGCGAAGTGGTGGCCGAACAGCACACGGCGGTCGGTGGGGTGGTAGTCGACGCCGTCCTCCAGCCGCTCTGCCGGGGTGGCACGGCTGTCGTCGGGCCGCAGGACGCGCCGGGCGATGAAGCGGGCGTAGAAGCGGTAGGCGATGGCGTACGAGCCCAGGGCGGCCACCACCAGCCAGATCGCGGAGACCTCCTCTCCCCGGGCCAGGGCCAGCATGCCCCAGCCGACCGCGCCGAGGAGGGCGACGGCGGTCCACAGCAGAACCGATCTCGGCCTGCTCCTCGGTGGTTCGGTCGGTGCGGAGGGTGCTGTGGGTGCGGTCATGGCGGCTCCTTGCCGGGTCGTCACTGGCTCGTGGCCCCGGTGGACAGCGGTGTCAAGGCCACAGGCCGCGGGGCCGGACGGCTCCTGTGGTCTGTGCAAGAGTTGCCGGTCGCCGCGATCGGGTTGACAACGGGTTTACGGCGGATTTCCCTGGTCTCCTCGCCGGCGGAAGGCAGTGGGCCGGCAACCGGCGGGCGAGGTACCCGCGCACCCCGAGGACGGTGATGGATGGCCGACGGCGCCATGGCCACGGCGTTCCTCGCCGTCATCGGCGGAGCGTCGCTACTGGCGGCCACCGCCCGCCGCCTCCACGCCCGCGACCGCCTGCCGTCGCTGGAGGGCTGGGCGCTGGCGGACCGGAGCCTGGGCACCGTGTGGGCCTGGCTGCTGCTCGGCGGCACGGTGTTCACCGCCTACACCTTCACCGCCGTGCCCGGGCTGGCCTACGGCAACGGGGCCACCGCCTTCTTCGCCCTCCCCTACACCGTGATCGTCTGCCCTCTGGCGTTCGCCCTGCTGCCCCGGCTGTGGTCCGTGGCCCGTCGCCACGGCTACGTCACCGTCGCCGACTTCGTCCGCGGGCGCTACGGCTCGCCGCCGCTGGCGCTGGTGGTCGCCCTCACCGGCATCCTCGCGACCATGCCCTACCTGGCCCTCCAACTGCTGGGGATTCGCGCGGTGCTCACCGCGGGCGGTCTGTACCCGGACGCGGTCACCGGGGACCTGGCGACGGCCGCGCTGTTCGCCGGGCTGGCGGTGGCCACCTACCGGCACGGGCTGAGGGCTCCCACCGTCATATCCGCCCTCAAGGGCGTGGCCGTCTTCGGCTCGGTCCTGGCCACCGTCTGGCTGGCCCTGGAGCACCTGGGCGGCCCCGGCGCCATGTTCGCCGCGGCCGGGAGCACGCTTGCCGAGCGGGGCGCGGAGGGGGCGCCGCTCGTCCTCGCCCCCGGCCAGCGGTCGGCCTTCGCCACCCTCGCGCTGGGCTCGGCACTCGCCCTGCTGATGTATCCGCACGTGCTCACCGCGGGATTCGCCGCCTCCGGCACGGGGGTGCTGCGCCGGGTCTCCTCCGCCCTGCCGCTGTGGACGGCGGTGCTCGGACTGTTCGGGCTGCTGGGCATCGCCGCCCTGGCCCACGGGGTGCGCACCCCGCACGGAGGCGCGGAGGCCGCGGTGCCCATGCTGGTCGACCGGCTGATGCCGGGGCCGCAGGCCGGACTGGTCTTCGGGGCACTGGCGGTGGGCGCGATGGTGCCCGCCGCCGTGATGTCGATCGCGGCGGCGACCTCGTTCGTGCGGAACGTGTACGTCGAGTACTTCCACCCCACGGCCACCCCCAAGCACCAGGTCAGGGTCGCCAAGGCGGTATCGCTCGCCGCCAAGGCCGGGGCGATCGCCTTCGTACTCGGCCTGCGTGACCAGGACGCCGTGAACCTGCAACTGCTCGGCGGCGTATGGATCCTGCAGACCCTTCCCGCGGTTGCGGCGGGGCTTTTCACCCGCCGCCTGCACCACCGCGCGCTGCTCGCCGGCTGGGCCGCCGGAATGGCGGTCGGCACCTTCATGGTCGTACGGGAGGGGTTCTCCCCGGTGGTGCCCTTCTGGCCGTCCGGCCCGGAGGTCTACGCCGGCCTCGCCGCCCTGCTGCCGAACCTGGCCGTCGCGGTGGCCGCCACGTTCGCCCTCGACCGTGCCGGGGTTCCCCGCGGTCCGGACGCCACCACCCTCCCGCCCCGTATCATCCTCAGACGCCGTCCCGAGACGGGAGCGAGCACACCATGAGACCCACCCGCGGCCGGTTCGGCAGGGCCGCCCGCGCCGCCGTCCTGCCACCCGCCCCGGCCGAGCGCGGCCCGGTGCCGCCCGCGCCGGCGGCGCCGCCGCGGGTGGCCGCCGAGAGGCTGGAACCCGAGCGCGAGGCGGAGGTGGCCCGCCTGTTCAGCCTGCACTACACACCGATGCTGAGGCTGGCCACACTGCTCGGCGCCGACGACCCCGAGAACATCGTGGCCGAGGCCTACTATCAGATCTACCGGAAGTGGAGGAAGCTGCGCGAGCCCGGTTCCGCGGAGGCCTACCTGCGGTCCGTGGTCTGCAATCTGACCCGGATGCGCATACGCCACCTCCAGGTGGCCCGCAAGCACATGGAGCCGCCGCCGTCCGAGCCGGTCGCCTCCGCCGAGAACTCGGCACTCCTCCGCGACGACCAGCGGGTGCTGATCGACGCGCTCCAGCGGCTTCCCACCCGGCAGCGCGAAGCCCTCGTCCTGCGTCACTGGCTGGGACTGAAGGAGAGCGAGATCGCCGCGGCCATGGGGATATCGGCCGGTTCGGTCAAGACCCACACCTCGCGCGGCATCGCGGCCCTGACCCAGGCGATGGAGGCCCGGAGATGAACACCCCCCGCACGCCCGCCGCCCCGGGCGCCCCCGGCACGGAGGAAAGACTCCAAGAGGCCCTGGAGGCCCTGGCGGGGGGCGTCCACGCGGCCCCCGACGCCTACCGCACCGCCCGCGGCGGCTGGCTGCGCAGGGAGCGCAGACGCCGGCTGGTGCTGGCGGTCCTGGTGACCGTCGTGTTCGCACTCGCCACCCTGATCGGCCTATGGGTACTCAACCAGGCGCCCACCGAGCGCGGAACGGTCTTCGGCGACGGCCGCGGCGGGGGACGGCCGGCCGCGGCCGGCCGGTGAGAGGGCGCGGGCCTGCCCGTCCGCCCGTGCCCTTCCCGCCCCCTTCGGCGCCGTCCGGCTCCGTACCGACCGCCGCACCTCCCCACGGCGCGTGGCCGGGACGCCCCCGGAAAGGAGGTGCGGCGGATCGAGGACCGTCGTCCGGTGCCCCTCCCCGCCCGGACGTGACGGGACCGGTACGCGGCGGGGGCCGGCGCACGGGCCGGCCCCCGCCGCGTCCGTCACCGCCCCCGGCCGGCCCGCAACGGGCGGCGGCACCGGGCCGTCACGCCCCGGCGGCGCGGGCCGGCCCGTCTCCGGGGACGGTGCATCCGAAGGAGTGCGGAGACGGCACGACCGGGCGGACGGAGAACGGTTCCGCCGGCCCCTCCCCGCCCGGTCGTGCCGGCCCCTGCGGCAGGGCGGGCCCGTCAGCGCGGCGGCACGGTCGCGCCCTCGCGCTCCCAGCGGTAGAAGCACCGCGCCATGGCGTCCTTCGGGCCGCGCCAGGTCTGGGGGTCGTACGGCCGGACGTACGCCGTCAGCCGCTCGCTGACGGAGCGGAACTCCGGATGGTCCACGGCCCGGGCGATGGCCGGTCCGGGATCCCGCTCGCTCTCGATGAGGTGCATGTACACGTCGCCGAACTGGAAGAGGCTGCGCCGGGCGACGCCCACCAGATGCGGCAGTTCGCCGCGGTCGGACTCGGCGAACACCTTCGCGATGTCCGGCGCCGCCCCCGGTTCCATCCGGGCGACGATCAGGGTGTGGTGCACGGAAAGGATCCCTTCTCAGTCGGCCATCGCCGCGGGCTCGCCGGCCCGCCGGGCGCGCTGCTCGATCCGGTCCCGGATCAGGGCCATCTGGACGCGGGAGTTGCGGTTGATGTTCCGCGTCATCCACGTGTCGTCGACCGGTGCGTCCGGCTTCATCGCGAAGTCCTGCGTCCAGCGCATCCTGACTCCCCCGGAGGTCTGCGCGTACTCCCAGCGGATGTCCATGTACTGGAAGGGGCCCGTCTCCACGCGGTGGGCCCGTACGGTCAGGGCGTCGCGGTCGGCGGTCCGCTGTGACACCCAGCTCCACACCGTGCCGTTCTCGTCGGGGTGCATCGTCAGGCGGAAGGTGGTGGTGTCGCCGTCGCGCGAGAGGATCTCCACGGAGGCGTACTCGCTGAACAGCCGCGGCCAGTTCTCGATGTCGTTGGTCATCTCCCAGACGAGGTCCAGGGGCGCGTCGATGACGATCTCGTTCTCGGTGTGCCCGGCCATCTCATGCCTCCGCTGTCAGAACGCCGTTGACGAAGTCGAGGAACTCGCGGGGAGTCCTGCACTGCTCGGCCCGCTCCGGCATGTCCCGGCCGTAGCGCTTCTCCAGTTCGCCCACGACGCCCAGCAGCCCGAGCGAGTCGAGGCCGAAGGCGTCGAAACCGGAGCCGGCCCGCTGCCGCAGGTCACCGGGATCCACGGCGACGCCCGCCGTCTGCTTCATCAGCGCGGCCAGTTCCTCGACGGTCACCTGGCCCGTCATCTGGTCGGTCATGCGGATGCACTCCTTCGGTCGGTGGGAGGTTCGGCGCCGCGCCGCAGCACGAGCGCCGCGTTCGAGCCCATCAGTCCCCGGCTGAGGACCAGGGCGGTGCGCAGCTTCGCGGAGCGCGCCCGGCCGGTCACCAGGTCCAGGTCGTGGCAGACGTCGAAGACGTTGGGTGTGGGGGGTACCAGGCCGTGCTCCATGGCGAGCACGGCCGCCGCGGCGTCCAGCACGGGCGCCCCGCAGTAGGCGCGGCCGGTCCCCGTCTTCGGAGCGGTGACGGGCACGCGCCGGCCGTGCGGGCCCAGGGCGTCGGTGATCGCCAGCGCCTCGGCCCGGTCGGCCTCCGCCGTACCGAGGGCGTCGGCGAACACGACGTCGACCTCCTCGGGCGAGCAACCCGCCTCCGCCAGCGCGGCACCGATCGCCCGCGCCAGCCCCGCTCGGGAGCACTCCCAGCGGGACGCCCCGGTGAAGGTGGCGGCGTGGCCGGCCACCACGGCGCGGGGCTCGGCCCCGCGGTCGAGGGCCGCGCCCTCCTCCTCCAGCACGAACATCGCCCCGCCCTCGGCGGGCACGAAGCCGCGGGCATCGGCGGTGAAGGGCCGGTAGGCGCGCTCGGGGTCGCTTCCGGTGCTGAGTTCGGGGTAGCCCAGCTGGCAGACCATCGAGTACGGGGCCAGCGGGGCCTCGGCCGCACCGGCGACGACGGTGTCGGTGCCGCGCGCCACGGTGCGGGCGGCGTGCGCCAGGGCGTCCAGACCGCCCGACTCGTCGGCGGCCACCACACCGCAGGGCCCCTTGAAACCGCCGCGGATGGAGATCTGGCCGGTGCTGGCCGCGTAGAACCAGGCGATGGACTGGTACGGGCCGACGTGGCGCGAGCCCTGTCCCCACAGCTTCTGCAGCTCGCGCTGCCCGAACTCACCGCCCCCGGACCCCGCGGCGGTGACCACGCCCACCGAGTACGGGGAGCCGATGTCGGCGCGGCCGAGCCGGGCGTCCTCCAGGGCGAGGGAGGTGGCGGCCATGGCGAAGTGGGTGAACCGGTCGGTCTGGACGAGGTGGCTGCCCTCGATCACGGCGGCCGGGTCGAAGCCGCGGACCTCGCCCGCGACCTTCAGCGGCAGATGGCCGCAGCCCTCCCGGGAGACGCGGTCCAGGAGGCTGTGACCCTCCGCGGCCGACTTCCAGAAGGCCTCCGCGCCGACTCCGCCCGGTGAGACGACTCCGATGCCGGTGACGACCGCGCGCCGGGCGCCTGGCGGTTTCATGGTGTCCTCCCGCCCGGACCGCTCAGCACCACCGCGGACTGGAAGCCGCCGAAGCCGCTGCCCACCGACAGCACGTTCCGCAGCCTCCGCTCACGCGCCGCGCGCGGCACGTAGTCCAGGTCGCACTCGGGGTCCGGGGTCTCGTAGTTCGCGGTGGGCGGCACCACCTGGCGGTCCAGTGCCAGGACGCAGGCGGCGACCTCGATGGAGCCGATGGCGCCGAGGGAGTGGCCCACCATGGATTTGATCGAGCTCATGGGCGTGTCGTAGGCGTGGGAGCCCAGGGACCGCTTGACCGCCGCGGTCTCGTGACGGTCGTTCTGCCGGGTGCCCGAGCCGTGCGCGTTGACGTAGTCGATGCCCGTGCCGTCCAGGCGGGCGTGGTCCAGGGCGGTGTCGATCGCCCGCGCCATCTCCAGGCCCTCATTGGTCAGTCCGGTCATGTGGTAGGCGTTTCCGTAGGTGGCGTAGCCGGTGATCTCGCAGTACACGCGCGCGCCGCGGGCCCGGGCGTGCTCCAGCTCCTCCAGCACCAGCACCGCGCCGCCCTCTCCCATGACGAAGCCGTCGCGGTCGGCGTCGAACGGCCGGGACGCGTGTGCGGGGTCGTCGTTGTTGGGGGAGGTGGCCTTGATGGCGTCGAAACAGGCCATGCTGATCGGTGAGATCGGGGAGTCCGCCGCGCCGGCGAGGCAGACGTCCATGCGGCCCTCCCCGATGGCGTGGAAGGCGTAGCCGAGGGCGTCCAGTCCGGAGGTGCAGCCGGTTGAGATGGTCTGCACCGGGCCGCGGGCGCCGAACTCCTCCGCGACCGCCGAGGCGAGAGTGCTGGGCGAGAACGCGCGGTGCAGGTGCGGGGCGGCCCGCCGGTGGTCGACGTCCCAGCGCGAGCCGTGCTCGCTGACCAGGACGTAGTCGTGCTCCAGACGGGTGGTGCCGCCGACCGCGGTGCCCAGGCTGACACCCAGACGCCAGGGGTCCTCGCGCTCCGTCTCCAGACCGGCGTCGCCGACCGCCTCCGCGGCGGCGACCAGCGCGAACTGCACGTAACGGTCGCAGCGTTCGGTCTGCAGCACCGTCAGGCCGTGCGCCAGTGGTTCGAAATCGCACTCCGCGGCGATCCGTGAACGCAGGCCCGCCGGGTCGAAGAGGGTGATGCCCCGGGTCGCGGTGCGGCCGTTCGCCAGCAGGTCCCAGAAGGCACCGGCGCCGATACCGCCCGGTGCCACCACGCCCAGACCGGTGACGGCCACGCGTCGCGTCACGAGGACGCTCCGGCGGGCTGGGCGTCCGCGGTCTCCTCGGTGTCGACGTGCCCGAGCTCCGGGCGGGGGGCCAGCGGACCCAGGTGGAAGACGAGGCGGGCCTCGGTGTCGCCGACGTTGCGGAACCGGTGGCGCATGTACGCGGGGATCATCAGGCCCTGGTCCGGGGCGAGGGGGTGGGGCTCCCCGTCCAGGTCCACCTCGAGGCGTCCGCTGACGACGTAGACGAACTCCTCGGAGTACGGGTGGTAGTGCTCGCCGATGCGGTCGCCGGGCTCCACGATGGCCAGGCCCATGAAGCCGCTGGTGGAGCCGACGGTGGTGGGGGTGAGCATGGCGCGCAGGTCGCCTCCGCGCCTGCGATTGGGCGCGGTCTCCGAGAGGTCGACGATGCGGGGGGTCTGCTGGGTCATGGTCGTTCGCTCCATGGGAGTGGGAAAGGGGCGGGAGGGGTGCGGGCGGGACCGGCCGGTGCCGTGGCCGGCGGGTCAGGACTGCGGTGCTCTCCGGTCGGTGACCAGGCGCATGCCGGCGTGCGCCAGCAGGCGCAGGAGACCGCGTTCGTCGGCCGGGGGACGCTCGAGGCCGAGCGCTTCGAGGTCGAGCAGACCGGCGGCCTCGGCGAGGGCGTCCGGTTCGCCGAGGCCGAGGACCCGGGCGGGAACGGAGTCCGGTTCGGCCTCCACCTCGACCATCCGTACGACGATGTCGTCGCGCTGGAAGACGGTGACGGCGCGGACCGGGTCGTGCGGGTCGTTCGCGGCGCTCTCCTCCTGGCGGGCGATCAGCCGCGCCAGGTCCGTGCCGCGTCCCTCCCGGGCCGGGTAGTACAGGGCGTGCCGCCGGGCCCGGGGCGACTTCGGCCCGCCGGACGCGGTGCGGTGCACCGCCGGCATCGCCGCACGGGTGAGGAAGACCCGGGCGGACTGCGGATCGCCGAGGTCGCGTTCCCGCTCCAGGTGGGGGGCGAGGGCCTCCTCGACCGCGCGGACCTCGGGCCGGCCGATGGCGTGGCCGAGGGCGGCGGACAGGTCGCCTCGCACCTCGACGGTCTGCACGACCCTGTCTCCGTGCAGGAACACCGAGGTGCGCAGCAGCCGGGTGGCCTCGTCCACCTCGGGGTCGGGCGGGGCGAAGCCGGACAGGATCTCCGCGACCTTGGACTCGCTGCCGGGCCGGACGGTGTAGGTCAGGGCGTGGTGCACCGTGCCGTCGCCCAGGCGGACGGGCGGCCGCTCCCCGCCCGGAGCGGCCGCGGCGCGCCCGCCGCCGCGGGTCTCCCGGAGGATGCCGAAGCGCAGCGGCCGCATGGTGCGGACGCAGGCGCGCAGCGGTCTGACCGTCTCCAGGTGCTCCTCGCTGTTCACCCAGGCGAGGAAGGGCGGTGCGCTCTCCCACTCGCTGGTGATGAGCCACTGGGACGGGTTCTCGATGGACTGGCAGAGCTGGTCGCTGATGTGGCCGGGCACGGAGGCCACCTGGGCGCACATGCGCTCGTAGGCGTCGAGGAAGCGCTGCTGGGCTCCCTCCTGAAGGTCCACCAGCAGGACGGCCCGGAGCCGGGAGCCGTCGAACACCGACTGGGAGACACGGTCCGGCACCTGGGGCGCGCGACCCGAGACCGTCATCCTGTGAACCTTTCCGCTGGCGAACGGTGGGACTGCCGAGGGCGTTGACTCGGCGTCAGTCGTCATGAGAACTGATCATGTGACGCTCTTTCCGGTCCCGCAAACTGTCGGAATCAACCGGGTGAAGGGCGGGCGAAACAGACGTCTCGGTGGCATCCATAACCGTCCGGGGCGCGTGTGTGCGCGCAACCGTGGAATCGATGTGCTGGAGGAAAGAGATGAACGAAGAAGCCGACCACAGGACCCCCGTCCTCATCGTCGGTGGTTCCCTGGTGGGCCTGTCCGCCTCACTGTTCCTCGGCCGCCTCGGTGTGCGGCACACGCTCGTCGAGCGGCACGCGGGGACCTCGAGTCACCCGCGGGGGCGCGGCAACAACGTACGGACGATGGAACTGTTCCGGGTGGCGGGCGTCGAAGCGGGGATCAAGGAGGCGGCATCGGTCCTGTCCGGCAACCACGGCATTCTCCAGACCCCCTCGCTGACCGGGGACGAGGGCCGGTGGCTGTTCCAGGAGATCGACCCGGACGGCGCGCTCGCCCGCATCAGCCCCAGCGCGTGGTGCCTGTGCAGCCAGAACGACCTGGAGCCGGTTCTGCTGGAGCGCGCCCGCGAACTCGGCGGCGACCTGCGGTTCTCCACCGAGCTGATGAGGTTCGAGCCGGACCCGGATGGGGTCACGGCCGTGGTCGGGAACAGGGAGACCGGGGAGCACACCACCGTCCGCGCCGACTACCTCGTCGCTGCGGACGGCCCGCGCAGCCCGGTGCGCGAGCGCCTCGGCATCGGCCACAGCGGCCCCGGAGAGCTGTTCCACAACGTGAGCGTCACCTTCCGCTCCCGGGGGCTCGCCGAGGTGGTGGGCGACCGGCGCTTCGTCATGTGCTACCTCACCGGTCCGGACGCGGACGGGGCGCTGCTGCCGGTCGACAACCGGGAGCACTGGGTCTTCCACATCCCCTGGCACCCCGAGAGCGGCGAGACGCTGGAGGAGTTCACCGACGAGCGGTGCGCCGAGCACATCCGCCGCGCGGTCGGCGTGTCCGGGATCGACGTGGAGATCACCGGAAGGGCGCCGTGGCACGCGGCGGAACGGGTGGCCCTGCGGTACGGGGCCGGCCGCGTCCTCCTGGCCGGCGACTCGGCCCACGAGATGTCACCCACCGGCGCCTTCGGATCCAACACCGGCATCCAGGACGCGCACAACCTGGCGTGGAAGCTGGCCGCCGTGCTCGGCGGCTGGGCCGGACCGGCCCTGCTGGAGACCTACGACGCCGAGCGCCGCCCGGTCGCGCAGGCCACCGCCGCCCGTGCCTCGGCACGCTCCGCGGAGCACAAACACCCCGGCTACACCCCGGCCCCCGGCGCGCAGGGACGCGGTCCGCAGAGCGGCATCCTCGCCGTGGCCGTCGGATACCGCTACCCGCGCGGCGCCGTCGTGGGTACTGCCCCCGACGCGCCGCCCGTCAGCGGGGACCTGCGGCTGACGGGCGAGCCGGGCAGCCGGGCGCCCCACATGTGGCTCAGCCGTGCCGGGGAGCGGATCTCGGCCCTGGACCTGTACGAGCGCTCCCTGGTCCTGCTCACCGGAGCCGGCTCGGCGGCCGGGTGGCACGAGGCGGCCGGCCGGGTCGCCGAGAAGCTGTCCGTGCCGCTGACGCCGTACCGGATCGGAACCGGTGCGGACGCCGACCTCGTCCCCGAGGACGGTGCGGACTGGGCGCGCGCCCACGGCACGGAGCCGGACGGCGCGGTACTGGTGCGTCCCGACGGGTTCGTGGCGTGGCGCTCGTCCGGGCCGGTACCCGACCCGGACGAGGTGCTGCGCGGGGCCGTCTCGACGGTGCTGGCGCTGGACTGACGGCCCCCGGCAGCGCGGCTCTCTTGCCCGTCCGGCCCGCGGGGGGTCACCCCGCGGGCCGGACGGGCGGACGGAAGCAGGCGGTGACGGCCTTGCCGCCCGTGCAGGGGCGGGCCTCCCACTCGTCGGCCAGGGCGTCGACGAGGAACATGCCGCGCCCTGACGTCCGTTCGGTGCTGGGGGAGCGGGGCGCGGGCAGGTCGGCCGAGGAGTCGCGCACGCTCACGTGCAGGCACCGGTTGTCCCACGCCAGCACCAACTGGGCTGTGCTGCGGGCGTGGACGTGCGCGTTGGTCACCAGCTCCGAGACGGTCAGCAGCACCGCGTCCACCGTCTCCGGGGCCGATTCCGTCCACCCCAGCGACTCCAGATGGCCGCGCGCCCATTCCCGCGCGGCCTTCACCCCGCTGGCCACCGGCAGTGACCGCGCCCACCCCACGGCCCGCAGCGACGACTCGCACACGACGGCCCACCTCCCTGTTCGCTGCGGGACTTCTACCCCCGGCTGGCCGGTGCAATGGCACGGCACGGGCGGGACACCGGCGGGACATGGCCGGTCTGCGCCTGTGTGCCGGAGGCGATGGCATGCCGCACGGTGCCGGGGGGCACGAGCCCTCCATGCGTTTGGCGGTTGTGGACGTGGGGTCCAAGACGGTGCGGCTGGTGGTCGCCGACTGCGGCGGTGACATACCGCTGCCGGTGCACACGGCCAAGCGGCGGCTGAGGCTGGCCGAGTACGTGGAGCCGGACGGGCGGCTCGGCGAACGGGCGGTGGACGCAGTGGTGACCGCGGTCGCCGAGATGAGGGAGGAGTCCGCCCGCTGGGGGGTGGAGCAGCCCTTCGCCTTCGCCACCGCGGTCGTCCGCGACGCGCCCAACCGACATCAGGTGCTGGAGGCCGTCCACAGCGGGGCGGGGGTGCCCCTGTACGTCATGTCGGGTGTGGCGGAAGGGGAGTTGTCGTTCCTGGCGGCCCGGCAGTGGATGGGCTGGCAGGCCGGTCCGATGGTGCTGCTGGACATCGGCGGCGGCTCGCTGGAGGTGGCCTTCGGCCGGGACAGGACGCCCGGCTTCGTGGCCTCCCTTCCGCTGGGCGCGGGACGGATGACGCGCGAGTACTTCGGGGAGGCGGATCCTCCGCCGGCCGGTGCGATCAGGGAGCTCAGACGCCGCGTACGCCATGAACTGCGGGACGTGGCGGTCCGGATCTACTGGGAGCGCCCCCGTACCGCCGTGGCCGTCTCGCGCACCTTCCAGCAGCTGGCCCGGCTGTGCGGGGCGCCTCCGGGCAAGCTGGGCCCCTTCGTCACCCGTCGCATCGAGCGCGGGGCCCTCAAGGCGGCCGTGGAGCGGCTGGCCTCCCTGCCCGCGGCCGCCCGCGCGGAACTGCCCGGCATCTCCGCCGCCCGCGCCCGGCAGTCCCTGGCCGGGGCCGTGATAGCGCACACGGCCATGAGGTGCATGGAGATAGAGGCCCTCACGCTCTGCCCGTGGGGGCTGCGCGAGGGCGTCATGCTCAGGCGGATCCGGGAGCAGGCCCCGCTGTGGCACGAGGCCCCGTCCGGCATGCGCCGGACGGACCCGTCCGGCGCGGCGCCGTCCCTGGCCCGGCCCCCGTCCGGCCGCCGCGGCCGGCCCGGTGAACGGGTCGTCAAGGACGTCGTGGTCCGGGAGGGTTGAGGAGCCGGTGCCCGTCCGGACCTGCGGGCGGACGGTCGGCGCCGTACGGGCCGGAGAGGGCCCGCGTTCCCGGGGCCGGGCTCGCCGGCTCTCCACGGG
>NZ_JADEYH010000035.1 GCF_017114865.1 Streptomyces verrucosisporus | reverse complement strand
CGATGGAGGAGCCCGCACCCGCCGGTACCGGACCCGCCGGCTCCCCGACGCACGGCCCTGGTGCGAAGCCGGCGGGCGCGGGGGCTGACCCCGGGCGGGAGACGGTCCTGGCCGGAGGAAGCGGATAGTGTGCCTCTCCCGCCACTCCGGGATCTGTGCACTACGGGAGTCGTGGTGGCGGGCGGCGGTCGCTCCCGGGCGGCGCGGCGCGCCGGCTTCACGCGCTGTCCCGCAGCGCCGGCATGCGATGCGACCGCAGCTCTCCTCCGGTTTCCCGGGCACGTTCCCGCGGGCGGGCCGGGCACGACGGACCCCGCCGCACCGCAGCGGCACTCCCGGCACACTCCGGGATGCGGCCCGATGCGTGGGGATACGACTGTGAGCCCGGTGATGGCACACCGGACCGGACGGAGGTGGCGATCCCGCTTCCAGCACTGCCGTTTGAGGTGCTGTCCGTCCGTCCTTCCCCCAGATCACGCGGCTCCGAGGAATGTACAGGCCGGCCGACCCGCGCCGGCCGGCCTGCGTGGCGGTCACACGCCGGTCAGACAGGGGTCATCTCGGCGGTCGCGGTGAAAACGAAACTCCCCCGCTGGAGGGCGTTGACGCGTACGGACCTGTGTCCGCCGGACGCCTTGGATTCGGTCTCGGCCTCGATCCAGCACGGTTCGTCGAACTCCACGTAGCGCCTGAAGGAGACGTCCATCGCGGTCGGTATCGTCGCTCCGCCGGAGGGCTCCAGAGCGTGGGCGGCCTGGCGCACGCCTTCCAGCAGGAGCATGCCGGGTACATGGTCGACGGGGTGATCGAAGAGGACGGGGTGGGTGGTGTCGACGCGCAGCTGCCAGCGCCAGTCCTCTGCGGTGGGGGAGAGGACCACATCCTGGGGCCTGAGGCGTCCTGTCAGCTCTCCGGCGACCGGAGGTACGGGCGTCGGGGCCTCGGCGGACATCAGGGCGGCGTCGCACCGGCCGGAACGGAGGCGTTCGTAGACGCGGGGGGAGTGCAGGCCGAAGGCGATGGTGGCCACCGACAGCAGGGAGCCGTCACGGACGGCCTCGATGTGCATGGTCATCGAGGCCGCCAGGGAACGGTGGTAGCGGATGTCGGTGCACGCCACGTGCAGTTCGATCTCGGCGGGTGTGTTCTGCGCACGTAGCGCCTGCGCGTTGGCGGCGTACTGCAGGCGGGACCAGCTGATCTGATAGCCGAAGGGGATCTCGTAGGCGGTGTGGGAGAGCAGCAGGCCGCTCTGCCGGAGCGTCTCACAGAGCAGCAGCGGGTCGTGCACGCCGTGCTCGGTGGTGTAGAAGCTGTGGCTGCGCGGCCACTGCGCGGTGACCGTGAAGGTGTCCTTCTCGACCTTGTTCCACCCTGTCAGGAACACCTCGGAGAACGCGGCCCTGTGTACGTACTCTCTGGCCACGGTGGTGGTCAGAGCGGGTCTCACGGAAACGGAGCGTTCTTCGGTGATAAGCATGGCTCTCCCCTGGAACGTGCGTACGTGGCGCCCCCGCGCTATCAGCCGTAGGGGCCGATCTGTAAAATAAGGGTGTTCGTTTTTTTTGTCGAGGGAAAAGTTGAGGTCGCCAGATGAGCGGGCCGAAGCAGGAACGGGCGGTGAGGACAAAAGAGGTGATTCTCCACGCTGCGGCCGAGGTCTTCGACGAGTACGGGTACAGCGGTGCCAGCATCAGCAAGATCATGGAACGCGCCGGGGTGACCCAGGGCGGCATGTACTTCCACTTCAAGTCCAAGAAGTCACTCGCCCACGCCGTCATCGCCAGTCAGCAGGAGTTCGTCCAGTTCCCCGCCGGTGAGCCCGGACTGCAGCGGTTGGTCGATCTGACGTTCCACATGGCGCGGGCACTGCAGACCAATGTCCTGGTCCGTGCGAGCGTCCGCCTCTCGGTCGAGCAGGGCGAGATGGGGATACGTGACGACACACCCTATCGGGAGTGGGTGGAACAGCTCCACGGGCACCTGTGCGCGGCGCGTGAACAGGGCGAGCTGCTGTCTGACGTGGACGAGGAGGAGTTCGCCAAGGTGCTGGTGGGCGCTTACAGCGGCACTCAGCTGTACTCGAACATCTCCACCGGCCGGGAGGACCTGCTGGAGCGCGTCGCCATGCTGTGGCGCTATCTCCTGCCCGGGATCGCTCCTCCGCACGTGAGAGCGAGGATCCGGGCGAGACCCTGCGAGGAAGGACTGGTCGCTTGAGGCCCCCGCGGATCGTGGTCACCGGAGCCACCGGGTTCACCGGCTCGGCTGTGCTGAGGGCACTGGCGCGATGGCGGGGGACCGCCGGAGACCGATTCGTCGTCCGCGCGGTGGGACGGCGGCCTCCGACCGGGGAGACCGCCGCCGACGAATGGTTCCCGGCCGACCTGGCGGAGCCCGGCACGCTGAAGGGTGCGTGCGAGGGCGCGGAGGTGCTGGTGCACCTGGGCGTCTCGCTCGGCCCGGACCCGTCGTGGTGCGACGCGGTCAACAACCGGGGAACCGCCGCCGTGATGGCGGAGGCGGAGCGGGCCGGGGTTCACAGGATCGTGCACCTGTCCACGGCGGCGGTCTACGGCCCCGGTCCCCACCGCGGCATCGTGGTGGGCGAGGTCGAGCCCGCCCCCGTCTCGCCGGCCAGCCGGTCCCGGCTGGCCGGCGAGCGGCATGCCCTCGCGGCCGGGGCGACCGTGTTGCGTCCAGGCCTGGTGATGGGGCGTGGGGACCGGTGGGTGGTCCCCACCCTGGCCGAACTGCTCACCGCCGTGCCCGCCCTGTGGGACGGCGGAAGGGCGCTGCTCTCCCTGGTGGACGTCCAGGATCTCGCGCGCCTGATCGTCCGTTTCGGCCTCACCGGGCGGTCGGCCGCCGCGGCGGTGCACCATGCCGGCCACCCCGTTCCGGTACGCTGCGGCGACCTCCTGACGGCCCTGGCCGGGCACGGACTGCTGCCGGCGGTCACCGAGGAGCTGCCCTGGAGCGAATGCGTTCGCGCGCTCGAGTCGTCCGGCAGTCGGGTGACCGAGCGTCAGATGTCACTCATCGCGCTCGACCACTGGTACGACAGTGCGGCCACCTGGCGCGCCGCGGGGTGCGAGCCGGGTCCGGGTCCTCTGGCACGACTGGAGGAGTCCGCCGACTGGTACCGCTCGGTCACAACGGCCGGGTCCCCGGGAACCCGCGGGGCGGAGTGAGGTGACCGGACGGAGCGTCTCCGGCTGCCCCCCTGAACGTCACGGAGCGGTGGCCTCGGGAGCGCGGACACCCGTCAGGACCAGGTGCCACACGCGCTCCAGCCGGCCGGCGGCGCTCTGGTGGCCGGTGCTCCTGCCAGGGCCGGTGCCGCTCCGTTCGCGCGTGTAGGCCTCGGCCCCGCTCGTCAGGTGTTCCACCAGTGTCGCGACGTCCGCCGGCAGCGCGTCCTCACGGAGCTGGCCGGACCGGTGCGCCTCGTCCAGCAGCTTCCGCACGGTCGGCAGCCAGCTGTCCGACCAGGTCGAAGCGGTGGGCCGTTCCCGCGTGAGGCGGATGGCCGAGCGCACCGCCACGTTCTCCTCCATCAACCGCGCGAGTTCGAGCGTGATGTCGATGATGGCGCGCAGGGCGGGCGTCCGCTCTCCCGCGACGCGCTCCAGGACGGCCTGCACGGCCGCCCAGCCCTCCTCCATGACGGCGTCTGCCAGGTCCGCCTTGGTGGAGAAGTGGAAGGTCAGTGCTCCCACCGACATGCCCGCGGCCTTGCTGACCTGGGACAGCGAGGCGCCCTCGTAACCGCCGTGATCGAACGCCTCCGCAGCGGCCCTGAGCACGGCGGCGCGTGTCCGTAGAGCTCTCTCCTGCTTCACCATGCCGACTCCGAATAGGCGCTCGCCGATTGACGCACAGGGGGTACGGCCTCCGACCGCAACGCACCATTGCGCTTCCCCGGTGGTCCACTCTTCACGTTAGGTGAACACCCTGCTCCTCCCCGGAGACGCCGGGCAATACCGAGTTGCCCAAGATGCGCCTAATCCGTGAAGTGACCCTCCCGGAGCACACACCACCGCCGTGACCTGGGAGAAGATGCGGGAAAGCGCCTTCTTCGCACCCGGGCGGCGGGGCAGGCCGGCCACCCGTGCGTGGGGCGGCTCCCTCCGTCACGCCGTACACCCCCGTGGGCGCCGGTGCCGCCCGCGGCGCGAGGGGCGAGTGGGCGACATCGCGGACCGACTCCGCAGGGTCGCAAAAAAAAGAGGGTGTTCGCTATTCTTTTGGCGTGCGTCAGCCTCATGCCTGCCGCAGGGAGGGAACCACGCCATGACCACGCACGCCCTCACGGACACCCGGGGCCCGGTGCCCGCGTTCGCCGACAGCATCTTCGAGCGCCTGCCACGGGCCGATCAGCGCAGATGGGCGCGAGCCTACCTGCAGGGCCTGCTCGCCACCCCGGGCAAGAAGTCGGTGCGGCGCATCGCCGCCGCCCTCTCGGAATCCCCCACCGTTTCCCAGTCGCTGCACCAGTTCGTCAACGCGAGCCCATGGGACTGGGCGCCTCCCCGGGAGGAGCTGGTGCGCTGGGTCGAGCACCGCACGCGACCGCAGGCCTGGACCGTGGACCTGGCGGTGCTGCGCAAGCGCGGGGAGCATTCCTGCGGCGTGCACCGGCGCTTCGTCCCGTCCACCGGACGCTCGGCCACCTGCCAGGTGGGCGTCGGCGCCTTCCTCGCCGTACCCGACGGGGCCTTCCCGGTCGACTGGCGTCTGCTGCTGCCCGGCCCCTGGGCCAGGGACCCGCAGCGCCGCAGACGCGCCCGTATCCCGGACGGCGTCCACGACCAGCCGGTCGAGCGGCACGTCCTGGACCTGGTCGACATCCTGGCCTCGGTCAGCCGCGCAGTCCCCGTGCCGGTCGTGGCGGACTTGTCCGCCTCCCCCGACGCGGTCGACCTGGTACGCGGCCTCACCCTGCGCGACCGCCACTTCGTCGTCGCCGTACCGGACGACTTCAAGGTCGTACTCGGCCGCCATCTGAAGGTTCAGCAGCGAGGCGGCTCCGGCGTGCGCGGCATGCTCATCGCCGCGCGCAGCCCGTTCCAGTTCGAAACCGGCGGGCTGTTCCAGACGGAGACCGTGCCCGCCGAGCCCGGACACAGGCGCGGCACGACCGTCATGACGAGCCTCGTGCACCTGCCCACGGCGCTTGTGTCCGATTCCCAGCCGCCGCGCACCTACCAGCTGTTCGCGGTGCGCACCGCGGGAGACCGCCGACCGCCACGGCTGTGGCTCACCTCCCTCACCCGCGCCAGGGCGGATGAGAGACTCGCGCTGGTACGGACGCTGTCGCGGACGGCCGAGTCGGTGAGGCGGATGGAGAAGGATTTCGGCCTGCTCGACTTCGAGGGGCGCTCCTACCCCGGCTGGCACCACCACATGACCTTGGTGTCGGCGGCGTACGCCTACAGTCGGCTCGACGGGTCGGGAATCGCGGCGCGGCCGCTGCCGACCGCCGCCTGACCGGTGGGACCTGCCGCCCCGGAGCCGGGCCGGACCGCCAGTGCGCCGTGCGCGGGTCCGCGGCTTCACCACCTCGGCCCCCTTCCGGGAAACCGCTCCGACGCTAGGGTGAACGGATGCTGAGACACACCTATGAGGGGCAGGACTGCAACCTGGCCCGGGCCCTGGAGGTCGTCGGCGAGCGCTGGACACTCCTGATCATCCGCTCGGCCCTGCTCGGCACCAAGCGCTTCGACGCGTTCCTGGAGCACCTGGACATCGCCCGCAACGTCCTGACCAGGCGCCTCACCCGGCTCGTCGAGCACGGGATCATGGAGCGGGTCCCCTACCAGGACAGGCCGGCCCGGTATGAGTACCGGCTGACCCCCGCGGGACTCGATCTGACCCGGGCGGTCATCGCGCTGATGCAGTGGGGCGACCGGAATCTTCCGCTGGAAACGGGCCCCCCGCGCAGGGCCGACCACATCGGCTGTGAGGGCACCGTGCACGTTGAGCTGAGGTGTGCCGGCTGCGGCCGCCAGGTGCACGACGAAGAGGTGGAGGTGCGGCCGGTGCGTTGAACACGCCCGCGCCCCTGAACACCTCCCGCCGGCTCGAACACCTGGCGTGGTACCGAGCGAGCACTCGTCCCCTGCGCACGTCCGAAGATGCCCCGCGCTCCCCCGCCACACCACGATGGGCCATCCGCTGCCGACAGGGCGATCCGTGACGGGAGGACGACCGTGGTATCCGTACTGGGAGCGCTGCGCAGAGCGGCGATGGCTCCGTCCCTGACGGAGGTGAGCATCGCCGGCCGCGGCTTCGCGGTGGAGGCGACCGAGAGCACCCGGCGGCTGGATGCCGTGCCTCAGGCGGTCGTCTGCGGCTTCGAGTGGGGTATCGGGGACCGCGACCTGGCCGACACCGAGCGCCGCCTGGCCATGGTCGAGCCCGAGATCAGGGGGTTCGCCTACGAGGGCGCCACGATGGCCTGCGTCATCCGCGACGCAATGGGCCCGCGCGGTCGCCGCACCCGGGATCTGATGGAGGGCGGCGGCAGACCGCACGTCTTCCTCAACTACATCGGGATCGGCTTCGCCATGGCCCGCCTGCCGCGACCGCTGTGGCGGAAGGCCGTGCCCCCGCTGACCGGGCCGGAGCACTATCCGGCGATGAGCTGGCTGGCCGTGGACGGGTACGGCTTCGACCGCGCCTACTTCGACACAAGCCGCTGGGTCGACGAGCAGCGGATGCCCCGGGCGTACCCGTGGGAGGGCGACTGCGGCTACTTCCGGCGCGCCGTCGACCAGGGCGTCGGCCGGGCCCTGTGGTTCATCCACGGCGGCCGCGTCGACCGCGTCTGCGCGGCCGTGCGCGCGTTCGCCGACCACCGCAGGGCAGACCTGTGGAGCGGCGTCGCGCTGGCCGCCACCTTCGCCGGCGGGAACACCCCCGAGGGCTTCGCCGCGCTGCGCGCCGAGGCCGGGGAGGATCGCCAGCACGCCGCCCAGGGGTCCGTGTTCGCGGCCAAGGCCCGTCACCACGCCGGTCACGTGCCCGACCACACCCGCGCCGCAACCCGGGCGTTCGCCGGGCTCGACGTCGAGGCAGCCGCCAAACTGGCCGACGATTGCGCGGTGCCCCGGACCGGGACGGGATGCCTTCCGGCGTACGAACTCTGGCGCCGCAACGTGCGCGAACGGCTGGCCTCCGCCGTGGTTTGAGCACATACGGAGTAGACGTCCGCCCGACCTCCCTGGATAGATTCGAAATCATCCATCTACTGGGGGATATTCCTCGAGAGGCGGTTTACTGCGTTGTCCACGATCTTCGGGGCGCTACGGCGCCGCATTCTCACACCTTCCATTTCCGAAACGACGCTGAAAAAGCGCGGTTTCCACTGGAAGAACCGCCAGGCCCAGGAACAGCTGGAGACGATCGGCCGGGTTTTCCTGGAAGGATACGGCCACACGGTCCAGGCCCGGTCGGCCGCCGAGGCCGAGGAGATGCTGGAATCCGTCCCCCGTGCCTACCGCGGGTTCGCCTACGAGGGCGCCGGCATGGGGGCGGTCGTGCACGACGCGCTGCCGGGCCACGGCGGGAGGCTGGAGGGCCTCCTCGCCGGCGAGGGCCGCCGCCACATCTACATGGTCTACGTCGGCATCGGCTGGGCGATGGCCCGCCTGCCGAGGTTCCTGTGGCCCGACGTGGAGCGCACCGACCCGCTGCTGCGGTGGCTGATCCTGGACGGCTACGGCTTCCACCAGGCTTACTTCCGCACCGATTCCTATGTCCGTACCCCGCACGTGCGACACCCCTTCCACTGGGCGGGCGGTCCGGACGACTACGCGGCCAAGGTGATCGACCAGGGCATCGGCCGGGCCCTGTGGTTCGTCGGCGGCACCGACGCCGACACCGTCACCGACCTGATCGCCTCCTACCCCGAGGACCGCCGCGGCGACCTGTACGCCGGCGCGGGGCTGGCCGCCACCTACGCCGGCGCCGCCGACGAGGAGGAACTGCGCCGGTTCGCCGAGCGGGCCGGGGAGCACCGCCTCCAGCTGGCCCAGGGCGCCGCCTTCGCCGCCGAGGCCCGCGACAGGGCGGGCACCACGGTCGCGCACACCCACCTGGCCACCCGCCTTCTGTGCGGTACGACGCCCGAGCGGGCGGCGCGGGTGTGCATCGACCGCATGCCCGCGCAAGGCGGCCGCGCAGATGTCCCCGCCTACGAGACGTGGCGCCGGGACATCGCCGCCGAAATCGCCTCCATATCGATCTCCCGGAAAGGCGCCGACCTGTGAGAAAAGTAACCGGATGGCTGCGCAAGAATGTAGCGGGAGTCGCCGCGCTCACCCTCATGGTGGGGACTTTCTACGTGGTGCGGATCCCCGAGACATCCGCGTCCGAAACCGCGAAACTCGCCGATAAGTTCTCCTTCGAATCAATGACGGTCGCCATGCCGGCCGGATTCGAGAAGAAGAAGATACGCGAGGTCAACAAGGCTTACGAGCACATCGACGCCTGGATATCCTCGGTCGGCGCCGGCATCGCCATGAACGACGTGGACGGCGACGGGCTGGCCAACGACCTGTGTGTCACCGACCCGCGCATCGACCAGGTCGTCGTGACGCCCTCGCCCAACCGCAAGGATGCCTACCCGCCCTTCGCCCTCGACCCGGCCCCGCTGCCGGTCGACGAGACGATGGCTCCGATGGGGTGCGTGCCCGGCGACTTCGACGAGGACGGCGCCACCGACCTGCTCGTGTACTACTGGGGCCGCACCCCCATCGTCTTCCTCGCCGAGGACGCGGGCAAGGACAAGGGCCTCGCGCCCGGCTCCTTCCGCCCCACCGAGCTCCTGCCCGGAAAGAAGGGCCCCCGGTACACCGGCCCGCTGTGGAACTCCAACGCCGCCGCCGTCGCCGACTTCGACGGCGACGGCCACAACGACATCTTCATCGGCAACTACTTCCCCGACAGCCCCGTGCTGGATCCGTCCAAGGACGGCGACGTCGTGATGAACGACTCGCTCTCCCACGCCCAGAACGGCGGCGGCGGCCACTTCTTCCGGTGGACCGAGCACGGCTACGAGAAGACCGACGGCTCCCTGCCGCAGGGTCTCAGCCACGGCTGGACGCTCGGCGCGTCCGCCGCCGACCTCGACGGCGACCGGCTGCCGGAGCTGTACCTGGCCCACGACTTCGGCACCTCCGCGCTGCTGCACAACACCTCCCGCCCCGGCCGCATCGAGTTCGCCCAGGTCAAATCCGTCCACTCGGGCACCGTGCCCAAGTCCAAGGAGATCGGGCGCAGTTCCTTCAAGGGCATGGGCGTCGACTTCGGCGACCTGGACAACGACGGCCTGTACGACATGTTCGTCAGCAACATCACCACCTCGTTCGGCATCCAGGAGTCCAACTTCGCCTTCATCGGCACGGCCGGGAGCAGAGCCGAGGTGCGAGCCCGTCTGGAGGACGGCCAGGCCCCCTACGAGGACCGGAGCACCGACCTCGGGCTCGCCTGGTCCGGCTGGGGCTGGGACGTGAAGACGGCCGACTACGACAACGACGGCGTACTGGAGATCACCCAGGCCCTCGGCTTCGTCAAGGGCAAGAACAACCGCTGGCCGCAGCTGCAGGAGCTGGCCACCGCCAACGACGCGCTGATCTCCAACCCCACCTGGTGGCCGAACGTCCGGGAGGGCGACGACCTCGCCGGAAGCCAGACCATGCGCCTGTTCGCCAAAGGCGAGGACGGCAGGTACACCGACCTGTCCCCCGCACTCGGCCTCGCCGTCCCCATCCCCAGCCGGGGCATCGCCACCGGCGACGTCGACGGCGACGGGCGCCTCGACCTCGCGGTCGCCCACCAGTGGGGCGAGCCGGGCTTCTACCACAACGTCGGCGAGGACACCGGAGCCCATCTCGGGCTCCGGCTCACCCACCCCTCCGGCTCACCCGCGGTCGGCGCGGAGGTCCGCGTCACCCTGCCCGACGGGACCGAGCGCATCGGCCGCGTCGACGGCGGCGGCGGCCACTCCGGCAAGCGCAGCTCCGAGGTGCACATCGGCCTCGGCCACGACGTCCGGGGCCCGGTCAGCGTCCGGCTGACCTGGCGCGACCGCACGGGCGACGTACACGAGCAGCGGCTGCGGCTGTCCCCCGGCCGCCACAGCATCCAGCTCGGAACACAGGCCAAGGAGAAGTAACCCCATGTCCGCACAGCAGAAGGCACCGGCAGCGCCGCGCCACAACCCGAAGGTCGTCACGGCCCTGCGCCGGTTCGCGATCTCCATCTCCGTGCTCAACATATTCGGCTACACCGTCCTCGGTTTCGAGCAGCCGTGGACCTGGCCGTTCATCGCCCTGGCCACCGCCTACACGGTGGAGATCGCCCTGGAGGCGGTCGGCGCCCGCTCCGAGGGCAGGGCACCCCGGTTCCGCGGCAAGGGCCCCCGCGGGCTGGTGGAGTTCCTCTACCCGGCCCACATCACCGCCCTGGCGGTGAACATGCTCACCTACGTCAACGACCAGGTCTGGGCGATGGTGTTCGGCGTCATCGTCGCCGTGGGCGCCAAGTGGGTGCTGCGCGCGCCGGTGCGCGGCCGGATGCGGCACTTCATGAACCCGTCGAACTTCGGCATCGCCGTCATCCTGCTGCTCTTCCCGTGGGCCAGCATCGCCCCGCCCTACCATTTCACCGAGTACCTCGACGGCGGCTTCGACTGGCTCGTCCCCGCCGTCATCATCGTCCTGGGCACGATGCTCAACGCCAAGCTCACCGAGCGCATGTGGCTGATCCTGGCGTGGGTGGGCGGCTACGTCCTGCAGGCGGTGGTCCGCGGCCTGCTGTTCGACACCTCCGTCCCCGCGGCCCTGGCGATGATGACCGGGGTGGCGTTCGTGCTCTTCACCAACTACATGATCACCGACCCGGGGACCACCCCGTCATCCAAATGGGGCCAGATCGCCTTCGGCGGCGGCGTCGCGGCCGCGTACGGCGTGCTCACCGCGCTCAGCGTCGCCTACGGCATCTTCTTCGCCACCGCCCTGGTCTGCCTGGTCCGCGGCGCCCACCTGTGGACGGTCGACGTCCTGGAGCGCAAGCGCCGGCAGACGGAGCCCCCCGCCGGTCAGGCCCCGGAGCGGCTCGCCGCCGGGGAGCTGACCCCCGAGCAGTTCGCCGCCACACAGTGCGCCGGCGGCTGCGCCGGCGAGTGCGCCTGCCCGGCCGAGCCCGCCGCGAAGAACGCGCCGGAGAAGGTCGGGGTGGCGGCATGACCAGGATCGCCATCGTCGGCATGGCCTGCCGTTATCCCGACGCCGCCGACCCCCGTCAGCTGTGGGACAACGCCGTCGCCGGACGCCGCGCCTTCCGCCGGCTGCCGGAGGTGCGCATGCGCCTGGAGGACTACTGGGACGCCGATCCCGCCGCCCCCGACCGTTTCTACGCGCGCAACGCGGCGGTCCTGGAGGGATACGAGTTCGACCGGGTCGCCCACCGGATAGCGGGCAGCACCTACCGCTCGACCGACCTGACCCACTGGCTCGCCCTGGACACCGCCGGACG
This sequence comes from Streptomyces verrucosisporus, assembly GCF_017114865.1. Classification (GTDB taxonomy): domain Bacteria; phylum Actinomycetota; class Actinomycetes; order Streptomycetales; family Streptomycetaceae; genus Streptomyces; species Streptomyces fenghuangensis. The sequence continues at coordinate 34,574 of NZ_JADEYH010000035.1, read as the reverse complement.
GGCTCTGGCCGACGCCGGGTTCGCCGGCGGCCAGGGACTGCCGCGCGAGCGAACCGGCGTCGTGGTCGGCAACACCCTCACCGGCGAGTTCGCCCGCGCCAACGTAATGCGGCTGCGCTGGCCGTACGTGCGCCGCGTCATGGCCGGGGCGCTCAAGGACCAGGACTGGGACGACGGTCGGATCGCGGACTTCCTGGCGGATGTGGAAGCCGCCTACAAGGAGCCGTTCCCGGCCGTCGACGAGGACACCCTGGCCGGAGGTCTGGCCAACACCATCGCCGGCCGGGTCTGCAACCACTTCGACCTGGGCGGCGGCGGCTACACCGTGGACGGCGCCTGCTCCTCCTCGCTGCTGTCGGTCACCACGGCCGGCACCTCCCTGCTGAGCGGCGACATCGACGTCGCCGTCGCGGGCGGTGTGGATCTGTCGATCGACCCGTTCGAGATCATCGGTTTCGCCAAGACCGGGGCCCTGGCCAAGGGCGAGATGCGCCTGTACGACCGCGGCTCCAACGGCTTCTGGCCCGGTGAGGGCTGCGGCATGGTCGTCCTGATGCGCGAGGAGGACGCCCTGGCGGGCAATCACCGCGTCTACGCGACGATCGCGGGCTGGGGCGTCTCCTCCGACGGCCAGGGCGGCATCACCCGCCCGGAGGTGAGCGGCTACCGGCTCGCCCTGCGCAGGGCGTACGAGCGGGCCGGGTTCGGCATCGACACGGTGCCGCTGTTCGAGGGCCACGGCACCGGCACCGCGGTCGGCGACCGCACCGAGCTGTCCGCGCTGATGAGTGCCCGGACCGCGGTCAACCCCAAGGTCCCGGTCGCGGCCATCACCTCCATCAAGGGCATGATCGGCCACACCAAGGCGGCGGCCGGCATCGCCGGTCTGATCAAGTCGGCGATGGCCGTCGACAACCAGGTCCTGCCCCCGGCCATCGGCTGTGTCGAGCCGCACGAGCTGCTCACCGGCGAGCAGGCCAACCTGCGGGCCCTGCGCACGGCCGAGGCCTGGCCGCAGGGCACGCCCCGGCGTGCGGGCATCACCGCCATGGGCTTCGGCGGGATCAACACCCACGTCGTGCTGGACGAGCCCGCCACCCGCCGGCGTACGGCGCCCGACCGCCGCTCCGTCACACTGGCGCACTCCGCGCAGGACTGCGAGCTGCTGCTGCTGGAGGGCGACTCGCCCGCGGCCCTGGGCGCCCGGATCGGCGAGGTCGCCGATTTCGTGGCCCACGTCTCCTACGCCCAGGTCGCCGACCTGGCCGCCACCCTCCAGGGCGAACTGCGGGGCCTGCCGTACCGCGCCGCGGTCGTGGCCTCCTCCCCGGAGGACGCCGAGCGCCGGCTGCGGAACCTGGCCGAGGTTCTGGAGGCGGGCGAGTGCGCTCACTTCGCCCCGGACGGCCGCGGCTTCCTGGGACACGCCACCGGCCGCGGCCGGATCGGCTTCCTCTTCCCCGGGCAGGGCTCGGGCAGGAGCACCGGCGGCGGCGCGCTGCGCCGCCGCTTCCCGGAGGCGGCGGAGGTCTACGACGGAGCCGCCCTGCCCGCCACCGGCGACATGGTCGCCACCGACGTGGCCCAGCCGCGCATCGCCACCGGCTCGGCGGCCGGTCTGCGTGTCCTGGACGCCCTGCGGGTGGAGGCGACCGTCGCCCTGGGCCACAGCCTGGGCGAACTGTCCGCCCTGCACTGGGCCGGCGCGCTGGATGAGGAGACCCTGCTGGAGGCGGCCCGGGTCCGCGGCCGCGCGATGGCCGAGCACAGCGCCTCGGGCACCATGGCCTCGCTGGTGGCCGGCCCGCAGGAGGCCGAGCGGCTCGCCGAGGGGCTGCCCGTCGTCGTCGCCGGGTACAACGGCCCCGAGCAGACCGTCGTGGCCGGACCGGTCGAAGCGGTCGAGGAGGTGGCCGGCCGCGCCGCCGCGGCGGGGGTCGGCTGCACCCGGCTCGCGGTGTCCCACGCCTTCCACTCCCCGCTGGTGGCGCCGGCCGCGGGCTCCTTCGGCGACTGGCTCGCCGGCGCCCGCCTCGGCGAGGTCGGCGCCCGGGTGGTCTCCACCGTCACCGGCGAAGAGCTGGCGCGCGACACGGACCTGGTCGGCCTGCTGCGGCGGCAGATCACCGACCCCGTGCTGTTCACCCAGGCCGTCACCGCGGCCGCCCGGGAGGTCGACCTGTTCGTCGAGGTCGGTCCGGGGCGGGTGCTGAGCTCACTGGCGACGGCGGCCACCGGCGTCCCGTCCGTCGCGCTGGACACCGACGACGAGTCGCTGCGCGGACTGCTGGGGGCGGTCGGCGCCGCCTACGTCGTCGGCGCGCCCGTCGCCGGTGAGCGGCTCTTCCAGGACCGGCTGGTCCGGCCGCTGGAGGTGGGCCAGGAGTTCGGCTTCCTGGCCAGCCCCTGCGAGCAGGCGCCGCGGGTGGCCCTGCCCGCCGGCCGGGCCTCCCGAACCGGGCACAACGCCGGGACCGGTGAGCCGGCCGCTGCGGCCGCCGCCTCGCCCGGAGCAGTCGCCTCGCCCGCGAGGGCGGCCACGGCGGGCCCGGCCGCGGAGCCGGAGGGCGGGGGCGGCACCCCGGCGCTGGAGGTGCTGCGCGGCCTCGTCGCCGAGCGGGCCGAGCTGCCCGCCGACCTCGTCGCCGAGGACAGCAGGCTCCTGGACGACCTGCACATGAGCTCCATCACGGTGGGTCAGATCGTCAACCAGGCCGCCTCCCGCCTGGGCATCGAGGCGGCCCGGGTGCCGACCAACTTCGCCACCGCCACGCTCGCCGAGCTCGCCGAGGCCCTGGAGACACTGGCCGCCACCGGCGGCGAGGCCCCCGGCGGGACGGAGACACCGGTGATCATGGGCGCCTCCGCCTGGTCGCGCGCCTTCAGCGTCGACCTGGACGAGGTGCCCCTGCCCCCGGCGGCCGCGCCCGAGGGCGACGGCTCCTGGGAGTTGTTCGCGCCGACCGGCGACCGGGCGGCGCGGGAGCTGCGCGACGCGCTGCAGAACGCCGGGGTCGGCCCGGGGGTGCTGGTGTGTCTGCCGGCCGGCTGCGCCCCGGAGCTGGTCGAGCAGGCCCTCGCCGGGGCGAAGACCGCCCTGGCGGGGGAGAAGGGCCGGCGCTTCGTCCTGGTGCAGGACGGCCGGGGCGCGGCCGGGCTGGCCAAGACGCTCCACCAGGAGGCGCCCCACCTGCGCACGACCGTCGTCCACACACCGCTGGGCGGGGACACCGTGGACCGGGTGGTGGCCGAGGTGGCCGCGACCACCCGCTTCTGCGAGGCCCACTACGGCGCGGACGGGGTGCGCCGCGTGCCGACGCTGCGGGCCCTGCCCGTCAGGGCGGAGCGCGCCGACACTCCGCTCGGTCCCTCGGACGTGCTGCTGGTGACCGGCGGCGGCAAGGGCATCTCCGCCGAGTGCGCTCTGGCGGTCGCGCTGGACAGCGGTGCGCGGCTCGCCGTGCTCGGCCGCTCCGACCCCGCCTCGGACCGGGAGCTGGCCGGCAACCTGGAGCGGATGACCGGCAACGGCGTGACCGTGCGCTACGCCCGCGCCGACGTCACCGAACCGGACCAGGTCCGAGCCGCCGTCGCCGAACTGGAGCGGGAGCTGGGCCCGGTCACCGGCCTGCTGCACGGCGCCGGGCGCAACGAGCCGGGCCCCCTGCACGCTCTGGAGCCAGCCGATTTCCGCCGCACCTTCGCGCCCAAGGTGGACGGTCTGCGGGCCGTGCTGGACGCGGTCGGGCCCGGCAACCTGAAGCTGCTGGTGACCTTCGGCAGCATCATCGGCCGCGCCGGCCTGCGGGGCGAGGCCCACTACGCCACCGCCAACGAGTGGCTGGCCGACCTCACCGAGGAGGTCGCCCGCACCCATCCGCAAGTCCGCGCCCGCTGCGTGGAGTGGTCGGTGTGGTCCGGGGTCGGTATGGGCGAGAAGCTCTCGGTCGTCGAGTCGCTCTCCCGCGAGGGCATCACCCCGGTCTCCCCGGACCAGGGCGTGGAGATCCTGCTGCGGCTGGTCTCCGACCCGGACGCGCCCGTGGTGACGGTCGTCAGCGGCCGCACCGAGGGCATCGAGACGGTCCGGCGCGACCTGCCGCCCCTGCCGCTGCTGCGGTTCACCGGGAACCCGCTGATCCGCTACCACGGGGTGGAGCTGGTCACCGAGGTCGAGCTGAACGCGGGCACCGATCCCTATCTCGCGGACCATCTGCTGGACGGCAACCTGCTCATGCCGGCCGTCATGGGCATGGAGGCCATGGCGCAGGTCGGCGCCGCGACCACCGGATGGACCGGGACGCCGGTGATCGAGGACGCCCGCTTCCTGCGGCCCATCGTCGTCCCGCCCGATGGCAGCACCACCATCCGCGTCGCCGCGACCGTCACCGGCGCGGGCACCGTCGACGTCGCCGTCCACGCCCAGGACACCGGTTTCGCGGCGGAGCACTTCCGCGCCCGGCTGGTCTACTCCGGCGCCGCGGCGCCGGACGGCCCGCCCCTGCAGACCGCCGCGGACACACCGCAGGTCCCGCTGGATCCGGCGGCCGACCTGTACGGCGGCATCCTCTTCCAGGGGGAGCGCTTCCAGCGGCTGCGCCGCTTCCACCGTGCCGCGGCACGTCATGTGGACGCGGACGTGGCGGTACGGGAGCCGCAGGGCTGGTTCGCCGGCTTCCTCCCCGGCGAGCTGCTGCTGGCCGACCCCGGCATGCGCGACGCGCTGATGCACGGCAACCAGGTGTGCGTCCCCGACGCCACCCTGCTGCCCTCGGGGGTCGAGCGCATCCACCCGCTCGGCGCCGGCCCGAACATCCCGCGGGAGCTGCGCTACTGCGCGGTCGAGCGCAGCCGCGACGGCGACACCTACGTGTACGACATCGCGGTCCGCGACGCCAGCGGCGCCGTCGTGGAGCGCTGGGAGGGCCTGACCCTCCACGCGGTGCGCAAGACCGACGGCTCCGGGCCCTGGGTCGCCCCGCTGCTGGGCCCCTACCTGGAGCGGACGCTGGAGGAGGTGCTCGGCGCCCGTGTCGCGGTCGCGGTCGAGCCGCACGGTGACACACCGGTCGAGTCCGTGGCCGAGCGCCGCGCGTTCACCTCGGCAGCGACCTCCCGGACCCTGGGGGGGCCGGTGACCGTGCGCCACCGGCCCGACGGGCGCCCGGAGATCGGCGGAGAGCGGCACCTGTCGGCGGCGCACGGCCTGGGTATCACCCTCAGCACGGTGGCGGACGCAGAGGTCGCCTGCGACCTGGAGGCGGTCTGCATGCGTCCGGCGGACGAGTGGGAGGGCCTGCTCGGCGAGCACGCGGCCGTGGCGGAACTGGTCACCAAGGAGACCGGTGAGGCGCCCGACACCGCCGCCACGCGGGTGTGGAGCGCCGTCGAGTGCCTGCGGAAGGCCGGTGTCATGGCGGGCGCCCCGCTGACGATGATGCCCCGGCGCGAGGACGCCTGGGTGGTCTTCGCCGCGGGCGAACTGCGGATCGCGACCTTCGTCACCGCGCTGCGGGACGCTCTGGAACCCGTTGTCTTCGCATTCCTCACGCACGAACCGGAACTCACGGAAGGACGGTCATAGACCATGTCGGACGACTACTTCGAGTACCGGCACACGGTCGGATTCGAGGAGACCAACCTCGTCGGGAACGTGTACTACGTCAACTACCTTCGCTGGCAGGGCCGGTGCCGGGAGCTGTTCCTGCAGCAGAAGGCACCGGAGGTGCTGGCCGAGGTACAGGACGACCTGAAGCTGTTCACGCTGAAGGTGGACTGCGAGTTCTTCGCCGAGATCACCGCCTTCGACGAGCTGTCCATCCGCATGCGGCTGTCGGAACTGGCTCAGACGCAGCTGGAGTTCACCTTCGACTACGTCAAGGTGACCGGCGGCGCCGAGGCCCTCGTGGCACGGGGCCGGCAGCGGATCGCCTGCATGCGCGGTCCGAACACCAACACCGTGCCCTCGGTCGTCCCCGCCTCCCTGGCCCGCGCTCTCGAGCCGTACGCGGCGCGGAGCCGGACCCCGGTGGGGAGGGCGGCATGAGCACCTTGGCCGTTCCGTCACAGGACCGCACCCGGGCCGGGGACCCGGTGCGGCTGAGACGGACCTTCGGGGCGTTCGCCACCGGCGTGACCGTGGTCACGGTCGGTGGCGACGCCCCGCGGGGCATGACGGCCAACTCCTTCACCTCCGTCTCGCTCGACCCCCCGCTGATCCTGGTCTGTGTCGGCAAGGACGCGGTCATGCACCGCGGCCTCGCCCGGTCCGAGACCTTCTCGGTCTCGGTACTCGGCGCCGGCCAGGAGGGCGTGGCCCGGCACTTCGCCGACCGGTCGCGGCCGATGGGCGCCGGCCAGTTCGACGCGGTCGGCCGACTGGAGGGCCTGGTCTGCGACGCCCCCCTCATTCCGGGGGCCGCGGCGCACTTCGAGTGCGAGAAGTGGCGGGAGTACGACGGCGGCGACCACACCATCTACCTCGGGGAGGTGCTCCGCGCGGAGGATCTCCCCGGCCGGGGCGCGCTGCTGTTCCACCGCGGGCGCCTGCGGGACCTGGCACCGGAGCCGCCCGGGGCGGCGGTATGAGCGCCCACCCGCCCGGGCCGCCGCCGACGGCCCTGCCCGGGCTGCTGAGAAAGCTCGCGGTGGACCGGCTCGCGATGATGCGGGACGCGGCCGCGCTGGGCGACGCCGTACGGGTGGTGACGGGGCCCAGGAAGCTGTACGTCTTCAACCGCCCGGAGTACGCCAAGCACGTGCTGGCCGACAACGCGGCCAACTACCACAAGGGTATCGGCCTGGTGCAGGCCCGGCGCGTCCTGGGCGACGGACTGCTCACCAGTGAGGGCGAACTGTGGCGCGCCCAGCGCAGGACCGCGCAGCCCGCCTTCAGACCGGCCCGTATCAACGCCCAGGCCGGGGCCGTGGCGCAGGAGGCCGCCGGACTCGTCGCGTCGCTGAGGACCCGTGGGAAAGAAGGGCCGGTCGATGTCCTGGAGGAGGTCACCGGCCTCACTCTCGGGGTCCTCGGCCGCACCCTGCTCGGCACCGACCTGGACCCCTACGACTCCATCGCGCACGCCTTCGAGGCCGTGCAGAACCAGGCGATGTTCGACATGGTCACCCAGGACCTGGTGCCCTCGTGGCTGCCGCTGCCGGTCCAGCGGCGCTTCCGCCGGGCGCGCCGGGAGCTGGTCCGGATCGTCGACGCGCTGGTGGCCGACCGCTCCTCTCGCATTGGTGAGGGGGACGGCGCCGACGACGCGCTGGCACGGATGATCCTCGCCGCGCGCCGCCACGCCGACCCCCGCACGGGCCGCCGCCTGCTCCGGGAGGAGCTGGTCACACTGCTGCTGGCCGGCCACGAGACGACGGCGAGCACCCTGGGCTGGGTCCTCCAACTGCTGGCCGTGCACCCGCACGTGCGCGACCTGGTGCGCGAGGAGTCCAGGAGGGTCCTGGGCGGCCGCGTGCCCGAAGCGGACGACCTGCGTGAACTGACGTACACCACGCAGGTGGTGCAGGAGGCCATGCGGCTGTACCCACCGGTGTGGATACTGCCCCGGGTCGCCCGGCGCGGCGACGAGGTCGGCGGGTACACGGTGTCGGCGGGGGCCGACGTGCTCGTGTGCCCCTACACGCTCCACCGCCACCCGGAGTTCTGGGAGGATCCGGAGCGGTTCGACCCCGGACGGTTCGATCCGGCGCGGAGCGCCAGCCGGCCCCGGTACGCGTACATCCCCTTCGGAGCCGGTCCCCGGTTCTGCGTCGGCAGCGGCCTGGGAATGATGGAGGCCGTCTTCGTCACGGCTCTGGTCACCCGCGACCTGGACCTGTCCGTCGTGCCGGGGCACGCCGCGGTCGCGGAGCCCATGCTCTCCCTGCGGATGCGCGGCGGGCTGCCGATGACGGTCGGGGCGGCACCATGACGGGGCGCGGACGCGCGCGGAAGGCCGGCCGCGGGGATTCCCGCGGCCGGCCTTCGGTCTTTTACTCCCGGGTGGCGGGAGCGTCAGCCCGCCACGGTCTCCAGCGCGTTCGTCCGCATGTCGAGGAGGGCCATCAGCACCGGCGGGTCATGGGCGTCCAGCGGGCGCAGGGCGATATCGGCCGGCATCAGCAGCGTGTCGGTGCGCACGGTGACCGGACCGTACCGGCCGACGGAGACGACGTCCTTGTGGTCGGTGCCCGAGGGCAGGTGCTCGTGGCCGTACGGGACGGAGTGCACGAGGACATACCAGGAGCCGACGGGAACGCCCGTCAGTTCGAAGGGCCCCGGGCCGTCCAGAACGCTGCAGCGCACCGGCCGGCCCTGGGGAACCGGGGTGGGGAAGAGGCCGACGAAACAGTGCCCGGGAGAGCGGTCCTCGCGGAACCGCACCTGGCCGCGCAGGGTGGCGCGCGCGGGGTCGTGACCGGGGGCCGGCCTTCCCTCCACGAGTTCGGGAACGAACCCGCCCATCGTCCGGAACAGGCTCGGGGAGACACCCACACAGGACTTGAAACGCGAACTGAAGGTGCCGACGCTGCTGTATCCGACCTGGCTGCTGATGTCGGCCACACTGAAATCGGTTTCCAGCAGCAGACGCTTGGCCTCCTGCAGGCGCAGCGCGGAGAGGAATCGTCCGGGGGAGGTGCCCGTCACATCCCTGAAGACCCGGGTGAAGTGGAATTTGCTGAACATCGCCGTGCGCGCCATCTCGTCGATGGTCAGTTCCTGGCCGAGGTTGGCATGCATGTCATCGATAACCCGGCGGACGGCGTGCTCGATAGCAGCGGTTGGCACCATTTCCCCCTTTTGTCGAGTGAGGCGTCTTCTCAGTTCTTCGAAGGTGCATGCGGTTATGGTGCGGAGGATCTTCCGGTAAGCCGTCTGGACAGTTCGTCGGCGAATCTCTTCCAGCTCCCGGAGCACTGGAGTGCCAGTTCCGCGACGGTGGCGGAGCAGTGAGGCGGAACGGAGTCCGCGTGCTGCCGCCAGGAGTCATCCACAACGAAGTGCGTGTGGAGCCAGCGCAGCAGATGACGGCCGGACTCGGTGTGGCGGAGCGACGGATCGCGGGCGAGTTTGTGCAGCGTCTCCACCGAGAGGCGGGCCCGGCCGGCCAGGACCGGGAGGTCGCCGCCGGGCGCGGCGGCCTGCTCGCGCTGAGCGCGCACCGCGCGCTCAGCGGTGGTGGCCGTCCCGGGGGAGCCGGCCTCGCCGGCGGCCGGTTCCGGCGAGGCCGTACCGCGAGGCTGTCTGCGGCCGACGGGGACGGGGGACTCCCCCCGCAGCAGCCGCTGCCGCACGTCGTGCGCGGTGCCGAGGGAGAGCCCCGTCTCCTTGACGATGGCCCGAAGCGGCAGGTCCGGGTGGGTGGCCATCAGCCGCGCGGCGTGCATCCGCTCGGCCGTGCGGTCCAGGGGATAGGACCTTCCGTCGGAGCCGACACGGTTGTTCGACCGAGGAGAATCCCCGACTGAACGCCGGCGCGCGGTGGCCACGGTCTTGGCATCCAGGCCGACGCAGGCGGCGACGGCCCGGTCCGACAGGTCCGGGTGGGTGCCGAAGACTCGGAGGGCGGCCGCCTTGCGGTCCGCGACCGACAGCGGCAGCCCGTGGGAGACGTTGGCCGTGACTGCCCGCAGGAAGGCGTCCTCCTCGGCTCCGTCGAAATACCGGACCTCGACGAATTCAAGCCCCTTGAGGGACGCCGCTGCTATCCGGTGCATTCCGTCCACCACCCGCATCGTCGCGCGATGGACGAGGACGGGCGGCAGACTCGCGTATATTTCGGCAAGTCGGTGTACATGGGCGTCGTCGACGCCGTTCAGGCGCGGTGAGTCAGCCGGCAGCAGCTCCTCGATCCGCACTCTGTGCGTGGAGTCGTATGACAGGGCAAGGGTTCTGTCGGCGTTTTCCAACTTTCCCCCCGTGGTGAGAGCGAATTTCCCTTTCGGCATGTCGGAACGCTTCGCCGGTAAACCACGACCGCGAACAGCAAACGCGTTCCAAGAAAGCATAGCGGTCGACCTGTTTTTTTCGACGCGGCGGCGGAACGACGCCTCGACTCCGGCTAGTTGCTTCACGAAACTCGATGTTCTCCTGAACGGGCTCAGATAGTTGCTTGAAAGGACTAAGCAGCTCTAGCGTCTTTCTCACACCAGCCACCAGTTCCCACTCACCTGACGGAGGTCGAGTTGCAGCGAGATGGATCAAACGCGCCGACGGCAGACACGGTGGACGACGTGTCGCTCACCCTCGAGGCCTACGCGGACACGATCGTCCCGGGAGAGAAGCGGTGGCCCGGAGACCGGGCCGTGGTCGGCGCCGCCACGGGCGGTGGAGCGGTGGCGGCCGGCGCCCTGGAGCTGCTGCGCTGGGACGCCACCGGCATCAGCGACGGTCTGGACGACCTGGCGCAGCGTGTCAACGGGCACGCCGAGGCCTACGCCGAGGAGACCGGGCTGGAACTCGACCCGGAGGTGCCCGCCTTCGTGGCACTGGACTTCGACCACCGCACGGAGGTGGTCGCACGGCTGACCCGTCCCGGCCACCCGGAGAAGGAGTTCTGGGTGCTCCTGTCGCTCTTCTGCAACATGGCCTTCGACTCGGCCGCGCACCTGCACACAGCCGACGCGCTGCGGGACGGCCACCCGGGACTGGAGGCCATGGGCATCACCAGGCCCGACGCGGACGGCCTGTGGCGCTTCCGCAACTTCGGCTACGGCCGCGAACTCGCCCGAACGCACCCCACCACCACGCCCTCAGGGAGCCCAGCATGAGCGAGACGACCGAGCGCACCGACGTCCTGGTGATCGGCAGCGGGTTCGGCGGCGCGATCGCCGCCTACCACCTGGCCGCGGGCGGCGCCAAGGTGACCGTGCTGGAGCGCGGTCCCTGGCTGGAGAGCCAGGAGTTCGAGCACGACTACAAGCTCGGTTCCTCCTACACGCGCATCTTCGACTTCGTCGTCGGCGACGGGATGAGCGTGCTGGGCGGCAACTGCGTCGGCGGCGGCAGTGTCGTGTACTTCGCGGCCATGCCCCGGGCCCCACGTTTCGTCTTCGAGCGCAAGGGCAGCATCGGCCGCCGTATGTGGCCCAAGACCATCAGCCGCGACACCCTCGATCCGTGGTACGACCGGGTCGAGGAGTCCCTTTCGGTCAGCAGGCAGGGCTGGGAGGACGCCTCCTACGCGGGGGGGTTGTGGGCTGCCGCCTGCCACCGCGCCGGCCGCACCGCCAACCCGCTGGCCGCCGCGATCGACAACTCCAGGTGCGTCAACTGCAACTTCATGATGGCCGGGTGCCGTTTCGAGGCGAAGCAGTCCCTCACCTCGAACTACCTGCCGGCCGCCATCGCCCACGGAGCCGAGATCCGCCCCCTGCACGAGGTGCAGTACCTGGAGCGGACGGCCGAGGGCGGCTACCGGATCCACTACGACATCGTCCACGACGAGGACTACCGCCTGCGGAACGGATCCGGAGTGATCGAGGCGAAGATCGTGGTGATGGCCGCCGGCGCCGCCGCGACTCCCGTCATCCTCCAGCGCAGCGAGGCGCACCTGGGCAGGATGCCGCACGCGGTGGGACGCTATTTCTCCGGCAACGGCGAGCGCCTCAACACCGCGATCCTCAACGAGGACAAAGTCGCCGAGCTGCTGGGACTGTCCCGGGGCGAAGGGGAACCGCCCTACGGCGCCAACGCGATCGGCAGGGGTCCGACCGTGGCCAGCTGGGACAGGCTCGACGGCTCGCTGCCGGAGTACTCCCGCTACTCCCTGGAACAACTGTACTTCCCGCCGGGTCTGGGGACGATCCTCGCCCAGGCGCCGGGCGCCACCGGTCCCGCCTGGTTCGGCAGGGAGAAGAAGGAGATCCTGAAGAACTGGAAGTCCTGGCTCACCATCTTCTCCATGACCGAGGACGACAACGAGGGCGTCTTCGGTCCGCCGCCCGCGACCGGCAACGCGCACCGCATCTCCCAGCAGATGCTCGGCCGCGGCAGCCTGACGTACCGGCCGACGGACAACACCTGGCGCGGCTGGCGGCAGTCCGACGCCGACGTGAAGGAGATCCTGGAGAAGGACGGCCTGGCCAAGGTGATGCCGTGGACCAACGACCTGGTCGGCGCCTACACCGTGCACCCGCTGGCGTCCTGCCGCATGGGGGACGACCAGCACACCTCCGCCCTCGACGACACCAACGAACTGCGGGGCCACCCCGGCATCTTCGTCACCGACGGCTCCGCCGTTCCCGGCGCGCTCACCGTCAACCCCGCGATGACCATCGCGGCGGTCGCCGAGCGCGCTGTCCCCGGCATCGTGGCGGCCGCCCAGCGCAGGGGCATAGCCGTCTCCTACGGCGCCCCGACCCCCAACGGCCGGCGAAGCGGCCGCGAGAGCCCCCTGCCCCTGCTGCCCGTGCTCGCCCGTGCCTGATCTCTCACCGGCGCACTCGCACACGATCAGTAAGTTGCATCAAAGGACTAGGCGGCTCAGGTGAGTCGCCCGATGAAATCGACTACCGACTGAGGGAGACGACAGACCATGGACACCCTGAACGACGTGCTGAAGGCCCTGGCCACCGATATCGACGAGGTCGATGCGCTCCTGCGGGGTCTCGACGACACCGACTGGAACAAGCCCACCCCCGCGCCCGGCTGGAACATCGCCGACCAGGTCGCCCACCTGACGTTCATCTTCCGGCTGGCCAGGACGGCGGCCGCCGACCCGGACACCTTCAAGGGCATCGCGGCCCAGGCCGCGCAGAACTTCGACGGGGCCGTCAACGCCGCCCTCCAGCAGTTCAACGGCCTCCCGCCGGCCGAGCTGCTCGCCCGCTTCCGCGGCGAGGGCGACGCCTCCGTCGAGGCGCTGGCCGCCGTGCCGGAGGACGCGGTGGTGCCCTGGCTGGTCAACCCGCTGCCGCCGGCTGTCCTGGCCTCCGCCGGGATCATGGAGCTCTTCGGCCACGGCCAGGACATCGCCGACGCCCTCGGCGTGCGCCGCGAGCCCACCGAGCGACTCCGCCATCTGGCCCGGTTCGCCGTCCTGACCCGCGACTTCGGGTACCTGGCCCGCGGCCTGACCCCACCGCAGGAGCCCTTCCGCTTCGAACTCACCTCTCCCTCGGGCGAACCGCTCCTCTTCGGCCCGGAGGACGCCGGCCAGAGGATCACCGGCCCCGTCCACGACTTCTGCCTCCTGGTGACCCGCCGCCGCCACCGCGACGACCTCACCCTGACCGCCACCGGTGAAGAGGCCGACCGCTGGCTGGACATCGCCCAGGCCTACCGCGGCCCCGCCGGCGAGGGTCGTGCCCCCGGGCAGTTCGCGGACCGGTACCGCAACTGACCGGCCCTGCCAGGACGTGTCCGGGACCATCGCCCGCCCCCGTCCGCCGTAAGCCCCGCAGGAGAGGCCATGCCCAGCGCGCGCGTCCGCAGCGCCACGGTGATCGGCTGCGGCCCCGTCGGCACCTCCGTGGCCCTCGCCCTGGCCGGCGTCGGGGTCCGCACCCTCGTCGCGGACCCCGACGCCGGGGCGGTGCGGCGGGCCGTCCGCGCAGGTGCCGGAACCCCGCTCACACGAGACGCCCCGCCCACCGACGTCGTCGTCGTCGCCACCTTGCCGTCCGCGGCAGCCGAGGTGCTGTACACGGCTCAGCTCCTCGGCCTGGGCGGCGCCTACACCGACGTGGCCGACGGCCCCGGAGCCGGGATGCCGGTCCGTGAGGAGGCACTGCTGCGCGGGTGCGACCTGAACGGGTACGTCCCCGGCCGCCTCCTGGCCGGCGGCCCGGGGGGACGGGCGGAGGACGCCGCGGGACCCGGCGCGCTCGCCGGCCGGCCCTGGATCCTGGCCCCCTGGCCCACTGTCCCGTCCGAGGCCGTGGACACCGTGCGCGCACTCGTCACGCTCTGCGGGGCGGTCCCCCTGGAGCCCGCGGCCCGGCCCGGAGGGACCACCGCCCTCCCGGCGAGCCCGCAATCCAGGAGATGCCCTGTCCAAGACCGGGTGTGAAGCTGCCACCACATGCCCGGTGGGGCTCGACCGCAGAGGGAGGACCGCACATGAGCGCGGATGCGACGACGGTGACGGAGAAGCTGGAGAGGATCTGGACGGAGACCCTCGGGGTGCTCCCCGGCGACCTGAAGGACACCACGTTCTTCGAGGCGGGCGGCGAGTCCATATCCGCCACCCGCATGGTGTCGCGCATCGAGGACGAGCTCGGCGTGCAGATCGAGGTCGGCGACATCTTCGAGGAGGACCCGGACCTGGAAGCCCTCAACCGCATCGTCACGGCCGGTGGCCCCCGCAACGGCTGAGACGCGGCCACCGGTACGAATCCGACGGCGGAGCGGAGAAAGGTGAAGTGCGATGAAGGGGTTGCAGCGGTTCGGGCCCGGGGCGGGCCTCGACGAGGTCGTGGGCGTCCTCGAGCGGGACGGGGCGGTGGTCGTCGAGAACCTCGCCGACGCCGGCACCCTCAAAGGGCTGTGGGAGGATCTGGGTCCCCACCTGGACTCCTGCGACTACAGCGGTGACTGGTACAACGGCACGCGTACCCGGCGGGTCTCCTCGGTCTTCGCCCGCACCGACAGGCTCACCCCGGTGGTGACGCACCCCCTGTACCTCGGCGCCGCGCGCCGGATCATGCAGAAACCGGTCCACGTCTGGATCGGCCGGTCCCGTACCGAACTGGTGCCTACCGTCCAGATCAGCGGTACCCAGGTCATCCAGATCCACAAGGGGCAGGGCAGGCAGCCTCTGCACCGGGACGACGCGCTGCACCTGCGCCGCCACCCCGGCCCGACCAGCCGGGTGCAGCTGATGCTGGCCATGAGCGACTTCACCGCGGACAACGGCGGCACCATGGTCATCCCGGGCAGCCACCACTGGGACGACGAGCGGGCCCCGCGTGCCGAGGAGGCCGTCCCCACCGAGATGGAGGCCGGTTCGGCCCTCATCTGGCTCGGCGGGGTCTACCACGGCGGCGGCGGCAACACCACCGACACCCCGCGCACGGGGCTGACCATCGCCCTGGACCTGGGCAACCTCCGCCAGGAGGAGAACCAGTACCTCGCGGTGCCCAGGAGGGCCGTACTCGCCTATCCAGAGGAGGTGCGGCGGCTGCTCGGCTACGACCGCTGCCCGCCGGGCCTGGGCTGGTACGAGATGGAGGACCCCTACACCGTCCTGGAGGGCGCCGGCCCGGCACCCGGCCGGGCCGCTCCCGGCAGCCACCGGTAGAGCCCCGCCGCGGCCCGGCGCCCGGCCGGGCCGTTCCCGCGCGCCGGCGGACGCCCGCGCCCCGCCGAGCGATCCCAGCCACACCACCCCAGGAGAGAACCCATGCCGCAGCGCTGCCCCGTCGCCCACACACTCGACACCACCGGGCGGGACATCCACGCCGAAGCCACCGCCCTGCGGGCCCGCGGGGCCGCCGTCCGGGTGGAGCTCCCCGGAGGGGTCCTCGCGTGGTCGATCAACGACTACGCCACCGTGCGCAAGGTGCTGAGCGACCCCAGAGTCACCAAGAGCGCCCGCAACCACTGGCCGGACTTCATCGAGGGGCGGATACGCCCCGACTGGGAGATGATCAGCTGGGTCGCCATGGACAACATGGTCACCGCGTACGGCAAGGACCACGTCCGGCTGCGCCGGATCGTCGGCAAGGCGTTCACCCCGCGCCGCACCGAGACCTACCGGCCGCTCGTCCAGCGGCTCACCGAGGGCCTGCTGGCCTCCCTGGAGACCGCGGAGCCGGGCGAGGTGGTGGACCTCAGGGAACGCTTCGCCTACCCCCTGCCCGCCATGCTCGTCGCCGAGCTGATCGGCATGTCCGAACAGGCACGCGTGGCGACGGCCGAGGTCATCGACATGATGGTGGACACCACCGTCACCCCCGAGCAGGCCCAGGCCGTGCTGCTCAACTGGCGCGGGGCCATGGAGCAGCTGGTGGCCGAGAAGCGGGCGCACCCGGGCGAGGACATCACCAGCGACCTGATCGCCGCACGCGACGAGGACGGCTCACGGCTGTCCGAGGCGGAGCTGTGCGACACCATCTTCGCGATCCTCGGCGCCGGGTCCGAGACGACCATCAACTTCTTCGACAACGCCATCACCGCGCTGCTCACCCACCCCGGGCAGCTGGAGCTGGTCCGTTCCGGGCGGGCCTCGTGGGACGACGTGATCGACGAGACGCTCCGCGTGGAGTCGCCCCTCGCCCACCTTCCGCTGCGTTACGCGGTCGAGGACATCGAACTGGAGGGGGTGACGATCCCCAGGGGCGACCCGATCCTGGTCAACTACAGCGCCGTCGGGCGCGACCCGCGGCTGCACGGGGAGACCGCCGACCGCTTCGACCTCACCCGGCGGGACAAGGAGCACCTGTCCTTCGGCCACGGCCCCCACTACTGCATGGGCGCCGGCATCGCCCGCCTGGTGGCGACGGTGGGCCTGTCCTCCCTGTTCGAGCGCTTTCCGGACCTCTCCCTCGCAGTACCGGCGCAGGAGCTCCAGCCGCTGCCGACCTTCATCATGAACGGCCACCGCGCCCTGCCGGTGCGTCTGGCCGCCGGTGTGCCGGCCGCGGTCGGCTGACCGCCGACATGCGGCGAAGCGGCGCCCCCGGTCCCGATGACGGGACCGGGGGCGCCGCTTCGCCGCACCGGGGAAGGATCAGGCGCTGTCGCGCGGGCTGTTCTGGTAGGCGGCGAGGTACCAGCGGCCGTCCTCCTGCTTGGCGGCCACCCAGGTGGCGCGCACCGCACGCACGTCGGAGACGGTGGTCTCACCCGGCCCCAGGATCCCGCCCTGGGTGACGACGATGGCCGCGTCGGGGCGGAAGAACTTGAGCGTCAGAGGTGTGCCGACGACCCGGGTGCCCTTGTACGGCCCCTGGAACGCCGCGGTCATGAAGGCCTCGATCTGCTCGCGTCCGTCCCGGTAGACGCCGGGGAGGACCATCGTGCCCTCCTGCGTGAAGACCTGCGCGAAGGCGGTCGCGTCGTGCGCCGCCCAGGCGGCGACGATACGGCCCGGGAGGGCGGCGACGGCCTCCTTGTCGGCCTCGGAGACGGCTGCGTCGGCCGGGGCCGGCGATTCGACGATCATGTCGTTCCTTCCTGTTGGGTGTCATCCGGTCTCACGGGCTCTCCCGGCCGGGTCAGACGTAGAGCGTGTTGGGCGCCAGGCCGCACAGGACGCGCCCGTACAGCTCGGCGTTGGTGTTCGGGTGCATCAACGCGTGCAGGTTGACGGCCTGGACGTCCCGGGCGATGCGCTGGATCGCCACATCGCTGTAGACCGAGGAACCTCCGCTGGCCGAGGCGAGGATGTCCACGGCCTCCTTCGCCAGGCGGCAGACCATGCCCATGTCGGCACGCGCGCGCACCCGCTCGTCGACGGTCCACTCCCCGGCCTGCTCGTTCCTGGCGTCCAGGAGCCCGGCCAGGCGGTGGGCGTGGAACTCCGCCTGATCGATCTTCATGGCCGCCTCGGCGACCTGGTGGTGGGTCAAAGGCGCCTCGGCCTGGCTCCCGTAGTCCGTATACGTGATCTTGCGCTGGGGCAGTCGCTCCAGGAACGCCTCGAAGGCGGCGCGCGCCATGCCGAGCACCGCGCCGACCGAGGAGGCGGAGGCGACCGGCAGCAGCGGAGCGCGGTACATGGCCGACCCGGCGTTCGCGCCCGACACCCCGCCCTGTCCCTGCACGACGACGCCGAGCGGCAGGACACGGTCGGCGGGGACGAAGACGTTCTCGGCGACGGTGGTGACGCTGCCCGTGCCCTTGAGGCCCGAGGTGTGCCAGTCGTCCACGACCGTGAGGTCCGAGAGCGGGACCAGGGCCATGACCGGCATGGGCTCACTGTCCGGCGCGGTCCGGACGGCGACGACGACCTGCCAGTGGGCGTGCGGCGCGCCACTGATGAAGCCCCACTTTCCGTTGACCACGATGCCGCCGTCGGCGGGGGCGGCCATCGCGCTCGGGCTCAGGGTGCCGCAGACACGGACGTCGGGGGTGGAGAACACCTCGTCCTGGACGTGGTCCGGGAAGAGCCCGGCCATCCAGGTGGGGATCCAGTACACCGAGGCGGTCCAGCCCGCGGAACCATCGGCGCGACCCAGTTCGGCGGCGACGTCGACCAGGGTGCGGGCGTCGCTCTCGTAACCTCCGAAACGGGCCGGCGCCCGCATACGGAAGATCCCGGCATCGGCCAGGGCCTCGATCGAGTCGTCGTGAATTCGCCGGTTCTCCTCCGACCATGCCGCGTTCCTCCGCAGAACCGGCACCAGTTCGGACGCTCGACGAACAAGTTGTTCCCTGGTGGGAACATCGGTCGTCAGCACCATATCCTCCTGGAAAAGACGTCCCGTTCCGGAGGCCGGGAAACGGCCGTCCGTAGTATTCACGGAGAACGTTGGCATTCTGAGGTTGCGCACGCATCTCCTGGATTGCGCAACGATCCGGCAGACCATTTCCCCGATTCCGACGCCGCACCCTGGGAGAAGCCGCTTCCCGGGCCCGCCTGCGACCATGGTGACCTGCAGTACGTCGCCGAGCTTTCCTCGTGGAAGAGGGAAAGGGAAGATAACTGATGACCGAGCGTCAGGAAGTCCCTGCCGGCACTGCCGGCCCCACCCGGGAGCTGCACAGGACCCGCCCACTCACGGGTGACGAATACGTGGAGAGCCTGCGCGACGGCCGGGAGATATACATATACGGCGAGCGGGTCAAGGACGTCACCTCCCATCCGGCCTTCCGCAATCCCATCCGCATGACGGCGCGGCTGTACGACGCACTGCACGACCCCGAGCGGCGCGGCGTCCTCACCAAACCGACGGACACCGGCGACGGGTACACCCACAGCTTCTTCACCACCCCGCGCAGCGTCGACGACCTGGTGGCCGACCAGCGGGCCATCGCCGAGTGGGCGCGCCTGAGCTACGGGTGGATGGGGCGCAGTCCCGACTACAAGGCTTCCTTCCTGGGGACCCTCGGCGCCAACGCCGACTACTACGCCCCGTACCAGGACAACGCCCGTCGCTGGTACCGGGAATCGCAGGAGAAGGTCCTCTTCTGGAACCATGCCATCGTCCACCCGCCCGTCGACCGGGACCGGGCCCCGGACGAGGTGGAGGACGTCTTCGTCCACGTGGAGAAGGAGACCGACGCCGGGCTGGTGGTCAGCGGCGCCAAGGTGGTGGCCACCGGTTCCGCGCTGGCCCACTACAACTTCATCGCCCACTTCGGCCTGCCGGTCAAGAAGCGCGAGTTCGCGCTGGTGGCCACCGTGCCCATGGACGCACCGGGCATGAAGCTGATCTGCCGCCCCTCCTACACCGCCACGGCCGCCGCCATGGGCAGTCCCTTCGACTACCCGCTGTCGTCCCGGCTGGACGAGAACGACACCGTCCTCGTCCTGGACAAGGTCCTCATACCCTGGGAGAACGTCTTCGTGTACGGCCACCTGGGCAAGGTGCAGATGTTCCCAGGACGCTCCGGTTTCGTGGAGCGCTTCACCTTCCACGGCTGCACCCGCCTCGCGGTGAAGCTCGAATTCATCGCCGGGCTCCTGATCAAGGCGCTGGAGATCACCGGGACCAGGGACTTCCGGGGCGTGCAGACCCGGATCGGCGAAGTGCTGGCCTGGCGGAACCTGTTCTGGGGGCTGTCGGACGCCGCCGCGCGCAACCCCGTCGAGTGGAGGAACGGCGCGCTGCTGCCCAATCCCCAGTACAGCATGGCCTACCGGTGGTTCATGCAGATCGGCTATCCACGTGTCAAGGAGATCGTGCAGCAGGACGTCGCCAGCGGCCTGATATACGTCAACTCCGCCGCGGAGGACTTCAGGAACCCGGACGTGCGTCCGTACCTCGACAAGTTCCTGCGCGGTTCGGGAGGGACGGACGCGGTTGACCGGGTGAAGGTGATGAAGCTGCTCTGGGACGCGGTCGGCACCGAGTTCGGCGGCCGGCACGAACTGTACGAGCGCAACTACGCCGGCAACCACGAGAGCACCCGCACGGAGCTGCTGTCCTCCCAGGCGCTCTCGGGGCAGGTGGATGCCTACAAGGCGTTCGCCGACCAGTGCCTGTCCGAGTACGACCTGGACGGCTGGACCGTGCCCGACCTCTCCTCGTTCGACGAACTGCGCGCCTCGACCCGGGCCGCCCTGTCGGACATCTGAGGCCCGGCGGGGCGCCGGCCCGTGTGCCGGGTCCGCCCGTGTCCCCCTCCCAAGGGAGGGGGACACGGGCGGACCCGGCACACGGGCCGGACGGTCAGGCCGGGGACAGAGGCGCGTCGGGGGTCATCACGGTCCGGTCCAGGACCCGGACGAATCCGGCGGCGAACTCCCGCATGCTCTGCTCGCGGAACAGGTTGGTGTTGTACCCCAGGTGGCCGAGCATCTCGCCGGATGCGGGGTCGATGTCCAACTGGAACAGCACACCGTCCGGGACATCGGTGCTCACGGGCTGGGAGAGCAGGCGGCGGCGTATCTCGGAGATCCTCACGTCGCCCGCCTCCATGCCCTCCCGTGCGGGGAACTGGAACACCTGGAACGCGACGACGCCCAGGTCGTCCGCGCCGAAGGAGGCGGCCAGCTCCGGCGCCTCGGCGGCGACCTGGCTGAACGGAAGGGGGTTCCCGTACGCCTTCAGGCACGTCGCGCGGGTGCGCTCCACCACCTCGCGGAAGGTGGCCGCGCCGGCGAGGTCCGTGCGCAGCGGGACGAAGTTGAAGAAGGCCCCGACGGTGTCCTGGAACCTGGCGGGGCCGCGGCCGGAGGCCATCGTCGGCACGACGACGTCGGTGGCGCCGACCAGGCCGTTGAGGAAGACCTTGTACGCGGCGAGCAGCACCATGAAAGCGGAGCCGCGCGTCTGCCGGGCGAGCTCGCGGGCCGCCGCGGTCTGCTCGGACCCCACCAGGAAGCGGTGCACCGCGGTCGTCTTCTCCAGGCCCGCGGACTTCGGGTGGTCGGTGGGGACACCGGTGATCCTCGCCCCGGCCAGCCGCTCGCGCCAGTAGGACCGCGCCCCGACCTCGGCCGTGGGGGCGTAGCGCTCCCGCTCCCAGGCGGCGAACTCCCGGAACTGCACGGCCTCCGGCAGCTCGGCGAGGTCGTGACCGCACCGCTTGGCGTACAGGATGCCCAGATCGCGGATGATCACCTGCAAGGAGACCTCATCGACCGCGGTGTGGTGGGCGATGAGGACCAGCACGGCGTCGTCCTCGTCGAACCGGCCCAGCACCGCGTGCAGCAGCGGCAGCCGGTCCACACCGTAGTGCCCGCCCTCCAGTTCGATCAGCAGCTCCTCCGCGCGGCGGTCGCGCGCGGCACGGTCCGGCTCGGGCATCTCCCGGACCGTCAGGGAGACGGGAGAGGGCGGAAGGACCTCCTGGCGCCGGTCCTCCGGGTCGCGCACGACGATCGTGCGCAGGGCCTCGTGGCGCGCCACGACATCGTCCAGCGCGTCCTGCAGGGCGGCCCGGTCCACCTTCCCGGCCAGTCGCCAGCCGCCGACGATGTTGTACAGCGGTCCGAAGGGGCCCTCCCGGTCCCCTTGGTCGAACAGGCACAGGAACTCTTGGTTGAAGGAGAGCGGAATACGCATGGGTCCGTCCCAAATCTCGTCGGGGGTCAGGCCAGCACGGTGCCGGCCCGGCCGGCGGCTTCGAGGAACTCCCCGCGCGCGAGGGCGGCGGCCACCAGCTCGATGTCGTCCGACATGTAGCGGTCGCGGTCGAGCGTGGGCACCAGGGAGCGGATCTTGTCGTACGCGGCCCTGCCGGCCGGGCCGAGCCGGTCGTAGCGGCCGGACAGGTCGATCGCCTGGGCGGCGGCGAGGAACTCCACCGCCAGGATGTGGTTGTTGTTCGACAGCACACGGCGCGCGTTGCGGGCCGCGATCAGGCCCATGCTGACCACGTCCTGGTTGTCCCCGTTGGACGGGACGCTCTGGGTGCTTGCGGGACCGATGGTGCGGTTCTCGGCGACCAGGGCGGTCGCCGGGTACTGGGCGCCGGCGAATCCGCTGTTGAGCCCGGGGTCGCCGGCGACGAGGAACTCCGGGAGGCCCTCGCTGAGGTGCCGGTTGAGCAGGCGGTTGGTGCGGCGCTCGGAGAAGACGCCCAGCTGAGTGAGGGCCACGGTGACGAAGTCCATGGCGAAGGCGATCGGCTGGCCGTGGAAGTTGGCGCCGTGGAACACCTCCTTGCCCTCGAAGAACAGCGGGTTGTCGTTGGAGGAGTTCAGCTCGGTCTCCAGTTTCTCCGCCGCGTGGTAGAGGGTGTCGCGCACGGCCCCCACCACCTGCGGGATGGCACGCAGCGTGTACGCCTTCTGCAGGTACACCTCGGTGCGCGAGACGCTGTCGCCGGTGCGCTGCTCCTCCGCCTGCCGACGCAGGTCGGCGTGCCGCAGGACCAGGCCGCTGCCGCGCAGCAGGGCGCGCATGTTGGCGGCGGTGTCGACCTGTCCCCGGTGCGGGCGGGCGATGTCGTGGCCCTCGGCCTGGAAGGGGCTCAGCGAGCCGCTCAGCGCCTCCAGGACCAGCGCGGTGACGATCTCGGCCTGGCGCACCTGCTCGAGGGCGCGGCCGACGACCAGGGAGCCGAGTCCCGTCATCGCCGAGGTGCCGTTGATGAGCGCGAGCCCCTCCTTGAAGCGCAGCTGCAGCGGCTCGATCCCCTTCTCGCGCAGCACCGGACCCGTCGGGACCCGCTTGCCGTCGCGCAGGAGGTAGCCCTCGCCGATCAGCGTGCTCGCGATGTGGGAGAGGGGGGCGAGATCGCCGCTGGCGCCGAGCGACCCGATCTCCGGGATGGCCGGTGTGATGCCGAGGTTGAGGTAGAGGGCCAGACGTTCGAGCAGTTCGGGGCGGACCGCCGAGTAGCCCTTGGAGAGTGCGTTCAGCCGGGCGGTGACGATGGCGCGCGCCTCGTCCTGGGCGAACAGCGGGCCGACTCCGGCGCTGTGGCTGCGCACCAGGTTGGTCTGGAGCTCCACTTCCTTGGACTGGTCGACCAGCATGTAGATCATCTCGCCGTAACCGGTCGTGACGCCGTAGACGGGAGCGCCGTCGCGGACGATCTTCTCGAACTGTTCACGGCTCCTCGCCGCCCTGGTCAGCGACTGCGGGGACACGGACACCGGGGCCCGGCCCTCCGCCACCCGGCGCACGGCCGGAATGTCCAAGGTCTCGCCGTCGACTCCGACGCTCAGGCCGTCGGAGTCGGTCGGGACGTTGGTCTCCAGAATGGTCACGGCATTCATCCCATCGTCAGTTCGCGGTCAGGTATCGTTCGGTGGCCGAATCGGTCATGTCGCCTTCGCGGCCCGGGCACCCGGTGCGGGGCCGGCGCCGGCCGCCAGCGCATGCCGGTCGACCTTCCCCCCGGGGCCGCGGGGCAGCTCCTCCACCGCCACGAACGACACCGGGGGGAGCGCCTGCCCGAACCACCGGCGCAGGCCCGACCTCCAGGCCCGGACGGGCAGCGCCGAGTCGCCCTCCGCCGGGCGGCGCGGCACCACGTAGGCGGTCAGGTTCCTCACCAGCCCGTCCTCCCCGGTACGCGCGACGACGGCGCAGTCGGCCACCGACTCGTCGGCGACGAGCCTCGCCTCGACATCGGTGAGTTCCAGGCGGGTGCCGAGGATCTTGACCCTGCTGTCGCCGCGTCCCGCGTACTCCAGCAGTCCGTCCCACCGCCTGCGGCCGAGATCCCCGGTGCGATGGCAGGGGCCGCCGGCGATGCCCGTACCCGGCGCTCCGGCCAGGGGGCGAAAGGCGTCGCCCGGGGCCGCTCCCACGTAGCCGGGGGTCACGTGCGGGCCGCACACGACGACGCGGCCCGTGACTCCGGCCGGGCAGGGCCTGCCGTGCTCGTCGAGCACGAGCACCTGTCGTCCGGGTATGGGCCGGCCGATCGGCACGGTGCCGCGGACCGGTCCGTCCACCTCGTGCCAGGTCGCCAGGATCGTCTCGGTGGCTCCGTAGAGGTTGACCAGCCGGACGCCGGGGAGGGCCTCGCGCAGGCCATCGGCCAGCTCACCGGGGAACGCCTCGCCCGCCAGCAGCAGATGACTCAGCGAGACGGGCCGCAGCGGGGCCGCCTCACGGATCGCCGCGAGCAGTCGCCGGGCGAAGCTGGGGACGGTCTGGAGGTGTGTGATCCGCTCCGTGCGGAGCCAGCCGGCCAGTTTCTCGGGGTTCGCCCGGTACCTGTCCGGGACCGGACACAGAGTCGCTCCAGTGGTCAGGGCGGCGAACAGCTCCACGAGGCCGGCGTCATAACCGGGGGCGGACCACTGCGCCACACGGGAGCCGGGGCCGATTCCGAACTCCGTGGTGAACCACTCGACGAACTGGGCGAGGGTGCGGTGGCTCTGCGGAATGCCCTTCGGCAGCCCGGTGGAGCCCGAGGTGTAGGCGATGTAGGCCCAGCGCCCGGCCCGGCCGGCCCCCTCCGGCGCGGGCGGGGGAACCTCGCCCTCCGCGGGGGCCGCCCGGACGGGGAGCCCGGGGCTCGCAGGAGCCTCCCGCGGGGCGTTCAGACCGATGACGTCGATGACGTGGCCACCTGTCTCCTCACCGAACCAGGAGACCAGCGGGGAGTCCTCAGTCCGCGACTCCACCAGCAGGCAGCGCGGCCGCAGCTCCGAGAGGACGGCTCTGCCCCGTTCCCCCGACAGGCCCGTTCCCAGGCACACCGCGTGGGCGCCGGCCCCGAACACGCCGAGCAGCGCGGCGGCCCTGTGAGGGCCGTTCGGCAGCCGCAGCGCGACGGGCGAGCCCTCTTCGGTGTCAAGCGCACGCAGCGCGCGCTCGACGGCCCCCGCCTCCTCCCACAGTTCCCGGTAGGTGACGCCCTCCCCGCCGTCGTCCAGCGCGAGGGAGTCCGGACGCGAGCGGGCGATCGCGCGCACCTGTGTGTGGACCGGTCGTCCGCTCCACACACCGGCCGCGATCCGGTCCGCCTCACGGGCCGCGGCGCGCAGTTGCCCGGACGTCTCCAGCGGCAGCGTGTCCGCAGGCGTGCCCGGGGCGTCCAGCGCGGCGCGCAGCAGCGTACGGAGCTGGCCGAGCAGACCGGAGGCCGCCGCCGTGTCGAGGGGGACCGTGCGGTACTCCAGGCGGCCCGATACATGGGAAGGGGAGCACCTCACCGTGAGCGCGAGGTCCGTGTCGGGCACGCCGTCGTCGGACCGCAGCCGGTGCACCCGGGCACCGGGGAGGCCGAGCAGGGGCTCGGCGGGGTTCTCCGCGCGGAACAGCGCGTCGTACCGCGCCGGCCGGTTCGCGGGCGAACCGGCCGCCCGCCGGGACCCGGCCATACGGGCGACCAGCTCACGGAACGACGGCTGCCCGGTCAGATCGGCGAGGACCGTCCGATGGCCGCCGTCCGGCTCCAGTACCCCTATGACCGGCCGTTCCCCGCCGGTATGTCTGTTCAGCAGACAGCAGTAGGCGGCCAGCAGGACGTTCAAGGGCGTCGTGCCCTCCCGCGAACACAGCGTGGTCAGGGGAGAGGACAAGCCGGCCGACCAGTCGAAATCCGCTCCGCAGAAGTCCCCCGCGCGGCCGCCGGATGCGGCCTGGCAGGCCGTACCCAGATCGCTGATCAGGTCGGCCGGGGAGTGCCGGTCCGCGAAGTCCTGATTCACCCAGACCATCACCAGGTGCGTGTCGTCGGCCGTTCGCGCGACGACGAGCCGGGCGGCCGGTCCGGGTGCCGCCGCGGGGGGCAGGAGGTCCGGATCGGCCCGCAGACGTGCGGCGGCCCTCCACGGCCCGGGGTCGGGGATCTCGCCGAGGTCCGTGAAACCGAAGGGACCACGGCCCGGCCCCGCGTACCGGGCCGTGGTCCCGCGCCAGGCGGTGTGCAGCGCCCGCTCGTCGAGGCCGCCGGTCACCGCGTACGCCCGGTACAGGTGGGCCGTCTCCGTCATGTCCGCTCCCTTCGTCTCGTCCCCGGCAGCGCGGGTCAGCCCGCCGACACCAGGTTTTCTCCGCGGGAGTCGGCGGAGGTCCGGGACGCGGCACCCGGGCCGGGGCGGAACCTGTCCTCGATCGCGCCCATCACCACGTTCCACAGCACGCGCGCGAGGAAGGCCGGGCGCTTCATGGCGTCGGGTGTGTCCACCAGACCGGCGCCGCGCATGTAGGCGGCGGTGACCGCGCCGTCACGGGTCGCCGCCTTCTGCACCAGCTTCAGGAAGGTCTGGGCCGCCTTCACCTGCGCGGTCCGCTCGCCCTGTACGCCGGGGAAAGTGAGGTCGACAGTGTTGGTCATCTCCCAGGCGGGGTCGATCACCTCCCGGGCCAGGTCGCGGAAGTACTGCGCCGGGATCGGCGCCGCACCGGTGTGCAGGTGGTCGCGGATGGTGAGGGCGCCGAGTGCGGCGACCGTCATCCCCTGGGCGTAGACCGGGTTGAAGGTGGTGACCGCGTCCCCGGTGACCAGCAGGCCCAGGGGGAACCGGTCCAGCTCCTCGTAGCGGCGCCGGAGGGTGGTCGGGAAGCGGAAGGCGACCGGCTCGTCCAGGGGGACGGCTTTCTGCAGCGCGTCGTGGATGTCGGGGACGGCCAGCGACCTCACCCAGGCGTACAGGCCCTCCTGGTCGGTCGGGGGGTGGTCCCCGAGCAGCCCGTAGGTGGTCAGTTCCACCCGGTCGCCGTCGGTCTTGGTGAAGATGGCGCCCCGGGGCACCCCGGGGAAGGCCACCGGGTTGATGGACAGGTCGCCGTCGTAGGGGTCCTCCAGCAGCCTGTAGTGCTGGGTGACGTAGCCGAGCCCGATCTTCTTGCGCTCCTCGGGGACGCGCTGGTAGCCGAGCTCCTCCAACCAGACGGGGGTGCGCGAGCCGCGGCCCGTGGCGTCGACCACCAGGTCCGCCTCCAGGATCTCCTCGGACCCGCCCTCCGCGAGCGGCTGGACGCGCACCCCGGTGACCCGGCCGCGGTCCGCGGTGGTGACCAGTCCCAGGATGTCGTGCTGCTCGCGGAAGGCGATGTTCGGCAGGGCCGCGGTGCGGCGGCGTATGTGCTTCTCCAGCATCGGACGGCTGGCGGCCACGCAGGTCAGTCCGGCGACCTGTTGCTTGAGCCGCCTGCCGTTGAAGTACCAGCGCACATGGCCGGCCAGGTCGCCGGTGGGGACGCCGTCGTCGAAGATCTCCTGAGTGATGCCGGGGTACAGCTCCTCCATGGCCAGCTGCCCCCGGGCCAGCAGACCGTTGATGTGCCGGCCCTGGGGGCAGTGCTTCCGCGGCCCCTCCACCCCGGTCAGCACATCACGGTCCACGACGAGCACGGCGTCGTAGGCGTCGGCGAGCACCCTCGCGGCGAACAGGCCGGCGATGCTTCCGCCGAGTACCACCGCCCGAGTACCGGTCTTGTCACCCGACACGGGTACCTCCTCGGATCTCCCGGTATGGGATGGGAATCTGGGACTGGGACGGGAACCGGTGACCGGTTCCAGGTGCGCCGATCGTCGCGCCGGTGTGCGGTACGGCGCATCTCCTGGAGTGCTGCCCGGTCCTCGGTGTGCGGCCCGGGCCGGGGCGGGGAGGTCGCGCGGTGGCTCTCAGGGGGCGCGGACGCCGAAGCGCGCGCGCGACAGTTCCCGGTTCGCCGCGGTGAACAGGAACACGGCGATGCCCGCGTGGCTCTGCTGCATGGACATGTCGCGCCAGACGCGCTCCATGCGCTCGCCGTTGCGCACCGCGCTGGAGCCGGCTGTGGGGAAGAGGTAGCCCTCGACCGCGCGCCAGCTCATCCGCACCACCTCGCGGCAGACCGAGGCGATCCGCAGTTCGCGTTCGGGCGTGACGTGCTCCGGTCCCCTGGAGGAGACCTCCTCCCACTGCCGGACGGCCCCCAGCAGGCCCGCCTCCGCCGCGTGGACGAGCCCGGCGGCCTCGCCGTACCAGTACTGGAAGTCAGGGTCCTGGGTGCGGGGGACCACGGGCGGGAACAGCGTTCGGCGCGACCGCATCAGCTCCTCGTAGGCGTCCAGGGCTCCCTTGGCCATGCCCACCGCCAGCGCCGCGTCCTCCAGGATCATGAAACTCAGGGGGCCGCCGCCGTACATCGGGTTGTCGTGCAGGGACCGCCCCGGCGTGCCGCCCGTGACGTTCACCTGGCTGAGGTGGGTGTCGAGGGTGAAGTGGTCCGGGACGCGGCCGTCCTCGATCCGGATGCCGTGCGAGCCGCTGCCCCGCAGGCCCAGCTGCTCGCCCCAGTCGTCGAGCCGGGTGAACTCGCTGCGCGGTGCCACGAACAGCAGCGGCCGTCTTTCTCCGTCCCCGTCGTCGACGAGGGTGTGGCCCATGAAGTGGGTGGCGTAGGGCGAGCCGGAGCAGTAGCGCCAGGTGCCGCTGATCGCCCACCGGCCGTCGGGGGCGCGCTCGCCGGCGCCGCTCGGCGCGACCGTGGCCGGGCAGACGAAGTCCCCGCCCGCGAAGATCTCCGCCTGCGCCCGTTCGCCGAACAGTGTGGCCACCGCGTGTGCGTGGGCCGCGCCCAGGCAGTACATCCAGCCCGTCGACGGGCATCCCCTGGAGAGCTCGACGACCACGCGCATGAAGGTCCCCACACCGAACTCGTAGCCCCCGTACCGCCGGGGGACCAGGATGCGGTAGAAACCCGACCGGCGGAACAGCTCGTGCGTGTCCTCGGCGTAGAAGCCGCGCCGCTCCGTCTCGGCCTGACGGTCCACCAGGTCGCGTGCGACGGCCTCGGCCCGGGCCACGACCTCGTCCGGCTTCAGGCCGGGTTCGGGGGGCGGGGAGAGGGTCGTTTCGGAAGCGTTCGCGGTGAGCTTCATCGGCGGGGATTCCTTTGCCTCGGATGACACCACGCCGCGGGGACACGCCGTCCGTG
The DNA here is from genome assembly GCF_017114865.1 of Streptomyces verrucosisporus. Lineage (GTDB taxonomy): Bacteria > Actinomycetota > Actinomycetes > Streptomycetales > Streptomycetaceae > Streptomyces > Streptomyces fenghuangensis. The sequence continues at coordinate 5,684 of NZ_JADEYH010000035.1, read as the reverse complement.
CTCCGCCGCGCCGCGGCCCTGGCCCACGGCCATCGTCCGCAGCGTGGCACCCGCGTCCCACGTGGGCATCTCCTCGATTGCGAAGGCAGCCGGCTCCCGGAGCGCGGCGGCAGGCACAGCACGCGGGAAGATGCCGCCGGAAGGCGTGCCGTGGGACCGTCGTGCGGCCGGGCCGGGCCGGGCCGGGCCGGCCGCACGGATTCCGCCCTCCCACGCTCCTGGAGTTCCGTTGAGAACCGCGCACCGCACCTGCCCCATCTGCGACGCCGTCTGCGGCCTGCGGATCGAACTCGGCGACGACGGCCGGGTCCGCACCGTCCGGGGCGATGCCGAGGATCCCTTCTCCAGGGGCTACGTCTGCCCCAAGGGAGCGAGCCTGGGCCGGATCGACGAGGATCCCGACCGGCTGCGGACGCCGATGATCCGCACCGGCGACCAGTGGCGCGAGGTGGGCTGGGACGAGGCATTCCGGGCGGTGGAGAAGGGCCTGACCGACGTTATCGACCGGCACGGACGCCAGGCCGTCGCCGCCTACTTCGGCAACCCCACCTTCCACACCATGGCCGGCATCTTCTACCGGGGCCCGCTCTCCCAGGCTCTGGGCACCACCAACCTCTACAGCGCCGGCACCATCGACCAGATGCCCAAGCAGGTGGCCTGCGGGCTGATGTTCGGCAACGCGATGGCCATTCCCGTGCCGGACCTGGACCGCACCGATCACCTGCTGGTGATCGGTGCCAACCCGGCCGAGTCGCACGGCTCGCTGTGCGCGGCCCCGGACTTCCCCGGACGGCTCAGGGCGCTGCGCGGGCGCGGCGGCAGGATCGTGGTCGTCGACCCGCGGCGCACCCGTACGGCCGACCTCGCCGACGAGCACGTCTTCGTACGGCCCGGCACCGACGCCCTGCTGCTGTTCGCGATCGTGCACACGCTGCTGGCCGAGGACCTCGTCACGCCGCGCGTGGGAACCGAGGGTCTGGAACGGCTGCGGGAGCACGCCGTGCCGTTCGGCCCGGAGGCGGTGGCCGAGGCGTGCGGGGTGCCGGCCGAAACGATCGTCCGGATGGCCCGTGAGCTGGCTGCCGCGCCCACCGCGGCCGTCTACAGCCGGGTGGGCACCTGCACCGCCGACTTCGGCACCCTGACCCAGTACCTCGTCGACGTGCTCAACGTGCTGACCGGCAACCTCGACCGCCCCGGTGGCGTCATGTTCACCCGGCCCGCCACCGTGGAGGTGCCCTGGGGACCGCGGCCCTTCACCTCCGGCCGCTGGCGCAGCCGCGTCCGGCAGCTTCCCGAGTCGCTCGGGGAGCTGCCCGTGGCGACCCTCGCCGACGAGATCGAGACCCCGGGCGAGGGGCAGGTCAGGGCGCTGGTCTCGGTGGCCGGCAACCTCGCCCTGTCGGCGCCCAACGGCCCGCGGCTGGCCCGCTCCCTGCGAGGCCTGGACTTCATGGTCTGTGTCGATCCTTATCTGAACGAGACGACCCGCTGGGCCGACGTCATCCTGCCTCCGCCGCGCATGATGCAGATGCCCCACTACGATCTGCTGCTGCTGACGGTCACCGTGCGCAACTACACCCGGTTCTCCCCGCCGGCCCTGCCGCTGGAACCGGGACAGCTCTCCGAGGCGGAGATCATGGCCCGTCTCGCCCTGATCGCCTCCGGCCGGGGCGCCGACGCCGACCCCCGCGAGCTGGACGAGGCGATCGTCGGCGAGCTGCTCGAGGCCGGGGTGCGGGCTCCCGGCTCTCCCTTCGAGGGGATGGAGGTCGCCCAGGCGCGTGCCCTGCTCGACGGCGACAGCGGTCCGGAACTCATGCTCGACGCGATGCTGCGACTGGGCCCGTACGGGCTGTCGCTCGCCCGGCTGCGCGAGCACCCCAGCGGCATCGACCTGGGGCCGCTGGAGCCGCGTCTGGCGGAGGTGCTCGGCACCGAGTCCGGCCTGGTCCGGCTGGCCCCGCCCGAGCTGGAGGGGGAGGTCGCCCGCCTGCGCGAGCGGATGGCCGCCCCTGTGCCGCCGATGCTCCTGATCGGGCGCCGCCAGCTGCGCTCCAACAACAGCTGGCTGCACAACGTCCCCGCGCTCGTCGGCGGCAGCAACCGGTGCACACTCCACATCCATCCGGACGACGTGGCCCGGCTGGGCCTGGGCTCCCACGCACGCGTCACCTCGGCCACGGGCGACCTCGTCGTCCCCGTCGAACCGAACGACCGCATCATGCCGGGCGTGGTCAGCCTGCCCCACGGCTGGGGACACGCCGGCTCGCCGCAGCGCACCGCCGCCCGTCACCCGGGGGTGAACGCCAACGCCCTGACCGACGACTCCGTCGTCGATCCGGTCTCGGGCAACGCGGTCTTCAACGGTGCCCCGGTCACGGTGACCCCTGCTGCCGGCCCCGGTGGCGCGGGGCCGCGGCCGGATGCCGCCGCCCCGCGGCGGACCGCGTTCCCCTCCGTCACCTGAGGGCCGGGCCGCCCCGCCCGCGGCGCACGCCGCCGACCCCGCCGCCACACTCCGTTCTCACCACTGGAGGACCCATGCGACCCGGCATCCGGGACGGAGAGGCCGTCATCGATGTCTGGCTCTCCGAGTTCCCGTTCCCCGGCTTCCTGGAGCCGATCCGCGAACGCGCCAGGGAGTTCGAGAAGGCGCACCCGGGCTACCGGGTCGACATCCGCGGGTTCTCCTACGAGGAGCTTCCGCGTGCGGTAGCCGCGGCGGCGGCCCGGGGCGCCGCTCCGGCGGTCGCCACCTACTACGCCGGGGCGTCCCAGCTGGCCCGGGATGTCCGCACCCGTGACGGCAGGCCGCTGTTCACCTCCGTGGAGAAGGCCGTCGCCGGCCGTACGGAGATCCTGGGCGAGCCCGTCGTGCTCGGCGACTTCCTGCCGGGCGTGCGCGAGTACCACACCGTCGACGGCGAGTTCGCGACGATGCCGCTGACCTTGTCGACGATGCTGCTGTACGCCAACACGACCATCCTGCGCGCGGCGGGGGTCGCGTCGGTACCGCGGACCTGGCAGGAGACCACGGCCGCGTGCGAGGCCGTCGCCCGGCTCGCGAACGGCCCGCGCAGAGCCATCGCCTGGCCGGTGGACGGCAAGTTCGTGCAGCACGCGCTGGCCCAGCAGGGAGCGATGCTCACCGACTGCGGCAACGGGCGGCACGGCAGGGCCACGAGGATCGACCTGACCTCCGCCGCGCTCCTGGACTACGTCACCTGGTGGCGGGACCTGCACCGGGACGGCCACTATCTCCACACGGGCGTTCCGGAGGACTGGGCGGGCACCTTCAAGGCCTTCGCCGACCAGGAGGTGGCCCTGCGGTTCAGTTCGTCCTTCGACGCCAACTACATGGTGCGGGCCGCCGCCGAGGCCGGTTTCGACATCGAGGTCGGCGTCCTGCCCCGCAACGGCGCCCTGCCCTGCGCCGGCAACTGGATCGGCGGGGACTCGCTGTGGCTGGCCGACGGTCTCGACGAGGCCACCCGCGACGGCGCGCTGGCCTTCATGCAGTACCTCAACAGCCCGCGTGCCGCCGCCCAGTGGCACAAGGCCAGCGGCTCGGCTCCCGCCACCCGCGGGGCGGTCGCCCTGCTGGAGGAGGAGGGCTGGTTCGACCTGCACCCGCATCACCGGGCGACCGGCGAGCAGCTCGGCCTGCGCACCGGTCCGCCGGAGGCGCACGGAGCGGTGCTCGGCGGGTTCCACGCCATCCAGATCGTGATGATGGAGGCCATGGAGGACGTCCTGGCCCGGGGCGCCGACCCCCGGGAGCGGTTCGCCCGCGCCCAGGCCCAGGCCCAGGCGCTGCTGGACGACTACAACGCCTACGCGCTGGGCGCGGGACCCGAGACGCCCGACTGCCTCGCGGTGCGCGTCTGAGGCGGGCCGGGTTCGGGAACGCTCCGGTCCCGGCGCACCGGGGCGGGCGAACAGCACGGCGGAAGAAGACATCCGCGGGCGGACTCCTCCACCCTGGTGGCGGTTTCAGTACCGGACAGGGCACGGCGCCGGACAGAGCACGGCGTGCCCGCCGTACCGCCCGCCCCCGATGGAGGAACGACGTGACCGAGACGGACATCCCGGCCCTTGGGGCTTCCACGATCACCGCCGACGACCCGCGGTACCCGAGCATGGTTCTCGGGACCAACCACCGTTTCCCCGGCCGGCCCGACTACGTCCGTGTGGTCACCACGACCGAGGAGGTGGCGGCGGCGGTGACCGAGGCCGTCGCGGCCGGGAAGCGGGTCTCCGTCCGCAGCGGCGGGCACGGCTTCGAGGGCCTGGCCGCCGACGGAGTCGAGGTCCTGCTGGACATGTCCGAGATGACGGATGTGCGCTACGACGCCGGACGGCGTGCCTTCGCCATCGAGGCGGGAGCCACCCTCGGCCACGTCTACCGGGTCCTCTTCAAGGGGTGGGGGGTGACCATCCCGGCAGGGGAGTGCCCCGAGGTGGGCGCCGGCGGCCACATCGTGGGCGGCGGCTACGGTCCCCTCTCGCGCAGCCTGGGCGCGGTGGTCGACTACCTGTACGCGGTGGAGGTCGTGGTCGTCGGGGAGGACGGCGTCGCCAGGGCGGTGGTCGCCACCCGCGAGGAGGACGACCCGCACCGCGACCTGTGGTGGGCGCACACCGGCGGGGGCGGCGGCACCTTCGGCGTGGTGACCCGCTACTGGATGCGGGCCCCGGGCGCCGACTCGCGCAATCCGGCCGAACTGCTGCCCAGGGCCCCGAGCCGGTGGCGCAGCGGCTCGGTCGTGTGGTCCTGGGAGACGCTGACCGAGGAGTCCTTCACCACCATCCAGCGCAACTTCGGCGCCTGGTTCGAACGCAACAGCGGCGCCGACTCCCCCTACGCCCCGCTGGCGGGCTTCCTCCACGTCACGCACCGCTCGGGCTTCGGGCTGACCGTGGGAGCGCACATCGACGACGGCGTCCCCGGCGCCGAGAAGCTGATGACGACGTTCTTCGAGGAGGTCGCCGCCGGTGTCGACACGGCTCCGGTGTTCAGCGACCGGAAGGTCAACCCCTGGCTGTACTGCTCCGCCTACCCCGGCTGGGGTGACCCGGGGGACCCGTTCACCCGCCGCATCAAGATCAAGGCGGCGTATCTGCGCAAGGGCTACTCGGGCCGTCAGATAGCCGCCCTGCACCGGCACCTGACCACCGGGGAGCGCAACCCGGCGCAGCTGATCCTCATCGGGTACGGCGGCAGGGTGAACACCGTCGACCCGCACTCCACTGCGACCGCACAGCGCGACTCGGTCCTGAAGGCGGCCTACATGTCGGTGTGGGCGGACGCGTCGGAGGACGAGACCAACATCGGACTGCTGCGCGCCATGTACCGCGACGTGTACGCCGACACCGGCGGTGTCCCGGTACCGAACGACGACAACGACGGCTCGTACATCAACTACGCCGACACCGACCTGGCCGACCCGGAGCTGAACACCTCCGGCGTTCCGTGGCACACGCTCTACTACAAGGACAACTATCCGCGCCTCCAGCAGGTCAAGAAGCGCTACGACCCGCGGGACGTGTTCCGCCACGCGCTGTCCGTCCGGCTTCCCGGCTGACCGGGCCGGGCGGCGCGGCAGGCCGCGGGCCGGGCGGCGCGGACCTGCCGGGGCGAGGAGGCCGTGCGCCGCCTCCGAGCGGTCCGCCGCCACCGG
>NZ_JADEYH010000034.1 GCF_017114865.1 Streptomyces verrucosisporus | reverse complement strand
TGAGAATGCCCTGCCGGGTTCCCGGCAGGGCATTCTCGCGTTTACGGGACCTTTCGTGTGTTCGGGTTGGGTGGCCTATGCGTTATGACCTGGTGATCTTCGACAACGATGGTGTCCTGGTGGACAGCGAGCCGATGTCCAACCGGATTCTCGCGGCCTACCTGACGGAACTGGGGCATCCGACCACCTATGAGGACTCCATCCGGGACTACATGGGCTCCGCTATGCACCGGATTCACGATCTGATCCTGGAGCGCTCGGGGCAGCGCCTGCCCCACGACTTCGACGCCGTCTTCCACGCCCGGGTCTTCGAGGCCTTCCGGCGTGATCTGCTGCCCGTACCCGGTGTGGGTGAGGTGTTGCGGAACCTCGGCACCGAAAGCGTGCCGTACTGCGTGGCTTCGTCCGGCAGTCATGAGCGGATAAGGGTGGCGCTGGGGAGGACCGGGCTGTGCGAGCGGTTCGGGGACAAGCGTGTCTTCAGCGCGCAGGACGTCGGGCGGGGAAAGCCCGCGCCGGATCTCTTCCTCCACGCCGCGGAGGTGATGGGGGTGCCGCCCGGGCGCTGTGCCGTGGTCGAGGACAGTCCACTGGGAGTGCGGGCGGCCGTCGCGGCGGGGATGGACGTGTACGGGTTCACCGCCATGACGCCGGCGGAGAGGCTGCCGGGTGCGGTGGCGCTGTTCTCCACCATGGACGAACTGCCCGCACTGCTCCTGGCCTGAGACGGCCGGGCGGGACGGGAGGCGGGACGGGAGAGGAGCCCGGGCGGCCGGACTACCCGTTCGCGGCGGTGTGGGCGGCCGTGTGGCTCCTCGGGCCGCCCGATACGGTGGCCGGTATGAGCGGCGGCGCACAGTTGATGTGGGACGAGGCGGTCACCGGATACGACTTCGGGCCCGGGCATCCGATGGACCCGGTGCGCCTGAAGCTGACCATGGAACTCGTCGAGGCGTTCGGGCTGCCCCGCGCGCCCGGGCTGAAGGTGGTCGCCGCGGTGTCCGCGGGCGACTCCACGCTCGGGCTCGTGCACCGCTCCGACTACATCGACACCGTGCGCCGGATCTCCGCGGACCCCCGGGCGGCGGACGGGTCGTACGGCATCGGGACCGAGGACGACCCGGCCTTCGAGCGGATGCACGAGGTCTCGGCGCTGATCGCCGGGCAGTCGGTCGGGGCCGCCGAGGCGGTGTGGCGAGGGGACGTCCTCCACGGCGTGAACTTCGCCGGCGGGCTGCATCACGCCATGCCGGGCGGCGCGGCCGGCTTCTGCGTCTACAACGACGCCTCCCTGGCCATCGCCCGGCTGCTGGAGCTGGGCGCCGAACGCGTCGTCTACGTGGACATCGACGTCCACCACGGGGACGGCGTCCAGGCGGCCTTCTGGGACGATCCGCGGGTGATGACGGTGTCGCTGCACGAGCATCCCCGCATGCTCTTCCCCGGCACCGGCTGGCCGGAGGAGACCGGCGGGGAGAAGGCGGAGGGCAGCGCGGTCAACATCGCCGTCCCGCCCGGCACGTCCGACGGCGGATGGCTGCGGGCACTGCACGCGGTGGTACCGGAGCTGCTGCGCTCCTTCCGTCCGCAGGTGCTGGTGACGCAGCACGGCGCCGACACGCACATCGAGGACCCCCTGGCGCACCTGGCCGTGACCGTCGACGCGCAGCGGGCGGCCGCCGAGGCCTGTCACGACTGGGCGCACGAGTACGCGGAGGGGCGCTGGGTCGCGCTCGGCGGGGGCGGTTACGCGGTGGTCGACGTCGTACCGCGCGCCTGGACGCATCTGGTGGCGATCGCGGCGGGAGAGCCGATCGCGCCGAAGGCCATGATCCCGGAGGACTGGCGGCGGCAGGTGTACGCACGTACCCGGCAGGACGCGCCGCGGCGGATGACGGACGGGCGCGAGCCGGTGTGGTCGGAGTGGGAGGCGGGTTACGACCCGGCGAGCGCCCTGGACCAGGCGGTGCTGGCCGCGCGGCGCTCGGTGTACCCGGCGCACGGGCTGCTGCCCTGAGCCGTCGCGGGACATGGCCGCGGGCCGGGCCCCGAAACCGGGGACTCGCAGCCGTGTCCCGGCACAGTCGGGCCTGCCGGGCGCATCCGGTCGGCTCACGGGGCTCCTACGCTCCCCGTCCGGTGCCCTGTCGGCGGGACGGCCTCCCGCTCTCGTATCGGCGCGGGGGAGATGTGTCGACATGGCGACCCGGTTCGGGGTACGTCCACCGGTTCCGTGGGTGCTTGCTGGGGTCGCGCTGACCCGCGGGGAGGGAGCGCACCTGTCGCCCGGTGCGCCGGGCGCACGCTCCCACTGGCCCTTCCCCGGACGTACGGTCCTCATCGCCGCGGCGGCGGCCGGAACCGCGGCGGAGCCGGCGGTCGGGGGCCGTGAACGGGAAGCGGGGCAGGTCAGCCGGGTGCCGGGGTAGCGGGTCGGTGGACGGGGGCGGCCCTGCGGTGTCCATCGGCCGGCCCGACCGGCGGCGTCGGCGGCTGTTCCGGTGCGTGACTCCTCGGCGTCGTGCGGTCACCAAACACCTGCGCGCTATGTGCTCAATCATTCCCGTCTGTCGCATTAGGAGACCGATGGCTACTCCTCTTCCCCACTCGCATCACCCGCCCCTAATCTGGGGAGGAGCGCGCATGCGAGCAGGAGACACCGGAGGGGAAGCCGGTGCCCGACATGTGCGGAAGGTTCAGGTGTGACATGGCTGCTGCCGAGAGGCCTCTGAACGAGGTCGTGTTCCTGACCGTGGCGGAAGTCGCCTCGGTGATGCGAGTGTCCAAGATGACCGTGTACCGCCTGGTGCACAGCGGTCATCTGCCGGCGATCCGGGTGGGCAGGTCCTTCCGGGTGCCGGAGCAGGCCGTCCACGAGTACCTCCGCGAGTCGTACGTGGAGGCGGAGAAGAGCGCGTAACCGCGGAACGACGGGCTTGTGGCCCCCTTGTGTCACGAGCACTACCCGGCGCCGGGTAGGCTGGGCCGACGTAGGTCGTGTGGGCTCGGACGCCCCGCACCGAGTGACGAAGTGAGCGAGGGTAAGTCGTGGGCTCTGTTATCAAGAAGCGGCGCAAGCGGATGGCCAAGAAGAAGCACCGCAAGCTGCTCAAGCGCACGCGCGTTCAGCGCCGCAACAAGAAGTGAGCGGGCGCGCCGCACACTGATCACCGCCCTCCCACCGCCGCGTCGGTGGGAGGGCGGTGGCGTTCCGCCGTGAAGCGGCGGCCAGCCGATACGGTGGCCGCGGACCGCCCGCAACCGGTCCGGGACCAGGCCGTGAGGAACGGTGGGGAACGGCGAGGAACACGGAGGGCCGCCGGGGCCCGTGGCAGGTCTCCCGGAGGCGCTCCACCGCACGCTGAGAGGGAGCAACGTTGGGCAAGGTCGTGCTCGTCACTGGCGTCGCCCGCCGGCTCGGCGGGCGCTTCGTACGGCGGATCCTGCGCGAGCCCGATGTCGACCGGGTCGTCGGGGTGGACGCCGTGCCGCCCGGACACCACCTCGGCGGGGCGGAGTTCGTCCGCGCCGACATCCGGCAGCCCTCGGTCGCCGGGGTGCTGGCCGAGCACGGGGTGGACACTGTCGTGCACCTGGACGTCAGCGGGGTGCAGCTCCTGCCCGGTACCCGGGCGTCGGTCAAGGAGACCAACGTCATCGGCACCATGCAGCTCCTGGGCGCGTGCCAGAAGGCGCCCTCCGTGCGGCGGGTGGTGGTGAAGTCCAGCACGAACGTCTACGGCTCCTCGTCCCGCGACCCGGCGGTGTTCGCCGAGACCACGCCGGCCAAGGCGCTGCCCGGCGGCGGCTTCACCAAGGACATCGTGGAGGTCGAGGAGTACGTGCGCGGGTTCGCCCGCCGCCGCCCCGACGTGGCGGTGACCGTGTTGCGCTTCGCCAACATCCTCGGCCCCGGCGCGGACACCCCGCTCGCGGAGTACTTCCGGCTGCCGGTGCTGCCGACCGTCCTCGGATACGACCCGCGGCTGCAGTTCGTCCACGAGGACGACGTCGTCGAGGTGCTGCGGCTGTCGGCCGGGGAGCCGCGGCGCGGCACGCTCAACGCGGGGACGTTCAACATCGCCGGTGACGGGGTACTGCTGCTGTCCCAGGCCGCGCGGCGGCTGGGACGGCCCACGCTGCCCCTGCTGCTGCCGGCGATCCGGTGGACGGGTACGGCGCTGCGCACGGTCGGTGTCACGGACTTCTCGGCCGAGCAGATCCGGCTGCTGACACACGGCAGGGTCGTGGAGACCACGCAGATGCGCGAGGTCCTCGGTTTCGAGCCGCGGTACACCACGGCCGGAGCCTTCGCCGACTTCGCGCGCGCAGGCGGCCCGGGGCTGCTGCCGCCGGAGAGACTCGCACACGCGGTGGACCGTATCGAGGAGGTCGTCCGCCATGGCTGACGCCAAGGTCATTCCGTTCGACGACGACCGGTCGCGCGGCGGCCCGGGACGGACCGCCCGGGGACGGGCGGCGGGCGGCGGGCGCCACACGGGGGGCGACGGCGGCCGTACCGGCCAGGAGGAGGAGCGGGGCGGCGCGCAGCCGCCGCTCACGGCCGTGCCCGGGGCCGATTCACAGGCCGCTTCGCAGGACGGCCCGGGGACGCGGCGGGGGGACCGGGCGGACCGGGGCGACTGGGACCGCAGGATCGCCGAGGGGCTGGCCTTCCTGCGGCGGCGGATCACCGGGGAGTACGAGATCGACGAGTTCGGTTACGACGCCGACCTCACCGAGAACGTGCTGCTGTCGGCGCTCCGGCCGGTGTACGAGAAGTACTTCCGGGTCGAGGTGCTCGGCATCGAGAACATCCCCTCCGAGGGGGGCGCGCTGGTGGTCGCCAACCACTCCGGGACCCTGCCGCTGGACGCGCTGATGCTCCAGGTCGCCGTACACGACCACCACCCGGCCGAGCGGGCCCTGCGGCTGCTGGCGGCCGATCTGGTCTTCATGCTGCCGGTCGTCAACGAGCTGGCCCGGAAGGCCGGGCACACCCTGGCGTGCACGGAGGACGCCCAGCGGCTGCTGGAGCGGGGCGAGATCGTCGGCGTGATGCCCGAGGGCTTCAAGGGGCTGGGGAAACCGTTCTCCGAGCGCTACAAGCTCCAGCGCTTCGGACGCGGCGGTTTCGTCTCCACGGCGCTGCGGGCCGGGGTGCCGATCGTGCCGTGCTCGATCGTCGGGGCGGAGGAGATCTACCCGATGGTGGGCGACTTCAGGACGCTGGCGCGGCTGCTGGGCATCCCGTACTTCCCCATCACGCCCACCTTCCCCTGGCTGGGGCCGCTGGGGATGGTGCCACTGCCGACGAAGTGGACGATCCAGTTCGGCGAGCCGGTTCCGATGGACGACTATCCGCCGGAGGCGGTCGACGATCCGATGCTGATGTTCAACCTCACCGACCAGGTGCGCGAGACGATCCAGCACACCCTCTACCGACTGCTGGTGAGGCGGCGTTCGGTGTTCTTCTGAGCGGTGTTCCCGTGGGTGCGCGCCGTGGTACGAGTTCCGTCGGTACGCGTTCCGGGCGGCCGGTGCCCTTGCGGGCGCCGGCCGCCCGTCCGCTACTCGGAGTCGTCGCCCGCCTCGATCCCCAGTCCCGGCAGGAGGTTCGGGAGGAGCGGCGGGATGGTGATGTCCGGCTCGGGGAGCCGGGGGGCGCCGTCGGGTGTCTTCGACGCGCCGCCCTCGCCGGGGGAGGGCTCCAGCAGATCGCCGGGGTCGGGCAGAAGCCCCTCCCCGTCCGGGTCGGTGGAGCCGGGCGAGCCGGACGGGCTGGGCTGCCGCTCGCCGTCCCGGTCGCCTTCCTCCGTGCCGTCCGCACCGCTCTCGCCGGGCGCGGGTGACGGCGGCCGGTCCGTACGGTCGGCGTCCGGCCGGTCGCCGCGGCCGGTGTCGGCGGCGGAGTCCGTGTCCTCCCGCGCGGAGTCCAGCAGGGGCCTGAGCGGGCCGACTTCGTCCTCTATGGCGTCGAAGAGCGAACTGACCTCGTCCCCCACGTCGGTGAGCTGGACGGGAAGACCCGCGCGCACCTCGTCCCACTTGGCGCGGTGGGACCGGGAGAAGGACGACAGTGAGCGGATCGGCGCGATCTCGCCCTCGCGCTCGTAGGCCTGGCTGAGCAGCCGGTGGCCCTCGGAGACGTCGTCGCGCATGTGGGAGAGCGTCCTGCGGATGTCGCCGAGCGACTCGTGGTCCAGCGGGCCCGACCGGCCGCGCTCCAGCAGGCGCCGGGCTTCGTTCAACCGTGTGGAGGCGTGGTCGAGGTGGACCTCGCCGCGGTCGGCCTCGTCGCCCGCCATGCCGAGTTTGAGGTCCTCCATGCCGAGTTTGAGGCCGTAGAGGGTGTCACCGGGCAGGGCGTCGGTGCTGGCCACGGCGGCTCCGCCGAGGGCGCCCGCCGCGATGCCGAAGCTCAGGCCGCCCGCCGCCAGCCCCTTGGTGAGTCTCGTTCTCGGGCGCAGCCTGCTCAACGGGCTCAGCGGGGAGGCCCGGTGGGCTCCGCCTCGCTCCGTGCGGGCGGAGCGCGGTGCGGGGACCGAGGCGCCCTCGTGGCTCCCGGCGAAGGCGTTCTCCACGGCGGCGAGGAGCTGTGCCCGCTGGGCGGCCTTGACGTCGGGGTCCATCGCCGGTTTCGGCAGGGCGTCGAGCCTGCCGGCCAGCGACAGCAGCGCCGTGCGCTCGTCGGACGGCCCGCCCGTCGGCCCGGCCTTCGTCTTCTCCGCCTTCCCGGCCGGGACTTCGGGGGCCCCGCCCCCGGACCGTTCGGCCGCCGCACCCTCGAACTCGCGCTCGTCGAGGGCCTGGGCGAAGGCGTTTGCCCGCCGGCTCGGCGATACGGCTCCCATCACGGGCGGCACCTCCTCTCGTCAGCACAGTCGACTCCCTGCCCCACAGGAGGGTTGCACGGCCGTACGGGGGCGGCGGCTCGGGCGCCGCAGTCCGGACGCGACGGGCCGCGGGGAGTCTGCAAACCGCACAACGACCACCGGCCGACGGGGTTACGCCCCGACGGGGGCGCGATGGCCCTGCCGGCCACCGCGGAACGGAAGGTCACCGCACGTCACCACACGTCATCGGCTGTCCTCCGGCAGCAGCCGGGCCAGGGTCCGTACCGCCCGGTACTGGAGGGTTTTGATCGCGCCCTCGTTCTTCCCCATGACCCGCGCGGTCTCGGCGACCGAGAGACCCTGCAGGAAGCGGAGCGTCACGCACTCCTGCTGCTGCGGGTTGAGCCGGCGGACGGCGTCCAGCAGGGCGGCGTTGGAGAGGGACTCCAGGACCGAGTCCTCCGGGCTGCGCTCCACCTCGTTGGCGTCGAGCATCTCGCCGGTGGTCACCTCGAGGCGGAAGCGGCTCGACTTGAAGTGGTCCGCCACCAGATTGCGCGCGATGGTGACCAGCCAGGCGCCGAAGTCCCGGCCCTGCCAGGTGAAGGTGCCGATCCGGCGCAGGGCGCGCAGGAACGTCTCGCTGGTGAGGTCCTCGGCCGTGGCCCGGCCGCCGACGCGGTAGTAGATGTAGCGGTAGACGGTGTCGGAGTACTGGTCGTAGAGGCGTCCGAAGGCCTCGGCCTCGCCGCCCTGGGCGCGTTCGACGAGGTCCATCATGCGGCGGCTGTCGCCGTCGACCGGGCGCCGGGCGGCGCCCGGGGCGGCCGCGGCGCGCGTGCGCCGGCCCACCGCGGCGGTGCCGGCGGCTCCCTCGGCCAGGGCGTAGACGGGGCCTGCGGGGACAGGTGCGGCGAGGGCGGGGACGGCTTGCGCGGGGGGGACGAGGACGCGCAGCTGGTCGATGACCAGCGTGCGCAGCGCAGCCAGGCCCGAGGCGTCAACCCCGACGTGTGGGTACACGGGACTCCCAGAGGCAGAGCTTCCATCACGTGCAGTGCGGGACCGTCCGCCCGTCACAAGGGCGTGTGGACACCGGATTGCGTCTGAGGAGAATAACGCTTCGTGCAGACCGTGCTACACCTAGTTGCCGAAATCGCCGGTTAGGTTTGCTCTGTTATGCGTTTGCGGCTGCCCGGGCGGCGAACCGGGGTACCGATGCGATCGGTTCGTGTCGCTTTCCGATCGAATCGGCGGTTCGCCTGCGGCCGGGGGCGGTTTCCGTCCGAACTGGCGACCGGTGCGGCGGCTCGGGTGCGGGTCGGGCGCGGCTTCGGCCCGGCTTCAGCGGCGGCGGCGCTGGATCGCCATGGCCGCGGCGGCGCCTCCGGCCACCGCGCCCATCCCGGCCGCGGCCGGGATGCCCACCTTCGCGGCCTTCCTGCCGGTCCGGTAGTCGCGCAGCCGCCAGCCCCGCTCGCGTGCGTGGGCGCGCAGTCTGCTGTCGGGGTTGATGGCGTACGGGTGCCCGACCAGCGAGAGCATCGGGATGTCGTTGGCCGAGTCGCTGTAGGCGGCGCAGCGGGAGAGGTCCAGGTCCTCGGCGGCGGCCAGCGCGCGCACCGCCTCCGCCTTCGCCGGGCCGTGCAGCGGCTCACCGACCAGGCGCCCGGTGTAGACGCCGTCGACGGACTCGGCGACCGTGCCCAGGGCGCCGGTCAGTCCCAGCCGGCGGGCGATGATCGTGGCGGTCTCCACGGGGGCCGCGGTGACCAGCCACACCTTCTGGCCCGCGTCCAGGTGCGCCTGGGCCAGCGCGCGGGTGCCGGGCCAGATCCGGCCGGCCATGTACTCGTCGTAGATCTCCTCGCCGATCTCCATCAGTTCCGAGACGCGGTGACCCTTGACGATGGACAGCGCGCTGTCGCGGGCGTCCTGCATGTGCTCGGCGTTCTCCGAGCCCGCGAGCCGGAACCAGGCCTGCTGCCAGGCGAAGCGGAACAGCTCGCGCTTGTGGAAGAACTTCCTCTTGTACAGGCCGCGGCCGAAGTGGAACAGGGCCGCGCCCTGCATGATCGTGTTGTCCAGGTCGAAGAAGGCCGCGGCCCTGGTGTCCCCGTGGACCGGGAACTCCGGCTCCGCCGGTTTCCCCGCCTCGCCGGGGGCGAGCGCGTCGACCTCCCGCGAGGTCTTGCGCGCCGCCTCGGCGGCGGCCTCGCCTGCGAGAACGCTGCGAGCCGTCGCCGAACGCCTGCGGGGGACGAGCCATCCAAGTGCGGCCATGCCGCGAGCATAGCCAGTGTTCCGTGGGGTTCCGGTGACGGAGGGGTGTCGGCAGGGCGGTGACTGCGCCAACCGGGGAAAGCGCGTTCCGGGCCGGGTCGGGGCCGGGCCGGGACGTGGCGGGAGGCCGCGGGGACCGGGCGCGGGGAGGGCCGGGCGCGGCGGCACAATGGCGGTCATGAAGACCGTCACTCTCATCGGCAAACCCGGGTGCCATCTGTGCGACGACGCCCGTGCGGTGGTCAGCGAGGTGTGCGCGCAACTGGGCGCGCACTGGGAGGAGAAGGACATCACGCGGGACGAGGAGCTGTACCGCCGTTACTGGGAGCAGATCCCGGTGGTGCTCGTGGACGGCGCGCAGCACGACTTCTGGCGGGTGGACCCGCGGCGGCTGCGCGCGGCGCTGGAGGGGTGATCCGCGGGGCCGCCGCCGACGGGTCCGCGGCGGAGGACCGGTCGCGTCTCGACCACCCCTCGAGGCGTTCCACGGCCGACGGGCGTATACGTAGGAGGTGTTCCGGGCGGGATCCGGTTCCGTCCGGCGCGTGTGGCACCGGTCACTTTGGCCGGACAAAGCGGACACCGTCTTTGTGCACGCGTTCACAAAGACATAGCCTGGGCGGGACGGAGCGGTCCGGACGCATGTCCAGCGGGTGTCCAGCGGGGCCGCTCACCGTTTCGCTCAGACGGCAGGAGCACCGTGGCAACTGGCCGAACACACCGACCGGCGACCCGTAGCCGAGGGATCCCCGAGGCCACCGTCGCCCGGCTTCCGCTGTACCTGCGGGCGCTCACCGCGCTTTCCGAGCGCTCGGTGCCCACGGTCTCCTCGGAGGAGCTGGCGGCCGCCGCCGGCGTCAACTCCGCCAAGCTGCGCAAGGACTTCTCCTACCTCGGCTCGTACGGCACGCGCGGCGTGGGCTACGACGTCGAGTACCTCGTCTACCAGATCTCCCGTGAGCTGGGCCTGACACAGGACTGGCCCGTCGTGATCGTCGGCATCGGAAACCTGGGCGCCGCACTCGCCAACTACGGCGGCTTCGCCTCCAGGGGCTTCAGGGTCGCCGCGCTGATCGACGCGGACCCGTCGATGGCCGGGAAGCCGGTCGCGGGCATACCGGTGCAGCACACCGACGACCTCGAGATGATCATCGAGGAGAACGGCGTCTCCATCGGTGTCATCGCCACCCCCGCCGGAGCGGCGCAGCAGGTCTGCGACCGGCTCGTGGCCGCCGGGGTGACCTCCATCCTCAACTTCGCGCCGACCGTGCTGTCCGTGCCCGACGGTGTGGATGTGCGCAAGGTCGACCTCTCCATAGAACTGCAGATCCTCGCCTTCCACGAGCAGCGCAAGGCCGGGGAGGAGACGCCCGGCGAGGGCGGCGCCGACACCACCCCGCCCGCGGCGCCTCCCGCCGCGGCCGTGCGCCGCCGCGGCGAGGGAACCGAACCGGGGCCTGACGGGGACGTGCCCGCCGTGATGCCCGCATGAACGAACGAGCGACCGTGAGACGCGTCACGCGCGCACCGCGCGCCGCGTGGTCCGAGCGGAGCGGGGGAGGGGCATGAGTCTGCTGGTAGTGGGGCTGAGCCACCGCAGCGCGCCGGTGAGCGTCCTGGAGAGGGCCTCGCTGGCGCCCGAGGTGCGCGGCAAGCTCCTGCAGGACGCGGTCGGGGCCGAACCCGCCTCCGAGGCGGCGGTGCTCTCCACCTGCAACCGCACCGAGCTCTACGCCGACGTCGACAAGTTCCACGCCGGTGTCGCCGAGCTGTCCTCCCTGCTGGCCCGCTACAGCGGCGCCGACCTGGAGGAGCTGACCCCGTACCTGTACGTCCACTACGAGGACCGGGCCGTCCACCACCTGTTCTCGGTGGCCTGCGGGCTGGACTCGATGGTCGTCGGCGAGGGGCAGATCCTCGGCCAGATCAAGGACGCGCTGGCCGTGGCGCAGGACCAGCACACCGCCGGGCGGCTGATGAACGACCTGTTCCAGCAGGCGCTGCGGGTCGGCAAGCGGGCGCACAGCGAGACCGGCATCGACCGGGCCGGGCAGTCCCTGGTCACCTTCGGCCTGGAGCAGCTCGCGGCCGGGCGCCCGGTCGCCGAGTGGGCGCGCGGCCGGCGCGCCCTGGTGGTCGGCGCCGGCTCGATGTCCTCCCTGGCCGCCACGGTGCTCGCGCGCGCCGGTGTCACCGAACTGGTGATCGCCAACAGGACGCTGGAGCGCGCCCGCCGCCTGGCCGCCGGACTCCACGGCGACGGGCTCACCGCGCGCGCCGTGCCCGCCCACGAGATGCCCGCCGAGCTCCCGCACGCGGACGTCGCCGTCTCCTGCACCGGGGCCGCCGGGCTGGTGCTGACGGCCGGCGACCTGTCGGCCGCGCTCACCGCGCGTGCGCGGACCCGCGGCTCCGGCGGCTCCGGCGGCTCCGGCGAGGAGCCGATGGCGCTGCTCGACCTGGCCATGCCCCGCGACATCGACGCCGCCGCGCACCGCCTGGAAGGCGTACGGTTGGTGGACATCGAGTCGCTGGCCGAGGCCTCCGCCGACGCGCCCATGGCCGCGGACGTCGACAAGGTGCGCGGCATCGTCGCCGACGAGGTCGCGGCCTTCGGTGCGGCCCAGCGGGCCGCGACGATCACGCCCACCGTGGTCGCGCTGCGCGCCATGGCCGCCGACGTCGTCGCGGCCGAGATGGCGCGCCTGGACGGGCGCCTCCCCGGACTCGACGCCAAACAGCGCGCCGAGATCACCCAGACCGTGCGCCGGGTCGTCGACAAGCTGCTGCACGCGCCGACCGTGCGCATCAAGCAGCTCGCCGGCGAACCGGGCGGCGCCGGATACGCCGACGCGCTGCGAGAGCTCTTCGACCTCGACCCGCAGACCGTGGCGGCCGTCAGTAACCCCGAACAGGAGCGGCAATGAGCACCAACGCACCCCAGCCGCTGAAGCTGGGCACCCGCCGCAGCCGACTCGCCATGGCCCAGTCCGGGCAGGTGGCCGAGCGCGTCCGGCGGCTCACCGGCAGGCCCGTCGAACTGGTGGAGATCACCACCTTCGGCGACGTCTCCCGTGAGCACCTCGCCCGGATCGGCGGCACAGGGGTCTTCGTCTCCGCGCTGCGCGACGCGCTGCTCGGCGGCGAGATCGACTTCGCCGTTCACTCGCTGAAGGACCTTCCCACCAGCCAGCCGGAACAGCTGGCGCTGGCGGCCGTGCCCGTACGGGAGGACCCCCGTGACGCGCTGGTCGCCCGTGACGGCCTCACCTTCGAGGAGCTGCCCGACGGGGCGCGGGTCGGCACCGGCTCGCCGCGCCGCATGGCGCAGCTGGCCGCCTGGGCCCGGTCGCTGGGCCGGGACGTCGAGATCGTGCCGATCCGGGGCAACGTCGACACCCGCATCGGGTACGTGCGCTCCGGCGAACTGGACGCGGTCGTCCTCGCCGCCGCGGGCCTCAGGCGCGTCGGCCTGATCGGCGAGGCCACCGAACTGCTCGACCCCGGCGCGGTGCTCCCCGCACCCGGCCAGGGGGCGCTGGCCGTCGAGTGCGCGGCCTCGCGCACGGACCTCGCGGCCCTGCTCGCCGAGCTCGACGACCCGCGCACGCGGGTCGCCGTGACCGCCGAGCGAACCCTGCTCTCCGCTCTGGAGGCCGGTTGCAGCGCGCCCGTCGGCGCACTGGCCGATTTCCCGGCGGAAGGGCAGGATGTCACCGAACTGCGTCTGCGCGGTGTCGTCGGCACGACCGACGGCACCACACTGGTGCAGTTGTCCACCACCGGTCGCGTACCGGCGTCCGACGGTGAGCTGTTCTCCCTGGCCCAGGCCATGGGGCGCGAGCTCGCCGACGAGATGCTCGCCAAGGGCGCGGCCGGTCTGATGGGGGAGCGAGCACATTGAACCCCACCACCGATCACTCGTACGGCGCCCACGGGCACGTCACCTTCCTCGGCGCCGGGCCCGGGGACCCGGGACTGCTGACGCTTCGCGCCGTCGAGGCGCTGGCGCAGGCCGATGTACTGGTCGCCGACCCGCAGGTGTACGACGTCGTGCGGGCGCACGTGCGGGCAGGTGCCGACACCCCGCTGCAGGCAGCGGGTGACGACACGTCAACAGCCTCCGCGGGTGCCGACGATGCCGTAAATCTTGTCATGCGGGCCGTGCGGGGCGGCAAGCGGGTCGTCCGTGCGGTCGCCGGCGACCCCGGCCTCGACGCGGACGCGGCGAGCGAGATGCTGGCCTGCGCCTCCGAGGGCGTCACCTTCGAGGTTGTGCCGGGCATCGCCAACGCGGTCGGGGTCCCCGCCTACGCGGGTGTGCCGCTGCGCAACGGCCACGGCGCGGACGTGCGCTTCCTGGACGCGCGGACCGCCGACGCCCAGGCGTGGAACGAGGTCGGCGCCAGCGACGCCACCCTCGTGGTCTCCACGACCCTGGAGACGGTCGCCGCCACCGCCGCCGAACTGGTCACCGCGGGCCGCAAGCCCGACACTCCGCTGACCGTCACCGTCGACGGCACCACCACCCGGCAGCGCACCTGGACGGCGACGCTGGGCTCCATCGCCCAGACCCTCAAGGCCGCCAAGGTGCTGCCCGCGGCGAACGGCTCCCGGCCGGCGATAGCCGTGGTCGGCGAGCTCAGCGCCGCCGCGCAGCGTGACCGGCTCGCGTGGTTCGAGTCCAAGCCGCTGTTCGGCTGGCAGGTGCTGGTGCCCCGCACCAAGGAGCAGGCCGCCTCGCTCTCCGACCAGCTGCGCTCCTACGGCGCGGTGCCCAGCGAGGTGCCCACCATCGCCGTGGAGCCCCCGCGCACCCCGCAGCAGATGGAGCGCGCGGTCAAGGGCCTGGTCACCGGGCGCTACGAGTGGATCGCCTTCACCTCGGTCAACGCGGTCAGGGCGGTGCGCGAGAAGTTCGAGGAGTACGGCCTGGACGCCCGCGCCTTCGCCGGGATCAAGGTCGCGGCCGTCGGCGACCAGACCGCGAAGGCGCTGGTCGACTTCGGCGTCAAGCCCGACCTGGTGCCCAGCGGCGAGCAGTCCGCGGCCGGGCTGCTGGAGGACTGGCCGCCCTACGACCCGGTCTTCGACCCGATCGACCGCGTCTTCCTGCCGCGCGCCGACATCGCCACCGAGACGCTGGTGGCGGGTCTGATCGAGCTGGGCTGGGAGGTCGACGACGTCACCGCCTACCGGACGGTGCGCGCCTCGCCGCCGCCGGCCGAGACCCGGGAGGCGATCAAGGGCGGCGGGTTCGACGCCGTGCTGTTCACCTCGTCCTCCACCGTCCGCAACCTCGTCGGGATCGCGGGCAAGCCGCACAACGTGACGGTCATCGCCTGTATCGGCCCGGCGACGGCGAAGACCGCCGAGGAGCACGGGCTGCGGGTGGACGTCATGGCGCCGGAGCCGTCCGTGCACAAGCTGGCCGAGGCGCTGGCGGAGTTCGGCGCCAGGCGCCGGGACGCGATGGTCGAGGCGGGCGAGGCGGTGCAGCGGCCCAGCGAGAAGCGTCCGACCAGGAGGAGGGCACGGACATCGTGACGATCGGCGAGAGCACCTACGGCAGCGGCTACGGCGGTGCTTACGACAGGGGGCGCGGCGGCTACGGGGACTTCCCCGTGGTGCGCCCCCGTCGGCTGCGCACCACCCCGGCGATGCGCCGGATGGTCGCCGAGCACCGGCTCCACCCGGCCGATCTGATCCTGCCCGTCTTCCTGCGGGAGGGCATCGCCGAGCCGGTGGAGATCTCCTCGATGCCGGGCGTGTACCAGCACACCCGCGAGACCCTGCGCAAGGCGGCGGCCGAGGCCGTGGCCGCGGGCGTGGGCGGGATCATGATCTTCGGCGTGCCCGAGGAGGGTAAGAAGGACGCCACCGGCTCCTGCGGCACGGATCCGGAGGGCATCCTCCAGGTGGCGCTGCGCGATGTGCGCGCGGAGGTCGGGGACGGCCTGGTCGTCATGTCCGACCTGTGCCTTGACGAGTTCACCGACCACGGCCACTGCGGCGTCCTGGACGAGCGCGGCCGGGTGGACAACGACGCCACGCTGGAGCGGTACGCCGAGATGGCGTGCGTCCAGGCCGAGGCGGGTGCGCACGTGCTGGGCCCCAGCGGGATGATGGACGGCCAGGTCGCCTTCGTCCGCCGAGCCCTGGACGAGGCCGGCCACCAGGACGTGTCGCTGCTGGCGTACACGGCCAAGTACGCCTCCGCGTTCTTCGGCCCCTTCCGCGAGGCGGTGGGCTCCTCGCTGACGGGCGACCGCAAGGCCTACCAGCAGGACCCGGCCAACGCGCGGGAGTCGATGCGCGAGCTGACGCTCGACCTCGCCGAGGGCGCGGACATGGTGATGGTCAAGCCCGCGCTGCCCTATCTGGACGTGCTGCGCCGGGTGGCGGACGCGGTGGACGTGCCCGTGGCCGCCTACCAGGTCTCCGGCGAGTACGCGATGGTCGAGGCCGCCGCGCAGCGCGGCTGGATCGAGAGGGACCGGGCGATCATGGAGACGCTCACCGGTGCCAGGCGGGCCGGTGCGGACATGATCCTGACCTACTGGGCGACGGAGGCGGCCCGGCGGCTGCGCTGAGCCGCCGGCCCCGGGCGTGCCCGGGGCCGGGCCCGTGGGGCCGGGCTCAGTCGCGGGGGAAGCCGTCCGTGGTGATGGTGAGCTCCACGGACGTCTCGGTGATCTTCACGGGCTCGCCGAAGTCGACGGTCAGCTCGCTGCCGTAGCCGCCGTCCTTGGGGTGGGTGTGGAGGTGGCAGCGGGCGCCGTACGGGTCGACGACCAGATAGGCGGGGACTCCGGCGGCGGCGTACGCCTTCAGCTTGGGACCGTGGTCGTTGGCGGCGGTGGAGCGGGAGAGGACCTCCACGATCAGCTCGACGTCCCCGGAGGAGTAGTGCCCCCGCGCGTCTGGCACCGCACCCTCGGTGATCTTCACCAGATCGGGGGCGAAGCCGTTGAGGTGGCCGGGGAAGTCGATCCGGACGTCGGAGCCGATCTCCGCGTCCAGGCCGAACTGGTCCTCCAACTGCCGCAGGACCTTCCGGATGATCTTCCAGTGCGTCCAGCGCTGCGGTGTCATGTAGACCGACCCCTCGACGATCTCGACCTTGTATCCCTCGGGGACGGGCATCCGCTCCAGACGCTCGAAGAGTTCGTCCAAGGTGGTCTCGTCGGACTCGGCCATCTCGATCCTGTCGGTCAGCTCGACGGTCACGGTGACGCTCCTCCCCGCCGCGCCGGGATGCGCGGCCGCGCGGTACAACGATACGTCCGGGCCACCGGTTACGCCCGGGACCGGAGCCGTACCGCCGGCCGTACCGCGCGGACGCGTCATCCCTTGACGCAGACGACCTGCCGCAGCTTCGCGACCACCTCGACCAGATCGCGCTGACGCTCGACGACCTGCTCGATCGGCTTGTACGCGGCCGGGATCTCGTCGACGACGCCGGAGTCCTTGCGGCACTCCACCCCGCGCGTCTGTTCCTCCAGGTCCCGCGCGGTGAACCGCTTCTTCGCCGCGTTGCGGCTCATCCGCCGCCCCGCGCCGTGGGAGGCGGAGTTGAAGGAGGCCGCGTTGCCCAGGCCGCGCACGATGTAGGAGCCGGTGCCCATCGAGCCGGGGATGATGCCGTACTCGCCGCCGCCCGCGCGGATGGCTCCCTTCCGGGTGACCAGCAGGTCCATGCCGTCGTAGCGCTCCTCGGCCACGTAGTTGTGGTGGCAGGAGATGACCTGCTCGAAGGAGGGGGCCGCCTTCCTGAACTCCTTGCGGATCACGCCCTTGAGCAGGCCCATCATGACCGCCCGGTTGCGCCTGGCGTACTCCTGCGCCCAGAACAGGTCGTTGCGGTACGCCTCCATCTGCGGGGTGCCGGCGACGAAGACGGCCAGGTCGCGGTCGATCAGGTCCTGGTTGTGGGGGAGCCCGCGGGCCACGCCGATGTGGTACTCGGCCAGCTCGTTGCCGATGTTGCGGGAGCCGGAGTGGAGCATCAGCCAGACGGCGCCGTCCTCGTCCAGGCAGACCTCGACGAAGTGGTTGCCGCCGCCGAGCGTCCCCATCTGCCGGGTGGCCCGCTCCCGGCGGAAGTGGACGGCCTCGGTGATGCCGTCGAAGCGGGACCAGAAGCCGTCCCAGCCGGACGCGGGGGCGTCGTGCAGGGATCCCGGGTCGACGGGGTCGTCGTGCATGCCGAAGCCGACCGGGATGGCCTGCTCGATGCGCGAGCGCAGCCGGGAGAGGTCGCCGGGCAGGTCGTTCGCGGTCAGGGAGGTCCGCACCGCCGACATGCCGCAGCCGATGTCCACACCGACCGCCGCCGGGCAGACCGCGCCCTCCATGGCGATGACCGAGCCGACGGTGGCCCCCTTGCCGTAGTGGACGTCGGGCATGACCGCCAGGCCCCTGATCCACGGGAGCGTCGAGGTGTTGCGCAGCTGCCGCATCGCACCGTCCTCGACGCCGGAGGGATCGGCCCACATCCGGATCGGCACCCGTGCCCCGGGAACCTCGGTGTACGACATGTTCGTTCATCCCCCTGACGAAGATCTGGCGAAGGCCTGGCGAAGAAGTGCGGGCACGCCCTGCCGCATGCGTGCGAATCGCGTACGGATCGTGCGCGATCCGGGTACGTCCACACACGGAAGACGGACGTATTGCTGCATATGCGCCGATGAGCAAGGGTCCCGCGGCGCGCGTGACGGCCACCGTGCGATAGACATTGTGTTCTGTTGTGGTCGTATGACGGCAACGTGTTTTCGAGTGTTCGCGCGTACATGAGGAGTTGGGCAGTGCAGCGGAAGGCATACGCCACCGGCGTGGCGCTCGTCGCCGCGCTGGCCGTCGGGACCGTCGGCTGCACCGGCGGTTCCGGCACGGGCGGCGCCGCGGCCGACAGCAAGCCCGGCACGGTCGGCACCGCCGCCGCCACGGCTCCGCCCGGCACCTACCGAGATCTGCCCGAGCCCTGCGGCGCGGTCGACACCGGCCTTCTGAAGGCGATGCTGCCGGGCGCCGGGAACGCCTCCCCCGAGGACGGCGCGGAGGGCGGTGACGAGACCCCGGCGGCGTACGAGGGCGAGCAGACTGTCACCTACGACGACGACCGCCGGGTCGGCTGCCGCTGGAAGAGCTCCACCGGCATGGGCAGCCGCCACCTCCTGGTGGACTTCGAGAGGGTCGTGTCCTACGACCCCGCCGTCAGCGACGACGAGCGGGCGGTGCGCCTGTACGAGGACATGGTGCTGGAGGCGGGCATCCCCAGCTCGCCGCCTTCGGACGAGGAGTCCCCCGGCTCCGGCGAGGAGACGGACAAAGACGGGGCCGGGGACGGCGGGGACGCCGGCGAGGCATCGGAGGAGAGCGGCGAGCCCGCCGAAAGCGGCGGCGACGACGGGGTCGGCGACGACGGCGACGGTGCCGGTGAGGACGGCGCCCGGGACGGCGGCGGCGAGCCCGAGACGGCCGTCCCGCAGCCTGCTCCCAGCGCGGCGGCGGCACTGGCCCCGCGCCCCCTGGAGAACGTCGGTGACGCCGCGTACATCGACGACGAGCTGGTCACCGCGGACTCGGGTGTCCACCGCGACATCACCCTGGTCTTCCGCACCGGGAACGTCATCGTCACCGTCGAGTACGAGCAGTGGGTGACGGACAAGCGCAGGCTGCCCGACAGCGCCGAACTCCAGGAGAAGGCACTGAAGCTGGCCGGCCGGCTCGCCGGGGAGTTCCAGGACTGAAGCCCGTTCGCGTGCCCGTCCCGCGCCCCGCCGCGACTGAGACGACGGACACACCCGGCCCCGGCGCCGCCCGGTGGGGCCCGAGCCCGCTCTAGGCTGCTGCGGTGTCATCGCCCGATCGGCGTACCGTCGTGCCGTCCGACAGGGCGCGCCCGGCGCCCAGCACATCCGGAAGCGAAGGAACCATGCACCGTAACGCCACGCGCACCGCCGTCCGCACCCTCGCCTGCGCCGCCGTGCCCATGCTGCTGGTCGCGGGCTGCTCCTCCGACTCCGGTGGCGACGACTCCGCCAAGCCCTCGCCCAGTGCCTCCGCCTCCAGCGCGTCCCCGACCCCGGCGCCGGTGAAGTTCACCACCCTGCCCGACCCCTGCAAGACCCTCTCGGGGGACACGGTCGGCGATGTGGTCCCCGAGGCGAAGAAGAAGGGCAAGAACCTCGGCTCCAAGGACGCCGACGGCTACGGCACCTGTCTGTGGAGCGGTCTGGACGACTACCAGTACCGGGCGCTCACCGTCTCCCTCAAGCGGTTCGACTCCGACGTGACGCTCGGCAGCGGCAGCGAGCGGGCCGCCGAGTACGCCGGCCAGCAGGTGGCCGCCGTCTCGAAGGACGAGGAGAACGAGAAGGTCAAGGACACCCCGCTCGACGGGGTCGGCGACCAGGCGACCTCCATAGCCTTCGAGACCGAGCGCAAGGACGGCAAGAAGACCGAGGAGTACCGCGAGCAGCGGGTCGTCGCCATCACCGGCAACGTCGTGGTGACCGTGGACTACGAGGGCGCCGGCTTCGAGACCGGCAAGACGCCGAAGGCCGAGGACATCCGCGAGAACGCGGAGAAGGCGGCGAAGGAGGCCGTCAAGGCCGTCAAGTAGGTAACCGGGCCGGACCCCTCGGTCCCGTCACCCACCGCGCGTACCCTGTCTTCCCCTCGGGGACCTCCGGCTCCCCGCCCCTTCCGCCGTCCCTCTCGCCGCCCCTCCCGCCGTCCGGCCGGGCGGCGGGCACCGGCGCCGACGACCGACGACGATCTCGCGAGGACGCAGCAGTGGACCTGACACGCACTCACCGAATACTCATCGGCGTGGTCGTCGCCGGGGCGGTGGTGATCGCGGCGATCGGCTTCGCCGGATCGTACGCCGCCGTCCGCGACCTCGCCGAGCAGAAGGGCTTCGGCGGCTTCGCGCCGTTCTTCCCCATCGGCATCGACGCCGGGATCGTGGTACTGCTCGCCCTGGACCTGCTGCTGACCTGGATCCGCATCCCCTTCCCGATGCTGCGGCAGACCGCCTGGCTGCTGACGGCCGCCACCATCGCCTTCAACGGCGCCGCCGCCTGGCCCGACCCGCTGGGGGTCGGGATGCACGCGGTGATCCCGGTCCTGTTCGTCGTCGCGGTCGAGGCCGCGCGGCACGCGGTCGGCCGGATCGCCGACATCACCGCCGACAAGCACATGGAGGGCGTTCGGCTCTCGCGCTGGCTGCTGGCCTTCCCCTCCACCTTCCGGCTGTGGCGCCGGATGAAGCTGTGGGAGCTGCGCTCCTACGACCAGGTCATCCGCATGGAGCAGGACCGCCTGATCTACGAGGCGCGGCTGCGGGCGCGCTACGGGCGCGCCTGGAAGCGACGGGCGCCGGTGGAGGCGCTGATGCCGCTGCGGCTGGCGCGGTACGGGGTGCCGCTGGCGGAGACCGGCCCGGCCGGGCTGGCCGCCGCCGGCATCGACCCGCAGGCACTGCCCGCCACGGGCGGGAAGGCTGCGGTCACGGGCGGGAAGGCTGCGGTCACGGGCGGGAAGGCCGCCGCTGCCGAGGCGCTCCCCGCGGGGACGTCCACCGAGCGGGCGCCCGCGCCCGGCTCCGGGCCGGGCGGAGCCCCGGTCGCGGAGGCGGCCGGACAGGAGCGGCACGAACTGCTTCCGCCGTCCTGGCGGACCGCCGAGGAAAGAGGGGCCGCGGTGAGGGAGGTCGCGCACGGGCCGGTGCCCTCCACGCGGGAGGCGGTCACCTATGTGCAGGCCGCACCGGCGGAAGAAGCCGCTTCGGCGCGGGAGACGGTGCCCCGGAACCGGACCGCGTCGGAGGAGGCCCCCGCCGCCGGGCTCACGATCCCGAGGGACCCGGCCAATCCGGATGGGCCTCACCGTCCACTGGGAGGGGCCCCGTCGAACGGCCGCTCCGTTTCCGTGCCGGGGCAGTACACGGCCCGGCCGGAAGCGGAGGCGGAAGTCGCCGACGAGCCCGTCGGCATACCGGACGGGATGCCCCGCGAGGACGCCTACTACCGGGCCTACCACAAGTACATCGTGGAGAAGAGTGACTTCCCCAACCCCCACCAGCTCGCTCTGACGCTCCTGAACGAGGGCATCAAGGACGCCAACGGCGGCCCCCTCAGCGAGTCCTACCTCCGCCCCTACGTGCACGAGTTCAAGGACCGATACCGGACGGGCCTGGGAGGCTGACCGCTCGCCCGGGCCGCGCCCCCGCCCGGCAGGGAGCCCCGGGCCGGGGGGCCGGGGGGTGGAGGAAGGCGGCTCAGGTCTTCTCGCGGGTCTTCTAGCGGGCCGGGGCGGGCCAGACCGACATGGCCAGCCCGGCCACCCGCTCCAGCTCTCCGGCGGTCGCCCCGTCCCGGGCCTGCTGGGACAGTCCCTGGACGACCGCGGCGAAGTAGTGGGCGAGCGTGTGCGCGTCGACTCCGGCGGGCAGCTCGCCCCGTCCTCCGGCGTCGGCCAGCCGTTCCTCGAAGACGCGGACGTTCGCCACCCGCCGGTCGCGCAGGGCCCGTTCGACGTCGGCGGTCTGCGGCGAGTAGTTGACGGCCGCCGAGATGACCAGACAGCCGGCCGGGTGCGCGGGGTCGGTGTAGGACGCCGCCGCCTCGCGGAGCATCCGTGCGAACGCGGCGCGCGTGTCGTCCTCCTCGTCCAGGGCCCTGCCCATGAAAGCCCCGAAGGTTTCCCCGTACCGCTCGACGACCTCGGAGAAGAGCGTGCGTTTGTCGCCGAAGGCCGCGTACAGGCTCGGCGGCGAGACGCCCATCTCCCTGGTCAGGTCGGCGATGGAGGTCCCTTCGTAGCCGTACTTCCAGAACAGCAGGGTGGCCCGGGCGAGCGCGGCTTCCCGGTCGAAGCTCCTCGGGCGTCCTCTCACGCGTGGCGTCATGGCATGAATTCTACATCGGTCGCTATGTAATTGCTGTATCTTTTATGTAGTCATCGCTACGGAATGGGAGTGGCCATGGGCTCGCTGAACGGAAAGACGGCTCTGGTGACCGGTGGCAGCCGCGGGATCGGCCGGGCGACGGCCGAACGGCTCGCCCGGGAGGGCGCCCTGGTGGCCGTGCACTACGGACGGAACGGGACCGCGGCACAGGAGACCGTGGCGGCCGTCCGCGCGGCGGGGGGTGCGGCGTTCGCGGTGCGCGCCGAACTGGGTGTGCGCGGAGACGTGGAGACCCTGTGGTCGGAGTTCGACCGCGTGGTCCTCGACCACGGCGACCGCAGCGGCCTGGACATCCTCGTGAACAACGCGGGCATCACCCCGCGGGGGCAGATCGAGGAGACCACGCCCGAGGCGTTCGAGGAGGTCTTCGCCGTCAACGTCCGTGCCCCGTTCTTCCTGGTCCAACAGGGGCTCAAGCGGCTGCGGGACGGCGGCCGGATCATCAACGTCTCGTCCGGGGCGACGCGCATCGCGCTGACCGACATCATCGCCTACAGCATGACCAAGGGCGCGGTCGACACCTTCACCCTCACCCTCGCCAAGGCCCTCGGCGGCCGGGGCGTCACCGTCAACTCCGTGGCGCCGGGCATCGTCGACACCGACATGAACGCCGCCTGGCTGCGGGGCGACGAGGACGCCGAACGGTCGGCGGCGGAGCTCTCGGCGCTCGGCAGGGTGGGCCGCCCCGAGGATGTGGCTGACGTGGTGGCCTTCCTGGCATCGGACGACGCCCGCTGGGTCACCGGCCAGGTCGTCGACGCGACCGGAGGATCCCAGCTGTGACCACCCCCGCCGGAACGCGCCGTGCCGCGGCCTTGGCACTCACGAGGAGTGCCGGGGCCGCGGCACGGCGGGGCGCCGGCGTCAGGCGCCCAGCAGCTTGCGGACCCGGTCCGCGCCGACGGCCAGCAGCAGCGTGGGCAGCCGCGGGCCGGTGTCGCGGCCCACCAGCAGCCTGTACAGCAGTGCGAAGAAGGCGCGCTGGGCCACCTTCAGCTCCGGCGTCGGCCTGGCCTCCGGCGTCAGGCCCGCCCGGACCTTGGGCACGCCGTAGACCAGCGTGGTCAGCCCGTCCAGCGACCAGTGGTCGTCCAGGCCGTCCAGCAGCAGCCGCAGCGACTCGCGCGCGTCGTCGTCGAGCGAGGCCAGCAGCTCGGCGTCCGGCTCCTCGCGCACCCGGGTGCGCTGCTCGGCCGGTACGTGGGTGCTGATCCAGCGCTGCGCGCAGTCCAGGCGCGGACGCGTCTCGTCCAGGGAGCCCACCGGGTTGTCCGGGTCCAGCTCGCCCAGGATGCGCAGCGTCTGCGCCTCGTCCCCGGTGGTGATGTCCGCCACCGACGCCAGCGTGCGGTACGGCAGCGGATGCGGGGTGCGGGGCAGTTCTCCGCCGGCCGTGGTGGTGGCACGGCGGTACGCGGCGGTGTCCGCGGGCTGCGCGGAGCCGTCGGCGACCTTGCGCTCCAGGGCGTCCCACTCGTCGTAGAGCCGCTGGATCTCCTGGTCGAAGGCGATCTTGAAGGACTGGTTGGGGCGGCGGCGGGCGTACAGCCAGCGCAGCAGCGGAGCCTCCATGATCTCCAGCGCGTCGAGCGGGGTGGGCACCCCGCCCTTGGAACTGGACATCTTCGCCATGCCGCTGATGCCGACGAAGGCGTACATCGGGCCGATCGGCTGCTCGCCGCCGAAGATCTCCCGCACCAGCTGCCCGCCGACGACGTAGGAGGAGCCGGGGGACTGGTGGTCCACGCCGGAGGGCTCGAAGACCACGCCCTCGTACGCCCAGCGCATCGGCCAGTCGACCTTCCAGACCAGCTTGCCGCGGCGGTGCTCCGACAGCAGCACCGTCTCCTCGTGGCCGCACCGGCACACGTACGTCAGCCGGGTGCTCTCGTCGTCGTACGCGGTGATCGTCGTCAGGTCGCGGTCGCAGACGGAGCAGTACGGCTTGTACGGGAAGTACCCGGCGTCGCCCGTGCTGCCGTCGTCCTCGCCCGCGGCGCCCGAGCCCTCGGCGGCCTCGACCTCCGCCGCGGACATCTCGGCGCCCTTCGGCCCGCCCTGCTTCTTCGGGGCCTTGCCGGCGCTCTCGGGCGCGACCTTGGTGCGGTAGCGGTCCAGGACGGCGTCGATGCGGGCGCGCTCGCGCATGGCGAAGAGGATCTGCTCGCCGTACGCGCCGGAGGTGTACATCTGCGTCTGGCTGATGCCGCGCACCTCGACGCCCAGCTCGTCCAGCGCCCGCACCATGGCGGCCCTGAAGTGCTCGGCCCAGCTGGAGTGCTCGCTGCCGGGAGGCGCGGGCACCGCGGTGAGCGGCTTGCCGATGTGCTCCGACCACGAGGCGTCGACGCCCTCGATGCCCGCCGGGACCTTGCGGAAGCGGTCGTAGTCGTCCCAGGACAGGATGTGCTCGCAGGGCACGCCGCGCCGCTTGATCTCGTCGGCGACGAGGTGCGGCACCATGACCTCGCGGAGGTTGCCCAGGTGGATGGGGCCGGAGGGGCTCAGGCCCGAGGCGCAGACGACCGGTTTGCCGGGGGCGCGGCGCTCCGCCTCGGCGATGACCTCGTCCGCGATGCGGGAGACCCAGTCGGCCTCTGTGCTCTGAGCCACGGTCGGCACGTCCCTTTCCTGGCTGTGGTGTCCAAGCTGCGGTGTCCAAGATGACGGCTCCATTGTTTCAGACGCGGTACGGGCCGCGTGCCCGTGACAAACGCACGCGCCCCGGCGGTGGGCCGCGTGGGATACTGGACCGATCCGGTAAACCCCACTCAGAGGAACGGCACTCCTTCATGGCCTCGGTCCCCTCCCTTGCCGCAACCGTCCACCAGCGCGTCGCGGACGCCCTCTCGGCAGCCCTGCCGGAGGCCGCGTCGGCAGACCCGCTGCTGCGACGCAGCGACCGGGCGGACTTCCAGGCCAACGGGATGCTGGCGCTGGCCAAGAAGCTGGGGGGCAACCCGCGCGAGCTGGCCGGCGGTGTGGTCGCCGCGCTGCCGGAGACGGACGAGATCGCCGGCATCGAGGTCTCCGGACCGGGCTTCCTCAACATCACCGTCTCCGACGCCGCGATCGTGCGGACGCTGGCGGCGCGGGCGGCCGACGAGCGGCTGGGCGTGCCGTACGCGGAGCGGCCGGGTACCACCGTCATCGACTACTCGCAGCCCAACGTGGCCAAGGAGATGCACGTCGGGCACCTGCGCTCGACGGTGATCGGCGACGCGATCGTGCAGATCCTGGAGCACCGGGGCGAGAAGGTGGTCCGGCGGCACCACATCGGGGACTGGGGCACGCAGTTCGGCATGCTCATCCAGTACCTGGTCGAGCACCCGCACGAGCTGGACCATGCCTCCGGCGAGGAGGCCGGCGGCTCCGGCGAGGCGGCGA
Source organism: Streptomyces verrucosisporus (assembly GCF_017114865.1). Classification (GTDB taxonomy): domain Bacteria; phylum Actinomycetota; class Actinomycetes; order Streptomycetales; family Streptomycetaceae; genus Streptomyces; species Streptomyces fenghuangensis. Next base: position 24,517 of record NZ_JADEYH010000034.1, on the reverse strand, counting down.
TGTCCCGGCTGAACCGGCTCTACAAGGCGGCCCGGGCGCTGTTCGACTCCGACGAGGAGTTCAAGGCGCGCGCCCGCGACCGGGTGGTGCTCCTGCAGAGCGGCGACCGGGCCACGCTGGAGATGTGGCGGAGGATCGTCGGCGAGTCGATGATCTACTTCCACGCGGTCTACGACCAGCTCGACGTGGAGGTCCGCGACGCGGACGTGGTCGGCGAGAGCGCCTACAACGACGACCTCCAGCAGGTCGTGAAGGAGCTGGAGGACAGCGGCGTCGCGGTCCGCTCCGACGGCGCGCTGTGCGTGTTCTTCGACGACGTCAAGGGCCCCGACGGCAAGCCCGTCCCGCTGATCGTGCAGAAGTCCAACGGCGGTTTCGGCTACGCCGCCACCGACCTGGCCGCCATCCGCGACCGGGTCGGGAAGCTGGGCGCCGACACCCTGCTGTACGTGGTGGACGCCCGGCAGGCGCTGCACTTCAAGATGGTCTTCGAGACCGCGCGCCGGGTCGGCTGGCTGCCCGAGGGCGCGGCGCGGCAGCTCGCCTTCGGCACGGTGCTGGGCAAGGACGGCAAGCCGTTCAAGACCCGTGAGGGCGAGACGGTCCGGCTGGTGGACCTGCTGGACGAGGCCGTCGAGCGGGCCACGGCCGTGGTGCGGGAGAAGGCGGAGCAGGGCGGCCTGGGGCTGACGGAGGAGGAGATCGCCGAGCGCGGTGCCCAGGTGGGCATCGGCGCGGTGAAGTACGCCGACCTGTCGACGTCCATGTCGCGCGACTACGTCTTCGACCTGGACCGGATGGTCTCGCTCAACGGCGACACCAGTGTCTACCTCCAGTACGCCTACGCCCGGATCCAGTCGATCCTGCGCAAGGCCGGCGACGCGCGGCCCGCCGCGCACCCGGAGGTCGAACTGGCCCCGGCCGAGCGGGCGCTGGGTCTGCACCTGGACGAGTTCGCCGAGACACTGGCGGGCGTGGCCGAGACGTACGAGCCGCACAAGCTGGCCGCCTACCTCTACCAGCTGGCCTCGCTCTACACGACGTTCTACGACCAGTGCCCGGTGATCCGGGCGGAGTCGGAGGCGGTCAGGGAGAACAGGCTCTTCCTGTGTGACCTGACGGCCCGCACCCTGCGGCAGGGCATGGGGCTGCTGGGCATCCGCACCCCCGAGCGGCTCTGAGGCGTACGGACCGCATCCGGGCGCCCGCCCCGCGGAGGCGGAGTGGGCGCCCGGACGTTCCCGCGCGTCCGGGGGCTCAGCGCTCGCGGTGCACCTTGGTGTTGGACGCCTGGGCGCGGGGGCGGACGACCAGCAGGTCGACGTTGACGTGCGGGGGCCGGGTGACGGCCCAGACGACGGTGTCGGCCACGTCCTCGGCGGTCAGCGGCTCGGCGACGCCCTCGTAGACCTTCGCCGCCTTCCCGGCGTCGCCGCGGAAGCGGGTGAGGGAGAACTCCTCGGTGCGCACCATGCCGGGCGCGATCTCGATGACGCGCACCGGCTGTCCGCACAGCTCCAGGCGGAGGGTCTCGGCCAGGACGTGGGCGCCGTGCTTGGAGGCGACGTAGCCGGCCCCGCCCTCGTAGGTGCCGTGGCCGGCGGTGGAGGAGAGCACCAGCACGGTGCCCTCGCCGGAGGCGGTCAGGGCCGGGAGCAGGGCCTGCGTCACATGGAGCGTGCCCAGCACGTTGACCTCGTACATCGACCGCCAGTCGGCGGGGTCGGCGGTGGCCACGGGGTCCAGGCCCAGGGCGCCGCCGGCGTTGTTGACCAGCACGCTGCCGGGGGCGAGGGGGCCGAGCCGGGAGGCGAAGGCGTCCACGGCGGCGCGGTCGGTGACGTCCAGGGGGTGCGCCTCGGCCCGGTGCCCGTCGGCGTTCAGCTCGGCGGCGAGCTCCTCCACGCGGTCGGCGCGGCGGGCGGTGAGCACGGTGCGGTACCCGGCGGCGGCCAGCCGGCGTGCGGCGGCGGCGCCGATACCGCTGCTCGCGCCGGTGACGACGGCGGTGGGCTGCTGCTCGGCGGGCAGGGGCATGGAGGGCTCCTCGCGGGGTGGTGGACGTTTCCGGGGGCGGACCGCCTCGAAGGATAGGCGGCCGGTTTCATCCGCCCCGCGGCGCGTACATGATCAGCGCGACCCCGGCCAGGCAGACCAGTGCCCCCGCGACGTCCCAGCGGTCCGGCCGGAAACCGTCCACGACCATGCCCCAGGTCAGGGATCCGGCGACGAAGACCCCGCCGTACGCCGCCAGCACCCGGCCGAAGTTCGCGTCCGGCTGGAAGGTGGCGACGAAGCCGTAGGCGCCCAGCGCGATCACCCCGGCGCCGATCCACGCCCAGCCCCGGTGCTCGCGCACCCCCTGCCACACCAGCCAGGCACCGCCGATTTCCAGGAGGGCGGCCAGGGCGAACAGCAGGACGGAGCGCGCGACGGACATACCGGGAGCGTAGGGGGCCGGTGCCGGCACCGGCCCCCGGGGATCGTTCAGGGGAGTCTCAGGGCCAGACCAGGCAGTACGGCTGGTGGCCGGCCTCGTGGAGCCGGTGGCTGAAGTCCTGCCACTCGTGCAGGAGCCGGTAGACGTCGAAGGCGTCGCGCGGGCCGCCCCGGTCAGGGACGGTGGACCAGATGAAGGCGGCGGCGCCCACCGACTCCTCCCCGATGCCGCGCAGCGGGTCGACGACCGTCATGGGGAGCCTGACCACCGCGTAGTCGGAGTGGAGGACGACCAGTTCCAGCGGGGGCACCTTGTGCAGCGGGACCCCCTCGATGCCGGTGAGGACCATGGCGGCCATCGTCTCCGGCTTGATCCTGGTGAACATGCCGTGGCCCAGCTCGTCCCCGCCGAGCTCGTCCGGGCGCATCGTGATGGGCACACGGGCGGCTGTGGCGCCGTCCGGCGCGCCGAAGTACTTGTAGGTCACCCCCACCCGGCCACCCTTGCTGCTCCTCGTCTCCGTGCCCTCGGCCCCGGCCGTCCCGGTCTGGCCGGCCCCGGCCTCGGCGGTCTCGCTCACCGCTCTCGCGTCGCGGTCCCGCCGGTGGCGCCCCCGCGCCCGTCTGGGTCCCCGGCCCAGGTCCCCCGTGCCCTCGCCCAGTCCGCCACCGCGCTGCATGTCACCACCCGACCACTTGCGGCCCCCGCCGCGCAACCAGATCATCGTCTCCAAAGACTTTCAGAGACCTCCCCTTCTGGCGGGCTGTGAAACGCCCGGCCGCACATGCGCGCGAGGCTCTGAGACCATGGCTTGCGTGAGCTATCCGTACGATGCCCCAGTATCGCAGTCGCTGTACGACCGTGCCGCCGCCGTGACGCCCGGAGGCGTGAATTCTCCGGTGCGCGCCTTCCGCGCCGTGGGCGGTACGCCCCGCTTCATGGTGTCCGGTGCCGGTCCGTACCTCACCGACGCCGACGGCCGTGAGTACGTGGACCTCGTGTGCTCCTGGGGCCCGATGGTCCTCGGGCACGCCCACCCCGCCGTGGTCGAGGCGGTTCGCGCGGCGGTCGGGCGCGGCACGTCCTTCGGCACGCCCGGCGAGGGCGAGGTCGAGCTGGCCGAGGAGATCGTCGCCCGCATCGCCCCCGTCGACCAGGTGCGGCTGGTCTCCTCCGGCACCGAGGCCACGATGTCCGCGATCCGCCTGGCGCGCGGTTTCACCGGGCGGGCCAAGGTGGTCAAGTTCGCCGGCTGCTACCACGGACACGTCGACGCGCTGCTGGCCGCCGCCGGCTCGGGCGTGGCGACCTTCGCCCTGCCCGACACCCCCGGCGTGACGGGCGCGCAGGCCGGGGACACGCTGGTGCTGCCGTACAACGATCTGGACTCGGTCGCCGCCGCCTTCGCCGCGCACCCCGGCGAGATCGCGTGCGTGATCACCGAGGCGTCGCCGGGCAACATGGGCGTCGTGCCGCCGCGCGACGGCTTCAACGCCGGGCTCAAGCGTCTGTGCGAGGAGAACGGCGCGCTGTACGTCTCGGACGAGGTGATGACCGGATTCCGCGTCTCGAAGGCCGGCTGGTACGGCCTGGACGGCGTCGCGCCGGACCTGATGACCTTCGGCAAGGTGATGGGCGGCGGCTTCCCGGCCGCTGCCTTCGGCGGCCGGGCCGACGTGATGGCCCACCTCGCCCCCGCCGGCCCCGTCTACCAGGCCGGCACCCTGTCCGGGAACCCGGTCGCCACCGCCGCCGGCCTCGCCCAGCTCCGCCTGCTGGACGACGCGGCGTACGAGCGCCTGGACGCCGTCTCCGCCGAGATCCGCGCGCTGGTCACCGAGGCGCTGGCCGAGGAGGGCGTGGCGCACCGGCTGCAGAGCGCGGGCAACATGTTCTCTGTCTTCTTCACCGGCGAGGACGTGGCGGACTACGACGCGGCCAGGCGCCAGGAGTCGTTCCGCTTCACCGCCTTCTTCCACGAGATGCTGGCCCGGGGCGTCTACCTGCCGCCCTCGGCCTTCGAGTCCTGGTTCGTCTCCACCGCCCACGACGACCGGGCCGTCGAGCGGATCGCCGCCGCCCTGCCGCCGGCCGCGCGCGCCGCCGCGCGGGCCACCGCCGCGGAGGAGGGGGCATGACCGGCGAGCCGAACGGGAGCGTCCCGAACCCGGCGGAGTCGGCGGACCCCGCGGGCATGACGGACCCCGCGGACGTGGCGCTCCCCGCCGGGACGGCGGGGGAGCGCGAGCAGCACGGCGGCGGCAGGCGCACCGTCGTCCACCTGATGCGGCACGGCGAGGTGGAGAACCCCAAGGGGATCCTCTACGGGCGCCTGCCCGGCTACCACCTCTCCGATCTGGGCCGCCGCATGGCCGAGCGGGTCGCCGAGCATCTGGCCGGGCGCGACATCACCCATGTCGTCGCCTCCCCGCTGGAGCGCGCCCAGGAGACCGCCTCGCCGATCGCCAAGGCCCACGGCCTGGACGTGGCCGGCGACGAGCGGCTGATCGAGGCGGAGAACATCTTCCAGGGCAAGACCTTCGGCGTCGGGGACGGAGCCCTGCGGCGGGTCGCGAACTGGCCGCACCTGCGCAACCCCTTCCGCCCGTCGTGGGGCGAGCCGTACATCGACCAGGTGGTGCGGATGATGGCGGCGCTGGAGGCCGCCCGGGACGCCGCGCGCGGCCACGAGGCGCTGTGCGTCAGCCACCAGCTGCCGATCTGGACGGTGCGCAGCTTCGTCGAACGCCGCCGGCTGTGGCACGACCCGCGCAGGCGGCAGTGCACCCTGGCGTCGCTGACCACCTTCACCTTCGTCGGCGACCGGATCGTCTCGGTCGGCTACAGCGAGCCGGCCCGCGATCTGGTGCCGCCGCATCTGAGGGCCGGGGCGAAGCCGGCCAGGGGGCAGGCCGGCAAGGGGCCCGGCTTCGGCGCCTGACCGGCCCGGCCGGCTCCGGCGCCGAAGCCCCGCGACCTCCCGCGAGACGGCGGCGCCGGAGCCGACCGGGCCGGTCACAGCCGGCCGCGGCCGCCCGGGGACCGCCCGGTGATCGCCGTTCGGGGTGACTCAAGTCACACCCCGGCGGGGGGAGTTGTCGGGTTATCGACCGGTGGGGCCTTTTGGCGGGGGCGGGGGAACGCCGGTGCGAGGCGCATGGGAAACTTTTCACATGTTTCTTCGCGCTACCGGCTCCCCAGGCCGCTCCCGGCTGTCCGCGGCCGTCACCGCCGCGGCTGCCTGCGCACTGATCCTGTCGGGCTGCGGCGCGGGCGGCGGCCAGGAGCAGAGCGGCGGATCCGGCAAGAACTACGTGGACGGGACGGGCGCGGTCACCGAGGTGGAGCCGGCCGACCGCAAGCCCGCCCCCGAGCTCTCCGGCGAGACGGTGGACGGGGAGCGGCTGGACGTCGCCGACTACCGGGGCGATGTCGTGGTCCTCAACGTCTGGGGCTCGTGGTGCCCGCCCTGCCGCGCCGAGATGCCGCACCTGGTGAAGGTGGCGGCCGAGACCGAGGACCAGGGGGTGCGGTTCGTCGGGATCAACACCCGGGACCTCGACCGGGTCCCGGCCCAGCGCTTCGAGGACGAGTACGAGGTGCCCTACCCCAGCCTCTACGACCCCTCCGGCAAGCTCCTGCTGCGCTTCCCCAAGGGCAGCCTCAACCCGCAGGCCATCCCCTCCACCCTCGTCCTCGACCGGGAGGGGAGGATCGCGGCCCGGGCCCTGAAGCCGCTCGGCGAGGAGGAGCTCCGCTCCATGATCGAGCCCCTGATCAAGGAGAAGTGAGACGGATGCCCCACCTCGCCTCCGGGACGGGGATCTACGAGACCGTCCTGACCGGCGGTCTGCTCCTGGCGATCCCCATCGCCCTGCTGGGCGGGCTGGTGTCGTTCTTCTCCCCCTGCGTCCTGCCGCTCGTCCCCGGCTACCTCTCCTACGTCACGGGCATCGGCGGCGCCGACCTGGCCGAGGCGCGCAGAGGGCGGATGGTGCTCGGCGCCTCCCTGTTCGTCGCGGGCTTCACAGCGGTCTTCGTCTCGGGCGGTGCCCTCTTCGGGTACTTCGGCCAGACGCTCCTGGAGTACCAGGAGACGATCACCCGGATCCTGGGCGTGTTCCTGATCGCGATGGGCCTGCTCTTCGCCGGACTGCTCAGGGGGGTCGGGCAGCGCGAGTTCCGCTTCCACCGCAGACCGGCCGTGGGCCTGGCGGGCGCCCCCGTGCTCGGTGTGCTCTTCGGCGTCGGCTGGACCCCGTGCCTGGGGCCCACGCTGGCCGCGGTCAACACACTGGCGCTCAGCGAGGCGAGCGCGGGGCGGGGAGCACTGCTGACGGTCGCCTACTGCCTGGGCCTGGGCCTGCCGCTGATACTGACGGCGGTGGCCTTCCGGCGGGCGATCGGCGCCTTCAGCGTGGTCAAGCGGCACTATGTGTGGGTCATGCGGATCGGCGGGGGGATGCTGGTCGCGCTGGGGGTCCTGATGCTCACCGGGGCGTGGGACCTGCTGCTGACCGAAATGCGCACCTGGACCAACAGCTTCACCGTAGGGATCTGAGATGCCCACAGCAGATGTCGGGAAAGCCCTCGAGAACACCCGGGCCGGTGCCGAGGAGCAGGAGGCGGGCGGCCGGATCTCCACCGCCCCCCGCGAGGACTCGTCGGTCGACGTCCCCGCGCTGGGACCGGTGGGCTGGGCCCGCTGGTTCTGGCGGCAGCTCACCTCGATGCGGGTCGCGCTGATCCTGCTCTTCCTGCTCTCGCTCGCCGCCGTCCCCGGCTCGCTGATCCCGCAGAACGGCGCGAACGTCTTCGCCGTGCGGAACTTCAAGGAGCGCAACGGGACGCTGGCGGAGGTCTACGACAGACTCCAGCTCTTCGACGTCTACAGCTCGGTGTGGTTCTCCGCGATCTACATCCTGCTGTTCGTCTCGCTCATCGGCTGCATCCTCCCGCGCAGCTGGCAGTTCATCGGCCAGCTCCGCTCCCGTCCGCCGCGCGCGCCGCGCCGGCTGACCGGGATGCCCGCCCACACCACCTGGCGCACCGACGCCGAACCGGAGCGGGTGCTCCGGGCGGCGCGCATACTGCTGAAGGGGCGCCGCTTCCGCACCTCCCCGACCGATCCCCCCGGTCCGGACGGGTCCGGTCCGGGGGGATCGGTCGCCGCCGAGAAGGGCTATCTGCGCGAGGCCGGGAACCTCGTCTTCCACGTCTCGCTGATCGTGATGCTGATCGCCTTCGCGGCCGGGCAGCTGTGGAACTCCGAGGGCGGCAAGCTCATCGTGGAGGGCGACGGGTTCTCCAACACGCTCGTCCACTACGACGACTTCACCTCCGGGTCGCTGTACGACACCGAGGACCTGGACGTCTTCGGCTTCACGCTGGAGGAGTTCCACGCCTCCTTCGAGCGCACCGGCCCGCAGCGCGGCACCGCGCGCACCTTCCGCGCCGACGTCTCGTACTGGGAGGGCGCCGACGGCGCGGAGAAGAAGACCTCCATCGAGGTCAACCACCCGCTGAAGGTCGGCGACTCCAAGGTCTTCCTGGTCGGCCACGGCTACGCGCCGGTCGTCACCGTCACCGACGGGCAGGGGAAGATGGCCTACCGGGGCCCGGTGCCGTTCCTGCCGCAGGAGAGCCTGGGCCTGACCTCCACGGGCGTCATCAAGGTCACCGACTACCGCGACAAGGACGGCGAGAAGGAGCAGCTCGGCTTCCAGGGCATCTTCACGCCCACCTACGGGATCGACGCCGAGCGCGGGCCGCACTCCACCTTCCCCGAGCTGGACTACCCGGTGCTCTCCCTCAACGCCTTCCACGGCGACCTGGGCGTCGACGCCGGGCTCCCGCAGAACGTCTACCAGCTCGACACCGACAAGATGGAGCAGTTCAAGGCCGAGGACGGCGACCTGTTCCGGGCCGATCTGCGCCCCGGCGAGTCGGTGGAGCTGCCGGACGGCGCGGGCACGCTGACGTTCGACCGCGTCGAGCAGTGGGCCAGCTTCCAGGTCTCCCAGGAACCCGGGGAGGGCTGGGCGCTGGCCGGTGCCACCGCCGCCGTGCTCGGCCTGGCCGGCTCGCTGTTCATCCGCCGCCGCAGGGTGTGGGTCCGCGCCCGGCGCGGCGCGGACGGTGTCACCGTGGTGGAGATGGCCGGGCTGGGCCGCAGCGAGTCCGCGCGGCTCCCCGAGGAGCTGGGCGACCTGGCCTTCGCCCTCCAGGACGACGCTCCGCCCGCTGCGGATCCGGACGGGGCGGATCCGGACGGGGAGGACCCTGCCCCCGGCGGGGACACCGGCCGGAGCTCCGGCCGGGACACCGGGGGGAGCACAGAAGACGTACCGGCTGCCACCGAGGACGCCGGCCCCTCGTCACGAGGAGAGAACGAGTGAACCCAGTGGACATCGCCGTCGCAGCGAACGAGAGCCTCGCCGAGTTCAGCAACCTGCTGATCAAGTCGGCGATGGCCGTGTACGCCCTGGCCTTCGTCGCGCACATCGTGGAGTGGGTGTTCGGCAGCCGCAGCAAGGTGGCCCGCACCGCCGCCGCGCTGACCGCCCAGGGCGCCGGGAGGTCCGGGGACGCCCGGACCGCCGCCGCGGGCAAGGGCGCGGACAAGGTCTCCGTCACCGTGCGCACCTCCGGCGGCACCGAGGTGCTGGAGCGCCCCAGGGTCGTCACCCGCTCGGCCCCGGGCCGCCGGGCCGGTGTGCCGGACGGTCCGGGCGCGGCCGGCGGGGACGAGCGGGGCGACCTGTACGGCCGGATCGCCGTCTCGCTCACCGTGCTGGCCTTCCTGCTGCACTTCGCCGCGGTGCTCACCCGCGCCCTGTCGGTGCAACGCGCCCCCTGGGGCAACATGTACGAGTTCTCGACGGCCTTCTCGATGGTCGTCGTCGGCGCCTACCTGGCCTTCCTGGTGGCGAAGAAGGACATCCGCTGGATCGGGCTGCCGCTGGTCACCACCGTGCTGCTCGACCTGGGCCTGGCCATCGTGGTCTTCTACACCGAGAGCGACCAGCTCGTCCCGGCGCTCGACTCGTACTGGATGTGGATCCACGTCTCGCTGGCCATCGTGTGCGGCGCGCTGTTCTACCTCGGCGCGGTCTCCACGCTGCTGTACCTGTTCCGGGACCGCCACGAGGCCAAGCTGGAGGCCGGCGGCCGGCCGGGCGCCTTCGCCACCTCCGTGCTGGAGCGGCTGCCCAGCTCCGCGTCGCTGGACGGCTTCGCCTACCGCATCAACGCCGCCGTCTTCCCGTTCTGGACCTTCACCATCATCGCGGGCGCCATCTGGGCCGAGAACGCCTGGGGCCGCTACTGGGGCTGGGACCCCAAGGAGACCTGGTCCTTCATCACCTGGGTCGGCTACGCGGCCTACCTGCACGCCCGCGCCACGGCGGGCTGGAAGGGGCGCAAGGCGGCGTACCTGGCGCTGATCGCCTTCCTGTGCTTCCTGTTCAACTACTACGGCGTCAACATCTTCTTCGAGGGCCTGCACTCCTACGGTGGGGTGTGACCGCCCCGGCGTGAGGTGATGCGACGCGGCGCGCTCTCAGGAGGCGGCGGGCGGGGTGGTGTCCTCCGGCCCGCCGTTCTCCTTGTCCGTGCCGCCGGCCTTCCGGTCGTCCTTCCCGCCGTCCTTCCGGCCCCGCTCCTCACCGGACTCCGGCTCCCGCTCCCGCTCCTCCCCGGGCTCCGGCGTCCCCGGGTGCTGCCGTCCGCGCTCGTTGATCGACTTCAGGAAGTCGGGGTTGTCGTCCGGGGCCACCCACCGGCGCTCGGCGGGGCGGGTGGCGCCGTAGGGCGCGTTCCTGCGCGGCCGTCCGACCAGGAGCCAGGCGATGGGGCCCACCGGCGGGAAGAGCAGGATGACGAAGACCCAGGCCAGCTTCGGCAGCTTGCGGGCCTCGTTCTCGGGGGTGTTCAGGCAGTCGATGAAGGCGTAGATCAATACCGCCAGGATCAGGACGGTCGGAAGAAGCCTGAGCATTGGGCAACGCCCCCTGGAAGCGTGTAGTGCGGCGGGTGCCGGGCCCCGCGAGGGCCCGTGGTCCGGGATGCCCGGGCGCCGGGCCGTAGCCTGAGGAGGCCCCGTGACAGGCCCAGGGTAATCGGTGTCGGATACTGGCCCGTATGGCATACGACGATCTCCGCTCGCTGCTGCGGGCCCTGGAGCGCGACGGCGACCTCGTACGGATCAAGGCCGAGGTCGATCCCCATCTGGAGGTCGGGGAGATCGTCGACCGGGTCCAGAAGTCCGGCGGCCCGGCGCTGCTCTTCGAGAACGTCAGGGGCTCCGACATGCCGCTGGCGATGAACGTCTTCGGCACCGACCGCCGCACGCTCAAGTCGCTGGGCCTGTCCTCCTACGACGACATCAGCGAGAAGATCGGCGGACTGCTGCGGCCCGAGCTGCCGCAGGGCTTCGTCGGGATGCGCGAGGCGTTCGGCAAGCTCGGCTCGATGGCGCACGTGCCGCCGAGGAAGGTGAAGGAGGCGCCCGTCCAGGAGGTGGTCCTCACCGGCGACGACGTCGACCTGGAGAAGCTGCCCGCGCTGTTCACCTGGCCGAAGGACGGCGGCTCCTTCTTCAACCTGGGCCTGACCCACACCAAGGATCCCGAGACCGGCATCCGGAACCTGGGCCTGTACCGCCTCCAGCGGCACGACCGGCGCACCATCGGGATGCACTGGCAGATCCACAAGGACAGCCGCAACCACTACCAGACGGCCGCACGGCGCGGCGAGCGGCTGCCGGTCGCCATCGCCTTCGGCTGTCCGCCCGCCGTCACCTACGCCTCCACCGCGCCGCTGCCGGGCGACATCGACGAGTACCTGTTCGCCGGCTTCCTCCAGGGAAAGCGGGTGGAGATGGTGGACTGCAAGACCGTGCCGCTCCAGGTCCCCGCCCGCGCCGAGGTGGTGCTGGAGGGCTGGCTGGAGCCGGGGAAGATGCTCCCGGAGGGGCCGTTCGGCGACCACACCGGCTTCTACACGCCGCAGGAGGACTTCCCGGCCCTGACCATCGACTGCGTGACGATGCGCAGACGGCCGGTCTTCCAGTCCATCGTCGTGGGCCGCCCGCCGACGGAGGACGGGCCGCTGGGCCGGGCGACGGAACGCTTCTTCCTGCCACTGCTGAAGATCATCGTCCCGGACATCGTGGACTACCACCTCCCCGAGGCGGGCGGCTTCCACAACTGCGCGATCATCTCGATCGACAAGAAGTACCCCAAGCACGCGCAGAAGGTGATGTCCGCCATCTGGGGCGCGCACATGATGTCGCTGACCAAGCTGATCGTGGTGGTCGACTCCGACTGCGACGTCCACGATCTGCACGAGGTCGCCTGGCGAGCCCTGGGCAACACCGACTACGCCCGCGACCTCCTCCTCACCGAGGGGCCGGTGGACCACCTCGACCACGCCTCCTACCAGCAGTTCTGGGGCGGCAAGGCGGGCATCGACGCCACCGCCAAGTGGCCCGAGGAGGGCTACACGCGCGACGGGGGCTGGCCGGACATGGTCCTGTCCGACCCCGGCACGGCCGAGAAGGTCAGCCGCCGCTGGCGGGAGTACGGGCTGTGAGCTCCGTCGCCGAGGATGTCGCGGGCCCCCAGCCCGCCCGGCCCGCCGGGCGGGTCAGGGCGTTCCTGCGGCTGGTGATGATCGAGCACTCGGTCTTCGCGCTGCCCTTCGCCTACATCGCCTCGCTCACCGCGATGTTCCTGGACGACGGCTCCGTCCACTGGTGGGAGCTGCTCCTGGTCACCGTCGCGATGGTGGGGCTGCGGACCTTCGCGATGGCCGCCAACCGGATCATCGACCGCGAGATCGACGCCCGCAACCCGCGCACCGCGGGGCGCGAGCTGGTCACCGGGGCGCTGTCGGTGCGCACCGCGTGGGCCGGGGCGCTGGTCGCGCTCGCCGTCTTCCTGGGGGCCGCCGCGCTGCTGAACCCGCTGTGCCTGGCGCTCGCGCCCGTCGCCGTGGTGCCGATGGTGGTCTACCCGTACGGGAAGCGGTTCACCGACTTCCCGCACGCCATACTCGGGCTCGCGCAGGCGATGGGGCCCGTGGGCGCCTGGATCGCGGTCACCGGCGCCTGGTCGTGGGAGGCGGTGGTCCTCGGGCTCGCGGTGGGCGTGTGGATCGGCGGCTTCGACCTGATCTTCGGCTGCCAGGACGTTGCCGCCGACCGGGCCCACGGGGTGCGGTCCGTCCCCGCGCGCTTCGGCATAGCCGCCGCGCTGTACGGGGCCCGCGGCTCCCATGTCGTCACCGTGGCGCTGCTGGCCTGGTACGGGGCGCTGACCGGGGCCGGCGCGCCGTACTGGGCGGGGCTGGCGGTCGTGGTGGCGGCGTTCCTCTACGAGCACTCCATCGTGCGGCCCGGCGACCTGTCCCGGCTGAACCGGGCGTTCTTCACCGTCAACGGCTTCATCGGGATGGTGCTGTTCGCCTGCGCGCTGCTCGACCTGGTGCTGCGCGGCCTGACGGTGTGACAGCGCGGCCGCGGGGCGGCCGCACCGCGGTGCGGCGGTGTGCCGGTGCGGCGTCGCGGCCGCGGCGGGCCCGGCCGGCGGGTCAGGGGATCTGCCGCCGGACCCGCGCGGCGGGCGCCGAGCGGCGGAACCAGAAGGCCGCCAGCACTCCGCCGATCAGCCCGAACAGATGCCCCTGCCAGGAGACGCCCTGGGCGGTGGGCAGCACGCCCCACAGGATCGAGCCGTAGAGCAGGACGACCGTGATGCCCACGGTGATGTCGAGTGCGTCCCGGTCGACGAAGCCGCGCACCAGCAGATAGCCGAAGAGGCCGAAGACCACGCCCGAGGCGCCCGCCGTCAGGGAGTTCCCCGGCGCGGTGAGCCAGACGCCGAGGCCGCTGACGACGATGATCGTCAGGCAGACGGCCAGGAATCGGCCTATCCCGCGCACGGCCGCCAGGAAGCCCAGCACCAGCAGCGGCAGACTGTTGGCCGCCACGTGGTCCCAGCCAAAGTGCAGGAACGCCGCCGGCACCACATCGGCCAGCTCCTCCGTCTCGCGCGGCGAGATGCCGTAGGGGTCGAGGGAGTTGCCGGTGGCCACGTCGACGGCCTCCAGCACCCACAGCAGGGCCACCCAGGACACCATCAGCACACCCGCCGACATCGCCCTGGAGGCGCGCGAGGAGCGGGACGCCCCGGCCGCCGATCCGTACACCATCCGGTCTCTCCCGTTCGATACCGCTGTCGGTCCCGGCAACACCGCCGGCAACACCGCCGGCGCCGCTGCCGCCGTCGCGGGCGGCGCCGCCTTCCGGGTGCCGCCTTCCGTCCGCCCGTCCCGCCGCGTACGTCCTGAGAACGTCACGGAACGCGTCGGGAGTTCCGGCCGGGGCGCCTCAGGGCCGGGGCGAACCCAGCTCCTCGTAGAGCACCGCGGCCATCACGTCCTGCGGGTCCAGCCACCTGGCGCCCCTGGGCGCCTTCACCGGCACCGCCGAACCGGGTGCGAACGACACGGTGAGCGGTATCTCCTCCATCTCCCCGGCCACCTCCCCGGCGTCCGTCCGTCCGGTGAACTGTGTCAGGTCCACCGTCATTCCCGACAGGACGCCGCCGCGCAGCGCCAGCTCCGCCGTGACCCGCCGGTCCGGCGCCCGCTCCAGCCAGGAGAACCCGATCCCGTCGAAACGCTCCTCCAGCGGGGCCAGCGCCGACGCGAGGCCGTCGGCGACCTCGCGGGCCGGGAGTGTCACCCTGACGCGCTCGGTGCCGTCCGCCCGGCCGGCCTCCCGCAGGGCGGCGTGGTCCTCCAGCGCCCGGCGCACCGCGCCGATCACATGGTGCTGGGCCCGGGCGCTCTGCAGGACGTCCACACTGTTGGCCAGCCGCTGGGCGCGCTCGCCGTACTTGCCGCCCACCGCCCGCGCGAAGTGGTCGAACTCCTCGGGGTCCATCTGCACCCACCGGCCTTCGAGCATGTCCCGGGCCGCGGCGAGGGAGGGCGGCAGGGAGTCCGCCGAGCGGGCCAGCCCGGCCGCCCGCACCACCGTCTCGCGGCTCCGGTTCGTCTCGTGCGCCAGCCGCTTCCAGTCGGCGCGCACGTAGAAGTCGGCGCCGACCGACTTGTAGGCGGCCACGTCCCGGTTGCCGAAGTTCACGGCCGCGGCCGTGTCGAGCCGGTCCTTGTCGCCGAGGTCCTTCAGCGGCCTGTCCGAGCCGAACACGAACGCCGTCTCCATCCGGGACAGCAGCAGCGCGTCGGTGCGGGAGACCGCCGGTCCGTCGCCCCGCTCGTGCTCGCGCCGCAGGAAGGCGTGTATCTCGTCGGCCGAGGCCTCGACGCGCACGGTGGCCGACACCGTCTCCCACTCGCCGAGCCTCTCGACGGCCTGGCGGACCCTGGTCGCGGCGTCGGCCCTGCCGGGGGCCTGGCAGGCGGCGGAGGCGGCTGTCAGGAGGGCGCAGCCGGCCGCCGCCAGGCGTATGCGCCCGTTGCGCCCGTTGTGTTTGTCGCGCCGGGCGCGGGGGGCGTGCGGGGTGCGCCCGGGGCGCTCGGCGGGAGTGGGGGCGGTGCGGGGCGTACGGGACATACGGCGATCCAACTACTTCGGGGGCGGAGACGGCCAGGGTCCAGGGTGCCCCGGCCGGCGCGGGAGGGCGGTGCGGCGGCCGCCGGGGCGTGCTCCGGGAGTCCCGTCCGCGGGGCGGCGTCGTGCGGGCGGACGGCGCCGCTTCCGGAACACGCCTTAGGCTCGGTGCCGTGAGGAACAGTGTGCGACGGCCGTGGATCGTCGGTGTGTCCGGGGCGTCCGGGACGCCGTACGCCGCGTCGGTGATCCGCGCGCTGCTCGCGGCGGGCGAGGACGTGGACCTGGTGGTCAGCCGGGCCTCCCGGCTGACCCTGCTGGACGAGACCGGCCACCCCTTCCGCGACGCCCACTGGCGCGAGGACCTGCGCCGCTGGCTGGCCCGCGGGGCGGACGGCTCCCCGGACGCGTACGACGTGGCGGTGCCCGAGCCCGGGGGCCCGGAGACGGAGACGGGGAGGGACGGGGGGAAGGCGGCGGGCGGCACCGTGCGGTACTGGCCCGCCGGCGACCTGGCCGCCGGACCGTCCTCGGGCTCGTACCCGGCCAGGGGGATGATCGTCGTCCCGGCCTCCACCGCGTCCGTGGCGGGCATCGCCCTGGGACTGTCCAAGGACCTGCTCCAGCGCACGGCGAGCGTCACGCTCAAGGAGCGCCGCCCGCTGGTCGTCGCCGTGCGCGAGACGCCGCTGGGCGGCCAGACCCTCAGACACCTGGTCACCCTGGACGAGGCGGGGGCCGTGGTGCTGCCGGCCTCGCCCGCCTTCTACGCGGGGGCGGCCCACATCCAGGAACTGGTCGACTTCGTCGCCGGCCGCGCGCTGGACGCAATGGGCGTTCCGCACGATCTCTACCGCCGATGGGAAGGCGAGCTGGGGGGCGCACAGAGGCAGTCGTAGGGCAGCGGGCACGGATGCCTTAGATTCGATTACGGAAAGCTCTTGCGGTATCCGACAGCCGGACAGCCCGGACGACGGCCGAACGACGGAAGGCACCAGGACGCATGGACGCGGTGGACAGACAGCTCATCCAGGCGCTGCGCGAGAACGGCAGGGCCTCGTACGCGGAACTGGGCCGGCTCGTCGGCCTCTCCGGCCCCAGCGTGACCGACCGCATCAACCGGCTGGAGGCGGCCGGCGTCATCACCGGCTACCGTGCGACCGTGGACGCCCCCTCCCTGGGCCTGGGCGTCACCGCCCTGATCGGCATCCAGCTCTCGGACTCCGTCGACCACGAGGACGTGGTGGACCGGCTGCGGGACCAGGCGGAGATCGAGGACTGCTGGTTCATCGCCGGGGACGACTCCTTCATGCTCAAGGTGCGCGCCACCGACGTGGACGGCCTGGAGCGGACGATCCGCAGGCTCTCGGGCACCAAGGGCGTCTCGCGGACCCGCACCACCATCGTGCTCTCCACCAAGTGGGAGAACCGGGTCGGCGTACTGCCCGCCGAGGAGGACTGACCGCTGCCGCCGCGCGCCCGCCGGCCCGGCCGGCCCCCCGCCGGCACACCGGGGGCCCGCCCGGGCGCGCGGCGGGGCAGGCGTAGGCTCAACGGGTCGCCCGCAACGGACGGCCCCGCAGGACCCGCAACCCCGCAGACAGGAACAAGGAGGCGGCGACGCATGGACGCTGGGCTCAAGCGCGAGCTGGAGGAGAAGGTCCGCGCCGGTGAGCGGCTGAGCCGCGAGGACGGCATCGCCCTGTACGAGTCCGACGACCTGGCCTGGCTGGGCGGCCTCGCTCACGAGGTGCGCGTCCGCAAGAACGGCGACGTCGTCTACTTCAACGTCAACCGCCACCTGAACATGACCAACGTGTGCACGGCCTCGTGCGCCTACTGCTCCTTCCAGCGCAAGCCGGGGGAGAAGGACGCGTACACCATGCGCATCGAGGAGGCCGTGCGGCTGGCCAGGGCGATGGAGGGCGACAACCTCACCGAGCTCCACATCGTCAACGGCCTCCACCCCACCCTGCCCTGGCGCTACTACCCGCGCTCGCTGCGGGAGCTGAAGAAGGCCCTGCCGGACGTCTCCCTGAAGGCGTTCACCGCCACCGAGATCCACCACTTCGAGACGATCTCCGGCCTGTCGGCCTCCGAGATCCTCGACGAGCTGATCGACGCCGGACTGGAGTCGCTCACCGGCGGCGGCGCGGAGATCTTCGACTGGGAGGTGCGGCAGCACATCGTCGACCACCGCACCCACTGGGAGGACTGGTCGCGCATCCACCGCCTGGCGCACGAGAAGGGTCTCAGGACGCCCTGCACCATGCTGTACGGGCACATCGAGGAGCCCCGCCACCGCGTCGACCACGTGCTGCGGCTGCGCGAGATGCAGGACGAGACCGGCGGCTTCCAGGTCTTCATCCCGCTGCGCTACCAGCACGACTTCGTGGACATGAAGGACGGCAAGGTTCGCAACCGGATCCAGGCCCGCACCACCATGGCCACCGGCGCGGAGGCACTCAAGACGTTCGCGGTCTCGCGGCTGCTGTTCGACAACGTGCCGCACGTGAAGGTGTTCTGGGTGATGCACGGCGTGCAGACCGCCCAGCTCGCCCTCCAGCACGGCGCGGACGACATGGACGGCTCGGTGGTCGAGTACAAGATCACCCATGACGCGGACGACTACGGCACCCCCGACAAGCTCACCCGCGAGGACCTGCTGGAACTGATCCGCGACGCCGGCTTCCGCCCCATCGAGCGCAACACCCGCTACGAGATCGTCCGCGAGTACGACGGCCCGGACCCGGCGCGGCGCGATTCGCCGCAGCCCATGCGGCTGTGACCCGGCGGCGGGCATGACGCGGAACACATCGGTGAGGCGGAACACATCGGTGAGGACGGCTCGATGACGCTGCGGTACGTACTCGACCCTCCCGTCGGCCGGCGGCTGGCCGACGGGGTCTGCGACCTGTGGGCGCGGGTGACCAACGCGGGCGGCGCCGTCGGCTTCGTACCGCCGGTGACCGCCGAGGACGTGCGGCCCGAGCTGACCCGGCACCTCACGGCGATGGCCGAGGGGCGGGCCCGGCTGCTGGCGGCGTACGACGAGGAGGACCGGGTCGCGGGCACCGCCTTCCTGATGCCGAACACACACCGGCTGATGCGACACTGGGTGTGGCTGTACACCGTGATGCTGAGCCCCGACCGCCAGGGCCGGGGCGAGGGACGGGCCCTGATGGCCGCCGTGGAGGAGGCCGCCCGGGGTATGAACGGCGTCCGCGGCATCCGGCTCACCTGCCGCGGCGGGCTCGGGCTGGAGCACTTCTACGGCTCGTGCGGCTACAAGGAGGTCGGGCGCGTGCCCGACGCCATCCGCGTCGCGGACGACGACCTCCGGGACGACATCACCATGTGGCTCCGGCTCAGCTGACCCGGCCACGCCGAAAGGACCACCACCGTGACCAGCACATCGGAGACCGGCAACACGAACAGGGCACCGCAGGCCGCGTCCGACTCCGCGTCCGGCACGGTGCCGGGCCGCACGCCGCACGCGACGCTCCGCTACACGGCCATGCGCCTGGGCGTCTTCCTCGCCTGCTTCGTGGTCGTCGCGGTGCTCGCCTACGTCGGCGTACTGCCCGAGGCCATCGGCAAGGCCAACCCGCTGTGGCTGCTGATGCTCGCCATGGTCGTCTCCGCGCCGCTCAGCCTGGTACTGCTGCGCCGGCAGCGCGACGAGATGTCCGTGCGGATCGCCGAGCGCATGGACCGGGCCAAGCGGAAGCTGGCCGCCAACCAGAGCCAGGAGGACTGAGCCCGGTCTCCCGGGGCCGGGACACCGAGCCCCCAGGAGCGCGGGCCGGGCGGGCAAGGTGGACCGGAGGGGCTGGACAGGCCGCCGGGCCGCTCCCCGCCCGTCACACCGCCCCGCACCGCGTAACCCTCGTCACACCCCCTCACGACGCTCCGCCGGGAATGCCTTTCCCCGCAGGGGCGTTGTGCGTCGGCGGAAACCGTTCCGCCCAGGCGACGCCCGGGAAACCCCCGGGCCCGGTGTTAGCGTGAGGACCATGACGACCGCAGCCCGCACCATCCCCCAGGTCAGGAGCACGATGCTCGTGGCCCGGCTGCACGTCGACCTCTGCCGCTGCCTGTCCGCGGCCTGTCGCATCGGCTGAGTCCCGCGCGACCCAAGGCGGCCGGATTCCTCCGGCGCCCTCTTCCCTCTTCCCGAGTTCTCCGGGACCGTCGAGTCCTCGACGTACGCATGGAACGCGCGGAAAGCACAGAACGCGCAGAACGCAGAATCCTGAGAACCCAGAGAACTCTGTCCCCGCCACATGTCCCACCGGAGTGTGTCCGTGTCCTCCAACACGCCATCAAGCGCGCCCGGCGAGTCCGCCCCGACCGGTGAGTCCGGCTCGACCGCCGGGACCGCCACAGCCGGCGAGACCGCGCCCACCGCGCCGAAGCGCCGCACCGGTCTCGCCAGAATCCCCTTCTGGGCCCAGATACTCCTCGGCCTGGTCCTGGGAGCCCTGTTGGGCTGGGTCGCCCGCAGCGGCGACGTCGCCTGGCTCAGCACCGCCCTCGACAAGGTCGGCGGTACCTTCGTCCAGCTGCTGAAGCTGGCCGTCGGCCCGCTGGTCTTCTTCGCGATCACCGTCTCGATCACCAACCTGCGGAACGTCTCGGGCGCCGCCCGGCTGGCCGGCCGCACCCTGCTGTGGTTCATGGCCACCTCGCTGATCGCCGTCGGGATCGGCCTGACCATCGGTCTGCTCACCAACCCGGGCGCGGGCACCGGGCTGTCCCCGAAGGACGGCGCCCGGCCCGAACAGGCGGGCTCCTGGCTGGACTTCCTCACCGGGATCATCCCCACCGACGTGATCACGCCGTTCACCGAGCTGAACGTCCTGCAGATCGTCTTCATGGCCGCCGTCGCCGGTGTCGCCGCCCTGCGGATCGGGGAGAAGGCCGCACCGCTGCTCTCCTTCTCCGAGTCGGCCCTCACCCTGCTGCAGAAGGCCCTGTGGTGGGTCATCCGGCTGGCCCCGCTGGGCACCCTCGGCCTGATCGGCCGCGCCATCGACCAGTACGGCTGGGACCTGATCGGCCAGTACGCCACCTTCACCGCCGACGTCTACATCGGCTCCCTGCTGGTGATGTTCGGCGTCTACCCGCTGCTGCTGGCGCTGGCGGCCCGGGTCAGCCCGCTGCAGTTCTTCCGCGGTGCCTGGCCCGCCATCCAGCTGGGCTTCGTCTCCCGCTCCTCGGTCGGCACCATGCCGGTGACCCAGAAGGCCGTCGAACGGCTCGGAGTGCCCAGGGAGTACGCCTCCTTCGCCGCGCCGTTCGGGGCCACCACCAAGATGGACGGCTGCGCCGCGGTCTACCCGGCGCTCGCCGCGATCTTCGTCGCGGAGATCTTCGGTATCTCCCTCGGCATCGGCGACTACGTGCTGATCGCCTTCGTCTCGGTCATCGGCTCCGCCGCCACCGCCGGCCTCACCGGCGCCACCGTGATGACCACGCTGACCCTGTCCACCCTCGGCCTGCCGCTGGAGGGCGTGGGTCTGCTGCTGGCGATCGACCCGGTCCTGGACATGATCCGGACGGCCACCAACGTCGCCGGCCAGGCGGCGGTCCCGGTCGTGGTCGCGGCCAGGGAGAGGATCCTCGACCTGGACGCCTTCCGCCAAGCCCGGAGCTTCGACATCGACGACCTCGACGGCACCGAGGGTGCCGGCGGGACCGGCGGCACCACTCCCGCCGCAGGCGCGGGAGACCGCCGGAGCGGCGAGCCGGCCCCCGCCACCGCCTGACCGGCCCCGCGCGGCGACCGGCCGCAACGAGCACGGGCCCCGGCGGGCTCCCGGATCAGGGAGCCCACCGGGGCCCGCCGCGTCTCTTCACGTGCCCCCCGTGCCACCGCACCGAGCGGCGTCGGACCCACCGGGCCGGCGGTGCCGGAGCCGAGCGGGGAAAAGGCAGGAGCCCCCGTCGTGACGGGGGCTCCTTGGGTACTGCTTATCCGGTCGTCTGCCGGCGCCGTACCGCCCTCACGGGCGGACGTACACCGTCACGGCCAGGGCGTCTGGCCGAGCCGGGCAACTCAGGCCGCGGTGACGTTCTCCGCCTGCGGACCCTTCGGGCCCTGTGTCACGTCGAAGGTGACCGCCTGGTTCTCCTCCAGGGAACGGAAACCGTTGGCGTTGATCGCGGAGTAGTGAACGAACACATCGGGACCGCCGCCGTCCTGGGCGATGAAGCCAAAGCCCTTTTCGGCGTTGAACCACTTGACGGTTCCGGTAGCCATAAGCCCTCCTTGGGCCTATAAGGGTTGCCCTGCTCCAGAAGCCTTTGAAGAACTCTGAAAACGACGAGAGCCCGCGGTCACATGCTCCGCAGGCTCTGTACTGCAAGGGAAACCAAACTGCAACTTGCTGTGAGCGTAGCACGGTGCCCACCGGAGTGGAAGGGTGATCATGTCCCGGCGCGCCCGTCCGGGTGAGCACCCCCGAGGAGGCGAGCCGGACCTGCGGGGATAGCCTCGCGAGGTGGACACCAATGACGCTGACCAGCCCGTCGCCGAGCCCCTGCGGAGGCGGCCCCGCGTCGGGCACATCCAGTTCCTCAACTGCCTGCCCCTCTACTGGGGGCTCGCCCGCACCGGCACCCTGCTGGACCTGGAGCTCACCAAGGACACCCCGGAGAAACTGAGCGAACAGCTGGTGAACGGGGGTCTCGATATCGGCCCGATCACCCTCGTGGAATTCCTCCGCAACGCCGGCCGGCTGGTCGCGCTGCCGGATATCGCGGTGGGCTGTGACGGCCCGGTGATGTCCTGCGTGATCGTCTCCAAGGTGCCGCTGGCCGCCCTCGACGGCGAGCGCGTCGCCCTCGGCTCCACGTCCCGCACCTCCGTGCGGCTTGCCCAGCTGCTGCTCGCCGAGCGCCACGGCATCGCACCCGACTACTACACCTGCCCGCCCGACCTCGGCCTGATGATGCAGGAGGCCCAGGCCGCCGTGCTGATCGGCGACGCCGCGCTGCGCGCCTCCCTCCACGACGCGCCCCGGCTCGGCCTCCAGGTCCACGATCTGGGGCTGATGTGGAAGGAGTGGACGGGCCTTCCGTTCGTCTTCGCCGTCTTCGCCGCCCGCCGCGACTACCTGGAGCGCGAGCCGGAGACCGTGCGGGAGGTCCACCGGGCCTTCCTCGACTCACGCGACCTGTCCCTGGAGGAGGTCGGCAAGGTGGCCGAGCAGGCGGCCCGCTGGGAGGCCTTCGACGCCGAGCTGCTGGAGCGCTACTTCACCACCCTGGACTTCCGGCTGGGCCCCGAACAGCTCGGCGGCATCGCCGAGTTCGCCCGCCGGACCGGGCCCACCACCGGATTCCCGGCCGATGTGCGCGTGGAACTCCTGAGCTGAGGCCGTACCCCGCCGTCCCGGCCGCCGCATCGCCCCGGCCCCGCCCGACCGGAGCGGAACTGACCTGCCGAAAGGCCGCCAGGACGCTGGCGTACGCTGGATCGGACGCCGTGCCGCCGCGCACCGGCCGGCCCGGCCGACCCGACCGCCAAGCCCGAGAGGACCGCCCGGTGACCGATAACGCCGACCTCCAGTCCGTACTCGACCGCGCCGCCGGAGGCGGGCGGATCAGCGCGGAGGAGGCGTTGGAGCTCTACCGGCACGCCCCGCTGCACGCGCTTGGGCAGGCCGCCGACA
Source organism: Streptomyces verrucosisporus (assembly GCF_017114865.1). GTDB lineage: Bacteria > Actinomycetota > Actinomycetes > Streptomycetales > Streptomycetaceae > Streptomyces > Streptomyces fenghuangensis. Next base: position 1,815 of record NZ_JADEYH010000034.1, on the reverse strand, counting down.
CGGTGCGCCGCCGCCGGTACGCGGGCACCGAGCACATCGCCACGTACATCATCGAGCGGAACATCAACTACACCAACGTCTGTGTGACCGCCTGCCGGTTCTGCGCCTTCTACGCCGCCCCGAAGGACACGGACAAGGGCTGGACCAGGGACCTGGACGACATCCTGCGCCGCTGTGAGGAGACCGTGGCGCTGGGCGGCACCCAGATCATGTTCCAGGGCGGCCACCACCCCGACTTCGGTGTGGAGTACTACGAGGAGCACTTCTCGGCGATCAAGAAGCGCTTCCCCGAGCTGGTGATCCACTCCCTGGGCGCCTCCGAGGTCGAGCACATGGCCCGCATCTCGGGCGTGACGGTGGAGGACGCGATCCGCCGCATCCACGACGCCGGCCTGGACTCCTTCGCCGGCGCAGGCGCCGAACTGCTCCCCGAGCGCCCGCGCAAGGCGATCGCGCCGCTGAAGGAGTCCGGCGAGCGCTGGCTGGAGATCATGGAGACCGCCCACGGCCTGGGCGTGGAGTCCACCTCCACCATGCTGATGGGCACCGGCGAGACCAACGCCGAGCGCATCGAGCACCTGCGGATGATCCGCGACGTGCAGGACCGCACCGGCGGCTTCCGCGCCTTCATCCCGTACACCTACCAGCCGGAGAACAACCACCTCAAGGGCCGCACCCAGGCCACGATCTTCGAGTACCTGCGCATCCTGGCCGTCGCCCGGCTCTTCCTGGACAACGTCGCCCACATCCAGGGCTCCTGGCTGACGACGGGCAAGGAGATCGGCCAGCTCTCCCTGCACTACGGCGCGGACGACCTCGGCTCGGTGATGCTGGAGGAGAACGTCGTCTCCTCGGCCGGCGCGAAGCACCGCTCCAACCGCATGGAGCTGATCGACCTCATCCGCAAGGCCGGACGCGTCCCGGCGCAGCGCTCGACGACGTACGAGCACCTGGTCGTCCACGACGACCCGGCGCAGGACCCGGTGGACGACCGCGTCGTCTCCCACCTGTCCTCGACCGCGATCGAGGGCGGCACCGCGCACCCCGAACTGAAGCTCATCGACGCCGGCTGACCGCCCTCGCCCCGCGATCCCGTGCTGACGATCCACGCCCCGCTCGCCGTCCGCCTCACCGAGGACGGCGAGCGACTGGACGGGCACGCGGTGGCGGTCGAGGGCGACCGGATGGCGGCGATCGGCCCCGCGGGCTCCCTCGCCGAGACGTATCCGGCCGCCCGCGTCCGCCACTGGCCCGGCGAACTGGCCCCCGGCCGCTGCGCGGTGGACGCGGTGGCGTGGCTGGAGGCCGCCTACCACCCGGACCCGCGAGAAGTGGGCCTGCCCGGCATCCCCGACACCGAACCGCTCACGGGCCCCGCCCTGGCTGCCCTCCCCATGGACGAGGTGCGCTGGGGCCACAGCGCCCGCCGAGGCCTGCAGCGCCTCCTGCGCGAGGGCGTCACCTCCGTCGTCGGCCCCTTCGCCCGCCCTTCGGTTCGTACCGCCGTCCAGCGCTCGGGCCTGACCGTCCTGCCCGCTCCCCGTCCCGCCACCCTCTCCGCGGGCGTCCGCGCGGACTTCGCCGTCCACGCCGCCGACGGCAGCTGCCTCGCCACCATCCTCGCCGGCCGCCTCCTCCACCGCCGTACCTGACCCACCAGGCCTCCGAGGCGCCGTCGAACCGGCCTTTGAAGCTGCGCCGGAACCCCGCACTTCGGAATTCAGGTGATGGGCCCCTGGAAAGGCGGTCCGGTTCACGCTTTCTTGATCTCCTTGAACCTCTTTCACCCTTGCAGTACAGGATGAAAGAGGTTCA
>NZ_JADEYH010000033.1 GCF_017114865.1 Streptomyces verrucosisporus | reverse complement strand
GTAGTCCAGGCCCGTGCGTGCCACCGATCTTTTCACGATCGCACCGCGGGACAGGCCGTCCGTCCAGAAGACGGGACACCTGTCTCGTTGGCCGGGCCTGGTTTGTCAGGTCCGGCCACCGGTGACGGGCCCGGCTCGCCAGGCTCGCCCGGCTGTCAGGCCGTACGCGCCGCCAGCGCGGCCTCGCCCGCCGCGCGCATCGCGGCCAGCGGGGCCGGGGAGCGGCCGGTCATCATCTCGACCTGGAGGACCGCCTGATGGACCAGGAGGTCCAGGCCGCCCAGGACCTGCCCGCCACGCGCGGACCAGGCGGCGGCCAGCGGGGTCGGCCAGGGCTCGTAGAGGACGTCGAAGAGGGTGCCGGGACGCTCTGGCACGGCCGCCGCCAGGGCGTCGGCGGCGCCCGCGGGCGTGGTGGCGATCACCAGCGGCGCGGTCAGGGCCCGTGGCGCGTCCGCCCAGTCGGCGGTCGTCACCGCCACGCCCAGCCGCTCGCCCCAGCCGCGCATCTCCTCGGCCCGCTCCCGGCTGCGGACGTAGGCGGTGACCTCTCCGGTGCAGACCCGGGCGAGCGCCGCGAGCGCGGAGGAGGCCGTGGCCCCGGCGCCCAGCACCGCGGCGTGCGGAACGCTGTCCACACCGCGCTCGCGCAGCGCGGCGATCATGCCGGGGATGTCGGTGTTCTCACCGACGCGGCGGCCGTCCGCGGCGAAGACCACGGTGTTGACCGCCCCGACCGAGGCCGCGGTGTCACCGATCGCGTCCAGCAGGGGGATGACGGCCCGCTTGAGCGGCATGGTCAGCGACAGCCCGGCCCACTGGCCACCGCCCGCGGCGAGTTTCTCCAAGAACGGCGCGATGCCGTCCTCGTCCACCTCGAAGCGGTCGTACGACCAGCCGGTCAGGCCCATCTCCCGGTAGGCGGCCCGGTGGAGCACCGGGGAGAGGGAGTGCACGATGGGCGACCCCAGGACCGCCGCACGTCTTCCGGCCGGGCTCACTGGTCCTCCCCGTTCTTCTCCTGCTCCGCGTTGTACTTCTCCACGTGCCGGCTGTGCTCCTCGTAGGTGTCGGAGAACACCGTGTTGTCCTCGGTGATCGACACGAAGTAGTACCAGCCTCCCTCGGCCGGCTCCACCGCCGCGTGCAGCGCCTCGGCGCCCGGGCTGTTGATCGGGCCGGGCGGCAGGCCCTTCTTGGCGTAGGTGTTGTAGGGGTGGTCGAACTTGGCCATGGTGCTGGGCGAGGGCACGTCCAGGGTGTACTGGTTCTTGGCGAAGTTGTAGGTGGAGTCGAACTGCAGATAGCCGTTGGTCTCGGTGTTGCCCGGCTTCAGCCGGTTGTAGACCACGCGGGAGACCTTCACGAAGTCGTGCTTGTACTTGCCCTCCGCCTGCACCAGGCTGGCGACGGTGAGCACCTGGAGCGGCGACTCCAGGCCGAGCCGCTCCACATGGTCTTCCAGGTCCGCCTTCTCGAACTCCCGGTCGGCCCGCTCCACCATCTTCCTGAGCAGGTCCTCGGGCTCGGTCTTGTCGCCGACCGTGTACTTGGCCGGGAAGAGGAAGCCCTCGGGGTCGCCCTCGGCCCACTCGGGCAGGCCGAGGTCGGCCTTCTCGGCGGCCTTCTCGGTGCTGCCCTCCTCCAGGCCGAGCTTCTCGTCGATCAGCGCGTAGATCTCCGAGGCCCGCTTGCCCTCGGCGATGATCAGGGCGTTCTGGCTGGAGGGGTCGAGCATCATCTCGATGGCCGCCGCCGAGGACATCTCCTTGCGGAGCATGTAGACGCCCGGCTGGATGCTCTGCGCCTTGGAGTTGGCCCGGGACGCCTCGATGAATCCCTGCTGGCTCTTGACCACGCCGGCCTTCTCCAGGATGGCGCCCATCCGGGCCAGCGTACTGCCCTCGGGGATCTCCACCTGGGTGTCGCCCTTGCCCTGACCGGAGAAGTCGGGCGCTGCGGCGAAGTGGCTCTGGTAGAAGTCGTAGACGAAGTAGCCGGCCGTGCCGACGCCGCCGACCAGGACGAGGGCGACGGTCAGGCAGGCGACGCCGTTGCGGCCCTTCCTGCCGCCCTTGCCCCTGCCCCCGCGGCCGGACCGTCCGTCGTCCTCGTCGTCGTGCCCGTCGTCGCCGTCGTCCGAGAAGAAGGCGTGCTCGCCCTGGTCCGGGCCGGGGTCCCAGCCGGTCTCCTCGTCGGGCCCGGGGCCGGGGTCCGGCTCGTCACGGCGCCGCCCCCGCCGTGACGGCGGGGGTTGCTGCCCGTACTCCTCGTGCTGCCCGGGCTGTTCGTGGTGTCCGTGCTGCTCGGGGTGGTGCGAGTGGGCGTCCTGGGGTCCGGGGGGACCACTGTGGTCCGCGTACTGCCCCCCGCCGTACGGGGCGCCCTGGTGCTGATCCTGGTGCTGTCCGTACGGGTCACCGGGCTGCTGGTGCTGCTGGTGGCCGTACGGATCGCCGTACTGCTGGTGCTGGTGCTGGTAATCGTAGGGATCACCGTGCTGCTGGTGCTGCTGGTGCCCGTACGGATCGCCGTACTGCTGCCCGCCGCCCTGGGTGTCCCAGTCCTGCTGCCCGTAGCCGGGCTGCTGGTGGCCCTGGTGCTGCTGGTGCTGGTGCTGGGGGTGGTACTGCTGCTCGCCGTAGGTGTCCCAGTCGCCGTGCTGGGTCCCCTGCTGGGGTCCGTGGTGGGCTCCGCCGTTCCACCCCTGGTCCCCGTAGAGGGGGTCGTCGGGGTGCCACGGTTCGGAGCCGGTGCCCCGGCCATACTCAGTCATCGATCCCCTAGAGCCGTCGGACGGCAGCCGGTTGCGGTACTCGCGGACGCCGCTGTCCGAACTGCCGTCTCCGGCGTACGGCTCGGTGTTCGAACGGCGCCGTCCGAAGCGGAACGTTACCGTACCGCTATCGGCCGCCCGCCCCGACGCACTCCCCCGGGGCCCGGCCGGACACCCGCTCGGTCTCCAGGGCGCTCTGCAGGATGACCACGGCCGCGGCCTGGTCGATCCGGCCGCGCCCCTTCTTCGACGAGACACCCGAGGCGCGCATGGACTGGGCCGCGGTGACGGTACTCATCCGCTCGTCCACCAGGCGCACCACCACCGGGGCGACGGCCTCGGCCAGTCCCTGGGCGAAGGCCCGCACCCGGGCCGCGGCCGGGCCCTCGCGCCCGTTGAGGGAGCGGGGGAGCCCGACCACGACCTCCAGCGGCTCGTACTCCGCGACGAGTTCGGCCAGCCGGCGGCGGGCGGCCGGGACGTCGCGCCCCGGCACGGTCTCCACCGGTGTGGCCAGGAGCCCGTCGGGGTCGCAGGAGGCGACCCCGATCCGGGCGTCCCCGACGTCGACGGCCAGCCGCCTGCCGCGCCGCATCAGGCGGCCGCCACCAGGCGCTCGACGGCGGCGACGGCCTCGTCGACGGCCTCGGGGTTCTGGCCGCCGCCCTGGGCGACGTCCGGCTTGCCGCCGCCCCCGCCGCCGAGGGCCTTGGCGGCGGCGCGGACGAGGTCGCCGGCCTTCAGACCTCGGTCGCGGGCGGCGTCGTTGGCGGCGATGACGGTCAGCGGACGGCCGTTCGCCACCGAGAACAGGGCCACCACGGCCGGACGTCCGCCCTGGAGGCGGCCGCGCACGTCGAGGACGAGCTTGCGCAGGTCGTCGGCGGTCGTTCCGTCGGGGACCCGGGCGCCGACGAACGCGGTCCCGTTGACGTCGCGGGCGGAGGAGGCCAGACCCGCGGCGGCGGCCAGGACCTTCTCGGCGCGGAAGCGCTCGATCTCCTTCTCGGCGTCCCTCAGCTTGGCGAGCATCCCGGAGATCTTCTCCGGCAGTTCCTCGGGACGGCCCTTGACCAGGTCGGTGAGCTGGGAGACCACGGTGTGCTCACGGGCGAGGAAGTTGTAGGCGTCCACGCCGACCAGGGCCTCCACGCGGCGCACTCCGGAGCCGATGGAGGACTCGCCCAGCAGCTTCACCAGGCCCAGCTGGGCGGTGTTGTGCACATGGGTGCCACCGCACAGCTCCTTGGAGAAGTCACCGATGGTCACCACGCGGACCCGGTCGCCGTACTTCTCGCCGAACTCGGCGATGGCGCCCTGCTTCCTGGCCTCCTCCATGCTCATCACCTCGGCCATGACGTCGAGTTCACGGGCGAGGACCTCGTTGATCCGCTGCTCGACGTCGGTGAGGACGGTGCCGGGCACGGCGGTCGGCGAACCGAAGTCGAAGCGGAAGCGGCCAGGGGCGTTCTCGGAGCCGGCCTGGGCGGCCGTCGGGCCGAGCGCGTCGCGCAGCGCCTGGTGGGTGAGGTGGGTGGCGCTGTGGGCGCGGGCGATGGCACGGCGGCGCGTGACGTCGATGACGGCGTACGCCGAGGCTCCGACGGTGACCTCGCCGACCTGGACGGTGCCCTTGTGCACGGTGACACCGGGCACCGGCTGCTGGACGTCGCGGACCTCGATGACGGCGCCGGAGTCCAGGCGGATGCGGCCGGTGTCGGGCTGCTGCCCGCCGCCCTCGGCGTAGAACGGGGTGCGGTCGAGCACGACCTCCACGTCGTCGCCCTCGGAGGCGGCAGGCGAGGGCAGGCCGTTCACCAGCAGGCCGACGACGGAGGTCTCGCCCTCGGTGTCGGTGTAGCCGGTGAAGACGGTGGTCCCGGCGGTGTCGGCGACCTCGCGGTAGGAGCTGAGGTCGGCGTGGCCGGTCTTCTTGGCCCTGGCGTCGGCCTTGGCCCGCTCCCGCTGCTCCTTCATCAGGCGGCGGAAGCCCTCCTCGTCCACGGACAGGCCCTGCTCGGCGGCCATCTCCAGGGTGAGGTCGATGGGGAAGCCCCAGGTGTCGTGGAGCAGGAAGGCCTTTTCGCCGGGCAGGACGGCCCCGCCGGCGGACTTGGTCTCGGTGACGGCGGTGTCGAGGATGTTGGTGCCGGCCTTGAGGGTCTTGAGGAAGGCGGCCTCCTCGGCGAGCGCGACGGTCTCGATGCGCTGCCGGTCGGTGAGCAGCTCGGGGTACTGCTCGCCCATGGTGCGCAGCACGGTGTCGACCAGCTCGCCGACGACCGGCCGGTCGGCGCCCAGCAGGCGCATGTTGCGGACGGCGCGGCGCATGATGCGGCGCAGCACGTAGCCGCGGCCCTCGTTGCCGGGGGTGACGCCGTCGCCGATGAGCATCACGGAGGTGCGCATGTGGTCGGCGACCACGCGCAGGGAGACGTCGGTGTCCCCGGCGGCGCCGTAGCGCACGCCGGTCAGCCCGCCGGCCGTGTCGATGACCGCGCGCAGGGTGTCGGTCTCGTACATGTTGCGCACACCCTGCAGGATCATCGCCAGGCGCTCCAGGCCGAGCCCGGTGTCGATGTTCTTGCTGGGCAGCTCGCCGAGGATCGGGTAGTCCTTGCCCTGGCCCGGCCCGCGCTCGTACTGCATGAAGACCAGGTTCCAGATCTCCACGTAGCGCTCGTCGTTGACGGCCGGGCCGCCCTCGGCGCCGAACTCCGGGCCGCGGTCGTAGTTGATCTCGGAGCAGGGACCGCAGGGGCCGGGCACGCCCATGTCCCAGTAGTTCTCCTCCTTGCCCAGGCGCTGGATCCGCTCGGCGGGGACGCCGACGACGTCGCGCCAGATGCGCTCGGCCTCGTCGTCCTCCTCGTAGACGGTGATCCACAGCTTCTCCGGCTCCAGGCCGTAGCCGCCCTTGTCCTGGGGCATGGTGAGCAGCTCCCAGGCGAGCTTCGCGGCGCCCTCCTTGAAGTAGTCGCCGAAGGAGAAGTTGCCGCACATCTGGAAGAAGGTGCCGTGGCGGGTGGTCTTGCCGACCTCCTCGATGTCCGGGGTGCGCACGCACTTCTGCACACTGACGGCGCGCTCGTACGGCGGGGTGGCCTCGCCCAGGAAGTACGGCTTGAAGGGAACCATTCCGGCGGGGACCAGCAGCAGCGTCGGGTCGTCCGCGATCAGCGACGCCGACGGCACGACGGTGTGCCCCCGCTCCTCGAAGAAGCGCAGCCAGCGGCGGCGGATTTCAGCCGACTCCATCAGTGGTCCTCATTCCGGTCGTACGGGTGGGTGGCTCCGAGGGCGGGGCGGTGCGGGGCCCGCCCGGCGATCCCCCGGCGTTCTTCCGCCTGGCCGGCGGCCCCGGGGTCGGCGGGGGGCGTCAGTCCCAGTGCGTCGTTCAACTCGATCTCCCGCTGTGCCATTCCGGCGCGGACGTCGAGCGCGAAGTCCTTCAGCCGGTGCCCGGCCGCCACGGCCTGGTCCGCCGCTCGTACGGCGAGGCTGTCGGGCGCGAGGCTGCGCAGCTTACGGTTGACCTTGGTGGTGGCCCAGACGCCGGTGGCGGCACCGGCACCGAACCAGAAGGCACGGCGGAACACGGTGGATCAGTCCTTTCCGTCGCGGCGCCGACCGCTCCCCCGGCGCGCGGCCGGCACGGACCGGCCCACGACGACGGAACGCTTCGACCGCGGCGGGTCGCTCCTGCGGCCGAGGGCGCGGCGCACTCCGTAGCCGAACGCGGCGACCTTCACCAGCGGGCCGCCGAAGGCGGTGGAGACGGTGGAGGAGAGCGCCGAGGCGTTGGCGGTGACCTCCTGGACGTCGGAGGCGATGGCGTCCACCCGGCTGAGCTGGCTCTGTGCCGAGCGGACGGTCTCGGACGCCTCGGCGAGGAGGGGGACCGCACGCTCGGTCACGTCCGTCACCAGTCTGGTCGCCGCCTTGAGCGTCTGTGCGAGCCTCACCAGCACCACGGCGAGGAACGACACCAGGATCGCCCAGAAGACGGCCACCAGGAGGCCGGCCACCTCTCCACCGGACACGCTGCACCGCTTCCCTCGGGTCGTATGGGGTCGGCCGCCGCGTCCTGCGGTTCGTGGGGGTACCTGCCCACCGATCTCACGGGTGCGACGGCGGATACCGACCTTATCGCGCCGCGGGCCGTCGCCCGTACCGCATTCCTCCGGCCCGGCGGGCGGGGCGGCGGGGCGGCGGGCCCGCGCGCCGGGGACGACACGCCGCGGCCCTCCTGCCGCGGGACGCGTCAGGAGGGCCGGGGACCTGGAGGTCCGGGGCGTCCGTGCCGGCCGATCCCGGGCGTACGGACAAGCCGGAGGATCAGCGGGCGTAGTACTCGACGACGAGCTGCTCGTCGCAGACGACCGGGATCTCCTTGCGGTTCGGGTCGCGGTCCAGGCGGAAGGCCAGCGCCTGGAGGTTGACCTGGAGGTAGCGCGGGGTCTCGCCGTCGGGCGCGTAGCCGCCCTCGCGCGCCACCAGGAAGGGGTGCTTGGCGCGGCTGCGCTCGCGGACGGACACCACGTCGTCCGGGCGGACGCGGAAGGAGGGCTTGTCGACCTTGCGGCCGTTGACCTCGATGTGGCCGTGCACGACCATCTGGCGGGCCTGGTAGACGGTGCGGGCGATGCCCGAGCGCAGGACGAGCGCGTCCAGGCGGCGCTCCAGCTCGACGACCAGGGCCTCGCCCGTCTTGCCCTCGGCCTTGCGGGCGCGGTCGTAGGCGCGGACCATCTGGCGCTCGCTGATGTCGTACTGGGCGCGCAGGCGCTGCTTCTCCAGCAGCCGGACCTTGTAGTCGCTGTTCTGCTTGCGGCCCCGTCCGTGCTCGCCCGGCGGGTACGGGCGCTGCTCGAAGTACTTCACGGCCTTCGGGGTCAGGGCGATGCCGAGCGCACGCGACTTCTTGACCTTGGGACGCGACTGGTTCACGTTGAACGGACCTCCGTGTAATTTAGGTGAGCCTAACCTTAGCGGAGGAGAACGCATGTTTCGACCTGGGAGCCCCCTGCCCGGCACCGGTCCCGCACGCGGCGGCGGCTCCGGCGGCAGTGCCGGAGCCGCCGCCGGGGCGGGGAGCGCGAGGAGGGGTCAGCCGCGTCCCGAGGCTGAGCCTGACACACGGCGGCCGGGGGCCGCCGAGCGGATGCGTACCCTCGTCGAGTCGAACGCCTCGGCCGCCCTGGTCATTCCCGGTACGGACCCGGCCGGTGGCCAGTGGCCGGGTCAGGGCTGCTGCGAGTCCCGCGCCGTCACCGGCGAGGGGGACGTGCTCCTGCTGGTCCCGGCCGCCTCCCCGGCCGCCCGGGCCGCAGCCCACGCCCGGGACGGCGATCTGGCCGCCGTGATGGAGATCACGGACGTGGCGCCCGTCGCGGTGCCCCACCGCATCCGCGGCCGGGCCGAGGTGGCGGGCTGGCTCACCCCCGTGTCCGGCGGCGAGCGGGCGGCCTGCGCCCGGCTGCTGGCCGAACGGTATCCCTCGGGCCCCCTTCCGGGCGCCGCGTGGACACCGCTGCGACTGGAGGTCGGCGAGGGACGGATCGACGATCTGCGGGGTGAGGGGCACGTCGAGCCGGACGAGTTCGCCGCCGCCTCAGCCGATCCCCTGGCACGCCACGAGGCCGAACTCCTGCAGCACCTGGCAGCTGCCCACGACGACCTGCTGCGCGGACTGTGCTCGCTGCTGGGCGAGCGGGAGCGGGCCTGCGGCGCCTGGGAGGCGGTGGTGCCCGTGGCCCTGGACCGCTTCGGACTGCGGGTGCGGTTCTGCGCGGACGGGCGGTGCTTCGACGCCCTCTTCGACTTCCCCCGGCCGGTACGGGACGCCTCCGGGCTGCGCCACGCGATCCGGGCCCTGTTCGAGGCCGGTTCCGCGTCCTGACCGGGCCGGGGCGGGGAGGACCGCGAGGACCGACGGGGCCGACGGAGCCCTCGGCCCCTGCGGGGCCTGCGGGACCTGCGGGCCTCAGGGCTTGCCCGGCGGCGCCCCCTCCTCCCGCGGTTCCTCCCGCAGCCGGGCCCTCACCCGCTCCGCCACCTCGGCGTACCGGGCCTCCGCCCCGTACCGCGTCGGCTCGTAGTAGCGCCTGCCGTGGACGCCGTCCGGGGCGTACTGCTGCGCGGCGACGCCGCCGGGCATGTCGTGCGGGTACCGGTACCCCTCGCCGTGGCCCATCTTCCTCGCGCCCTGGTAGTGGCCGTCGCGCAGATGCCGAGGCACGGGGCCGGCCAGGCCCGCCCGTACGTCCGCCAGGGCCGCGTCGATCGCCAGGTAGGCGGCGTTGGACTTCGGGGCGAGGGCCAGGGCCACGGTCGCCTGGGCGAGCGTGATCCGCGCCTCGGGGAAGCCGATCATCGCCACCGCCTGGGCCGCGGCCACGGCGGTCTGCAGTGCGGTGGGGTCGGCCAGGCCGATGTCCTCGCTGGCGGAGATCATCAGCCGCCGGGCGATGAACCGCGGGTCCTCGCCCGCCTCGATCATCCGGGCCAGGTAGTGCAGGGCCGCGTCCACGTCCGAGCCGCGGATGGACTTGATGAGCGCGCTGGCCACGTCGTAGTGCTGGTCGCCGTCGCGGTCGTACTTCACCGCGGCCCGGTCGACGGCCTCCTCCAGCGTCGTCAGGGTGATCTCGCGCTCGCCCTTGTCCAGGGCCGCGCCCGCGCCCGCCTCCAGCGCGGTGAGCGCACGGCGCGCGTCGCCGCCGGCTATCCGCAGCAGATGCGCCTCGGCGTCCCCCGGCAGTTCCACCGATCCGCCCAGCCCGCGCTCGTCGGCGACCGCGCGGCGCAGCAGCCCGCGCAGGTCGTCGTCGGTCAGCGGCTCCAGGGTCAGCAGCAACGAGCGGGACAGCAGCGGGGAGATCACCGAGAAGTACGGGTTCTCCGTCGTCGCCGCGATGAGGGTGACCCAGCGGTTCTCCACCGCCGGCAGCAGCGAGTCCTGCTGCGCCTTGCTGAAGCGGTGGATCTCGTCCAGGAACAGCACGGTGTCCTTGCCGTAGGCGCCCGACGAACGCCGCGCGCCGTCGATGACGGCCCGGACCTCCTTGACCCCGGCGGTGATGGCCGACAGCTCCGTGAAGCGCTTGTCGGTGGCCTTGCTGACGACGTAGGCCAGGGTCGTCTTGCCGGTGCCCGGCGGCCCCCACAGGATCACCGACGACGGCCCCGCGGGCCCCTTCCCGCCCTCGCCCACCAGACGGCGCAGCGGGGAGCCGGGGCGCAGCAGGTGCTGCTGGCCGACGACCTCGTCGAGGGTGCGCGGGCGCATCCGGACCGCCAGGGGTGAGGCGGAGGGGTCCTTCTCCTGGCGCTCCTCGGCGGCGGCGGTGAACAGATCCGGTTCCACGGAACGCAACCCTAAGTCACGCCGCCGACAGCCGTGCCGACGGCGGCGGCGCCCCGGGAATCAGACGGCCGGAAGGGCCGCCCCAAGCCGGCGTCGGCGTGGAGCGGCCCTTCCGGCCGTTGGGGATCACCTCGTCCAGAAGTCCCACCAGCGGGTCAGAATCAGCATGCCGATGATGCCGATGTGGACCGCCGGGACCACCCAGTGGAACTCCCGCACGCCCTCGCGCAGCCAGGCCGGGACGCGCAGGAAGCCGTTGTGGATGTTGCGGAAGGTCGTGTACCAGAACATCAGCAGGGTGGCGACCCAGGCCAGGTTGCACCACAGGCAGAGCTTGCCGATCTCGTACAGCGACTGGTACATCAGCCAGGTGCAGAAGCCGACGCCGAAGAGCATGCCGGCGTTCATGGTCAGCCAGTACCAGCGGGGGAAGCGCGCCCCGGCCAGCAGGCCCATGCCGACGGCGACGATCATGCCGTAGGTGACCAGGCCGAGCACCGGGTTGGGGAAGCCGAACGCCTCGGCCTGCGGGCTCTCCATCACGCCGCCGCAGGAGACCACCGGGTTGATGTCGCACGCCATGTCCAGCGTGTCCCCGGCGAGCTTGGCCTCCAGCAGCCTGAACTTGTCGACCGTGATCACCCAGGCGGCGAGCACCCCGGCCAGACCGGTGATCACCAGCAGCAGGCCGTAGGCGCGGCCCGCGCCCACGGCGCCCCGTGCGGGCGGCCCGCCGCCGTCGTCGCCGGTGCGGGCCGCTTCGTCTCGTGGCGCCGTGGTCGTCGTCATGGTCGAGTCATCCCGTCGTCTCAGGTGGGGTTCTTCATTGTGCACAACGCACAACGAGTCAGGCGAGCTTCCGTCGCAGTTCCGCCACCACACCGTCCAGCGGCACCGGGACCTGCTCGCCGCTGTCGAGGTCCTTGACCTGTACGACCCCCTCGGCCAGATCCCGCTCCCCGGCCACGACGGCGTACGCCGCCCCCGAGCGGTTGGCCGACTTCATGCCGTTCTTCAGACCACGGCCGCCGTACGCGAAGTCCGTGGCGATCCCCTGCCGGCGCAGTTCGGTGACCACACCGAACAGCGCGCGCCGCGCCTCCTCCCCCAGCGGGACGGCGAAGACCTGGGTACGCGAGGGAGCCGGGAGCTCCACGCCCTCGGCCCGCAGCGCCAGGACCGTGCGGTCCACGCCCAGCGCCCAGCCCACCGAGGGCAGCGGCGGGCCGCCGAGCATCTCCGACAGGCCGTCGTAGCGGCCGCCGCCGCCGACGGCGGACTGCGAGCCGAGCCCGTCGTGGACGAACTCGAAGGTGGTGCGGGTGTAGTAGTCCAGGCCGCGCACCAGCTTCTGGTCGTCCTCGAACTCCACCCCGGCCGCCGTCAGCAGCCCGCGCACCTGCTCGTGGTACTCCTTGCACGCCTCGCACAGGTGGTCGGGCATCATCGGCGCACCGGTGAGCTGCTTCTGCACGGCCTCGCGCTTGTCGTCCAGCACGCGCAGCGGGTTGATCTCGACGCGGGCCCGGGTGTCCTCGTCCAGGTCGAGTCCGCGCAGGAAGTCCTGGAGGGCCGCGCGGTAGACCGGGCGGCACTCGCGGTCGCCCAGGGAGTTCAGCAGCAGCCGGAAGTTCCTCAGCCCCAGCGAGCGGTACGCGTCCACGGCCAGGATGATCAGCTCGGCGTCCAGGGCCGGGTCCTCGGCGCCCAGCGCCTCGGCGCCGACCTGGGAGAAGTGCCGGTAGCGGCCGGCCTGGGGGCGCTCGTAGCGGTACTGCGAGCCGGAGTACCAGACCTTCACCGGCAGCGCGCCGCGGTGCAGGTTGTGCTCCAGCACGGCGCGGACGACCGGCGCGGTGCCCTCGGGGCGCAGTGCGAGGCGGCTGCCGCCCTTGGTGGTGAGGGTGTACATCTCCTTGGTCACGATGTCGGTGGACTCGCCGACACCGCGGGCGAACAGCTCGACGTTCTCGAAGCCGGGCGTCTCGATGTAGCCGTAGCCGGCGCGCCTCAGCGGCGCGGAGATCGCCTCGCGCACCGCCAGGTAGTCGGCCGACTCCGGAGGGATCAGGTCGTAGGTGCCCCTGGGGGCGGAGAAGGTGCTCACGTCTTCTTCGTCGTCACATTCCTCGTCGCGGGGCGGTGGTGCCGCCTCCCGTACCGGACGGGCCGCCGGCGGCCACCTCCCGCAGGAACGGGTTGGTGGCGCGTTCGCGGCCGATGGTGGTCTGGGGGCCGTGGCCGGACAGCACCACGGTCGAGTCCTCCAGCGGCAGGCACACACGTGCCAGCGACCGCAGGATCTCGGCGTGGTCGCCGCCGGGCAGGTCGGTGCGTCCGATGGAGCCGGCGAACAGCAGGTCACCCGAGAACAGCACCGGCGGGACGTCGGCCTGCTCGGGCGTCCGGAAGGTCACCGACCCCCTGGTATGGCCCGGAGCGTGCGAGACGGTCAGCTCCAGCCCGGCCAGGGACAGCACGGCGCCGTCGGCCAGCTCCTCCACGTCGTCCGGCTCCCCCACGGAGAGCTCGCCCATCAGCGGCTGCCCGATGGAGCGGCCCAGCCACTTCTCGGGGTCGCTCATCATCTCCCGGTCCTCCGGGTGGATCCAGGCGGGCACACCGTGCGCGCCGCACACCGGGACCACGGAGGCGACGTGGTCGATGTGGCCGTGGGTGAGGACGACGGCGACCGGCTTGAGGCGGTGCTTGGCTATGGCCTCCTCGACGCCTTCGGCGGCCTGGTGGCCCGGGTCGATGATCACGCACTCCTCGCCGGCGGCGGGGGCGACCAGATAGCAGTTGGTCCCCCAGGCCCCGGCGGGGAACCCGGCAATGAGCACGATCGTCCTTCGGTCGTCCGGCAGGGGATGCCGCGGCCGTCGAAACCGGCCGCCGGCAGCGGTTACAGAGCCTACCGGCGACGAGACGGAGCCCGCGAACCCGTATCCCGTATACCGTACGGCCCAAGCTGTGGCACACGTGTGCGTACGCACGCCTCGTACAGAACGCCCCGAAGGATTCGAAGGAGACGATCCGTGGTCAGCAGTGAGCAGCGGCGCAAGCAGCTCGCCCGCGAGAAGTACCTGCGTCAGCAGCAGAGGCGGGCCGAGGCACGGCGCAAGGGGCGGATCCGCAACGCCTCCATCGCGGGCGGTCTGGCCCTGGTCCTGGCGGCCGGCGGCGCATACGCGGCCGCGGGCGGCCTGGCGGCGGACGACGAGAAGACCGACAACGCCTCCGCCGAGCCCTCCACCCCGCCCACCAGCAAGGCCCCGGACCCGTGCGAGAAGCCGGCGAAGGGCGAGCCGAGCGGGAAGCACTGGAAGAAGGAGCCGAAGATGTCGATCGACACCTCGGCCACCTACACGATGAAGCTGGAGACCACCTGCGGCGACATCGAGATCGAGATGGACGCCGCCAAGACTCCGCGCACCGTGAACTCCTTCGAGTTCCTGGCCGGTGAGGGCTATCTCGACCACTCCCCGTGCCACCGCCTGGTGGACCAGGGCATCTACGTGCTGCAGTGCGGCGACCCGACCGGCACCGGCACCGGTATGTCGAAGGACGGCAAGGTCCAGCAGCCCGGCTACACCATCCCGGACGAGAACCTCGACGACCCGAAGGTGAAGGAGGGCACCTACCCCGCGGGCACGGTCGCCATGGCCAACCGGTACAACGCCCAGACCAAGGAGAACCGGGACACCGGCGGCAGCCAGTTCTTCCTGGTTTACCAGGACAGCCAGCTTCCCCCCGACTACACCCCCTTCGGCACCGTCACCGAGGGCATGGACGTGCTGAAGAAGATCGCCGACGCCGGTATGACGCCGGACCCGCAGACGGGCAACACCAAGCCGAACGCGACCGTGGTGATCGACAGGGCGACGGTGCGCAAGAGCTGATCCACGGCGGCCGGTGCCCCGTCCGTGCCCGGAGCGGTCGGTCCGGGCGGGCGGTCGGTCCGGGCAGTCGCTCCGGGCGGTCCGGGCAGTCGCTCCGGGCAGTCCCGGGAGCGGATTTCGGTCGCCCGGGATGCGGACAGGGCGGGCACCGGTCGCCTATGTTTGGCGTTGTAGGGGGTGCCTGCGCCGACGGTCGGGCAGACCCTCCGGCCGGGCCGGTCGCATCCGGCCGGCGGCCGTATGACAACTGTGGACGATGCCGGGGAGCGCACACCTCCCGTCGGCATCATGTGGAGGAGGCGCTGTGAGCAGCGACCCGTGGGGCCGCGTCGACGAGACGGGGACCGTTTACGTGCGTACCGCCGACGGTGAGAAGGCCGTCGGCTCGTGGCAGGCCGGAGCCCCCGAGGAGGCCCTGGCCTACTTCGAGCGCAAGTACGACGGCCTGGTCGTGGAGATCGACCTCCTTGAGCGCCGGGTGAGGACCACCGACCTGTCGGCCAAGGACGCCCTGGCCGCCGTCGAGCACCTGCGGCAGCAGGTCGATCAGGCGCACGCGGTGGGCGATCTGGAGGCCCTGGGCAGGCGGCTGGACCAGCTCACCGAGCTGATCGAGACCCGTCGGGAGGAGCGCAAAGCCGCCCGGGCCCGGCAGGCCGAGGAGGCGCGCAAGGCCAAGGAGGCTCTGGTCGCCGAGGCCGAGGAACTCGCCGCCAGCGACCAGTGGCGGGCCGCCGGGGAGCGGCTGCGCGCCCTGGTGGACACCTGGAAGGGCCTGCCCCGGCTGGACCGCAAGTCCGACGACGAGCTGTGGCACCGCTTCTCGCACGCCCGCTCGGCCTTCTCCAAGCGACGCAAGGCCCACTTCGCCTCGCTGGACGCGCAGCGCGAGGAGGCCCGGCGGCGCAAGGAGAAGCTGGTCGCCGAGGCCGAGGCCCTGTCCGGTTCGACGGACTGGGGCCCGACGGCCGCCCGCTACCGCGAGCTGATGCAGGACTGGAAGGCCGCGGGCCGGGCCCAGCGCGAGCACGAGGACAAGCTGTGGCAGCGCTTCCGCGGTGCCCAGGACGTCTTCTTCGCCGCCCGCGGCGAGGTCTTCGCCGAGCGGGACGCCGAGCAGCGGGAGAATCTGGCCCGCAAGGAGGAGCTGGCCGCCGAGGCGGAGAGGCTGCTCCCGGTCACCGACCTGAGGACGGCCCGCGCCGCCTTCCGCGCGGTCAACGAGCGCTGGGACGCCATCGGCCATGTGCCCCGGGACGCCCGGGCCGGGATCGAGGGCCGGATGCACGCGGTGGAGCGGGCGATCCAGGAGGCCGAGGAGGCCGAGTGGCGCCGTACCAACCCCGAGGCCCGGGCGCGGGCGGAGGGGCTGACCGGCCAGCTCCAGGACGCCGTGGACAAGCTCCGCGCGCAGATCGACAAGGCCCACGCCTCCGGCAACACCGCCAAGGCCCAGAAGCTGGAGCGGGAGCTGGAGGGCAGGCAGGCACTGCTGGACCAGGCCCTCAAGGGGCTGCGGGAGTTCAGCGGCTGAGGAGGCGGAACGCGTGACGGGGCGGCCCCGGCGCCTTCGAGGATGAAGGTGCCGGGGCCGCCCCCGTGTCCGTGCGGGGCTGTCCGTGCCGGGCTACGAACGGCGGGCCGAGGTGACGCGGTAGACGTCGTAGACGCCCTCCACCCCGCGTACCGCCTTCAGCACGTGCCCGAGGTGCTTGGGATCGCCCATCTCGAAGGTGAAGCGGGAGATGGCCACCCGGTCCCGGGAGGTCTGGACGGCCGCGGAGAGGATGTTGACGTGCTGGTCGGACAGCACGCGGGTGACGTCCGACAGCAGCCGGGAGCGGTCCAGCGCCTCGACCTGGATGGCGACCAGGAAGACCGAGGACTGGGTCGGCGCCCACTCGACCTCCAGCATCCGCTCCGGCTCGCGCGAGAGCGAGTCGACGTTGACGCAGTCGGCGCGGTGGACGGAGACCCCGTTGCCGCGGGTGACGAACCCGAGGATCGGGTCGCCTGGCACGGGGGTGCAGCAGCGGGCCAGCTTGACCCAAACGTCCTCCACGCCCTTGACGATCACGCCCGGGTCCGTGCTGGAGCGCCGCTTGGCGCGCCGGCGCATGGGCGGGGCGGTCTCGGCGATGTCCTCGTTGGCGGCCTCCTCGCCGCCGATGGCCTGGATCAGCTTCTGGACGACGTTCTGCGCCGAGACATGGCCCTCGCCGATGGCCGCGTAGAGCGCCGAGATGTCGGGGTAGCGCATCTCGTGCGCCTGGGTGACCAGGGAGTCGCCGGTGAGGATGCGCTGGATCGGCAGGTTCTGCTTGCGCATGGCCCGCACGATGGCGTCCTTGCCCTGCTCGATGGCCTCCTCGCGGCGCTCCTTGGAGAACCAGGCGCGGATCTTGTTGCGGGCACGCGGCGACTTCACGAAGCTCAGCCAGTCGCGGGAGGGGCCGGCGCCGGGCGACTTGGAGGTGAAGACCTCCACCAGGTCGCCGTTGTCCAGGGTGGACTCCAGCGGCACCAGGCGCCCGTTGACGCGGGCGCCGATGGTGCGGTGGCCGACCTCGGTGTGGACGGCGTAGGCGAAGTCCACGGGGGTGGCGCCCGCCGGGAGCGCTATGACGTCGCCCTTGGGCGTGAAGACGAAGACCTCGTTGCGCGAGAGGTCGAAGCGCAGCGACTCCAGGAACTCGCCCGGGTCCTCGGTCTCCTTCTGCCAGTCCAGCAGCTGCCGCAGCCACGCCATGTCGTTGACGGCGTCGCCCTTCTTCGCGGGCGCGTCGGTGCGGACCTTGGAGGCGCCGGCGACGGCCTCCTGCTTGTACTTCCAGTGCGCGGCGATGCCGTACTCGGCGCGGCGGTGCATGTCGTAGGTGCGGATCTGCAGCTCGACCGGCTTGCCACCGGGCCCGATGACAGTCGTGTGCAGCGACTGGTACATGTTGAACTTGGGCATCGCGATGTAGTCCTTGAACCGCCCCGGCACCGGGTTCCACCGGGCGTGGACGGTCCCCAGAGCCGCGTAGCAGTCGCGGACGGTGTCGACCAGGACGCGGATGCCCACCAGGTCGTAGATCTCGGCGAAGTCGCGGCCCCGCACGATCATCTTCTGGTAGACGCTGTAGTAGTGCTTGGGGCGGCCGGTGACGGTCGCCTTGATGCGGGCGCCGCGCAGGTCGGCCTGGACCTCGTCGATGACGGTCGCCAGGTACTCGTCGCGCTTGGGCGCGCGTTCGGCGACCAGGCGGACGATCTCGTCGTACATCTTGGGGTAGAGGATCGCGAAGGCGAGGTCCTCCAGCTCCCACTTGATGGTGTTCATGCCCAGGCGGTGTGCGAGCGGAGCGTAGATCTCCAGCGTCTCGCGGGCCTTCTGCTCCTGCTTCTCCCGCTTGAGGTAGCGCATGGTGCGCATGTTGTGCAGGCGGTCGGCGAGCTTGATGACCAGCACCCGCGGATCCTTGGCCATGGCGACGACCATCTTGCGGACCGTCTCGGCCTGGGCCGCCTCGCCGAACTTGACCTTGTCCAGCTTGGTGACGCCGTCCACCAGCAGGGCCACCTGGTCGCCGAAGTCGCGGCGCAGGGTGTCCAGGCCGTACTCGGTGTCCTCGACCGTGTCGTGCAGCAGGCCCGCCATCAGGGTGGCCGGGTCCATGCCCAGCTCGGCGAGGATGGTGGTGACGGCCAGCGGATGGGTGATGTACGGGTCGCCGCTCTTGCGCTTCTGCCCGCGGTGCCACCGCTCGGCGACCTGGTAGGCGCGCTCGATCTGCCGCAGCGTGGCGGTGTCGGCCTTGGGGTCGTTGCTCCGGACGATCCGCAGCAGCGGCTCCAGCACTGGGTTGTAGGGGCTGGAGCGCTGGACGCCCAGGCGGGCCAGGCGGGCGCGGACGCGGTTGGAGGAGCCCGAGCGCCCGGAGACGCCCGAGACGGCGCGGGTGGCCGAGACCTTCTCCCGGGAGGCCGCGTCGTCGCGCTTCCCGCCCGCCGGCGCGGCGGTGGACGGCGACGGTTTCGGAGTACCGCCGCGTTTCCCGGCCGCGGTGGCGCCCGCAGCGGAGGGCTTCGCCGGCCTGCCGGCGTCCTGCTGCTGCGCTGCGGTGAGCGGCTTGGCCTCGTCTGGCAAGGGCAACTCCTCGGTGGGCCCCTCCTCGCCGGCGGCGGCGTACGGAGGGCGGTTCCGGCCGGGAACAGGCCGGACTGCCATGGTATCCACCCCTGCCCCGGAACGAACCGGGCGCCGGTGCGGGGCGGCGCCGGGTGTCGGGGCGGGCGCCGGATGCCTTCGAGGGTGTCACAGGCCGGGGGCCGGACGCGACGCAGGGGACGGCCCGGAGTGCTCCGGGCCGTCCCCTGCGCGAAATCGGTGCCGCAGTGGCACCGGCTGCTCTCAGACGGTGATCACCACGTCCAGCGGAGCGCCCTCCAGCGCGGCCTCCAGCCTGGTCCGGCCGGGCAGGAAGCCCAGCTCCATCAGGACCGCGACCCCGGCGACCCGCGCCCCGGAGCGGCGGATCAGGCGCAGCGAAGCCTCGGCGGTGCCGCCGGTGGCCAGCACGTCGTCGATCACCAGCACCCGGTCCTCGGGGCTGAGGTCCTCGGCGTGGATCTCGATCTCGGCGCTGCCGTACTCCAGCTCGTACGCCTGCGACAGGGTGGCGCCGGGCAGCTTGCCCGCCTTGCGCACGGGGATGAAGCCGAGGCCCGCCCGCACCGCCGCCGGGGCGGCCAGGATGAAGCCGCGCGCCTCCAGGCCCACCACCTTGGTGGCGCCGCGCTCCCGGGCGAGGCCGGCCAGCGCGTCGGTGAGGGCGGTGAAGGCCTCGGGATCGGCCAGGAGCGGGGTGATGTCCTTGAACAGCACCCCCGGCTTGGGGTAGTCGGGCACGTCGCGGATCCTGCTGAGCAGCAGGCCGCGCAGCCCCTCGAAGTCGGCCGTGACGGAGATCATCGGATCACCGCCGCCTTCCGGAGGGGCGCCCGCGGCTGCCGGACTCCGGCGAGCGGGGCCCGCCGACGGATCCGGCGGCCGCTGCGGTGGGTTCCGCGGACGGACGCGCACCGGCTCCCGCGCTCCCGCCCGGCTCCTCGGCGTCCTCGGCCCCGTCGCCGCCCTTGGCCCGCTTGGCCAGCGTCCGCCGGTCGTGGGCCTTGATCTCCGGCGAGCGGAGCTTGAGGTCCACCACGATCGGGGTGGCGATGAAGATGGAGGAGAACGTACCGGCGGTGAGACCGATGAACAGCGACAGCGAGATGTCCTTGAGCATGCCGCCGCCGAGCAGGCCGGTGCCGATGAACAGCAGTCCGGCCACCGGCAGCAGGGCGACTACCGAGGTGTTGACGGAGCGGACCACGGTGGCGTTGATGCCGAGGTTGGCCAGCTCGCCGTAGGTGTGGCGGTTCTGCTTGAGCAGGCCCCGGGTCTTCTCCTTGACCTTGTCGAAGACCACCACCGTGTCGTACAGCGAGTAGCTGAGGATCGTCAGGACGCCGACCACCGTGCCCGGGGTCACTTCGAAGCCGACGATGGCGTAGACGCCGATGGTGACGACCAGGTCGTGGATGAGGGCGCCCATGGCGCCCACCGCCATCCGCCACTCGAAGGCGATGGCCAGGTAGACGCTGACCAGGATCAGGAAGACGACCAGGCCCTGGATCGCCTTGCTGCTCATCTGGTCGCCCCAGCTGGGACCGACCAGCTCGGTGTCCAGCTGCTGGGTCTCGAGCCCGAGCTCGTCGGCGAGGGCCGCGCGGGTCTTCTCCGACTGCTCGTTGTCCAGGCCGGTGACCTGGATGCGCAGCGCGCCGCTGCCCAGTTCCTGGATACGGGGCTCGGTCCCGGAGACCTCCTGGGCGGTCTCGCGGGCGTCCTCGATCGACATCTGGGTGGGCGGGGTGGTGAAGACGGCACCGCCCTGGAACTCGATGCCCATGTACAGGCCCCGGGCCCCCAGGCCCACCAGGGAGATCAGCATCAGCAGCAGCGTGACGCCGTACCAGAGCTTCCGCTTTCCGACGAAGTCGTAGCTGGCCTCGCCGCGGTACAGCTTGCCGCCGAGATCACCGAATCGCGACATCTCAGGCCTCCTTCGGTTCGGCGGGGGCGGCGACCACGGCGCGGCGGCCCCGGTACAGCGGCGGGGTGACTCCGAGCCGCTTCGGGTCGAGTCCGGACCACGGATGGCCGCTGGTGAAGAACCTGCGGCCGGCCATGATCGTCATCATCGGCTTGGTGAGCAGGAAGACGATGGCCAGGTCCAGCGCCGTCGTCAGGCCGAGCACGAAGGCGAAGCCCTGGACGGAGCCGATCGAGACGATGAACAGCACGATCGCGGCGATGATCGAGACCACGTCGGAGACCAGGATGGTCCGGCGGGCGCTGGGCCAGGCCCGCTCGAAGGCGGCCCGGACGGAGCGGCCCTCGCGGATCTCGTCGCGGATCCTCTCGAAGTAGACGATGAAGGAGTCCGTGGTGATGCCGATGGCCACGATGGCGCCGCAGATGGCCGGCAGGCTCAGCGCGAAGCCGATGGCCGGGCCGAGCAGGGCCATGATGACGTAGGTGAGAGCGGCCGCCGCCACCAGGCTGGAGATCGCCACCAGCGCCAGCACCCGGTAGTAGAAGATCAGGTACGCGACGACCAGCGCCAGACCGATGGCTCCGGCGATCAGGCCCGCCTTGAGCTGCTCGGAGCCGAGCGTGGGCGAGATGGTGGTCACGTTGCTCTCCTCGAAGGAGAGCGGCAGGGCGCCGTAGGAGAGGATGTTGGCCAGTTCCTCGGCGGACTGCTGGTTGAAGCTGCCGGAGATCTCGGCGCTGCCGCCGCCGAGCCGCTCGGAGACGCGGGGGGCGGAGACGACCTGGCCGTCCAGCACGATCGCGAACTGGTTGCGCGGCTCGGCCTGGGTGGAGAGCTCCTCGGTGATGTCGGCGAACTTCTCGGCGCCGTCGGAGTCGAACTCCATGGTGACGATCCAGCCCTGGGCTCGCTGGTCGTCGAAGAGGGCGGCGGCGTCGGTGACGTCGGTGCCGGGGACGGCGACGGGGCCGAGCCCGTACTTGTACAGCCCGCTCTCGTCACAGGAGGCGACGGACTCGGAGTTCTCCGCCTGGGCGGCGGCCCGGCCGGCCTCGGAGCGGCCCTCGTCGGTGGTGCAGTCCAGCGCGTCGAGCTTCTTCTGCAGATCGGCCGGGATGCCGGCGTCCGGCGCCGGGGCGGGCTGCGAGGGCTCGGGGGCGGCGGGCTCGTCGGCCTTCTCCTCGGACCCGGAGGCCGAGGGGGTGGGCGACTGGGAACCGTCGGCCAGCAGGTCCTCGGTGACGGCGCGGCCCTGGGTGGAGGCCTCGGGCGAGGGGGTCGTGGAGGAGTCGCCGGACTTCTCGCCGTCCGTCGCCTCCTCGGCCTTCTCGGTGCCTTCCGCCTTCTCGTCCTTCTCACCGGCGGCGCCGGACGGACTCGCCGAAGGGTCCGGCTGGGGCGGGGCCCCGGACGCGACGGTCAGGACCGGGCGGAACGCGAGCTGGGCGGTGGTGCCGACCTGCTCGCGGGCCTGCTTCTCGTCGGTGCCGCGCGGGATGTTGATGACGATGTTCTCGGCGCCCTGCGTCCGCACCTCGGCCTCGGCGACGCCCAGACCGTTGACCCGCCGCTCGATGATGGAGACGGCGGTGTTCATGTTGGTCTCGTTGATCGCCTCCTCCTTGCCGGGCTGGGCCTTGGCCGTGAGCGTGATGCTCGTGCCGCCGGCGAGGTCGATGCCCAGGCGGGGCGTGGTGTGCCCGGAGAGGAACATGCCTCCGGTGAGCGCCACCATCGCCACCAGGATGAGCGCCAGGGGACGCCACGGCCGTCCCTGGGTGCCCGGTGATCTGCGACCTTTCTTCGGTGCTGCCACCTTCTCGTGTCTCCCTGTCCAACCGCCCGCGCTCGAATGGTCGCCGCGCGGCGCGCGAAGTGGTCGTAAGGACATGCGGTGCCGCCGGGCCCGTCGGGGCCGGCGGCGGGGCGACTCACCTGGAGTCGTTGTCGCCCTTCCGCTTGGCGTCCCCGGTCTCCGTTTCGTCGGCGGAGGAGTCCGTCTTGCTCAGGTCGGTCTTGTCCACACCGCCGTCGGAGACCAGCGAGGAGGCGTCGTCCGGGACGACGGGGGCGTCCGCGTCGTGGTCCTCGCCGTTGACGATGCGCTCGTACTCGTCGGCCTCCAGCACGGCGCCGACGGCGTTCTTGGCGTAGACCGCGTGCACGCCCGGAGCGACCTCCAGGAGGACCGTGTCGGAGTGGACCTCCTTCACCAACGCGTACATGCCACCGATCGTACGGATGCCGGTGCCTGGCTCCATCCGGTCGCGCATCTGCACGGCCTGCTGCTGCTTCTTCTTGGCCGAGCGCGTCATCAGGAGCATGGCCCCGATGAGGATGATGAAGGGGAGGAGAAGTCCAATATCCACGGCGGAAGGTTTCCTTCACACGACCGCTGGGGAGCGGCCTGGTATTCGGGGGTGGTCATGCCCTCCGGGACGGAGGGCATCGGCGGAGTCTAAGCGAGCCCGCGCCTGGGGAACAACGTCAAGCATCGCACTGAGGTTCCGCGAAGGGCGAGTTCGCACGCCGTCACGATCCGAAGAGACCGGGCTGGCCCGGACCGCCCGGTGCGGACGCCGGCGGCTGCCGGGGCGGGGTGAGCCCCATGTGCTCCCACGCGGCGGGCGTGGCGATCCGGCCCCTGGGGGTGCGGGCCAGCAGCCCCTCGCGGACGAGGAACGGCTCGGCGACCTCCTCCACCGTCTCACGCTCCTCCCCCACCGCGACCGCCAGTGTGGACAGGCCGACCGGGCCGCCGCCGAACAGCCTGAGCAGGGCGTCCAGCACCCCACGGTCCAGCCGGTCCAGGCCGCGCTCGTCCACCTCGTAGACCGCGAGCGCCTGACCCGCGATCTCCCTGGTGATCAGGCCGTCGGCCCTGACCTGGGCGTAGTCGCGGACCCGGCGCAGCAGCCGGTTGGCGATACGGGGGGTGCCGCGGGAGCGGCCGGCGATCTCGGCGGCGCCCTCGGCGTCTATCTCCACGTCCAGCAACCGTGCGGAGCGGTGGATGACCTGCTCCAGCTCGGCCGGCTCGTAGAACTCCATATGGGCGGTGAAGCCGAAGCGGTCGCGCAGCGGCGGCGGCAGCAGACCGGCCCTGGTGGTGGCGCCGACCAGGGTGAAGGGCGGCAGTTCCAGGGGGATGGCGGTGGCACCGGGGCCCTTGCCGACGATGACGTCGACGCGGAAGTCCTCCATCGCCATGTAGAGCATCTCCTCGGCGGGACGCGACATGCGGTGGATCTCGTCGAGGAAGAGGACCTCGCCCTCGGTGAGGGAGGAGAGGATCGCGGCCAGGTCCCCGGCGTGCTGGATGGCCGGGCCGGAGGTGATGCGGATGGGGGCGCCCATCTCCGCCGCAATGATCATGGACAGGGTGGTCTTGCCCAGGCCGGGGGCGCCGGAGAGCAGTACGTGGTCGGCGGTGCCGCCGCGAGCGCGGGCGGCGCGCAGCACCAGGTCGAGCTGTTCGCGCACCTTGGACTGGCCGACGAACTCCGCCAGGTCCTTGGGACGCAGCGCGGCCTCGACGGCGGTGTCCTCACCGTCGGCGGCGGCTCCGACCAGGCGCTCGGCGCTTCCTCCGGCGTGGCCGTGGTGGTCGTCCCGGGTCATGACGGCCTCCCCTGGATGCCGGCCGCCGGGGCGGTGGCCGCAGCGGTGGCCGGGGCGGGGATCCGGTCCGTGGTACGTGGACGGGGCGGGGAGTGCGGCGTCATCGTCGGTCTCTCGTCGGTCCGTCGCCGGGCCGGCCGCCGCGGCGGCCGGCCCGGCGTCTCAGCGTGCGCGGTTGAGGGTCTGCAGGGCGGCGCGGAGGAGCTGGGGCACCGGCGGCCGGCCGCCCTCGGCCAGCACCGCCTCGGCCTGCGGGGTGACGGCGGTGACCGCGTCCTCGGCCTCGCGGGGTGCGTAGCCCAGACCCACCAGGGCGGCGTGCAGCTGCTCCCGCCAGCCGGGCTCGCCCGCGGCGGGGCCGGGGCCCCGCCCGGCCGCGGCGGCCCCGGCACCAAGCGGCTCGCCGAGCCTGTCCTTCAGCTCCAGCAGCAGCTTCTGCGCACCCTTCTTCCCGATGCCCGGCACGGCGGTGAGCGCCTTCTCGTCCCCGGTGGAGACCGCCAGCCGCAGCGCGTCGGGGCTGTGGACGGCGAGCATGGCCTGAGCCAGCCGCGGGCCGACGCCGCTGGCCGTCTGGAGCAGTTCGAAGACCTGCCGCTCGTCGTCGTCGGCGAAGCCGTAGAGCGTCAGGGAGTCCTCGCGGACCACCAGGGAGGTGGCCAGCCTGGTGTGCTCACCGACACGCAGATCGGCGAGGGTGGCGGGGGTGCAGTGGAGGGCCATGCCCACTCCCCCGACCTCGATCACGGCGGTGTCCGGGGAGAGGGCGGCGACCGGTCCGGATACGAAGGCGATCATCGGCTGTCCTTCGGGGTGCGCTGGGTTCGCCGGGCGGGCGACGCGAGTGGCGCGGCCCCGCGTGCCGGGGCCGGTTCCGCTTCAGCCGACGCCGCGGAGGCCGCCCGGGCGGTGTGGGCCCGCCGGCGGTGGAGCTGCTGCCGGGCCTGCTGGAGTCTGGCCTGCTGGAGCCGGTCCTGGGCGGGGGCGCGCCAGATGTGGCAGATGGCCAGTGCCAGGGCGTCGGCGGCGTCGGCGGGCCTGGGCGGGGCGTCCAGCCGCAGGAGCCTGGTGACCATCGCACCGACCTGGGTCTTGTCCGCCCGGCCGGTGCCGGTGACGGCGGCCTTGACCTCGCTGGGGGTGTGCAGGGCGACCGGCAGGCCGCGCCGGGCCGCGCAGAGCATGGCGACCGCGCTGGCCTGCGCGGTGCCCATCACGGTGCGGACGTTGTGCTGGCTGAACACGCGCTCCACGGCGACGACGTCGGGCCGGTGCTCCTCCAGCCACTCCTCTATGCCGCGCTCGACGAGCACCAGGCGGTCGGGGACATCCGCGTCGGCGGGGGTGCGCACGACGCCGACCCCGCCCATCCGCAGCGGCCGGCCGGCCGTCCCCTCCACCACGCCGATGCCGCAGCGGGTCAGCCCCGGGTCCACGCCGAGCACGCGCACCGCGGCCCCCTTCCGTCCACTGGTCGTTCGATCACCTGTTCCCGCAGGCTATCGGCTGCCACCGACAACGCCGGAGGGCGACACGGAAGAGGGCCGGCACCGGGCCCCGGCTCGGGCTCGGAGGCCCGGAAGACCGGGTCAGGCCTCGACCTTGGCCATGACGTCGTCGGACACGTCGAAGTTGGCGAAGACGTTCTGCACGTCGTCGCTGTCCTCCAGCGCGTCGATCAGCTTGAAGATCTTGCGGGCGCCCTCCTCGTCCAGTTCCACCTGCATGGTGGGGACGAAGTTCGCGTCCGCCGAGTCGTAGTCGATGCCCGCCTTCTGCAGCGCGGTGCGCACCTCGACCAGATCACTCGCCTCGCTGAGGACCTCGAAGGACTCGCCGAGGTCGTTGACCTCCTCGGCGCCCGCCTCCAGGACGGCGGCGAGCACGTCGTCCTCGGTCAGGTCGCCCTTGGGGACGATCACGACGCCCTTGCGGTTGAACAGGTACGACACCGAGCCCGGGTCGGCCATGGAGCCGCCGTTGCGGGTCATGGCGACGCGCACGTCGGAGGCCGCGCGGTTGCGGTTGTCGGTGAGGCACTCGATCAGGACCGCGACACCGTTGGGGCCGTAGCCCTCGTACATGATCGTCTGGTATTCGGCGCCGCCCGCCTCCAGGCCCGCGCCCCGCTTGACCGCACGGTCGATGTTGTTGTTGGGGACGGAGCTCTTCTTCGCCTTCTGGATGGCGTCGTAGAGGGTGGGGTTGCCATCGGGGTCGGCGCCGCCCAGCCGGGCCGCGACCTCGATGTTCTTGATCAGCTTGGCGAAGAGCTTGCCGCGCTTGGCATCGATCACGGCCTTCTTGTGCTTGGTGGTTGCCCACTTGGAGTGGCCGGACACAGCCTCGCTCCTTCATGTCGCCAACAGGGGAATCAACGGGCCGATACTACAGCCGGTGACACCGGCGGATCACCGTGCGGCCGAGCGCACCATCCCGGTGAAGAGCCGGTGCACGCGGTGGTCCCCGGTGAGTTCGGGGTGGAATGCGGTGGCCAGCAGGGAGCCCTGCCGCACGGCGACGGGGTGGGCCTCGAAGACCGCCAGCACCTCCACGTCCGCGCCGGTGGACTCCACCCAGGGCGCGCGGATGAAGACGCCCTCGACCGGCCCGCCCCCGACCCCGGCGACGTCGACGGACGCCTCGAACGACTCGTTCTGCCGCCCGAAGGCGTTGCGGCGCACGATCATGTCGATCCCGCCGACCGTCTCCTGGCCGGAGCGGGGGTCGAGGATCTTGTCGGCGAGCATGATCATGCCCGCGCAGGAGCCGTAGGCCGGCATGCCCGAGCGGACCCGCTCGCGCAGCGGCTCCATCAGCCCGAAGGCGGTGGCCAGCTTGGAGATGGTGGTGGACTCGCCGCCGGGGATCACCAGGCCGTCGACCCCGGCCAGTTCCTCGGGCCGGCGGACGGTGCGGGCCTCGGCGCCGGCCGCCTCCAGCGCGGCGAGGTGTTCGCGGACATCGCCCTGGAGGGCGAGGACTCCGATGGCGGGGGTGGTCACGGGGCGCACCTCTTCGGGGACGGACGGGACGGACGGGCGGTACGGGCCCGGGCGGCCCGCGGTGCGCGGGCCGCCCGGGCCGAGGGGGCGCGGTGCGCGCCGCGGGTCACCAGCCGCGGCCGGCGAACCTCTCGGCCTCGGTCAGGGTGTCGCAGTTGATGCCGACCATGGCCTCTCCCAGGCCGCGGGAGGCGTCCGCGACGACCTTGGGGTCGTCGTAGAAGGTGGTGGCCTTCACGATGGCGGCGGCGCGCTTGACCGGGTCGCCGGACTTGAAGATGCCCGAGCCGACGAAGACGCCCTCGGCCCCGAGCTGGCGCATCAGCGCGGCGTCGGCCGGGGTGGCCACACCGCCGGCGGAGAACAGCACGACCGGCAGCTTGCCCAGCTCGGCCACCTCGCGGACCAGCTCGTAGGGGGCGCGCAGCTCCTTGGCGGCGGCGTACAGCTCGTTGTTGTCGTAGCCGCGCAGACGGGCGATCTCGTTCTTGATCTGCCGCAGGTGGCGGACGGCCTCGACGACGTTGCCGGTGCCGGCCTCGCCCTTGGAGCGGATCATGGCCGCACCCTCGGCGATCCGGCGCAGGGCCTCGCCCAGGTTGGTGGCGCCGCAGACGAAGGGCGTGGTGAAGGCCCACTTGTCGCTGTGGTTGACCTCGTCGGCCGGGGTGAGGACCTCGGACTCGTCGATGTAGTCCACGCCGAGCGCCTGGAGTACCTGGGCCTCGACGAAGTGGCCGATGCGGGACTTGGCCATCACCGGGATGGAGACGGCGTCGATGATCCCCTCGATCATGTCCGGGTCGGACATGCGGGCCACACCGCCGTCCTTGCGGATGTCGGCGGGCACCCGCTCCAGCGCCATGACCGCGACGGCGCCGGCGTCCTCGGCGATCTTCGCCTGCTCCGGCGTGACCACATCCATGATCACACCGCCCTTGAGCTGCTCGGCCATGCCGCGCTTGACGCGCGCGGTGCCGGTCTCGGGGGCCGGCGCGGAGGCGGTTTCGGGCGTGCTGGAAGGCGTGGTGGACAAGGTGCGACCTCACTCGGCGACGGTGACAGTGGTTAGGACGGGCCGGACGGGCCGGACGGTCCGGGACCGGCCGGGACGCTGGACGGCGGCGTACGGCACCGGCCGACGGGCGGCCCGGGCTGCTCGCGCGGGTGGGCGCGGCAGCCGTACGGTGAACCCATCGTAGGCCAGTTCGATTCCCCGGAGGGCTCGTCGCCCGGTCCAGTTCACGGTGATCCCTGCTACAGAGCCGATGAAACGGAACAACCGGCCCTCACGAAAGGGCCAATCAAAAGTCAGTGGCCTTCCCTGAGCGGGCCCGTCCGGTCCGCCAGGACCGCCGGCGGCTCGTCGTCCATCTCGAAGGCCAGCGGGAAGGGGGCGTGCCCGGCCAGCCGGAACCAGCGCACCTTGCGGTGGCGGCGCAGCGCGCGGGCGGCCCGCACCGCGTCGTTGTGGAAGCGCCGCGCCATGGGCACCCGGCGCACCGCGGCGGCCAGCTCCTCGGCGGTCGCCTCACCGCCGGGCGCCGCCCGTACCGCCTCCAGTTGCGCGCCCTCGGCGAACACCGCTCGCAGGGCCTGGCTGAGCTCGCTCTCGGCGACCTCCCGATGCTCCTCCTCGGCCTGCCGGGCGTCGTGGGCGGCCTGGTACAGGACGATGGAGGCGGCCGGGTCCAGCACTCCCGCGGTCGCCAGCTCCTGCGCGACGGAGGCACGCCTCAGCAGCTGCGCGTCCAGGGCGGCGCGGGCCGCGTCGATCCGGGCGTGCAGCCGGTCCAGGCGTCCGGCGGTCCAGCTCAGGTAGACGGCGACGAGCAGCAGCGCGGCCGCGATCCAGACGATCGTGGTGGTCACGGTCGGAAGGTTCCCCTCGGTTCAGTCCCGGGCCAGGCCCAGCCGGGCCCGCAGCCCCGCCCGCTCGTCCGGCGCGACCGAGGCGGCGCCGTCGGTGACGGTCTCGTAGACGGACAGGATGTCCGCGCCGACGGTGGACCAGTCGAAGCGGCGTACATGGCGGCCGCCGCGCTCGCGCAGCTCCGCGCGGCGGCGCGGGTCGCCCAGCAGGCGCACCGCGGCGGCGGCCAGCGCGCCCGCGTCCTCGTTGGCGTACAGCTCGCCGGCCTCTCCCCCGTCCAGCACCTGGGCGAAGGCGTCCAGATCGCTGGCGAGCACCGGGGCCCCGGCGGACATCGCCTCCACCAGGATGATGCCGAAGGACTCGCCGCCGGTGTTGGGGGCGATGTACAGGTCCACGCTGCGCAGCAGCCGCGCCTTGTCCTCGTCGCTGACCATGCCCAGGAACTCCACGCGGTCGCGCAGCTCGCGCGGCAGGCCGGCGACGGCCTCCTCCTCGTCGCCGCGCCCGGCCACCAGCAGGCGGGTGCCGGGGCGTTCGGCGAGGATCCGCGGCAGCGCCCTCATCAGCACGGGAAGCCCCTTGCGGGGCTCGTCGATGCGCCCGATGAAGCCGATGGTGTTCCCGCCGTCGCGGCCCTGCCACTCGGCCTTGGGCCCGGCGTCCGCGAAGAAGCCCACGTCCACGCCGTTGGGGATGACGACCGCGTCCCCGCCCAGGTGCTCGACCAGGGTGCGGCGAGCGTACTCGCTGACCGCGATCCGCGCGCTGATCTTCTCCAGCGCGGGCTGCAGGATCGGGTAGGCGGCGATCATCGCCCGCGAGCGCGGGTTGGAGGTGTGGAAGGTGGCCACGATCGGCCCCTGCGCCGCCCAGCAGGCCAGCAGTGAGAGCGAGGGCGTGGCGGGTTCGTGGATGTGCAGGACGTCGAAGGCGCCCTCGTGCACCCAGCGGCGCACCCTCGCCGCCGACAGGAAGCCGAAGTTCAGCCGGGCGACCGAGCCGTTGTACGGGACGGGGACGGCCCTCCCGGCCGGTACGACGTACGGCGGCAGGGGGGTCTCCTCCTCGGCCGGGGCGAGGACGGACACCTCGTGCCCGAGGCCCGTGAGGTGCTGGGCCAGGTCCCGGATGTGGAACTGGACACCGCCGGGGACGTCCCAGGAGTAGGGGCAGACGATGCCGATCCTCACCGCTTCCCCGCCTCCCGGCCGGCCGGGCCCGAGCCGGCCGGGCCCTGTCCCGTCTCCGGCCCGGTCCCCGGTCCGGTCCGCGGCTCGAGGTCCGCCGACCACAGTCTCTGCAGCATGTGCCAGTCCTCGGGGTGTTCGGCGATGCCCGCCGCGAAGCCGTCCGCCACCGCCTGGGTCATGGCGGCGGCCTTCTCCCTGCGGGTGCCCTCGGCGGGCGCCTGGACCGGCGGCAGGACGCGTCCCTTCATCACGGGCGTCTCGTCGAACCACAGGTAGGCCGGCAGCAGCGCGGCCCCGGTCTGCAGCGCCAGCATGGCCGGGCCGGCCGGCATCCGGGCCGGCTCGCCGAAGAAGTCGACCTCGACGCCGGAGGAGGACAGGTCCCGGTCGGCCACCAGTGCCACCAGCCCGCCCGCCCGCAGCCGCCGGGCCAGGGTGCCGAAGGCGGCTCCGCCGGTGTGCGGCAGCACCTCCATGCCCAGGCCCTCGCGGTAGGCGACGAAGCGGTCGTACAGGGTCTCGGGTCTGAGGCGTTCGGCGACGGTGGTGAACGGGATGCCCAGGCCGGTGGTGAGGTAGGCGCCGGCCAGGTCCCAGTTGCCCATGTGCGGCAGCGCCAGGACCACGCCGCGGCCGGAGCCCAGCGTGTCGGTGAGCCGGTTCAGGTCGGTGACCTCGACACCGTCGCGGATGCGCGCCGCGTCCCACACCGGCAGCCGGAAGGACTCCATCCAGTAGCGCAGGTACGAGCGCATCCCCGCGCGGGACAGTTCGGCCAGCCGCTCGGGGCCCGCTCCGGGGACCACCCGGGCATAGTTGGCCTCCAGGCGCAGTACCCCCTGACCCCGGCGCCGCCAGGCGGCGTCGGCGACGGCGCGGCCCAGGACCGCGGCCGCGGGTTCGGGGAGGCGCTTGACCGCGCCCCAGCCCAGCCCGTACAGGGCGTCGGTCATCCGCTCCCTCATGAGCTGCCGCCTCCCCGCTCGGTCGCGGTGGCCCCGTCGCGTCCCGGCTCCGTGGCCCCGCCCCCGGTGGAGGCGGCTCCTCCCCGGGCGGGGGCGGCGTCGGCCTCGGCGGCCTCCCGCCGGACCGTCACCATCCGCTGCAGGATCGTCACCAGGCTGCCCGCGGCCACCACCCACAGGGCGACGGGCAGCAGGATCCCGATGTACGGGACGCCGAAGGTGGTCTCGAACCCGGCGAGCCCGGCGCACACCAGTGTGATCACCAGCCGCTCGGCGCGCTCGACCAGGCCGTTGACGTTCACCGGCAGGCCGATGCTCTCGCCGCGAGCCTTGGTGTACGACACGACCTGGCCGCTCGCCAGGCAGAAGATCGCCACCGCGCACAGCACCGGGTCTCCGCCCCCGCCCGCGTACCACAGCGCGATGCCGCCGAAGACGGCCGCGTCGGCGACGCGGTCGAGGGTGGAGTCCAGGAAGGCGCCCCAGCGGCTGGAGCGGCCCGACTGCCGCGCCATGGTGCCGTCGACCAGGTCGGAGAAGACGAACAGGGTGATGACGACGGTGCCCCAGAAGAACTCGCCGCGGGGGAAGAAGGCCAGCGCCCCCGCCATGACTCCACCGGTGCCGATGAGCGTGACCGTGTCGGGGCTGACCCCCAGCCGGAGGAGCAGGGCGGCGAACGGTGTGAGAACACGCGTGAAGAACGCACGCGCGTACTTGTTCAGCATGGCCTTCCCGGAGGTCGAGGTGGGCCGGCGACCGGGGGGCCGTCGGCGCGCCCATCGTAGCCAGCCGCACCCGGGGCACCGCCGGTGCGTCACGACGGCCGCCACTTCCGCCCTTCTGGTCACGATCCACCCTCGAAAACCAGTTTTGCGCCTTTTACTCATGGTTCCGGCGAACGCCACGTATGGACGGACTCCGGCGGCGGTGGAAAGCTCGAAGGAGCACCTCTGGTGCGATCGGCACACGACCATCCGACCCAGCCGCGCGGACCGGGAGGCGGAGGACATGGGCGACAGGACGAGTACGCACACCGGGGCCGCGGGAAGGGCGCCGGTGGCCGACCGGCCCGGCTCCATACGGAACGTGGCGCTGGTCGGCCACAGCGGCGCGGGGAAGACGACACTGGTCGAGGCGCTCGCCCAGACCTCGGGGGCACTGCTCCGGGCGGGCCGGGTCGAGGACGGCACCACCGTCTCCGACCACGACGGGATCGAGCACCGGCAGCAGCGCTCGGTCCAGCTCTCCCTGGTCCCCGTGGAGTGGGACGGCGCCAAGGTCAACCTCCTGGACACCCCCGGCTACGCCGACTTCACCGGGCAGCTGCGGGCCGGTCTGCGGGCGGCGGACGCGGCCCTCTTCGTCGTCTCGGCCGCCGACGGCGTGGACGGGTCGACCCGGCTGGTGTGGGAGGAGTGTGCCTCCGTCGGGATGCCGCGCGCCATCGTCGTCACCCATCTGGAGGCCTCCCGCGCGGACTTCGGGGAGATGACCGACATCTGCCGGCGGGTCCTCGGCGGCGACGACCCCGACGCCGTGCTCCCGCTGTACCTGCCCATGCACGGGGATCCGCCGGAGGGGCGGCCCGACGGGCACGCGCCGGTCGCCGGGCTGATCGGGCTGCTGTCGCAGCGGATCCTCGACTACTCCGCGGGCGAGCGAGCCGAACGCGCCCCGGACCCCGAGCACCTCCCGCTGATCGCCGACGCCCGCGCCCGGCTGATCGAGGGCATCATCGCCGAGAGCGAGGACGAGACCCTGATGGACCGCTACCTCGGCGGCGCGGACGTCGAGGTGGAGACGCTGGTGCGGGACCTGGAGAAGGCCGTCGCCCGCGGTGTGTTCCACCCCGTCCTGGCCGCGGCCCCCGCCGCGGAGGGAGCCCGGCAGGGCCTGGGCACGGTGGAGCTGCTGGAGCTGGTCACCCGCGGCTTCCCCACCCCCGAGGAACGCGAGGTGCCCCCGGTCACCGCTCCCGACGGCCGGCCCCGGCCCCCGCTGGCGTGCGACCCCGGGGGGCCGCTGGCCGCCGAGGTGATCAGGACCTCCTCCGACCCCTACGTGGGGCGGATGTCGCTGGTGCGGGTCTTCTCCGGCACCCTGCGCCCGGACACCCCCGTGCACGTGTGCGGCCACGGCCTGACCGACCGCGATGGCGCCCCCACCGGGCGGCCCCATGACGCGGACGAACGCGTCGGAGCCCTGACCAGCCCCTTCGGCGGGCAGCAGCGCCATCTGCCGGAGGCCGTGGCGGGCGATCTGGCCTGTGTCGCCAAACTCTCCCGAGCCGAGACCGGCGACACCCTGTCGGACAAGGGCGATCCGCTGGTGATGGAGCCGTGGGTGATGCCCGACCCGCTGCTGCCGGTGGCCGTCCGGGCGCACGCCAGGAGCGACGAGGACAGGCTCTCCCAGGGACTGGCCCGGCTGACCGCCGAGGACCCCACCCTGCGCCTGGAGCAGAACCCCGACACCCGCCAGCTGGTGCTGTGGTGCATGGGCGAGGCCCACCGGGACGTGGCCCTGGAGCGGCTGCGCACCCGCTACGGCGTCCGGGTCGACGCCGTGCCCCACCGGGTGGCCCTGCGCGAGACCTTCGCCGAGCGGGCCGCCGCGCGCGGGCGGCACGTCAAGCAGTCCGGCGGCCACGGCCAGTACGCCGTCTGCGAGATCACCGTGGAACCGCTGCCGGCCGGCTCGGGCATCGAGTTCGCCGACGAGGTGGTGGGAGGCGCGGTACCGCGCCAGTTCATCCCTTCGGTGGAGAAGGGAGTGCGGGCCCAGGCCGCGCGCGGGGTGGCCACCGGCCACCCCCTGGTGGACGTGCGCGTCACCCTCGTCGACGGCAAGGCGCACTCGGTGGACTCCTCCGACGCCGCCTTCCAGACGGCGGGCGCCCTGGCACTGCGCGAGGCCGCCGCCGGCGCGCGGATCCACCTGCTGGAGCCGGTCGACGAGGTGCGGGTGACGGTCGCCGACGAGTACGTGGGCGCGGTGATGAGCGATCTTTCGGGGCGGCGCGGCCGGGTGGTGGGCACCGAGCAGGTCTTTGGCGGCAGCACCCTGGTGCGCGCGGAGGTCCCCCAGTCGGAGATCGGCCGCTACGCGGTGGACCTGCGCTCCCTCTCGCACGGCACGGGCCGCTTCACCCGCTCCCGCCTGCGCCACGAACCGGTGCCGCGGCAGGTCGCGGAACGGCTCCGCGGGCAGGCCGAAAGCCGCGCGGCGTGACCCCCCGGTGACGGTACGCTGAGCCCCGCGGCGTCGGGCGCGGCACGCACTGGCATCAACAGGTGTGCGACGGGCCGTGGTTGGGAACGGTCGGTACGAGCCTGACGTCGGACGGCGCAAGCGGAGTGGGGGCACCATTGGCGGGCTTCGATGACGTCGCGGGCGGCGCGTACGACTTCAGTCCCGGCGCGCAGGTCCCGTTGACCGTGGCGGGCGGCGGGCAGACCGCCGCCACCCAGGCGCTGGCCTCGGCCGCCTACCGCGACGGCCCGGTGACGGACCTGCTCGCGGCGAACGACGCCGCCAAGGTCTCCGCTCCCCGCTTCTCGCTGTTCGAGCCGAACCTGGGCGAGGCCTTCTCCCGCGCGGTCCAGTCGCGGATGCTCGGCGGCGCCCGCAAGGCGCTGATCCAGTCCTTCGGCTGCGAGCCGCAGGCCGTGGTCGAGCACTGCCTGGCGGCCAACCGCATCCGCCGGGAGCGCGACACCCGGCTGACGGTGGTGATGGTGCTCTTCGGGGTGCTCTTCCTGCCCGGCGTCCTGCTGTGGCTCGGAGGCTTCCAGCTGCGCCGCACCCTGGCGGGCGCACAGGACCGCAGGGCCGGGGCGCTGGGCATGGGCGTGCTCGTCGCCTTCGGCGTGCTGGCGGGGGTCTTCGTGCTGAAGCTGCCGTTCACCGGCTTCTGGGCGATCTACCTGCGCGTGATGCTGGTCGCCCCGGTGGTGGGGTGGCTGCTGGCCAAGCAGATCTGCGAGCGCTACGCCAAGGACCTGCGTTCCCGCTGGGAGGGCCTGCTGTCGGGCGGCGGCATCGGCGCCAAGATCCCCGAGGCCGTGCCGCACGCCCCCGGCGACGCGGGCGCGGAGAGCATAAGGCTGAATCTGGCCAAGCTGACGGCCGAGCAGCGCAGCAACGTGGTCTTCTACGCCGGCCCCAAGGGGATACTCGGCATGGGCACCCGCTGGGGCAGCTGGCAGCTGGCCGAGGAGCTGGTGCCGGCCTCCCCCGGCACCGAGATCAACCCCTTCCGGAGCTGGGACGTGGCACGCGCGATCCACGACCAGCTGCGGATGCTGGAGCGCACCCCGCTGCACACCGGCGGTTTCCCCAAGCCCTCCGTCCGGCACTGGGTGGTCTCCCCCGTCGGGGAGGGCGCCTCGGACGTCTCCCGGCCCGACGGCCAGAACGTCGAGGCGTACAGCGTCAAGGAGTTCGAGGTCCAGCGGATCTGCAACGAGCAGCAGTTCGGCAGCGGCAACCGCCACTACCTCGGCGTTCAGTTCGTGCTGTGGGACGGCCAGCTCGTGCTCACCCTGCTGGTCAACGTGACCGTGCTGCACCACACCCTGCGCATCGAGGTCACCGGCCACGCGCTCGGACCGGTCCACCCGGTGTTCTTCTCCAAACCGTCGCCGAGGAAGAAGACGGTCTCCAAGCCCGTCCGGTTCTGGGAGACCAAGGACATCGAGCTGCCGCTGATCCAGCCCAGCGAGGTGGTGCGGCTGGCGGTGCGCGCCCCTCTGACGTGGTTCCCGCCGGTACTGGACTTCATGGGCGGCAAGCTGAGCCTCCCCGAACCCTTCGGGCTGCGGCACGTGTGGGCCGACAAGCCCTGGCGCCACCGCTTCATGGCCGACGACGCCCTGCGCGCGGCCACTCCGGTGCTGCGGGTGGTGCACGCGGCGGCCCTGAAGGTGCTCAAGGAGAACAACGTGGACATCGAGAAGTTCAGCGCCCGTTCCCTGAACCTCAGCGGCCAGGTGCAGGGCGCCGAGCCGGGCAACGCCGACGTCTACAACGCCTCCTGACCCGCTCCGGAGGGTCACGACGGCCGCGCGGGGCCCGTACGACTGCGACCGGAGGAACCGGTGCCCGTACGGGCTCCGCGCGGTCTTGTGCGGCGCGGTCGTGTGCGGCGGTTCGGGCTCAGGCCCCGGCGGGCCACTTCTCGGCCAGCATGCGCCGGGTGTCGGCCAGCAGCTGCGGCAGCACCTTGGTGTGGCCCACCACCGGCATGAAGTTGGTGTCGCCTCCCCAGCGCGGCACGATGTGCTGGTGGAGGTGGGCGGCGATCCCGGCGCCCGCGACCTCGCCCTGGTTCATGCCGATGTTGAACCCCTGCGCCCCGGAGGCCGCGCGCAGCGCCTTCACGGCCCGCTTGGTGTAGTCGCCCAGCTCCACCGTCTCCTGATCGGTGAGGTCGGTGTAGTCGGCGACGTGCCGGAAGGGCACCACCATCAGATGGCCGCCGTTGTACGGGTAGAGGTTGAGCACCGCGTACACCAGCTCGCCGCGGGCGATCACCAGCCCGTCCTCGTCGGACTTGGCCGGGATCGTGCAGAACGGGCAGCCGTCACCGGCACCCGGGCCGCTCGGCTTGTTCTCCCCTTGGATGTAGGCCATCCGGTGGGGCGTCCACAGGCGCTGGAAGGCGTCCGGCGACCCCACTCCGATCTGCTGCTCCGACTCGCTGCTCATGCGGGCCAGCATAGGACTTCACCGGTCCGCGGCGGGCCGGTGGGGCAGAGCGACGAAAAGGCGTGCTTCCCGGAGCACCGGGCTCCGGGAAGCACGCACCCGCGTACGGCGGTCAGACCTGAACGCGGTCCTCGACGGCCCTGGCGATCTCCGCGATCGCCTCGTCGACCGGCACACCGTTCTTCTGTGAACCGTCGCGGTAGCGGAAGCTGACCGCGCCCGCCGCCATGTCGTCGTCACCGGCGATGACCATGAACGGCACCTTGCTCTTCTGCGCGTTCCTGATCTTCTTCTGCATCCGGTCCGAGGAGGAGTCCACCTCCACCCGCAGCCCCTTCGCCCTCGCCCGGGCCGCGAACTCCTCCAGGTAGGGCACGTGGGTGTCGCCGATCGGGATGCCGACCGCCTGGACCGGTGCCAGCCAGGCCGGGAAGGCGCCCGCGTAGTGCTCCAGCAGCACGGCGAAGAACCGCTCGATGGAGCCGAACAGCGCGCGGTGGATCATCACCGGCCGCTGCCGGGAGCCGTCGGGGGCGGTGTACTCCAGGTCGAAGCGCTCGGGGAGGTTGAAGTCGACCTGGATGGTCGACATCTGCCAGGTCCGGCCGATGGCGTCGCGCGCCTGTACCGAGATCTTCGGACCGTAGAAAGCGGCGCCGCCCGGGTCCATGACCAGCTCCAGGCCCTGCTTCCCGGCGGCCCGGCGCAGGGTCTCCGTGGCCTCCTCCCAGTTCTCGTCCGTCCCGATGAACTTCTCAGGGTCCTTGGTGGACAGCTCCAGGTAGAAGTCCTCCAGGCCGTAGTCGCGCAGCAGGTTCAGCACGAAGGTCAGCAGCGAGTCGAGCTCGTCCGCCATCTGCTCCTTGGTGCAGTAGATATGCGCGTCGTCCTGGGTGAAGCCCCGCGCCCGGGTCAGGCCGTGGACGACGCCCGACTTCTCGTAGCGGTACACGGTGCCGAACTCGAACAGCCGCAGCGGCAGTTCGCGGTAGGAACGCCCCCGCGCGTCGAAGATCAGGTTGTGCATGGGGCAGTTCATGGGCTTGAGGTAGTAGTCCACGCCCTCGTCGAGCTGCATGGGCGGGTACATGCCGTCGGCGTACCAGTCCAGGTGGCCCGACTTCTCGAACAGCTTCCCCTTGGTGGCGTGCGGGGTGTAGACGAACTCGTAGCCCGCCTCCTCGTGCCGCCTGCGCGAGTAGTCCTCCATGGTGCGGCGGATGATGCCGCCCCTGGGGTGGAAGACGGCCAGGCCGGAGCCGATGTCCTCCGGGATGGAGAACAGGTCCAGCTCGGCGCCGAGCCTGCGGTGGTCGCGCTTCTCCGCCTCGGCCAGGAACTCCAGGTACGCCTTCAGTTCGTCCTTCGACGGCCAGGCGGTGCCGTAGATCCGCTGGAGCTGCGGGTTCTTCTCGCTGCCCCGCCAGTACGCGGCGGCCGACCGCATCAGCTTGAACGCCGGGATGGTGCGGGTGGTGGGCAGGTGCGGACCGCGGCACAGGTCCTTCCAGCACAGCTCGCCGGTCTTGGCGTCGAGGTTGTCGTAGATGGTCAGCTCGCCCGCGCCGACCTCGGCCGACGCGCCCTCGGCGGCCTCGGCCGCGTTGCCCTTGAGCCCGATGAGCTCCAGCTTGTACGGCTCGCCGGCCAGTTCCTCGCGGGCCGCCTCGTCGTCGGTCACGCGGCGGGAGAAGCGCTGGCCGCGCTTGACGATCTCCTGCATCCGCTTCTCGATGCGCTTGAGGTCGTCCGGGGTGAACGGCTCGGCGACGTCGAAGTCGTAGTAGAAGCCGTCCTTGATCGGCGGGCCGATACCGAGCCTGGCCTCGGGGAAGAGGTCCTGCACGGCCTGGGCCATGACGTGCGCGGTGGAGTGCCGCAGGATGTTCAGCCCGTCCTCGGAGGAGATCTCCACGGGCTCGACCTCGTCGCCGTCGGCGACGGCGTACGCCAGGTCCTTCAGCTGCCCGCCGACGCGGGCGGCGACGATGGAGCGGTCGCCGGCGAAGAGATCGGCGGCCGTGGTGCCCGTGGTCACCACGCGTTCTTCCCGCTCGGAATCGCGTTGGATGATCACACGGACGTCCGCCACCGGTCTCTCCTGACTGCTGTCGTCTCGGGTCTCCCCGTCTCGGGATCGACCCGAGGCGCGGACGATCGCCGCGCACCGTGAATCGTACCGAGCCGGACGCCCCCGCCGCGAAACGGTTGCGGCACGGTCCAGGGAGGCCGGGGTTGGCCGCGAGCGGGGTGAGGTATCAAGACGGGCGACGGGCGTACGCGCCGCCGTGTGCGCCCGTCCGCCGGGACGGTCCCGGTCTCGACACGGAGGGGAAGCAGAGCATGACGGTGTGGTACGAGGGACCGCTCGCCGCATTCGACACCGAGACCACGGGCGTGGACCCGGAGCGGGACCGGATCGTCTCGGCCGCGCTGGTGGTGCAGGAAGCGCCGGGGGCCGAGGTGCGCGCCGTGCGCTGGCTGGTGGACCCGGGGGTGCCGGTGCCCGAGGGGGCGGCGGCGGTGCACGGCCTGACCGGGGAGCATCTGCGCGAGCACGGCCGCCGCCCGGCGGACGCGGTCGGGGAGATCGTGCGGGCCCTGGCGGAGCGTGCGTCCGAGGGGCTGCCGCTGGTGGTGATGAACGCGCCGTTCGATCTGACCCTGCTGGACCGGGAGTCCCGGCGGCATCACGGCACCTCGCTGACCGATGCCGTCGCGTCCCCTGCGCTGTGCGTGCTGGACCCGCGGGTGCTGGACAAGCATCTGGACCGCTACCGCAAGGGCCGCCGCACCCTGGCCGCGCTGTGCGAGCACTACGGGGTGGAACTGGCCGAGGCCCATGACGCGGCCGCCGACGCCTCCGCGGCGCTCGAGGTCGTACGGGAGGTGGGGCGTCGCCACGCGCGGCGGCTGTCCTCGATGTCTCCGGCCGAGCTCCACACCCTGCAGTCGGTCTGGCACGCGGCCCAGGCACGCGGGTTGCAGGCGTGGTTCGCCCGCAACGGGTCCGACGAGGCGGTCGATCCGGCGTGGCCGCTGCGGACGGAGGCCCCGGCGGCGGTCTGAGGGCGGGCCGGGAGCGGTCCGGGGCTGTTCCGGGCCGCTTCGAAGCCGTCCGGGGCTGCTCCGGGGAAGGCGGCCGGGAGGCCGGGCGTGAAACGCGGGAGGCCGGTTCCGTCGGACGGAACCGGCCTCCCGGGCGGTGGGCGATACTGGGATCGAACCAGTGACCTCTTCGGTGTGAACGAAGCGCTCTCCCGCTGAGCTAATCGCCCCTGCGGCACGACGAGAACCATACAGGGAGCGCGGGTGTTCATCCAAACTCCTTCCCGCCCGCACTCCCCCGCACCGGAAGCGGTGGTACTCAGGGCCGCCTGAGTACCACCGCGCATGCCCGCACGCCCTCGTACGCGTCACACTCCGCGCATGCCGAACCTCCCGCCGCCCGCCCACTGCCCCCGCTGTTCCCTGCCGCTCGCCCCTGGCGCTCCGGGGGCCGTCTGCCCGCGGTGCGCGCCGCCGCTCACCGGGCCGGTGTCACGGCGAATACGGGAGATCGACGCGGAGCTGTGGCGGCTGGAGGCCCGGGGCACCGAACTTCTCGTCCTGCGCCGGGATTTGCTGGCCGGGCTGCGCGCTTGGGACCTGGGGAGCGGCGGCCGGCCGGATGCCGCCGCGGCAGCCCCGTTCGCCGATGTCGCCCCGGCCGTGCCTGCCGCCCCACCGGCCGCGCGGAACGTGCTGCTGGCCCTCGGCGGGACGCTGCTGGCGGTCGCGGTGACCGCCTTCACGCTGGTGAGCTGGGGCCGGCTGGACATCGGAGGGCGCTCGGCGGTACTGGGCGCGCTGACGCTGCTGGCACTGGGTGTGCCCGCACCGCTGCTCCGCCGCGGGCTGGTGGCGACGGCCGAGGCGGTGGCCTCGCTGGGGCTGGTCCTGCTGCTGCTCGACGCCTACGCGCTGCACCGGGTGGCGCTGCCGGAGGCAGACGGCGCCGGCTACGCGGCGGTGGCGGCGGCGATGACCGCCGCGCTCTGGGCGGGGTACGGGGCGGCGCTGCCGCGGTTGCGCGGTCCGCTGCCCACCGCCCTGTGTCTCGCCCAACTCCCGCTTCCGCTGTGGGCTTTGAGCG
Source organism: Streptomyces verrucosisporus (assembly GCF_017114865.1). GTDB lineage: Bacteria > Actinomycetota > Actinomycetes > Streptomycetales > Streptomycetaceae > Streptomyces > Streptomyces fenghuangensis. Next base: position 10,700 of record NZ_JADEYH010000033.1, on the reverse strand, counting down.
CGGACGGCGGCCCGTACTCCTTCTCCTGGGCGCTGCTGGCCACGGCGGCCGGTGACGCGGCGGTGGCGTTGTGGTGTGCCGGACGGTGCGCCGGACGCGGACGGCGGGCGGTGTCGGTGACGGCTCTCGCCGCGGGCTGCGCGCTGGGGGCTCCGGGGCTGCTGACCTCCGCCGTGCTGGCCCTGACGGCGGCGGGGTGGGCCGACTCGGCGCACGCGGCGGCGCTGCTCGCGGCGGCCGCGGCGGTGCTGCTGTACGCGGCCAGCCACCTCGCCCGTACCGCGGCCCGCACGGATACGGAGGCGCCCGCTGCGGAGGCGCCCGCTGCGGAGGCGCCGGCCGCCGTGGCGTCCGCCGCGGCGGGAGTGGCCGTGCTGGTGGCGGGTGGCGCCGCGCCGTGGAGGGCGGGGGTGCTGCCGGAGCCGGGGTGGCCGGTGCTGGGCTTCCTGCTGTGCGCGCTGGCGCTGGGTGCGGTCCCGGTGGGGGAACGGTCCGTGGCGGCGGGGCTGCGGCTGGCGTCCGCCGCGGTGTGCGCCGGCGCCGCGCTGTGGGCGCTGCCCGCCGTGGCGCGGCTGGCGCTGGGGCCGCTGGGCTGGGTGTTCATGGCCTGGGACGGTGCGCCGCGGGGCGCCCTGGCCGCGGCCGCCCCGGGGCTGGGCTGGCCGTACGGGATGGCGCTGCCGGTGGTGCTGGGCACGCTGGCGGTGGCGTCGGCCGCGGTGGGCCGGGGCCTGGGGGCGGGGGTGCGGGTGCCGCGGGAGTGGCGCGTGAGGGCCTGCGGGGGCGCGCTGGTGGCGGCGGGCGCGGCGGCCGCCGTGCTGCCGGTGGTGCTGGACCTGCCGTACCAGGTGACCGTGGTGCTGCTGGTGGCACTGGTGGTGCTGCTGCTGGCCGTCTCGGTGGGCCCGCCCCTGCCGGGCGCGGCCGGGGCGTCTGCGGTGACCGCGCTGGTGGCGGCGGTGGTGGCGGCCGTGGCGGTGAGCGGCTGGTCCCTGGCCGAACCGGCGATGACGGTGGCCGTCCTGGGCGCGCTGGCCGCCGCCTTCGCCGGGGCGGCGGTGGTCGCGCGCGCCGACGCTGTGGAACCGGTGGCGGCCGTGGCGGCGGTGCTGTGGTCGGGCGCGTTCGCGGCCGCCGTGCCCCTGGCCCTGGACGCACCGCCGCACCGGGCGGCGTTCGCGGTGCTGGGCGTCGCGGTGGCCACGGTGCCCCTGGCCGCCCGGCTGCGGGGGCGCCCGGCCGGGGTGCCGGTGGAATGCGCCGGATACGCCGTCGCCGCCGCGGCCGTCGCCCTGACGGCCGCGGAGCCCGTCGCGCTCTCCCTGGCCCTGGCCTTGTGCGGGGTGGCCGCTGGGGGCGTGGCACTGCGCGCGGAGCGCCGGCCGGTCGCGGCGTACGCGGGGGGCGCGCTGCTGGTGCTGGCCTGGTGGGTGCGACTGGGGAGCTGGGAGGTGACCTCGCCGGAGGCGTACACCCTGCCGGTCACCGTCCCCGCGCTGGCCGTCGGCCATCTGCACCGGATCCGTCCGGAGGTCTCCTCCTGGGCGGCGTACGGCCCCGGGCTGGCGACGACGCTGGCGCCGAGCCTGGTGGCGGTCTGGGTGGACGCGCACTGGCCGCGCCCGCTGCTACTGGGCGCCGCCGCGCTGGCCCTGACCGTGCTGGGCGCGCGGTCGCGGCTGAAGGCCCCGCTGCTGATGGGCGGCGGCACCGCCGCTCTGGTCGCCGTGCACGAACTGGCCCCCCATGTCGTCCAGGTGGCCGGACTCCTGCCCCGCTGGGTGCCGCCCGCCGCCGCGGGTGTGCTGCTCCTGCTCGTCGGCGCGACCTACGAGCGGCGGCTGCGGGAGGCCCGGCGGCTGCGCCGCGCGGTGGGCCGGATGCGCTGACGGGCGCGCCGTACCGGGACGTGGGAGGGCCGGGAGGGGCGGACGGGAGCCTGGACCGTCCGCCCCGGTCCGGTCGGTCCCGCCCCCGGGGGCGGAGCCGACCGGGAACCGTGCCGCCGCGGCCGGACAGGCGACCGGACGGCCCTGAGCGAGCCCGCGCGGCGGCCGGCCCCGGGAGGACTCGGTCAGGTACGGCCGTACCGCCGCTCGACGGCGACCGCGCAGGCGGCCAGGCAGCCGAGCGCCGGGGCGATCAGGGGCGGCAGCATCCAGGCGGCGACGCCGACCACGGCCAGCCCTCCGGCCAGCAGGAGCGAGCCGCCCGGCTCGGTGCGCAGGGTGCGCCGGGCGGCGGAACGGGCTGTGCGGACCCAGTCGTCTCCGGGCCGCCAGGCGGCGGCGGTGCGCAGCCCGGCCACCACCACGGCCACCGCGGCCACGGCGCCGACCGCGGCCACCGCGGGGCCACCGGGCAGCAGTCCGGAGGAGACCACCCGCAGATCGAAGGCGAGCAGCGCCAGGGCGGCCCACCACAGCAGCGAGAACCGCCAGCCGGTCCGTACGGCGGCCGCCCACTCGGCGGCGAACTGCCGCCACCCGGCCTGCTCGGCGTCCAGGTACCGCCGCAGGTGGCCGCAGGCGGCGGCGAACGCGGGCAGCGCCGTCACCAGCGCGAGCGCGGCGAGCAGCAGCCACACCCCGGCCAGCAGGCACTCGGCGAAGAGCGCGAACCGGGCGGCTGGGGGCCGCCGGTCCATGCCCGTCGCAGCGCTCGTGGCGGTGTCCGCGCGAGCCCGCGCCGCGGCGCCCGTCCCGCTCATCCCTTGAGCCCCGAGGTGGCCGCGCCCTCGACGAGGTAGCGCTGGAAGGCGAGGAAGAACAGCAGCACCGGCAGCAGGGCCGCGACCGACATGGCGATCATGCCGCCGTAGTCGGCGAGGCTGTCCTGGTCCATGAACATCTTCAGGCCGAGCGAGACGGTGTACTTGTCGGGCTCGTTGAGGTAGATCAGCGGACCGAGGAAATCGTTCCAGGCCCAGATGAAGCTGAAGATGGCACTGGTGATCAGCGCCGGGCGGCACAGCGGCAGCACGATCGTCCAGTAGATCCGCCAGTGGCCGCAGCCGTCGATACGGGCCGCCTCGTCCAGCTCCCTGGGGAGGTTGCGCATGAACTGCACCATCAGGAAGACGAAGAAGGCGTCCACCGCGAGGAACTTGCCCAGCAGCAGCGGCACGTAGGTGTTGATCAGCTCCATCTTCTGGAACAGCACGTACTGCGGCACCAGCAGTACGTGGACGGGCAGCAGCAGGGTGCCGATCATCAGCGCGAACAGCACGTCGCGGCCCGCGAAGCGGATCCGGGCGAAGGCGTACGCGGCCAGGGAGCAGGAGATCAGCACACCGGCCACCGAACCCAGCGCGACCAGCAGCGAGTTCACGAAGAACGTCTCGATGCCGATGCCCGCGATCCCGTCGGCGAGCCGCTCGTAGTTGCCGGTGATCGGATCGGTGGGCAGCAGATCCAGGCTGCCCACGATCTCGTCGCCCGGTTTGAGGGAGCCGCCCAGCACCCAGACGACCGGGTAGAGCACCACGGCCAGCAGGGCCAGCGCCCCCAGGTGCCACAGGACCGACCGCACCCCGCGGCGCGCCGGGGCGCCGGTGCGCGGGGGACGGGCGGTGCGGACGGGACGGACGGTGCCGGTGGGCGCGCTCATCGGCCCCCCTCCTCGTAGTGCACCCAGCGTCGCTGGGACCAGAACAGCACGGCGGTCACCAAGGCGATCCCGGCGAGCAGCATCCAGGCCATCGCGGAGGCGTAGCCCATGCGCAGATTGGAGAAGCCCTGCTCGTACAGGTACCAGGTGTAGACGAGCAGCGAGTCGCCGGGGCCGCCCGCGCGTCCGCCGGGCCCGGCGATCACGAGCGCGGAGGTGAAGATCTGGAAGGAGTGGATGATCTCCAGCAGCAGGTTGAAGAAGAGCACCGGGGAGATCATCGGCAGGGTGATGGAGCGAAATCGCCGCCAGGCGCCGGCGCCGTCCACCTCGGCCGCCTCGTACAGCTCGCGCGGCACCTGCTTGAGACCGGCCAGGAAGATGACCATCGGCGCACCGAACTGCCAGGCCGACAGGGCGATCAGGGTGGGCAGCGACCAGTCCGGGTCGCCGACCCAGCCGCCGCCGTCCCAGCCGAACAGGCTCAGGGAGCGGTCGACGACCGCGTCGTCCTGGAACAGGGCCCGCCAGACGATGCCGATGCTCACGCTCGCCCCGATCAGCGAGGGGGCGTAGAACGCCGAGCGGTAGAAGCCCTGCCCCTTGCGCGGCCGCACCAGCAGCATCGCCACACCGAGCGCGACCGCGAGTTTGAGCGGGGTGGCCACCAGCACGAACACGGCCGTGACCCGCACCGACGTCCACCAGCGGTCGTCGGAGAACATCTCGGAGAAGTTCTCCAGGCCCACCCAGCGGGGCGAGTCGAAGAGGTTGTAGTCGGTGAAGGCCAGATAGAGGGAGACGAGCATCGGCCCCAGCGTCAGCAGCAGGATGCCGACGCACCACGGGGAGAGGAACAGATAGCCGGCCAGGGTCTCCCGGCGGGCCCGCCGCCGCGCGGTGGCGGCGGGCCGGGAGGCGGGGGCGGAGGGGGCGGGGCGGCGAGGACTCTTCGCCGCCCGCTCCTCCTCCGTCCCGGCCGGTGCGGGGGTCTCGGTACGCATCACGGGACGTTCTCCTCGGATCAGGAGCCGAGGGCGGTCTTGGCCTCGTCGAAGAACTGGGAGACCGCTTCGTCGACGGACACCGATCCCTGGGCCATCGAGCGGTAGATGCTCAGGAAGGCCGCCTCGACGGTGTCGGTCCCGGCCGGGTGGGGTGTGATCGGCTCCAGCTGGTCGGTGACGCTCTTCTCGTACTCGGCGATCTTGGCGTCGGGCCCTTCGGGCTCGTAGGCCTCGAACTGCGCGTTGGTCGGCAGCACTCCGCGGTTGTAGCCCATGATCTTCCCGACCTCGGGGTCGTTGACCATGAAGTCGACGAACTTGGCGACCTCCTCCGGGTGCTCGGTCCGGGCGGAGGCGCTGAGCATCAGCGAGGAGAGGTACTGCGCGGTGCGCTCGCCGTCCATGGTCGGGATCGGTGCCAGGGCGAGTTCCCTGTCCGTCTCGGAGACGTAGCGCGCCAGGAAGTTGTCCCAGGTGAACTCGGCGGCCGACAGACCGGCGCTGACCTCGGACTTGGGCAGGACCTGCGCGGCCTGCTTGGCCGGGACGAGCAGGCCGTCGTCGAGCTTGGCGCGGTGGTCGCCCCACCACTTCCTCAGGTCGGCCTCGGTGAAGCCGAGCCCCTCCTCGGTGAAGAACGCCTTGCCCTGCTGGCGCAGGCGGAGGTCGTACAGGTACATCACGCCGCCGTTGCTGCTGGCGCCCCAGAAGTCCTCCCCGGGCTCGCTGATCTTCTCCACGGCCGCGTCGAAGTCCTCCCACGTCCACCCCCGCTCGGGGGTGACGCCGGCCTCCTCGAACGCCTTGACGTCGTAGACGAGGGTGAAGGTGTTGGCCCCAACCGGAACACCCAGTAGTTTCCCGTCGATCTCACCGGCCCTGCCGAGCCCCTGGCGGAAGTCGTCCAGGTTCAGATTGCCCGCCTTCACCTGGGGGTTGAGGTCCAGCAGCAGGTTCTTCTGGCCGTACTTGCGCAGGAAGGCATAGGAGTTCTGGAAGACGTCCGGCGGATTGCCGCCCGCGGCCTGGGTGTTGAACTTCGTCCAGAAGTCCCCGTACTCCTGGAAGTCGGTCTTGACCTCGATGCCGGGATTCTCCTTCTCGAACAGGTCTATGGTCCTGTTGATCAGATCGGCCCGGTCCTGCGCACCCCACCAGGAGTAGCGGATGGTCACCTTGCCGTCCGCGCCCGCGTCACCGCCACCGCACCCGGAGGCGAGCAGCCCCAGCGCGGCCAGACCGGCCCCCATGGCCCGCAGACCCGCGACCCTGCTCCGTCGAGAACTCATCGAAACGCCCCTCCCGGGCGGGTTCGTCCCGCCACCCCGGTTGTTTGAAACGTTTTAGGCAAGCGCTTGCCGGGCTAACTTAGGGACGCGCGGCAGAGGCGTCAACGGTTCGGACGGAATTCACCGCCGGGCATCCGGAGCGTGCGCGGGCGGACACGAAGAGGCCGGGGTCCCGGCAGGCTTCGAGCCTGCCGGGACCCCGGCCTTCGGTGGGCGATACTGGGATCGAACCAGTGACCTCTTCGGTGTGAACGAAGCGCTCTCCCGCTGAGCTAATCGCCCGGGTGCGGCGACAACATTACCGCATGTCAGCGACTGCTCGTGACCCACTCGCGCACCCGGAGGGGCCCCGCCGGCTCATCCCGCGACGTCCCACGGCATCGCCAGCCCGTACCGGGCCAGGTACAGGCCCACCAGGACCGCGGCGACGGTCACACCGAGCGCCGTGAGCGTCATGTTGCGGCGCCGCACCTTAGGGTCGAGAGCGCGCCTGGCCGCCTCGGAGACCTTCCGCCGCGTCCACCGCAGGACGATCTGGGCCCAGACGAACTCGGTCGCCCAGACCGCCAGCCCCGTGAAGATCACCAGCCAGCCCGGCCCCGGCAGCGCCAGCATCAGTACTCCGGCGAAGACGATGGCGAGCCCGACCAGGAAGACCCCCACCTGCCAGCTCAGGTGGAGCGTCCGGGATGCCTTGATGAAGCGCGGCGCCCGTGAACCGAGGGCCCGTTCCTTACTCTCGGTTTCCACCCGCCCCAGATTACCCGAGCCCTCCGCACCCTTCGCCCGAACAGACCATCGGCCAAATCCCCATTCCTCCATCTGAATGATGTGAAGGGAAACAAAAGGGGCAGAGGGGTTTACACCCCTCCCGCAGGTGGCATGTCGATTTCGCCGACGTGCGAATCCCCGAGCGCACACTGAGCGAAAGGCCCTGGCGCTTATGAACACCACGGTCAGCTGCGAGCTGCACCTGCGCCTCGTTGTATCGAGCGAGTCCTCCCTGCCTGTACCCGCGGGCCTGCGGTATGACACGGCCGATCCCTACGCCGTGCACGCCACCTTCCACACCGGCGCCGAGGAGACCGTCGAGTGGGTCTTCGCCCGCGATCTCCTCGCCGAAGGCCTGCACCGTCCCACAGGCACCGGCGACGTCCGTGTCTGGCCGTCCCGCAGCCACGGTCAGGGCGTCGTCTGCATCGCTCTCAGCTCGCCGGAGGGCGAGGCGCTGCTGGAGGCCCCCGCGCGGGCCCTGGAATCCTTCCTCAAGCGAACGGACGCCGCGGTCCCACCCGGCACCGAGCACCGGCACTTCGACCTCGACACCGAGCTCTCCCACATCCTCGCGGAGAGCTGACAGCCGCCGGCACCCCGCTGCCGTCCGACTCGGGGCGACGGCTCGGGGCCCGGCCCTCCCGACCCAGCGACGGCGACGCCGCCGCCACGGTGGTACGTGGCGGCGGCGTCGCCGTGTCCGGGAGGGGCTAGAGTCTCACCGCAGCAAGGCCCGCAGGGCTGCCGACGACAGACCGGCCAGGGAGCGACGACCGTGCTGATCAACCACGACACCCGGTGCGCCCTCGACGCCGTCGTCGACCTCCTGAACACAGCGCCCGACGAGCACACCCCCGACACCCTCACCGACACCGCCGCGCTGCGCGCCTTCGTCGAACGCAACGCCGTCAGCGACGTGGGCGCCCTGAACGAGACGGACCTGGCCGCCGTACGGGAGGTGCGCGATCAGTTCGGGCGGGTCTTCGCGGCCTCCGACGCGCATCGCGCGGCCGAGCTGGTCAACGCGCTGGTGGCCGCCGCCGGCACCACGCCCCGGCTCACCGACCACGACGGCTACGACTGGCACATCCACTACTTCGCACCAGGCGCCTCCCTCGCCGACCACCTCGCCGCGGACGGCGGCATGGCCCTGGCCTTCCTGGTCGTCGCCGGTGAGCGCGAGCGGCTGCGCCGCTGCGCCGCCCCCGACTGCCGCCGCGCCTTCGTCGACCTGTCCCGCAACCGCTCGCGCCGCTACTGCGACAGCCGCACCTGCGGCAACCGTCTGCACGTGGCCGCCTACCGGGCGCGGCAGCGCGAGGCCTCCGGGAACTGACCGCCCCGGCCGGAAGCCCTCGGAGAGCCGGGGACCCGGCGGCGAAACGGCGGTCAGAGCAGGAGGAGGTCGTGTACCGCCGCCAGGAAGACCAGCGCGCCGATGACGGCCAGGAAGAGCATCAGCGGCGGCTGGGAGAGGGCGAACAGGCAGCCGCGGGGCTCGGGCGGTTCGCCGGGGAGTCCTGCATCCGGTCCGCCGGACCGGATGCCGTGACCCGCCTCGCGCAGGGAGCCGGGGGCACGGTCCTCGGGTGTCTCGGTGGTGTCGTGCATCTCGCCGCGATGATGGCGCAGGCGGGTGAGCCGCGCGGCTCAACACACCACCGCGCGGGCACGGTTCACCGGATTCAGATGCCGTGTTTCTTCAGAATCGCTTCGATGTCCGAGAAGTCGTCCGTGTCGGTCGCCCCCGCCGCGGGACGCCCCTCACGGCCCCTGCCCCCCTTGTCGCCCTCGCCGCCGAGGGCCGGCCGGGAGGCACCGGGCTCCGCCGCGCGGCGCGCGGCGCGCCCGGACCCGGCTCCGCCCTCGCGGGCACGCGTACGCCTGCCGGCGGCGCGGCCCACCACGTACAGGACCAGGGCCGCGGCGAGCACCCCGAAGCCGGCCCAGACCGTGGGCTTGAGCACCAGGTCCGAGGCCCAGGCCGCCACCGCCCCTCCGATCTCGCCGAACATTCCCAGCAGGCCGGACATCGCCAGCCCGACGGGCACCAGGGACAGGGCCGCTATGCGGGTGGCCGCGGCGAAGCGGCGGCGGTAGGCCGTCAGGAAGGCGACGGCCAGTCCCGCCGCGGAGAGCGCCGCGCAGACGGTCGTGGTCAGCATGTATCCATCGTGCCGCTTCCCGCCCCGTATGTGCCACGTTCCGCCCCGCGGTCTCGGGGGGGATTTCCGGGCCCTCTCCTCCTTCGGACCCCCTCGCGCACCTCCCGCTCTCCTCCCGGGGCCGGGCTGGGAGACTGTCGCCATGAACGACATCCGCCCCACCCGCCCCGTCCTGGACGTCTGGTGCGAACTGCAGTGCCCCGACTGCGACCGGGCCATGGCCGACCTGCGCGCGCTGCGCGAGCGGTACGGCGAGGCCCTGGAGATCCGGCTGCGCCACTTCCCCCTGGACAAGCACCGCCACTCCTACGCCGCCGCCCAGGCCGCCGAGGAGGCGTACGCGCAGGGCCGCGGCGACGAGTACGCCCAGGCGGTCCTGGCCCGTACCGGTGAGCTGGGAGAGCGCGGCGAGGATCTGCTGCTGGAGGTGGCCCGGGAGCTGGGCCTGGACGCCGAGGAGATGGACACCGCCCTGATCGACGGGCGGCATCTGCTGATCGTCGACGCCGATCAGGCCGAGGGCCGGGCGATCGGGGTCACCGGCACCCCGACCTATGTGATCGGCGGTGAGCGGCTGGACGGCGGGAAGAGCCAGGAGGGCCTGCGCGAGCGGATCGAGGAGATCGCCGACCGGCTGCTGGCCGGCGCCGGGGAGCGGGAGGGATCCGGGAAGGAGGCCGGGCGGAACGGTTACTGAGGTTGAACTTGTGATGTCGTAGGGGCTGACGGTCCTTGATCCCTGCGGTATGCCGGTGGGATGCGGTATCCACAAGGCGGCGGTCTGACCGCCGAACGACAACAGTTCCGCGAGGAGCTACGGCTGAAGGCGGCCGAGCGGTTCGCCCGGGGCGAGGCGAGTTCGGTGATCGCCAGGGACCTGCGGGTCAGCGTCCGCTCGGTGCAGCGCTGGCGCCGGGCCTGGGACGAGGGTGGTCCGCGGGCCCTGCGCTCGCAGGGGCCGGCCTCGCTGCCGCGGCTGAGCCAGGAGCAGTTCGCCACTCTGGAGAAAGAACTGGCCAAGGGGCCGGCCGCGCACGGCTGGGAGGACCAGCGCTGGACCCTGAACCGTGTGAAGACGGTCATCGGCCGGCGCTTCCACCTCACCTACACCCTCCAGGGCGTGCGCAAGCTCCTGGTCCGAGGCGGCTGGTCCTGCCAGGTCCCGGCCCGCCGCGCACTCGAGCGCGACGACGACGCCGTCACGGGATGGGTGAAGGAGACGTGGCCCCGCGCGGAAGGCTCGCGGCGGCCCGTGGAGCCTGGCTGATCTTCGAGGACGAAGCCGGATTCTCCATGACGCCGCCGCACGCCAGAACCTGGTCCCGGCGCGGGCACACCCCGGTGGTGCGGGTCCGCGGCCGCTCCCGCCGCCGGGTCTCGATAGCGGCCCTGACCTGCTACAAACCGGGCCACCGGTCCCGGCTGATCTACCGGCCCCGTCGCGACGACGGCCGCCGCGACGGGCGCAAGAGCTTCGCCTGGACCGACTACCGCGACCTGCTGATCGCCGCCCACCAGCAGCTCGGCGGCCCCATCGTCCTCGTCTGGGACAACCTGAACGTGCACAAAGCCGCCGGGCTGCGCGAGTTCGCCGAGAGGCACGAGTGGCTGACCATCTTCTACCTGCCGCCCTACGCGCCCGACCTCAACCCGGTCGAGGGCATCTGGTCCCTGCTGCGGCGCGGATGGCTGTCCAACACCGCCTTCACCACCCCCGAACACCTCATCCAGCGCATCCGGCGGGGCCTGCGGCACATCCAGTACCGCAGCAACCTCATCGACGGCTGCCTGGCCGAGACCGGCCTGACCATCCAACCCGGATGAACCCCTACGACACCACGAGTTCAACCTCAGTA
>NZ_JADEYH010000032.1 GCF_017114865.1 Streptomyces verrucosisporus | reverse complement strand
CAGAGAACGCCGCCTCCCTGTAAGGGAGAGAGCCGACCCGACGGCTCCATCGGTCATCGCGCGCTTTCGCCGCGCAGTCCGCGGGCTCCGCAGCGCCAAGCACGGTACAGAGTCGGTCCACCGGTCGGCAGTAGGGAGCGCCCACGTCCCACATACGTCCCACGGCTTACGGAAAGACAGCCCCGCGTACGGCTTCCTTGCAGGTCAGCAGGATGCGGATGCGAACACGGCGAGCGCCTTCTAAGCGCTTGCTGCATTGGACAACGCACCGCGAGCCTTTTCCGACCTCCGAGTGACGTTGGGGTCTGTCAAACGTTCGGGTCTGCCTCACTTCCAGTGGTAACGGAGCGTAAGATTTGGGCGGCGTTGCTTGCAGAGAGTACGGCCGACACTCCGATCTCGGCAGTTCGAACGGAGGGCAGTACGCTGAGGTCGCTGGGCTTGGCGCGCCTCCCTCACGGACAGGCGCCGAGCCGATCAGCCGGTACTGGAGAACGATTGCTACGGTGCGCGGACCCGCAGGTTCTGGTCGAGGGCCTGCTCATCATCATGGTTCCTGTCCGTCACCACCGGAAGTGAGACAGAGCCGAACGTCTTACAGCCCCCGCCCTACGTGTTGACGAGGCCCGGTGTACGCATAGACATCGACGTCCGACCGCAACCAAGTGCACCCTGATTCGGACCGAGGCGCGCCCATGACGTTCTTGCACGTGACCTTCGCTGTCGCAAGGCCGATACTGCCTCCGTAGGAATCCGGTCGGCATGCTGTCGATCTACCGCAGGAACCTGACACGGCGTCACTAAAGTCAGCATTAGGTCAGCATCAGTACCGCCACAGCCCGCTTCCGGCCGCTACGGACCGCCAGGACCGAGGACTACCCGAACCTGCCTTGACCAGCAAAAACGCAGGCCGACGACCCACCCGCTAAGCTTCCTGGGAGGCACCTATGAAGATGTTGATCAACGTGCCGGAGACGGTGGTGGCCGACGCCCTGCGCGGTATGGCCGCCGCCCATCCGGAGCTGACGGTCGACGTGGACAACCGGGTGGTGGTACGCCGGGACGCGCCGGTCGCGGACAAGGTGGGGCTGGTCTCCGGCGGCGGCTCGGGGCACGAGCCGCTGCACGGCGGGTTCGTCGGCCCCGGGATGCTGGACGCGGCCTGTCCCGGCGAGGTGTTCACCTCCCCCGTCCCGGACCAGATGGCACGGGCGGCGGCGGCCGTGGACAGCGGCCGGGGGGTGCTGTTCGTGGTGAAGAACTACACCGGCGACGTGCTGAACTTCGACATGGCCGCCGAGCTGGCCGAGGACGAGGGCGTGCGGGTCGCCAGAGTGCTGGTCGACGACGACGTGGCGGTGGTCGACAGCACCTACACCGCCGGGCGGCGCGGCACCGGCGCCACGCTGTTCGTGGAGAAGCTGGCGGGCGCGGCGGCCGAGGCGGGGGCGCCGCTGGAGCGCGTGGAGGCGGTGGCCCGGCAGGTGGCGGAGTCCTCCCGCAGCTTCGGCGTCGCGCTGAGCGCCTGCACGACTCCGGCGCGGGGCGTGCCCACCTTCGACCTGCCGCCCGGCGAGCTGGAGCTGGGCGTCGGCATCCACGGGGAGCCGGGCCGCGAGCGGCGGGGGATGATGACCTCCGGCGAGATCGCGGACACGGCGGTGGACGCGGTGCTGGACGACCTGCGCCCGGACCGCCCCGTGCTGGCGCTGGTCAACGGCATGGGCGCCACCCCGCTGCTGGAGCTGTACGGCTTCGCCGCCGAGGTCCACCGGGTGCTCGGCGAGCGCCGTGTGGCCGTGGCCCGCACCCTCGTCGGCAGCTACGTCACCTCGCTCGACATGGCGGGCTGCTCCGTCACCCTGTGCCAGGCGGACGAGGAACTGCTGCGGCTGTGGGACGCGCCGGTGCGCACCCCGGCACTGCGCTGGGGCATGTGACCCCGGGCGGCCGGGCAGGGAAACGTACGCGGCCACCGCAGGCGCCGCCCGCAGACAGCCCATAGGCAGCCCGCAGACAAGGAGACCGTGGTGACCGTCGCACTGGACGCCGACTTCTTCCGCCGATGGATGTCCGCGGTCTCGGCCGCCGTGGACCGGGAGGCGGACCGGCTGACCGAGCTGGACTCCGCCATCGGCGACGCCGACCACGGCGCCAACATGCGTCGCGGACTGACCGCCGCGGTCGCCGCCCTGGAGGAGGGGGTCCCCTCCTCCCCCGGCGCGGTGCTCGCCCTCGCCGGGCGCCGGCTGATCTCCACCGTCGGCGGTGCCTCGGGCCCGCTGTACGGGACGCTGCTGCGCCGCGCGGGCAAGGTGCTGGGCGACCAGGAGAGCGTGGAACCGCAGCGGTTGCGGGAGGCGCTGCACTCCGGGGTGGAGGCGGTGGCGCAGCTGGGTTCCGCGGCGCGGGGCGACAAGACGATGCTGGACGCGCTGTACCCGGCCGTCGAGGCGCTGGGCGATTCGGGCGACGACTTCGAGGCGGCGCGCAGGGCCGCCGAGGAGGGAGCCGAGACCACCGTGCCGATGCGGGCGCGCAGGGGCCGGGCCAGTTATCTGGGCGAGCGCAGCGTCGGGCACCAGGACCCCGGCGCCACCTCCTCGGCACTGTTCTTCGCCGCGCTCGCCGACACCGCCGGCACCGCCGCGACCGGGGAGCCGGCGTGAGCGCGGTGAGCGGCCGGGTCGGCGTCGTGCTGGTCTCGCACAGCAGGCAGGTGGCCGAGTCCGTCGCCCATATGGCGCTCGGGCTGGCGGGCGGCGCCGATGTCCCCGTAGCGCCCGCCGGCGGAACCGGGGACGGCGGGCTGGGCACCAGTTCGGAGCTGATCACCGAGGCGGCCCGCCGGGTCGACCGGGGCGCGGGTGTGGCGGTGCTTGTGGACCTGGGCAGTGCGGTGCTGACGGTGCGCACGCTTCTCGCGGAGGAGGACGAGCTGCCCCCGGGCGCCCGTCTGGTGGACGCGCCCTTCGTCGAGGGCGCGGTCGCGGCCGTGGTCACCGCCTCCACCGGTGCGGACCTGGACGCGGTCGCGGCGGCCGCGGCGGAGGCGTACGGCTACCGCAAGGCCTGACCGGCGCACGTGCCGCCCGGGGCGCGCGTCAGCGTCCCGCGGCGGAGGCCGGCGGCCCGGCCCACACCGACCAGCCGCAGCCGTGTGCCTCCCGGATGCCCCGGGCCTCGCTTACGGCCTCGACCAGCATCAGCCCCCTGCCGTGCTCCTCTCCCGGCGGGTGCGTCCGGGGGGAGCCGGCGGGGCGAACTCCGTTCCGCGAGGCGGGGGCCGGTCTCCGGCCGCCACGGCGGCGGTGCGGCCGGTCCCGCCCGATCCACCCGCCCACTCACACAGACGTATGGACACGCCACATGGTGCGGGAACGCCCGGGGCGGATGAGTACGGCTACTCAGGCGCCGCCGGGCGCGCCCGGCGAGGATGGGCCCGCCGCCCTTTCCCGCGTCCGGCATCGAGCGTCCGGTGCCCGGCGTCCGGCGGACGCACCGACAACCGCGCAGGAGTACCCGGAGGAGCCCGCCGTGCTCAGCACCGTCGCCCGTACCGTCGTCCCCGCCCTCGGCCGCCTGCGGGTCACCTCCGACCCCGGCGCCGAGCTCGCGCCCGGCAGCATCGTCGCCGCCAACCACACCTCCCTGGTCGACCCCGGCGTGGTCCTGGCCGCCCTGCACCGCCTGGACACCCGGCCCGTGGTGCTGGCGACCGCCGGGCTGTGGCGGATACCGGGTCTGCGCCAGGCCCTCGCCCGCGACGGGCACGTGCCGGTGCACCGGGGCACCGAGCGGGCCGCCGCCTCGCTGGAGGGTGCCGCCACCGCGCTCGCGGCGGGCCGGGTCGTGCTCATCTACGGCGAGGGCGGGCTGCCGCGCCGCGCGGACTCCGGCGAGGCCGAGCCCGGCCCGTTCCGCAGCGGGCTGGCCCGGCTGGCGCTGGCCACCGGCGCCCCGGTGGTGCCTCTCGGGCAGGCCGGTTCCCGCCGGATCAGCTCCGGTTCCACCGCCAAGCAGGTCGCCGGGTTCGTCACCGCCCCGCTGCGCCGCCCCGGCGTGCACGTCCACGTCGGCGAGCCGGTCCGGCTGTCGGGCGACGTGGTCACGGCCACCGCCCGCGCCCGCCGGGCGGTCGTCGCCGCCTGGCGGGTCGCGGCGGAGCGGGCCGGCCACCCCGTCCACTCCCACGGGGACTTCTCGGCGACCGCCTGAACCACGCCCGCCTCAGTGGGGGCGGGGCCCGGCCAGTTCCTCCGGCAGCCCCGGCTCGGGCCGGGGGATCTCGCCGTAGTCCTCGTCGTCCCCGTCGACGCGCAGCCGGTTGACCACCGCCTCCACCGCGGCCGGCAGCCGGGGGTGCCGGCCGCGGTGGCACTGGGTGAGCAGGTCCCGGCGGACGGCGTCCGGAAGCAGGAAGCCGTGCGGGCCGGGCACGCCGGCGGTGCTCCGAGGGGCTCGGGCTGCGGTACGGGCGCTCCCCAGCAGGGCTGCCTGCCGGCGCCAGTAGTCGGCGTCGCGGAACTCCCCCAGGCGCCGGTGGTGGAGGCAGAGGCAGAAGGCCGCGGTGCGGCTGCCTCCTCCGGCCGCGAACTGCCACCAGAACTGGGCCGCGTCCCGGTGGCCGACCAGATGGAGCAGGCAGGCGAAGACCAGCGCGCCCTCGGGCTCGGCACGCCGGTGGTCGATCAGCCGCGCCAGGCTCCCGGCCGCCCCGGGCGAACCCACCACCAGGGAGATGGCGAGGTCCAGATCGTGGGCGGCCTGTTCGTGGACGGTTCGGTAGCGCCATCCGGTGTCCGGGTTCGCCGGCGGCCGTGCGGAGGGCGGGCCGGCGGCGACGGCACGGGCGATGCGCTCCCGTGCGGCGGCCGGGTCGTAGCCGTCGTACTCGCCGCCGAGGACCTCCGCCCCCTCCAGCAGCGCGTCGATCCTCCGGTGCTCCCCGGTGCCGCGCACGTTACCGCTCCCCCGTCCTGTGGTTCCTTCCCTGGCCCAGTCCGGCCGCCAGTTTCCTCTTGGCGTGCCGTACCTGCGCGCGCACGGCGACCGTACCGCAGCCCAGGTACTCGGCCACGTCCTCCTCGGGACACCCCAGTACATAGCGCAGAACGACGATGTCGTGCTGCCGTTCGGGCAGTTCGGTGATGGCCGTGTACAGGCGCAGCCCGTTCTCCAGGGCGGTGAACCCGTCCGCCGCGTCCGGTCCGTCCGCCTCGTCCAGCAGTTCTTCCAGCAGCCGGCCGCGGCAGGCGGCCTCGAAGGCCGCGGTCTCCGCCAGCGCCGGGGCACGGCCGTCGCGGTCCAGCCGCTCCCGGATCCGCTCCTTGAACACCGCCCAGGCGTAGGCCGGGACGGACTCCTGTTCCAGTACGTGGTTCCAGTCGCTCAGCAGTTGGGCGCAGGCGGCCTCCACCACCGCCTCCGCGCCGGTACGGCTGCCCACCTGGGTACGGGCGTACCTCAGCCACACCCGGTGGTGGTACTCGTGGAAGGCGTCGAAGGTCAGGGGTGTCCGCCGGTGGCGGACGGAGGGTTGCGGGGGGTCGGCGTCCACGTCGACGGGGACGTTGTCAGGGGTGTTCACCGCGTGTCTTCCCGGCTCCGTGTGGGTGCTCGTCGGGTCGTCGGTCGCGGGCGTCCCGCCCCGCGTGCGCCTCGGCACTCCCCGGTGGAGGCGACCGCCGGCGCGAGGGGACGGGACCTCGCCCGCCAAGCCAATCGGATCGTGGGCATCGTCGGACAGTGGTTTCCCAAAAAGTGGGCCCAGAGTAATAGTGTGATTACCGCCATGGCGGACGGAGGGGACGGTACAGTACACCGCCTTCCCCGACCACCGTGCCTCGCAAGCCTGTTGGGGGATCCGACAGTGAACCGGCGAGTGCTCACGAAAGGTGTGATCAAGGTGTCCCAGACGGTCGACGGCACCACCGGCGGCGCGGACGACAGCGCGGTCGACCTGGAACTGGACCGGGCGCACTCCGCCCGCATGTACGACTACTACCTCGGCGGTCACACCAACTTCCCCGCCGACCGCGAGGCCGCCGGACGGGCCATGGCGATCTTCCCCTCCGTCCTGGTGGCCGCCCGCGCCAACCGTGAGTTCACGCACCGGGCCACCGGCTTCCTGGCCACCGCCGGCATGCGCCAGTTCCTCGACGTGGGCACCGGCATCCCCACCTCGCCCAACCTCCACGAGGTGGCCCAGGCAGTGGCGCCCGAGTCGCGGGTGGTCTACGCCGACAACGACCCCATCGTGCTCGCCCACGCCCAGGCCCTGCTGCGCAGCCACCCGGCGGGACGCACCGCCTACGTCCATGCCGACGTCACCGATCCGGCCGCCCTCCTGGCCGCCCCCGAGGTGAAACGGACCCTCGACCTGGGCGAGCCGGTGGCGCTCAGTCTCAACGCCCTGCTGCACTTCGTGCCCGGCGAGCACCGGGCGCACGAGATCGTCGAGCACTTCAAGAACGCGCTGCCGTCCGGCAGCACCCTGGCCATCAGCCATGTCACCCCAGACTTCGACCCGGAGGGCATCGCCCGCCTGACCGAGGCCTACCGCGCCTCGGGAACCCCCGGACAGGCCCGCACCAGGGAGGAGTTCACCCGGTTCTTCAGCGGCTGGGAGCTGTTCGAGCCGGGGGTCACCACCTCCCACCGCTGGCGCCCCGACCCCGGCCACACCTTCGGTGACGTCGGCGACGCCGAGGCGGCCTGCTACGCCGCGGTCGCCCGCAAGCCCTGAGCCCGGGCCGTCCGGGTCCGTCTCCCGCCGGAGAGAACGAAGCCGTTCATCCCGGTGCGCAGTTCCCGGGAGAGGAATTCCGCACCGGAAAACCCTTCGGCCGGACCGGGGAACCGGTGCGGGAAAATCCCCCGCGACCCGGTCCACCCGGCCTGATTCGCTTTTCCCGCCCTCCCTCTCGGAGGATCCCGGGCGGAAACGAGTGCACGGAGGGCCCGGAGGGACCGAACGCGGCCGGAACGGCGCCGCGGTGGCCGGACCCCGGCACGGCGCACCCCCGGTGGCCCGCTCGGCCGAGCGGGCCACCGGGGGTGCGCGAACCGGTCGGCGGGGCCGGTAACCGGTCACCGCGTATCCGAAGGGCCAGTACCGGGTCAGGCGTGGACGTGGCGGCGGTTGCCGCGGCCGGTCACGGCCCGGTAGACGGCCAGAACGATGACCGAACCGATGATGGCGGCGATCCAGGTGGAGAGGTCGAAGAATCCGTCGATCGAGTCGACCCCGAATATCACCTTGCCGAGGAAACCGCCGAGAAGGCCGCCCGCGATACCGATCAGCATCGTGACGAGGATGCCGCCCGGGTCCTTGCCCGGCATGATGGCTTTGGCGACCAATCCGGCGAGCAGACCGATGAGAATCCACGCGATAATGCCCATGTCTGGGTACCTCCTTGTCGTCTTCAGAGAACCGCATTGCCATGAACTCGTCGGCCAAACAAGGGAGTTTTCCGGAGCGCGGCGGAAGACGCGCCGAACAGGGCTTCCTTCGCACCGGCCGATCGCCCGCCCGTGCGGCACCGGCCGCGCACCGGTGTCGCGCGGGACGTGCGCCCGGTCAGGCGGCCTGCCGCACCTCCCGCGTGCCCTGCCCGGTGCTTTCGCCGCCCGGCTCCGGTTCCTGAACACCCGCGGGCCGACGGGGGATGGCGAAGGCCACCAGGCCGCCGAGCGCGGCGACCGCGGCCCCTATCCACAGTGCGGGCCGTACGCCGTCCACGAAGTCCTGCGGGGAGAGGTAGCCGCCGTGGGCCGCGAAGACCGTGCCCAGGACGGCCACGCCCAGGGCGCCGCCGATCTCCCGGGCGGTGCTGTTGGCACCGGCGGCCTTGCCGTGCTCCGTCTTGCGCACGGAGGAGAGCACCACCGTGGCGGCGGGGGCGAAGGTCAGGCCCATGCCGATGCCGGCGAGGGCCATCGGTGCCACCAGCTGGGAGTAGGGGGTATCGGTGGTCGCCACAAGATTGATCCAGACCAGACCGCCCGCCTGGAGCAGCAGGCCCAGGCCCATGAGCCGGCCGCCGCCCACCCGTTCGGTGAGCATGCCCGCCAGCGGTGCCACGAACATCGGCATCAGGGTCCAGGACAGGGTGAGCACACCGGCGTGCAGCGGGGTGCGCGGGGGCGCGATCTGCAGGTACTGCGCCAGCAGGAAGATGGAGCCGAACACCCCGAAGTACATGGCGGCGGAGACGAGGTTGGTGAGGGTGAAGGCTCGGACCCGGTAGAAGCGCAGCGGCAGCAGCGGGGCCTTGGTGCGCCGCTCCCAGAAGGCGAACAGCGCGAGCAGCGCCACGCCCGCGGCCAGGGCGAGCAGTACCCGGCCGTCGCTCCAGCCGCGGGTCTCGCCGTTGACGATGCCCCAGACCAGGGCGAGCAGTCCGGCGGTGACCAGCATCATGCCCTCGACGTCGATGCGGGCCCGCTCACCGCGGCTCTCCTTGAGGACGAGCAGGGCCAGCGGTACCGCGACCAGCCCGACCGGCACGTTGATCCAGAAGATCCACTGCCAGTCGAGGCCTTCCACGACCGCACCGCCCACCACCGGGCCGAGCGCGACGGCGGTGCCGCTGACCGCGCTCCACAGCCCCACGGCCAGACCGCGCAGCCGGTCCGGCACGGCGGCGGACAGCAGGGTCAGCGACAGCGGCATGACCGCGGCGGCCCCCAGCCCCTGGAGGGCGCGGGAGGCGATGAGCTGGCCGCTGGTCTCGGACAGGCCGCAGCCGACGGAGGCCAGCGTGAAGACGACGATGCCCAGGACGAAGAACCGGCGGCGGCCGTAGCGGTCGCCCAGGCCCGCGCAGACCAGCAGGAAGCAGGCGAAGCCCAGGGTGTAGGCGTTGACGAACCACTGCAGGTCCTGGGTGCTCGCCGAGAGATCCTGCTGGAGGGTCCGCAGCGCGGTGGAGACCACCAGGTTGTCCAGGGCGGTCATGAACATCGGCAGGGAGCAGGCGACGATCGCGAGCCACAGCGGCGCGCGCCCGGCGGCCGGCGCGGGTGGTGCGGCGGTGGACATGGGGTTCTCCCGTCAGGATGGTCGGGCGGTGGGTGCGGGCGGGTCAGGACTTCCGGTCCCGTTCCTCCGCCAGTCGGGCTCGGGCGTCCTCCCAGGAGATGGGAAGCCGCTCGGCGGGGACGGTCCAGAAGACGAAGTGGGACTCGCGCATGGTGGGCCGCAGCCGCTTCATGATCGAGTTGTGCGGTTCGGTCTTGGCGTAGGCGTACAACGCCTCCCTGCTCTCCCAGGCCGAGAGGGTCCAGAAGACACCGCGGCCGAGCTGGGCGATGAGCGAGGCCCCGAAGGCACCCGGCGACCGGCGGACCTGGCGCCAGGACACCAGGGAGAACCAGAAGAAGCGCGGGACGTGCCGCAGGGAGGCGACCTCCAGCCGGGAGGCCATGACGACCGCTTCGTCGGCGGGGTCGGCGGGGCTGATCGTGGTCCAGGGGAGCTTCGGCATGGCGCGGGGTCCTTGACTCGCGGGCAGGGCGCGCGGGCGTCACCTGCAGGGTGGCGATAGTGACACTATCCACTATCGATAGTGGCACGTTACACTTTCCATGTCCACACGCGGTACGTGCCGCGTCCGCCGCAGAATCGAGGAATCCCGTGAGGATGTCCGAGCTGAGCCGCCGCAGCGGCGTCCCCATCCCGACGATCAAGTTCTATCTGCGGGAAGGGCTGCTGCGGCCCGGCCGGGCGACCGCCAGCAACCAGGCGGAGTACGAGGAGGACCACCTGCGCCGGTTGCGCCTGGTCAGAGCGCTGACCACGCTCGGTGGCCTCTCGGTGGCCGCCACCAGGGAGGTTCTCGAAGCGGTCGGCGAGCCGCTCGGACGGTACAAGACCCTCGGCGTCACGCACTACGCCCTGCGGTCGCCGGTGACCGCGGAGCCGGACGGGAAAGACCCGGAGGGGCAGGACACCGCCGACGGCAGCACGGCCGAGGTGGAGCGGCTCGTCGAGCGGATGGGCTGGACCGTCACCGAGCAGTCGCCGCTGCGCGGAGCGCTGGCCACCGGGCTGCGGGCGCTGCGCGAGGTCGGCGCCGGCTACGGTGCCGACGAACTGGTCCCCTACGCCGAACTGGCCGCCGCCACCGCCCGGCTGGACCTGGACCAGCTCGCCGGGATCGAGGACCGCATCGACATCGCCGAACGTGCCCTGGTCCTGACCGTCCTGATGGAGCCGGTCCTGGCCACCCTGCGCCGGATGGCGCAGGAGAACGAGGCCGCGCGGCGGTACGCCGATCGGGACGGGGACGACCGGAGCGGGGACGACCGGAGCGGCGGCGCCGGCGGGTGAGTCACCGGCCGGCACCGGCCACCACCGTGCGCGGGTCGAGGTAGCGCGGCTGGGGGGCGGACCACGGACCGCACCCGTCGCCGTCCCGCCGCACCGCCACCGCCAGCCGGTGCCCGCCGGGCACCGGCAGCAGGGCGAAGCGCCAGCGCGCGGCCGCCTCCGGCGGCACCGACGGATCCTCCAGCACGATCCGGCCGTGATCGTCCGGACCGAGCCGGAACCCGTCGAAGCGGTGCTGGAACCCGAGTCCCAGTGCCTTGGTGTACGCCTCCTTCAGCACCCACAGGTCGGTGAACGCCCGCGCCCGCCGTCCGGGGGGCAGCGCGGCCAGCAGCTCCCGCTCCGCGGGTGCCAGCCACCGCTGCCCGTACCGGAGTGCCGGCCCGGACGCCTCCGCCCGTTCCACGTCCAGCCCGCACGGACCCTCCCGGCTCACCAGGCAGCCGATGAGGCCGGAGGTGTGGGAGACGCTGAACCGCACCCCGTGCGGACCGGGGTCCAGCTCGGGCCGGCCCAGCCCGTCGCGGGCGAACCGCAGCGCGGCCGGGGGCCGGCCCAGCAGCTCCCCCAGCACCGTGCGGCACAGCAGCCGCGCGCCCAGGAAGCGCCGCCGCCCGTCCGGCGGGCGGAGCCGCTCCAGCCGGCGCCGCTCGTCGGCGCTGAGCAGTCCGGCGGCGTACCGGGCCGTCTCCGCGTCCACCGACTCCTCGGCCAGCAGCCACAGCTGTGTCCGGTGGTCCGCCCGGCCGGCCTCCTCCTCCGGCCGGGCCGTCCGTGCCTCCGTCACTCGGGCCCCGGCATGGAGGCGCGGACGGGGACGGGCCGGGCGGAGAACAGCCGTGGCGCGGTGTGCAGGCCGCGCAGCACCTCCATCACCCGGTCCACGGTCTCCGGGTCGGTCACCGTCTCGGTGGGGTGGAACAGCCGCCACACCCTCTCCAGGGAGAGCAGCAGCACCGCGCCGTCGGGGAACCCGTCGCCGAACGCCCGGGACGAGCCGGTGGCCAGCTGCACCGAGGCGGCGGCCGCGTGCAGGGCGCAGTAGCGCTCGGTCAGCCGGAACAGCTCGGCCGAGGACCCGTATCCGCGTCCCCGGGACCGCTTGAGCAGATCCAGTTCGGCCCGCAGCCGGGCGAACTCCCCCGACAGCCGTACCGCCAGGTCCGCCGCGCGGCCCAGCCAGTCCCGCTGACGCTCGTCACCGTGCCGGGCGGCCATCGCCCGCAGCCGTTCCACGGCCACCGGCAGCGAGACCACCGTGTCGTCGCGGCCGCGGCTGACCAGCAGCTGCCGGTGCGGTTCCCACACCGGCAGCGGGGCGTCCGCGTCGTACACCGCGAGCACGCGCTCCGCGGCCTCGGTGCGGGACGCGTCGTCCGCCGAGACCGCCGCCGTCAGCAGTCCGTCGAGCTGGGCGCCGACGCTCTTGAGGTTGACCACCGTGTTGCCGTCGACGAAGTGCACCGCCAGCAGGTCGCGCAGCATCTTCTGGTAGATGCCGTAGTGCGGGTGGTCGCGCAGGTACTGGCGGGCGCCCAGCACCACCGACAGCTGCGCCATCGTGCGGTCCATCAGCGTGGGCACGAAGTACTTCACGACCGAGGAGAAGACGCTGGTCTGCTCCGGTATCACCTGCAGGGAGCGCACCGCCGCGGTGGAGACCGCGTCGGCCAGCATCACGTCGGCGAAGGACTCGGCGAGCTGGCGCCGCGAGTAGGGGATGTCGGCGACCTTCCGGCCGAAGATCGAGCGCTGCTCGGCGAAGTCCAGCGTCACCCGCAGCGCGGTGTCCACCGCGCCCAGCGCGATCGCGCAGATCACCGTGCGGGCCACCTGGGCGCCCTGGAGCGCCAGTTCGAGCCCCTGCCCCTCGGCTCCGATCCGGCACTCCTCCGGTACGAACACCCCCTCCAGCCGGATGCCGCTCATGTCGATGGCCCGCAGCCCGTGGAGGCGCTCGGCCGGCAGCGGCATCACCGAACCGGCCGGGCAGCGGCGCTTGTCCACCGCGAAGACCGACCATCCGCCCGGTCCGCCCCGCGGATCGGTGCGGGCCTGGACACTGACCACGTCGGCCACCGTGGCGTTGCCGATCAGCCACTTCTCACCAGTCAGCACATAGCCGCCGGGGACCTTCTCGGCCCGCATCTCGTTGGCGAGGATGTCGCTGCCGTGCTCGCGCTCGGTCAGCCCCCAGGCCATCCGCCCGCCGTGGTTGATCGCGTCGACCGCGGCGCGGCCCTGCTCGTCGGTGGCGGCGATCCAGGTCGGCATGAACGCCACGTTGGTGATCATCAGCGCGGTGGCGGTGGTCGGGTCCCGGCGGGCCACCAGCCGCACGAGCTGGAAGCCGGCCTCCACGTCGCCCGCCCGCCCGCCCCACCGCTCGGGCAGGCAGTAGAGGTGCAGGCCCCAGTCCTGCAGCAGACTCACCATCCGATGGGGGTACTGCTCGCGCTCGTCGTGCTCCAGGATCCGGGCGAACGGCATCCGCGAGCGGTCGTCATGCGGGTCGCCCAGGTGGTCCTCCAGCTCCCCGGCCAGAGAGGTCAGTTTGCTCGCGTTCATACCACTGCTCCTTCCAGGGGGCGGGTCATGCGGACGCTCCCGGCGCCGACGCGGACACCGGCCCGCCGTGTGCCAGGGGCAGGGCGGCGGCGGAGAACAGCCGGTCGGCCTCGTGCAGCGGCAGCACGGTGGCCAGGACCGCCTCCGCGTCCTCCTCCGGCAGCGGGGAGGAGCGGCCGGCGGCCCGGGCCGTCAGCACCGTCAGGGCGGCCGTGAGCCAGCCGGGGTCGCCCCCGGGCGCGCCGTACAGCCGGTGGTCGCGGTTGTGCCACCACAGCAGCAGGCAGCTCGCGGCGGCGTGCACCCAGCACAGCCGCGCGGCCAGGTCCTGGTCGCGCAGCGGGTCGGCGCCCCGGCGGGCGCGCAGGGCGTGCCCCAGCCAGGAAGCGGCCCGCTCAAGCCGGGTGACGGCCCGCGCGGCCCGCCGCTCGTCCGCCTTCTCCAGCACCTCCCGGACGCGTGCGGCCACCACCGGCACCGCGCCCAGGACCGGGTCCGCGCCGCGGTCGGACAGCGCCAGGCGGTCCAGGTCCGGTTCGGGCAGCGACTCGGACAGCGTGCACGTCCGGGCCAGGGCGCCGGGGAGCGCGTCGGCCGTGCCCGGGTCCGCACCCGTCGCGGGCGGTGCGGGCGGTGCGGCGGCCAGCCGGGCGAAGTGGGCGGCGACCAGGCGCAGGTTGGCGGTGGGGCTGGTGTCGATGTGGCGGACGACGGCGTTGTCCCTGCGCAGCGTGTCGAAGGCCGCGTACGGCCCGTCGCGCAGCACTCCGCGGCTGCCGAGCACGTCCGCGCAGCGCGCCAGCGCCTCCTCGCAGGTGTCGGTGAGGACCTTCTTCGCCACGCTCGACCACAGGCTCTGGGCGGCGGGCAGGGTGTGCAGACCGCGGGCGGTGGTCAGCGCCACCGCGTCCGCGGCCAGCAGCAGGGCCGCGGCGGTGGCCAGTTCGCGCCGGACGCCCGGGTGGGCCAGCGCCGCACGGCCGGCCGCGACGTGGGCGGCGGCGAAGTCCAGCGCCAGGCGCAGGCCGGTGTCGGCGCACCCCAGGTTGGCCGCCGTGCTCATGGTGCGGACCACCTGCATGGCCTTCATCGCGGTCTCCAGCCCCCGGCCCACACCGCCGACCAGTGCCTCGCGCGGCACGGTGAGGCCGTCGAAGCGGAAACCGGCCAGGTCGGCGCCGCGCATGCCCGTCGGACGGCGGGTGTCGCGGCGGGCCGCGGCGGCCTGTTCCCCGTCCAGCAGCAGCGCGGAGAAGGCGGCCGGGCCGCGTCCGCCGGTGCGGGCCACCACCAGCAGCCCGTCGCACCTCCCGCCGAGCCCGACCAGCCACTTCTCGCCGGTGAGCGCGTAGCCGCCGGGGACTTCCTCGGCCCGTGTGTCGTTGGCGAGCAGATCGCTGCCGTGGTCGGCCTCGGAGAGCGCGAAGCCGAGCGAGCCGCCCTCGCGCAGCAGGCCCACGACGTGCTCGCGCTGCCGCCGGGAGCCGGCGATCAGCACGCAGGTGGCCGCGGTGATGCCGAACATGGTGGCGGGCATGATCGCCGCGTCCCGGCGGGCGGCGGTCCTCACCAGCATCAGCGTGGCGTCCAGTGCCTCCAGGGTGCCGCCGAGGGCGGCCGGTACGAAGGCGGTGCGCAGCCTCGGCCCGGCCTGCGCGGCCAGGGCGGCCGGCCGGGACTCCCCGGCGTCCCGGCCGGCCGCGGCGGCGAATCCGAGCGGGTTGCGCGCGTCGCGCGGATCGCCCAGCTCCCGCTCCAGGGAGGTGGCGGCGGCGTACCGGGGCCACCGCTGCCCGTCGTCCGCCGTCATCGCCGGCCCCCTTCGGCTTCCGCGGCCGGCGCGGGCCGGTACTCGGCGCAGGAGCGCGGCAGCCGCACCCCGGCGAGGGCCAGCTGGTGCACCCGCGCGGTGTAGGCGGCGCCGCGCAGCAGGTGTCCGGCGACGTCCGCCACCCGCCGGTTCTCCGGAGCCGCCAGGTAGGTGCCGCGCACCCAGGCGTTGAAGGCGCCCATGGCCGGACCGCACCACACCTGGAAGTCGGCGGTGCGGTCCGCCTCGCCGGTCACCGCCCAGCGCGAGGCCATCCCCAGGTACCAGCGGAACAGCAGCGCCATCCGGCGGCGCGGTACGGCCGCCGCGCGCCGCAGCTGGTCGGGGTCGCGGCGGGCGAAGTACGCCTCGACCTCCTGCCAGACCTCCTCCACCGGGCGGCGGAAGACCTGCTTCTCCAGGCGGCGCAGTTCCTCCGGCGGAAGCGCCTCGATGCCGTCGTGGCGCTGGTACAGCTCGTACAGGCGCTTGGCGCGCATCGGGAACAGGGTGCCCTTCTTCAGCACCTGGAGTTCCACCCCGAGTTCGAACATGTCGGCGGCGGGTGCCATCTCGCAGTCGGCCAGTCCCGCCTCGGCCAGCATCCGCCGGGCGGGCTCGGAGGTGCCGGACTCCAGGCACGACTGGTGCACCGAGCCCACCACCACGTAGTCGGCTCCCATGGCGTAGGCGGCGGCCGCCGCGTGCGGGGTGCCGATGCCTCCGCCCGCGCCGAGTCCGACCGGCACCGGGTAGCGCATCTCGCGCTGGACGGCGTCGCGCGTCTCCAGCAGCGCGGGGAAGAGCGCGGTCAGCGGGCGCCGGTCGGTGTGCCCGCCGGAGTCCGCCTCGGCGGTGATGTCGTCGGCCAGCGGCACGTACCGCGCCAGCTCCGCCTGTTCGGCGGTGATCAGCCCGCGGGCCAGCAGGTCGGCGGTGATCGCGGGCGGGGCGGGGCGCATGAACTTCTCGGCCACCTCCGGGCGCGAGACCTTGGCGATGAGCCGGTTGGCGGCCACCACCCGGCCGTCGCGGCCGCGGTGCAGCCCGGCCACCCGGTAGCGCACCACGTGCGGGGTGAGGTCCAGGTAGGCGGAGGCCTCCACGCACCGCGCCCCGTGCCGGAGCAGCAGCTCCACCCCGTCGCGTTCCAGGGCGTCCTCGCTGGGGCTGTGGATGAGGTTGACCGCCCAGGGCAGGCCCGGGAGTTCGGCCGTGAAGCGGCGCAGCGCGCGGTCGATGCGCTCGGGCAGCAGGCCGGCCGCGCCGAAGGAGCCCAGGCAGCCGGCGCGGGCCAGGGCGATCACCAGTTCCTCGGAGGCGATGCCGCCCGCCATGGCGCCGCCCAGGTAGGCCAGGCGGACACCGTGCCGCTCGCGGAAGGCGCGGGATCCCAGGCGCTCGGGCGGCAGCGGGCCGAGCGCGGCCAGGGCCCGGACGCCGGGGCCCGGCCGGGCGGTGGTGGCGCCGGGGCCGCGGTCGGTGTCGACGATGTAGCAGGGCTCCTCCAGCCGTCCCAGGACGTACTGGATACCGGCCGGGTCGGTGTACGGCGCCCGGGGCGCGGTGCGGGCCCCGCCCGTCATGGGGGTGGTCATGCTCCGGTCTCCTTCTCCGTGTCGTTCTCCGCGTCGGCCCGTTCCGCCCGCGCGGCGGGAACGACCTCCACGGCCACGTCGGTGAGTTCGTAGATGCGCAGACCCGGCTTCCAGACGGCGGCGTCGGCGATGACGACGAGGCGGCCGTCGTCCCGCCGGACCTCCTTGATGTGGGCGTCGAAGGTCATCTCGCCGTCACCGCGCAGGATCTGGCCGCGGTACTTCCAGGCCATCGCGACGTCCAGGGGCACCCCGAACCGCACCGGCCCCATGCCGTCGGCGAGCCCGGAGTCGATGACGTGGACCTGGAGCGCCTGGATGACGGCCTCCACCCCCAGCGAGCCGGGCATCACCGGGTCGCGGTGGAAGTGGCAGTCGAAGTACCAGTCGTCGTCGGCCACGGTGCGGCGACCGAAGAGGTACCCCTGGCCGTGGGTTCCTCCGCCGTCCACCACGGTCACCTCGTCGACCATCCGAAGGTGGTCGTCGGCCAGGCTCAGCCCGGTGCCGGGCTGGGGCCGGAACCAGCGGTCGTCGGAGCGGACGGTCATGGTCCGCTTCCGGGCCGGGTCGAGGCCTTCGCCCTCGGCCTCCAGCCACGGCGGGACGTAGGCGCCGGAGTCCAGCCCGACCTGGTTGGAGAGCGCCTGCTCGGTGAAGTACCCGAAGAGCGACTCGCCCTCGTAGAACACCTCGTCGTCGGCGAGCAGCCGGTAGCGGAAGTTCTGGAGGGTGGCGCCGGGCACGGACTGGCTGGACAGCAGTTCCGATTCGTGGCGGATGGTCCTGCCCGCCAGTTCGGGGCGGCTCACGAAGCGGGCGCGGCCGTCCAGGTTCCGGATGGCCAGCTCCTCGTCGGGGCTGGCCAGGGTGGCGCCCAGGTAGTAGCCGAGCAGGATGGCGGCCTGCAGGGAGGTCTCCATCACCACGCAGTTGGGCATCTCCGGCCCGGCGGTGTCCTGGTAGTACCAGGCCTCGGGCGGTGAGTCGTACTCGGTGGCCATGGTGGCGCCGGGGCGCAGCTCGCCGCGGGTGCCGTCCAGCCGCATGATGCGGTCCACGAACTGGAAGTCGCCGTTGGGGATGTAGGGGGCGCGCCGGCCGGCGTAGATCTCGAACTCCGTGCCCATCGCCGTGCCGAGGTCGCCCTTGGCGGCGTGGGCGAGGTGGAGTTCGTTGATGAAGGCCGCCTCGCCGCGCTCGTTGCGGCGTCCGAGGAAGGCCGGGAGACCGCCGGTCTCGGGCCGGTAGGGGGTGCCCGGCTTCTCCTGCACCCGCACCCCGAAGTTCCGCATGGCGACGATGGGCTTGTCGCCGTCGTAGACGGTGATGTCGGCGACGACGGTGGGCCGCGGCAGCATGGTCAGCTCGATGACCTCCACCTCGTAGCGGACCTCGCGGGTCCCCGGGGTGATCTGGCCGCGCACCTTGACCTCGGTCTCCAGACCGGGCACCGCCTGGAACTCGGCGTCGGGGAAGACCAGGTGCATCCCCAGGTACATGGCGTAGGTCTGCAGCAGCTGCACCCCGCCCTCGGCGATGAGGGAGCCGGCCAGCACCGGGTCGCCGGTGAAGTGGCAGGCGAAGTACCAGCCGTCGGGGTCCAGCCGCTTGACGGCGGTGAGCGCGCCGAGCCGGCGCGGCCCGCCGAGCCGGTCGAGAACCGGGATCTCGTCGATCATGCGCAGCATCTCGCCGGGCAGGCGCAGCGAGCGGTTGCAGCCGTCGGCGCTCTGGTCCCAGCGCGGGCCGAACACCTCTCCCGGGCGGCCGGCGGCCAGCAGCTCCAGGTCCTTCCCGGTCAGGGAGGTGCGGTCGGTGCGGGCCAGCGGCTTGAACCAGGACGGCTCCATCGCCGCGCGCCGCCGGCGGTCCGCGGCGCTGTCCACCACGCCGAGGGAGTCGGCGAGTTCGGCGGGGGTGAAGAACCCGGCGCAGGCGTCCAGGAGTTCCAGGATCAGCTCGCCGTCGGCGTAGCAGCGGTAGTTGAAGAAGAACAGCAGGTTGTCGCCGTTCCACACGAAGCGGTCGATGCGGATGTCGTAGCGCAGCGTCTGGCCCTCGCGGGGCAGGCCGCCGTGGAAGACCAGGCGGCTGTCCAGCAGCCGGTAGACGCGCTCGCCGCGGGTGCGGAAGTCGATGCCCAGGTAGGCGATCAGCAGCATGTCGCACTGGCCGGCCTCGATGGTCACCGCGCACGGGACCAGGCCGTCCACCGTGTACCAGGCTCCGACCGGGACGTCGTACTCGGTGGTGATCTCGGCGGGCTCGAAGCGGCCCGTCTCACCGGTGATCCTGGTGACCCGGCTGACGAAGAGGTAGGGCGGCTCGGGCAGGCGGCAGCGCCGCGGATAGGTGTCGACCTCGGCGAAGGCCGGGCCGAAGACCGGTGCGACCCGGCCGCGTGCGAACTCCAGCAGGTCCTGCTCGTCCCACAGCACGGTCTTCTCCCGCCCGGCGGGGGCGGTGGACGCGGGGGCGGCGTACGCCGCCGCGGGCGCGGCACCCGATTCCAGAGCCCGCAGCGCGTTCTCGGTGAACGCGTCCTGCGCACGCAGCGCGGCGCGGTGCGCGCGGGCGACGGTCGCCGCCATCGCCCGCAGCGGGGGCGCGGCGGGACGTGCCGGGGATGCCGGGCGGTACCGCTCGGAGACGGGACGCGGCAGCGGCTCGGGCAGGTGGACGAAGGGCTCCTCCTCGATGACGATCCGCTCCGCGGCGGAGTCGGGAACGGGGGCGGCGGGAACGGGCTCCAGGGCGGGGAGCGCAGTCGCCGGGGATGCGGGCGGCATGGCCGGGGTCACCTCACTGGGCTGGGTATCCGGGGCGGCTGGGGAATGCGCGGGACGCTCGGGCAGGACCTCGGGCGGATCGGGGGTGAGGACGGCGGCCGCCGCCCGTGCCGTCCGGTCCGCGATCGACTCGCCGCCGCACGGCACGGAGAGCACCGGCCCGGCCGGTGCGGCCGCGCGCGGCTCGGGCGCCAGTTCCTCCAGGCCGACGGGCAGGCCGTGGGAGACCAGCCGGGCCAGCGCCTGGGCGAGCGCGGTGGCGGCCGGGGCGCCGCGCCGGTCCACCGAGACCGCCACGTGGTCACGTCCCTTGAGCGTCTCGCCGATCCAGCGGGTGCAGGTGGCGCCCGGACCGACCTCGACGAAGTAGCGGTAACCGCGCTCGTGGGCGGTCTCGGTGAGCCGGGCGAAGTCGATGGTGCTGCGCAGGGTGACCGCGATGCGGCGGGCGATCTGTTCCCGGTCGGTGGTGTCCACCCGGTCGTAGTCGTAGGCGGACAGCAGTTCCAGACCGGGGTCCGGGGTGCCGAGCGGATAGTCGTTGAGCGCGGCCAGCGCGTCGAGCTCGGGGTCGACGACCGGGCAGTGCATGACGTGGTTGGCGGGCGCCTTGGCGGCCTGGCAGCCCACCTTCCCGATCACCTGGGCGACCTGCTCCGGGTCGCCTGCGATCACCACCTCGCGCGGGGTGTTGACATGGGTGAGGAAGACCCGCTCCAGGCCGGCCATGGCCGGGCGCACCGCGTCCGGACCGGCCAGCAGCACCCGGGTCGCCCACACCTTCCCGTCCGGCACGGACGCGGGGATGCCCCAGTCCTCGCGGACGCGCAGCTTCGGACCGCGCAGCCGGTCGCGGAACAGCGGGGTGGCCGCCAGCGCCGCGTCGTCCCGCGCCGAGTCGGCCCACACCCCGCCGGCGAAGAGCATGCTGGACTCGCCCAGGCTGTAGCCGAAGCCGCCGTCGGGCCGGATGCCCAGCACGTCGCGCAGCAGCCGGGTGTGCAGCACCACGAAGTTGGTGCCCGCGGCGAGCATCACGGGGATGTCGTCGATCAGGCGCTCCTCGTGGCGCATCAGGTCCCGGCGGCCGAGCGGGCCCCGGGCGCGGGGGTGGAGCGCGCGGTGCTTGAGCCGCCGGGCCGGGTGGTCGGCCTCCCGCTCGAAACCGTCCAGGAGGCCGGGGAAGAGGCGGAACAGGTCGCGGCCCGCGCCGGGATAGGTGGTGAACGCGCCGGGGTAGACGAAGGCGACCTTGCCCCCGGGGCCCGTCGGACGCGCGGTGCAGTAACTCCCGGAGGGCGTGGACCACTCACCGCCCTCGGCGATGACGCGCGGCAGGTCGCGTTCGGCGGCGGCCAGTTCGCCGGCGAGCCGGCCGGCGTCGGCGGCGACCAGGACGGCGGTGTGGCGGGAGCGGCGGGCGGACAGCTCCCGTACGGCCCGGTGGCAGACCGCCCGCGGTCCGTGCTCGGCCAGTTCGGCGGCGGCGGCACGGGCGGCGGCGGCCAGCCCGGGGCCGTCGTCGGCGGTGAGCGGCAGCAGCAGCACGCCGGGGCCGTCGTGCCAGTCGGCGTCGGGCCGGGCCGGGCCGGTGCCCTGCGGTGTCCCGCGCAGCACCACGTGGGCGGCGGTGGCACCGGCGGGGCCGGTGTCGCCGAGCAGGCTGAGCGCGGCGACGCGGGCGGCGCCGCGGCGGCGGACCGGCCAGGGCTGCGGCTCGCTCAGTACGGTGAAGCAGGAGTCCTCGAAGGCGCTGTCCTCCGGGTCCGGCAGCAGACCCGCCGGGGCGGCCGGGAAGTCGGCATGGTGCAGAGCCAGCGCGGCCGCGACCAGCGCGGCCAGCGGCGCCGCGCGCTGGGTGTCCCCCACCAGTGCCTGCGCGCTCCCCAGAACGCAGCCGTAGGGGTCGCCCGCCTCCGCCTCCGCCTCCGGGTCGGCCTGCGGGTCGGCCCGGTAGACGGCGGCCAGGGCCGCGGCCTCGCCGTGGCGGGCGGCGGGGGCGGCACCGCCGAGCTCCAGGTACTCGATGTCGCCGGGGGACGCCTGGGCGTCGGCGAGGGCCGCGCGGGCCGCGGCGGCCACCGCAGCGGCCCGGTCACCGGCGCCGTTGTGCACGCGCAGGGCGTCCACGGTCGCATACGCCCTGCGGGCGGTCTCCCCGGCCCGGGTGACGACCACGGCCGCGGCCCCGTCGCCGAGCGGCGGCGGCTCCTGGCCGTCGCGGGCGGCCAGCCGGGCCCGGGCACGGGTGTTCTCCGCCCCGGCGGCCAGGTCCACCCCGCCCACCAGCACCGCCTCGACCGTCGGGTCCAGCAGCAGCAGTCCGGCCACCTCCAGCGCCCGGACCCCGGCCGTCCCGTCCGCGGCGACGGTGAAGGACGGCCCGGTGAGGTTGCGCGACGAGGAGAGCCTGCTGGCCATGATGTTGCCGATGTAGCTGAGCACCTCGTTGGCGCCGATCGGCTCGTGCACGGCGCCGCGCACCGCCTCCTCCAGGCGGTCGAGGTCCTCCTGGCCCAGGCGCACCTCGGCACGCTCGCACTCCGCACGTACGTGGGCGCCGATGTCGAACCGGGCCCGGTGGGTGTGGGTGCGCGGTTCCATCTCCATCGCGATCACCACGCCGACCCGCCGCTCGGGCAGTTCGTCGGCCTTGGTGCCGGGCGGCGGCGCGGGGTAGCCCGCGTCGGCAAGGGCCTGCTCGGCGGCCTCGAACAGGGCCAGGTGCTGAGGGTTTGCCTGGGCCAGCTCGTTGGGCGGGATGCGGTAGACGCGGGGATGGACGTCGATGCGGTCCAGGTAGCCGCCCGGCAGGGCGGATCCCTCGGCGGATGTGCCGGACAGCGGACCGCGGGTGAGTCCGTCCGCGCCGTACCAGCGGTGCGGCGGGCGCTCGGTGAGGGCGGGCCGGCCCGGGCGCGCGGCACGGTGCAGCGCACCGGTGCCGGACAGCGCGCCGAGGCGGACCCCCAGGCCGGTCAC
The DNA here is from genome assembly GCF_017114865.1 of Streptomyces verrucosisporus. Lineage (GTDB taxonomy): Bacteria > Actinomycetota > Actinomycetes > Streptomycetales > Streptomycetaceae > Streptomyces > Streptomyces fenghuangensis. The sequence goes on along the minus strand of NZ_JADEYH010000032.1, from coordinate 30,767 downwards.
CGCGAGCCTGGCGAGGGGACGCGGTGCGGGGGTCTGCGCGTCCTCCCCGGCGGAGGCGGTCACGGATACGGGGGCGGAGGCGGGGACGGGCGCCGGGGCGGGACCGGCGGCGGTCTCGGGTCCGGTCAGGACCAGATGGGCGTTGGTGCCGCCGAAGCCGAACGCGGAGACCGCCGCGCGGCGCGGCACCGCTCCCCGGGGCCAGGGCGTGTTCTCGCGCACGATCCGCCCGGCGGCCGCCTCGCCGCCCTTCGGGCTCAGCGGGTCGGTCACACCCGGTGTGGCGGGAACGGTGTCGTGCCGCAGCGCGAGGACGACCTTCAGCAGGCTGGTGAAGCCCGCCACGGTCAGCAGGTGCCCCACGTTGCCCTTGACCGATCCGAGCAGCGGCGGGACGCCGCCGTGCCCGGCGAAGAAGGCGGTCAGCCCGCGCAACTCGGTGGCGTCGCCCAGCGGGGTGCCGGTGGCGTGGCACTCGATGTAGTCCACGGTGGCCGGGTCGATCCCGGCGTATGCCTGTCGGTACGCGGCCAGTTGCCCGGACTCGTTGGGGCTCAGCAGGTGGCGGCCGGCGCCGTCGTTGCCCAGGCCCACGGACTCCAGCACCGCGTACACCCGGTCGCCGTCGCGCAGTGCGTCACGGAGCCGTTTCAGGACGAAGACCCCGGCGCCCTGGCCGGTGACGATACCGGTGGAGCGGCCGTCGAACGGCTGGCTGACGCCGTTGTCCGGGTAGGCGCGCAGGTCGGAGAAGGAGAGGTGGATCAGCAGCGGGTCGGGCGCGCAGACCGCTCCGGCGACCATGGTGTCGGCCCGGCCGGTGGCAAGGTAGTCCCGGGCCAGGGAGATGCCGTAGAGAGCGGAGGAGCAGGCCGCGTCCAGGGCCAGCCGGGGTCCGCCGAGGCCGAGGGCGTCGGCGGTGGTCACCGCGGGCCCTCCGAACGGCCACAGGTTCTCGGGGGCGGGCTCGCCGTCCGTGGCGAGCGGGTCCCCCGGTAGCGGCAGTCCGGCGCGGGAGAGGCCCTCGGTGACGGCCTGTCGCACCGGCGGCACGCACAGCCGCACCGACTGCTCGGTGGGGAAGGCGTAGTTGCCCAGGACCAGGCCGGTGCGCGCCAGGGCGTCGGGGCGGGCGTCCAGTCCGGCGTCGGCGAGCGCCCGGCGCACGGTGTGCACGGACCACCGGACCACGCGGTCCAGACCCGACAGACGGTCGGCGGGCAGGCGCAGACCGCCGAGGTCGATGGCGGGCTCGGTCACGAAACCGCCGCGTACGGCGGTGACGCGGTGGTCCGGGTCGCCCCAGCCACCGGGCACGTCGGGACTGGTTCCGAAGACCTCCGGGCCGCCTTCGGTGCGGTGGTCCGTCCCGGCGAGCAGCCCGGTCCAGAACTCCTCGGGGCTGTGGGCGCCCGGGAGCAGGCAGGCCATGCCGATGATGGCTACCGGCTCGTCCCGGCGAGGTGAACGCGACATTTCTCTCCGTGTCTTCCGCTCGGTGGTGGGTTCTGGGGCGGGGCTCGGTGCCGGCCGGCGGCCGGCCCGGCGGTGCGGAAGGGGGCGCCCTTCCGCACCGCCGACCGTCCGGTCACGCGTTCACGCGGACGCGGGACGGAACTTCGCGTCGAGGCCGGGGGCGTGGACGGCCTCGACACCGCGGAACTCCAGCAGGACACGCCCCTGCGGGGTGCACGCGGTGACGGTGCAGCGGATGCCGCCCGCGGTCTCCGCCACCTCGTCCACGACCACCAGGAACGTCTGCCCGTCGGGCAGTTCGGCATGGCGCAGCGCCTCGCCGATCGCGCTGGGCAGCACCGCCTGGCCGCGGTGCAGCCGGGCCCAGACCAGCACCGCCTGGAGCAGCAGGTCGGCCAGGACCGGGCTGTACCCGGGCGCCTGCCAGGCGCCGTCGGCGATCGGCAGCCCGGGCAGCCGGCACCCCAGCACCAGCCGCCGCCCGTCCTCCAGAATCTCGGTCAGGCCTCGCAGCCGGGGACCGTGGAAGAGGGTGCCGTCGGTGTAGGCGGTGACCGGGCGCCCGCTGCCGGGTGCCGGCAGGCCGGCCACGGCCGGTGCGGGGCCCGGGGCACCGGCCACGGCCCGCGCCCGGTAGCGGGGCCGGCCCTCGCTGTCGTGGATCGCGACTTCCCAGGTCTCCGGCGTACCGGCGGGCCGGACGGCCAGCCGGAGCCCCTCCGGCCGGTCGTCGTCCAGGACCAGGCCCTTGTGTACCGCGAAGCCGGTCACCCGGTTCACCGGGGTGCCGGGCAGCACCTGGTGGACGGCGTTGAGGACCGCCCCCAGCGCCGCCGTGGCGGGCAGCACCGGATGGCCGCCTATGGCGTGGTCGGCGAGCACCGGGTCGTCGGTCAAGGGCGCCAGGGAGCGGTGGAGTTCCGCTCCCTTGGCCGGGAGCCCGGCGGGCTCCGGCGCGGACAGCGGGGTCACCGGGCCCACCACGCACACCGTGTCGCCGCCTCGCTCGGCACCGAACTGCTCGGTGAAGTACCGGACCCCTTCCTGAAGGGGGATCAGCGGCACACCGCGCTCGGCGAACATCCGCTCCAGCTCGGGGGTGACCATGCCACCGGCCCAGGCGCCCCAGTTGACGGAGGTGATCCGGGCCCGGGGTGTCTGCCGGCGCAGCGCGCAGGCCAGCTGGTTGAGCGCCTCGTTGGCCATGGCGTAGTCGGACTGGCCCCGGTTGCCGAAGAACCCGGCGACCGAGGAGAACAGCAGCAGGTGCCGCAGCCCCCCGGCTGGCAGTGCCTCCAGTACGTTGCGCAGTCCCGTCAGCTTGGTGCGCAGCACCCGGTCCACGTCCTCGCCCCGCTTGGCGGTGATCAGGGCGTCGGCGAGCACCCCGGCCCCGTGCACCACTCCGGTGACGCGGTCCGCGTACGGGGCGAGGACCCGTGCCACAGCCTCGGGGTCGGTGATGTCCACCGCGGCGTACTCGGCGTGCGCCCCGGCCTCCTCCAGCTCCGCCAGGGTGCGGCGGATCTCCCGCTGCCCGGTCAGGTCCCGGGCGATGCGGTCGACCTCGCGCGGGGTCGGCCTGTGCCCGGTCCGCTTCAGCTCCGCGGCCGCGGCGGCCCGCAGTCCGCTCTCCGGCACCCCTTCGGCCCAGCCGGGCTCGTCGGCCAGTCCGGTGCGGCCGAGCAGCAGCAGCCCGGGGCGGTGGGCGCGGGCCAGGCCGACGGCGCAGGCCGCGGTGACTCCGCGCGCGCCGCCGGTGACCACCAGCAGGTCCTGCGGACCGGGCTCGGGGGCGCCGGGCTCGCCGGGCAGGTCGCCGGGCGTCTCGGCCAGGTCCAGGGTGCGGCGGGTGCCGTCGGCCGCCAGGCCCACCTGGACGGTGCCCGCGCAGGCGTCGTACGTCTCGGCCAGGAGCAGCTCCGCGCACCGGTCGGCGGGCAGCTCCGGATCAAGGTCGACCGCGCGGCACAGCAGCGAGGGGGCCTCGATGGCGAGGGTCTTCACCAGTCCGGGGACGCCGCCCAGGACCGCCCGCTCCACACCGGCGGCGCCGGTCAGTCCCATCCGGCCGTCGAGCCTGGTGACGGTGAGGAACGCCGCCCGGCCGCCGTCGGCCGCACTCCGCTCCAGCAGGGGCTGGACGGAGCCGGCCAGCAGCAGGGTGTCCCGCAGCGCGGTGGTGGCGGCCTCCTGCCCGTCGGCCTCGACCTCGGCGACCACCAGGTCCAGACGGTCGGCGTCCTCGGGGGGACAGGCGCCGGTGCGGACCGTCCAGCCGCCCTCGCGCAGCGCGTCCGCGAGTGCGGCCAGCGGACCGCTTCCGGTGTCACCGGCCAGGAGTGCGCACGGGGCGTCCCGGTAGGCGTCCGGCAGGAGGTCGGGGGCGGGCAGGGCACGCAGCCGGGCGTGCCGCCGTCCCAGCCCCGGGCTCAGGCTTTTGGGGCGGACATCGCCTCCTCCGCGCCGGCGCCGGCGGCGGCGCCGGAGACGAAGGCGATGATGTCGTCCAGGGTGCGCAGTTCGGCGAGCTTCTCGGGGTCGGCGGAGGCCGAGCCGGGGAAGCGGTCGCGCAGCGACCCCATGATCTCGACCCGCTTGATGGAGTCGATGCCCAGGTCGGCCTCGACGTCCATGGAGGTCTCCAGCATGTCCACCGGGTAACCGGTCTTCTCCGCGACGCTCTCCAGCAGCGCCTTGCGGACGTCGTCCTCGGTGACGGCCGCGGGAGCGGCGGCGGGCGCCGGGGCAGCGGGAGCCGGGGCCGGAGCAGCGGGGGCCGGAGCGGCAGCGGCGGGCGCCGGGGCAGCGGGAGCCGGGGCGGGCGCGGGCGGAGCGGCAGCGGCGGGAGCGGCCGGAGCCGGGGCGGGCGCGGGCGCCGGGGCGGGGGCCGCCGGCAGGGCCGGGGCCCACTCCTGGGCCGGGGCCTGCACGGGGGCGGGCGCCGGGGCCCAGTCCTGGACCGGGGCGTAGGCGTGGGATTCCGCGGGGACGGGCGCGATACCGCTCTCCAGCAGCGCGAAGCTGCGCAGCACCTCACTGGCCTGGGCGTGGCTCTGCCCGATCGCCACACCCTGCTGGCTGATGGCGGTGATGCCGGTGAGAACGTTGTCGTCGAGAGGACCGTCCAGCAGGTTGGTCAGCCGCTCGGCCACCCGGAGCTGGCTGCCCAGGTACTCGCGGTGCATGGACAGGTGCTCCCAGGCGACGGCACCGGTGCCCGGGAGGCCGGCGGCGCGGGGTATGCCGCCCTGCGGGGCGGGCGCGGCCGGGGCCGCGGCGGCCGGCTCCTGCTGCGGTACGGCGGGCTCGGCGCCGGTCGCCGGGGCGCCTCCCGCGGCGCCCTCGGCGCGGTAGCCGTTCTCCAGGGCCTCCTGGTAGGCCTGCTTGCGCTGCTCGGAAACGTGGTTCACACCGTTCAACGGAATCGTCATCCCCTCTGCCGGACGGGCCGGCTCGATGTCAGCGGTGTAGCGGTTGCAGTCGGTCAGGGGCGCGCCGAGCACGAGAAGCCGTGCGGCGAGCTGCTTGAGCACGCGGTCACCGTCCCCCTTGGGGCCGGGGTCCGCGCTGAGGACGACGACGTCCTCGCGGTCGGCGAGGGTGCGGCGCACCAGGCCGGAGAGCACCGACTTGGGGCCGAACTCCACGAAGACCCGGAAGCCGTCCCGGTACATCTCCTCGACCCGCGGGGCGAAGTGGACGGGTGCGGTGAGCTGGCCGACCAGCACCTCGCGGTTGCCCGCGATGCGCCGCCCGTAGGAGGCGCCGGGCGCGTCGGCGTACACCGGGAAGGCGGGCGGGCGCACCCGGGTGGCCTCCACGGCCTCCTTGAAGACGTCCACCGCGTGGGCGACGTAGCGGGTGTGGAAGGCGGCGGCGACGGGCAGCTCGCGGGCGGTCAGGCCCTCCTGGCCGCAGTCCTCGGCGAAGGCCCGCACCGCCTCGGTGCCGCCGCCCACGACCACCTGGTCGGGGGCGTTGACGTTGCACACCTCGACGTCCTCGTGGCGTGCGGCGATCTTCTCCACCGTCTCCAGGTCCGCGGAGACCGCGGCCATGGTGCCGGGGTCGTCCGATCCCTCGGGCCGCATCGCCATGGCGCGGCCGCGGGCCCGGGCCAGGCGGTGGAGGTCCCGGTCGCCGAGGCTGCCGGCCGCCCAGAGCGCGGTCAGTTCGCCGAAGCTGTGACCGAGCGCGCCGTCGGGGGTGAACCCCAGCTCGCTCAGGTAGCGGTACTGGCCGGCCGAGAGCGCCCCGATGGCGGGCTGGGCGTAGTCGGTGCGGCGCAGTGCGGCCTCCTGCGCGGCGCGGGTCTCGTCGTCGAAGGCCGGCGGCGGGAAGACGGTGCGGCCCAGCGGCTCGGCGCCGGCGAACTCGGCGGCGGCCGCGTCGTAGGCCGCGCGCACCGGGGGCACGGCCATGGCGGTGTGCGCGCCCATGCGCGGGTACTGGCTGCCCTGCCCGGCGAAGAGCGCGGCCACCTTCACCGGCCCGGCGTCCCCCGCGGCTCCGTCCTTGCCGCCGTCCCCGCCCAGGAGTGCGGTACGCCGGTAGTAGGCGCCGCGCGGCAGGGCGAACTCCGGTGCCTCGGGGCGGGCACGCAGCTCCCGGGCGGCGGCGGCACGCAGTTCGGCCGCCTCCTGGTCTCCCGAGGCGACCAGCGCCAGCCGGGCGTGGCCGGCCGGGACCGGTTCGGTGTCGTCGGCGGGCGCCGCGTCCGACTCCAGCAGGTCCAGCAGCGCCGCCGGCTCCTCGGCGTGCCACAGGTGGACGCGGGCGGCGGGCGCGAGGACGGTGAGTTCCCGGCCGTCCGGGTCGTGCTCCTCCAGCACGCAGTGGAAGTTGGTGCCGCCGAAGCCGAAGGAGGAGACGGCCGCACGGCGGCGCTCGCGCGCCGGGTCTGCGATCCACGGCTGGGAGAGGGTGTTGACGTAGAAGGGCGAGTTGGGGAAGTCGACCGCCTCACGCGGGCGTTCGACGTTGATGGTGGGCGTGAGCACCTTCTGGTGCAGCGCGAGGGAGAGCTTGATCAGTCCGGCCGCGCCGGCGGCCGCCTTGGTGTGCCCGATCTGGGACTTGACGCTGCCCACCGCGGCGAACTGCCGTTCCCCGGTCGCCTGGGCGTACACCTCGCGCAGCGCCGTCAGCTCCGTGAGGTCTCCGACCGAGGTCCCGGTGCCGTGGCACTCGACCAGGCCGACCTGCTCGGGGCCGAAGCCCGCGTCCTCGTAGGCCCGGCGCAGCGCGGTGACCTGGCCCTCCCGCCGGGGGGCGTAGATGGACTTGAAGCGGCCGTCGCTGGATGTGCCGATGCCGCGCAGCACGGAGTAGATCCGGTCGCCGTCGCGCTCGGCGTCGGCCAGGCGCTTGAGGGCCAGCATCCCCAGCCCCTCGCCGATGAGGGTGCCGTCGCTGTCCTCGTCGAAGGGACGGATACGGCCCGACCGGGAGAAGGCCGGGGTCTTGGAGAAACACATGTACATCAAGATCGTGTTCTCCGCGTCACAACCGCCGGTGAGCATCAGGTCGGCTCGGCCTGACACCAGTTCGGAGACGGCCATCCGCACGGCGGCCAGCGAACTGGCGCAGGCCGCGTCCACGGTGCAGTTGGTGCCACCGAGGTCGAAGCGGTTGGCGATACGTCCGGCGACGACGTTGCCGAGCATCCCGGGGAAGGAGTTCTCCTCCCAGGGGGCGAAGGCCTTGGTGAACTTGTCGGCGATCTCCTCCGCGTCCCGTTCACTCAGGCCGCAGCTGCGCACCACTTCCCTGAGCACGGGCGTCTGCAGACGGGCGGCCAGGGGCTGGGTGAGGGAGTTCGCCCCGGTGATGCCCAGGACGCAGCCGGTCCGGGAGGGGTCGTACCAGCCGGATTCGGGCGCCCCGGCGTCCTTGAGGGTCTGCTTGGCCACCATCAGGCTGAGCAACTGGAGGACGTCGGTGACCTCCAGGGTGTTGGGCGGCAGACCGAACTCCAGCGGGGAGAACGGGACGGTGGGTACGAAACCGCCGTGCTTGGCGTAGGTCTTGTCCGGTGCGGAGGGGTCGGGGTCGTAGTAGTCGGAGATCTTCCAGTGGGACTCGGGTACCTCCTCGATGCAGTCGTTGCCCTCGGCGATGTTCTTCCAGAACTCGTTCAGGTCGCCGGAGCGCGGGTAGAGCGCGCCCAGGCCGACGACGGCTATCGGGGTGTCGGAAAGTTTCCTGGCGGAAGGTTGCTGAACCATGGGGACTCCAACCGGTGTCGGGGATGGCTCCTGTGTGGCGGGCGGCGGGGCGTCCGTCATCCCGGGGCGGGGACCGGCTCGGGGGCCGCCGCGGCGGCGATGCGCCGCAGGGCCTCCGGTTCGCGCAGCATCGAGTAGTGGTCCCCGGGGGTGTGCCCGGTGCTCAGGTCGTCGCCGAGCACGGACCAGCCCAGTGGGTCGGGGGTGGCGAGAAGACCGCGCTCGGGACGCAGCAGGACCAGTGGCAGGCCGGCGGGGCGCGGCCGGTGCCCGGCCGCCAGCCGGTTGTTGCGCCGCAGGCCGTCGAGATAGGTGTCGTAGACCTTGCGCAGACCGGGGAGGGTGGTACCGGGCCGCAGGACGCCGCTGTCCAGTCCGGCGTGCAGCACCAGCTCCAGTGCCGCGTCCGGCCTGCCGTCCGGGCCCTCCGCGCCGTCCGGGAACTCGGCGGGCAGGGCGTCCGGGCCGCCGCCGCGTTTGGCGGCCAGGTACATGCAGAACCAGGGCAGGGCCATGTCGTGCCCGATGGCCTCCTCCGACTGCACATAGCCCGGTACGGGCGCGATGCTGTCCAGCAGCACCAGCCTGCCCGGTCTCTCACCCCCGTCCAGCAGGCCGGCGAGCGCGTGCCCGACCACACCGCCGAAGGACCAGCCCAGCAGGTTCCAGGGCCGCGACAGCAGCCCCCGGGCGCGCAGTTCCTCGGCGGCCCGGGTGGCGAGCCGGTCGATCGAGGTGGTGACGCGTCCGCTGTCCAGGGCCGCCCTGAAGTACTCCGGAACCTGCTCGAGGTCCACCACGTGCAGCCCGGTGCCCGCCGGGAGCGACCGGGCCAGCCCCGCGTAGTGGGCGGCGGGCAGGGCGCCCGGGTGGACCACCAGCACCCGGGCGGTCTCCGGCCCGCCCCCGTCGCCGAAGGCTCGGACGATCTCGGGCCGGGGGCGCTCAGGCCGCATGCTCGGCCTGCTTCTCTGCGATGTAGAGGGCCAGCTGCGCGATGGTCGGGTGGTACCACAGCGCGGTGGTCTCCAGTTCGAACCCCAGCCAGTCCTCCAGTTCCCCGGAGAGGACCAGCGCTTCGGTGGAGTCCAGGTCGAACTCGTCGAAGTACTGCTCGGGGTCGACCTCGGCGGGCGCGACGCCCAGCTTGTGGGCGACCTTCTCCAGCAGCCACTGCTGGACCGCCTCGGCGGTGAGCGGCTCCGCGGCGGTGCGGGCGGTCTGGGCGGACGGGGTGTCGGACACGGGGTATCTCCTTCTGGACGGCCTCGGGGGCCGGGACACGGCCGCCGGGTCGGCGGCCTGGATTCCGAGCATCTGGGTCAGTTCCGCCACCAGCCACGCGGCGGCCGGGCGAGCGGAGGCCCGGTGGTACGCGTGCGATGCGGACACGGGGTCAGGCGGCCGCGTCGCGGGACCTGCGCAGCGCTTCGCGGATCGCCTCGGCCGCCGAGAGGCCGGAGTCGAAAGCGGACTCGTGCAGGCCGATGACGTCCGGGCCGAGCTTGCGCGAGTGGAAGTAGGAGCCGGCGAACATCAGTCGTCCGGCGGGGTCGTTGAGGGAGTAGATCTCGCTCTGGAGCCTGCGGGCCTCCAGGGTGAAGACCGGGTGCCGGTAGGCGATCTCCTCGATGACGTGCTCGTCGCGGATGTCCACCGCGCTGTCCAGGGTGAGGAAGTAGTCCCTGGTGCCCTCCAGGCGCTGGAGGTCGTTGAGGTAGTAGTTCACCCAGGAGGCCTGTTCGCCGTCGCGGTCCCGGCGGCCGTAGTTCCAGCTCCGCCAGGTGGTCCGGTCCTCCGGCATCACCGACGGGTCGGTGTGCAGGGTGGCGCGGGTGGGGTGGTAGGCGAAGGCCTCCAGCGTCCGCTGCCGCGGGGTGGGGTTCTCCAGCATCGCCAGGGAGTCGTCGGCGTGGGTGGCCAGGACCGCGTAGTCGAAGCGCTCGGTGCCTGCCGCGGTCCGCACCACGACACCGTCCGGCTCCTGCCGCACGCCCAGTACGGGCGTGGCCGGCCGTATCCGCGCGCGGGCCGCGCGCAGCCGGGCGGCGGCGGCGCGTACGTAGGAGACACTGCCGCCGGTCACCGTCCGCCAGGGGGCGGTGCGTCCTCCCAGGCCCTCGGCACCGTGCGCGAAGAAGAAGGCGATCACAGTGGAGGCGGGCATGTCCCAGATGCGGTCGGCGGGCACCGACCAGGCCGCCGTGGAGATCAGCACGATGAAGCCGTACCGGAACTCCTCCGAGTAGCCGTGCCGGTCGAGGTACTCCCCCAGCGGGATGTCGGCCTGCTTGCGGACGAAGTGCCTGGGCGACTCGGTGAGGAAGCGCCGGGCCTCCTGCCACAGCCGGACGAACTCGTCGGGGTACCGGGCCCGTACCTCCTCCTCCGGCCTCTCGAAGTCGTCGGACACGTAGGCGCTCTTGACGTCCAGGTCGAAGAAGCAGAACTTCCCCGGGTGGCTCTGCGTCGCCACGCCCAGGTCGGCGAAGAAGCGGGTGAGCCTGGGGTAGTGCGGCTCGTTGTAGACGATGAAGGCGGTGTCCAGGCCGAAGGTGCGTCCGGCGTCCTCCACCTCGACTGTGTAGGCGTGCCCGCCCAGCCGCGGTTCGGACTCGAACAGTGTCACCTGGGCGTCCTCGCACAGCCCGCAGGCTGCCGAGATGCCTGCTGCCCCGCCCCCTACGACGGCGACCTGCGGTTTCATCGGCTCCTCCTCATGGAATTCGCGGGCCCCGGTGCGGTCTCCCGGGCTTCGAAGGGCAGGGTGAACACAGCGCTCTCCTTGCTTGTGGTCGCGTCTCCACGCAAACGCGGGGCGAGCAGGCAGGGTGTACAGAATCGTCCGGTACGGGTCGGCGGTTCTTATCCGTATCCGGCGAGGCGATATTTTCCGGACACGGGAAACAGATACCGTCGATTCACCTTCCGCCTCTCGGGTCGCTTCAGGGCAGGGAATTATAGAAACAGCCCTCGTTACAACGAGGAAACCAGAGGGTTACCCGCCTGGAAACATTCTCCGGCATCCGGTGGAAACGGCGGGGGAAACGGACTCCGGCAGGAAGACCACCTGCGCTCCGGGCCGGCCGGCACAGGCGGCCGGTGCTCGGGCGAAGGGGCGTCCGGCCATGAGCCCGAAGACTCGGGAGAGGGGACGGAGGCTGCCGGACCACAGCACCCGATCACCGCCGACAGCGCAGCCTGCTCTACCCAAGTACCCAGCAGAACAGGGGACTTGAAGTATCGCAGTCGGTGTGTGAGCCCGCTCCGCCACCCTGCGGAAGGCTGGGCCCGGGCCGTCGGCCCGGTCTCCGGCCTACGCGGCGGGGGTTTCGAAGCGGACCGTACGCCCGGTGGGCGCGGCGCCGTACCCGCCGCCCGGCGGCCCTAGTCCGCCGATAAGGCCGGCCCGGCCCCCTCGGCCGTCGCGGTACCGTCCGAGGGAATTCGCCGGCCCGCTGCTAATAAACTGCTCGGAACGGACACCTCGGAAACCGTCGCGAACACACCGGCAATCACCGATCGCCACCCCCGTGCTTTCAAGGCGAAAGATTTCCGAGCCCCCACTGCGTCCCGGAACGGGCATGACCTTAGCAGGGAGCACGCGCCCTCTGCATTAACAGCGCACATCTTTTTCACACGCCCCGGAGAATTCGACATGGCGTCAACGCGAGGCTGTACGGGTACCGGTGGCGGTATGCGACCTCGGGTCATGCGGTAAACGGGCGGGCAGACCGGCGTCCACCCCGCACTCCCCTTCCGTCCTCCTGCCGGCGCGCCGCATACGGTCCAGGAGCGGTACCGCCGCGGCGGACCCGGCGGCCCTCGTGCCGCTGGGGCCGGAGCGGAGCTACGGTGGAGGCAGAGGCTCTGCCGGCGCCCCGACGAAGGGGGACGACATGGTGTCCCACAGTGTGGGCGGGATGTCCCTACCCGGCCTCCGCGCCGGCTTCACCGGCGATGTCATCACTCCGGGCGACGCGCCCTACGACGGGGCCCGCGCGGTCTTCAACGCGATGATCGACCGCCGTCCCGCCGTCATCGCCCAGTGCGAGACCGAACGCGACGTCTCCGAGGCGATCCGGTTCGGGCGGGCCAACGGTCTGGAGATCGCGGTCCGCGGTGGCGGGCACAGCGTCGCGGGCATGGCCCTGGCCGAGGGCGGCATCGTCGTCGACCTGCGGCGCATGCACACGGTCGTGGTCGACCCCGGCAGGCGCACCGCGCGGGTCGGCGGCGGCGCCGTCATGGGTCATCTGGACCGGGCCACCGAACCGTACGGCCTGGCGACGACCGGCGGCCGTGTCTCCACCACCGGGGTGGGCGGGTTCGTGCTGGGCGGCGGTTCGGGCTGGCTGGACCGCAGGTTCGGTCTGGCGAGCGACAACCTGCTGTCCGCCGAGCTGGTCACCGCGGACGGCCGCACCGTGCGCGCGAGCGAGGAGGAGAATCCGGAGCTGTTCTGGGCGCTGCACGGCGGTGGCGGCAACTTCGGCGTGGCCACCTCGCTCACCCTGCGGCTGCACCCGCTTCCGGAGATGACCGCGGCCCTGCTGATGTGGCGTCCCGAGGCGGGCCCGGACGTGGCGCGGGTCTACCGCGGTTTCCTGGAGTCCGCCCCGGACGAGGTCGGCGGCGGGCTCATCTACCTGACCGCGCCGCCCGAGGAGTTCGTCCCCGCGGACATGGCCGGGAAGCTCGCCTGCGCGGTGCTGATCACGTACGCGGGCGGCATGCAGGAGATGCGCGATGTGGCCGAGCCCATACTCGACATGGACCACGACGCCGAGATGATCGCCGAGATGTCCTACGCCGACCTGCAGTGCATGCTGGACGACCCGCCCGGTTACCGGAACTACTGGTCGGCCGAGTACCTGGCCTCCTTCCCGGACCCGGCGGTGGACGCCTTCTGCGCCCGCGCCGCCGACCTGCTCGTGCCCTCGCCCTCCCAGCACGTCCTCTTCCCGCAGGGCGGCGCGGTCGCCCGGGACCCTGGGGGCCACCCGATTCCCTGGCGGCGGGCCCCGTGGGTGGTCCACCCCTTCGGACTGTGGGAGGACCCCGCCGACGACGAGCGCGTCAGGCGGTGGGCCCACGACGTACGCGCGGACGTCAGGCCCTGGTCGACCGGCGCGGTCTACCTCAACTTCATCGGGAACGAGGGCGAGGACCGTGTGGTCGCCGGGTTCGGGCCGGACAACCACCGGCGGCTGGCCGCGGTCAAGGCCGAGTACGACCCCGGCAACGTCTTCCGGCTCAACCACAACATCAGGCCCCGCTGACACCGGGCCCGCGCGGCGCGCCGTAAACAGGATGACAAGTCCCCGCCCGCTCGGGTCCGGTGGGGGCGCTCGCCGTACCGCCCGCCACGGCGCGGGAGGGTCAGGCCCCGGCCGAGACGAGGAGCCGTCCCATGGCGGCGAGCACCGACGGCTCGACGCGGTAGTACACCCAGGTGCCGCGGCGCTCGGAGGTGAGCAGTCCGGCCTCACGGAGCTTCTTCAGGTGGTGGCTGACGGTGGGCTGGGAGACCCCGACATCGGAGATGTCGCACACACAGGCCTCACCGCCGTCGTGCGAGGCCACCAGGGAGAACAGCCGCAGCCGCACCGGATCGCCCAGCGCCTTGAACATCGCGGCGGTCCGCTCGGCCTCCTCGGCCGTCAGCGGGCGCTCGGTCAGCGGCGGGCAGCACGGCTCCACCTTCGGAACCGGCGGCGCCTTCGTGTTCGACATACACCTATGTTGACACACGTCGAATCAGCCGGGCCAGGATGCGTGGGCCTCGAAACCACCCCGCTCGCCGCCCTGGCCGCCTGCGGTTCCCAGGAGTCCTCCCCCGCCGGCCGCGGCGGGGGAGGATGACAAGCCCGCCGCGGACTTCTCCGCCCCCGCCTCGGCCGGCCACCACAGCACCGCCTACGCCCCCTTCGCCCAGGGGATGCTCCCCGCCACCGGCAGGCGGTGGGGAGCCGAGGACCCGAAGGAGAACGGCTCCTACGTCCCGGCGAAGGCCATGGCCGACGACATCATCACCGCCCGGAACGCCGGGATCGACACGGTGGAGAAGCTACTCGGCCGGAAGCAGGACCGGCGCCGGGGGGCCGGGATCCGCATGGCACGGATCCCGGCCCCCCGGTTTATGCACCCCTTTGGGGTGTTACCCGTCCGCACGGCACCGCGGGCCCCGCCCTCACACCGGGCCGGGACCGCGAGATCGAACGAAATCGCGCGAAAGGGGACGATCATGACGACGATGGTCAGCGAGATGCTGCGCACCTACCCGGCCGACCTCGGCGGTGTGAACCGCGAGGCCATGGAACGCTGCATCGCCGAGTGCTTCGACTGCTCGCAGGCCTGTACGGCGTGCGCGGACGCCTGCCTGTCGGAGGACATGGTCGCCGAGCTGCGCAAGTGCATCCGCACCAACCTGGACTGCTCGGACATCTGCGAGGCCACCGGCAAGATCCTGTCCCGGCACACCGGCTACGACGCCAACATCACCCGCACCCAGCTCCAGGCCTGCGCCATGGTCTGCAAGTCCTGCGCGGAGGAGTGCGAGCGCCACGCCGACATGCACGAGCACTGCCGTATATGCGCCGAGGCCTGCCGCCGCTGCGAGCAGGCCTGCAACGAGCTGCTGACGACCCTCTGAGGCCCCTTCCGAGGCCGTCTTCGGGTCAGAAGGAACACCGCCCTGCGCCGCCCCGGCCCCGGCCGGGGCGGCGTACGTGCGGGGCCTGCGCCCTCCCCGCTGGGACCGGCCGGCACCGGGCGGCGGGGCGTCAGACCCTGTCCCCGTCCCAGCCGTCGCTGTGCAGGAACCCCTGGAGAGCTCGCCGCCGCCCGGCGTGCTCGCGGACGCGGGCCGTGTACTCCTCCTCGTCGACCACGGGGACGCCCGCCTCCCGCAGCACCGACAGCGCGGGCGCGGGACGTTCCTGCTCGGCCCGGGTGAAGAACTGGCCGTGCAGGGTGTCCAGCACCTGCTCCAGGGCGGACCACAAGGGTCCGGTGGCCGCCGGGTCGGGCCGGCTTCCGGGGCCGACGCCGGCACGGAGCAGCAGCAGGGCGTCGTCGAGGGCGGCCAGCGCGCGGGCGGGTGCCTTGCTCCGCCGGGTCGAGTGGAAGTAGTGGACGACCGGGTAGGCCAGGTGCTGCTCGCCCAGGCGCAGCAGTGGCTCGGTCAGGGAGACCAGTTGCTGGTTGAACATGGAACTGAAGCCGCTTCCGGTCCACCCGGCGGCGATGATGCCAAAGGCGTCCCGGCCCAGGCAGTGGATCTGCTGGGCGAGCACACGCTTGTGGACCACCGCCTGGACCACCTGCACCAGGTAGGTGAGGGAGAGCGTCACCAGGAAGAGTCCCGACAGGGAGGCGACGGCGGTGGCCACCTGGGCCCAGGCGGTGTCCGGCACGTAGTCGCCGATGCCCAGGGTGAAGACCGTGTAGCCGGTGAAGTACACCCGGTCCCATCCGTCGGCGGGCACGGCGGTACGGGAGGCGACGACGGAGGCCGTGTCGGCGCTGAAGACCAGCCACCACCCGGCCCACAGCAGCACCGCCCACGTCGTGAAGGTGGCCAGCAGGGTATACGTCCCGCTCCATTTCAGGAAGGCCGATCCGCGTCCGGTCCGGGCGTTGAGCGCCAGGGACGTCCGCCACACGGCTCCGGCCACCCGGCCGCTGACCGGGCCGGTGACCGTGACCATCGACAGTGCGGTGACCACCGCGTCGGCCAGTGCCAGAATCACCAGGGCGCAGCCGGCCACCACGGTCAGTACGTTCATCGCGCCGCCTCCCGGCCCTTCTCGCCCGCCCTGGAGTAGAGGGACAGGCCGGGGGTGGTGGTGACGCCGTGCGCGACGGTGCTGGCGGCGATGACCAGCGTTCCGGCGGCCAGTACCACCGGGTCGGCGCCGAGCCGGTGGGCCTCCATCGTCAGGTAGAACAGGGCCGATACGCCGATGGGGCCGAACCAGCCCATGAAGAGGGTGTCGTGCCAGGTCAGGGAGAGCGGCCGTTTCAGCGCCAGCAGGACCGGCAGGCGGCGCAGCAGCAGAACGCCCAGGACCAGCAGGACGCCGCGCCACCAGCCCAGTTCGCCCCACTCGCGCCAGGGGATCATGGCGCCGAGCACGACGAACAGCGGCAGGACGAGGAAGCGGTTGACCGCCTCGTCGTTCTTGTCCTCGTCGGCGCGCTCGCTGACCGAGCTCGTCGCGTTGAAGGCCAGCCCGCTGACGAAGACGGCCAGGACGCCGTCCAGGCGCATCAACCCGGCCGCCCCGAGGACGAGGAGTGCCAGCAGCAGGGTGTAGACCAGCAGAGGGCCGGACTGGACGCTCCGGTGCTCCTCCGCCTTGCGCAGCACCCTGCCGCCCAGCGCGCCCGCCGCCGCTCCGAAGACGACCGCGCCCAGCACCTGCCACAGCGACTCCAGCAGCGCGTCGGTACCGCTGAGGGTTCCGGCGATCGCCACCGCGGCCAGCACCAGGGGCAGGGCGAGACCGTCGTTGGCGCCCGACTCCAGGGAGAGCAGCTGCCGGGTGCGGGCGGTGATCGTCTTCTCGGCCGGCTCGCCGGTGACCACACTGGAGGCGAGCACCGGGTCGGTGGGGCACAGTGCCGCTCCCAGCAGCGCCGCCGCGCCGAGGCCGACCCCGAGGACGGCGGCCGACAGCGCCGTGGTGATCAGCGCCATCCCCAGCATGGCCACCAGCAACAGGACGGTCACCGGTTTCGTCCTCGAGCGCACGTCGCGGAACGGGTAGCGCAGGGCGACCGCCATCACCGACACCGCCAGGAGCAGCCGGGCGGCCTCGTGCAGCTCCTTGTGCCCCTCCACCACGGTGGGCAGGTCCAGGACGCCCAGCACCTCCGGGCCGAAGGTGATCCCGGTCAGCAGTGCCAGCAGCGGCCCGCTCAGCGGAGCGCGCTGGATGTATACGGAGAGGGCGGCGACGACCAGGGCCAGGGCCGCGGTGACGGTCAGGAGTTTGTCCAGCATGTCCGTGCGGCTGCCCTGCTCCGTTCTTGTCATGCACCGACAGTCACTCCGGCCACCCCGGCGGACGGGGCGTCCGGTCACGTCGCCCGGACGAGGCGCCGGACCGGGTGCCCGGCGGATGTCGGCCGCCCCGGAACCACACACACATTCGCCTCGGGCACGGAGGAGCAGCACCATCTCATCCGAAGGGGTGGTGTCGAGCGCTCTCCACCGGGTTCCGGAGTTCTGACGGTCCGTCAGCGGAAATCCGGCCCGTCAGGAAGCCGCGACGGCGGGTCGCACTGAGGAGAGGAGAAACCCTTGAGGGCAGCCGACTCGAGTGATCGCGCCGCTCATAGGGGCCGCCGCATCCCACGGCAGCGCCGGGGCCCCGGCGGGCCTCGCACGGCCGCCTGCCCGCTCCGGCTGGAGCGGGCACGCCACCGGGAGGACCGGCTCCCGCCCCGGCGGGCCGAGATGTAGGAGGTGCCCGGCACACGAGGACACGGGCGCGAGCGACACGCCTCCCCCGAGGACGCGGGCGGGGTCCGGCTCACCGGACCCCGCCCGCACACACGTCCGGCGGGCGCCGGTGGGGCACCTCGCCCCGCACACCCGCGGGCCGAGGCGCCCGGGAAGCCGGACGGCGGGGCGGCCGGCGGAAGCGGCGTGAGTGCCCGGCCGTACGGGGGAAGGGCTGCGGTGTGCCTGCTCTGCCTGTCCGCCCTTCCCGCCGCCCCCGTTCCGAACGCGAACGGCTCGCCCAGGATCTGCTGGACCGCGCGACCCCGGTGATGAGCGCGCTGGGCGTGCTGTTCCTGCTGCTCGTGCTCGGTGAGCGGCTGGCCCGGCCCGGCAGCGCGCTGAGCCTGGTCATGGCCGTGGCCGGCTGGCTGCTGTGGGCGGTGTTCGCCGCGGAGTTCCTCGCCCGTCTGCTCATCGCCCCCGACACCGGGGCCTTCTGGCGCCGCAACTGGTGGCAGCTCCTCTTCCTGGTGCTGCCCTTCCTGAGGGTGCTGCGGCTGGCGCACTCGGTGCGGATGCTGCGCACCGGCCGGGTGCTCTCCTCGGTGGTGCGCTCCTCCCGCTCCGCGCGCCGGGTGCTCGGCGGCCGGATCGGGTGGCTGGCGGCCGTCTCCGCGATCACCGTCCTGGGCAGCGGGGAGCTGCTGTTCGAGTTCGGCTCCTACCGCTCCCTGGGCGAGGCGCTGCACGCCACCGCGCTGGCCACCGTCACCGGAGAGCCGCTGGACCGGCCGGGCGCCTTCCCCAAGATCCTGGAGATCGTGCTGGCGGTCTACTCGGTGGCCGTCTTCGCCACCCTCGCGGGCAGCCTGGGGGCCTACTTCCTGGAGTCCCGCACCGCCGGCGACCGGCCCGCCGGGACCGGCGGCGAGGAAGGCGGGGACTCCTGAGCCCGGACGGCCGCCGGAAGCGGGGCGAACGGGCGGCGGGTGCGCGGGAACCCGCGCCGCACCCGACTCATTCGGCCTCTTCCCGACTCATGCGCCGGGCCCGGAACAGCAGCAGCATGCTCACCAGAGCCAGCACCACGAGCACGATGCCCATGACGACCTCGTTGACCTGGGCCACCCGGGGGGTGTTCTCGGGGCCGCCGTAGTCGATCAGAGCGGGCGCGACCAGCAGCCACACGCCGAGGAGCAGGACGATCAGGTCCGACAGCCACCCGCGTGGGCGCACGATCCGGGCGAAGGCGACGAGCAGCAGCACGATGCCGACACCGGTCTCGTTGCGCTGGGCGTCGACCGCGGCGTCGTCGAAGGGGTACCTGAGGAACCACGAGGCCAGGACCAGCCAGATGCCGGCCAGCAGCATCAGGCCGGTCACGAGCTGGTCCCGCATGCCGAAGGGACCGGGCGTGGAGGCGGCGCCCCGGGCGGCCGCCCGTCCGCGCGGTGAGGAATGACGAGCCATGGGAACTCCTTAAGGGATCTTCCCGACCATCTTGGTGCCGTTCGCGGCGGTCCGCCCGGTGCACGCCCCCGTCCAGGCTCCGTTCGGCGGCTTCCCTTCCCGGATCACTCCTCCGGCCGCGTTCCGGCCGCTTGCCCGACGTCCGACAGGGAACTGCCCGAGCCGGCCTGCGAGCGGGTGATCACGCTGAACTTGCCGTCGGTCTCCAGCACCACCGCGGCGACCTCCTCGACCGAGCCGACCCCCTGGGAGCGGATCGCCTGGAGCACCTCGCTCTCTGTGACCCGCTGCCGGGCCATCGCCTCCCCGAGCACGCGTCCGCCGCTCAGCAGCAGGGTCGGCTCGGCCTTGACCAGCCGCCGGAAGCGGTGGGAGCGCACCGCCGCCCAGGCGCTGACGAGCTGAAGGGCCACCAGCAGGGCCAGGGCGAGCGCCCCCTCGGCGAGGGAGACGGTCGAGTTGAGCAGGATGGTGGCCAGCGTCGATCCCAGGGCCACGGTGACCACCAGGTCGAACGCGTTCATCTTCGCCAGCGTGCGTTTGCCCGAGATCCGCACCGCCGTGATCAGGGCCGCGTAGGAGCACGCGGTCATGACGGCCACCCGCAGCAGGTCGTATCCGGTGTCGAAGAACATCGGTCACGACTACCCGGTGATTCCGTTCCGCAACATGCCCGCGCCTCCCCGTGACCGGTCCGGTGCCCGCGCGACCCTCGGACACCGGACCGGAGCCACCCGGACTCCGCCGTCCGCAGGGCCGGCTCGGTCAGCCGGGCCGCGGGGGACGCAGGCCGGCGGTGACCAGCTTGCGGACGGCGATCACGGCGGCGGCCGCCGCGATGGTGCTCCAGCTCGGGTCGCCGGTCAGCCACAGCAGCCCCGCCGCGGTCAGGAAGTCCAGGAGGACGGCCAGGGCCGGCACGAGCCGTCCGGCCGCCGCGAGCACCACCGCGGCGGACACCAGCCCGAAGGCGGTGGTGGCCAGCGCCGCCAGGTTCAGGGCGGTGGTCATACCGGTTCCGCCCGGGCCCTGGAGCCGTCCGCCTCCTTACGGCGCTCGCGTTCGATCTCGGCGCGCTCGGCCGCGATCTCCCGGCCGAGGAAGAAGTTCAGGGCGGTGCGGATCGCCGCGATCGCGGCGAGCTGCCCGATCTCGGTGAAGCTCGGCGCGACGGCCGTGCGCAGTACGTCTCCGGCGAGCTGGAACTCCAGGCCGAGCGCCAGGAAACGCCCCAGGGTGAGCCGGATCCTGTTGAACCTGCGGTCCGGACCGGCCCCGCGCACCATGGTCAACAGGAAGTGTCCGAACGCCCAGACGGCGCCCACGAAGATGATCAGGGCCCCCGCCGCCTCCACCAGCCTCACCAGGAGGTCGACCGCTTCTCTGAGCGCGGACTCGGGCAGCACTTCGGCGGTTGTGTTCACGGTCGGCGAGTACCCGTACCGGTCCGCCCATTCCACGGACGGCCGGTGTGGCGCACTTCATCCGCTTCCATCCGGTTTCGTTCCATCCGGTACGGAATGCCGACGCCGGACGGGCGGTTGTACTCGCCGCGGGTGCCGGAGGGCGGGACAGTGTCCCCGGGCCTCACACACCGCCTGCGAGGACGACCGTCCGGCTCAGGCCTCGCAGTGCCACTCGCCGCGGAGGCGACCTCCGCCCCTCGGCGCCCGCGCGCAGACCGGCGCCGGCCGGGTTCCCCCCGTCCTGGCCGGCGCCTTCCGCGTCCCGTGTGCCGGGATCCCGTGTGCCGAACGCCACGGGTCGGCGTTTGCCGGTCCTCCGGCGGCGGGTTACCGTCACCCGCATGACCGCCGACCCCGCCCGTACCCGGGTGCGCCTGAGCGCCGAGGACCGGCGCGGGCAGCTGATCGGGATCGGACTGAGGCTGCTGGTCGGCCGGCCCATCCACGAACTGTCGATGCACGAGGTGGCCGCCGAGGCGGGCATCTCGCGCGGCCTGCTCTTCCACTATTTCCCGACCAAGCGCGACTACTACGTCGCGGTGGTCCGGGCCGCCGGGCAGCGGCTGCTGCTGCACACGCGCCTGCCGGACGAGGGCGGGCCCGAGGAGCGGGTGCGCGCCGTGGTCGCGGGTTTCACCGGCTTCGTGCGGCGCCGCCGTGCCAACTACGTGGCCCTGGTGCGCGCCGGAGCCGGCGGGGACGAACTGGTGGTGGAGGTGTTCGAGGGCATCCGCGCCGCACTGGCCGAGCGGATCCTGACGGCGCTGGGCGAGCCCTCCCCCGATCCGCTGGTACGCCTCGCGGTGCGCGGCTGGCTGGCGATGGCCGAGGAGATGGCGATCGAGGCCGGCGAGGAGGTGGCGGCCGAGGAGCTGGTGGGCTTCCTCGTGGACGGTCTCGGCCGGCTGCTCACGCCGCTGGGCGCACCGCTCGCCCCGTCGCGCTGACCGTCCCGCGCCCGCCGGTGCGCGAAGGTGATCCGGGCCACCCCGCGCCCATGCTATTGAGCACTGGTCAGTATGTTGGTTACGCTCGCCGTCGCGACGACGCCGCCCGGGCACTTCGGACGTCCCCCGGCAAGGAGCCGGCCGCGGACCTCGCCCACTCACCGCGGGCCCGGACGTACACCGAACGCGTCGCCGGGTCCGGCCGGTACCGGGACCGTCCCCGCGAGGACGCGCACCTCGGCGCCCCGCGCGGCCGGACCGGCCACCGGCCACGGGGCCGCAGGAGCTGCGGCACCGGGGCAGGCAACACGACGAAGACACAGGAGCACACGGCATGAGCACCCGTCAGAGCATCCTCATCACCGGGGCCAGCGCCGGGCTGGGCGAGCAGATGGCCCGCGAGTTCGCCGCCAGGGGGCGCGACCTCGCCCTGTGCGCCCGCCGCACCGACCGCCTGGAGCGGCTGCGCGAGGAACTGCTGGCCGCCCACCCCGGCGTCACCGTCTCGGTACGGGCGCTGGACGTCAACGACCACGGCGCCGTCTTCGAGGTCTTCCGCGCCTTCCGCGCCGACCTGGGCTCGCTGGACCGAGTGGTGGTGAACGCCGGGCTGGGCAAGGGCCGGCCGATCGGCACCGGGCGTTTCGACGCCAACCTCCAGACCGCGCAGACCAACTTCACCGCCGCCCTCGCCCAGTGCGAGGCCGCCGTGGAGGTCTTCCGCGACCAGGGGGCCGGCCATCTGGTCGTCGTCTCCTCCATGAGCGCCATGCGCGGCCTGCCCCGCAACCTCACCACGTACGCGGCCAGCAAAGCCGGCGTCGCGGCCCTCGCCGAGGGCATCCGTGCCGAGCTGCTGCGCACCCCGATCAAGGTCACCACCCTCTTCCCCGGCTACATCGCCTCCGAGATGAGCGGTTCGGCCGGCCGGACGCCGCTGATGGTCTCCACCGAGAAGGGGGTGCGCGCCATGGTGAAGGCCATCGAGGCCGAACGCGCCCAGGCGAAGGTGCCCGCCTGGCCCTGGGTACCCATGGGCTTCGCCATGCGGCGGCTGCCTCTGGGCGTCGTGGCGAGGATGAGCTGAGAAGAGCCACTCCCCGTCTCCACCGCATTCCCGGGCCCCGGTTCCGCCTGCCTCCCCTGACGGCCCTGACGGCCCAAAGGCCCGACAGTACTTCGACGACAGGAGGGCAGCGATGCCGGTCATCCATCTGGTCCGCCACGGCCAGGCCACGTTCGGCGCCGACACGGCCGAGGGGTACGACGTGCTGTCGGACCTCGGGCGCAGACAGGCGGAGGTCGCCGGGGCCGAGCTGGCCCGGCGTGCGCCGCGCGACCCGGTCGTGGTCTGCGGCACCCTGGCCCGGCAGCGCGACACCGCGCAGATCATCGCGAGGACCGCCGGGCTGCCCGGGACGCCGCACACCGATGCGCGGTGGAACGAGTACGACCACATCGATCTCGTCGAGCGCTACGGCGGCGCCGCGCCCCAGGACGCCCCCGCCGGCGCCTCCTCCGGCTCACGCGGTGTCCAGGCGGTCCTCGACCGGGCCCTTGAGGCGTGGATGGCGGACACCGGCGAGGGCGGCTGGCGGCGGTTCACCTCCGGCGCGGCCGACGCGCTGCGGGGTCTGGCCGACGGGCTCCGACCCGGGCGCGACGCGGTGGTGGTCACCTCCGGTGGGGTGCTGGCGGCCCTGTGCGGGGGGCTGCTGTCCGCTCCGCCGGCCGGCATCGTGGCGCTGAACCGGGTCACCGTCAACGCCGCGATCACAACCCTCGTCGCGGGCTCCTCCGGCATCAGCCTGCTGGCCTTCAACGACCACGCGCACTTCGCCGGGGAACGGCGCGCGCTGCTCACCTACCGCTGACCCGGTCGCTCGAAGACCGCCCCGGCCGGACGAGGAGTCCGGCCGGGGCGGCGGCGCGGGTCGGACGCGGAAGGCGCGGGGGTGCGGAGGAGCGCCCCCGCGCCCGCCGTGTCAGGACAGGCTCGCCAGCGCCCGGTTGAGGGTCTGCGACGGGCGCATGACGGCCGAGGCCTTGGCGTCGTCGGGGCGGTAGTAGCCGCCGATGTCGGCCGGGGAGCCCTGGACCGCGGCCAGCTCGCCGACGATCGTCTGCTCCTGCTCGGTCAGCTCCTGCGCCAGCGGGCCGAAGGCCTGCGCGAGCTCGGCGTCGTCGGACTGCTTCGCCAGCTCCTGCGCCCAGTACAGCGCCAGGTAGAAGTGGCTGCCGCGGTTGTCGATGCCGCCGATGCGGCGGGTGGGCGACTTGTCCTCGTTGAGGAAGGTGGCCGTGGCCCGGTCGAGGGTGTCGGCCAGCACCTGGGCCTTGGCGTTGTCCGTGGTCTGGGCCAGGTGCTCGAAGCTGACCGCCAGGGCCAGGAACTCGCCCAGGCTGTCCCAGCGCAGGTAGTTCTCCTTGACCAGCTGCTGGACGTGCTTGGGCGCGGAGCCGCCGGCGCCGGTCTCGAACAGGCCGCCGCCGTTCATCAGCGGGACGACGGAGAGCATCTTGGCGCTCGTGCCCAGCTCGAGGATCGGGAACAGGTCGGTGAGGTAGTCGCGCAGCACGTTGCCGGTGACCGAGATGGTGTCCTCACCGCGGCGGATGCGCTCCAGGGAGAACTTCGTGGCCTCCACCGGCGACATGATCTCGATCCGCAGGCCCTCGGTGTCGTGCTCGGCCAGGTAGGCGCGGACCTTCTCGATCAGCCTGGCGTCGTGGGCGCGGGTCTCGTCCAGCCAGAACACCGCCGGGGCGCCGGTGGCGCGGGCGCGGGTGACGGCCAGCTTGACCCAGTCCCTGATCGGGGCGTCCTTGGTCTGGCACATGCGGAAGATGTCGCCGGCGCCGACCGTCTGCTCCAGCACGACGTTGCCGTCGCCGTCGGTGACCCGGACGGTGCCGGTGGCCGGGATCTCGAAGGTCTTGTCGTGGCTGCCGTACTCCTCGGCCTTCTGCGCCATCAGGCCGACGTTGGGCACCGAGCCCATGGTGGCCGGGTCGAAGGCGCCGTTTGCGCGGCAGTCGTCGATGACGGCCTGGTAGACGCCGGAGTAGGAGCTGTCGGGCAGGACCGCGAGGGTGTCGTGCTCCTGGCCGTCGGGGCCCCACATGTGGCCGGAGGTGCGGATCATGGCCGGCATGGAGGCGTCGACGATGACGTCGCTGGGGACGTGCAGGTTGGTGATGCCGCGGTCGGAGTCGACCATGGCCAGCTCGGGGCCCTCGGCCAGCTCGGCCTCGAAGGACTCCTTGATCTTCGCGCCCTCGGGCAGCGACTCCAGGCCCTTGAGGATGCCGCCGAGGCCGTCGTTGGGGGTGAGGCCGGCGGCGGCGAGGGCCTGGCCGTACTCGGCGAAGGTCTTCGGGAAGAAGGCGCGCACAACGTGGCCGAAGATGATCGGGTCGGAGACCTTCATCATGGTGGCCTTCAGGTGGACCGAGAACAGCACGCCCTCGGACTTGGCGCGGGCGACCTGCTCCTTCAGGAACTCGCGCAGCGCGGCCACCCGCATGACGGCCGCGTCCACCACCTCGCCGCCGAGCACGGGCACGGACTCGCGCAGCACGGTGGTGGAGCCGTCGTCGCCCACCAGCTCGATGCGGAGGGCGTCGTCCTTGGCGAGGACCGCGGACTTCTCGGTGGAGCGGAAGTCGTCCACGCCCATGGTCGCCACGTTGGTCCTGGACTCGGGGGTCCAGGCGCCCATGCGGTGCGGGTGGTTCTTGGCGTAGTTCTTCACCGAGGCGGGGGCGCGGCGGTCGGAGTTGCCCTCGCGCAGCACCGGGTTGACGGCGCTGCCCTTGACCTTGTCGTAGCGGGCGCGGATCTCCCGCTCCTCGTCGCTCCTGGGGTCGTCGGGGTAGTCCGGGAGCGCGTAGCCCTTCTCCTGGAGTTCGGCGATCGCGGCCTTGAGCTGCGGGATGGAGGCCGAGATGTTCGGCAGCTTGATGATGTTGGCCTGGGGGGTCTTGGCCAGCTCGCCGAGCTCGGCGAGCGCGTCACCGATGCGCTGCTCCTCCTTGAGGTACTCGGGGAAGACCGCGATGATCCGCCCCGCCAGGGAGATGTCACGGCTCTCCACGGCGACACCCGCCTTGGCGGCGTAGGCCCTGACCACCGGCAGGAAAGAGTACGTCGCCAGGGCCGGGGCCTCGTCGGTCTGTGTGTAGATGATGGTCGAGTCAGTCACCGGGTGCTCCGCTCCACGTCTGCAACATTGCTCGACATCAAGATATCCCGTGGAGGGCCTCTCCCCGAAAGCGCCCTGCCCCTTGTGGTGGCGCTTTCGCGCCGCCACAAGGGGCAGCAGGGTGGGGGCGGGTCCGGTCCTCCCGGTCCCGGTCGTCTCAGTAGGGCCCGTTGACGTTGTCGATCGAGCCGTAGCGGTCGGCCGCGTAGTTGCAGGCGGCGACGATGTTGGCGACCGGGTCGTACTGGCTGTTCGCCGTGCCCGGGACGTGGTAGGCGTCGAAGGTCGGCTTGATGACCTGGAGCAGGCCGATCGAGGGGGTGCCGCGCTGGGCGTTGATGTCCCAGTTGTTGATCGCGTTCGGGTTGCCGCTGGACTCGCGCATGACGTTGCGGTGGATGCCCTCGTAGGTGCCGGGGATGCCGTTGACCCGCATGATGTCCAGGGCCTCACGGATCCAGCCGTCGAGGTTGTCCGCGTAGGCCTTCGGTGAGGCCTGGGGAGCGGCCTTCTCGGCGGCCGGACGGGCCTGGGTACGGTCGGCGCGCTCCGGGGCGCGCTCCTGCTCTCCGCCGGAGGACCGGGCGGCCAGGCTCAGTTCCTGGCCGGGGAAGATCAGGTGCGGGTCGTCGCCGACGGTCTCGCGGTTGGCGTCGTAGACCGCCCGCCAGCCGCCCTCGACACCGTGGGTGGTGGCGATCCGGTGGAGGGTGTCACCGGGTGCGACGGTGTGGGAGCCGGCGGCGGGCTTGCGCTCGGCCCCGGCCTTCGCCCCGGACTCCGTGCCGGCCTTCACCCCGGATTCGCCGCCCGTCCGGGTGGCGGGAGCGCTGCCGGGGGCGCCGGAGCCCCGGGAGAGCCCGGCCGCCGGCCCGCAGGTGGGCCAGGCTCCCGGTCCCTGGAGTTCGAGCAGCTTCTCACCGGCGGCTATCTGCTCCCTCTTGGTAGCCAGGTCGGCGCGCGGCGCGTACTCGGTGCCGCCGGCCGCCTCCCAGCTGGACTGCGAGAACTGCAGTCCGCCGTAGTAGCCGTTGCCGGTGTTGATGGACCAGTTGCCGCTGCTCTCGCACTCGGCGACTTTCTCCCACACCTCGGCGGAAGCCGCGTTCGCGCTGCCGGCCGCGACCATCGGCGCCGCGATTCCCGCACCACCGGCCGCGGCGACCAGGGAGATCCGGGAGAACTGACGGGAAATCAAAGACTTGCTCGGACGACGGTGGCGACCACGAGACATGGGTGTGAATCCTCTCCCACGCCTACGAGGTTAGCTGTCGGATTCGGGCTGGAGTTGCCCGGCCTTCCCGGATGTGCGAGGGCACTTCGGGAAAGGCTTCACCCCAAGCCGGACCACGGAAAAAGCGCGGTCGCGGCACTTACTCGGTTTCCCCGCTCCTGCCACGGTCGGCTGCGCTCCCTCCACCGGCCGGGCGGCAGGACTCGGCGTCCCGGCGGTGGAACCTCCGCGATGCGGCGGAGGCCAGGACACATAAACACAACCGATTCACGGAGACAAGGCACTGGAAGAGCAGGGCCCTTCACACTGTCACCGAGCCGTGAGTCACGAACACGGTCCGCACAGGATCTTGTTCGGCCCAAGGCATCCCGGAACGGCCGAGTGCGAGTCAATTCCCCGGGTGACGCGGAGAATCCGGGAGGCGGGAAAATTCGATCACCCCGCAAAGGGCGGGCGAGGCGTTCGAAACTGCGACTCCGAGCACACACCCGAAAAGGAGGCTCCTTACATCGCCCCTTTTCACACCAAGCAGCTCTAAAGCCCAGGAGCGCGCAAGGGTGTCAATCCGCCGGATTCCCGCCCCCGTTCGCCGCGCAGCCGGAACACTCCCCGGTGCCTTTCGGGGCCGCTCCCGCCCCTCCGCGGCATCTCCGGGGAACAAGCGCGTGCGCGGCGCCGCACCCGTCGCCCCACCGGGGGCCGTTCGCCTCTGCCGAACGGCGCAGTCCGGCGCAGTCCGGCGGCCGGAAGAGCCATGGCGGATAACTTGACGATCCCACCGAAAACGGGAGGCAGGCCATGAAGAGGGCAGCGCGGATCTCGCGGCAGACGCTTGAGTCCGTCTCGACACCGGAGCGGATCGAGACGCGGCTGGGTTCCCTGGAGTTCCCGCTCGGCATGCCCCCCGAGGAGACGGCGGACCGCGTCTACGACCACCTGGACCACGTGCGCGCGGTCGGCGCCTTCCTCGACGCGTACTCCGGCGTCAGCCTGTGGGCGTCCCGCAGGGGGCTGCTCGAGGCGGGCGTCCGGGACCACGACGTCCTGCTCTTCTCGGAGTTCATGACTCCCAGTTCGCTCGTGCTGACCGGGAACGCGGACACCGTCTACTTCCTGACGTTCCTCGACCTGACCGAGGGGCCGCTGGTGGTGGAGGTACCGCCTCTCACCCTCGGTTTCGTCAACGACATGTGGTTCCGCTGGGTCGTCGACCCCGGAGTGGCCGGCCCGGACCGCGGGGCCGGCGGCAGGTACCTCTTCATGCCGCCCGGCTACGAGGGTCCTGTGCCCGGGGAGGGGTTCTTCACACGGTGGACCCGCACCACCCGGCTCGTCCTGGTCGGACGGGCGTTCCTGGAAGGCGACGACCCGCGGCCGGCGGCCGAGCGCATCAAGGAGGGACTGCGCATCCACCGCTACGTCCCCGGGGTCTACGGGACCAGCATCGCGGAGATCGTCACCGGCGGCACGGCCCCACCGCTGCCGTGGACGGACCAGACCTGGACCGCCGCGCTTCGTCGAGGGCACCGGGCTCGCCGTGAACATGGTTCCACCCGGGGACGCGACGTACTTCGACTTCGCGAGCGAACTCGTCCACGACCAGCCGGCCGAGGCGCTCGCCCCCGAGATCGCAGGTGCCCTGGCCACGGTCGGGATCGTCAGGGACAGGCCCTTCCGGCCGGACACGCGGACGCGGGAGATCCTCGCCGAGGCGGCCCGGGTGGGGAACGCCACCGCCCGCACACTCGCCTGCCGCCCTCGCCCGGCCGAGGGGGCGCACTACTACGGCCCGTCCTCCCGGTGGCTCAACGGCCTGCTCGTGTCCGGCCACGACTTCACGGCCCCGGCAGCCGTCTCCGCCGCCGACGGCACGACCACGCTCCACTTCGGGCCCGACAGACCCGGCGGCGTGCCGGAGGGCAACTGGATCCAGACCCTGCCGGACAGGGGATGGTTCGTGGTCCTGCGGTTCTACAATCCCCTGCGTCCGTTCTTCGACAGGACCTGGCGGCCGGGCGAGATCGAACCGGTGTGAGGCAGCGGACCGTGGGCGTGACGCTGATCGGCTCCGGCTCCTACGAGGGAAGGGGGATCGCCGCACAGCGGTGGGGCCTGCCGCCGGAGGCGGTGGAGGTGCCTTCCGCCCGGGAGGGCGGCGTGGAGCACCTGCCGCACCGGGCGCCGCCCGGCGGCTCGGCCCTGTTCGTACGGGGCGGCCGGGGTGACCGGGGTGACCGGGAGGGCGTCGGCGCGCCGGCCCCGGCCCCGGTCAGACCCGCTCCAGCTCCGCCGCTCCGAAGGAGACGTCGAAGCGGTCGCACCAGATGCTCACACTGGTGAACGCGTCCGGGTCGACATCGTCGGGCAGGGCGTAGTTCTGGTCCCCCTTGTTGCCCTTCAGCCTGCCGAGGCTGACGTACTCCCCGTCGTCGAAGACGCCCCAGCCGGCCCGGCCCTCCTCGACCGGCGCGTCGGTCAGCCAGACGTGCAGGTCGGGCCCGTTGCTGGTGTCGAGGTCCTCCAGACGCACGACGTGGGAGCCGTCGGCCAGCCGGACCAGCCGGACCGTCCCCGACGTCGCGTGCTCGTGGGAGATCAGGTCGCCGCCGGCCAACGTCCGCGGTCCGGCCTGTGCGGACGGCGTCGCGGAGGCGGTCTCCCGGTCGGCCGCCGAGGGGGCGGGCGCGCTCGGGGCCGCGGGCAGCGACTCCCGTACGGTCTCGTCCTGCCACAGCTTCCACGGCTGGAACCAGTACAGCCCCACGCCGGCCGCCACCATGACCACCACCGCGACCGCCGACACCAGCGGTCTGCCCACCACAGCGCGCAACGCGCCCACCCCCGTCCGCTCGGAAAGTCCGTCGCTCCTCATTCAACGCCAACAGCGGCGCCGGCGCACCGTCCGGGACGTGACGGAACACCCACGGCCGCGCCGCGGCGCACCCGCCGCAGAGGACCACGGGCCCTCCCGGCCCATGCGGCCGGGCGTCGCCGGCGGATCCGTACAAGGCGGCGATCGACTAGATCCCGCCGGCGGCGGTCCCGCCCCGCTCAACCGGTCGAAGTGGCCTGATGGAAGTACATCCGCCAGCCCGTCGCCGTCAGACGCCACAGAGAGCTCCGCCATGCCCTGCGGCCCTGGTTATCGGCGAAGTACGTCAGATGAACGACACCCGCGGCAAGGACGACGCCGGTCATCTCGCTGACCTTGACCGGGAACTGCGGGGACACCGAGCCGCCGCCCGTCACGGTGAGGATCGACTCCACGTCCCAACGGCGCCCTGAGGCCCCGATCTCGGTGAACTCCGGATCCAGAAGCTCCAGGACACGGGCCGGGCAGGCACGCACCTCCGGATCGAGAAGCCGCATCTCCCCATCGATGGCCGCCTGCACGGCTCGCTCACTCACATCCGTCACACGCGAACCCTACGGACGCTGCTTGCCGAGGCACAGTGAACTGATCACCCACCACAACGATGGCACGGCGGCAGAGCCGCTCCGGGGTCGGTAAGAGCTTGATTCCGTGAGGGGATCGAGTCATGGCACGTCCGTCCGGGTATCCCGTTGGGCTTCGCCGTCGCGCGGTACGCATGGTCGCCGAGTTGCGGCCGGAGTATCCGACCGAATGGGCCGCGGGGAAGGCGGTCGCGGTGAAGCTGAGGATCGGTTCGACCGGGACGCTGCGCAACTGGGTCCGTCAGGACCAGATCGATGCAGGTCGGAGGCCGGGGATGACGACCGGGGAGGCCGTGGAGATCAAGCGGTCGCGTGAGGAGAACACCGAGCTGAGAGCGTGTTTGAGATCGGGTTATGGGGTGGTTCGTCGTAGAGACCGGCGTGCTGGTCGGGTCGCGGGGCGGCCGCGGGTGAGGCGGCGCAGTATGACGTCGGTCATCGCCCAGCGGATCATGGTCTCGGATTGCGCCGGGTCGCGCCCGTAGTCCCGGGCCAGACGGCGGCGTGCGGTGATCCAGGCGAAGGCGCGCTCCACCGCCCGGCGTTTGGGCTGGACCTGGAAGCCGCGCCGGCCGGGCGGTTTGCGGACGATCTCCACGGTGCGCTCCAGGATCTCCCCGTCCCAGGTGACCAGGCGGCCGCCGAAGCCCTGGTCCGCCCAGACCCTCTCCACGGTGGGATGGTCCAGCCGGGCCCACAGCAGCGGCCGCCGGGCGCCGTCACGGTCCTGCACACTGACGGCGGCCACGTGGACGGCCTGCGACAGGCCGAGGGTGTCGGTGACGATCACGTTGCGGACGTCGCCGCCTGCCGCGGTGCTCGTGCCTCC
>NZ_JADEYH010000031.1 GCF_017114865.1 Streptomyces verrucosisporus | reverse complement strand
CCACCCCCGGTATCACCCTCATGCTGTCCTCGCCGGTCACCGCGGTGGCCAGCACCTCGACCGGTGTTCAGGTCCAGCTCGTCAGCGGCCAGGTGCTCAAGGCCGACGCCGTGGTGGTGGCGACGCCGGTGAACGTGTGGAGGAGCATCCAGTTCAGCCCGGCGCTGCCCAGCGCTCACACCGCCGCCACCACCGAGGGCGTGGGCGTCGCTCTGCCGACCAAGATCTGGATGCATCTGAGCGGCAGCGTGGACGCGGTGTACGCGCAGGGCACCGAGAACTCCCCCCTGCCGCTGATGATCCCGCAACAGGAGCTGCCCGGTGGCGGCCGACTGATGATCGGCTTCGCCGGCTCGTCCCTGAACGTGGCGGACAAGGCGGCGGTGCAGGCGGCCGTGCGCACCTACATACCGGGCGCCACCATCGTCAGCTACTGCGCCCAGCAGTGGGGCGCCGACCGCTATTCCCGCGGCGGCTGGGGCCTGCGGCGTCCGACTCAGCTGCTGCGACAGCTGCCCGCGCTCCAGCAGCCGTACGGCCGTCTGGTCTTCGCGGGCTCCGACATCGCCTCCGGCTGGAACGGCGCCTTCATCGAAGGTGCGGTGGAGACGGGGCTGCGCGCGGCGCGGCAGGTGTCCGCCCTCGTCTGAGCCGTGTCCCCGGGCCTCCCGGCGGCCGGCCGGAACCGACAGCCGGAGCGCTTCCCCGCGCATCCTGCTGAAAAGAACGCTCTACTGATACCATTGACGGGGTGAAGATGAAGCCAACGGACGGTATGAGTGGATCGGCAGCCGCCGAGGAGCCGGTGCCCGCGACGCGGGAACGCATCATCCGCGCGGCCTCGCGGCTCATGCAACGCCAGGGCTACGACGGCACGGGCATCAAACAGATCTCGCAGGAGTCCCAGGCCACGCTCGGCTCCGTCTACCACTTCTTCCCCGGTGGCAAACAGGAGCTGGCCCTCGCGGCCATCAGCCGCGGGGACCAGGAGTTCGTCGAACTCCTGAGGTCCGCACTGGCCAGCGACCCCGACCCGGAGAGGGCGGTGATCGTGCTCACACGGAACCTGGCGGAGAGCCTGCGCGCCTCCGACTGGGCCGATGGCTGCCCGATCACCACCACCGCCCTGGGCACCGTGGGCCGGCTGCCGGACATCCAGGCGGCCGCGGCGGACGCCTTCGCCCGTTGGCGCGGCGTCGTCTTCGACCGGCTCCTGGAATCCGGTATCGGCGAGAGCGACGCCCGCGACCTCGCCCACACGGTGATCAGTACGCTGGAGGGCGCGGAACTGGCCGCCCAGGTCTCCCGCAGCAGCCGGCCCCTGGAGGTGGCGGGCCAGCACCTGTCCCGCCTGATCGTTTCCTACCGTTAGGACGATTGTCCTGCGGAACGGCCTCGTCGGCCGGTGCCACTGCGGCACCGGCCGACGAGGCCGTGTCCCCACGGAGGGTGCCCCTATGTGTTTGGTCAAGGTCGAAGGCAAGCAGGTTCGTGTGGTTGAGGGCGGGCCGAACCGTAGGGGTGTGCATGGGTGATAGCCAGGTCACGATTAAGCTCACGAGTGACGAGGCACTGGTGCTGTCGCACTGGCTGGAGAAGCTCCAGATGACGGACCTCAGCCAGGTTGTCGACGATCCGGCGGTTTGGGCGCCGATCCATCGGATCGCCGGAACGCTCGACAAGACGCTTCCTGAGCTGTTCGCGTCCGACTATGACGAGCGGCTTGAGGCGGCTCGTCAGAGGCTTCGGCCGGAAGACTGACCGGGGGCTGCACTCCTCACCTGGCCGCAGCCGGTTGGGGTTCGTAGAAGGTTCCGTCGCGGAGCATCGCGAAGAGAACGTCGGCCCGGCGTCTGGCGAGGCAGAGCAGGGCCTGGGTGTGGTGCTTGCCCTGAGCGATCTTCTTGTCGTAGTAGGCCCGCGAGGCCGGGTCGCTCAGAGCGGCGAACGCGGAGAGGAAGAAGGCCCGTTTGAGCTGCTTGTTTCCCCTCCTGGACGGTTGTTCGCCGCAGATCGAGGAGCCTGAGCTCCGGGTTGCCGGGGCGAGCCCTGCGTAGGCGGCGAGATGGCCGGCGGTTGGGAAGGTGCTGCCGTCGCCGACCTCGATCAGGATCCGGGCTCCGGTCCTGACGCCGATGCCCGGCATCGAGGTCAGGACCTTGGAAAGAGGGTGGGCGTCCAGGAGTTCCTCGATCCTTGTGGCCAGCGGTTTGCGTTGGTCGAGGACGGCGGTGAGCGAGGCTCGGGGCGATCAGTGCGGCCGCCTCGGTCCCCGGGACGGTGACGGTCTGCTCGTCCAGGGCGGTGAAGATGTCCTCGACCAGTCGCTCGGCCATCCACGGGGCCTTCGTTCGCGGCAGGGTGACCAGGCGCCGTCTGCCAGCTTTGCGTATCTGTGCCGGTGAGCCGAACCGTTCCAGCAGGGTGAGAACGGCCGGGTGCTGCAACCGCGGTCCCAGGACCCGTTCCAGCGAGGGATGGATCTGGGTCAGCAGGCCGTGCAGCCGGTTCGCGACTCGGGTGGCTTCGCCGGCCAGATCGTCGTCGAACCCGGCGATCATCTCCAGCTCGGCGATCGTCTCGCCCTCGCCGTCGATGGCCCGCAGCGTGTGCGGCATGGCTCGGGCCGCGTCCGCGATGATGAACGCGTCCTTCGCGTCAGTCTTCGCCTCGCCGGGGTAGAGGTCGGCGATCCGCCGCATCGTCAGCCCTGGCAGATAGGCGACCGGACAGCCCATGTCCCTCGCGACCGCCAGTGGCAGGGCGCCGATCGAGGCCGGCTGGTCGACCACGACCAGCACGGTGCCGTGCTTGGCCTGCAGTTTCGCGAACAGCTCACGCAGCTTGGGCTCGGTGTTGGGCAGGCGCTTGTCGAACGCCTTCTTTCCGGCTGGGGTAACGGCGGTGGCGTGGTGTTCGCCCTTGCCGACGTCCAGGCCGAGGAAGACGTCGATGCCGCCGGTGTCGATCACGTGCAGGCCCCTCCATCACGCTTTCGTCCGGCCATGCCAGGGCATCGAGCTGCCACATCCACGTTACGGAGAGCTCTTCCGGTCTTGGGTGAAGCCGGTGCTCAAGCCCCTCATCAGCGGTCCGTCGATGCCTCCGGGCCCGGTGACACCACCCCCGGATCATCAACAACAGGAGGGGGAAGTCATGCCGGACCCGAAGGCCGGAGGCCCCATTGCGGAGCCAACGAAGACGGTAACGGGGGGGCGGAGGCGGTGGTCTGGATTACCGGGGTCTAGTTACTGGCGGCGGACCGCAGTAACTCCACCAGGTGTTCGGTGGTGATGCGTTCGGGGTGGTCCAGGGTCACCGTGGTCGCGTGCTGCCGCCCGCCGGCCCACGACGGCCGGCGCAGCAGCAGTTCCGGGCCCGCGACGGCGACCACGAACAGCCGGCACGGCCGGGCGGAGTTGGCGAACTCCTCGATGGCCTCCAGCACCCGGTCCGAGGCCCAGTGCAGGTCCTCCAGGGCCAGGACGACCGGTTTTCGGCGCGCCACCTCCTGGAAGAAGGTGTGCCAGGCGTGCAGGATGTCGGCGAGCCGGTCGTCGTCGGTGGTGCCGTCGGCCGGTTCCGGCGCCCCGCCGACCAGCGGCGCGAGCCGGGACACCCTCGACTCCACGTCCAGCTCCGACCGGAACAGCGGTCGCACCTTGCGCACCAGGGCGGCCGTGCCGTCCTCGCCGGGGCGGACGCCGCAGTAGGCGGACAGCATCTCCGCCTGCGCACGCAGCGAGTCGTCGTCGGGCGCCGACGGCGTGCGCCCGGTCAGGAACAGCACCGCGTCCGGCTGGTGCGCGGTCTACCTGCGGAAGTCGTCCAGCAGTCGGCTCTTGCCGCTGCTCGCCTCGCCGAGAACGGTGACCAGGTGCGGCACCGACCGGTGCCAGGTCCGCCGCACCAGACCGCACAGCACGTCGAGTTCCCAGGTCTGTCCCGCGCCCTGGCCATCCGGCCGGTCGGCGGTGGACCGCCGGCGCTCCGTCGCCCGCCACAGGTGGGGCGTCTCCTCCAGCTTTCGGTAGGTGATGGTGTCGACGGTGGCGTGGCACACCTTCTCGTGGACCCAGACCTCGCCGGTGGGCACGGCGGAGAGCAGCGCGTGGCACTCGTCCAGGGCGGTGCCGACGACCGTCGGCGCGTCGCCGGGGTCACCGTAGCGAAGCAGCACGTCGCCCGCCGTCACGGCGGCGTTCACTGCCAGCTGGGAGGGTTCCGCACCGATGTCGAGCATCTCGCGGATGGCGAGCGCGGCGAGCACGGCCCGGCTCAGATCCTCCTCCGCCGGGTTGTCGAGGCCGAACAGCGCCAGCGAAACCGACCCGATGGACGCCGTCACCTTGCCGCCGAACCGCTCGATCTGCTCCCGCACCATCAGGCTGGTGCCGTCCAGGAGGTCGTCGAGGTTCTCCTGGGCACCGCCGCCCAGCGAGGGTGCCAGCCGAGTGCGCACGGCCAGGATGCCGACGCTGTGGCGGGCGGGGTCGGTGGGGCGCGGTGCCGGAGTGCGGGCGAGCGCCGGGCGGGGCGGTGCGGTGGGGGCGGGCGTGGTGGTGATCACGCCCCCGTGGACGCTCTCACGGGCCCCCGCCTCGCCGCCGGGGCCGGGCAGCGGACTGCCCCGTCCGGGGGAGAGCGACAGGTCCTGGGTGAGAATCGCCTGCTGGAGGTCCTGCAGTTCGCGGGCCGGCTCCAGCCCCAGGTTCTCGACGAGTTCGGCCCGTACCCGGGTGTAGGCGTTGAGGGCGTCGGCCTGCCGCCCGCACCGGTACAGGGCGAGCATCAGCTGGCCGCAGGACCTCTCCCGCAGCGGTTCGGCCTGCACCATGGTCTCCAGCTCGGACATGATCTCGTAGTGGCGCCCGCAGGCCAGCTGGGCGTCGAAGTAGTCCTCCATGACGTTGAGCCGCGTCTTCTCCAGCGCGGCCAGTTCCGGCCAGTCGATGCCGGCCTCCACCAGATCGGCCAGGGCGGGCCCGCGCCACAGGGCGAGCGTCTCGCGCAGCAGGGCCGCCGCCTGCTCCGGCGCACCCTGCGTCCGCTTTTCCCGCCCCTGGGCCACCTGCCGGTGGAAGCGGTGCACGTCCACGTGCTCGGGCGCCACGCGCATCATGTAGCCGGCGGGCTGGGTGAGCAGGGCCGGCCGGGTCTGGGCGTAGGTGTCGGGCAGCGAGGAGGCGGACCGGGGGGGACAGGAACCCGCGAATGCCGTACACCGCGTTCTGCAGGATCTTGCGTGCCGTCGTGGGCGCCTCGTCGATGCCCCACAGCGCGTTCAGCGACTGGCTGACGGGTACCACCCGGTTGGTCTGCAGCAACAGGAACCCGAGGGTGGCCCGTTGCTTGGTGCCGCGGAGCACCACCGGTTTGTTCTGATCGGTCACTTCCAGCGGACCCAGTACGCGGAATTGCATGGCTTCCCCCTTGGGTACAGCACGGATGTCCACACGGTGGCTCGGACCGGGACCGAGCCGTCGGATGACGGCCCCGGTCACCAGCAGGAGCTCGGACGCCATAGTCCGGCCCCTCGGTCTCGGTGGGCGCAAGGACGGTCAAAGCCGGTCCAAAGGTGGTGGGCCTGTGCCGCCCGCGGCTCCTGGACGGCCCTGACGCACGGCGTTGCGCGCATGGGCGAGGTCGTCGACGACGGGTGGGGTACGGCGGTCAGGCGGCCTCGCGGGCCGCCCGGCGCAGCTCGGTGGCAGAGGCTTGGCCGAGGATCTCCGCGTGCAGCCGTCTCGGCTCGGCGGAGGGTTCCAGGCCCAGCTCGGCGCGGAGGACGGCGTACAGGTTGCGGTAGGCCCGCAGTGCCTCGGCCCGGCGGCCCACCTGGTGCAGCGCCTGGATGAGCTGGCCGTGGAACCATTCGTGCAACGGGTACTCCTCGACCAGGGCGCGCAGGTCGGGCAGCATGTGCCGGAACCGGCCCCGTGCCGCGCCGATCTCCACGCGTAGTTCCAGGGCACGGATGCGCAGTTCCTCCAGGCAGACGGTGCGGCCCGCGAGGACCGAGCCGACCGGCAGGTTGCTCAGCAGCGGCCCGCGCCACAGGTTCAGGGCCTGGGTGACATGGTGGGAGGCCGCGTCGAGGAGTTGGGCGTCCCGTTCGCCCTGCGCGCGGCGGACGAGGACTTCGAAGACGCGGGCGTCGACGTCGTCGTCCACGTCGAGCCGGTAGCCCGGGCCGTCGGTCACCAGCAGTGGGCGGCCGGGCGGGCAGGGGAGGTCGGCCAGCATCCTGCGCGCGTGGTACACGTGCGTCTGCAGGGTCCGGAGGGCACCGGCCGGGGGGCGTCGCCCCACAGCTCGCGGACGAGGGTGCCGGCGGCGACCGGGGTGCGCGGCTGGAGCGCGAGGACGGCCAGGAGCCGGGAGACCTTGGGGGCTCTGGGCGCGTGTACCCTTCCGTCGTCGGTGACGACTTCGAAAGGTCCGCTGAGCCTGAACTTCACAACTCACGCTCCTGTTCCGGTACGGCCGGTGCTCATGTCGGGGACCAGGTTGGGTTTCCGCAGAATCGGTGCGGCGGGAGACGGGTGTGGGGGCGCGTTCCGGGGCCGGGGTCTGCCGTCCGGCCGGCCGCGGCACGGGGTCACGCGGGGCGGGGACGTGGTGGGCCCACGGCCGATCTGTGCACGACGGTCAGGAGATGGGCCGCGGAGACGAGGGTGAGGCGGCGGTGGCAGCCGCCGTAGGACCGCCCGGCGTAGTCGCGCAGACCGAGCGGTTCGGTGAGGTCGGCCGTGTCCTGCCGGATGCGGTCCCGCAGTCGGGTGAGGCGGACCAGCGCCGGCAGGGGCAGGGAGCGGATGTTGGTCAGCCACAGCGCGCGGGGCCGCCGCGCGCTCTCCCACTCCCCGAGCAGCAGCAGCCCGGGGGAGGGACGGCCGGTGACGACCGGGACGGCCACCGCTGTCACGGGGGCGCCGCGCAGGCGGACGGGGCGCCGCAGCCCGCTCAGCGCATCGGCGACTTCGGCGGCCGTGCGCGCCGGGGCGTCGTGCCGTGGGGGCAGGCCCCGGTGGACCCGCAGCGCGGTGCCGGGGGTGGTCCGGATGAGGAAACGATACCCGTGCCGCCCGAGCCGATGGGCGAGGGCGGGAGCGTCGAGCACATCGGCGTCGACGACGACGGGGCCTTCCCAGGGCGGCAGCAGGCCGGTGGCGCCGGTAACCGCGTCCAGGAGGTGCGGGTCGCCGGCCGCCGTCGGGGCGCGGCCGGACAGACATCCGCCGGCCGTGCCGCCGAACCGTCGCAGCGGCATCAGGCACCAGTCCACGGGAACGGTTCCCGCAGCCGACGTCAGCCAGGCCCCCAGCGCCTGCGGACCCGGCCCCTGCGGGCGGGCCGCGCGCTCGAGGAGGGCGGGGGCGGCCACCAGGGCCCGCGGCGACAGCGTCCGCAGTGCGTACCGGGCGAGGGCTCGCCGCACCGGCCGCCAGTCCCACGGGGACGCGGTGATGAAGTGGTGCACCCGCTGGGCGGCCGCAGTGCCGCCCCACTGGGCGCCTACGGCCCGTAAGGTCTTCGGTCCCGGTGCGTCCAGCAGGGATCGCACATAACGCCCGGCCTTGGGCCGGTACCCGCTGCGCATCAGGGAGGCGAACAGGTCATCGCCCGCTTCGTCGATCAGTGATGCCGGTACGTACGGTCCCCGTTCCGTACGCGCATGCGCTTCTGCATGCCACATTGCTGAGCCCCCCACAGCATCGCCTGACGCCGACTAGAACGAACGCCCTTTTCAGCCAGCGTCCGGTCAGGTCTCAAGAAACCATCAGCACAGTTGTTTGTACAGCTTGAAACGATCTTTAATGTGGAACAAAAGCGGTCGAACCGGGGTGCGATTCACTGGAATATGTCCGGATCTCCACTGGTGAGGGATGGGGATCAGTCAAGAACACAAAAAATCATGCGTAGGACTAGAGCGACCATCCAACTACGGACGGCAGCTCCACGACGGCGCACGCGACACCGCCCGCGTCCCCGCCGACCAGCACGAGCGTCTCGCGGCGCCGGGCTTCAGCCTGCTCCAACCGCCCTTTCAACGCACCGAGTTGCTCATCGCGTGAAGGCTCGCTTTCGGTCGGAGGCGGCAGGAACCGTACGGTGTCGTCCGTCGCGCGCCCGCAGGCGGCCAGCGCCTGTCGCGTCACCTCGCGCTGTCGCTCCCCGAGTCCGGCCGCCACGGCCGCGTCAGGGCGATCACCTCCCCTGCGTCGGCGGGGCGTCCGCCGCTCGGGCACGCGCCAGGCGAGGTCGGAGCGGAGGAGGGATCCGTGGGGCGGGCCGCCCAGCAGGGCGGTCGCCAGCACGCGCGCCACGCCCGCCGACGCCGTCAGCACGAGCCCGGTCGCCTGCCTCGCGGAAGGCCGGCCGGGGAGCGCCGGACCTCTGCCCTCGGTGGTGACCAGGGCTGTCAGCGACGTCGGGGCCCGCCCCGACACGTACTGCGCCGCCAGGTGCAGTGCCACCAGCGGGCCGCCGGCCGGCCGCCGCACCTCCCAGGCGGTGGCTCGCGGACACCCGAGTCCGCGCACCACCGCGGCGGCGGTGCCGTCCGGCCCACCCGCGTCCCCGGCAGGGGCGTGGATGACGAGGTCCAGTTCTCCCTCCGGCACACCCGACTGCCGCCGCGCGGCACGGGCGGCACTCAGCAAGGCGTCCTCGTCACCCGCCCCGGCTCCGCCGGCCGACCTCCGCCGGCCGGCGCCGCGGCGTCCCGCTTCCGTCACTCGGATGTACGGCGGCGGCGCACCCGTCGAGGTGGCCACCGCACCGATCCACACGTCGGGCCAGACGGTGACCTCCGCACCGTGCAGCTCGGGGGAGAACGTCACTGCCACGGGCCACCCGGCCCCGACGGCACGTCGCCCGGGGCGGCGGAGGATCCGGTCCGCGCCCCGCCGCCCGCGCTCGGGAACCCGGCGTGCGCCGGCTGCCGACCCGGTGCGGCGAGCGCGGCGGTGATGGTCCGGCCGACGGCGTCGATGTGGTCGTTCAGGTAGAAGTGCCCGCCGGCGAAGACCCGGAACTCGGTGCCCGAGGCGGTGAAGCCCTCCCAGGCGGCTGCCTCGGCGACGGTCACCACGGGGTCGCTGTCCCCGACCAGCACGGTGAACGGAACGTCCAGGCGGGGCCCGGGGACCCAGCGGTAGTCGGCGAGGGCACGATAGTCCGCCCGCAACGCCGGCAGGACCATGTCCCGCACCTCCGAATCGTCCAGCAGATCGGGTGCGGTGCCACCCAACCGGGCCGCGGTCGCGATCAGTTCGCCGTCCGTGCGGAGCCCGTCGTGCGGGCTGGGCTCGGCGGAGGGCGCGCCCCGCCCGGACAGGAACAGCCGCACCGGGGCGGGCTCGCCGCCCGCCCGCAGGCGGCGGGCCGTCTCATAGGCGACGATGGCACCCATGCTGTGCCCGAAGAAGGCGTATGGCTCCGGGACGTGCCGGGTCACCTCCTCGGCGATGGTGCCGGCGAGCCGTCCGACGTCCGGCACCGGCTCCTGCCGCCGCCGGTCCTGCCGCCCCGGGTACTGCACGCTCAGCACCTCGCACACGGGCGCCAGGAGCCGGGCGAACGGCACGAAGGCGCTGGCCGAGCCACCGGCGTGCGGGAAGCAGACCAGCCGTACCCGTGGGCCTGTACCGCCGGACGCCAACCCGGCCGGGGCGTACGTTCGGAACCACTCGCTGCCCAATTCGATTCTCCTGCCTCGCATTCCGACGTGGTGGCTGCCGAGCCACGTCCCCATGCTGCGGGCGGCGACTCAAAGCGCGGCCAAACACCGCACAAAGCGGCCCGGCGACTGCCGGGAAAGTGACATTCGCGTCCGCCCCCGTTTGCCCCGCGCACCGGTCGCGGACGACGATCCTGCCACCGAGCGGGGCGCGCGACGCGCCGCCCCGCTCCTCCCGGGCCGTCACGCGTGAGGGGTGCTCAGTGACGGAAAACCCTCCCCGGGGCCACCGGCCGGGCCGTTGCCTCATCGCACGGGCACCGGCCCGGCCACCCGCCACCGAACGACCGCGCGGGTGTCCGGGCCGACTGTCCGGCGTCGGTACCGCCTGCGCCCTCATCCGCTACCGCCGGCTCGTCGAACGAGACGCCCCGTCACGGGAGGACGACGTCGCGGCCGGGACCGCCTTCGAGGACGTCCTTTCCGGTGCCACCGCAGACGAGGTCGTCGCCGCCCTCGCCGTCCAGTGTGTCGTCACCGGGGCCGCCGAGGAGGATGTCGCGGCCGTCCCCGCCCATGGCGTGGTCGTCGCCGGGGCCGGCGTGCACGGTGTCGTCACCGCCGTAGCCTTCGATCATGTCGTCGCCACGGCCGCCCCACATCCGCTGGTTGCCGCTGTCGCCCATCAGGTGGTCCATGCCGTCGCCGCCGTGCAGGGTCGCGGGCCCCATGACCATGTCGTTCCCCGCGCCGCCCAGCACCGTGCGTGCGGTGTGGGCGTGCAGTTCGTCGTCGCCGGGGCCGCCGCTGACGGTGCCGATCCCGGGGGTGAAGGCGGCGATCGTGTCGTTGCCGTCGCCGAGAAGGACGTCGATCCGGTCGGGCCGGGGGCTGTCGGCGGGCAGTTCGCAGACGACGGAGGTGGTGTCCTCGGGCCTGGAGTACGCACAGTGGTCGCCCGGTTCGAGCGGGACCACGTCGCTGAAGCCGATCCGCCGGATCCCGTCGCTGGTGTACATGGAGAATACGTTGAGGTTGTTGGCCTGTCCCGCGGCGGCGGTGAAGACGATCGACTGGGTTTCCCAGTCGGCTCCGACGCGGGCCTTCGCCTCGGCGGCGGTGGCGGCGGCTGCCGGGCCGACGGCGAGGCCGGCGGTTAACAGGGTCGCGGCGACCGCGCCGACGGTGGCTCGGGTTCGGTTCATGAGACCTCATCTCGGTGGAGTGACGGTGGGCCGACCCGCTCGGCGTGGTGCTGCCTTACGGCCGGGCGGGTACGGCCGTAAGGCAGTCTCCCCTGCCGGTCCGGATCCGCAAGACCGCTGACTGACGCGGCGCCGCGGTAAGCCGGTGTCCCTCGGGTGTGACGGTTGCACTTCTTTCGCCATAGATGTTCCCTGTATCGCCGTGACGGGGCTCGCCGGCCCGATTCCGTTTCAGCGGAGGTGGATCGACCGACACAATCGGTGGTTGGGATTGCCGGAGAAGCGGAAGGCGGCTGCCCGGGTGCGGGCGGAGGGGCTTCGCCCTCGGGCGGAAGCCGTGCCGGAGCGTCGGGTGATCGACCGGGAGGAACTCGTCGAGGTCCTGGCAGCTCCGGACGAGGCGGGAGCGCCCGCTGCGGGTGCGCGGGGCGGTGCCGGCGGTGGCCGAGGAGACCCTTGGCGCGAGGAGGCTGCCATGTCGCACCGGCACGAGGCGGCTTCCGGTCCCGGGAACGGTTCCGGCTCCCGGCTTTCGGCAGATTCCCTGCTCGTTGCCCGCCCCTGTGATCAACTCCGTCTGTTTCATTGACATTTCACTCAGGAGTCGTACCGTTGGGAGCGCTCCCATAGTCTTCGTAACTGGAAGGAGTTCCCCCCACATGCGCAAACAGAACCCATTAGCCAGGCGTTCCCGGTCGGCTCT
The DNA here is from genome assembly GCF_017114865.1 of Streptomyces verrucosisporus. Classification (GTDB taxonomy): domain Bacteria; phylum Actinomycetota; class Actinomycetes; order Streptomycetales; family Streptomycetaceae; genus Streptomyces; species Streptomyces fenghuangensis. Next base: position 42,364 of record NZ_JADEYH010000031.1, on the reverse strand, counting down.
CCGCCGGCCTCTCCAGGCGCTCGTCATGCTGTTCGCCCTGGTCGCCGGCGCACTGACCTGGTCGGCCCCCGCCCAGGCTCACGGCAGCATCGTCGACCCCGCCTCCCGCGCGTACCAGTGCTGGAAGACGTGGGGCAGCAACCACATGGACCCGGCCATGCAGACCGAGGACCCCATGTGTTACCAGGCGTTCCAGGCCAATCCTGACACCATGTGGAACTGGATGAGCGCGCTCCGCGACGGTCTCGGCGGCCAGTTCCAGGCGCGGACCCCCGACGGGACGCTCTGCAGTAACAACCTCTCGAGGAACGCCAGCCTGAACAGGCCCGGGCAGTGGAAGACGACCAACGTCGGCAACAACTTCACGGTCCAGCTGCACGACCAGGCGTCCCACGGTGCCGACTACTTCAAGGTCTATGTGAGCAAGCAGGGCTTCAACCCCAAGACCCAGACCCTGGGCTGGGGCGACCTCGACTTCATCACGCAGACCGGCCGCTTCGCCCCGGCGCAGGACATCCGGTTCAACGTCAACACCTCCGGCTACAGCGGACACCACATCCTGTTCGTGATCTGGCAGGCCTCGCACCTCGACCAGGCCTACATGTGGTGCAGCGACGTGAACTTCGGCTGAGCCGGAGAGCGCCGCACACAGCACCCATCCGGGCCGGGCGCCGGTGATCCGCCGCCCGGCCGACCGAGCCCCGCCGGGGCAGGGGACCCGTTCGGTCACCCTGTCCCGGCGGGGCTCCCCGCGCTCCCTCCCCGGACACGGCCCGCGTCCGGGGAGGGACGGCCGTATGCGGGGAGCCGTGCCGACGGGGACGGCCGCGGCCGGCGAACGGCGGGGCCACGCCCACCGGCACCACCCCGGCCCCGTTCTCCCCGCTGGGGTTCCACCCGGGCCTGGTCGAGCCGGCGGCCACCGCTGTGACCCCTCCTGAGCGGCCTGCGGACTCGCTGCGGAACCGCTGCGGAACCGGCTGAGAAGCGTTCCGCGACCCGACTTCGCCCGGTATCCCGTCCGAGACCCTTGCCGCGGCCTGCCGGAGACCGGACGCCGCCTTCCGGTAGGGCCCTGGGGATGTTCCGTCGTCAAGGGCGGCGCGTGCGAGAGGTGTTGACGTCGTCCGCCGGTTCCCTATCATTCAGATTGCTCGACACTTCGACCATCGTTCGTTATTTCGAACACACCGGAGGTGCTCACCGCACAACGGGCATCTCCGGGTCGCGCCCCCCACGAACGCCGAGCCGCAAGGAGCCTGGCGCATGCGTATGCCACGGCCTCGTGAACCCTTCTTCCGCCGCATGCCTGCGACCACCGACCGGTCTCGCCGCCGGCGCGGTCCTCCCGCGCCGAGTACGGCCTTGGACGGGTTCCGTGGCCATGCCGGAGGGGCTGGGCGTCGTCGCCGCACCACCGTTTGAGCGGCAGGACATCCCACCGGCCGACCCGGCTCCCCCGGCGGTCACGCCCGGGCCCGCCCTCGGGACCGCACGCACACCGCACGCACACCGGCAGTCCGGCCGGCCTCCGGCGAGGCCGACCGGAACCATCCACTCAAGGTTGGGGAAGTCCCCGTGTACAGAGGAAGTTCCATCCGCAGGCGTCCGTCCGCGGCGCTCGCCGCCGCGGTCGCGGCCCTGGCCGCGCTGGCGGCGATGCTCGCCGCCCCATCGGCCCATGCCGCCGACAGCGGCGCCCTGCGCGGCGTCGGTTCGAACCGCTGCCTCGACGTGCTGGGCGCCGACCAGGCCGACGGCACACAACTGCAGATCTACGACTGCTGGGGCGGGAGCAACCAGCAGTGGACGCTGACGGACGACAACCGGCTGACCGTGTACGGCGACAAGTGCCTGGACGTCCCCGGCCACGCCACCGAGGCCGGCACCCGGGTGCAGATCTGGACCTGCTCCGGCGGTGCGAACCAGCAGTGGCGGGTGAACTCCGACGGCACGATCGTCGGCGTGGAGTCCGGGCTGTGCCTGGAGGCCGCGGGCGCGGGGACGGCCAACGGCACGGCGGTGCAGATCTGGACGTGCAACGGCGGCGACAACCAGAAGTGGACGGGCCTGTCCGGGACACCGCCGACGGACGGCACGTGCTCCCTGCCCTCGACGTACCGGTGGACGTCGACGGGTGCGCTGGCGCAGCCGGCCCACGGGTGGGCCGCGGTGAAGGACTTCACCGCCGTGAAGCACAACGGCAGGTACCTGGTCTACGGGACGAACTACTCGGGGTCGTACGGCTCGATGATGTTCAGCCCCTTCACCAACTGGTCGGACATGGCGTCGGCCGGCCAGCGGGGGATGAACCAGGCCGCGGTGGCGCCCACGCTGTTCTACTTCGCGCCCAGGAACATCTGGGTGCTGGCGTACCAGTGGGGTCAGTGGCCCTTCATCTACCGCACGTCGAGCGACCCCGCCGACCCCAACGGCTGGTCCTCCCCACAGCCGCTGTTCACCGGGAGCATCTCCGGCTCCGACACCGGCCCGATCGACCAGACCCTGATCGCCGACGACAAGAACATGTACCTGTTCTTCGCCGGTGACAACGGCAAGATCTACCGGGCGAGCATGCCGCTCGGGAACTTCCCGGGCAGCTTCGGCTCCTCGTACACGACGATCATGAGCGACACGAAGGCCAACCTGTTCGAGGGCGTACAGGTCTACAAGGTCAAGGGCCAGAACCAGTACCTCATGATCGTCGAGGCGATGGGCGCGAACGGGCGCTACTTCCGCTCCTTCACGGCCTCCAGCCTGAACGGCTCGTGGACCCCGCAGGCCACCAGTGAGAGCAACCCCTTCGCGGGCAAGGCCAACAGCGGCGCCACCTGGACCAACGACATCAGCCACGGTGACCTGGTCCGCGAGAACCCCGACCAGACCATGACCATCGACCCCTGCAACCTGCGGTTCCTCTACCAGGGCAAGGACCCGGCCGCGGGCGGCGACTACAACCGGCTGCCGTGGCGGCCGGGCGTCCTCACCCTGCGGCGCTGACCTCCCGTTCCCCGGTGAGCGCGTGATGCGGTGCGGTCCGCGACGTGGGTGACCCCGCTCGCCGACCGGCACCCACCACCGCGAGGAGCCCCGGCCGGGGACGCCGTGCCGGCCCCCCCTCACGCCGGGAGTACCGCCCCCACCGGCGCCGGACCGCCGTCCGAGGGGAAAGGCCGCCGCGTCCGCGTCGCGGACGCGGCGGCCCGTCGGCTCAGCCCTGTTCCGTGCCCGGATATCCGCGCCGGCCTCGGCCGTGGCTCCAGAACCCCGCCATGTGTACGAGCCGACCACACGGGCGGCGGTGCCCGACGGCCCGCAGGGCACCGGCCTCGCGTCGCGATGGGCACCGCGGACCGAGACCGGGAGCCGGGTGCCCGGGGAGCGGAGGCGCTTGCCGGCTATCGGCCGGCCGCGAGATTCCGGTTGATCCTCTCGTGCAGCGCGATACCGAGGGAGACGGACACGTTGAGGGACTCGGTCGTGCCGGCCATGGGGATCGATACCGAGGCGGAGGACGAATTCTCGAAAACCTCGGAAGGCCCGCCCTTCTCACTGCCGAACAGCAGGGCCAGCCGATCGGGGATCTCCCCGAGTTCCTTGACGGAGAGGTCGCCTCCCGCGCTGAGCGTCATCATCCGCATTCCGCTGTCCCGGATGAAGTCGATGGCCTCCTCGCGGCCGGAGAGGACGACGGGGAGCGAGAAGACGTAGCCCCGGCTGGCCCTCTGCAGGCGCCGGTCCGCGATGCTCGTGATGTCGCTGTCGACCAGGATGATCCCCGACGCCCCGAGCGCCAGCGACGTTCGCACTATCGCGCCGATGTTCCCGACGATCTTCACCCCGTCGAGAACGACGACATCCCCGTTCCGGCTCTCGATGTCGCTGAACCGCGCCGGTCGGGGAACGCGTGCGATACCGAACGCCTTGGCCTTCCTCTCCCCCTTGAACAGCTTGTTGACGATCGACGAGTCGATGAGGCGGACCGGTACGTCCCGCCGCCCGCACAGCTCCAGCAACTCGGGCGGGAAGGGCGTGCCGTCGCTGCCGTACACCTCGATGAACTCCACACCCGCCGAGATGCAGTGCATGAGGGGCTCGGTGTCCTCGATCAGTGTCGTCTTTATGCTGGATCGGGAAGGCTTGGTGACGTCGATGATCCGCTGCACCGCGGGATCGGACGGATTGGTGATGGTGTCCAACTCAGTCATGGTCGTCCTGCCGGCTGCTGTGTTCGATGGCGCGATTTTCTGGGGTGTGAAGCCCTGCGTGACGACGGCCCGCGAATGACTGCGGCGACCGGGTATTGCATACGCAAGGGGAATTCGCTGCTGTCCGGAGGATTCCCCACTTTCCCGCCCGAGGCCCGCGCGGCTTTTTTCCCGCGCGCCGCGTATTCGCCCGGATCATACATTCCGCGTGCCGCGTCGAGCCAGTACGGTTCACGGTAGCAAGGTCCTGTTCGCCCCGCGAGCGGCTCAGGCCGCCGCGGGCGCCGCCGGATTCCCGGTGCGCGGCGGACCGTTCCCGCGCCGCCGCGCCCGCGCCCGTCAGGCGTCGGCCGTCGGGGCGTGGCCAGGGCCGGAACCGGGGCCGGGACCGTCGGCGTGAGCGTGCGCGAGCGCCGCCAGCTCCTCCGGGGTACGGGGGCCGGTGGCGGCGCCGGGGACCAGGCCCCGCGCCCGCAGCAGCCGTTCCACCGCGATGCCCCAGGGCAGCCGAAGCCCCGCCCGGTGGAGGAGGCCGGTGCGGGCCAGCATCGCGGCGGCCGGCCCGGTGTGGACCCCGTCCGGGGTGAGCAGCGCCGCGTCGTCGGCCCAGAGCAGGGCGAGGTCGACGTCGTGCGTGGCCATCACCACCGTCGTCCCGCCCTCGCGCAGCCCGTCCAGGGTGGCGAGCAGCCGCTCGCGGCCGTCCGGGTCGAGCCCCGCGGTCGGCTCGTCCAGGACCAGGACCTCCGGCCGCATCGCGACCGCCCCGGCGATCGCGGTCCGCTTGCGCTGGCCGTAGGAGAGCAGATGGGTGGGACGGTCGGCCAGGTGGCCGATGTCCAGGGCGGTCAGTGCCTCGTCGACCCGCGCCCGCACCTCGGCGTCCGGCAGCCCGAGGTTCAGCGGCCCGAAGGAGACGTCCTGGGCGACGGACGCGGCGAAGAGCTGGTCGTCGGGGTCCTGCACGACGAGCTGGACGGTCGTGCGCAGCCGGGTCAGCCCCTTGCGGTCGTAGGCGACGGACCGGCCCCCGAGGAGCAACTCGCCGGTGTCCGGACGCAGTCCGCCGCTCAGCAGCCGCATCAGCGTGGTCTTGCCGCTGCCGTTGCGGCCCAGCAGGGCGAGCGTGCGCCCCTCGCGCACCTCGAAGTCGAGGCCGCTGAGCACCGGCGGCCCGTCCTCGTAGGAGAAGGACGCCTTCCGCAGGGCCACGAGTGCCGGCTCGTTCACGTCAGCTGTCCTTCCAGGACGAAGGTGAGGGCGGTCACGGCGCCCAGGAGCGCGACGCTGCCGGAGGCGAAGCGGGCGGAGACGCCCGCCTCGGGCACCAGCACCCGCAGGGTGCCGTCGTAGCCCCGCCCGGCCAGCCCGTCCTGGAGCCGGGCGGCCCGGCCGAAGGCGCGTACGAACGCGGTGGCGCCGAGGGAGGCGAGGGAGCGCCAGGCCGCGGCCCGGGTGGTGTGCCCGAGCCGGGCGGCCTGCGCCTCGCGGACGCGGCGCACCGAATCCAGCAGCAGGAAGCTCATCCGGTACGTCACCAGGGCGACGTCCACGACCGGCGCGGGTACGCCGGCCCTCACCAGGCGGGGCAGCAGGTCGGACATCGGGGTGGTGAAGGCGAACAGCAGCACGCCCAGGGAGGCCGCCGAGGTGCGCAGCAGCAGCTCCCCGGCGCGGGCCGGGCCGTCGTCGGCGAGGGACAGCGGCCCCTCCGGACCGCCGACCTGGACGAGCAGCGCGGCCGCGCCGGTCACACAGAAACCCAGGGGCACCCGGCAGGCGCGCCACAGTCCGCGGCCGGGCACGCCCGCCGGGCCCAGCAGCACGGCGAGCGCGGTGAGGGCTGCCAGGGCCGCGCCCGGCCAGGGCGGCAGGAACAGCGCCAGCGCGGTGAGGCCGAAGCCGAGCACGGCCTTGTCCACGGGGTGGTGGCGGCGCCAGCGGTTGCCGTGCGCCGCCACGTCGATCGGCAGCACGGGCTCAGGCTCCCCGGGTCCCGGTCTCCCCGGCGCTTTCCGCGGTGCCCCCGGCTTCCTCCGGCCCCGCTCCCGATCGCGCCCCCGGCAGAGGCTCCGGCAGGGCCGCCGGCTGTGTCTCCCGCAGTGACCCGGCCCGCCGCTCGCCCTGGCGGCGCCCGCGGCGCAGGCCGAAGTAGTAGGCGAGAACGCCCGCGCCGAGCGCGGCCTGCAGGGCGAACAGCGCCGACTCCACCTCACCGGAGGGCGGCTCGTACAGCGGGGAGAACCACGGCTCGTAGTCCGGCTCGATCTCGGTGATCGCCGTCTCCGTCTCGGCGTCGGCGCCGGCGAACGGTTCCTCCTTGTGGTCGCCGAGGCCGAGGGCCAGCGGCAGGACCGCGAGGGCGGCCACGGCGAGCAGCAGCAGGGCGTCGATCCTCGTGTTCCCGCTCATCACGCCACCGCCCCGCTGCCGGACGCCTTGCGCTGCCCGGCCCGCCCGCCGGACACCAGCACGCCCAGCCGGGTCAGCTCACCCCGGCTGGACTGCACCAGCAGCCGCATCACGAACACCGTAAGAAGCCCCTCGCTCACCGCGAGGGGGATCTGCGTGAAGGCGAAGATGGAGCCGAACTTGCCGAGCGCGCCCCAGAATCCGCTGACCGGATCGGGGAACGCCAGCGCCAGCTGCGCGCTGGTGACGCAGTAGGTGGACAGGTCGGCGGCGAAGGCGCCGGAGAAGACGGCCGCCATCAGCGGCGCGCCGGACCGCCGCAGCAGCCGGTAGAGGGCGTATCCGGCCCAGGGGCCGGCGATCGCCATCGAGAAGGCGTTGGCGCCCAGCGTGGTCAGGCCGCCGTGCGCGAGCAGCAGAGCCTGGAACAGGAGCGTGATGGTGCCCAGCACCGCCATCATCGGCGGCCGGAACAGGATGGCCCCCAGTCCCGTGCCGGTGGGGTGCGAGCAGCTCCCGGTCACCGAGGGCAGCTTCAGGGCCGACAGGACGAACGTGAAGGCCCCGGAGGCGCCCAGGAGCAGGGTGCTCCCGGGGTGCTCCCTGACCTCACGGGTGAGACGGCGTACTCCGTGGACGATGAACGGAGCGGACGCGGCGCCCCAGGTGACCGCGTGCGCGGGGGGCAGGAAGCCCTCGGCTATGTGCATGACCGGACAGATCCTCTCCAGCACCTCGTGGATGGTTGACGCGCCCTGGCCGGTCTCCTGGCTGACGGGTACCACCGCCCGGGCTCCGCCTTCCCGGGCCCCGAAGGACCCAGTGGCCGCCCGCGAGGGCTGGAACCGGACTTCCCGATCACAGTGGCGAGGGCCGCACCGGTATCGCACCGGATTTCCCGTTCACCAAGGCGTGGCGACAGTAGTGCGCGCGGAAGCGTTGGCAAGCAGGCCCTTCTTCGCGTACTGGCCCGGGACGACAGGGTCTGCGCCGGCACGGAACGCGTTGTGCGGGCGGGTGCCGCGGACCGGGCCGGTGCGCGGCGTGACGGCGGCGGGTCCGGGCCGTTGGACGGGCAGGCCCACGACGGGGTACGGAGGGGGAGGCGGTGGCCATGACGGCTCCGCCCGGTGACTCGTGCGCCGTCGGCGGGCCTCCGGGCCTCCGGGCCTCCGGGCCTCCGGGCCTCTGGGCCTCTGGGCCTCTGGGCAACAGGGGTTCCGGCGATGGCCGTTCGGCCGGTGCGCCGCGTGCGAGGATGTCCTATGTGACCGAATCGTCTTCCCCGCCCGTCGCCCAGAGCGCGCCCCGCGGTCGCGGTCTTGGCTCCCGCGCCGCCGCCGTGCTCGTGTTCGGCTCCTCGGCCGCGGTCCTGGTGGTCGAGATCACCGCCCTGCGGCTGCTGGCCCCCTACCTCGGTCTCACCCTGGAGACCAGCACCATGGTGATCGGCATAGCCCTCACCGCGATCGCGCTGGGCTCCTGGCTGGGCGGGCGTATCGCCGACCGGGTCGACCCGCGCAGGCTCCTGGGCCCCTCGCTCGGGGTGTCGGGAGCTGTGGTGGCGCTCACCCCCGCCGTGCTGCGCACCACGGCGGAGTGGGCACCGCCCGTGCTGCTGTCGATCGCGTCGCTGACCATCCTGGTGCCTGGCGCGCTGCTCTCCGCGGTGACGCCGATCGTGACCAAGCTGCGTCTCACCACCCTCGCCGAGACCGGAACGGTCGTGGGCCGGCTGTCCGGCGTCGGCACCGCAGGCGCCATCTTCGGCACCGTCCTGACCGGTTTCGTCCTCGTGTCGCGGCTGCCGGTCAGCGGCATCCTGATCGGTCTCGGCGCGCTGCTGGTGGCCGGCTCGGCGCTGGTCGAGTGGCGGACGCGCGGATGGAGCGGCGCCCCCGCCCTGGCGCTGGCGGTCCTCGCCGGCGGCCTGGCCGCCACGGTCGCGCCCGGCGGCTGCGACGCGGAGACCAGGTACCACTGCGCACGGGTCGTCGCCGACCCCGACCGGGAGGGCGGCCGCACACTCGTCCTGGACGGCCTGCGGCACTCCTACGTCGACCTCGAGGACCCGACCTACCTGAAGTTCGCCTATGTGCGCGCCATCGCGTCGGTGGTCGACGCGGCCTTTCCCGGCCAGGAGCCGCTGGCCGCCCACCATCTGGGCGGCGGCGGGCTCACCTTCCCCCGCTACCTGGCGGCCACGCGGCCCGGGACGCGCAGCGTCGTGTCCGAGATCGACGGCGGGGTGGTGCGCATCGACCACGACCGGCTCGGTCTGGGCTCCGAAGCCGGTGTCGACGTACGTGTGGAGGACGGCAGGCTCGGCCTGCGACGGCTGGAGACCGGCGGCCGCGACCTCGTCGTCGGCGACGCCTTCGGGGGCGTCAGCGTGCCCTGGCACCTCACCACGGTGGAGGCGCTGACCGAGGTACGGCGGGTGCTCGACGAGGACGGCGTGTACGTCGCCAACCTCATCGACCACGGCGGCCTGGCCTTCGCACGCGCCGAGGTGGCCACCCTGGGCGAGGTCTTCGGGCACGTCGCCCTGATCGGTGAACCCGCCGACATCGGCCTGGGCCCGGCCGCCGCCGACGGCGGCAATCTGGTGGTGCTCGCCTCCGGCCGGCCGGTCGATCCGCGCGCGGTCCAGGAAGAGCTGGACGCCCGGCGGACCGGCTGGAAGGTCGTCACCGGTGGCGATCTCGCCTCCTGGACGGGCGACGCCCGGCCGCTCACCGACGACTACGCGCCCGTCGACCAGCTCCTCCAGCCCTACGGCCCACGCGGCGGCCGGTGATGGGGGCGGGTCCCCGGAACGGCTGCGGCCCCGCTCGGCACGGGAGGCCGGTACGGGCCGGTGTCGCGGGCGTCGGCTGGGTGCCCGTGGTCGCCACCGCGCTGATGACCCTGTCCTTCCCCCTCACCCCGCGTACAGCACCCGGGAAGCGGGCCGGGGACGCAAACGCCCCCCGGTCCGCCGGAGCCTGAGCCCCCGCCAGGCGGCGGACCCCCGGCTCAGCCGGTGGTGGCGGGGCCGAACCACCTGGGCAGGTGGTCGAGCAGCCCGGACTGCTCCCCGCCCGCCCACGCCACATGGCCGTCGGGCCGCAGCAGCACCGCAGGCACGGCCAACTCCCCTCCGGCGTCGGTGACATGGTCGACGCGGTCCGCCCAGCCCGCCACCGACAGCCGGCCGGTCCCGTCCAGCAGCAGCCCGCGTCCGCCGTGCATCAGCTCGTACAGGCGGCGGCCCCGCCCCAGCTTCACGTCCGGCAGCCGCCGGCCGAGCAGTCCGTGGCCCCCGCCGAGGTCGTAACGGACCGAGATCGCGGTGATCTTCTCGGTCAGATGCCGGTTGACCTCCTCGAAGTCCATCAGTTCCGACACCAGCCGGCGCACCGACCGCGGGCCGGGGTCGGTGGACATCAGAGTCATCTGCGCGCGGGTGTTGTCCAGTACGTCGGCGGCCACCGGGTGCCGTTCGTCGTGGTAGCTGTCCAGCAGCCCCTTCGGCGCCCAGCCGGTGATCTCGGCGGCCAGTTTCCAGCCCAGGTTGAAGGCGTCCTGGATGCCGAGGTTGAGGCCCTGGCCGCCGACCGGGGGGTGGATGTGGGCGGCGTCGCCGGCCAGCAGCACCCGGCCGGCCCGGTAGCGCTCGGCCTGCCGGGTGGCGTCGCCGAAGCGGGAGAGCCAGCGCGGCGAGTGCACACCGAAGTCGGTGCCGGCGACCGCCCGTAGTCGCTCCCTGACCTCCTCCAGCGTCGGCGGGACGGTGCGGTCCCCGGCCAGCCCCTCGGCGGGGACGACGACGCGGTAGATCCCCTCCTCGACGGGCCCGACGCCGAACCGCAGCTGGGCCTTGCGCACATCGGCCACCACGGCCGCGATCACCGCCGGGTCCTCGGTGGCCTCCATCTCGCCCAGCAGCGTCTCGACCCCGGCGGGCTCGCCGGGGAAGCCGACGCCGAGCAGTTTGCGCACCGTACTGCGGCCGCCGTCGCAGCCGACGGCGTAGCGCGAGCGCAGCCGCGTACCGTCGGCCAGCTCGACGGTCACCCCCTCCTCGTCCTGCTCCAGCCCGGTCACCTCGCGGCCGCGCCGGATCTCGGCGCCCAGCTCGGCGGCGCGCTCGGCCAGCAGGCGGTCGGTGACCGGCTGCGGGATGCCCAGGACGTACGAGTGCGCGGTGTCCAGGCGTTCGGGCGAGGGCTTGGGGATGCCGGCGAAGAAGCCGCCGACCGGGTACCGCCTGCCGTGCGCGAGGAACCGGTCCAGCAGGCCGCGCTGGTCCATCACCTCGATGCTGCGCACATGCAGGCCGAGCGCGCGGACGACCCCGGTCGGCTCAGCCTCCCTCTCCAGCACCACCACGCGCACACCGTGCAGCCGCAGCTCGCAGGCCAGCATCAGACCGGTCGGCCCGGCGCCGGCGATGATCACGTCGATCACGGAAGTCCCCCTGTGAAGAGAATCGGTCCAGGACCGGCTGCCCCGTGCGTCGCATAAGCGCACAATGGCACGCATAACCCGCGAAACACGTCGTTTGTGCGGTTTCCGGCCCAGGGCGACGATTCTGCGGCAAGAACCGGGTCTTGCCGCAAGGCCCCCGGTGCGCTATAGGTTGAAGGTGGCGGGGTGGATCTCCCGCCTCGCCGGGCGCCGACTGTGCGGGTCGGCCGTGCGGGTCGGCCGTGCGGGTCGGCCGTGCGGGTCGGCCGTGCGAGCCGCCCGCGATCGGAGCGGAGCGCCGCCGAACCCGAGCCCGAGCCCGTTCCCCTCCGGATCGCGGTACGTGACCTTGCGGACGCCGTTCAGGCAGGCCTCCCTTTTGGCCGGCTCCAGGTCCCGGGCGGTGATACCGGCCACGAGGGTGTCGTGGTCGTCGACGAAGACGGTGTGCAGGGCGTGGCCGGCGTGCTCGGGCCGCCGTTCGATGAACACCGAACGGTGTTCCGCCAGTTCCCACACGGCCTCCGTCTCGCTCGCGCCCGCTCACGGTGAACGTCGGTGGGGAGCCGGGCAGCCGTCCGTGCCGTTCCAGTGCCACCGCGTCCGCCGCACTGGTGGAGTCCCCGCGCGCGAGCAACCTCGTCGTCGGCGCCCGATCCTGAATCCCTCGCCCCTTTCCCCGCACTCCGCGCCCGGTGTTGACCTTCGACCTGCTTGAAGCCCGACGATGACCGGGTGCCGAATTCCGAGCTGATGCCCATCGGGGTCTTCGCCCAGCGCACCGGTCTGACCCCCAGCGCGCTGCGGTTCTACGCCGACTCCGGGCTGCTGCCCCCCGCCGAGACCGATCCGGTCTCGGGCTACCGCTACTACGGTGCCGACCAGGTGCCACGGGCCACCACCCTCCGCCGGCTCCGCCGCATCGCCATGCCTCTGACCACCGCCGAGGCGGTGCTCGACGCCGGGCCCGGCGAGGCGTCCCGGCTGATCGACGAGCACGTCGCGAAGATCCTCGGGGACGCGGCGGCGGTACGGAGGGAAGCCGCCGCGCTCAAGTCCTCGCTCCACGGCGTGCCGAGCCGGCCGGTCACCGCGCTGAAGGGGCCGGTACTGGCCGACGCGGTCGAGCAGGTCCTGACCGCGACCGTGTGCGATCCGGGACTGCCGGTGCTGGGCGGGCTGCGGATCGAGGCGACCGCCGAGGCGGTCGCGCTGACCGCGACCGACCGGTACCGGCTCTCGACCCGGACACTCGTCCCCGCCGAACCGGCGGCCACGGCCTGGGCCGCCACGGTCGACGGCGGCGAACTGCGGGCCGCGGCGGGCGAGATGCGCCGCAGCCCGCTGGTGCGGATCGAGGCGACACCGTACGGCGTCCGGCTGCGCATGGCGGGACGGGAGGACCGGCACTGCCGGGTGCTGAGGGAGGAGTTCCCCGACCACCACCTGATGCTCGCCTCCCTGCCGGAGGCCACCACCCGCATGACGGTGGGGAAGGACGCGCTGCTGCGGGCACTGGAGGAACACCCCGGCGGGCGGATCGAGTTGCACGCCACCCGGCAAGGCCTGGTCCTCCCGGCTGCCGACGGGCACCCCGGCGCCCTGCTCCCGGCCACCGTGACAGGAGGGGAGGTGCGGGTCTTCTTCGAGCTGACCACCCTCTACCCGGCCGTCAGCACCGCCATCGGCCCCGACGTGATGCTCGACCTGCGCGGGACCGATCTGCCCGTCACGGTCCGCTCCGCCGACCGCGGCGACCTGACCACCTGGGCCATGCCCGCCGGCCCCGGCCACCACGCCTGACCGACAACCACGAGGAGCCCTTCCGATGACCGCCACCCCCGCCACCCCCGACCCGACCATGGAGGCCATCGGCGCCGCCGTCGCCGAAGGACAGAGCGGCGAGGCGCAGGCCGCCCGCCGCAGACTCCTGGACCTGTGGTCCGCGATCGGCCCCGCCGGCGACCCACTGCACCGCTGCACCCTCGCGCACCACCTGGCGGACCTCCACCAGGACCCCGCCCAGGCCCTGGCCTGGGACGTCCGGGCCCTGGACGCCGCCGACGCCGTGACCGAGCAGCGTCTCCAGGAGCACCACGCCGGTCTGCGCATCGCCGCCTTCTACCCCTCCCTGCACCTCAACCTCGCCGACGACTACCGCCGGCTCGGTTCGTTCGAGGCCGCCGCCGAGCACATCGAAGCGGCCCGCGGGCACACCCCTGGCCTCCCCCAGGGACCCTACGGCGACTCCCTGCGCACCGCCGTCGAGCAGGTGGCCGAGGCCATCACCCGGCGGGACACCGCCAGGCGGTCCTCCGCCCCGGACCCCACCGCATGACGCACGGACAGCGCGCCCCTGCCACGAGGGGACGGCGCCGCTCCGCAGGGAGGTCCCCGGTGTTCACCTGTCGGATGTGTCGCGGGCAACGGCTTCTCAGCACACTCGCCAGACACAGACGCTGTCGCTGCCGCCGGTGATGAGATGGCGGTCGTCGGGGGTGAAGCCCAGGTGCGTGGCCTTCCTCTCATGACCACCTGTCAGGCGGTGCATCCGCCACTTGTTCCGTGCGTCCCAGACACCCACCTCACCGCCGACACCCGCGCAGGCCAGGAGCCCGCCGTCGTGGCTGAAGGCGAATACCTCGGTGGCGTCGCCGAGTTCTTCACCCAGCGTGACTACATGCTGTCCGGTGTCCGGCCGCAGCAGGCGTACGTCGAGTCCGGTGCTGACGGCAAGGAGTCCGTCGTGGGGGCTGAACTCGACACCCCCCACACCACCTTCACCGACTTGGAGTTTCCGCAGTGCGCGCCACTTCTCGGTGTCCCACAGGATGACGGAGGCGTCGACGCTCCCGGTGCTGACCAACTGCCGGTCACCAGGACCGAACACGAGTCCGGTCACCCAGCCCCCGTGGCATTTCGACCGCAGCAGCTGTCTGCCCGAGGCGACATCCAGGACCCTCACGACCCCGCTGTCGGTCCCTATGGCCAGGGCGAGCCCGTCGTGGCTGAACGCCAGCACCGTGACGCGCGGGTAGCGTCCGTGGGTGTCCCGGCCGACTCTGAGCACTTCCCGCCCGCTCGACGACTCCCAGATCTGGACCGTGCCGTCGGACTTGTCGGTGGCGAGCAGCCGACCGCCGGGAGCGAAGGCGAGCTGTCCGGAGGAGGTGAGACCCAGCTCGTTGGTCAGGGTGAGCAGGTGCCGCCAGTGGTGAGCGTCCCAGATCCGTACGTCCTCGTAGCTCGAAGTGGCCAGAAAGTCCCCGTCGGGGCTGAAGGCGAGCGCCTGGATCGGATCGTCATGACCGTGCAGGGTGTGCAGAAGGCGGCCTTCCACGGGGTCCCAGAGCTGCGGTGGTCCGCCATCGGCGTGCTGCTGCGGTTCCCTGTTGGTCGCGACGGCGACCAACGGTGCCGTGGGGTGAACAGCCATGCCGCTGATCCACCGCAACTGTCCCCGGTCATCGGGGGTGTCCCAGACCGGCAGAGTGTGCAGGAGACCCGGCCCGGCGGCAGCCTTCTTTGGTGGGGGAGAGGGCGAGGGCGCCACATGTGATCGTGCGGCCCCTTGCGGAGGCGGCTGCACCACGGACAGGCGTGTGTCTTGTCGCGGCGGTGGCTGCACCACACGCGGTTGTGCGGGCCTCCGCCGCGGCGAGGCCGCCGCGGCCGGGCTCGCCGCCTCCGGCGGGGGGAGCAGTGCTCGGGCCGCCCGCGCGACCGCCGGGTCGTCGGTCGCGGCGATGCGCTCCAGGTACCGCCGGGCGAGCCGGAAACGGGCCTCGCCCCCCTCCGACAGCCACTCGCCGAGTGCCATGACGCCGGCGACGCGTACGGCGGGCAGCGGGTTGTCCAGCGCCATCCTCAGCGCTTCGGGCAGATCGTCCCCGGCAGCGGCACGCACCGCCGCCCGCGCGAGCCAGATCCTTCCCTCGCCTCCGAACACCCAGCGCTGCGGTGTCTGCTTGGCTCCCCGCTCCACCACATACGCGGACGCGTGGTCGAACGCGTCCTCGACCGAGATGTACCCGTCGCCATCCGCATCGGCGGCGCCCGTACGGAGCCCGTCGACCAGACCCGTGGTGAACACCGAGCCCTCCGGAACGGCCATCCCCGTCAGGCTCTCGCCCTCGAAGGAGTACTCACGGGACCGCGAGGCCGTCAGAACGGTCCGTCCCCGCCCGTGCCCCACGATCCGGGACTCCAGGTCCACATCACGCTCGCCGGACTTCGTCCCCCGCGCGAACGCACCGCTGAAACAACAGTCCAGGATGACGACCTGGCGCCGGGCCCGGCACTCGTCCAGTTGCTCCAGCAGCCATCCGGACTCGACACCGGTCGAGGCGAGCCGCTCCTTGCGGGTGTCCGCGCCCGCGAAGTACAGGCGCCCGCGCGCGTCGAGCAGACCGTGGCAGGAGAAGTACACCAGCAGCAGCTCGTCCGTGCCCCGCCCGGAGAGGAAGTCGTCGACGCCGCTGCGGATCTCCTGCGCTGTCGGGTCGGTGAGCCCGCGCACGTCGAAGCCACCGATCTCCGGGGCGCCCAGAACCTCCGCGAGCGCCTCCGCGTCCCTGGCCGGGGCCCGGAGCCGGGCGAGACCGGCGTCGGCGTACGAGGACACGGCGACGACGAGTGCGGACCGCCGCCCGGGCGGCAGCTCAGGAAGTGATGTTCTGCCGCTCAAGCCAGATCTCTATCAGTCGGTCCTGCTGCTCCGAACTGATGCCCGTCACCTTCAGCGAGTCCTCGCCGAACGTGATCTCCACCGACTTCTCGCTGCGCGCCGCCCACCGCTTGACGGCGCCCACCACGGCACGCGCGCCCTGCGCGATGCCGAACCGGACGAGCAGCGCGCCCACTGTGGTGCCCACACCCTTGGCCAGCGGGGGCAGGTCGTCCGCAGCCAGCGGATCGACGCGCTCCACGTCCAGTTCGAGCAGTTCGGTCCGTAGCTGCCCTGCCAGGTCATCCAGTTCGGCGGCGTCCTCGTCCGCTTCGGGGACGACCCGCAGCACCAGCGACCCCGTGGTCATATCGCCCATGACTTCCTCACCTTCCGTTGCCGAGCGCGACGAAGGCCGCCCGGGCGATGGCCTCGGCGCAGTCGCCGCCTCCCCCGCCGCGGTCTGACCCGGACCAACAGGTCATGGCCCCCCGGGAACACTCCAGCAGGCGGCGCCGTCCTCCGGAGGACAGCGCCCACGACCACAGCATTCCACAGGAGACTGACCGGCGATCACCTCATCTGAAAAGCGGACGAAGCACCTGCGGCCTCTGAGGAACTCGCCGGTGCCCCGAACGGATCCGTCTCCGGGAACCACCGGGCGCGGACGACCGGCCGTGCCGGCACCCGCCACCGGGTCCGTGCTTGCCGGACCGGCAAACGGGCTCGCCCTCCGGGCAGGATCCCCCACATGATCGGAGCCGAGCCGCCGGTGGGCCGGAGAAGACCGGCCCGCACCACGTCGGCGTCCCACGGCCCTTGAGGAGGCCCCATGCCGCAGCACGACGGGCGACACACCACGGAGACCACCCACCGGTCGGTGCCCTCGCCGGGAGGCCGGATCCACCTGGTGGAGCAGGGCAGCGGGCCGCTGGTGCTGCTCGTCCACGGCTTTCCGGAGTCCTGGTACTCCTGGCGCCACCAGCTGCCGGCCATCGCGGCGGCGGGGTACCGCGCGGTCGCGATCGACGTGCGCGGCTACGGCCGTTCCTCCAAACCGGCCGCCACGGACGCCTACCGGATGCTCCACCTGGTGGAGGACAACGTCGCGGTGGTACGCGCCCTGGGCGAGGAGACGGCGGTGGTCGTCGGCCACGACTGGGGCTCGCCCATCGCCGCGAACTCCGCGTTGCTCGGGCCGGAGGTCTTCCGCGCCGTGGGACTGCTGAGCGTCCCCTACAGCCCGCGCGGCGGGCCGCGCCCCGGCGAGGTCTTCGCGCGGATGGGAGGGGAGGAGGAACTCTACGTCTCCTACTTCCAGCGGCCCGGCCGCGCCGAGGCCGAGATCGAACCCGATGTGCGCGGCTGGCTCGCGGGCCTCTACGCGGCCCTGTCCGCCGACACCATGCCCGCACCCGGAGCCCCCGACCCGCACTTCGTCGGCAGGGGCGCGACGATGCGGGAGCGGTTCCCCGCCGACCGGCTGCCCGCCTGGCTGGGCGAGGAGGAACTCGATTTCTATGCCGGGGAGTTCGAGCGCACCGGCTTCACCGGGGCACTCAACCGCTACCGCAACATGGACCGCGACTGGGAGGACCTCGCCGCCTACGACGGCGCCCCCGTCACCCAGCCCTCGCTGTTCATCGGCGGCGGCCTGGACGCCTCCACGACCTGGCTGGCCGACGCGATCGAGGCGTACCCGGCCACGCTGCCCGGCCTGGTGGCCTCCCACATCCTCGACGGCTGCGGCCACTGGATCCAGCAGGAGCGCCCCGCCGAGGTCAACCGCCTGCTGACCGACTGGCTCGCCACCCTGCCCGCCTGACCCACGCGCCCTGCCGTAGCTCCGCCCGCACCACCTGGGCGGCGCACCCGCGCGGCCGGACGCCGGACGGGTGGGGCGGGGGGATCAGTGCGGTTCGTGGTGGGTGAGGACGCGGCCGAGCAGGCGGGTCAGGGTCTGCCGGTCCTCGGCCGACAGCGGCCCGAGCAGGTCGTCCTGCACCCGGTCGAGCACCTCGTCCATGTGCCGCAGTCGCCGCAGGCCCTCCTCGGTGAGCGTCACCCTGTTGCGCCGCCCGTGGCCCGGGTCCGGCGTCCGGTCGACGAAGCCCCGCCCGGCCAGTTCGCCGACGGCCGCCACGACATCGCTGCGGTCGACGCGGCACCGCACGAGCGGCCTGCGAGTGGCGGGCACCGCCGTACGGACCCCGGCGGGCTGGCGGTTCGGCGCCATGCGGATCACGCTCGCCTGGACGCGGGGAAGCTGACGGGAGGGGACGGGCGCGGGCCTCCACCCGTGCGGAGCGGGCGGGGCGGAGGTCCCGCCGCGTCGGCCGCCCGGAACCCCGGGCACTCCGGGAGGGCGGCCGAGCCCCGGGCGCGCCCGCGCACACTCACCGGATGACTGCCCCGGCGCCGGGGAGGCCGAGGCGTTCAGCCGCCGCGGCTGGAGATGCCGGAGTGGCCGATGCCGGCGTCGCCGTCCGGCTTCGGGCAGTCCACCGTGGTGGCGTGGGCCGATGCGTCCCTCAGTCGACGGACGGACGGCCGGCTGGGTTTTTCCCTGCCTGGATGAAGGCGTCGGAGCCGGGCGGCACAAACTCCCGCGGACGGGCCACCGGCTCGGGAGATCCCGGCTGGAAGGCCATCCCCACCCCGGCGGTCAGCGCGCCCACCAGGCTGTCCAGGCCCGTGACCGCGGCCTCCACACCGAAGTAGCGGCGCTCGGTGGGGCGGTAGCCGATCAGCTCGAGTACATGCGACACCCCGGGCGGTCGGCCGTACGCGGCCTCCTGCGAATCCCACAGGTAGACCGCGCCCCAGAGTTCTCCCTCCGAACCGGTCGAGGAGATCCACACCTTCTGCCGCAGGCCGGGCACCTTCTCATAGCTTTCGGTCGCGTAGTCCCGCAGATAAGTGCGCAGGGAGCGGACCGTCTGCGAGGACCGCGACAGGTCCCACAGAATGATGGAGCAGTACAGGGACGCGTCCTGGTCGCTCATATCGACTTCCTCTCGGTGGCCGGTCACCACTCCACCCGGAGTTCGCGCGGGTAGTGGTGGAAGAGGTTGCGGGTGAACTCGGTTCTCCAAGGATCGCCGGACGGGCGCAGTCCGGGGAACCGCGCGAGTAGCCGGGTGAAGCCCTCCTGGAGCTCAACCCGGGCCACGGACGCGCCCAGGCAGTAGTGCCCGCCCGCGCCGAAGGACAGGTGGTGGTGAGGCGCGCCGTGCGAGGGGGCGAACACCTCGGGCCGGTCAGTGCGCCGCTCGTCCCGGCCGGCCGAGTCCAGGGAGATCAGCACCGTCGCCCCGGGCGGCAGGGTGACATCGCCGAGCCGTACCTCCTCAGTGGTGTAGGTGGTGCCCGCGAAGCCGGTCCCGGCCTGGGCATAGCGCAGGATCTCCTCGACGGCGGCGGCCATCGAAACCGAGCCCGACCGCAGTCGCTCCAGCTCGACCGGGTGCTGGAAGAGGGCGAGCAGACCGTTGGCGAACTGCACGGCGGTGGATTCGTATCCCGCGGTGGCCAGCAGGAAGACGGTGGAGACCAGTTCCTCATCGGTCATCGTCCCCGTGCCCTCCCGGCCCTCCCGGTCAGCGGAGAGCAGCAGCCCGATCAGTCCGGGCCCGGGCTCGGCACGCTCCCTGGCCACCAGTTCGGCGGCGACCTCGTACAGCGAGCGCATCGCCTCGCCGAAGGCCGCGGTCGAAGGTGCGGCGCCGCGCAGCCGGGTGGCCCAGCCCTGAAGCCGGTCGCTCAACCGCGGGGTCAGGTCGAAGAGCCCGGCGAGCACCCGGACCGGGACCCGGTAGGCGAAGTCCGAGACGAACTCGGCCGTACGGTCGGGGCGTACCGCCATCTCGTCCAGGGTCTCATCGACGATCTGCCCGATCCGTGGGCGCAGGGACTCGGCATGCTGCGGAGTGAGCACCGAGCCGAGCCGGGAGCGCCAGCGGGCGTGGGCGGCGGGGTCGGCCAGCCCGGCACCGAAGTCGAACTGCCCCGGGCCGGAGGCCGGTTCCGCACGGCGCTGCTCGCGTACCGCGTTCTGCCGGACCGGGCTACGGCTGAACCGCTCGTCGGTGAGGACGGTCCGGACGTCGTCGAATCGGGTCACCAGCCAGGCGGAGGCGTTGCCGGGCAGGGTCACGGGAGCGACCGGCGCCTCTTTGCGGCGCCGGGCCAGCTCGGGCGGCTGGGTGAAGGGGCAGGCAAGCGGGAACGGATAGGCGTCGGCCTCTTGTGCGGTGTCCATCGGGCTGCTCCAGTGGTGGCGGGACGGCGGGGTCAGGGCAGGACGCGCAGCTCGCGCGGGTAGTAGGTGAAGAGGTTGCTGGTGAGCTCTACCGCGTCCAGGTCGCCGTCATGGTGCAGACCCGGGAAGCGGGTCAGGGTGCGGGCGACCGCCTCCTGCATCTCCACCCGGGCCAGCGCCGCACCCAGGCAGTAGTGCGGGCCGTAGCCGAACGCCGTCTGCCGGTGCGCCTTTGCCCGGTTCAGGTCCAGGGTGTCGGCGTCCGTTCCGAATATCCGCTCGTCGCGGTTGGCCGAGGCCAATGAAACGAAGACGGTGGATCCGGCCGGGATCGTCACGCCGGACAGCTCGACCTCCTCGGTGGTGAACTTGGCGATGGCGTATCCGGTGCCCATCTGTGCGTAGCGCAGCAGCTCCTCGACCGCGCGGTCGATCCGCTCCGGGTGCTCGCGCAGAGCGCGCATCTGGTCGGGGTCGCGCAGTAGGGCGTAGAAGATGTTGCCCAGCTGCACGGCGGTGCTTTCATAGCCGGCCATGAGCAGCAGGATCACCGTGGAGACCAGCTCCTCGTTGGTGAGCCCTTCGGCGTCACCCTCCTCGTCGCGGAGGGTTATCAGGGTGCTCAGCAGGTCGTCGCCCAGGTCCTTCCGCTTGCGCACGATCAGGCCGACCGCATAGCGGCCGATCGACTGGAGCGCCTGCCCGAACTCGATGAAGGAGGACTGCATGTCGCGGCGCGTGAGCTGGGCCGCCAGCTCGGTGAACTCCGGGCGGGCGGCGTCCTCGATGCCCAGCAGGTCGCAGATCACGGTGATCGGCAGCCTGTAGGCGAAGTCCGCCATCAGATCGAAGCCCTCGCCGCGGGCGACCAGTTCACCGAGGAGGGCGTCGGTGTGCGCGGCGATCTCTTTGCGCATCGACTCGGCCTGTCGGGGGGTGAAGGCGCGGTTGACGATGCGACGCCAGCGGGTGTGGCCCGGGGGCTCGGAGATGGTGCCGCCGAAGTTGAACAGCGGGCTGTCGGCGTCGGCCTGGAAGCCCGTGTCCACGTGAGCGGCACCGTCCCGGTGGATCGACCGGCTGAACCGGGGGTCGGTCAGCGCGGCGCGTACATCTTCGTAGCGAGTGATCAGCCATGCCTCGTCACCGCTTTCGAGCCGGACCTTGGCCACCGGTTGGTGGCCGCGAAGCCAGCCGAACTCCTCGGGCATGGCGAAAGGGCAGTGCCGGGCGAAGGGATAGGTGTGGTCGGTGACGTCCATGAGTTCTCCTCACATGCAGGGCGAGCCGGGACGGAGCGAGCGAATCGAGCGCGGTGCGGCGAGCTGCCGGACCGGCGCCGGCGGGTTTCAGGCAGTGGGCGCGAGGCCGGCGTAGGCGCCGAGCCGTTCGCGCCGGGTGGCCCGGACCCGGTCCAGCAGGTCCGCCGCGGGAGGAAGCCCGGCGTATTCGCTGATCACGTGGTGTCCGAGCCAACCGAGAAAGGACTCCTGCTCAGGGATCAGCCCGAGCCGGTTGTTGTGCGTGTGCAGATAGCTCACCAGTAGAATCTGCCGCCGCCGCGCCACGGGCGCGTCGTTGCCACCCAGGGTGACTGCGGGCAGCACCGTGTCGGCGGATTCGGCCAGCTCACGCCACGCGGTGCCCACCGCCCGGCCGAACAGACCGGTCGGCTCCTGGTCGGACTGGTCAAGCACCGTGGCCGCGTGCCGGCCGACGGACTCCCGGCGCGCGCGCAGCAGCTCGGGCCAGGTCGCCAGGAACCGGTCGAAGACATAGGGCGACCAGAGCACGCAGTAGTGGGCGAAGAAGCCGGCCATCTCGGCCGGGGTGAGCCGGGCGGCGCACAGCCCGCGCAGCATGGTGGAGAAGGCGACGCCGAGCCGCTTCCCGGAGCCGCCGGGAAGGCGGGCCAACGTGGCCAGCGCCACATCGCTGCTTGCGGCGAAGAAGCGCTCCGCGATGGCCACGCCGAGGTCGCCTCCGTACTTCTCCGACTCGGGTGTGTAGGTGGCGTGGTGTACCGAATCGGACGGCAGTACCTCGCTCGCCGTCTCCGCTTCCAGTACGGCCATGGTGGCCTGCGCGGGACCGAACTCCTCGGCGTCGAGGCCTGCGGCGGCGGGGTGGCGGGCCAGATGGGCGACGAGGGCGTCGGCCACATCCTGCGCCGTCTTCAGGGAGGTCCGCAGGCGCAGCCTGATGTGGTGGCCGCCCTGCCAGTAGCGCAGAAAGAAGAAATCCTCCACCGCGCCCGAGGCGCGCAGCGGCGTCAGCACCGGGGCGAGGCCGTTGACCAGGAAGCCGTCCTGGTCTTCGTAGCGGTGGATGTGCAGGCTCTGCCAGGCGGCGGCTTCAGTCCTGGACACGGTGGTCCTCCTCGACGTGCGGATGGGCGGAGCGGCGGGAGGAGAGCGTGTACTCCACAAAGAACTCCTCCGCGCTCCGCGGCGGGTGTGCCGCGGAGGTGTCGGCGGGCGACGGCAGGCACTCGTGGAAGATCACGGTCCCGTCGGCGGCCTCGGCCAGCTGCCGGGAAAGTACTTGGAGTAGAAAGGGGTTACGGGAGTCGAGGTAGTGCGGCTTGTGCAGTCGGGCGCTGCGGGCTTGAAGGGCCCACCGGCGGGTCTCCTCCAGTACGTCCCCGGACCCGTCGCCGGGTGGCGGAGCGGAGACCAGACGGAAGAAACAGTGGCGCGGTACGCCGTGCGCTCGGCGCCAGCGGTCGAAGCGGGCCAGCATCTCGGTGTCCCACTCCCCGCCGCCGGCGGGCTCTGGGATGTCCTGGGCCGGGAAGCTCCAGGAAGCCCGGTCAAGCACCAGGCCACCCAGCCGCACCCGCGGGCGCCGCTGGGGTCCGGGCGGGACGGCCCGGCCCGACCTGGCGTCCGCACGGGCCAACTGCTCCCACAGGCCACCGCGGTAGGTACGGGTGGGAGCGAAGGAGCACAGAAAGCGGTACAGGCCGGGCGCCGCCGCCGGGTAGAGGAAGTTCAGCGGCACCAGGTCCACCGGTCCGCCGTCCCGCGCGGAGACGAGCTGGAGCCGGCGCCGACGGTGGTCGGCACGGACGAACAGGTCTGCCAGCGTCAGCGGCTCCGACGGCGAGCCGGGGCGGGCAATGGACCCGGGGTAGACCAGTTCATGAGGGCTGAGCCGGGGGTGCAGGTTGAAGTTGAGACCGAGAACGGCGGTGAGATCGGTCTGCCGCGGCGCGTTCCAGGTGATCCACCGGCGCAGCGCGTCGGCGAGGCTCCAGCCCTCCGGACCGGCGGTTGCCAGCAGTTCGCAGAAGCGGGAGAAGAACACGCCCTGGCCGGTGGTGACTCCGTTGACGACGGCCAGCCGCTCGCTCGCCTCGGTGGCGATCTGCACCCGGTAGGCCGCCGAGCGCCAGGGCGGCAGGGAAGCGGGCAGGCGGTCGGCGAAGGCGCGCAGCCGGGCGGCGTCCAGCCATACCTCACCATCCCGGCCGGCGGCGGCGCGCAGCTCGTCGAGGAGTTCCGTACGCAACTCGCGCAGCCGGTCGCAGTGCGCGTCGCCCTGCCCCGTCGCCACCGCCGCGGCGTCGTTCGGCGTGAGTTCGGCGAAGGCCCGGTAGAACTCGATGGCCGGAACCGGACCCTCATCGCCGCCGTACAGCCGGGCGAAGTACGTGTACAGGCCGGCCTTCTCGATGGACGCGTCGTCCAGCACAGGCACGATCCGCTGGAAGAGCTCCAGGGAGGCCCACTCGCCGTCGACCAGCGCGGTCGGGTCGTCGTGCGGCGGCTCTTGGGTCCCGACATCCTCGAAGACCACCGAACGCATCGCCTCCGGTGCGGGTGCGGGGGTGCCGCACAACTCGACGAAGCGGGCGACCTGTCCCCGCACATCGGCCAGCAGGCCGGCGCGCTCGTCGGCGTCTGCGCCGGCGAGGGTGTCCTCGATGGCCTGCAGCCGCGCAAAGATCTCCGCGCACTCGGAGGCCTGTGGCCCGGGCAGGGCGCGCAGCCGTGCGGCGACGGCCTGCGCCGGGCGCGGCTGCTGATCCGGCAGCCCGAGTCCGCGGTGGCACAGGCCGGCCTCCACCAGCTTGTCCACGGTGCGGGCGGCGGTGTCCGGGGCGAGTCCGGCCGCCGTCAGGTGGTCGCGGAGGGCGCGCTCGGTCAGATCGCCGCCGGACAGCAGCCGGCGCAGCAGCCGGACCAGCTCGGTGTTCCTGGCCGAGACGACCTGGGCCGCCCCGAACTCGGAGGCGTTGGCGCCGTCCGGGGGCCGGCGGACGCACAGTACCCGGTCGCCGCGGGAGACCAGGGAGTTGTTGAGCCGGATCCGCATCAGGTCCTCGGAGCCCGCCAGGCGCCGCAGCTCGTAGCTCATCCACGACAGCAGGCCGACGCTCAGCCGGACCTGCGACGGGCGGCGCGCGGCCGAGCCGCCGACCGGTCCGCCGGCGCCCGGACGGTCCCAGGGGCGGGCGCCGATCTCGGTGAAGGAGCCGAAGGGAGAGGGCTTGAACACCACCCGGTAGGCGAAGCTGGTGAGGGTGTTCTCCAGCCGGCGTCGTCTGCTGGGCTTACGGCCCGTCGCGTGAGGATCGGCGGCGTAGCCGCGCAGCGCGCGCCAGGTGGCCTCGTCGGAGAGCTGTACACCGCGCTGGAAGTCCTCGTGGGCCATGAGCGCGGCCAGTGCCGTGCGTCCGGCGTTCAGTTCGCCGGGGAGGGCGGCGGCGGCCTCGTCGAGCAGCCGGTCGCCTTCGGCGCGCTTCCGCAGCCAGGACTCCAGCAGCTCCCGGCACTCCGACGGGAGCCCGGCCAGGCTCGGGAGCGCGACCGGCGGCCGGTCGTTGTGAATGGTCCTGCGCAGCCGCAGCAGGTCGCGCCGCTCCGCCGCCGGCATTCCGGGGACGGCGGCGTAGAGGGTGTCCTCCAGACGGCCGCGTAACTCCTCACGCGCCTGGGCGCAGCGATCGGCACGGTCCAGTAGCTCCCAGGTGTGCCGGGGGACGAGCCCGTCCAGGGACGCGGGTGCGAGGGTGCCGCGCCGGAAGAGGAGGTAGGGGCTGAACCCCTCGCCGTCGGCCTCCGGCAGCCGCTGCCGCCGCTCGGTGTCTGTCAGCTGCTCGGTTCCGGTCACCGTTGTGAAATTCCCATCTCCCATTGCGGGTCCGCGCGCACCGCGCCGACACATATCTGCCCCTGTACGCCGTGGCCGCTGTCCACCAGCCGGTACGCCCGGTCGATGAGGTCCGCGTCGAATCCGAGGACCGGATGGCCACAGAGCCGTTCGGCGGCGGCGGCCAGGGTGATCGCCTCCATGGCGGCCCCCACCGCGAGTTGCTGCTCCCGGTACGCCACCGGTCCTCGCCACGCCCGCCAGTCCAGCGGAGTGCTGATATGCACCGTGAAGGCGGCGAGTTCCGGGTTGAAGGAGGCGGCTAGGAGCGCCTTGCGGACGGTGACCGCGCAGCGCGGATCGGCGTCCGCGCCGGTGCGGAGCAGGCTCCGCTCCTCCGGTTGGTAGCGGTACCAGCCCGGCGCCACGCCGGACACCCGGTGAACCGCGCAGTGCAGCCGGGTGTGTGCGGCCCAGTGCGCGGCCGGCCCGGATCCGGTGCGGGCGAGCCCGCTGAGCGCATCCGTGGCGGTGTGCAGCACGGTCGACAGAGCGGCGCACTCCACCTCCGCCCCGGTGAACCGCGCACCGCGGGAGGCACGCCGGGCCAGTACGGCGGGGTCGAGCAGCGCCGGGCGGCGAGGGGCGGCCAGGGGCACGGGTTCCAGGGGCGGTGGCGCAGGCGGTTCGCCGCCGACCGCCGGAGCGGGCGGGACGGCGGGCTCCTGACAGGCACGCTGCAACCGGTCGAAGGCGGCTGAGCGCTTGATCCGGCGGGACCGCTCCAGGGCCCGCGGGGGCGCAGGTACGGAGGCCGGGTGGGCCGCGCCGCGGTGGCCGGCCGGCGGGCCGAACCCGAGGACCGCCCAGGGGACCTCCCGCACGTCCTCGGTGGCCGTGATCCCGAGGCATTCGGCGACGGCCGCTCCGGGGAAGCCGGTGCGCAGCCGGGCGGGGCCGGGTTCGGCCTCGGCGAGCCGCAGGATCCGGCCCAGCACCACACCGGCGTCCACGGCGGCGAGCCGGGCGGTGAAGTCGCCGTACTTGTAGAAGCTCTTCCAGAAGCGGGTGGTGAGTACCACGAGGTGCCCCGTGGGCTCGCCCTCGGCCAACCCCAGGGTCCGGCGGAGCAGGGCCGCAGCACCGGTGCGGCCAAGGCACACCAGCTCATGCCGGTACGGGCAGTAGTGGTGGACAAGGTCCTCCTCCGCCGGCACGACATACGCCTCCGTGGGGTACATGCCGCCACCGGACGGGACGGGCCGGCGCATCTGGACGCGCGGCCCGTGGTGCGGTACCGGCGTCTCGGGTGTGGCCTGGACGCCACCGGCGGGATCGTTGCGTACCCTGCTGATCGCCAGGCTGCCGCTCAGCACCCGGTGGAGCGCGCTGAGCGGCCCGGCGGAGGTGGCGGACAGCGAAGTGCGCCGGCCCCCGCTGTACACCGTGACGGGCCAGGGGCCGTCGGCCCAGTCCACCCGCCAGTCGGGCGGATTGGCTCCGCGGGGATCGCGCCGCAGCCCCTCGGTGTACGCATAGAGCTCGTCATCGGCGATGGGCTCGGGCACGGTGGGCTGTGCCATGGTGCGATCCCCTCCAACTTCTCGTTCTCGGTGGGCTGGACAGGCCACAGGGACAGGCCACAGGGACGGGGCCGCCGACGCGGCGCGGGCCTCCGCCGTGGGAGGTCATGGGAAGGGGTGCGGGATGGCGCCGATCGGCGCGTCCGGGTCAGGCTGGGCGGTGTACGGAAGCGATGTGCCCTCGGTGAGCCGAGGCAGTTGCGCCGTACGGCGATTGCGGTAGCCAAAGGTCATCGGCAGCAGACCGGGCACCAACACCCGTACACAGCACACGCCGTGGTGCCTCAGTTCGGGCATCGTCTGGTCGACCACCAGCACATCCATCCCCTGGTCCAGGACACCGGTCAGCGCGGTGTGCAAGTCGGCCCGCAGATCGTCCTGGTCCGACCGCAGGGTGCCCGGGATCTCCGCGAGCGGCAGCCGTCCGCCGGCCGTGGCGGGCCGGTCGAGGAGGAAGGCGTAGCGGTCGCGGGCCTCGGGGAGCGCTCCGACCGCCGAGTGGTCCTCCATGCGGCGCATCAGGTCCGGTTCCGTCAGCATCCGCAGCGCTGCCCCGCGGTTGCGCCGATAGGAGTCCCGGGTGGCGAGAATGGTGCCGACCAGTTCGTACAGGCCCCCGGTCACGGCCTGCACCGGATCGGGATGGGCGCCACCTCCCGCGAACGTCCGCGGGCCGTCTTCCCGGGAGTTCTCCGCCGTCAGGACGTAGGCCGGCATGCCGTATTCCATGGTCGCGTTGAAGCAGCGGAAGCGGAAACCGGTGAACAGTTCCGACTTGGCCAGTAGTTGGTCCAGCTGCGGGTCAGCGCCCTCCAACTGCACCTCGGGAAGGGCGAGACGTCGGTACCAGGTGAGCAGAAAGGCATCGCGCTCGGCCAGTTCGCGCAGCCCGTGCAGGACTGCCTCCTCGGTGCAGCTGCCCAGGGCGCAGCCATTGGAGGTGTCGTAGAAGAACGAGACCTCGGCGTCGTGGCGTGGCCCCCAGAAGGCTGCTCGCTCCGGCACGAGGACCGGACCGTCCTGCTGGAAGGAGTAGGCCTGCACCCAGTCGACGACGGTGTCCGGGTGGAACTCCTGGTAGCGGAACCCCTCGAGCTGATGGCTCTCCGGCGGATGGGTGCCCAGCGAAGGCGGATACAGCGCGCGATCCGCGACTTCCGTGTAGCTGGCGCGCACCGGAGCCGCCCGGCCGCCGCGCTGCAGCCCCGCGTACCGTTCCAGTCCTTCCAGCACGGCGATGGCCCGGCTGGAGCGGTAGTCCCGAGCGCGGCCGATGGCCGGCTCCCGGCGTCCCCAGCGGGACGGCAGTTCAACGGAGCATGCCCCGAACGGGCTTTGCAGGTCCTGGCGCACCTCCTTGAACAGCCCGAGGCCCGGGAAGAGCAGCTGCCGGCACAGGTGGTCCAGGTCGAGCCGCCCGGTGCGCAGCACCGCTGGGTCGGGCTTGGTGACCGGAACGCCGCGGGGAGTCAGCTCGGGCAGCGTGTCCGTGCTGATCGCGCCGCAGCCGGGGCAGGTCGAGTCGGCCAGTAGCGGTTGGTGCTCCACTGAGCCGGCGGTACCGTCCACCACGACCACCTGCCGGCCGGTGGCCGTGTCACCCCGGGCTGTGTCCTGGGACAGCAGGGCCCGCACATAGTGCTCGATGATGCCGAGCACTCCCGGCCCCCAGGTCCGCACATCGGGGGCGTGAGGCAGGGACTCCGCGAGATCGTCTCCGTCCAGGCCGGGGCCGAAGGGAGTGTTGGCGGTACGGGTCACCAGGCAGCGTGGGCAGCCCTGTGTGCCCGGTGTCCACAGCGGCCCGAGGTACGCCAGGGAGCGCCAGGTGCCCACGAACAGCAGTCGCCTGCCCATAACCAGGCTCTCCACCATGGTGTCCTGGTAGTCGCCGAGCTCGCCGAGCTCGGCCACCAGCACGGTGATGTCCTGCTGTCCACGAGTGGGCGGGGGCGGCACCGGAGCGACGGCGAACCGGTTGGCCAGATGGTGGGCGAGGTAGCCCTCGCCCACCACCGCGGGTCCGGAGGCGGCATGCTCGGTGAGGGTGGTCGGCAGGGTCATCTGGACACCTCCTCGGGTACCAGGGCGACCACCCGCAACGTGGCGCCCCCGCCGGATCCGCTGCCCGGGGCGGACCGGAGGAACGGCAGCAGCTCGGTGACCTCGTGCGCGGCAAGGTCGGCGGCCTCCGTCTGAGCCCAGGTACGGACGGGAGGAGCGAGAAACGCGACACGCTCCAGGTCCTGTGACCCCACACCGGACGCCGTACGCGCGGCCACGGCGCGGGCCAGCGCATGGGCGAGCGCCTGATCCCGGTGCGTACCGACGCCGGTCGCGGTGGCGCCGTCGGCGGTGGTGATGCGGGCCCGTACGGCGCCGTGCGCCGGCTTCTCCAGCTCGCCGACGCGCCACCGGGCGCCGGCACCGAGGCTGTCCAGCGTCTGGGTGAGGAAGGCGAGGACGGTCCCCTCGGCCGGTCGCTCCTCCGGTCCGGCAGCCTCATGCGGTGTCCCGGCCGGCGCGTCCAGCGCGGCGTGCAGCCGGGCCCGGAACCGGGCCTCGGCCAGCGACCATCCGGCGCCGAACCGGTACCGGGCGGCGTTCCGCTCTGCCGGCCAGGTCAGTTCCGCGACCCGGGCGGCCAGCTGTTCCATGGCGAACAGCACGGCTTGGTTGCGCGCCTCGCGCGGCGAGAGCGCCCTGCAGACCACGCGCAGCGCAGCGGGCCGGTCCGCGTCGCCGGCCGGATGCACCACCCGGCATGAGCTGGCCGACAGCGGAAGCTGGCTCAGGTCGTCCTCGCCCAGCGCGAGCAGCGGGCCGGTCAGGGGGTCGGTCAGGCCGGCGGCGGCCACGACGATGCGGTCGGAGACGGCGGCACGCTCCGGAGGGTCCTCGGGCATGGGTATGTCCGGGCGCACCGCCGTCTCCGGCACGGCGGTCTCCCCGGATCCCTCCCCATCACCGGCCGCGGCCGGCCGCGTGAGGGCGACGGCCTCACGGCCGTGGTGCGGACAGCACGGGTGCTGGTGGACGGTGTGGTGCCGTACGACCGGGGCCAGCGGCTCCACCGTCGTCACCGACTCGGCGTCGGGCATCCGGACGTCGGCCAGCAGGGCGAACACCTGCTGTGCCAGTTGCAGCGCGCCCACAGTGGCAGGAGCGGGGGAGAGCGCCAGCCCTGCGGCGTCCCCGTTGGCGGGGACGCCGATGGACCGATACACGCACTCCCAGCACCACGACGCGTCGGCCAGCGGCGGCACGGCCGTGGTGAACGGCCCGCAGTGGCCGAGGACGCCGACCGGGATGCCGCGCGAGCGCAGCAGGCGCTGCACCCGGCCGAGAGCGGCCGGGGTGACGTCGTCGCAGGCGAGCAGGACCACATCGGCGTCGGCGCAGGCCGGGTGGTCGTCGAGGCCCTCCAGCGGATCGCCGTCGGTGAAGTGCAGCCGCCAGCGGTAGCCGCTGTCGGGCACCTGGGCCGACTGCTCCGCGGTATCCGCGTCCTCCTTCCCGGTGACCACGTCCAGTCGGGCGATGCCGGACTCGCGCAGGGCGTCGAGCATGGCGCGCAGAGCGACGCCCTGGCCGGCGCAGACCACGCGCCGGGTCCGCACCTGGCGCAGCCGGGTCACCGGACGGTCGGCGTGGTGCTCCAGAAAGGCGAGGTGGGTGGCGTATCGCTCGCGCATCCAGTCCGGAACCGGCTCGGCGGGATGGCTGACCTCCTTGATGAAGCCGTTGTGCAGCAGCACGCGCACGAGGCGCAGCACCGAACTGCGTGCGTTCTCGGAGAGATCGCCGTAGATGTCGGCCAGGCTGCGCTCTCCGTCCAGGTTGCCGAAGAGAGAACTGACCAGCTGGTAGGCACCCTGGCCGCGGACGGAGAACGAGCCGGCGTTGTTGCCCAGCCAGACGCCGTCGTCCTGGCGGACGTAGAACGCGTCGGCGCGGACCCGGTAGGTGCTGTCCAGGCCCTGCTGGACAGCGTTGGTGACCTGGGGAGAGTTGTCGTCAGCCATGTCACAGCTTCCCGTGTGCGGTGTAGACGGATGCCGCCTCGCCTTCGGAGACGTAGCGGATTCGGCTGGGCCGCTGGTGTTCCGGCAGTTGGGTGCAGTGCTCCTCGACAGCCGGGGGATCGACCTCCCCGACCACGGTGGCGGCCAGATGCTCCAGTCCGGAGGACGGGTGCTCCACGGTGACCCGGGCGTCGCTGACGCCGTCCAGCGTGAGCAGATGGCGCTCGACGGCCCGCGGATACACCAGTACGCCGGCCAGCTTCTCGCCGCCGTCCGGGCGGCCTTCCAAACAGAGGTGACCGGCGGAGTCGAAGCGCCCGTAGTCCGTCCCCGACACCAGGCCGGCGGTGGGGGTCGGCGCCTGCCCGGGGCGCCACTGGTACTGGGCACAGCCGGGCCCGGTGACGCACACCTCGCCGGTGCCCCGCTCGTCGGGGTTCCGGATCCACACGGACTTCCCGGCGATCGGGAATCCGACGTGCTCGTTGTGTCCGGGATCGTGGTCCAGCGCGATCGCCCCCGTCTCCGCGGTGCCGTAGAGATTGCTCACCCGGATGCCGGTGAAGTGCTCCCGGATGAGCCGCACCCGCTCGCCGCTGAGATGGCCGCCTCCCAGGAACAGCGCCACGGAGTCCATCGCCGCCGGCTCGATCGCGTTGATGCACGCGGCGGCGGCGAGGGCGGGGACACCCAGCGCGGCCACCCGGTGCCGCTGGGCCAGGCCGGTCAGTGGACGCCAGTCGTGCGGCGGGAAGATCAGCAGATCGCGACGGAAGAAGAGTGCCGGCAGTACGGACATGAAGAAGGCGGCGGAGAATCCCAGCGGCAGGCAGGTGGCCAGTGCGGTGGGGGGTCTGCCCCCGATTGCGTCCTGGTACATCGCCGCCTCACTGTGCAGCGCGATCAGCTCCCATTCGTCGGCGTGGCCGATGGCCACCTTCGGCGTGCCGGTGCTGCCCGAGGTGCAGATGCCCCACAGCGGGCGATCGGACGAGGCCGGCAGCGAGGCTCCTCCGGTCACCTCGAACACCTCGGGAGCCGATTCGCGGACGGTGAGTCCCAGGCGCTTCGGAGATGCCCACAGCAGCGTTGTGTCCGGGACAGAGGCGACGGCGAGCAGCGAGGCCAGCGACGCCATCGGCCCGCCTTCCGGGTTCACGGCGTAGGTGGTGCCGCAGCGGAGCAGCGCCGCGCGCCGGCGCCCCTCGGACAGCAGGTCGTCCCAGGAGGCGAACTCCGCTCCCCAGTACACGCCGGGGTCGCGGCCCGAGGCCGTGGAACCGGACACGGCGGGCGTCAGGAAGCGGCTGAATGGCGTTCGGCCCATGTCACCCATCCTTCGATGGTCTTGGGGACGTCCCCCGGTGCGGGGGTGTCCAGGCGCGGCAGGCGCTGGGTGAGGAATCCCCGCACCACGACCACCTCCAGCGAGTCGAGCGGGCGGTGCGGATCCCCCTCCTGGAGCAACCGGGACAGGTCCTCCCGCAGTGAGCCGGGGGACGGCGGCTCAGGCGAAGTCATGCTCGGCCTCCCGGTGCCAGAAGGTTTCGACGGTCTGGATGAACTGCTCCGGGGCGTCCCTGCTGACGAGATGACCCGCGCCCGGCACGACATGACCGCTGACCGGCCCCCCGAGGCGGGCCGCGCTCTCGGCGGCGGCCCGCTCAGCGGATTTGAGCGATCCGTTGATCAACAGCGTGCGGATCCCGAGCTCTGTCAGTTCCTGCGGGCTGACGCGCACCGTTCCCGCGAAGTCGCGCCCCGCGTGGGCGACGACCGAGCCGAGCGTCTGCTTCCAGCGCATCGAGTGCAGCCGCTCGTACTCGTCTGCGAGCTCTGGATGTTCCGCGGCCAGCTGCTCAAAGCCGGCGATCTGCGCCTGGAAGGCGTCCTCGGCGGTGTCCGGCACGAACCCTGTGAGCACCAGGGAGCCGACCAGGTGCGGACGAGCGGCGGCG
Source organism: Streptomyces verrucosisporus (assembly GCF_017114865.1). Lineage (GTDB taxonomy): Bacteria > Actinomycetota > Actinomycetes > Streptomycetales > Streptomycetaceae > Streptomyces > Streptomyces fenghuangensis. Next base: position 9,702 of record NZ_JADEYH010000031.1, on the reverse strand, counting down.
GCACGTACGGCGAGCGGGCCCCCGAGATACGAGGCTCCGATCAGCCGTCCCGGCCCGAAGCGGTCGAGCAGGGCCAGTACGTAGCGCAAGGCGTCGTCGTAGTAGTCGGGCTGGGCGTCCAGCGGACACCGGCCGTGGCCGGGCAGGTCGATGGGCACCGGCCGGTACCCGCCGCGCCATGCGGATATCTGCCGGCCGAAATGCGCGTATGCCGTGCCCAGCAGGCCATGGAGCAGGTAGACGAGCGGTCGCTGGGGCACGATCACGATCGGCCTGCGGTGGCGGGCCGGGGCGACGGGTTGACGAAGTGCCCCACTTCGATGCCCGAGGACTCGATGCGGTCGAGTATGTGCCGTGGGCGGCGCAGGTCGGCGACCTGGAACTGAGAGGAACGCTCATCGTTGCGGGTCTGCGCATCGCCCCTGTAGGGCGCCACGTCCGGACTGCCGGGGGAGATGACGCCGGCCAGGCCGAGGGCACGGTCCTGGAACTCCTGGGGCTCGCGGGTGGTGAGGACGAGTCGCTGTTCCGGGCATGCGAACGCGACGGCCGCCATCATCCGCAGATAGTCCTCGTCACTGACCCGGGTGGTGTCGCGCGATGTCATGGCGGGACGCATCCGAGGCACGGAAAGGTCCGTCACGGCCCCGCGCCGGCGCAGGTGCTCGCCGTGGGCGACCAGGGCCACCAGCTCGGCGGACAGATCGTCGTGCAGCCCGACCAGTACGCCCGGGTTCACATAGCGGTAGCCGGCGTCGAGCCAACGGTCGAAGGAGGTCACGCGGCGGTTGAAATCGGCCTTGGGCACCCCGGCGGACGTCTTTCCCATGAACCGGCGGTAGGTGTCCCGGTCATAGCTCTCCTGGAAGACGCACATGGTGACCGGGTCCTCGCGCTCCACCCATTCACCGAGGATCTCGATCTCGTCCGGTTCCATGCTCCCGATGTTGAAGTAGATCCGCTCGAAGCCCATATCCAGCGCAGTGCGGATGGCCCAGCCGATGCGGAAGGCCGAGGCGAGACGGGTGTGCTTGTCCTCGTATTCGCCGGTGAGTAGCCCGACCCCGCGCACACCCTCATGGTCGCGCAGAATTCGCAGCTGCTCGATGATCTCATTGCGGCCGGAGAACTTGCGGTCGAGGCGGACGTTTCCCTTCCGCATGGAGCACATCTTGCACTCGGAGTCGCAGTGGTTGGTCGTGTAGAGCGGAACGAATGTGTGCAGGACCGGAGCGCGGGTCGCACACCTCTCCTCGGCCGCCTTCTTGAGTTCGTCTGTGGTTATCGAGCGGTCCTCCCACAGTGCGAGCGCGACGGCCGCGCGTGACTCCGGGGGCTCCTGCCCCAGCGGGAGCGAAAGGACTGACCGGGTGTCGACGGCGACCGCCGCTTCGCGCACTTCTGCCAGGTCCGGAAGGGTGAAGTCGCTGGAATCTTCCTGCACGTGCTCGGCCATGGCGAATCTCCTCTGCGTACCGGGTGAAGTGTGCGAACAGCGCATGTATATCCGCCGCGAATCACCGCGGGCAAGAGGCTGTAAAAACGGCGGAGACGCCTCCGTTTCATGCTGTGACGTGCAAAGACAGGTTGTTCCTTAGTGGATTCCCTGTCGTCTGCCGACCACCTCTTCACCAGTTCCTTAGTGCGCACGGAGCGATGGCATGTCATCTGGGAAGCCGGTTACGAGCGTTTCTCGCGGATCGCTCGAAGGGCCTTGACCACCGGAAATGACCCGCCATAGCCTCCGTTTTGTGCGCAGTCAGTCGACGCGCATTCGTTCCGATCGAAATTGAAGGGAGAGTTCCCGTGGACGCGGAACTGAAGGACCTTGACATCGACGCCCTGGAGATTTCCGAATTCCTGGACGAGAGCCGGCTGGAGGACAGCGAGGTTGTGGCCAAGGTGATGTCGGCCTCCTGCACCACCTGCGAGTGCTGCTGTTCCTGCTCCTCCTGACTCCAGGAGTGCATTAGGTGATCAGCGTGCATTGACACGTGGGGAGCGGTGTCCGCGCCCGGTTTTTCGGCACGGACACCGCTCTCCTGATCCCAATATGCCACATCGGCTGTGAAAGGAATTACCATGCCCTCCATGGCGCCGCTCGTCGCGGACGAGTCAGTCTCCGGTCTTCCGTTGAGCACACCGGGCCGACGGGTGGTGATGCTCTATGTACACGTACCGTTCTGCTACTCCCGGTGCACCTTCTGCGACTGGGTCCAGGGCATTCCCAACAAGGACCTGCTCCGCCGCCCGGAGGACTCCGTCCGGCGCTCGTACATCGACGCGATGTGCCGTGAGATCAAGGCCCGTGGGGCGGAGCTGCGCAGTGAGACGCACACCCCCTACGTGATGTATTGGGGAGGCGGCACGGCCAGCAGTCTGGACGAGCGTGAGGCCACCCAGATCATGGAGGCCCTGCGGTCCTCCTTCGACTTCGGCGGGGTCGCCGAGGCCACGATCGAGTGCAGCCCGGACACCGTGGACGCGGCGAAGCTGCGCTTGTTCCGCTCGCTGGGCTTCAACCGGGTCTCCAGCGGCGTACAGTCCTTCGACGATGCCAGGCTGCGGCGGCTCGGCCGCCGGCACTCCGCCGAGCAGGCGGAGCGGATCGTCTACAACGCCCGGGAAGCCGGCTTCGAGGACGTGACCATCGACATCATGTCGGGCTTCCCCGACCAGGATGCCGAGGAACTCGACGCCACGGTGGCCAAGGCGCTGGAGCTTCCGCTGAGCCACCTGTCGCTCTACTCCTTCCGCCCGACGCCCGGCACCTTTATGAGGCGCAGGATGGCCGGGGTGGAGAAGCGGGACTATCTGCGCAAGCAGCAGCTCCTCTTCACCCGGGCCCGCCAGGCCATCCACGGATCGGGGCTCACCGAGTACGCCTCGGGCTACTTCGGCAAGGTCTCGCCGTTCGCGGCGATGTACTTCCAGCTCCGCGCCGACACGGTGGGGCTGGGATCCGGCGCCATCTCCCTGCTGGACGGGCGGTTCCAGTCCCATGAGAAGGGGCGGTTGCACTCCTATATCAGTGATCCGCTCGGCTTCGACATCGATGTGTCGGCCGGTCAGGACCGAGTCCTCGTATCGCTGCTCCAGGCCGGTCTCGCGATGTTCGACGGGGTCCTGCGGGACCAGTGGCGGCTTGCCACCGGCACAGAGCTGGCCGAGGTGCTGACCCGGCCGGCGATCGCCCCACTCGCCGAGTTCCTCCGCGGCCGGGGTCTGGTCGAGGACGAGCGAGGTATCCGGCTGCCCAGGAGACAGGCCGGGATCACACTGATCGAGCTCGCCTTCGAGATGGCCATGTCCCAGCCGGAGATCGGATGACCACGCACAGCAGTAAGGACGCCGCACCGGCCGCGGAGAACGCCCCGCTGGAGTCGGATCCGGCGGACGACTGGCTGGAGATCCGGCTGACCGGGGCCGCGGCCGACCGGGACCGCCTGCTGCAGGAGGTGGCCCGCCCGCTGCTGACCGTCGTGGCCCCTGAACGGCCCGGATTCTTCCTGCCCGTCCCGGGGGCCGGCCCGGGCACCGCCGCTCTCTGCGTGCAGTTGCGGCCGGAGGGAAGAAAGGAGTCCCGCGCCTGCCTGAGCCAAGCACGGGAGCGTGCGCGGGAGATCGGCGGGGTCGAGGTGACGGCAGGCCCGGCCCGGCTGGTTCCGCTCGCCGGTTCCGTGTTCGCCGGGCCGCGGCTGGGGCCGGTCACCCGTTCGGTGCTGGCGTCGGCATGCCCGGCGCTGCTGGAATTGACCGTCGCGTCGGAGCGCGGCAGGCCCGCCCTGCTGTGGGCGGCGGCGGAACTGATGGCTGCGCATCTGCGGGGCGTCAGTACCGCGGGGCCGGCGACCGTCCAGCAACTCGTGGAGGGGCGGGAAGGCGTCCCTCTCGGGTTTCTCAGCTACCGCTCGCACGCCGAGGCGTTCGTCGCGTCCAGCCGGGATCCGCGGGGCGCGCAGGCGATGCTGGAGCAGAAGTACGAGCGGATCGCATACCGGCTGGAGCCCCTGGTGGACGGGGTGCTGGCACAGGCCGAGGGCCGCGGACCCGTGGTGTCCCCGGCCGCGGCGACCTGGTTCCAGGCTGTGCATCCGGTCAAGGCCGAGGTCACGGAAGACTTCCGCGCGGGGCGCCTGTGGCTCCAGGACGAAGGCCCAGATCCCGCCAACGGCGTTGACCTGAAAGACAGTTCATTCCATCGCGTCGTCGCCGGCTCGGATGGTTTGCAACGTTTCCTGAACGAGGATCCGGCCTTCCTTGCCACCCGACTGCTGACCAGCCTGCTCTACGCCGGCCTCGACGCCGGCGGTATCGCGCTGGCCGAACGCTACTTCCTCTGCTACGCGGTCAGTCGAGCCTGTGAAGCACTCTTCGAGGTGAGTGCCCTGGCAGTGGTAACGGCTCTGGCCCGGGACCGACGGCCATGACTTGAGCCGGCTGGGCAGTGCGCCGCTGCGTGCGCTGTTCGTGGTTGCCGCGGAACCGACGGTTCCCGCCGGTCGCGGCGAGGTGTTCTGGCGTGACCGGCGCAAGGCGGTCGTGGACGGCACGACCTTCGACGTACCCGCCGGCGCGGGCAATGCGCCGGCCTTCGGTACGCCGGTCGGCGGGGTGTCGCCGCAGGCCCGCCTTGTCGCGCCGGCCGGGTGTGGCACAGGCGGAGAAGACGCCGATCCGGCAGTTCCGGGTCCGGCCGGCAGTTCCGGAGTGCTGGCGCTGGACCCCGGCTGAGGTGGTGCCCTTCCCGATGAGCCCGGTGTCATCGGGCTCCCACCTCGCTCCGGCGAGGAGGTGCCGCAGGCCGTCAGGCGTGGGGTGGCCGGCCTGTTCGGCCGGCTGCCGGCTGTTCTTGCGGGCCACCGGGGCGAGCAGGAGTGCTAAGTCATGGTCATCGGGTCCGGGCCAGGGGCTGAATAACCCCCGGAATCGAGGCGGAAAACGCTGGCCAGTGGCGTCAGTCGATTTGATCAAAGAAAGTCAATGAGGTTTCATGTTCTCAGGGGCCGAAGATTTCCGGAATTCATTGTTCCATTTCTGTTGGCCGAAAAGCATCGATCTCATGCGGGGTCGCACGAGTCGGGTGCTAGCCTCAACGGAGTTCTCGCGTCGTCATGAGGGGGCCATCATGTCCACGCAGTATCAGCCCGGGAAGAAACAGAAGATCAACGCATCTGTGCGCGTCCGTCGGCCCGGCGGAAATGTGAACGTGGACAAGATCGGCCAGGCGCTCGGTCCCCGCGGGGTGAACACCGCCGGCGTGATGAAGGAGTTCAACGCCGCTACCGCGGTGTACAGCGAAATGCCTCTTGCCTGACGCGTTACCGGAATGTATCCAGGGCGTGTGCCGGGAACGCGGCAGCATGGCAGCCGAACTTCAGCACGGGGGAAAGCGATGTATGTGGATGTGCTCGGCCCGTTAAAGGTTTCGCAGGGTGTCATCTCGGTGGTTCCCACAGCACCGAAGGCCAAAGTGCTCCTCGCGCTGCTGGCCATGCGGGCCAATCAGTTCGTCCCGGTCTCAATGATCGTCCAGGAACTGTGGTCCAAGAGTGCCCCAGCGTGCGCGCGAACCGCCGTGCAGACGTATGTCCTCGACCTGCGCAAGCGCATGGCCCAGGCCGTGGCTCAGTCCCGAGCGGCCGTCGGCTCTGAGCCCGGGCTCGCCCTGGCCACGGAGTCCGAGGGCTATGTGCTCAAGGTCGCCGACGACCGGGTGGCGTTGCGGCGCTTCGAGATGTTCACGGCGGTCGGCTACCGCGCCCGGGAGCAAGGCGACTTCCAGGCCGCCTCCGACGCCTTCACCAAGGCGCTCGCGCTCTGGCGTGGAGACGCGCTCTCCGACATACGCACCGGACCTCAGCTCCAGGCGGAGGTCGAGGAACTCGAGGAGGCCCACCTCAACCTCCTTGACCGCCGTATCGATGCGGATCTCCGCCTGGGACGCCACCATGAGCTCCTGGGCGAACTGCGGGGCATCATCGCCCGGCACCCCACGCACGAGGGTCTGTGCGCGCATCTGATGCTTGCGCTGTACCGGGCCGGACGACGCTCGGAGGCGCTGGAGGTGTATCACAAGGTGCGTTCCAGCCTGGTCAAGGAGTTCGGCCTGGAGCCCTCTCCCGCGCTGCGCCGCCTCCAGCGTTCGATGCTCCTCTCCGACCAAGGACCGGGCGAGGTCAACGTCACCTGGGACGCCCCCGAGCGCTGAACCGTCGCGCGTGCCTCGTACGCCCGGCCAGGCAGCGTGAACGCACCTCAGCCGTGAACTGGGTGCGCTTCTTGATCGGCTTGATGTGGCCGTAGAGCTTGCCCCGGGCAAGGTCCAGGGCTGCGAACAAGTGCCGGACCCCGGCGGGCCGGCGGCCCGATGCCACGCGGATCGAGCTCGCCTGGATGCGGGAGCGTTGACGGGAGGGGGCGGGTCCGGAACCACTCCTGCCGCTCTCCCGGTCCGGACAACGGGCGGGCCGGGGCTTAGCGTGGTGCCGTGAACGAGGGCGCGGGCGGATCCGCGACCGCCCGGTGACAGGGGAAGCGGGGGATTCGAGGGTGACGGGTAAGGCCGGATCGCGGGTGCGGCGCGGGATCGTCGGCGCGGCGGCGACGGCGGCCGCACTGGCGGCCCTGGCCACGGCGGGGTGGTACGGCTATGTGTGGCTGGCCGAGCCGATGAGCGTCCTGTCGAGCACCGGCGAGGTCGACGCGGCCAGCCGCGAGGCCGCGCCGGAGGGCGAACGCCGTCTGGAGGAGATCGTCGACGGCCTGCCGGGCGTGTCACGGCAACTCGGCACCGCCGCGAAGGACCACTGCCTGCGCCACCCCGCATTCGAGGGCGAACCGCCCGGCCCGGTGAGCTGCCAGTGGCGGCTGGAGCGGTACGTCGTCCTCGACGGCGACCCGTACGAGGTCGGCGAGAAGTGGGCGGAGGCGCTCGGCGAGGACCGGTGGACCGGCTCGCCGGAGCCGCTGCCGGTGAACTTCTCCCCTTCCTCCGAACGGTACGGGTACCGCGACACGCGCACCCGTGACCACCTCGTCGTCACACTCGTCCGGGACGGCTCCGACCTGCCGCTGCTGTATGCCCCGCCCGTCCTCGAACCGTTCACCGAACACGAGCGGAAGCGACGGGACTTCACCGGGCGAGAGGCGGCACGGGAGGCGGTGGCGGAGGGGCGGCGGGTCGCCAGGATCTCGCTGCTGCACGCCTACCACGCCCAGGAGGGCGACGCCCCCTTCGAGCCGCTGCGCTGACCACCCGCGCCCCGGCGGCGGACCGCGTACGCCGGGTGACCGTACACGCACTCCGGGTGGACGGCGTGCGGCCCTTTCGGTAACTCTGGGCGGGTTCGGCCGCGGGGGAGACCGCGCGTACAGCACAGCACCGGGAGGGCCGCCCATGACCACAGACGATGCCTGCGCCACGGAGGAAGCGGACCCGGGAGCGGACCCGGCAGTGGACCTGGGAGGGGAACCGAACCCCTCGAGCAGCCTGCGCACCTTCGGTGCCGTCGTCCAGGCCCTGCGCGAGCACGCCGGCCTCAGCCGCGCCGAACTCGGCACCTGGGTGCGGTACTCCAAGCACACGGTGGCGTCGGTGGAACTGGGCCGCCGGATGCCCGACGAGTCGTTCGTGGAACTGGCCGAGGTCGCCCTCGGCGACACCGGCGCCCTGCGCAAGGCCGCCAAGTACCTGACGCGCGGCGAACCGGGCCTGGCCGCCTGGTTCCGCCAGTGGGCCCGCCTGGAACGGCTCGCGGTGAGCCTGGCCACGTACGAGTGCAGGCTGGTGCCGGGGTTGTTGCAGACGGAGGGGTACATGCGCGCCCTCTGCGAGAACGACATCCCACCTCTCACGGACGAGGATCTGGAGGCCACCGTACGGGCCCGTCTGGAGCGGCAGCGGTTGCTCCACGAGAGGCCCGGCACCACCTTCGACTTCATCGTCGAGGAGGCCGTCTTCATGCGCCGTCTCGGCGGGATCGAGGTCACCCGCGAACTGCTCGACCACGTCCTCGGCCTCATCTCCCGGCGTAACGTGACGCTCCAGGTCATGGCTGCGGACAGCGAGCAACACGCCTGCCTCGCCGGTCCCGTCCGGCTGCTTGAGACACCGGACGGACAGTGGCTGGCGTACTCGGAGGGACAGGAGAACGGGCGCCTGATCGCTGACCGGAAAGAGGTGAGCCGCATCCAGAAGCGCTATGCGAGACTGCGCTCGCAGGCCCTGTCCCCGAAAGAGTCCGCGGGCCTGCTGGAGCGGATGCGAGGAGAGTTGTGAGGACGACGGAACTCGACTGGTTCAAGTCCAGCTACAGCAGCGCCCAGGGCGATGACTGCGTGGAGGTCGCCGTCACCGGGCAGGCCGTGCACGTGCGGGACTCCAAGGACGTCAGCCGCCCGGCCTTCGCGGTCGGCCGCGAGGGCTGGAGCCGGTTCGTGCGGCACATGGCGGGGGAGTAGCGCGGGACGCGTCCCGGCGGAAAAGGCTTCGATACGGCGGACGGCACCCCATGGGGGGCCGTCCGCCTCGTCATGTCCGGACGGCGGCCAGAGATCGATACGGCTCCTGCGGTGGACGTGCCGGTTGCGCGGGGCTTCTCTTGACTTGAGTCGGCTCAAGTTTTATGCAGGAGGTGCAGGCATAAGACGCCCGGTTCCCGCACCGTGCGCCGGTGGGCGGCGGTGGTGAGAGGAGGGACCACAAGTGGCACGAGCGGTAGGCATCGATCTGGGCACCACCAACTCCGTGGTGTCCGTGCTGGAGGCAGGCGAGCCCGCGGTCGTCGCCAACGCCGAGGGCGCCCGGACCACCCCTTCGGTGGTGGCGTTCGCCAAGAACGGTGAAGTGCTGGTGGGCGAGGTGGCCAAGCGGCAGGCGGTGACGAACGTGGAGCGCACCGTCCGCTCGGTCAAGCGGCACATGGGCGAGGAGGGCTGGCGCTTCCCCGCGACGGGGGACGTGGACGGCAGGCGGTACGCCGCCCAGGAGATCTCCGCGCGGGTGCTGCAGAAGCTGAAGCGGGACGCCGAGGCGTACCTGGGCGAGAAGGTCACCGACGCGGTGATCACCGTCCCCGCCTACTTCAACGACGCCCAGCGCACGGCGACGAAGGAGGCCGGCGAGATCGCGGGCCTGAACGTCCTGCGGATCGTCAACGAGCCCACGGCCGCCGCCCTGGCCTACGGGCTGGAGAAGGAGGACCAGACGGTCCTGGTCTTCGACCTCGGCGGCGGCACCTTCGACGTCTCGCTGCTGGAGATCGGCGAGGGCGTGGTGGAGGTGAAGGCCACCAACGGCGACACGCACCTGGGCGGCGACGACTGGGACCAGCGGATCGTCGACCACCTGGTCAAGCAGTTCAAGAACGCCCACGGGGTCGATCTGGCCAAGGACAAGATGGCCGTCCAGCGGCTGCGCGAGGCGGCGGAGAAGGCGAAGATCGAACTGTCCTCCGCCACGGAGACGACCATCGGCCTGCCCTATGTCACCGCGTCGGACCAGGGTCCGCTGCACCTGGAGGAGAAGCTCACCCGGGCCCGGTTCCAGGAGCTGACCGCCGACCTGCTGGAGCGCTGCAAGGGGCCCTTCCACCAGGCCGTGAAGGACGCCCGGGTGTCGGTCTCCGACATCGACCACGTGGTGCTGGTCGGAGGGTCCACGCGGATGCCCGCGGTGACGGACCTGGTCCGCGAGCTCAC
>NZ_JADEYH010000030.1 GCF_017114865.1 Streptomyces verrucosisporus | reverse complement strand
CTTCAGCGGCACCAACGCCCACGTGATCATCGAGCAGGCGGCAGAGGACACGACGAGGGTGAAGACCGATGCCGTCCCCGGCACCGAGGGCACGGCCGGGGACGGCGGGGGCGGTCCCGTCCGGGCTCCGCAGCGCCCCCGCGGGGACGATTCCTCCGACTGGCCCGGCCACCCACTGCCGCTGGTCCTGTCCGGCAGGGGCGAGCGCGCCCTGGCCGCGCGGGCCCGGCAGTTGCTCGACCTCCTGACCGCCGACGGGACCGCCTGGGTCTCCGGCAGCAGCTCTGCCACCGCCGTCGGCCCTGCCGTCGCCGACGTCGCCCACGCTCTGGTCACCACACGTGCCGCGCTGGACGACCGGGCCGTGGTCGTCGGTTCCGATCTCGACGCGCTGACCGCCGGGCTGGCGGCACTCGCCGAGGGCGGCGGGGCTCCGAACGTGGTGCGCGGTGGTCGTGCGGAGACGTCGCGGGTGGCCTTCGTGTTTCCCGGGCAGGGGTCCCAGTGGACCGGCATGGCGGCCGAACTGCTGGACGCCTCGCCGGTGTTCGCCGCGGCCATGGCCGACTGCGGGGCGGCGCTGGCACCGGTCACCGACTGGGACCTGATCGAGACCGTGCGGGCCCGGCAGCCGCTGGAGCGGGTGGACGTGATCCAGCCGGTGCTGTGGGCGATCATGGTGTCGCTCGCGGCGGTGTGGCGTGCCCACGGGGTACGGCCCGCCGCCGTGATCGGCCACTCCCAGGGGGAGATCGCCGCCGCGTGCGTGGCCGGTGCGCTGTCCCTGGCCGACGGCGCCCGGGTCGTGGCCCTGCGCGCCCGCGCCATCGCCGAGGACCTCTCCGGCCGGGGCGGCATGATGTCGGTCGCGCTGCCCGAGCCCCGCGTGCGCGAACTGATCGACGGCTACGGCGGCCGGGTCGCGGTGGCCGCCGTCAACGGCGCCGCGTCCGTGGTGCTCTCCGGCGACGCCGACGCCCTCGACGAGCTGCGCGAGACGGTCGTGGCCGACGGCGGACGCGCCAAGCGCCTCCCGGTGGACTACGCCTCGCACTGCGCGCACGTCGAGTCGATCCGTGAGCGGCTGCTGGCCGATCTGGCGGGCATCGAGGCCCGGCCCTCCGAGGTGCCCTTCTACTCCACCGTCACCGGCGGCCTGTTCGACACCACCGGTCTGGACGCCACGTACTGGTACACCAACCTGCGGCAGAGCGTGCTGTTCGAGCCGACCACACGGACCCTGCTGGACGGCGGCCACGGTGTCTTCGTCGAGTGCAGCCCGCACCCGGTGCTGCTGCACAGCGTCGAGGAGACCGCCGACGCGGTGGGCACGGCCGTCACCGGCGTCGGCTCGCTCCGCCGTGACCGGGGCGGGCCCGACCAGGTGCTGGCCGCGCTGGGCGAGGCGTTCGTGGCCGGGGTCCCGGTGGACTGGCCGGTGGTGTTCGAGGGCCTGCCGGTACGCGCCGTCGAGCTGCCGACGTACCCGTTCCAGCGCGAGCGGTACTGGCTGGAGCAGTCGGCGCCCGCGTACGCGGCGGGCCCCGGCCACTCGGACCACCCCCTGCTGGGTACGGCTGTCACGGTGGCCGGCACCGACGAGGTGCTGTTCACCGGCCGGGTCGCGGCGGCCGCACAGCCGTGGCTGTCCGAGCACACCGTGTCCGGCACCGCCGTGCTGCCGTCGGCGGCCCTGGTCGACGCGGTCGTCCGGGCGGGTGCCGAGGTGACCTGCCCGGTGGTGGACGAACTGACCGTGCGGGCCCCGCTCGCCGTCCCCGACACCGGTGAGGTCCCGTTCCAGGTGCGGGTCGGCTCCCCGGACGACTCGGGGCGGCGCCCCGTCACCGTGCACGCCCTGCCGGATCCCGGCACCGGGCAGTGGGCCGAGCTGGCCTTCGGGACCCTGCGGGCCGAGGACGGCACGGCCGCCGGCCTCGCCGGGGGAACAGACGGCGTCGAGGTGCGGCTCCCGAAGGAGCACGCCGCCGGTGCCGGCCGCCACGTCCTGCACCCGGCGCTGCTGGAGGCCGCGCTCGCGGTGGACGGAGGCGAGCCGTTCGCGGTCCGCTGGCGCGGAGTGCGGCTGCACTCTCCCGGCGCGACGGCCGTACGGGCCCGGCTCGCCCCGGCCGGGACGACCACCGGGGGATCCGCCGCGGAGGAGACGGAGGAGGGGGCCGTGTCCGTCGTGCTGACCGGTCCGGACGGGGCGCCCGTCGCCACCGTCGACTCCGTCGTCCGGCGCTCCCCCGCGCTGTCGGAACTCATCGGCGGCCCCGGCCCGCTGCGGGCCCTGCACCACATCGCCTGGACGCCGCTGTCCCCACGCAAGCCGGACCGGCCGGTCGCCTGGGCGACCCTCGGTCATCTGCCGGACGAGGAACCCGGAGTGTCGTATGCGGCACACCGGGCGTACGAGGGCGAGTCCGGAGTCCTCCACTACGAGGACCTCGCCGCCCTCGGCCGTGCGGTCGAGTCCGGTACGGCGGTCGACGCCCTCCTCGTCCACCTCCCGGCAGCCGGCAACGACACCGAGGTCGTGGACGGTGTGCGTTCGGCGACCGGGAGGGCGCTGGCCCTGCTCCAGGCCTGGCTGGCCGACGAGCGGCTGGCCGCGACCCGGCTCATGCTGGTCACCAGGGGCGCCGTGGCCGCCACGGCCGGCGAGATGCCGCACCTGGACGCGGCGGCGGTCCAGGGTCTGGTGCGTTCGGCCCAGTCGGAGAACCCCGGCCGGATCCTCCTCGTGGACGCCCCCGGCCCGGACTCCGGCTCCGCGCTTGTCCCCCCGGCCCTCCTGTCCGCCCTGCTCGCCGCGGACGAACCACAGGCCGCCGTACGCGACGGCCGGCTCCTGGTGCCCCGGCTGCACCGGGTCGTCCGGGCCGACACGGACGACGGCATGGCCCCCCGCTGGCGCCCGGAGGGCACGGTCCTCATCACCGGTGGCACGGGGGCGCTCGGCGCCGCGGTGGCCCGGCACCTCGTGGTCGAGCACGGCGTCCGGCGGCTGCTGCTGGTCTCCCGCCGGGGTGAACAGGCTCCCGGAGCAAAGGAGCTGCTTTCCGAACTCACCGGACTCGGAGCGGAGGTGCGGATCGCCGCGTGCGATGTCGCCGACCGTGACGCGCTCAAGGCGCTGCTCTCCGGGATACCGGCCGAGCACGCGCTGACCGGGGTCGTGCACATGGCCGGGGTCCTGGACAACGGGCTGCTTCCGGCACTGACGTCCGACCGGATGGACGCGGTGCTGGGTCCGAAGGCGGACGCCGCGTGGCATCTGCACGAGCTGACCCGTGAGGACGAGCCGGCGGCGTTCGTGCTGTTCTCCTCGGTGGTAAGCGTGTTCGGCGGCCCCGGGCAGGCCAACTACGCGGCGGCCGGGGCCTTCCTGGACGCGCTGGCCGAGCGGCGCCGCGCCGAGGGGCTGCCCGCGAGCTCTCCGGCCTGGGGGCTGTGGGAGGTCGAGGGCGGGATCAACGCGGGGCTGACCCAGGCCGACCGGTCCCGTTTCGCCCGCGACGGCTTCGTGCCGACGAGTTCGCAGGAGGGGCTGGCCCTGTTCGACGCGGCGCTGGCGGTACGCCACCCGGCGCTCACGGCGGCGCCGTTCGATCTCGCGGCCGTACGGGCGTCCGGAGGTCCGGTCCCGCCGCTGCTGCGGGCCCTGGTGCCGGTGGCCGACCACCGGCCGGAGCGGACCGGCTCCGAGGGTGGCCTGCCCCTCGCGGAGCGGCTCGCCGGGATGAACGCGGACGAGCGGCGGGAGTTCGTGCTGGACCTGGTGCGCGGCGAAGTGGCCGTCGTGCTGGGCTTCCGCGACCCGTCCGCCGTCGAGGCCCAACGGCCCTTCCAGGAGCTGGGTTTCGACTCACTTACCGCCGTGCAGCTGCGCAACCGGCTGGGCGCGGCCAGCGGTGTCCGGCTGCCGGCGACCGTGGTGTTCGACCATCCGACCCCGGCGGCCCTCACCGCGTTCCTGCTCACCGGGCTCGGCTCCGGGGAGGAGACCGGCGAGCGCTCCCCGATCCTCGCCGAACTCGACAAGCTGGAGGAGATCATCTCGGCGGCCGGCGAAGCCGGTGCCGCCGGTGCCGCCGGTGCCGCCGGTGCCGCCGACGCGGACGAACGTGCCGCCGTCACCGTCCGGTTGCAGACGATCCTGTCGCGCTGGATGGAGGCCTGGGGTGGTACGCCCGGTGACGCCGATGCGGCGGAACCGCTGGAGTCGGCCTCGACCGACGAGCTCCTCGACTTCATCGACAACGAACTCGGCCGCTCGGGCGGCTGACGCCCCGCGCCGGACCGTCGTCCCGCACGCCTTCGGTGTCCCGCACCAACGTCACTGACGGCACTGATGGCGCCGATGGCACTGCCATCACTGTCCTCGCTGCCGTCCCAGAGAAGATGTGAGTTGTCCCATGGCGGATGAGAAGAAGCTGGCCGACTACCTGAAATGGGTCACGGCCGACCTGCGGAAGGCACGCAGTCGCATCGCCGAGTTGGAGTCCGGACGGCTGGAGCCGGTCGCGATCGTCGGCATGGCCTGCCGCTACCCCGGCGGGGTGGCCTCGGCCGACGATCTGTGGCGCCTGGTGGCCGAGGGCCGGGACGCCATCTCGCCGTTCCCCTCCGACCGGGGCTGGGACCTGGAGGGGCTGTACGACGCCGACCCGGACACGCCCGGTACGTCGTACACCCGCGAGGGCGGGTTCCTCGACGGCGCGGCCGACTTCGACGCCGAGTTCTTCGGGATCTCCCCGCGTGAGGCGCTGTCGATGGACCCGCAGCAGCGGGTGCTGCTGGAGACCGCCTGGGAGACCTTCGAACAGGCGGGCATCGACCCGGCCAGGCTGAAGACCTCCAACGTGGGCGTCTTCGTCGGCGCGGTGGACCAGACGTACCTCGGTCTGGAAGGGCCCGAGGAACTCGAGGGCTATCTGATGACCGGCAAGCTCAGCAGTGTGGTCTCCGGCCGGGTCTCGTACTCGTTCGGGTTCGAGGGCCCCGCCGTCACGGTGGACACGGCGTGCTCGTCGTCACTGGTAGCGCTGCATCTGGCGGCGCAGTCCGTACGCAGCGGGGAGTCCGCGCTCGCCCTGGCGGGCGGGGTGACGATCAGTGGTACTCCGGGCGGATTCGTCGACTTCTCCCGGCAGCGGGGCCTCGCCGCCGACGGCCGGTGCAAGTCGTTCGCGGCCGCCGCCGACGGGACCAGCTGGTCGGAGGGCGTGGGGCTGCTCCTGGTGGAACGGCTCTCCGACGCCGTGCGCAACGGACATCACGTCCTGGCCGTGCTGCGGGCCACCGCCGTCAACCAGGACGGCGCCTCCAACGGGCTCACCGCGCCCAGCGGTCCCTCCCAGGAGCGGGTCATCCGCGCCGCGCTCGCCGAGGCGCGGCTGGACGCGGCCGACGTGGACGCGGTCGAGGCGCACGGCACCGGCACCCGGCTGGGCGACCCGATCGAGGCGCAGGCACTGCTGGGGACGTACGGCGCGGCCCACCCGGCGGAGCGCCCGCTGTACCTGGGGTCGCTGAAGTCCAACATCGGGCACGCGGTCGCCGCGGCCGGGGTGGGCGGCGTCATCAAGATGATCCAGGCGATACGGCACGGGGTGCTGCCCAGGACTCTCCACGCCGACCAGCCGACACCACTGGTCGACTGGTCCGACGGCGCGGTGGAACTGCTGACCGAGGAGCGCCCCTGGCCGCACACGGGCCGCCCGCGCCGCGCCGCCGTCTCCGCGTTCGGAGTCAGCGGCACCAACGCCCACGTGATCATCGAGCAGGCCCCCGAACCGGCGGAGACACCGGCAAACGCGGCGCCGGACGCCGACACCCCCGTCCCCCTCCCCGCGGTCCCCTGGATACTGTCCGCGCGGACGGCCGGTGCCGTACGGGCGCAGGTGGAGCGGCTGGCCGAGTTCGTCGAACGGCATCCCGAGGTGCCGGCCGAGGACGTGGCGCACGCGCTGGCCACCACCCGGGCCGGGCTGGAGCACCGGGCCGTGGTGGTGGGCACCGATCGCGCCGGACTCCTCGCCGCGCTGAACGCGTTCGCGCCGGACGCGGCGGCCCCGGCCCTGCCGCGCGGTGCGACCGACACGGGCAAGCTGGGTTTCCTGTTCACCGGGCAGGGTGCCCAGCGGACCGGGATGGGCCTGGAGCTGCACGCCGCGTTCCCGGCGTTCGCGGCGGCCTTCGACGAGGTGTGCGCCCACCTCGACCCGCTGCTGGAGCGGCCGCTGCGCGAGGTGATCACAACGGGCGAGGGGCTCGACGAGACCCGGTACACCCAGCCCGCGCTGTTCGCCGTCGAGGTCGCGCTGTTCCGGCTGTTCGAGTCGTGGGGGATACGGCCCGACCTCCTCGCCGGGCACTCGATCGGCGAGATCGCCGCCGCCCATGTCGCCGGGGTCCTCTCGCTCGCCGACGCCTGCACGCTGGTCGCCACCCGGGGCCGGCTGATGCAGGCCCTGCCGAGGGGCGGTGCGATGGTGGCGCTTCAGGCCACGGCCGACGAGGTCGAGCCGCTCCTCGCCGAAGCCGGCGGGTGCGTGGGCGTCGCGGCGCTCAACAGCCCGTCGTCCACGGTGGTGTCGGGGGACGAGGACGCGGTCGTCTCGATCATGTCCACGGTTCGCTCCTGGGGCCGCGCGGCCAAGCGGCTGGTGGTCAGCCACGCCTTCCACTCCCCCTTGATGGAGCCGATGCTGGAGGAGTTCGGCCGGATCGTGCGGGGCGTGTCCCTGAGCGCACCGGAGATCCCTCTGGTGTCCACGGTCACCGGCCGCATCGCCACCGAGGCGGAACTGCGTTCACACGACTACTGGATCCAGCAGGTTCGGCAGCCGGTCCGCTTCGTGGACGCGGTCCGCACCCTCGCCGAGCGGCAGGTGACCACCACTTTGGAGCTGGGCCCGGCCGGGGTGCTCACGGCGATGGTCGGCGACTGTGTGTCCGGCGTCGGTGCCGTGACAGCCGTGGCCGCGGTACGGTCCGGCCGGTCCGAACCCGTGGCCGCGGTGGCGGCGCTGGGACGGCTGTGGGGTGCGGGCGTGCCCGTGGACTGGCCGGCCTTCTTCGCCCCGGCCGGGCCCCGGCGGCGGGTGGACCTGCCCGGCTACGCGTTCCAGCGCAAGCGGTACTGGCTGGAGTCCGGCCCGGCCCAGGCACCCGGACGTTCCGACGGCGCGGCAGGCCATCCGCTGGTGGACACGGCGGTCGAGATCGCCGGCCGTGACGAGCTGGTCCTCACCGCCCGGCTCGCGGCCCGCTCGGCCCCGTGGCTCGCCGGGCACACCCGGCACGGCGAGATCGTGCTCCCCGTCTCCGCGCTGCTGGACGTGGTGGTCCGCGCGGCCGACGAGGTCGGCTGCACGGTCGTGGACGAGCTGACCGTACACCGCCCGATCGTTCTGCCCGAGCGCTCCCGTGTCCGCGTCCAGCTGACCGTCGGCGCGCCGGACGCCACGGGCGCCCGCGCCTTCACCGTCCACACGGGCGCCGACGAGGACCACCCGGCGTGGACCGTCGCCGCCTCGGGGACCTTGGGTTCCGCCGGTCCGGAGACTCCGTTCGAACTGGGGGCGTGGCCGCCGGCGGGTGCGGAGGTCCTGGACGCGGCCGACGGGGAGCGCGCGGCGGAGGCGCGCGTCCCGGTGGTGTGGCACCGCGACGGGGAGCTGTTCGCCGAGGTCGTGCTGGACGAGGACGCGGACAGCGCCGGGTACGGGCTGCACCCGGCTCTGCTGGAGGCGGCCCTGCACGGCACGCTGCTCGCGGCCGGACGGGGCGGGGTCGTCACAGGGATGCGCGGGGCCCGTCTGCATGCGGTCGGCGCCTCCGCGCTGCGGGTTCGGCTGACCCCCGGTGCCGGGGGCGGCTGGGCGGTACGGCTCGCCGACCCGTCCGGGCGGCCGGTCGCGTCGATCGCCTCGGCCGCCGTCCGCCCGGACGGCCCGGCCGACGCGGCCGAGGTCGCCGTGGCCCGGTCGCGTCCGCTGGACTCGCTGTTCCAGGTCGCCTGGACCCCGGTCGTTCCGGGGGACCGGTGCTGTGCCGCGCTGGCCGTGCTGGAGACGGGCAGCGGGGACCTCGGGGTCGAGGACGTCCACAGGTTCGCCGATGTGGAGACGGCGCTGGACTCGCCGGCCCCTTTCGAAGCGCTGCTCGCCCCGTTCGTGTTCGCGCCGGGCGGTGATGTGGCGGCGCGGGCGCAGGAGGCGACACGCCGGGCGCTGGCCCTCGTCCAGTCGTGGCCGTCGGACAAGCGGTCCGCCGACATCCCGCTGGTCGTGGTGACCCGGGGCGCGGTCGCCACCGGCCGGGGCGCCGACCGGGGCGCCGGGGTGTCCGACCTGGTCGCCGCCCCGGTGTGGGGCTTGCTGCGCTCGGCCCAGTCGGAGATGCCCGGCCGGATCGTGCTGGTCGACCTGGACGACGACCCGGCGTCGGCGGAGGCCCTGCCCTCGATCGTCGCCTCCGGCGAACCCCAGGTCGCGGTGCGCGGCGGCACGATGCTGGTCCCGCGTGCGGCCCGCCTCGCGCCGACCGGCGATGTGCCGGCATCCACGCCCTGGCGGTGCGACGGCACGGTCATGATCACCGGTGGTACGGGCGCGCTGGGGGCCCTCTTCGCACGGCACCTCGTCCGGGAACACGGGGTGTCCCGACTGCTGCTGGTCAGCCGCAGCGGCCCGGCGGCCCCCGGCGCGGACGAACTCGCCGACGAACTGGCCGGGCTGGGCGCCAAGGTGACGATCACGGCGTGCGACCTGGCGGACCGGGAGGCCCTCGGCGCTCTCCTCGCGGCCGTCCCGGCGGAGCATCCGCTCACCGGGGTCGTGCACACGGCCGGGGTGAACGACGACGGGATGATCACGACCTTGACCCCCGAACGGCTGGCGGCCGTGCTGCGCCCCAAGGTGGACGCGGCGTGGAACCTGCACGAGCTGACACTCGGCCACGGCCTCTCGCGGTTCGTGCTGTTCTCGTCGGTGGCGGGCCTCGTGGGCGGCCCCGGCCAGGCCAACTACGCCGCCGCGAACACCTTCCTCGACGCGCTCGCCGAGCACCGTGCCGCAAGCGGTCTGCCCGCGACCTCGCTGGCATGGGGCCTGTGGGACGCGGCGGGCGGCATGGGCGGCGCCCTCGGCGAGGCCGACCTGAAGCGGATAGCCCGCACCGGGCTGCTGCCGGTGACCGAGGAGCACGGCCCGGGCCTGCTCGACACCGCGCTGCGGCTGGGCCGGCCGACGCTCGTGGCCACCCCCCTCGACGTGGCCGCCCTGCGCGCCCGCCCCGCCCAGGTCCCGATCGTCCTCACCGGCCTGGCGCGGACACCGGCCCGCCCGTCCGCCCGGGACGACGACGCCGGAACACAGTCGCTGGCCGAGCGCCTCGACGGGTTGCCGCAGGAGCGGCAGCGGGAGGTCGTGGCGGAGTTCGTGCGCGACGAGGTCGCCCTGGTGCTCGGTCACCGCGACGCGTCCACGATCGGTTCCGGACGGCTCTTCACCGAACTCGGCTTCGACTCGCTGATCTCGGTGGAACTGCGCAACCGGCTCGGCGCCGCGACGGGACTCCGGCTCTCCGCCTCCGTGGTCTTCGAGCACCCCACCCCGGCCGCGCTGACGGAACACCTGTGCGCCGAACTGCTCACGACCGCCACCGAAGCGGCACCCGCCACCGCCGCCGTGGACTTCGCCGCGGAGGTGCGGCTCGACGCCGACGTACAGCCGGCCGGCGAGATCGTCCGGGTCTCCGCCGACCCCCGCGAGATTCTGCTGACCGGCGCCACCGGGTTCCTCGGGGCGTTCCTCCTGCGCGACCTGCTGCGCTCGACACGGGCCCGTGTGCACTGCCTGGTGCGCGGCGCCGACCGGGCCGACGCCGAACGGCGGCTGCGAGCGAACCTGGAGTGGTACGAGGTCCTCGACGAGGTGGACCCGGACCGGATCCGTGTGGTCGTCGGCGATCTCTCCGCGCCCAGGCTGGGGCTGACGGAGGACGGATTCGACGGTCTGGCACGCCTCGTCGATGTCGTCTACCACGCCGGCGCCACGGTGAGCTGGCTGCGACCGTACACCGAGCTGCGGCGGTCCAACGTGGACGGGACGCGGGAGGTGCTGCGGCTGGCCGCCCGGCACCGCACCGTGCCCGTGCACCACGTCTCGACCAGTGGTGTCTTCCCGGCGCCGGCGCCCGGTGCCGAGGTCGTCCCGGCGAAGACGACCGACCCGACCGGCCCCGCCGAGGCGCTGTGGAACGGGTACCTGCAGAGCAAGTGGGTGGCCGAGCAGGTCATCGGGATCGCGCGGGAGCGCGGGCTGCCGGTCTCGATGTACCGGGTGGACGTGGTCTGCGGCGATCAGCGGGCCGGCGCCTGCCAGACGAAGGACTTCGTCTGGCTGAGCCTGAAGGGACTGCTCCAGGCGGGCGCGGTGCCGGACCGGCTCGCCGGTTCCTTCCACATGGTGCCGGTGGACTACGTCAGCGGGACGATCACCACCCTCGCGACGCGGGAGGAGGCCGCGGGCGGCACGTTCCACCTGTTCAACGAGCAGAGCCAGGCCTTCGCCGACTTCGTCGGCCATCTGCGGGCCCACGGCTACGAGCTGCCGGTGCTGGACTGGGACAGCTGGCGGGAGCGGGTGCGGAGCGACCGCGACAACGCCCTGGTGCCGCTGCTCGACGCCTTCGAGGCCCTCATGGCCGGCGACGGCCGCGCGACCTACCCGCCGCTGGACGTTTCGGAGACGGAGCGGGCACTGGCCGGCACCGGCATCGAGTGCCCGGAGATCGGGCGCGAACTGTTCGGGAAGTACGTGGGGTTCTTCGAACGCGCCGGCTACTTCCCGAAGGCCGGCACCCGCCTGGTGCCGACGGCCGGCTCGTGAGCCGCGCCCTCTTCGCGCGACTTCGGATTTCTACTCAGTAAAAGGGAGCGACAACCGTGGGGACAGCTGAGCGCAACCGCGCGATCGTGCTGGGTGCGAGCATGGCCGGACTGCTGGCGGCCCGTGTGCTGGCGGACGCGTACGACGAGGTCGTCGTGGTGGACCGGGACGAGCTGAGGGACGACGCCCTGCCGCGCAAGGGCGTGCCGCAGGGCAACCACGTCCACGCCCTGCTGGCACGTGGCCGGCACATCATCGAGGAACTGCTGCCCGGCATCACCGACGAGCTGGTGTCCACCGGCGCGGTGACCGGTGACGTCACCGGGAACGTGCGCTGGGTCATGGAGGGGCGGCGGATGCCGCAGCCCCATTCGGACATGCTGCTGCTGTCGATGAGCCGGCCGCACCTGGAGCAGCGGGTGCGGACCAGGGTGCGTGCGCTGCCGAACGTGTCGTTCCTCCACCGGCACGACACCACCGGGCTGCTGACCTCGGACGACCGGCGGACGGTCGTCGGAGTGTCGGTGGTGGGGGACGGCCGGTCGCGCGAACTGGCCGCGGATCTGGTGGTGGACGCCACCGGGCGGCGCTCCCGCACCCCGGCGTGGCTGGCGGAACTGGGCTTCCCCCAGGTGCGGGAGGAGCAGCAGCGGATCGGGGTCGGCTACACCACGCAGTACTTCCGGCTGCCGCCCGAGCTGATGGGCGACGACATCTCCATCGACGTGGTGGCCTCGCCGGAGACCGGGCGCGGCGCGATCTGCGCCACCGTCGAGGGCGGCCGTACGGTGGTGACGGCGTACGGTTTCCTCGGCGACTACCCGCCCCACGACTCGGAAGGGTTCCTCACGTTCCTGAAGTCCCTGTCGGGGACGGACATCTACGACACGGTGAGGGACCACCAGCCGCTGGGCGATCCGGTGGCGTACCGCTTCCCGGCGAACCTGCGCCGCCGCTACGAGCTGATGTCCTCGTTCCCCGCTGGGCTGCTCGTCCTCGGCGACGCGGTGTGCAGCTTCAACCCGGTGTACGGGCAGGGCATGACGGTCGCCGCCCTCGGTGCCATGGTGCTCGGCGAGCATGTGTCCCGGCCCGGCGCGCCGCGTGCCGAGGAGTACTTCGCCGACCTCGCGAAGGGGGCGGTGGACGCGGTGTGGGCGATGACGACCGGCGCCGACCTCGCCTTCCCGGGCGTCGAGGGCGAACGCACCGAGGAGTGGCGGGAGGAGCAGACGTACGTGGGGCAGCTCCTGGAGGCGGCCACCCGCGACCACTCGCTGCTGACCGCGTACGCCCGCGTGCTGTTCCTGGTCGACCCGCCGGAGGCGCTCCTTGCCCCGGAGATCCGGTCGGCCGTGCGCGCGGCCTCCCCGGACGCCCCACCGGTGACCGGGCTCCGCTGACCCTTCGTCCCGGAAATTCCCCGATCGCCCCTCCAGGACAGCTTTTCCGTGACAGTTTCTCCGTGACGGGTTTTCCGTGACGGTATCCATCAAATGGCAGGTGACATGAACAACACTCCCGTTCTGGTACTCGGCGGTACGGGCAAGACGGGCCGCCGTGTGGCGCGGCAGCTCGCCGAACGCGGACGTACGGCCAGGGTGGCGTCCCGCTCGGGCGCCCAGCGGTTCGACTGGTGGGACAAGGAGACGTGGGCGACGGCCGTCGAGGGCGTCGAGGCGGTCTACGTGGTGGACGAGCAGGGACCCCACGCCGCGGAACTCCTCGCCGACTTCGCCTCGTTCGCCACCCGGCGGGGTGTCGGGCGGCTGGTCTTCCTGTCCGCGCGGACGCTGGAGCAGTGGGCGCACGACGAGAGCCGGTTCGCCGCCGAGCGGGCGGTGCGGGAGTCGGGGGCTCAGTGGACGATCCTGCGGCCCACGTGGTTCTCGCAGAACTTCAGCGAGGACCAGCTGCTGGCGCCGGACGTCGCCGCCGGCGAGGTGATCCTGCCGGACGGCCAGGGCATGGAGCCGTTCATCGACGCCGAGGACATCGCGGCCGTCGCCGTGGCCGCGCTCACCGAGGAGGGGCACTCGGGCGAGCTGTACGTCCTGTCGGGGCCGCGGCTGATGACGTTCGTCGAGTGCGTCGACCTGATCGCCGAGGCGGCGGGCCGGAAGATCCGTCCGGTCGTGGTGGACCGCGAAGAATACGCCCGGCATCTCGTCGGCCGGGGCTATGCGAGGGACTTCGCGGATTTCGTCAACGAGATCTTCGACACCATCCGTGACGGCCGGACCGCTTATCTCTCCGATGGTGTGCGAAGGGCTCTCGGGCGGGAGCCCCGTGACTTCCACGTGTACGCGGCCGAGACGGACTGGGACGCGGTCTCGGCGCGATAACCGGCGAATCTCCGTCACTGGTCAGAGGTGGTTACCGGGGTGTTGCCCGATCGTTCCGGGCGGCCAGTAGCGTTCAACGGGTCGAAATGCGCGGCGCGATGCCCAATCCGCCCGATGCCCGTCTGTCAACTCTCGTCCACCTCCCTCGCGGGGGGATGAATGGAGCGGCTCTTCCATGGCCAGCGGAAAGTATGACAAGTATTTGTCGAGCGACATCGAGAAGCATCAGGAGATGTTCGGCGAGGCGTTCAACTCCGGTGACGCGGACGCCGTCAACTCGATGTACACCGAGGACGCCGTCGGCGTCTGGGACCCGGGGGTGCCGCTGACGGGCCAGGCTCGCCGGGACCGGGTCAAGGAGTTCATGTCCTACGGCCCGACCGTGGACGCGAAGGTGCTCCAGACCCTCGTGACCGGTGACACGGCGCTGCTGATCGTCGAGTGGTCGATGGAGACCAAGAACGCCGACGGCAAGCCGGAGCACCTGGAGGGTGTCGCGATGGACGTCCTCCAGCGCGGTGAGGACGGCCACTGGCGTTACGTCATCGACCACCCCTACGGCGTCAGCGGTCCCCGCACCGCGGAGGAGGCCGCCGGGGCCTGACCACCGCGGGGCCCGGGCGCGATGGGCGCTCGGGCCCCGTGGTTTCAGCGGCGCCCGCCGACGAGGGTGTTGCGGCGGGCCGGGGCCACCCCGAACGACTGGCGGTAGTCCGTGGGCGTCA
Source organism: Streptomyces verrucosisporus (assembly GCF_017114865.1). Classification (GTDB taxonomy): domain Bacteria; phylum Actinomycetota; class Actinomycetes; order Streptomycetales; family Streptomycetaceae; genus Streptomyces; species Streptomyces fenghuangensis. The sequence goes on along the minus strand of NZ_JADEYH010000030.1, from coordinate 44,169 downwards.
CCCCGACGTGCAGGGTGAAGTGACGGCGCAGATTGGCCGCCGTACCCAGACCGCTGAACTCGCTGACCCGCTCGATCGGCAGGCCGGTGGTCTCCAGCAGGGTCTGCGCGTACGCGAGGCGCTGGTTGAGCAGCCACTTGAGCGGGGTCATCCCGGTGGCGGCCTGGAGGCGCCGGAAGAAGGTCCGGGTGCTCATCCCGGCACGCTTGGCCATGCCGTCGACGGTGAGGGGCTGATCGAGGTGGCGAGCGGCCCAGTCCATGACGGGGGCGAGGCTGTCGTCGTCGGTGACCGGGACGGAGAGGTCCACGAACTGGCTCTGGCCGCCGGGCCGGTGGCCGGACACCACCAGCCGGCGGGCGAGCTGGTTGGCGACATGGGCGCCGAGGTCATGGCGCACGATGTGCAGGCACAGGTCGAGTCCGGCCGTCATACCGGCACTGGTCAGGACCCGGCCCTCGTCCACGTAGAGGACCGAGTCGTCGACCTCCACCTCGGGGTAGCGCTTGGCCAGGTCGGCCGTGTTCAGCCAGTGCGCGGCGGCCCGGCGGCCGTTCAGGAGACCGGTCTCCGCGAGCGCGAACGCCCCTGTGCACAGGGACACCATCCGTGCGCCGGCGTCGTAGGCGCGGCGCAGCGCCTCGACGAACTCGGCCGGGAGGGGCTCCCCCCGGCTGACGACGGCGTCCGGCACCGAGGGCACGATCACGGTGTCGGCTGTGACGAGGTCTTCGACGCCGTGGGTGGTTCGGATGGAGACCCCCCGTGCCGGGCCGGCGCCGGAGAGCGGAGTCACCGAGCACACCCGCAGGTCGTACCAGGGGTCGGCGAGATCCGGCTGTGGATCACCGAAAACCGCGTAGGCGATGGCCGTCTCGTAGACCTCGCACACCCGCATGTCCGTGTCGTTGACCAGAGCGATGGCGACAGACCCAGGATTCATACCGCCAAGGCTACGGCAGGAATTTTGCGAATGTCGGCACTTCTGCCACTGTCCGTCGCCCGCACCGCGGTGCGAGGGTTGCGGACAGCGGGTTGGCCGTCGCCGAGATGCAAACCACGCAAGTCATAGTGTGAACTGGAACGGGAGTAGACAATGTCGAACACCAACGCAGCTCAAGCCCCGGTGTCGGTCATCGGCCTCGGTCTGATGGGCCAGGCGCTGGCCGCCGCCTTCCTCAAGGCGGGACACCCCACCACCGTGTGGAACCGGACGGCCTCCAAGGCCGACCAGCTCGTCACCGAGGGTGCCGTCCGCGCCGATTCGGTCTCGGACGCGGTCGCGGCGAGCCCGTTGGTCATCGTCTGCGTCACGGACTACACCGCCCTGCACGAGCTGCTCGACCCGCTGGCCGGCTCGCTCAAGGACAAGGTCGTCGTGAGCCTGACGACGGGCACCTCGACGCAGGCCCGCGAGACCGCCCGGTGGGCGGCGGGAGCGGGGACCACCTACCTCGACGGCGCCATCATGGCGATCCCGCCGGACATCGCCACCGACGCCGCCGTCCTGCTGTACAGCGGCCCGAAGGAGGCCTTCGAGGAGCACGAGGCGACGCTGCGCGCACTGGGCGCCGCGGGCACCACGTACCTGGACACCGACCACGGGCTGTCCGCTCTCTACGACATGTCGCTGCTCGGCATCATGTGGGGCATCCTCAACAGTTTCCTCCACGGCGCCGCCCTGCTGGGCACGGCCAACGTGAAGGCGACCACCTTCGCTCCGCTGGCCAACACGATGATCAACGTGGTCACCGAGTACGTGACCGCGTACGCCCCGCAGATCGACGAGGGCAAGTACCCGGCCAGTGACGCCACCATGACGGTCCACCAGGACGCGATGGAGCACCTCGCCGAGGAGAGCGAGACCCTCGGCATCAACTCCGAACTGCCCCGCTTCTTCAAGGCACTCGCCGACCGCGCGGCGGCCGCCGGCCACTCCGACAGCAGCTACGCGGCGCTGATCGAGCAGTTCCGCAAGCCCTCCGCCTGACGGACAGGCTCCACCCCGCCTCCGGGAGACGGCTCACCAGCCGTCTCCCGGAGGCTTTTTGCATTCCGCCTACACGCGACTCTCACATTTCGATCCCTGGCACCCTCCCTGCCGCCCGCTAAACGGAATTACCCACGGAAGACCGAAAATCGCCGCTGCTCGGCTACGTTTGGCGTCGCTTTCCGGACACGGTCCGAGGGTCCGGGGGGCGCCTTGCGTTCGCACCGGCGACACATCGAGGAGCAATGTGAGTACACCCAACGAGTACAGTGCGATATCGGCCAACGAGAACACGACGTCCGGTTCCGGCCTGACCGCGTCGCGGCTGCCGCGGCGGACCCTGCTGAAGGCGGCCGGAGCCGCCACGCTCGTCACCGCGGCGGGTGCGGCCGTCGCGCAGCCGGCCGGGGCCGAGGAGCTCAGGAAGAACTTCGATGTCATCGTCGTCGGCGCCGGCCTCGCCGGGGTCACCGCCGCGCGTGAGCTGAGGGCCCAGGGCAAGAGGGTCCTCCTGCTGGAGGCGCGCGACCGCATCGGGGGACGGACCTGGACCGACACCTACCAGGGGCAGCAGATCGAGCGCGGCGGCGCCTGGGTCGACCCGCTCCAGCCCTACGTGTGGCGGGAGCTGAACCGCTACAGTATTCCGGTCGTCGCCGACGCGGGGGTCGAGCGAAGCATCATGCCCACCCTCGACGGGTTCCAGGAGTACGACCCGGCCGAGGCGTACGCCCGCCAGAAGGAGCTGTTCACCCCGTTCTTCGAGGACGGCAACAGGGAGTACTTCGAGCGCCCCTACGAGCCGCTCCACCGGGAGGACCTGGTGCGCAGGCACGACGGGTTCTCGCTGCGCGACCGGCTCGACCAGATGAGGTACGCCCCTGAGGAGGAGATCCGGCTCACCAGCACGACCTCGCTGTACGGGGGCTCCAGCGAGCGTGGCGCACTGACCCACCTCACCCAGTGGTGGGCGCTGTCCGGCTGGAACTTCGACGGCTTCCACGGCGTCAACACCTACCGCCCGAAGAACGGCACGATCTCCCTGCTCAGGGCCATCCTAGCGGAGGCGGCGCCCACGCTGTGCCTGAACTCGCCGGTGGCCGCGGTCAAGCAGGACGGCAACCGGGTCTGCGTCATCACCCGTGACGGGAGGCGGTTCGTCGCCCCCGAGGTCATCATGGCCGTACCGGTCAACGTGTGGAAGACGATCGAGTTCACCCCGGGGCTGCCGGAGGCGCATCGCACGGCCTCGGCCGCGGGCATCGGCGTGCCGCACGAGAAGAAGCTGTGGCTGGACCTGCGGCGGCCCGCCGACCGCTTCGTCGCGGAGGCCCCGGAGGGGCACCCGATCTGCATCATGGGCCGCTTCGACGAGGGCCAGCCTGTGGTGGCGTTCAGTGTGAAGGACACCTTCGACGTACGGGACCGCGGACAGGTCGAGGCGGCGGTGAAGGACATCCTCCCGGAGGCCGAGCTGCTCGACTACACGGCCAACGACTGGCACGCGGACGAGTTCGCGCTGGGTGTCGGCGCCTTCCGGCAGCCGTTCCAGCTGACCCGGTTGCACCGCGACATCCAGAAGCCGCACGGCCGCGTCAAGTTCGCCGGCGGCGACATCGCCGACGGCTGGAGCGGCTACATGGACGGTGCCGTCGAGTCGGGCATCCGCGTGGCCGGCGGCAAGCTCCTGACCGCCGCCGAGATCGAGCGTCTGACGAGCTCGGCGGCCCTGCACGCCCCGCGGGTCGACCGCCGGCTGTACCGCTCGATGTCGGCTTTCTGATCCGCGCTCCCGGCCCGGTCTCCACCTGATCTGACGACGGTCTACGGACGGTCTTCGAGAGGCGGCGCCGCATCACCGGCAGCGGGCTTCGGTCCGCTGCCGGTTTCAGATCTCTCACGCATTCCTTTTGCGCCCGCAGAAATCACCGTGGGCCGAGAAGCACGAGGATAGGGTCAAAATCATGAGCATAGCCTCGGATACTCTCGCAAAGGATCCGGCCGAGTCGCTGTTCGCCTGGTTCCGTTCGATGCTCGACACCCAGCCGGTGTACCGGGACCCCGAGAAGGGCTGGCAGGTGTTCGGTTACGCCGACGTCTCCCGCATCCTCTCCGACACGACCACCTACTCCTCGGACACCGCCCACGCGTTCAATCCGCCGCAGCCCGATCTCGACTTCTTCGACATGGGCAATCTGGTGACGACGGACCCGCCCCGGCACCGCCAGCTGCGCTCGGTGATCAGCTCCGTGTTCACAGCCCGGGCCGTGACGGGGCTGACGCCCCGGATCGAGAAGATCACCGGCGCCCTGCTCGACGGGGTCGGCGGCGCGGACCGCTTCGACCTGATCGACTCACTGGCCTACAGCCTGCCCATCAACGTGATCCTGGAGCTGCTGGGCCTGCCGGTCGAGGACGAGCCGCTGTTCCGGGTGTGGGGCGAGGCCCTCGGCACCATAGACGCCGCGACCGTCCCCCCGGAGCAGCTGGAGAAGGAGGTCGTCCCGGCGGTGCGGGAGATGAACGCGTATCTGCTGGAGCATGTCCGGCGGCTGCGCGAGAACCCCACCGACGATGTGCTCAGCAGGCTCGCGTGCGCCAAGGTCGACGGCAAGTACCTGGAGGACGGTGAGATCGTCGGGGTGACCGGTCTGACCATGTTCGCCGGGCACGCCACCACGATGGCCCTGATCGGCAACGCCGTTCTCCTCTTCGACCGGCACCCGGAAGTCGGGGCCGCGGTGCGCGCGGACCGCTCACTGCTGCCGGGCGCGCTGGAGGAAGTGCTGCGGCTGCGGCCGCCGTTCCCGAGGCTGGCCCGGATCACCACCGCCGACACCGAGCTGGGTGGCCACACGATCCCCGCCGGGTCGCTGGTGACGCCGTGGATCGGGGCCGCGAACCGGGACGGCTCCCGGTTCCCCGACCCCGACCGGTTCGACATCCACCGCACCACCAGCCACCTGGTGTTCGGGCAGGGGATCCACTTCTGCCTCGGCGCGCCGCTGGCCCGCCTCGAGGCAAAGGTCGCCCTGAACCTCCTGATGGACCGTTACCGGGACATCGCTGTGGACGAGGCCGGGCGCCTTGAGTTCGAGAACCCCAGGCAGCTGATCTCGCCCACCCGGCTACCGGTACGGGTGTCCGGCTGACCTCGGCAGACACGGGTCCGGCGCGGCGGTCTGCGGGCTGCCCGCGCCGCACCGTTCGTCCCTGAGGGAGGCCGAGCCGGAAGCCAGGATGTGGCGCAACTGGGCGCGACGGGCGACAGGATCGTCATCCGCCCCCTCCAGCAGCGCCTTGAGCAGTCCGCCGGAGGAGGTGTTCGGACCACCGGCCGTGGTGGACACCAGGAACTCCAGCAGCCGGTCGATGGCCGCGTCGGAGATCGGCTCCAGGGTGAGCGTGAGTCCGTGCCGGATACCGGCGCCCCACTCCGGGCGTCGTTTGAGCAGATCCGGCCGGGCGGTGGCGATCACCAGCAGCGGCAGTGAGCCCACCGACGGCGCGAGGTCCTCGACGAAGTCCAGCAGAACGTCGTCGGCCCAGTGCAGGTCCTCGAAGACCACCACGAGCGGGCCTCGTCCCGCGATCTCCGCGAGCAGTTGGCGCGACGCGACCAGGACGTCGCCGGCCGCGCCCCGGACGCTCGCACAGATCTCGGCGTCGAGGAGCGGGCGCAGACGCGTCAGCATCCACTGCCGCTCCTCCTCGCCCTCGAGCAGCCGCTCGACGGTGGCGGTGAGCTTGGCCCGCGCCATCTCGGCCGAGTCGCCCGGCAGGGTCCCGCAGCAGGACGCCACCAGGTCGTACAGGATTTCCAGCGGCTCCTCGTCGGTGACGGGCCGGCTGCGCACCATCAGCAGCCGTACGGCCTCCGGGTTGGCCGCGACCCGCCGTTCGAACTCCATGACGAAGCGGGTCTTGCCGATGCCGGGCTCCCCCAGCACCGTCACCAGATGGGGCGTCGCCTGGTGCCGGGTGCGCTGGAGCAGGCCGCGCAGCACGTCCAGGTCGTACTCGCGATCGATCACGGGCACGGCGTGCAGGGCGGCGTACTCCTGGCGGAACCCCCCGACCTGCCAGCCGGGCGAGGAGTCGCCGCGGTGGTAGGTGACCGCGAACTCGGTGGCGCGGCGGGTGACGTCGCAGACCCGGATCTCCCCGGCGGGGGTGAGGGACAGCAGGGTGTGGCACTCCTCCAGGAGAGCACCGCTGACCGACGGCGGGATCTCCCCGCGGCCGGGCTGGTAGCGGACGAGCGCCTCGCCGGTGGCGACCGCCGCCAGAACGGAAACCCCGCACGCGGCGGCCGCGGCCGGTCCGGCGGGGGCCGCCGCGACACCGAGGCGGTCGCGGATCGTCATCGCCGCGTGCACCGCCCGTTCGGGGTCGTCCTCACCGGTGCGGGGCACCCCGAACAGGGCGAGCCAGATCGAGCCGATCGAGGCGGTGACGGCGCCCCCGAGGCACTCGACCTCCTCGCGGATGACCGAGGCCGCGTTCTCCGCCGCCTCGTCTACCCGCTCGGGGTCGCTGACGCCGTCCTCCGGGCTGAACTGGGCGCGCACGATGAGGACGCTGACGTCCATGCGCTCGGCCACCATCGTGCGCAGCACCGGCGGCACAGGCGCCGCCGTGGCCGGCTCCTCGGGGGGCGTGCCCTCGTCGCCCCGGCGGTCGCGGGGTACGGCCGGTGCCGCGGGGGACTCCGGCTGCGCCGGTAAGGTGTCCGGGCCTCCGAGTAAACCCTGGGGAACCGACTCCGCGCGGTCCGGAGAGACGCCCGTCATGAGCAGCTCAATCTGCTGCCGGCTCCCGGCCGGGACCAGTGCCGGGTCATGGGCGAGAATGGCCTGCTGCAATACCTTGAGGGCGTGGCCCGGTTCAAGCCCGAGTTTTTCCACCATTTCGGTCCGGGCGCCGTGATAAACGTCCAGCGCGTCCGTCTGCCGTCCCGACCGGTAGAGCGCCAGCATGAGTTGTCCGAGCAGCCGCTCCCGCAACGGATCGACGGCAACCGTTTTCTCGAGTTCGGCTATGATGCGGTGATGGTGACCACACGCCAGCTCTGCCTCGAAGTAATCCTCCAGAGCATCCAGCCGGGCGTTCCTGACGGAAGTCAGCTCGGGCCAGTCGATTCCGGTTTCCACCAGATCGGCCAACACCGGACCCCGCCACAGGGCCAGTGCGTCGCGCAGTAGCAGGGACGCGTTCTTCGGTGACCCCGCCGCCATTTCCGCACGGCCCTTCTCGACCAGTCCCCGGAAATTGTGGAGGTCCGTCCGGTCGGGTGCGACCCGCAGCATGTAACCCGGGGCCTGGCTCAACAACTCCACACGGCCGGCGTCACGCTCGTCCGGGAAGAGCGCCCTGCGCAGTCTCCACACCGAGTTCTGAAGTATTTTCCGGGCCGACTGGGGTGCCTTTCCGGTCGGCCACAACGCCTCTATCAGGTGACTGTTCGCGACCACCCGATTGGCGTTGAGCAACAGAAAACCGAGTGTCGCGCGCTGCCTCGTTCCACCCAGCCCGACCAACTGGTCGCCACAGGCTACCTCCAGTGGTCCCAGCATACGAAACCGCATTGCTTCCCCCATTACAAGATCGCTCAAGCTCTTGCAATTAATCGCCCTGAAGCCCCCTCAAGGCCGTTCCGTAAGCTCTGGAGCGAACCGAGCAGTGACCGGTTCGAGACGGTTCGACGACTTGCCGCTGCTGCCCCGGATCGCCCCGGTATGGGAGAACTCGATCCGTCAGTGAGGCCCGCCGACCCCCTCGTCGAGTCACGGGCAGCCCCTGGACGGGCACGCCCGAACGCCGGGTGTTCGCATCCGTGTCCCCCTCTCCGCGATTCGACCCGCCGAGTCGATCACGAACACCCGTCCACAAGTGACACACGATCAGCGCCTTCCGGTCAAGATTTCCTCTGGGGGCGGACCTTTTTATGGCCGGATCCAGGCGGCTCACAGGTTCCGCGCGGAGGGAGGCCGGTGCCAGAGGCCGGTGGTCCGCTCCGGTCGGCCGGAGCGGGTCGGAAGCAGGCCGCGGATCAGGTCGACGACGTCTCCGGCATGGTCGTTGAGGAAGAAGTGACCACCCTCGAACACCTGGGTGCGGAAGTCGCCCGAGGTCTGCTCCCCCCAGGTCCGGGCCTCCTCGACCGGCGCCTCCGGGTCGCGGTCGCCGGCCAGGGCGACCACGGGGCAGGACAGCGGTCGGCCGGGAGTGGCTTCATAGGAGGCGAGGGCCCGGTAGTCGCCGCGCAGCGCGGGCAGAACCATTTCCAGCAGGTCCGGGTCGTCGAAGACCGGTGCGTCTGTGCCTCCCAGCCTCCTTATCCTTTCGACCAGTTCGGCGTCGCCGACAGGCTGGTCCCGGCTCCTGCCCCGGGCGGCGGCCGGTCCGCGACGGCCCGACACGACGAGCAGATGGGGCTCGCCGCCGGGCTGCCGGGCGAGCCGTACGGCCACCTCGTACGCGAGTGAGGCCCCCATGCTGTGCCCGAGCAACACCCGGGGCACGCGTTCCGGCGGGCCCAGTGCCTCGGTGATCAGGTCTGCCAGCAGATGCAGATCCTCGACGGGCGCCTCACGCAACCGGTCGAGCCGCCCCGGGTACTGCACGGCCACCACGTCCACGGCCGGAGCGAGCGCGACGGCCAGGGGCTGCCAGTAGGCGGCGGAACCGCCCGCGTGCGGGAAACAGACCAGCTCGCACTCCGCGTCGCCGGCGCCTGTAACCGCTTTCCCCACCGCCGGGAAGCGCCGAAACCAGACATTCCACGGTTGCCGGTTCACTTCGGCCGAACCCGCCTTCCCGTGCCCGACCGCACTGTTCAGAGCGCCTGCTTCGCGGCGCCCTCGCACCTCACCAGACATCCAGGGACCTCTCGAACGGATTTGCGTGTCGTGCGTCCACCCGCATCGTCGCATCCCCGGGTCGTGTACCACTCGGCATTTCCCATCACGTCCCCTCGTCCTGGCCACCCCGCACCGCGATCACGCCGCCGCGCACCCCGCCGGCCCGCTGCGTCGCGCAGAGACCGACGAGGACGGGAAGCCGCCGTCCAGGCAGACCGGTCTCGCCGTCGCAGCGGATGGCCGGCGTGATGAGGAGCACCAACGGCTCCGGCGGGGGCGGCGAGATCACTCGAGGGCGAAGGCCTCCACCGAGTGCACGATCGCCTACGCGGACGTGGAGGCCCCCTGGACGGTGACGATCTCCGACTCCCGCGAGGAGGGGTCCTTCCTCACCCGGTGCAACGCGGAGCCGGGCAACGGCCTGCCGACCGGCGAGGGCGCAAGGGCGAGGCTCCCGGCGGACACACCGTCCGGGTCGGGCCGGGCTGCGTCGAAGGTTCCGTCCGGGTCACGATCCGCGCCCGCACCCGTCTGCGGCGGGCCGTGTGATGTGAGATGGGGGTGGAACACCCGTACGGGACGAACGAGACCGGAGACGGCGAAGGGCAGACGTGGCACGAACCCAGGACATGCGCGGAATCGCACAGTCGGTGGCCCAGGGAGCCGATCCGCGGGCCGTGGCCGAGGAGGAGCTGCGCCGGCGACGGCGCGGCGGGGCCGGAAGCGGTGGAGACGGTGAGGGCGGCGGGAACGCCGAGGGCGGCGCCTCCCGTCAGGAACCCTCCCAGCAGGACGGCATCGACCCGGCCGACTTCCCCGCCGCGCGCGATCAGGGCGGCGGTTCCATCGCCACCGTCATGACGCAGCGGACCGTTCCGCTGGCGGAGGCCGGGGAGGCGCTCAACCGCAGCGAGCAGCGGCGCGAGGGCGGCGGGCCGGTGCACGCCATCTGCCCGATGGTGCTGCCGCGCGGACGCTCCCTGCTGAGCATGCTCCCGATGCTCATGCTGCTGGTGGTGGGCGCGGTGGGCTCCTCGGTGGTGTCCGCCGCCGGTGGCAGCGCGCTGACCAACCCCCTGTTCGGCCTGCACTACTGGGTGCTGGCGGTGCTGGCCGTGGCCTTCGTGTGGTGGCGGCAGGGCATGGTGATGGTGCCGGACGGCTGCCAGGCGCTGATCACCCGCTTCGGGAAGCTGGAGCAGGTGGTCGGTCCCGGCCGGGTGATCCTGCTGAACCCGTGGAAGCGGGTGTCGTACATCCTCAACACCACCCGCGAGTACCCGTTCAACGCGCCGGTGCGCGAGGCCCCGACCCGCAGCGGGGTGAAGGCCTCGATCGACCTGTTCATCCAGTTCCGGATCAACGACCCGGTGGAGTTCGTCTACACCCTCGGCGCGGTCCGCGGCTTCGAGGAGAAGCTGAGCAACGCGGTCAGCGAGACCATCCGCAGCCTGATCTACGAGCAGGAGGCCGCCGGTATCTACGACATGGTCGGCGAGGACACCGGCCGGCTCCTGGAGCAGCTCAACCAGCAGTTCCAGCCGGCGGTGGAGCTGACCAACGCCAACATCACGCACGCCGAGCCCTCCGACCGCAACTACCGCATGGACCTGGCGGCCCCGGAGATGGTGCGGGTCGCCAAGGAGGCCTACACCCACGAGTACGCGCTCCAGCTCCGCAAGGAGCAGGACGAGGGCGACCTCACCAAGGAGCTGGCCGGCCTGCAGGAGACGTTCTCCGCGATCCAGGCGGAGATCGCCCAGTACCAGGCCCAGATGGACACCGCCGTGGAGCGGGAGACCAACCGGGCCCAGGCACTGGCCCGGCAGCGCTATGTGCAGGCCGAGTCGGAGGCGAAGGCCAACGCCGCGCTGCTGGAGGCGCAGGCCCTGGACATCCGCGCGGTGACCGCCGCCGAGGCCCCGGAGATCCTGGAGTACCGCTACCGGCAGCAGATGCTCGACACCCTGGAGCAGGTGGCCGACCACCTGCCGCAGCTGGTGCGGGTCGGCGGCGCGGAGGAGTCCGACGGCACGGCCGGGGTCGACTTCCTGCGGCTGGCCCGGGAGATGATCGGCGAGCACGGCACGGAGTTGTTCACGGACGCCGACATGGCCGCCGTCCGCACCCGGCTGCGGGAGGTCTCCGAGCGCATCGAACGGCGCCAGGAGGAGATCCGCGCCCTGCTGGCGGAGGAGCGGCCGACCGTACCGGCCGGGAGCGCGGCGGTCTCCGCCGGCGCACAGGCCGCGGTCCCGGAGGCGCCCGGCGGGGTGCCCGGGGCGCCCGGATCACCTGAAGCGCCCGGGGCGTCCGCGGCCCCCGCGGCGTCCGACGACGACACCGAGGAGGCCGCGCGGTGAGCGCCGTGTCCACCGCCCGCAGGTCGGTCATCTCCGAGGCCGTCGCCCCCTGGAGCGAGATCGCCCAGCTGCTGCGCGGCGGCGAGGCGGGCACCCTGGTCCCGGTCATCATCCCCCGCCACCGCCGTCGGCTGTGGTGGCTGCTGCCGCTGTGGCTGGGGGTGTTCGCGCTGCTGAGCGGCGTACTGCTGAGCGCGGGCGACTCCGGCGGGCTGACCGGCGCCGCCCGTGACTGGCTGGCCGCACTCTCCTACGTCGTGGGCGTCCTCGCCCTGCTGGTCGGGGGGCTGTGGTGGTGGCGCTCCTCGATCGTGGAGATCGAGCAGGGCACCAACGGGGTCCTGACCCGCTACGGCGCGGTCACCCGCACCCTGGACCCCGGCCGCCACTACCTGTGGCACCCGTGGTCGCGGGTGGAGTTCGTGGTGGACACCGCCACCGAGATCCCCTACTCGGCCCCGGTGATGGCCTGCCCGACCCAGGAGAACGTGCCGCTGCGGTCGATCGAGTTCTTCCTGAAGTTCCGCATCACCGACGCGGTGCTGTTCGTGCGGACCATCGGCGCGGGCAACTTCGACCTGGTGCTCTCCAGCGCGGTGCAGGACGCCATCCGGCAGCGGGCGCGCCGGATGCGCACCGAGCGGGCCTACGACCTGCGGGGATCGGACGTGGCCGACATGCAGGAGCTGCTCAACCGTCAGCTCTCCCGCTACGGGGTGCGCATCACCGGCTGCAACATCCCCGACGTGCAGCTCCCGGCCCAGTACCAGCAGCACCTGGCCACCCGTGAGCGGGTCGCCAAGGAGCGCGCCGCGTACGACCAGGAGTGGGGCCTGACCCGCAAGCGCCGCATCGACAGCCTCCAGATGGACATCGAGCGGGCGAAGAAGGTGCGCGACGCGCGCATCGTCGAGGTGAAGGCCGCCCTGAACCGGGCGCGCGAGGAGGTGGCCCAGCTCCTGGAGGAGCAGGAGACCAACGCGCAGCGGGTGCGGTTCGAGATCGAGACCCGCGGGCGCAGCGGTCTGATCGCCGCCGAGAACGAGGCCCGCGCCCAGCGCCGGCTGGCCCAGGCGTACCGCGACAACCGGGCGGTGCTCCAGTACGAGCTGGCCCGCCGCCGGCTGGAGGTCGGCGCGGCCCTGGCCGGCAGCGCGCCGCGGCCGGTCGTGGTGCGCACCGACGGCGCGGGCGGCGGCGACACCTCGGCGCTGTCCACGCTGCTGACGGCCCAGCTGCTGCCGCGGCTGGCGGCCCTGCCGTCCGCGCAGCCGGCGCCGCGGTCCGGCGGCGCGGCGGACGACGAGGGCTGAGCCCCGCCCCCGTCCGCCCCGTCCCCGTCCGCCCGGCTGGAGCCGGGCGGACGGGGACGGGCACGCCCAGGGCTCAGGCCCTCGGGGTCCTCCCGGGCGCCGAGGGCCTGAGCCGCTACCCCGCCTCCCAGGCCCGCACCAGGTCCTCCGGGCCCCAGTGCGCTGCCAGGGGCAGTCCGTCGGCGACTCCGCGGCGGGAGACCGCGACCAGCGGGGTGTCCGGGCCGGTACCGGGCACGGAGAGCACGTCGCGCGCCAGGGCGTCGTACTCGCGGCGCCCGAAGGGCTGATTGTCCAGCCACTTCACCGAACCGGCGAAGTGCACCTTCCCGGCCACCGGCTCGCGGTCGGCGCCGATCAGGTCGATCTCGGGGTTGTTCCGGCGGTTCCACCAACCGCCCACGGCCTCCGTCTCCGGCCAGTGGGCGTCGGGCAGCAGCCGCGCCAGCGATTCGCGGACTAGCGGCTCGACCGCCCGGCCGCGCCAGGTGGGCCAGGAGCGTTCGATGCGCGCCAGCGCCACGTCGCCCCGCCCGCGCTCGGCCAGGGGGATGGCCCGGTGCAGGAACGCCAGCCAGAAGCGCAGGTAGTGGTCGGCGACGCGGTAGCGCTTGTTCTTGGTGTCGGGCTTGTCCGACAGCGGCAGGTCGACGGCCAGGACGCGTTTGTCCAGGAGCCTCTTCAGCAGCGGTGAGAGCGTGCCGGCGGGCAGCGCGCCGGAGCCGCCGGCCTGGGCCGCGATGGCGCTGAACGTGCGCTCGCCGCTGCCCACCGACTCCAGGACCGCGCGCGAGTGCGAGGTCTCGGGGAACTCGCCCAGCAGTGACAGCTCCCCGGCCACCAGCAGGGGGGAGAGCGGGTTCGTCACGGACTCCCGCAGGAATTCGAGTCTGCTCGTACCCGGCAGCCAGGCCCGCACGATCTCGGGAAAGCCGCCGGTGATGAGCATGGCGTCCACGGCGTCCGCCGCGTCCAGACCGGTCATCTCCCCTACGTCGGCCAGGTTCAGCGGCTGGACGACCGTCTTCGTCGCCCGCCCGAAGAACGGGCGCTCGTACGACTGCAGCGCGTCCATCACGGACATGTCGCTGCCGACCAGCACCAGCAGCACCGGCTTGGCCGACAGATACCGGTCCCAGACGGTCTGCAGGGCCCCTTCGAACTCTCCGTCCCGCTCGACCAGCCAGGGGACCTCGTCGATCACGGCGATGCTCGGTCTGTTGTCCGGAACCGCGAGGGCGAGCGAGCGGAGCGCCTGGTTCCAGTCGTCCGCGCGCAGCCCCGCGACCAGTTCCGCTCCGGGCAGAGGGGACTGGGCCAGAGCCGCGGTGAAGTCCGCGCGTTCGGAGTCGGGGTTGCGGCCCCTCGTCGCCTGGAACACCACATACGGTGCCCCCGACCGGTCGCAGAACTCCTGCACCAGACGCGACTTCCCCACCCGTCGTCGCCCCATCATGATCAGGGCGCGGCCTCGGGTGGCCCCGCGTCCCTCCTCGACATCGCCCAGCAGGCGGCCCAGCAGCCTCAGATCCGCGTTTCTTCCCCGGAACTCCACGACGCCTCCCAGGAAACTAAGATCGATTCTTAGTTAGATTCAATCTTACTTTGTTGCGCCGACTTTTCTGATCACATGAAGTTGCGGGTGTGGAGCGCGGAGAGTTCGGCCGCCTCGTCGGCGGGGAAGCCGAGGTGGACCAGGCGGCGCTGCCTGCCCTCGTCCATCTCGGCCTGGAGGGCCAGGACCGCGTCGTGGCCCCGGCCGATCGCCTCGGGGGTCCACTCGCCCGCGGCGAGGACCACCAGGGAGTCGAAGACGTCCGCGTTGAGGCCCGCGGTGTCGGTGAGGGCGTCGTGGCGGCGCTCCACGGCCGCGCGGAGCCTGCCGCGCAGGGCGGGATCGACGGTGCCGCGGTGGTGGAGGTGGGCGACGCCGAAGGCGACGTGCCGGGCCTCGTCGCGGCGGGCCAGGGCCGTGACGCGGCGGGTGACCGGGTCGGGGGCATGGCGCTCCAGGAAGGCCAGCAGGCTCAGGAAGCTGCCCTCGCCCAGCACGGAGAGCAGGAAGGAGGCCAGGGAGAAGTCCGGTTCGGTCAGCAGGGTGTCGAGCGACTCCCGCCCGCCGGCCGAGGACGTGCCCATCTCCCCGCCCCGCAGCAGGGCGCGGCGGGTGAAGACCTCCACGTGGCGGGCCTCGTCGGCCGCCTGCACGGCCAGCAGCTGGACGACCTCGCGGAAGTGCGGGTGGATGCGCGCCAGCAGCCGGGCCGGGACGACGAGGGCGGCCTGCTCGTTCTCCACCAGATAGGTCATCACCTGGACGACGGCGCGCTCGATCTCGTCGGGGAGCGCGAAGGGCGCCTCCCAGTCGACGGCCCGGCCCGGGTCCCACTGCTCGGCCGCCGCGCGGGCGTAGAGGTGGGGGGCGACATCGGCCCAGACGTGGTCGCGGTCCGCCAGGTCGAAGGGACCGGCCGGGCCGCCGCGCTCGACCAGCGCGCCGCGCGCCGCCAGGCCCCAGGCGGGCGAGGGGCGGGCGGCGAGGCCGTCAAAGCCGGGGCCGCCGGCCCGCTCGGCACCCGACCAGCGGTCGAGGTCCGCCCGGCCGCGGACGATCCGGGCGCGGACGCCGCGGGCCCCCTGCCCGCCCGGGGCACCGCCCGGATCCGGTGCGCGCAGTTCGTGGCCGTGTGCGCGGCACCAGGCGCGCAGGTGGACCAGGAGCGCGGGATCGTCCCCGGTCACCGCCAGTTCCTGGCCCGGACGCAGGTCCCGCAGCGCGCGCCGCACCAGCAGATGCGCGCCCCGCTCGAAGCCCAGCGCCCCGAGGCGGAGTGTCCGCGGACCGGGCCCGGGATCAAAGCCGGGGCCGTGTCCGGCCGTTGTCACGGCGCGTACTCCGCCGCGGTGACCCGTCCGGACGGGTCGTAGAAGCCCGCCTCGTCCACCGCGGCCTCCAGCAGCGCGTAGCCGGTGGTGCGGCCGGGGCGCCAGGCGGTGAGCCCTTCCAGTTCCAGCAGGGGGCGTGCCTCGGGGTCGGCGAACGACATGGACAGCAACAACTCGCCGAACCGCCCGGTCAGTTCGGCGGGGGCGTCGTCCGCGACCGTCATGTTGCAGTGGTCGTACGGCTCCGTCTGGGCCAGCACCCGTGTGCTCCCGGGCGGCAGCGTCCCCTCCCGCCCGAACAGCAGGTGGTTGGCGTCCAGGAGGCAGGCGGCGTCCGCCTCGCCCGCCAACAGGGCGCGTGCCGCCTCCCGCTCGCCGCCGACGTGGTCGCCGTGGAGGCCGACGCCGTCGTCGAAGCGGCGGACGCGGAAGTCGCCGCCCGGGCGCAGCCCCGTCCGGCGCAGCGTCTCCAGCGGCAGCAGGGCCGCCTGGGGCGAGTCGACCGCCCCGACGGCCACCGTGCGCCCCTTGAGGTCGGCGAGGGTGGCGACGGGCGAGTCGTGGCGGGTGACGACGACGGAGGTGAGGTCCTGGTCGGTGTCGCGCATCACCAGCGCACGCACCTCCCGGCCGGCCGCCCGCGCCATGCGGTCGGCGCGCACCCAGGCCAGCGGCGAGTTCCAGGCGGCGTGCAGCCTCCCGCCGAGCAGGTCCTCGACCTGGCGCTCGTAGTGCGAGTAGAGGAGGAAGTCGAAGGGCAGGCCCCGGGCGCGCAGCCACGCGCGGAAGCCGGTCCAGATGGTGACGGTCTTCGGGTCGTAGGCCACGGCGCCCATCAGCAGTGTCAAGGGTCGCTCTCCTCACATGGCGGCGATCTCCGCGAATCCTAGGAGTACGGGACGATCCGGACAACCACGCCCCGGGCGCGTACGCGTGAGGAGCCGTCGGACGCCGTCGCCACGCGGACGCGGCGTGCGGACACGGCGGAACGGGGCGCGGTCAGGGTCGCGCGGTGCGGTCCTCCGGGTCGGGCGCGCCGGCGGACGGGCGCTCCTCCTGCCGGGTGCGGGCGCTGGGCTCGCTCTCCAGGACGTGCTCGACGATCCTCGTCACGGCGGCGAGCCCCTCGGGGGAGAGTTCCAGAGCGCGCAGGGCGAGCTTTCTGACGCCCATGTTGTGCGCCACCTTGGCGAGTTCTATCTCCGCGTCGGTGCGGGCCGCGGCGCGCTCGTCCAGGAAGTAGGAGGCGGGGACGCCGAAGAAGCGGGCCAGGGCCCCCAGGAGCTCGGTGGAGGGGTTCTTCTTGGTGCCCTTGCGCAGCGCCGACAGATAGGCGCCGCCCACCCGGACGCCGGGGTCCGCGCGTTTGACGGCGGTGGCGACCTCCTCGTTGGTGTACCGGCGGCCCTTGGAGCCCTCCGGACGGACGGTGTCGAAGAGCCGGTCGAGTCTCTCCGCCAGCGTCCGATCCCCGCGGGTGTCGGACACCGCATCCACCTCCACCGCACCGGAACAGACCAGGAGTCGTCACCGCATCATAACTCCTGTCGACCGGAGGGGAGTTGACAGGTCAGTGATTCGGAAGCCTAAACTCACTCATCGCGTTCACTCAACTACCAGTTGAGTTGAAGAGTGAACAGTTCAACCGCAGGTTCACCACCGCCCATGCGCCGGACCGCACGACCGGGGGAGAAGGGGATCGATGAGTACTGCGCCGAGGACGACCGAGGAGTACGCGCCGTCCCCCTCGTGCTGTCCGGGAGGCGGTCATCGCCCCCTGACCGATGACCTCACCGGGTTGCTGGTGAGGAGGGCCTGGGAGATCAGGGCCTCCCAGGCCCTCGCCTCCGCCCGCCGGCAGCACAGGCCGCTGGCGCTGCTGCTGGGCGACCTCGACCGCTTCAAGGCCGTCAACGACACCTACGGCCACCTCGCCGGGGACGCCGTGCTGCGCGCCGCCGCGGACGTGCTGCGCCGCGTCGGGAGCGCTGCCCCGAGCTGCGCCGGAGAAGCGGTCTGCGGGCGTTACGGGGGCCACGCGGGCGACGAGTTCCTGGCCCTGCTGCCCGGCGCCGGCGCCGAGGAGGCGATGGCCGCGGCCCGGCTCGTCCAGCAGGGCGTGCGGGAGATGTCCGTGCCGGCCCCGGTCAGCCGCGGCACCACCGTGACCATCACCGGGCAGACCGTCTCGCTCGGTGTCGCCGTCTGGGATCCGGCCGACCCCGCCCCGGGCGGGCTGTCGGACCTGCTGCTGGACTCCGACGTGGCGCTGCGGGAGGTCAAGCGCGCGGGAGGCGGCCGCATCCGGCTGGCCGGCGCCCCCGGCACGCCCGACCCGCGTCCGGCGCCCCTCCGGCCCGGCCCCTTCCGGGCGATACCGCCCGCCGCCCGGCCGAGCTGGCTGCCGTACGGCGGGACGCACCGCGCCGTACCCGCGGGCACCTGGTGGGACGCGGTACGGGTGCCGGGGCGGACGGGGCTGCTGGTGCTCGACGCGCTGCTGCGCTACGGCGACCGGCCGCCCGGCCCGGTCATCGCCGACCTGCCCGGGGAGACCGGCGGGCCGGGCGGAGCACCGGAGGGGGGCTGGGAGCGGTCGCGGGCGTACTTCCTCATCCCGCCCAGGGCCGCCGACCGCTGGGAGCTGCCCGGCACCCGTGTGCTGGGCCGCGGCTCCTACGTCGTCGTGCCCGATGCCGCCAGCGTCCGCCCGCCGGGTCCGCACTGGATCGTGCCGCCGGCCGCCGATCGCCGGCTGACCAGCATCCGCGCGCTGCACGCGGCGCTGGAGACGGCGAAGGCGGCCGAAGCGGCCGGGGGCGCCGCGCGGGCCTCCTGCGCGTAGGGCCGGAACCCCCGCGGGAAGCGAGCCGTACTGGTCGTGCGGAGCGTGCCCGGTGTGCGGGGTCCGCTGCCGCGGCTCCCTTCGGCGCGCGGTCTCCAAAGTCCCCCGGCTGTGGGTCATACCGGCACTCTAGAAGCGCCTGCCCGCGCTTGTCCCGGCCTTCGCGCCACCCTCCGCGATCGTCATATGCCGCTGCGTGCCGAACCCGGCGGCGGGCGGGGCGGGTTCGGCGAGAACGGGTTCGGCGAGCGGCTCGAACACCGGGCGCGGCTCGCCGCCGTCGAAGGTGAGCGCGAAGGAGGCGTCCAGGGCCCTGGCCAGCCGGGCGAGCACCGCCAGGGTCGGCGTGCCCCCGCCCAGCTCCAGCCTGGAGACCTGCGGCTGGCTCATGCCCGCCCGGCAGGCCAGTTCCGACTGGGAGATGCCCAGCGCCCTGCGGCGCCCGTACACGGCACGGCCCAGTCCTTCGGAGACCCTCGCCTTCTCCCTGGCCCGGTCCGCCTCGTCGTGGACGTACTCCGCGCCGGCCCACCGGGCGCGGGCGGCCCCGCGCCGGAGCCGGCCCCCGGCCGCGCCGCCCCTCACAGCGCCGCACCTCCCGCCGTCTCCGGGGCGGCCTCCGCACCGGAGGCACCGGAGGCACCGGAGGCACCAGGTGCGTTGCGGGCCCGGAAGGCCTCCTTGACCTCGCGCCACCGCCGCTCCTGCTCCCCCGTCATACGGCCGCGCAGCTCGGCGAGTTTGAGCAGGTTCGCCTCGGCGTCCGCCGACAGCGTGCGGGCCTCGGCCGTGTAGTGGTCGTCGATCAGCGCCTCGACCTCCTCCTCCGTCATCACCGGCGCCAGGCGGCCGGCCAGCTTCCCCGTGTCGCGGTAGGAGCCCTGGAGACGGAACGGCGGCTCGGTGCGGGCCGTCTCGTCGCCGGAGGCGGAGGCGATGTAGGCGGCGTTGACCGCCAGCACCGCGGCCCGCACCCGCAGCAGACCGCGCAGCGCGCCCAGCACCTGCTCCAGCTCGGCGGGCGCGTACGGGTGGGACAGGCGGTCGGGCCGCGCCGAGGGGTCGCCGTCGGCCAGCCGCACCAGCAGCTCGGTGTCGGCGCGCTCGCGCGAGGCCAGGGGCGCCAGCACCGGATTGGCGGTGAGGGAGTTCTCGATGTGGCTGAACGCGAACAGCTCCTCCCTGCCGGACAGGACGTCGCCCAGGTTCCACACGTCCGCGCGGTTGGCGAGCATGTCCGGGACGCGGAAGCGGGCGCCGGACTCGGTGAAGGGGTTGCCCGTCATGCACACCGCGAACCGCTTGCCGCGCAGGTCGTACGTGGCCGGCCGGCCGTCGGAGAACCGCACACCGTCCAGGCGGCGCTGGGCGTCGCACAGCGGGATGAATCGCTGGAGCAGCTCCGGCGAGGTGTGCTGGACATCGTCGAGGTGGAGCAGGACGTCGCTGCCCGCCTCCAGGGCGAAGTTGATCTTCTCGACCTCGCGCCGCGCGGTGGCGTCCGGCGCGGCGGCCGGGTCCAGGGAGGTGGTGCGGTGTCCCAGCGCCGGGCCGTCGACGCGGACGAAGGCCAGGCCCAGACGGGCGGCGACGTACTCCATCAGCGTCGTCTTGCCGTAGCCGGGCGGGGAGAGCAGCAGGAGCAGGCCCTGGCTGTCGGTGCGGCGGTCCTCCCCCGCCGTGCCCAGCTGCTTGGCGAGGTTGTCGCCGATCAGCGGCAGGTAGACCTCGTCGATGAGGCGGTTGCGGACGAACGCGGGCAGTACGCGCGGCACGTACGCCTCCAGCCGCAGCCGCTCGCGTTCGGCGTCCAGCAGTCCGGCGCGGCGGCGGGTGTAGGCGCGGTGGGCCGGGACGCGGACGGCGCGGAACCCCCCGGTGCGGTCGAGGAACTCGTCCAGCCGCAGCGGCAGGGCGCCGCCGGCGATCCGCGGGTGGGTGCCCAGCAGCCCGGTGACGACGGTGGTCAGCGGCGCGTCCACGTCCCGGTGCTCCAGCTCCTCGCCGCACAGGGCGACGGCGACGGCCTCGGGCAGGTCGGGGGACGGCCCGGCGCCCGGCCCGTCCTCGCCTCCCTCCCGGGCGGCGGACTCGGCGTACGCGCCCAGCCAGGCGGCCGCGAGCTGGTGGCGGGCCGCCGGTGACCCCGGATCGTCCGGCGACGATCCGCCGAGCGCCCGCAGGTCCTCGGCGAACTCCTTGGCCGGGGCCGACTGGGCGCCGCCCAGCGAGGCGTGGAAGCCGTCCAGCAGGGCGCGGGCGGCGGGGCCGACGGCGAACCGGCCGCCGCTGAAGGCCAGCTCCTCGGCCAGATACGCCCCCACCGCGGCCGGGCGCGGTGGTACCGGCAGCCCGGATCGCTCCAGGAACTCCTTCACCGCGCCGCTCAGTTCGGCGGCGAGCGGCGCCGGCGCGCCGTGCGCGCCGAAGGCGGCGCGGGCCCGGGCCAGCGACTGGGCGCGCACCGTCCAGGCGGCGCGTGCCGCGCCGTCCGCGCCGTACGCCCAGAACAGCTGCGCCGCGGCCCGCACTTCAGGGGTGAAGCGCAGCAGCCCGGCCCCGGCCCGCAGCCGCAGCGCCGCGGCGAGGATCGCGGCGGCGTCGTGGTCGTGGACGCCCCGGTCGTACCCCTCCTCGTAAGCGGTCTCGGCCGCCCGGCGCACCAGCGGCAGCAGGCTCCCGGCGTCCGCTTCCCCCGCGTCCGCGCCCGAGGCGGCCTCGTCGGGAGGCAGGTCCGCCAGCACGCCGGCCGCCAGGTGCTCGGCGCGGTAGACGTGCGGCGACTCCGAGACCAGCGGCTGGTCCCAGAACTCGCGGGTGGCGGCGAAGTCCGGGTCGCGGACGGCGGCCCGGTAGCCGGTGCCGGAGACAGCGAAGGCCAGCCCGTCCCCGTGCGGGACCAGCGTCACCTCCAGCGGCCTGGTGCTCACCGCGAAGCGGTGGCGGCCCAGCCGCACGGTGCCGGCTCCCCCGCCGGCGTCGGCGCCCAGCTCGACGCGGTCGCGCAGGGCGCGGTCCGCCTCCTGCCGGGCCGCCGCCAGGGATGCGGTCAGCTCCTCGGCGCGCGCGGTGTCGCCCAGTGAGCGCAGCTCCTCGACGGCGGCGCGGATCCGGGCGACCAGCGGATCGGCGGCGAAGTGGGCGGCCACCTCCTCGGCGGAGGCCAGAAAGGCGCAGCGGCGCGCGACGGTCTCCAGCACGCGCGCGGCGGACACCGCCAGGCGCTCGGCGCGCCGCGCGCGCTCGTCGGCCTGGGCCTGGCGGCGGGCGGCGAAGGTCTCGCGGATCTCCTCGCGCCGCTCGGCCAGACGGGCGAGGAAGTCCTCATGGGCGCCGAAGCGGGACTCAAGGTCCTCCAGGCGCACCAGCAGCCGCCCGAGCTGCTCGTCGCACTCGTCCGGCGTGCCGGCGGCGGCCAGCGCGCCGGTGACCGCCTGGCCCAGCAGGGCCGTCTCGGCGGCGAACTCCGCCCGCCCCTCGGCCTCCAGCAGCTTCCGGCGCCGGCCCTCCAGCACGGCGCGGGCGCGGTTGACGGCCGCCGTGGCCTCGCCGATCCGCTCCAGTACGGCCGTGCGCACGGTGGCGTCGCCGACCTCCAGGGAGCCGATCACCTCGGTGACGGCGCCGAGTCCGTCGGCGTGCCCGGCGATCCGCTCGCCCAGCTCCTCCGCCTCGGCGGCCGTGGCGGCAAAGGCGGCGCGGCCGGCCAGTTCGGCCACGGCCGCGCCCACACCCTCGAAGGCATCCGCGCGGGAGAGGTCGGCCGCCGCCCGGCGGCCGGTGGCGGCCAGCGCCTCGTCCAGCTCCGCTCCGAGGGCGTCGATCCGGCCGGTGTCGGCGTGGCGCAGTTCGCGCAGGGTCTCCACCGCGCCCCGGGCGCGGCGCAGCCCGGCCAGAAGGTCCACCCAGCCGGCCGCCTCCCCGGGCACCTCGCCCCGGGCGCGGCGCACCAGCGCGGTGGTGCGCGCGGCCGTCTCCTCCACGGCCGCGGCCGCCCTCTCGCGCAGCTCGGCCACCCGCGCGTACTCGGCGACGGCCTGCCCGGCGGCCTCGCGCAGCGTCCGCAGGGGCTCGCCGAGCCCTTCCAGCTCCCCGGCCAGGCCGGGCGCGTCCAGCCAGTGGTGTCGGTCGGCGGCGCGGGCGCATGCGGCGGTGACCGCCTCCAGGGCGGCCGCCGTGGGCAGGCCGCCGCCCGTGCCCCGCGCCGTCCAGCCGGTCACCCCCTCGGCCAGCCGTACGACGGACAGGCAGTCGGAGATGCCGCGTACCAGCTCGGCGTTGCCGACGCGGGCCAGCGGCCCGTCCCCGGCCGGGCCGGCGGCGCGGGGGTGAAGGGTGTACGGGGTGTTCCACAGCCGTACCGGGTGCGCCGCCGTCTCCTCCCCGCCCGGCGCCCGGCCGAGCACGGCCAGGGTGCCGTCGTCGAAGAGGGCGTGGCCCAGGGCGGGGATCGGGGCGGCGGCCTCCTTGCCGATGAGGTTGTAGGACAGCAGCAGGGAGCGGCCCCGGGCGGGTGCGTGGAAGACGTACAGCACGTCCTCGCCGCCCGGCGAGCGCACCTCCGCCTCGAACTCCATCCCCTCGGTGTCCGCCTCGAAGGTGCGGGCGGCCGAGCCGGCGGGGGCGTCGGCGAGGTAGCAGCCGCCGGGGAAGACGACGCCCTGGTCGTCGGGGAGGCGGCGGCACGCCTGCCCGATGCCGTCCAGCCGCAGCACCTCGCCGGTGCGGGTGTTGAAGACCAGATGGCGGTGGGCGGCCTCGTTGTACGGCAGCACGCGCAGCAGGACGAGCGGGCCGACGCGGGCGTGGGCGATCTCGGCGTCGGCCAGGGCCTGCAGGGGGTCCTCGACGGGCTCGCTGTGGACGCCCTCGGCGGTCTCGGTGTCGTTGCCGGTCTTGACGGTGAGGAAGCCGCCGACGGTCGAGACGTACAGCGTCCCGCCGTCGACCGCCACATGCGGGTGGCGTCCGGTGACGTGGTCCTCGCGGGCGGCCGGCGTCCAGACGACGTCCTGTGCTGAGCGGGGTGCGCGGTCGAGGTGGTCGCGCTCGCCCTTGTCGTCGAGGTAGGCGACCGTACCGCCCTCCTCGGCGCGCCAGCGCAGGACGCGGATGTCGGTGGCCCGCTCGCCGATGGAGAAGACGGCCAGCAGCAGCGGTCCGGTGCGGCGCAGTCGCAGCAGCCGGGCGTGCCGGTAGTAGCGGAACAGCTCCTCGACGTCGCGGTGGAGGCGCGGGTCGTCCAGCAGGCCGGGCACGGCTTCCGGTCCGGTGGGCTCGAAGGCGGGCGGTCCGCCGCCCTCCGCGCACAGGCGGTGGAGGGTGAGCACGTCGGCGACCGACTCCGGCCGCCCGTGCCCGGCGGGCGGGTTGGCGCCCAGCAGCAGCGCCCCGCCGACGGCTACCGCGTCGCACGGCACCCGGGGCCGCCCGGTGTCCAGCCGGGCGGCGCCCGCCAGCTCCAGTCCGGCGCCGCCGAAGGCCTCGGTGCGGCGGTCGTCGAGGGCCCGTGCCCGGGCCGCGAGATCCGCCGCCGCGGCCGCCATCCGGTCCCGCAGCACCTCGTGGGCGCCCGCGTCCGGCCCCGCGTCCGGCCGCGCCTCCGGCCCCATGCCCGGTGTCCGGCGTGCCTCGGTTGCCACGTGCCCTCAACTCCTCGCTCGTTCGGCGTCCTTCGTGGGGTGTGCGGGTCAGCGGCCCGCGGGTGCGCCGTTCGCGGCGGCGTGGGTGCGGGCCGCCGCGTCCGCCGTACCGGCCACTCCGCCCGCCAGGGCCGACAGCGGCAGGTCGGCGACGCCCGAGCCGCGCACCGCCTCCAGCAGGGAGGCCAGCTTCGGTGCGTCGGGGCCGCCGCCCGCGGCCAGCCTCGTCAGCAGGCCGGCCAGGGTCACATCACGCAGCCCCGCGGCGCCGAGCCCGGCGGTCGCGGCGGTCAGGTCTCGCGTGAACGTCGAGTTCTCCTTGTCCAGCCAGGGGCCCGCCATGGCCTGGACGGTCTCGCTGCGGTTGACGAAGCCGTCGACGCTGCGGCCGGCGGCGATGGAGCCCACCAGCTTGTCGAAGAAGACCGAGTCCCCGCCGACGATGTCGATGTTGGCGTTCTCCAGACCGGTGGCGATCAGGGTGGCCTGGGACTCGGCGATCTGCCGCTGGACGTCGATGCCCGCGATGCGGATCTCCTTCTCCGCCTCCAGCCGCAGGCGGTACTCCTCGTGATCCCGGCCCGCCTCGTCCAGCCGGGCCATGGCGCCGGCCTTCTCGGTCAGCCCCTCGGCCTCGGCCTTGAGCTTCTCGCGCAGCCCGTCGGCCTGGGCCAGGGCGAGCTCGCGCTCGGCCTCGGCCTCGGCACGGCGGGTCTTGGCGATGGCGTCGGCCATCCGCTCCTGGACATCGGCCTCGGCGAGCCCGGCCGCGGCGGCCTCGGCCTTGCGGCCCTCGGCCAGGCGCACGGCGGCGGCCGCGTCCATCTCGGCGGCCTTGCGGCGCGCCTCGGCCATCGTCAGCTCCTCGGCGGCCCGGTGCCCGGCCGCCTGCTCGGCGGCCTCGGCCGCCTTGATGTCCTTGACCAGCCGCTCCTGGGCCTGGGCCTCGGCGGCGATGATCAGCGCCTGGCGCTCGCGCTCGGCCTCCTCCACCGTGCGCAGCTTCTTGATCTCCTCCTCCTGCTGCGCGACGGTCTTCTCCACCGCGATCCGCTCGCGGACCACGTCGGCGATGTCCCGCTTCTCGGCCTCGACCTCCTTGTCGGCGGCGATCCGGCGCAGCTGGGTCTCGCGTTCGCGGGCGATGACCTCCAGCAGGCGGTCCTTCTCGATGCGCTCGTTCTCGATGGCCACGACCCGGTCGCGGTTGAGCTTGGCGACGGAGATCTCGCGCTCGCGGTTCTCGTTCTGGATGCCGAGGGCCTCCTCGGTCTTGATGTGCGCGGCGTGGGAGCGCAGCCTCTCCTCGGCCTGGACGCGGGCGGTCTCGGCCTCCTCGCGGGCGCGCACGGTCTCTATCTCGCGCTGCTGGCGGATCTCGGCGTCGGCCTGGCGGCGCTCGAGTTCGAGGACGGCCTCGCGGGCCTCGACGTTCTGCCGGGTGATCTCCTTCTCCTCGCTGCGCTGGAACTCGTTGGTGCGCACATGCTCGACGGCGGTCAGCTCGGTGATCTTGCGGATGCCCTGGGCGTCGAGGATGTTGTTCCCGTCGAGCTGCCTGAGCGGGGTCTGCTCCAGGTAGTCGATCGCCGCGTCCTCCAGGCTGTAGCCGTTGAGGTCGGTGCCGATGACGGCGATGATCCGGTCGCGGAACTCGTCGCGCTTGGTGTAGAGGTCGGCGAAGTCGAGCTGCTTTCCGACGGTCTTGAGCGCCTCGGAGAACTTCGCGTTGAACAGCTCCTGGAGGGTGGCCCGGTCGCTGGCCCGCTCGGTGCCGATGGCCTGGGCGACCTTGATGACGTCCTCGACGGTCTTGTTGACGCGGACGAAGAACGAGATGCGGATGTCGGCGCGGATGTTGTCCCGGCAGATCAGTCCCTCGCCGCCGGTGCGGGCGATCTCGATGGTCTTCACCGAGATGTCCATCACCTCGGCCCGGTGCAGCACGGGCAGCACCACGGTGCCGGTGAAGGTCACGTCGACCTTGCGCATCTTGGAGACGATCAGCGCCTTGCCCTGTTCGACCTTGCGGAACAGGCGGCTGACCACGATCAGCAGGGCGATGCCCATGAGCAGGAGCACGGCGATGAGCACGCCGAGGCCCGTGGAGATGACGTCCATGGCGGTGGGTTCCTTGTGAGGTCGTGTACTTGAGGTCTGGTGGACGGGCCCGCGGCGGGCCCGTGGTCGTTCGGCGCGGGGGTTCAGCGCGGCAGCCGGCCGGCGTCCGGACCGGGGTCCAGTACGGGGTCGCAGGGCATGACGTGGAAGAAGCCGCCCTCGGGGTCGTAGTCGAAGACCAGCGCGGTGCTTCCGGCGGCCAGGCCCGCGGCGCCCTCGCCCCGGGCGCGCACCTGGACCAGATGGGCCGAACCGTCCTCGGCGGTGATCTCCGCCTGCCCGAAGCGGTGGCTGACGTGCCCGGTGCGGATGGTGCACACCCGGCCGACGAGGTCGCGGTGGCCGGTGCCCGTCTCGCGCGGCGCCAGCCGGGCCAGCGGGCGGACCAGCAGTCGTGTCAGCCCCCAGGCGGCGAGCAGCGCGGCCGGCAGGACCAGCAGGCGCGCCGGGGTGCCCCCGCCGGCCCGGTCGACCAGCACCGCACCGCTCAGTGATGCGAACCAGGCAATCGAGATGAGGAGCGACAGGGAGACGGAAACCGGTGCCCCGCCGAGTCCGGCCGCCGCGAGAACCGCCGCGGGGCCGGCCCCGGACTGGTCGCAGTGGCCGGCGTCGATGCTCTCACCCCCGTCGAGGGCATCGACGCCGACCGCTCCGACCAGCACCGTCAGCCAGTAGAAGAGCACCACCACAAGTCCGAACCCGAACAGATTGGCGGGGAAGCTCATGGCCGTATGCATGAACTCGCTCATCGTTCCACCCCCGTACCGGTCGCGGCGTGACCTCATGCTGACACTCCGGAACCGGGGCGCACATTGCCAGGATCCGGCAATCTTTACGCCGCACTTACGTCCGGCAACCGGAGGGAACCATCGGCTCTGCGGCCGTCGTCCGCGCTTCCGTGCCGGGGTGGGGCGGGACGAGCCTCGCGGCCGGAACGGACCGCGCGGCTCACAGGGGCGGCGGGCGGCTAGAGCGGCTTCTCCGGCCAGCCCAGCAGCCGGGCGCCCATCGCGGCGGTCTCCAGGGTGTAGCGCTGGAGGCCGTCGCCGGGGTCATAGCCGGTCAGCTCCCGGATGCGCGCCAGCCGGTACGACAGGGTCCGCACGCTCACGCCCAGCCGGCGGGCGGCCTCCGCGTTCACATAACCCGCCGCCGAGCACACCGACAGGGTCTCCAGCAGCGGCGCGGCCCCGCCGCGGGCCTGGGTGAGCGGCCCCAGCACGGTGCGCACCAGATCGGCCATCGCCGCGCGGTCGCGCAGCAGCACGGGGAAGACCAGCATCTCCGCCGCGTTGAACCGGATCCCCTCCAGGCCGAGCCGGTCGGCGAGGTCCAGGGCCCCGAGCGCCTCCTCGTAGGAGCGCACCACTCCGCTGGGGCCGCTGTGGGAGCGGCCAAGCGCCACCCGCTCGGCGGCGGGGTACCCCGGGCCGGGGTCCTCGGCGAGCCGGGCGAAGGCCCGCAGCACGGACTTGTCGGCGCTGGCGGCGATGCACACCAGCCGCCCGTCCTTGGTGGCGAGCAGCACGTCGCGCTCGCCGAAGCGGCCCACCAGCTCGCGCTCGATGCGGCGCACGGTGGGGTGCACGTCGTCGTACTTCTCGGTGCCCAGGGCCACCGCGACCGCGTGCGCGCGGGCCAGCCGCAGACCGAAGCGCTCGGCGCGCTCGGCCAGCCGGCCCAGGTCGCTGCGGCCGTAGAGCAGGTCGTCCACGAACTCGCGGCGCTCGGCCTCCTCCTGCCGCACCGCCAGCCGCTGGGCCCGCTCGTGCCCCTCGCCCAGTGCGGCCACCGCGGCCTCCACCGCGGCCAGCAGTGCGTCGCCGGTGCGGGCCCGCTCCGCGGCCGTGGCCGACCGGGCGATGCCCGGCAGCGTGCCCCACAGCCGGCGGGTCTCCGCGAGATAGAGGCCGACCAGGTCGCGCAGGCCGTAGCCCCGCTCGGCGACCCGCTCGCCCGTCTCGCGGAAGGCGTCCAGTTCGGCGCGGCGCGGCAGCCGCCCGGTCCGGGATATCTCGGCGAGCAGTTCCGCGTAGCCGCCGAGGAAGGAGTCGGGGAGCCTGCTGCGTCTCACCGCTGCCCCGCCCCCTTCGCCGTTCCGCGCTTCCGCTCTCCCCCGGCCGTACGGCCGGCCGGGCCACCGGCACAGACTAAGGGAGGGACGGGGCCGCTGCGGCAGGGGTGACGGCGTGCGCGGCGGGGAAGGATCAGCTCCGATCGCCGCGGCGGAGGGCGGTGTGATCACCGTCACCGGCGAAACCGGGGCGGCCGGGGGCATTCGCCGACATGGACCGGGAGTTGCCGGGCATTACCCGACGGTACCCGCGCAGTCGTGCACGGATCCGCTCTTGCGCGGAAACAGCAGGTTGTGGGTACGGTGGTATGACAATCAAGATCACAAATGGTGTGCCGGGAAGTCTGGTCGGCGACGTTGTTCACGTACCCCGAAACCGGCCCCGGGAGGTCACTCCATGTCCAACGCCCCCAAAGAGCGCACCTCCCTCTTCGGGCTGCCGTCGTTCCAGGAGCGCCGGTTCCTGCTGGAGGCGCTGCGCACCGAGACCGTCGGCGGGATGCTGCTGCTGGCGGCCGCGGTGGTGGCGCTGGTGTGGGCGAACTCTCCCTGGGGGAGCCTGTACGAGTCGGTCCGCGACTTCCATTTCGGCATCTCCTCCCTCCACCTCGACCTGTCGGTGGGGCACTGGGCGTCGGACGGTCTGCTGACGATCTTCTTCTTCGTCGCCGGCATCGAGCTGAAGCGCGAACTGCTCCTCGGTGAGCTGCGGCGCCCGGCCGCCGCGGCCCTCCCGGTGGTCGCCGCCGTGTGCGGCATGGTGGTGCCCGCCCTCTTCTACGTCGCGGTCAACGCGGCGGGCGGCGGCCAGATGGACGGCTGGGCCATCCCCATGGCCACCGACATCGCCTTCGCCCTCGGCGTGCTCGCCGTGATCGGCACCAACCTGCCCTCTGGCATCCGGGCCTTCCTCCTCACCCTCGCCATCGTCGACGACCTCGGTGCGATCCTCGTCATCGCCGTCTTCTACACCTCCGCGCTGAACCTGCCCGCCCTGGGCGGGGCGCTGGCCGGGCTGGCGGCGTTCTGGTTCCTCCACCAGAAGCTGCGGGTGCGCGGCTGGTACGTGTACGTGCCGCTGGGCCTGGTCATCTGGGCGCTGATGCACGCCAGCGGGGTGCACGCCACCATCGCCGGCGTGGCGATGGGCATGCTGCTGCGGGTGGTCCCGACCAAGGGCAGCGGGGGCTGGCCCACCGAGAAGGAGTCCCCGGCCGAGCGGATCGAGCACCTGGTGCGGCCGCTGTCGGCGGGCTTCGCGGTGCCGGTGTTCGCCCTCTTCGCCGCCGGCGTCAGCGTCTCCGGCGACGCGCTGGGCGAGACGTTCCGCCGGCCCGAGTCACTGGGCGTGATCCTCGGCCTGTTCGCGGGCAAGCTCCTCGGCGTCTTCGGCGGCACCTATCTGGCCGCCCGCTTCACCCGCGCCCGGCTCAGCGAGGACCTGGAGTGGGCGGACGTGGCGGGCGTCGCGCTGCTGGCCGGCATCGGCTTCACCGTCTCACTGCTGGTGGGCGACCTGGCCTTCGCGGACAACGCGGAGACCGGCGAGTACGTCAAGGCGGCCGTCCTGATCGGCTCGCTGCTCTCCGCGGTGGCCGCCGCCGTCTTCCTCAAGTTCCGCGACGCCCGCTACAAGCGGCTGTGGGAGGAGGAGAACCGGGACGACGACCACGACGGCATCCCGGACATCTACGAGCGGCCGCGGGGCACGGTCACCGAGGGAGCCGCCCGCCGGGCCGACCGGGAGGTCAACCGCGAGGGCTGACGGCGCTCTCTCCGGCCTCTCCGGACTCCGGGGTTCCGCTTCCGGCGCCGTCATCGCCGCCCGCGCCGTTCCGGCCGCGCCCGCCCCCCGGCAGGCGCGGCCCCTTCCCGTCGCCCGGGATGCCCGCCAGCTCCTCGACGTCGAAGACCCGCGCGATCGGCACGTCCGTGCTGCTGTGGGCGACGATCGAGAAGGCGATGGTGACGGCGATCAGGGTGAAGGCGTCCTCGGCTCGCGGGACGCCCGACTGGAGCACCAGCAGTCCGTAGACCACCGAGGCGAAGCCCTTGGGCCCGAACCAGGCCGCCGTGAGCCTCTCCTTGCGGTCGAAACCGGTGCCCACCAGGGAAAGCAGCATCGAGGCCGGGCGGATCAGCACGATGGCCAGGACCGCGACCACGTAGCCCCCCAAGGACAGGTCCCCGAAGAGCTGCGGGGTCAGCAGCGCGCCGAAGACCAGCAGCGCCGCGAACTTCGCCAGCTCCGCCAGGGACTCCCCCAGCGACTCGAACGCCTCCTTGGCCTCCGGGGAAACCGCGGCGATCACCGCGCCCGCCGAGAAAGCGGCGAGGTAGGGGTTGGCGTGGGTGAGGTGGCAGGCGGCGTACAGGGTCACACCGACGGCCAGCGGCAGCAGCGGCTGGAGCCTGGGCTCGGCGCCCAGCAGACGGAAGCGGACCAGCCAGTTCGCCAGCAGCGGCAGCAGGACGCCGAAGAGCAGGCCGAGGACCAGCTCGGTGGCGATCGCGGCGAAGTCGGCGTCCTCGGCGTGCCCGGCCGGCGCGGCGGCGGCGATGAGGATCAGGACGAAGGGCAGTGCGAGGCCGTCGTTGACGCCGCTTTCGATGTTGAGGAGCTGCCGCAGCTTCGCGGGCACCTCCTCGCGGCCCACGATCGCCGAGGCGAACACCGGGTCGGTGGGCGCCAGTACCGCGCCGACCAGGAAGGACGTCGTCCAGTCCAGGCCGACCAGGAAGTGGGCCAGCAGCGCGACGCCGAGGAAGGCCAGCGGCATGCCCAGGCCGAGCGCGCGGACCGGATTGCGCCAGGCCCGGCGCAGCGCGGGGAAGGAGACGTGCATGCCGTCGGTGAACAGCACCGCGAACAGGGCCAGGTCGGCGGTGGCCGCCACGATGCCGCTGTCCGGGGTGATGTGGATCAGCCCCAGGAAGCCGTCGCTGACCAGCGCGCCGCCCACCAGGAACAGCAGCGAGGTGGAGAGCACCGACCGGGCGGCCAGCCCGGACAGCAGCACCGCTATGAGCAGCGCGACTCCGAACACCATGACGAGGACCACGAGAACACTCTCCCCAGGACGCTGACTCCGGCCGCCGGACCTGCCGTGCGCGTGCCCGGACAGGCGGGCACCCTACCGCTGCCCCGGAGCGGCCCTGGACAGGGGTGCCGGGCGGGCGGTCAGACCGGAGCCGCGGCGAGGGCCGCGCGGTGCTCCTGGAGGGCGTGCTGCATGGCGGTGACCCTGTGGACGACGAGGATCGCCAGCACGGCGGCGAGGATGTCGACCCCGTCGGCGAAGAGGTAGAAGGAGACGGCGCCCTCTATCTCCCCGAGGCTCCAGGCGTCCTCGTACCCCTCGGCGGCGATCCCGCCGATCACGCAGGTGAGCAGCCACAGCAGCCACCAGCAGTTGAGCAGTCCGCCGGGAAGGCGCTCGCGGACCGTGCCGTCCGGCCCCGGCGGGGTGCTGGCGTCCCAGATGTCGTTGGCGATCTTCTTGGGGAACCAGAGGTTGACGACGGGCACGAACCATCCGCCGACCGCCCAGCCCGCCCCCATCCGCTGGCTCGCGGCGTCGAACGTCTGGGCGTTGAGCCGGGAGCGGTGGAACCACATCAGGAACGGGATCCCCGCCGCCACCAGCGCGGCGAGCTGGACCACACCGGCGGCCGAGTACAGCGACTCCGCGCTCTCCAGGGCGCCACCGGAGCCGTACCACGACGACCGCGCCTCCTGTTCCAGGAGTCCGGCGAACCGGGACCCGGCCAGGATCGCGAACAGGTCCGAGGCCACGACCACCCCCAGCAGCGCGACCGTGACGGTCGCCAGGGTCCGGGTGGACTGCCAGCGCAGATACGGCGACTCCCCCTGCTCCCGGCGGACGCGCTCCACCGTCCGCAGTTCCTCGTCGGACAGCACCCACCAGGGCTGCCCCGCGGGGGCGCTCCTCCCGGCGGGTGCGGCCTTCCCGGCCGGTGCGGCGGATGCGGCGGGCGCGGCGGGGTGCGGCGCGGTGTCACCGCACGCCGGGCACCGGTTTCCGGCCGCCTCGTCCCGTCCGCCCTCGCACTCCGCGCACGCCATGCCTTCTCCCCCTGCCCCTCGGTGATCGTCCGCCGCACCCTACCGGCCCTGTGGGGACGGCCGCCGCGCGGTTTTCCCGGGGGAACCCGGAGGAGCAGCGCCGGATCCATTTGGCTAATACCCCCTAGGGGTATAAAGTCGAGGGTGACGGAACACCCGCCCGGCCGTCCGGGCACCTGCGCGCACCGATCCGAGGGAGCAGAATCCATGAGCACCGTCACCACCACCTACAAGGTCACCGGCATGACCTGCGGCCACTGCGAGGGCGCCGTCAACAGCGAGGTCTCCGGGATCGACGGCGTCACCGAGGTCAAGGCCGTGGCCTCGACCGGCCTGGTGACCGTCACCTCCACCCGCGAACTGGACGACGAGGCCGTACGCGCCGCCGTCGACGAGGCGGGCTACGAGCTCTCCGGCCGGGCCTGACCGCCCGCAGCCATCCCACCCCTCCGGACCGTGCGGGCCGCGCGCCCGCGCCGCCCGCACGGTCCGGCCCACGCCCGGGAGACAGCGTGACCACCACCACGACATCCGGTACGCAGGCACCCGCCGACGAGGTCGAACTCGCCATCGGCGGGATGACCTGCGCCTCCTGTGCCGCCCGTGTCGAGAAGAAGCTCAACCGGATGGACGGCGTGAGCGCCACGGTCAACTTCGCCACCGAGAAGGCACGCGTCAGCTACGCCCCCGGTGTGAGCGTCGACGATCTGGTCGCCACCGTCGAGAAGACCGGCTACACCGCCCAGCCGCCCCCTCCTCCCGCCCCCGCGCGGCCGGAGGACGGGACACGGGCGGGGGCCGACGGGAGGGAGGGCGAGGACGGGCGCGAACTGGCCTCACTGCGGCAGCGCTTCCTGGTCTCACTGGCCCTGTCGGTGCCGGTCGTACTGCTGTCGATGGTTCCGGCCCTCCAGTTCGACAACTGGCAGTGGCTGTCCCTGACCCTGGCGGCACCGGTCGTGGTGTGGGGCGCGCTGCCCTTCCACCGCGCGGCGTGGACGAACGCCCGGCACGGCGCGGCCACCATGGACACCCTGGTCTCACTGGGCACGACCGCGGCCCTGGGCTGGTCGCTGTGGGCGCTGTTCCTCGGCGACGCCGGCATGCCGGGGATGCGGCACGGCTTCGAGCTGACCGTCTCCCGCTCCGACGCCTCCTCCGCCCTGTACCTGGAGGTCGCGGCCGGGGTGACGACGTTCATCCTGCTCGGCCGCTATCTGGAGGCGCGCTCCAAGCGGAGCGCGGGCGCGGCGCTACGAGCCCTGCTGGAGCTGGGCGCCAAGGAGGTCACCGTCCTGCGCGGCGGCCGCGAGACGCTCGTCCCCGTCGCCGAACTGGCCGTCGGGGACCGCTTCCTGGTCCGCCCCGGCGAGAAGATCGCCACCGACGGCACCGTGGTCGAGGGCTCCTCGGCCGTGGACGCCTCGATGCTGACCGGCGAGTCGGTGCCGGTGGACGTCTCGGCCGGTGACACCGTCACCGGCGCCACCGTCAACACCTCCGGCCGGCTGGTCGTCGAGGCCACCCGCGTCGGCTCCGACACCCAGCTCGCCCGGATGGCCAGGCTGGTCGAGGACGCGCAGAGCGGCAAGGCCGAGGTGCAGCGGCTGGCCGACCGGGTCTCGGCCGTCTTCGTGCCGGTGGTGCTGCTGATCTCGCTGGGCACCCTGGGCTTCTGGCTCGGCACCGGCGGAGGGCCGGCCGCGGCCTTCACCGCGGCCGTCGCCGTCCTGATCATCGCCTGCCCCTGCGCCCTGGGCCTGGCCACCCCCACCGCCCTGATGGTCGGCACCGGACGCGGTGCCCAGCTCGGCATCCTCATCAAGGGCCCCGAGGTCCTGGAGAACACCCGGCGCGTGGACACCGTCGTCCTGGACAAGACCGGCACCGTCACCACCGGCCGGATGGAGCTGCGGGACGTCGTCGCCGCCGGGGGCGAGGACGAGGACGAGGTGCTGCGCCTGGCCGGCGCCCTGGAGCACGCCTCCGAGCACCCCATCGCCCGGGCGATCGCGGCCGGGGCCGCCGAGCGCGTCGGCGCCCTGCCTCCGGTGGAGCGCTTCGAGAACGCCGCCGGGCTCGGTGTCCGGGGCACCGTCGAAGGCCGCGAGGTGGCCGTGGGCCGGGAGCGGCTGCTGGCGGAGAGCGCCCTGGAGCTTCCCGCGGAACTGGCCGGGGCACGGGACGCCGCGGAGGCGGAGGGCCGCACCGCGGTCGCCGTCGCCTGGGACGGAAGGGTGCGGGGGCTGCTGGCCGTGGCCGACGCCGTCAAGCCCACCAGCGCCGAGGCCATCACCCGGCTGCGCGCCCTCGGACTCACCCCCGTCCTGCTCACCGGCGACAACCGGGCGGTGGCCGAATCCGTCGCCCGCGAGGTCGGGATCGACGCCTCCGGGGGCCGGGTGATCGCCGAGGTCATGCCCCAGGACAAGGTCGACGTCGTCAAGCGCCTCCAGGACGAGGGGCGCTCCGTGGCCATGGTCGGTGACGGCGTCAACGACGCGGCCGCCCTCGCCCAGGCCGACCTCGGCCTGGCCATGGGCACCGGCACCGACGCCGCCATCGAGGCCGGCGACCTCACCCTCGTCCGCGGCGACCTGCGCGCCGCCGCCGACGCCATCCGGCTGTCCCGCAAGACCCTGGCCACCATCAAGGGCAACCTCTTCTGGGCCTTCGGCTACAACGTCGCCGCCCTGCCGCTGGCCGCGGCCGGACTGCTCAACCCGATGATCGCGGGAGCCGCCATGGCCTTCTCCTCGGTCTTCGTCGTCACCAACAGCCTCCGGCTGCGCGCCTTCCGCTGACCGGTTCCGGTCACTCCTCCTCACCCCTTCACGCTGTCGGCCGGGCTCGGTTCCGAGCCCGGCCGACAGCATGGGCAGGCAGTCGATCACTTGAGCGCCAAGTGGTTTCTTTGGCAAATCCAGGACTCCGCCAACCGCCGAGGATGGCGCAAAAGTGTGTTGCGGACCCGCTGGACTCACTGTGACTGTGATCCCGTCCGTCACTCCAGCAACAGACCGCACACTGCGTGTGAGTGTTCGCACCAGTACACGGCTGTTCTGTCGACAGAGGAGAGTGCGCACGACATGAAGCAGAAGAAGACCTATGTGAAGCCCGCCCTCTTCGAGCAGGGGGGCTTCCGCGAGAGGACCGCCGGCTACTTCGTCGGGAAGTACTGGGAGTACTTCTCCCGCCGGTTCGTCTGACCGTCCCGTGGTGAAGAAGATGCCCGGTCACCTGCGTGACTTCTTCGCGGTCCTCCCGGACACGGCCGAAGGACAGGCCGTGGCCGGGCGTCTTCGCCCGGCCCTCCCGGCGAAGGCGGCGGGCACGGGGGTCGTCCGCCACCCCTCGGGGCGTCCCTGGATCGTCTTCCGCCTCCCCTTCCGGCAGGTCAGCCAGGCCACGCGCGGCGACGACTCCCTGGTGCTGATCGGCCCGAACCGCGTCCCCGAGGCCGACCTGCACGGCGTCCTCGGCCCGGCCCGCGACACCGCCGACCTCCACCGCCGGCTGACCCGGCTGCCCGGCATCCACCACGTCGTCTCCCGGATGGGGGACGAGGTCTGCGTGCGGGGCACGGCGTCCGGGCACCGGCGCGTCCACCACGCCCGGTGTGCCGGCGCACGCGTCGCCTCCGACCGGCCCGCCCTCCTGGCCCACCTCACCGGGGCGGGGATCGACGACGGCGCGCTCGCCCTGCGCCTGCTGGACTTCGTACCGCACCCGCTGCGGAACCGCCCCCTGTGGCACGGTCTGGAGGAGGTCGATCCGGCGTACGCGCTCAGCCTGCGCGACGGCCCCGGCGGCCCCCGCCACACCGTGTGGCGCTGGTGGCATCCCCCCGAGCCGGAGCTCCGCGCGGAACGGGGCGCCCCCCTCCTGGCCGCCGCGCTGGCGGACTCCGTCCGCGCCCATCTGGCCGGGCACACCCGTATCAGCTGCGAACTCTCCGGCGGGCTGGACTCCACCTCCGTCGTCTTCCTCGCCCGGCGGGCGCCGGGCGAGCGGGAGACGGCGCTGCTGACCGTCGCCGCGCGGGACGGCCACTCGGAGGACGAGATGTGGGCCCGCCGTGGAGCCGAGGACGCCCGCCGCGGCGCCGGCCGGACGGTCGAGCACCACATCGTCCCGGCCGACGAAGCCCCGCTGTTCTACGCGGACCTGCGGGGCAACGCCGGGGAACTGCTGGACGAGCCCCTCCCCGTCGCCTCCGCCCGGGCGAGGGCCTACCTGCTGCTCAGCCGCGCCGCCGCCACCGGCTCCCGCTACCACCTCACCGGCTACGGCGGCGACGAACTCTTCAACGGCCTGCCCTCGGCCTGCCTGGACCTGCTTCCGGGCAGCCCGCTGAAGGCCTGGAACCGGATCGGCGCGCTGCGGCACCAGTACGGCCGGCCCCTGTGGCCCACTCTGCGCGGCCTGCTGTCACGCCCCTCGTACGCCTCCTGGCTGGCCGGCGCCGTCACCCGCGAGCCGCCCGACGACCGCGGCCCGCTGCTGGGCTGGGGGCCCCGGCAGTCGCTGCCGCCCTGGCTCACCGGTGAGGCCGGGACGCTGATCCTCGACGAGTTCCGCTCGGCGGCCGGGCACGCCGAGCCGCTGAGCCCCCGCCCCGGACTGCACGCGGACCTCGACACCCTCCGGGTCGGCGCCCGCGGCTTCCAGGCGCTGGAGGACGTGGGGGTCACCGCCGGCCTGCCGGTGGCCGCGCCGTTCTACGACGACCGGGTGATCGAGGCCGTCCTCGCCGTCCGCGTCGAGGACCGGGTCGTCCCCTGGCGGTACAAGCCGCTGCTGGTGGAGGCGGTGCGCGAGGTGGTGCCCGCCCGCCTGCTGGCCCGGACCACCAAGGACCACATGTCGGCCGACCATGTGCGCGGGCTGCGCGAGCACTCCGCCGGGTTCCGCGCGCTGTGGGACGGCTCCCTGCTGGCCCGGCGCGGGCTCGTGGAGGCCGCCCGGCTGGAGCGGCTGGCCGACGACCCGTACTCCCCCGTCCTCCAGCGGTACCCGGTCGACGCCACGGTCTCCTGCGAGACCTGGCTGCGTACGGCCGAGGACGCCTGGCCGGCCGGGGAGGAACACCGCGATCCCGACAGGAGCGAGGCGATCTCGTGAAGCTCAGACAGGGTGTGGCCATGACCACCACCGAGTACGGCGCCGTACTGCTCGACGAACGCAGCGGCTCCTACTGGCAGTTGAACGAGTGCGGCGCCATCGTGGTGGACGCGCTCGCCCAGGGGCGGGGCCGGGAGGCCGCCGTCGAGCGGCTGCTGGAGGAGTACGACGTCGGCCGTGCCGAGGCCGAGGCCGACGTCGCGGAGCTCACCGGCCGACTGGTCGAGGCGGAGCTCCTCGCGCCGTGACCACCGAGATGACCATGCCCCGCCGCGGCTCCGGCTCCGGCGGCGTCCGGGTGCGCACGGCCGTCGCCGCGGCCCTGGTGCTGAGCCGGCTGCGTCCGGGGCGGCTGCGCCGGGTGCTGGCCCGGGTCAGCCGCGGCGCCCGCCCCGCCGGGTACGAGGAGACCCTGCGCGTGTACGAGGCGGTGGTCGCCTCCAGCCGCAGATGCGCCGGCTGGTACGGCTGTCTGCCGCGCTCCGTCGCCATCGCCCTGGTCTGCCGGATGTCGGGGATGTGGCCCGACTGGTGCGCGGGGGTGCGCAGTGCGCCGCCCTTCTCCGCGCACGCCTGGGTGCGGGCCGGGGGCAGGGCGGTCGGGGAACAGGATCCGGACGGCCTGCGGCCCCTGATGACGGTGACGGCGGGCGGGGAGGACGGCGTTGACTCAGGCGAAGGCCCCGGTGGATCCGGCGGCGGACCCGGCGGAGCCGGAAGAGACTCCGAAGGAGACTGAGGACCGGGGGCCGGCCGGCGGCCCCTCCCCGCTGCGGCTGCTCCTGGAGCAGGTCCGGCCGCACCGGCGGGCACTGGCCGGCGGAGGGCTGCTGTCCCTGCTCGGCTCCGGCGCGGACCTGGCCATGCCGCTGATGGCCAAGCACGCCGTGGACGCCTTCGCGGAGGGGCGCTCACCCGTCCGGCCACTGCTTCTCCTCACCCTCGTCGTGCTCCTCGGGGCGCTCCTCGCGGCGGCCGGCGGGTATCTGATGGCACGCGCCGGCGAGGGCGCCGTCCTGCGGGCCCGGCGGCGACTCGTCGGCCGGATGCTGCGGCTGCGGGTCGCGGCCGTCGACCGGCTCACCCCCGGCGACCTGCTCTCCCGCGCCACCGGCGACACCTCGCTGCTGCGCACCGTGCTCTCCCGCAACGTCGCCGACGCGGTCACCGGGGCGCTGGTACTGCTGGGCACCGTCGTCCTGATGGCGGTCGTGGACCTCGTCCTCCTCGGGGTCACCCTCCTCGCCGTGCTCACCTCCCTGGGCCTGCTCGCCCTGCTCATGCCGAGGATCCAGCGGGCACAGCACCAGGCGCAGGAGGCCGTCGGCGCGATGGGCTCGGCACTGGACCGCGCGCTGCAGGCGTTCCGCACCGTCAAGGCCGGCGGGGCCGAGGACCGCGAGACCGCGGCCGTCGCCGAGGCGGCGCGGCGGGCCCACGACCGCGGTGTGGCGGTGGCCTGGTGGAACTCGGTGTCCGACGTCACGACCTCCGTGGCGATGCAGTTCGCCTTCCTGGCCGTGCTGGGGGTCGGCGGTGCCAGGGCCGTCTCCGGAGCGATGGAGATCTCCTCGCTGATCGCCTTCCTGCTCTACCTCTTCACCCTGATGGGCCCCCTGGGCCGGCTCACCGACGGCTGGAGCGGCCTGAACAGCGGGCTGGCCGCGGTGCGGCGCATCCGGGAGATCGAGGAACTGCCGGGTGAGCCCCCGGGCAGTGAGCCCCCGGGCGACGGGGCGCCCGGGAAGGAGACGCCCGTGAAGGGGGCGCCTTCGAAGAGGACGCCGCTCGGCGTGGCGTTCGAGGACGTGGTCTTCGGCTACGGCGAAGGTCACCCCCCGGCCCACCGGGGGGTGACCTTCGAGGTGCCCGCCGGCGGCCTGACGGCGCTCGTGGGCCCCTCCGGCGCCGGGAAGTCGACGGTGTTCGCGCTGCTGGAGCGCTTCTACGAGCACGACGCGGGCACCGTGTCCGTCGGCGGGCGCGACGTCCGCCGCTGGCCGCTGGCCGAACTGCGGTCGGCGATCGCCTACGTCGAGCAGGACGCGCCCGTACTGGCCGGGACCCTGCGGGAGAACCTGCTGCTGGCCGCTCCGGACGCCGCCGAGGAGGAGGTGCGGCGCGCGGTGTCGCGCACCCGGCTCGACGGCCTCCTCCAGCGGCTGCCCGGCGGCCTGGACGCACAGGTCGGCCACCGGGGGGTGACGCTGTCGGGCGGCGAGCGCCAGCGGATCGCCATCGCCCGGGCACTGCTGCGCAGACCCCGGCTGCTGCTGCTCGACGAGGTGACCTCGCAGCTCGACGCGGTCAACGAGGAGGCGCTGCGCGAGGTCGTCATGGAGCTCGCCGCCGAGACCACCGTCCTGGCCATCGCGCACCGGCTCTCCACGGTGGTGCGGTCCGACCGCATCGTGGTCATGGAGGAGGGCCGGGTGCGCGCGGTGGGCAGCCACGCCGATCTGCTGCGCTCGGACCCGCTGTACGCCGGGCTCGCCGCCACACAGCTCGTGGCGGACCGCTCCCTCGCCCAGGCCCTTGAGGAGCCCTCCGGCCACCCGTAGACGCCTCGGCACCGCGCGGCGGGGGCTCCCAGGGCACGCGCGGCACACACGGCGAGGGCCTTTCCGCACACAGAAGCGCCCCGAGCGACGAGTCCCCCCACGGGCCCGTCGACGGGGCGCCTCCTTTTCCCGGTCATGGACTCCCCCCACGGGATCCTGGCCGGGTGTCTGCCGGGCGGTGCACGGGCGAGAGGGCCGCTCAAGCTCCCCCGAGGCACACCGCCTGCGCGGACCACCGTCCTCGTCCCCCACAGACGAACACGGCGGGCGGCGGCGGCTCCGCCGGAGTGCCGACGCCACCCCATAAGACACACGAGTCCGCCGAATGGTTACCCCCCTTTATGTGTGACCTGCGTCACTCTTCTTCACGGCTCCTCCACCTCTCCGCCGCGCCGGGAACACACCGCGAGCCCCGTTCCGCACCCTCGCGGGGTGCGGAACGGGGCCCGCGGGACCGCAGCAGGCGGCTCTAGGCGGCCGTACGCCCGTTCAGCGCTGTTCCACCGGGACGTAGTCGCGCTCGACGACGCCGGTGTAGATCTGGCGCGGGCGGCCGATGCGGGAGCCCGGCTCCTTGATCATCTCGTGCCACTGGGCGATCCAGCCGGGAAGGCGGCCGAGCGCGAACAGCACGGTGAACA
The DNA here is from genome assembly GCF_017114865.1 of Streptomyces verrucosisporus. Taxonomy (GTDB): domain Bacteria; phylum Actinomycetota; class Actinomycetes; order Streptomycetales; family Streptomycetaceae; genus Streptomyces; species Streptomyces fenghuangensis. The sequence goes on along the minus strand of NZ_JADEYH010000030.1, from coordinate 3,656 downwards.
TGGTGGTCGGGAAGCCCATGGCCCGGTAGATCAGACCGGTGTAGAAGTCGACGTTCGGGTAGAGGTTGCGCTCGACGAAGTAGTCGTCGGCCAGCGCGTGCTCCTCCAGCCTCAGCGCGATGTCCAGCAGTTCGTCGGACTTGCCGAGCGCGGAGAGGACATCGTGCGCCGCCGCCTTGATGATCTTCGCCCGGGGGTCGAAGCTCTTGTAGACGCGGTGGCCGAAGCCCATCAGCCGGACGCCCTCCTCCTTGTTCTTCACCCGGCGGATGAAGGAGTCGACGTCACCGCCCTCGGCCTTGATGCGCTCCAGCATCTCCAGCACCGACTGGTTGGCGCCGCCGTGCAGGGGGCCCCACAGGGCGCTGATCCCGGCGGAGATGGAGGCGAACATGTTCGCCTGGGAGGAGCCGACCAGGCGCACGGTGGAGGTCGAGCAGTTCTGCTCGTGGTCCGCGTGCAGGATGAGCAGCTTGTCCAGGGCGCTGCTGACGACCGGGTCGAGCTCGTACTCCTCGGCCGGGACCGAGAAGGTCATGCGCAGGAAGTTCTCGACGTAGCCCAGGTCGTTGCGCGGGTAGACCACCGGGTGGCCCACCGACTTCTTGTACGCGTACGCCGCGATGGTGGGCAGCTTGGCGAGCAGCCGGATGGTGGACAGGTGCCGCTGCTGCTCGTCGAAGGGGTTGTGGCTGTCCTGGTAGAAGGTGGACAGCGCGCTCACCACCGAGGAGAGCATCGCCATCGGGTGGGCGTCCCGCGGGAAGCCGTCGTAGAACCGTTTGACGTCCTCGTGGAGCAGGGTGTGCTGGGTGATCTCGTTGCGGAAGCCGGCCAGCTGGTCGACCGTGGGCAGCTCTCCGTTGATCAGCAGGTACGCCGTCTCGAGGAACGTGCCGTGCTCGGCGAGCTGCTCGATCGGATACCCGCGGTATCGGAGGATGCCCTTCTCGCCGTCGAGAAAGGTGACCGCCGACTTGTACGCGGCGGTGTTGCCGTAACCGGAGTCCAGGGTCACCAGACCGGTCTGGGCGCGCAGCTTGGAGATGTCGAAACCACTGTCACCGACAGTGCTGCCGACCAGCGGGAAGCTGTACTCGCCGTCCCCGTACCGCAGTACCACTGCGCCATCGCTTTCACGGTGTTCGCTCACGTCATCCCTCACCGACGTAGTGCCTCATCTTCGAGTGCCCTGTCCTCGTCCCACTGTCTCCCATTCGGTGCTGTGCGGTGCACTCGGGGTCGGCCAGCAGGCCCGCGGGTGGCACGGAGTGCCTCCGGAAAGTTACGCGGGGTGTGGCGTGCCGCGCAATCGGTGGTCCAGTGCGGTGCAGCGCCGTCCCGCGGATACCGTCCGCACCGCCTGGCCCAGGGCCCTGCGCGACCCCACCAGCACCACCAGGCGCTTGGCCCTCGTCACGGCCGTGTAGAGCAGGTTGCGCTGGAGCATCATCCAGGCTCCGGTGGTGACCGGTACGACCACCGCCGGGTACTCGCTGCCCTGGGAGCGGTGGATGGTCACCGCGTAGGCGTGCGCGAGTTCGTCCAGCTCGTCGAAGTCGTAGCCCACCTCCTCGTCCTCGTCGGTGCGCACCGTCAGACGCTGCTCCTCCGTGCTCAGGGCGGTGACCACGCCCACCGTACCGTTGAAGATCCCGTTCGCCCCCTTGTCGTAGTTGTTGCGAATCTGAGTGACCTTGTCCCCCACCCTGAAAACCCGTCCGCCGAATCGCTTTTCGGGCAGATCGGGACGGCCGGGGGTGACGGCCTGCTGGAGCAGTCCGTTGAGCGTGCCCGCTCCGGCCGGACCCCGGTGCATCGGCGCCAGCACCTGCACGTCGCGGCGCGGGTCGAGGCCGAACTTCGCCGGGATCCGCCGGGCCGCCACGTCGACGGTGAGCCGGCCCGCCTCCTCGGTGTCGTCCTCGACGAAGAGGAAGAAGTCCGGCAGGCCCTGGGTGATGGGCGGGACCCCGGAGTTGATGCGGTGGGCGTTGGTGACCACGCCGGACTGCTGGGCCTGCCGGAAGATCCGCGTCAGCCGCACCGCCGGGATCGGGCTGCCCTCGGCGAGCAGGTCGCGCAGCACCTCGCCCGCCCCCACCGACGGCAGCTGATCCACGTCCCCCACCAGCAGCAGGTGGGCTCCCGGCGCCACCGCCTTGATCAGCTTGTTGGCCAGCAGCAGATCCAGCATGGACGCCTCGTCCACGACCACCAGATCGGCGTCCAGCGGCCGCTCCCGGTCGTAGGCGGCGTCCCCGCCGGGCTTGAGCTCCAGCAGCCGGTGGACGGTGGACGCCTCCGCCCCCGTCAGCTCCGACAGCCGCTTGGCCGCCCGGCCGGTGGGCGCGGCCAGCACCACCTTCGCCCGTTTGGCCCGCGCCAGCTCCACCACCGACCGCACGGTGAAGGACTTGCCGCAGCCGGGCCCGCCGGTGAGCACCGCCACCTTCTCGGTCAGCGCCAGCTTCACCGCGTCCCGCTGCTCGGGGGCGAGCTCGGCCCCGGTGCGCTCCGCCAGCCAGGACAGGGCCGCCTCCCAGTCGACGTCCCGGAAGGCCGGGATGCGGTCCTCCCCGGTGCGCAGCAGGCGCAGCAGCTGGGCCGACAGGGACAGCTCGGCGCGGTGGAAGGGCACCAGGTAGACCGCCGAGACCCGCTGCTCGGGGTGCTCCGGGTCGGGGACCTGCTCGCGCACCACCCCCTCCTCCTCGCCCGCCAGCTCGCCCAGGCAGTCGATGACCAGGCCGGTGTCCACCTGGAGGAGCTTGACGGTGTCGGCGATCAGCCGCTCCTCCGGCAGGTAGCAGTGCCCCTGGTCGGCCGACTGCGACAGCGCGTACTGCAGCCCGGCCTTCACCCGGTCGGGGCTGTCGTGCGGGATGCCGACGGCCTGCGCGATGCGGTCGGCGGTCAGGAAGCCGATGCCCCACACGTCGGCGGCCAGCCGGTAGGGCTGGTTGCGCACCACCGAGATCGAGGCGTCGCCGTACTTCTTGTAGATGCGCACCGCGATCGAGGTGGACACCCCCACCCCCTGGAGGAAGACCATCACCTCCTTGATCGCCTTCTGCTCCTCCCACGCCGCGCCGATCAGCTTCGTCCGCTTCGGGCCGAGGCCGGGCACCTCGATCAAGCGCTCCGGCTCGTTCTCGATGACCTCCAGGGTCTCCAGCCCGAAGTGGTCCACGATCCGCTCGGCGATCCTCGGGCCGATGCCCTTGATCAGTCCGGAGCCCAGATAGCGCCGGATGCCCTGGACGGTGGCCGGCAGGACCGTCGTGTAGTTCTCCACGGTGAACTGGCGGCCGTACTGCGGGTGCGAGCCCCAGCGGCCCTCCATCCGCAGCGACTCCCCCACCTGCGCGCCGAGCAGCGAGCCGACGACCGTGAGCAGCTCGCCGCCGCGCCCGGTGTCGACGCGGGCGACCGTGTAGCCGTTTTCCTCGTTGGCGTACGTGATGCGCTCGAGGACGGCCTCGAGGACGGCGGGTTGGAACGACATGTCACAGACCGTAACGCCGGGGACCGACAACCGGAATCCCGGCCGTGGGGGACGGGGGCGTGCGCGGCGGTGCGGAGCGGCGCGGGATGCCGCAGGAGGCGGGGCGGCGCGGAAAGCCGCGCAAACGTTACGAGGGGCCCGGCCTGAA
>NZ_JADEYH010000003.1 GCF_017114865.1 Streptomyces verrucosisporus | reverse complement strand
TCCTCCGCAGCCGCCTGAACAGGCGAAATGAGAACCCCGGGCCGCTCAGCGGCCGGGGTTCTCGGCATGCTGTGGTCTCAGTCCTGGTCTCGTTTATTTCCGACATAAAGCGCTTTTCGCCGCATAGCTTTGCCACTGGTGGGTCGATCCACAGGACAACGCCCTTCACTCACCATCGGCTTCCTGCCGCCGCAGGACACAGGTCCCCCCGCGATGCGCCATTCTGGAGCGTGCGCAGGACCGGTTCCGGTTCCAAGGTCAACGGCGTCGTCTTTGTGAGGTGCCCCATCGGAAAGCCCAGCGGATCAACTCTGGCCTCGTGGCTGAGTGGTCTGGAAGTCGGCCGACTTGAGCGAGTCCTGGCGACTCGCCCGGATGCCGTGTCCCCGCCGGAGCCACGATCGTTCGGCGAACTCGCGGACCGCCTTCAGCGTCCGGCGTCGGTGGCCCCAGTGCTGGCGGAGCTCGCGCGGCCACAGCTGCAGGTGGCTGAGGCGCTGGCGGCATTGGGACCCGTTCCACGGGCCGCTTTGGCCGACCTGCTGGACGTGGCCGAAACGGAGACCGATCGCCGGCTGGATGCGGCCCTGGAGACACTGGCCGATCACGCGCTCGTCTGGCCGGACGGCCAAGGGCTGCTCCACATGACGGCGCCGTTGCGGCAGGCGTGGGATTCGCCGCTGGGGCTGGACGCGCCGCTCGCCCGGCTGCTGGCGGACACGACCTCCGAGGAACTGCGGCGCATGCTGGTGGCCTTGGGCATCCCAGCTCCCGGCACCACCAGGAAAGATCGGCTGGCCGCCCTGCTGGAACACCACAGTGATCCGAAGCGGGTGGCCGCGGTGGTTGCGGCGGCGCCTGTGGCCACTCGGGAGCTGCTTGAGCGGCGAGCCCGTCACCAGGGTGAACAGAGGCAGGAACAGACGGAGTTCCTGATGCTCGGGGCCCCACGGGCCGACTCCGGACCGGGTGCGCGGTGGGCGCTGGAGCGGGGGCTGCTGGTCCAGGACCGGTACTCCGGGTACGGGCCCGCACGCATGCCGGCCGAGGTGGCGCTCGCGCTGCGCGGGGCCGACTGGCACGCCCCGTTCGAGCCGTGCCCGCCCATCGTGCGGACGGTGTCCGTCACCGAGGCGGAGGTGGAGCGGGAGGCGGCGGCAGCCGCCACGGCGTTCGCCGCCCACGCCGCCTCGGTTCTGGCGGCGTGCGCCGCGTCTCCGCCGGCCCGTCTGAAGTCCGGAGGGGTCGGGGCGCGTGAGCTGTCCCGGATCGCCAAGGCCGCGCGGTGCGACGACATCGTCGTACGCCTTGTCCTGGAGACGGCGTACGACGCCGGGCTGCTGGCCCGGGACGGTGACCGGGTCGCGGCGACGGAAGGTTACGACGCCTGGGCGGAGCGGGAACCGGCGGAGCAGCTCACCGCGCTTCTCCAGGCGTGGCGAACGTTGCCGCGGACCCCGGCCCAGGCCCGCGACGAGGACGGCAAGGCGCTGCCCGCACTCGCCGGAACACCACCTTGTGGCGGCTGTGTGCAGGCCCGGGACGGGCTTCTCGCCGCGGCGGTGGCGCTCCCGGCGGACCAGGGGGTGCGGAGCCCCGTGGAACTGGGGCCGCTCGTCGCCTGGCACCGTCCGTTCGCCCATCCACTCCCCCAGGACGCCACGCCCTTCGCCTCCGTGGTCCGTGAAGCAGAACTACTCGGTGTGATGGCCCGCGGCTCCCTGTCCCGCATCGGTGCCGCCTTGCAGGCCGATGACGGCGAAGCACTGGCCGCGGCCAGTCGGCGGCTGCTGCCGACGGCCACCAGCACGGCCCGCTTCGGCGCGGACCTCACCGCCGTCGTCACCGGCACACCGTCAGCCCGCCTGTCCGCCCTGCTGGACGCCGTCGCAGAGCGGGAAGCCGTCGGCACGGCATCCGTGTGGCGGTTCAGCCCGGGCACCATCCGCGGCGCCCTGGACACCGGCCGTACACCCGACGCCATCACCGCCGACCTGGCCGACGTCGCCGTCGGCGCCCTTCCCCAGCCGCTGTCGTATCTGATCCACGACACCGCGCGCGCCCACGGCCGTATGCGCATCGCGCCCGCGGCCTGCGTGATCCACGGCGAGGAACCCGCCCTCCTCGCCGAACTCGCCGCCCACCGCAAGCTCGCCGAGCTCGGGCTGCGGCAGCTGGCGCCGACCGTGCTGGTCTGCCGGACTCCGCTCGACAAGACCCTCGCCGCGCTCCGGGCCGCCGGCTATGCCCCCGTCGCCGAGAAGGCCGACGGAACCGTACGCGTCGAGAAGACCCGGCACCGACGTGCCTCCGCCCCGGCTCCGACCCCGCTCCCAGGCCAACGACGGCGGTCCGTGCCGGCCGAGACCCCGGTGGACGTCGGCCTGAGCGCCCTGGCCGCCAGGCTGCGGGACGCCCCGTCGGCACTTCCGGATCCCGACCCGTTCGGCACCGGGGTCCCCTACGGCACGGACACCGAGGAGATCATCGCCGGGTACGCGAAGAACCTGACGTACAGCGATGTCCGCCAGCTCGCCCACGCCGTCGACGCCGGCACGGCCATCACGGTCGAGTACGTCGCCGCCTCGGGCAACCGGACCGTACGTACCCTCAGCGAGCTCGATCTCGACCCGCCCCATCTGTATGCCTGGTGCCATTTGCGCGAGGACGAACGGGTCTTCACCCTCTCCCGCGTCCTCGGCGTCATGCCCGCGTAGCCCTCGGCATGGCCCACTGACCCATCCCGTGCACGGACCATCGTTCGACCGGCCGCCACTACGATCGCCGGTCATGGACTGGGTCGAGCGCACCGCGCAGCTGAGGCAGTGGACGAGGAGTGGGGTGCGGGCTCCGCACAAGCCGTTGCTGTTCCTGTACGCGCTCAGCCGGTTTCAGCAGGACGCCGACGGCGAGCTGCGGTACAGCGCGGTGGAGCAGGACCTGCGGCGGCTGCTCGCCGAGTACGGGCCCGGTAACCGGACGACGCCCGCCTATCCCTTCCACCACCTGGTGAGTGACGGGGTGTGGGAGGTGCGCACCGAGCGCGGGACGGGCAGCCCCGGGACCGGAGTCAGGGAGCTGCGGGCGACCGGGGCCGCCGGGCGGCTGACGCCTCAGCTGCGGGCGGCACTGCGGCGGGAGCCGTCCCTGCTCGGCCGGATGACTCGGGTGCTGCTCGATCTGAACTTCCCGCCCTCCCTCCACGGCGAGCTGTGCGAAGCCGTCGGCCTGGAGTTGGAGGAGGCCGAGACCGGACGGTTCTCGGCCGCGCGCAGGCAGCGGGACCGGCGGATGCGGGAGATGGTCCTGACGGCGTACGAGTACCAGTGCGCCTTCTGCGGGTACGACGGCAGGATCGGCGCGGTGCCGGTCGGGCTTGAGGCCGCCCATGTGCGCTGGTGGGCGTTCGGCGGACCGGACGACATCGACAACGGGCTGTGCCTGTGCTCGCTGCACCACAAGCTCTTCGACAAGGGCGTTCTCGGTATCGGCGAGGGCCACCGCATCCTGGTCTCGCAGAGCTTCGTCGGCCGCAGTACCGCCGCCCGCGAGCACGTCATCACGCTCGCCGGCCGTCCGGTCATAGGTCCCCGGCCAGGCATCCGTCCCATCGCCGCCGCCCACCGCTCCTGGCACACCGGACAGGTCTTCCACGGCAGCCCACGTCCCGCCACGACCGCCTGATCGCCGATCCGGCGGTCACAGAACGCACTGGTAAGCAGGGCGATACCAGGAGTATGGCCTCTTGTATGGCGACGAAGAAGGTAACGGTGACGATTCCCGCGGATCTCCTGGACGAGATCCGCGCGGAGGCGGCGGAGCGGGGCCTGTCGGCGTACGTCGCCGAGGCGCTGCGCTTCAAGCGCGACCGGGACCGGCTGCGGGAGCTGTCCGACTGGCTGCAGGAGGAACACGGCTCCCTCACCGAGGAGGAGCACACGGCAGCGTTCGAGGAACTGGAGGGGCTCGACGCCGAGCACGAGCGCCGTCGCACCGCCGGAACGCACGGCGCGGGAGAGGCCGCGTGAAGAAGCGGGCCGGTGAGCCGGGCCGGCGACCACTGCGCGTCTTCGTACTCGACTGCGAAGCCTTGTCCTGGCCGTGCGCGGCGACCGGAAGATGATGGCATGGCTCGGCCTCGCGGCCGGAGGTGAAGCCGAGGTGGTGACATCTCCGCTGACGCTGATCGAGGCGTACGACGGCAGAACCACCGAACAGCGCTGGGACTGGGTGCTCTCGCGGCTCCGAGTCGCCGGCATCGGAAAGAACGAGGCCCGCCAGGCCCGCCGCCTGCTGGCGGATGCCAAGCCGCGTGGCCACAAGTACGCGATCGACGCGGTGCTCGCCGTCATCGCGCGCCAGCAGAAGGGGCAGGTCACCATCTTCACCTCGGACGTGGACGACCTGGAGAAGCTGGTTCCGGAGTCGATCGTCGTCAAGAAGGTGTGACCCGGCACTCCGGTCTCATTTCTGGTCTCGTTCACCCCCGTCCAGAGCCGTTCATCAACCGTCCGACTCCCGGCTCCGTCCCAGGTCAGAACGACCCCATCCGTCGCCGAGCCCCCAGGCGAACATTTGGAAAGCGTGTTGGGGGCAACCCCTCACGAGTTCGAATCCCGTATCCTCCGCCAGTGCCTCACCGGGCATGTTGTCGAAGGGCCCCACCGTTCGCGGTGGGGCCCTTCGACGTGCTCCGTCTCAATCTCCGTCTCAGTTGCCCTCCGGAGGCTCCGGAAAGGCGTCGCCGTCATCGCTGCCGCGGTCGGCTTCGTGGCGGTGTGTCTCAGCTCTCGGTGATCGGTTCCCTGGTCGCGTAGTAGGCGTGCAGTGCGGCCTCGCCTCCGGAACCCAGGGCCGTCATGATCCGCTGGAAGCGGGCGGAGCGCAGATCACCGGCCACGATGACACGGGGATGCTGTTCGGTAGGCGGGCAGTAGCCGTCCGCACCGCGGACCAGATCGCCGGGCGGGGCGGTCGGCGCGTTGCCGATGCTGAGGTAGGCGGCGTCCGCCACGACCGCCCGCCGCTCACCGCTCCTGCCCGCCACCTCCGCCGACACGGAGGCGCCCTCCCCGGGCCCCAGCGTCAGATGCCCGACGGGCAGGAGCGTGACCCGGGGGTCCTCGCGGATCTCCTCGACCTTGTACGCGTCGGCCGCCGGGTACGCCACCAGCAGGCGCGTTTCGGTGGCCGGGTGGGCGCGCAGGAAGGTGCCGACCGTGCGGTCGCCGCCCAGGACGAGAAGGGTGCGGCCCTCGGCGTCGGCCTCCCCGGCCTGCCACAGCGGGGGCAGGGTCAGGCCGCCGGAGGCGGTGACCCAGGCGGCATCCCGGGGCTGGAGAGGACCGGTGCCGGTGGCGAACACCGCCCGGCAGTCGCGCACCAGCCGGTCCAGGTTCAGGGACAGGCCCCGCCCCCGCCCCTTGAGTTCCGCCGTGCCCCCAAGCCTGACACCCGCGGTCGACGGGCACGGGCGGGTCGGGGAAGCCCAGCGCGTCAACGCCGAGTACCGCCGCGCCGCGGACGGGGGGCCGGCGGCTCCGGTCCCGGTTCGGACTGGTCGCGCGGGCGCGGCCCCCGTCAGGACCGGGTGGCGGTCTCGCTGTCGGGGTGGATGGGGAGAATCTGGTCGAGGCCGACGACACGCAGGATGCGCAGGGTGTTGCCGGGGACGGCGGCGAGGGCGACGTCGGCCCGGGCCGCGTGGGCGTGGTTGCGGGCGGCGATCAGGGCGGTGATGCCGCTGGAGTCGCAGAACTCCAGACCGGCCAGGTCCACCACGAGACGCTGCCCCGGTCGCAGGGCGAGCGTGGGGAGCAGTTCACGCAGTCCGCCGGCGCTGGCGTAGTCGAGGTCGCCGGTGACCTCGAGGACGGGGCCGGTCGCGGCGTTCCGGGTGGTGATCTTCAACGGGCTCATCGTGCGTTCTTCGTTACCGGATCGGGAGCGGGATGGGCAGGGACGCCGAGGGCGAGCAGGGCGGTGTCGTCGTCCAGGCCGTCACCGAAGTCGTCGAGCAGGCCGGTCAGCGCCCGGATGACGTCACGGGCGGGTTTGCCCGCCTGGCCCGCGGCGAAGCCGAGCAGGGCCTGGTCCCCGTAGAGGGTGGCGCGGTCCTCGCCGGTACGGGCTTCGGTGAGGCCGTCGGTGTAGAGCAGGAGGGTGTCGCCGGGAGCGAGGACGGTGCTCGCGGAGACGAAGCGCGGGTCGGACAGGATGCCGACGAGGAGACCGCCGGGGGTGGGCAGGAAGTCGGCTCGGCCGTCGGCCCGCAGGACGACGGCCGGCGGGTGACCGCCGGCGGCGATGCGGACGGCGACCTGCCCGGTGGCGGGGTCGGGTTCGAGGAGGCCGAAGACGGCGGTGCAGTAGCGCGGGTCGCCGCCGGTGTAGCGCTCGTGCAGCACGGCGTTCAGGGTGGACAGGGCGGCGACGGGATCGGGGTCGTGGAGGGCCGCGGCGCGCAGGGTGTAGCGCGTCAGCGACGTCACAGCGGCGGCCTGGGGGCCCTTGCCGCACACGTCGCCCAGGAAGAACGCCCAGCGTTTGCCGTCCACGGCGAACAGGTCGTAGAAGTCGCCGCCGAGCCTCTCGGGCGAGGCCGTGTGGTAGTGGGCGGCGGCCTCCAGTCCGGGGACGTCGGGGAGCACGTCGGGCAGCAGGCTCTGCTGGAGCGTGGCGAGGGCCTCCTGGAGCCGGACGCGGTCGGTCTCCGCCTGCTCGCGCGCCGCCTCCGCCTGTTCGCGCGCCGCCTCCGCCTCCCGCTTGCGCCGCAGGAGTTCCTCCTCGTAGGAGCGGCGGTCGCGGGCGTCGAAGACGGTGGTGCGGATCAGCAGCGGCTCACCCTCGCCGCCGTACTTCACCGCCGAGGAGACGAGGACCGGTATTCGCACGCCTTCCGCGCCCCTGATCTCCAGGGCGATACCGCCGATCTCGCCCTGCATGCGCAGCAGCGGCGCGAAGTGCGTCTCGTGGTAGAGCCTGCCTCCCACCGTGAGCAGATCGGTGAACCGCATCCGGCCCACCACCGCGCTCCGCTCCAGGCCGAGCCAGCCCAGCAGCGTGGCGTTGATCTTCGCGATCGTGCCGTCCATCAGCGTGGACAGGTAGCCGCACGGCGCGGTCTCGTAGAGCTCCTCCGCGCTGTCCTCCAGCAGGGCGGCGAACGCGGCGTTCCCGGCGTCGTTCCCCCCCGCCTCGTGCGGGTCGGGCTGCCGCCCGGAACGGCACATCACCGCAGGCCCGCCAGGAACGCGGTGATCGCCGCGTTGGTGGCCTCGGGCGCCGACAGGTGCGGGCAGTGCCCGACCGCCTCCAGCGTGACCAGCTCCGATCCGGGGACGGCCCGGTGGACGAAGGCGCCGACCTCCCGGGGGGCGATGGCGTCCTGGGCGCATTCCAGCACCAGCGTGGGCACCTTCACCTTTCCCAGGTCGTCGCGTGAGTCCGACAGGAAGGTGGTCCGGGCGAAGACGCGGGCCATGTCCGGATCGGTGGCGCAGAAGCTGTTCCTCAGCTCCTCGCCGAGTTCGGGCCGGTCCGGCGTTCCCATGATCACCGGCGCCATCGCGGCCGACCAGCCCAGATAGTTCGCCTCCAGGGAGGCCAGCAGCTCGTCGATGTCCTGTGCGCTGAACCCGCCCCGGTAGCCCTCGTCGTCGATGTACCGCGGCGAGGGGGCGACCATCACCAGTGCCCCGATGCGCTCCGGCGCCATGCCGGCGGCCAGCACGCCGGTCATCGCGCTGACCGAGTGCCCCACGAACACCGCGTCGCGCAGGTCGAGGGCCTCGCACACCTCCACCGCGTCCCGGGCGTAGCCGTCCAGGGAGGCGTAGCGGTCCTCGCGGAACGCGGACGGGTCGGAGCGGCCCGAGCCGACGTAGTCGAACAGCACCACCCGGTAGTCCTCGGCCAGCGCCGGCACCGTCAGCCGCCACATGTTCTGGTCGCAGCCGAAGCCGTGCGCCAGCACCACGGCCGGCCCTCGCGGGTTGCCCGTGACGGTGACGTTGTTTCTGCGCCGGATGTCCATGCCCGCCATTCTCCCAGCCCGCGCCCGCCGTCCCGGCACGGCCCCGGGGACGGCGGACCGGCCGCCCCGGCGCGCGTCAGCGGGTGGCGAGGAGTTCGAGGGTGTCGATCACCCGGTTGGAGAAGCCCCACTCGTTGTCGTACCAGGCGACGACCTTGATGTGGCGGCCGTCGACGCGGGTGAGGGCCGAGTCGAAGACCGACGAGGCCGGGTTTCCGGTGATGTCGGACGACACCAGCGGATCCTCCGAGTACTCCAGGATGCCGGCGAGCGGCCCCTCCGCGGCGGCGCGGTACGCCCCCAGCACCTCCTCTCGCGTCACCTCGCGGGCAACGGTCGTGTTCAGCTCGACGATCGAGCCCACCGGGACCGGCACGCGGATCGAGTCGCCCGACAACCTGCCGTCGAGGTTCGGCAGCACCAGTCCGATCGCCTTGGCGGCGCCCGTCGTGGTCGGCACGATGTTGACGGCGGCGGCGCGGGCGCGGCGGGCGTCGCGGTGCGGGCCGTCCTGCAGGTTCTGCTCCTGGGTGTAGGCGTGCACCGTCGTCATGAAGCCGTGCTCGATCCCGGCGAGCTCGTCGAGTACGGCTGCCAGCGGTGCGAGGGCGTTGGTCGTGCACGAGGCGTTGGAGACGATCGTGTGTGCGGCCGGGTCGTACGCCCCGGTGTTGACCCCGAACGCGAGGGTGACGTCCGCGCCGTCCGACGGCGCCCCGACGAGCACCCTCTTCGCGCCGGCGTCGAGGTGGGCGCGGGCGGCCCCGGCCGAGGTGAAGCGGCCGGTCGCCTCCAGCACGATGTCGACGCCGAGCCCGTCCCAGGGCAGCTTCGCCGGCTCGCGCTCGGCGAGGACCACGATGCGGTGGCCGTCCACGACGAGGGTGTCCCCGTCGGTGCTCACCGGGCGGCCGAGTCGGCCGGCCGTGGTGTCGTAGGCGAGCAGCCGGGCGAGGGTGGCGGGCTCCGTCAGGTCGTTGACGGCGACGATCTCGAGGGTTTCGAGGGCGCTGCCACGCTCCAGCAGTGCGCGCAGCACGTTGCGGCCGATACGGCCGAATCCGTTGATGGCGATACGGGTCATGGGTGGCCTCCTCCGGTTCGCCACCAGCCTCGCGTGCGGCGCCGGTCCGTGACAGCGGCGCGATCGCCAGGGTCCGCGAGGATCGCGCCACCCGGCGGGGCGCCCGCGTCACCCGCCGCGGGCGAAGGTGCGCCGGTACTCGCTCGGTGTGGTGCCCAGGACGCGCCGGAAGTGCAGCCGCAGATTGGCGCCGGTGCCCAGGCCGACGTCGGCGGCGATCCGCTCGACGCTTCGCTGCGAGCGTTCCAGCAGCTCACGGGCCATGTCGACGCGGGCGCGCATGACCCACCGCATCGGCGTGTAGCCCGTGTCCTCGGCGAAGCGCCGCGAGAACGTGCGCGGCGAGACCCCTGCCCGCCGGGCGAGCAGTTCGAGGGTGAGGGGTTCACCGAGCCGGTGCAGCGCCCATTCGCGCGTGGCGGCGAACCGTTCACCCAGCGGCTCGGGCACGCTGCGCGGCACGTACTGCGCCTGACCGCCGCTGCGGTAGGGTGCGGCGACCAGGCGCCGGGCCGCGTGGTTGGACGCGGCCACCCCGAGGTCGCCGCGCAGGATGTGCAGGCACAGGTCGATGCCCGAAGCGGCCCCGGCAGAGGTCAGTACGCCGCCCGCGTCGACGAACAGGACGTTCTCGTCGACCCGGACGCGGGGGTGCCTCGCCGCGAGCGCCCGCGTGTAGTGCCAGTGCGTCGTGGCGCGCCTGCCGTCGAGCAGGCCCGTGGCGGCGAGCGCGAAGGCTCCCGTCGAGATGGCGGCCAGCCGCGTGCCCCGGGCGTGGGCGTCCGAGAGCGCGTCGACGACGGCCGGCGGCGGGGCGTCGCGGTCGGGGAACCGGTAGCCGGGGATGAAGACGGTCTCGGCCCACGCGAGTGCCTCAAGGCCGTGGACGACGTGGTAGGACAGGCCGTCGCCGCCGGTCACCGGGCCGGGCGCGGCCCCGCACACCCGCACCTCGTACGGCATGCTCGCCCGGGTCGTGAACACCTGTGCGGGGATGCCGACGTCGAGCGGCTTGGCACCCTCCAGGACCAGCACGGCGACGCGGCGCAGACGGGGGGACGGCACGGGGACAGGGTACGAGGGGCGCGGGCGGGACGTCCGTTTGCGCCCCCGTGCCGCCGCACGATACTGGGAACGAGGGCGGCCGCCTCCCGCTCCCCACCGCCGGGCGCGGGCGGAGCGCCGGAGGCCCGGAGCCCCACCCGCGAGACGAGGTGACTTCCGATGGCACAGACGGATCGGCGGCAGTACGCGGACAACACCCAGGACCTGGCCGGCGGACTGGTGGTCTTCGCCGCCGTCATGCTGGTCATCTCCGGTGTGCTGGACCTGCTGCGCGGCATCATGGGCATCGCCGAGGACGACGTCTTCCTCACCACCCCCGACTACACCTTCCAGTGGGACACCACCGGCTGGGGCTGGGCCCACCTGATCCTGGGGGCCGTGAGCATCGCGGTGGCCGCCGGCCTGTTCCGGGGTGCGCTGTGGGCACGGGTCGCGGGCGTGGTGATGGCCTCGCTCCTGCTGGTGGCGAACTTCCTGTCGCTGCCGTACTACCCGATCTGGTCGATCGTGCTGATCGCCCTGTGCGCCCTGGTCATCTGGGCGCTGTCGGTGTACCGGCGCGGTCCCGTGTGACGGGCGGCGCGCCCGGCGGTACGGCGGGCGCGGTACGGCGGAGCCCCCGGGTACCGGGGCGCCCGTGTCAGTCGCGCAGCAGCCCGTCCAGGGCCGCCGCCGCGTCCGAGGCCGCGGCTGCGAACGGCTCGATGACCAGGTCGACCCCCTCGGCGCGCAGGTGCTCGGCGTCGCGCCGGTTGTGGGCGGTGACGGCCGTGACGCCCCGGTACCCGTGGTGGCGCAGCCCGTGCAGCAGCGCCCGGTTGGTGTCCGCCACCGGGATGGCGGACACCACGCAGCGGGCCCGGGCCAGCGGCAGGGACTCCAGGAAGTGGACGTCCTCGGCGCTGCCGAAGACGGCGGTCACCCCCGCCCGTTCGTTGCGCGCCACCCGGTGCGGGTCGTAGTCCACCGCCAGGACCCGGTGCCCGGCCCGGCTGAGCCGGTCGGCCAGCAGGCCGCCGAAGCGGCCGAGCCCGTAGAGGACGATGTCGGCGTCGCGGTGGGCGTCGGTGGGTTCGGTGTGGCGGGCACCGGTCCGCTCGAACCTGCCCAGCCACCGCTCCAGGCGCCCGTAGATCTGCTGGGAGTAGAGGATCAGGTAGGTGGAGGCGCCGATGGTGACCAGGCCGACGACGGTGATCAGGCTGACGGTGGCGCCGGTGATGTGCCCGAGGCTGTAGCCGAGGGAGGCGAGGATGAGGGAGAACTCCGAGATCTGGGCGACCGTCAGCCCCGCCAGGAAACCCACCCGGACCGGGTAGCGCATCGCCACCATGATCACGACGACGATCAGCGGGTTGCCGACGAGCACGAAGACCGAGAACACCAGCGCCTCGGCGATCTGCGTGCCCGCGTCCGTGAACTCCAGTTGCGCGCCCAGTTCCAGGAAGAAGAAGAGCAGCAGGAAGTCGCGCAGGCTGACCAGCCGGGCGCCCATGGCGTCCCGGTAGGGGGTGCCGGCCAGGGAGACCCCGGCCAGGAACGCCCCGACCTCGGAGCTGAAACCGAGCCACTCGCTCAGCGCGGCCACCGACACCGCGTAGGCCACCCCGAAGAGCACCAGCAGTTCCTGGGAGCGGGCGACCCGGTGCAGCAGGCCGGGCAGGACGTAGCGGGTCAGCGCGGCGACGCCGGCCAGCAGGCCCAGGCCCTTGGCGAAGACCAGGGCGATCTCCGCGGCCATGCCGCCCTCGCCGCCGGTCCGCTGCCCGAACGCGGTCAGCCCGATCATGACCAGCACCACGACGATGTCCTGCACGATCAGGAACCCCACCGCGATGCGGCCGTGGAGCTGCTCCAGCTCGCGCTTGTCGGACAGCAGTTTCACGATGATGATCGTGGACGAGAAGGTGAGCGCGACCGCGACGTAGAGCGCCGTCACCGTGTCCATGCCCAGCGCGAGCGCGATCAGGAAGCCGATCACCGAGGTGAACAGGACCTGGCCGAGCCCGGTGGCCAGCGCGATGGGCCCGGTGGTGCGGACCAGGTGCAGGTCGAGCCGGAGCCCCACCAGGAACAGCAGTACCGCGATGCCCAGCCGGGCCAGCAGCTCGACGGTGCCCTCGGCCTCCACCCAGCCCGCGCCCGCGGGGCCGACCAGGATGCCGACGCCGATGAAGGCGACGATCAGCGGCTGCTTCAGCAGTGTCGCCAGCAGGCCCACGGCGGCGGAGATCGCCAGGACCGCGGCGACGAGGGGGAAGTCGTACGGATCCATGGCCCGGTCCGATCACTGGTTCGTTCGCTGCGGGAATGCGTTCATCGCCCCGGCCCCGGCCTCGGCCCCGGGACGACCAGCACGTCGCACGGCGCCTCGGACACCACGTGCTGGGCGACACTGCCCAGCACGGCGTAGCCGGCCGCCGAGCGCGTGCCCGTACCGACCACGGCCAGATCGGCCCCCCCGCTTCCCGCGAGACGGGGTACGGCGTCCTGCGGGCGGCCCGGAGCGACCAGGACACGCGCCGGGCGCGGTGCCAGGTCCGCCGCGATCCGCTCGGCGGCCGGGCGGGCCTGCTCGGTGCGGGTGCGCCGCAACCGCTCCAGCTCCTCCTCCGGCACGCCCCGCATGCGCAGCAGGTGCTCGCCGGGAACGGTGACGCAGCGGACCAGCAGGCGCTCCGCGCCGGGGGTCAGCCCCGTACCGGTACGGGCCGCGGCGAGGGAGGCGGTGGACTCGTCGACGGCGAGCAGGACCTTCCGGTACGCGCCTTCCGGCGGCCGTCTGACGACCAGCGCCGGCACCTCGCCGGTGCGCACCAGGCTCCCGGCGATGCCGCCCAGCCCGGTGCCGCCGCGCCGGTGCCGGCCGCGGGCCCCCAGCACCAGCAGATCGGCGCCCTCTCCGCCGGCCTCGTCCGGTACGACGGCGGTGACCCTGCCGGTGCGCACCGTCCCCCGGGCCGCCGGGACCGCGCGGGCGTGCCGGCGCAGGTGGGAGCGGAGCCGCAGCCGGGCGAACTCCACCAGGTCCGGGGTCACGTCCGGCGGTGCGACGTACAGCACGAGCAGCCGCGCGGCGAGCCGGGCCGCACGGCCGACGGCTTCGCCGGCCGGTTCGGAGAGGTCGGTGACCGCCAGCACGCACCGGGGCGGCACTGAGTACACGGGCATCACCCCCGGTCGACCGGCTCCCATGCCAGATTAGTTCCTTTTGTCGCCACGACGCCTCTCGAACGCACCTCCGGCGCACCCCGGCGCGCTCTCCCGCCCGGCGTGCGCTCCGGCAGGTTTCACCGCCCTCCGCCACGGACACCCGCCCGGTCGAACCGGACGGAATGCGAAGTACGGGCGGAACAACCCGCATGTGACGCGCGCCGCGCCGTGAGGAGGCAGCGATGAAAGCCGTCGTCTACAAGGAACCCTTCAGCGTCGACGTCGAGGAGGTCGCCGATCCCCGGATCCAGGACCCCACGGACGTGATCGTCAAGGTCACCACATCCGCGATCTGCGGCTCCGACCTGCACATGTACGAGGGCCGCACCGGTGCGGAGCCGGGCATCGTGTTCGGCCACGAGAACATGGGGGTCGTGGAGGAGACCGGCTCCGGCGTCGCCACGGTGAAGAAGGGCGACCGGGTCGTCATGCCGTTCAACGTGGCCTGCGGCTTCTGCAAGAACTGCCTGGCGGGGCGTACGGGCTTCTGCCTGACCGTCAACCCGGGCTTCGCGGGCGGCGCCTACGGCTATGTGTCGATGGGTCCCTACACCGGCGGCCAGGCGCAGTACCTGCGCGTGCCGTTCGCGGACTTCAACTGCCTGCAACTGCCCAAGGGCACCGAGCACGAGGACGACTTCGCCCTGCTCGCCGACATCTTCCCCACCGGCTACCACGCCACCGAACTGGCGCAGGTCTCCCCCGGGGAGACCGTGTGCGTGTTCGGCGCCGGACCGGTCGGCCTGATGGCGGCCTACTCCGCGGTGCTGCGCGGCGCCTCCCGCGTCTTCGTCGTCGACAAGCAGCCGGACCGGCTCCGCCTCGCGGGCCGGATCGGCGCGATCCCGATCGACTACAGCAAGGGCGACGCCGCCGAGCAGATCAAGGAGCAGACGAACGGGGAGGGCACCGACAAGGGCATCGACGCCGTCGGCTACCAGGCCACGGTCGCCGAGGGCGAGGAGCAGCCGGCGATAGTGCTCAACACCCTGGTCGAGGCGGTGCGCCCCACCGGGATGCTCGGAGTGGTCGGGCTCTACGTGCCGGCCGACCCCGGCGGCCCCAGCGAGAGCGCCAAGAAGGGCGAACTGCTCTTCCGGATCGGCAAGTTCTTCGAGAAGGGCCTGCGGATGGGGACCGGCCAGGCGAACGTCAAGTCGTACAACCGCCAACTGCGCGACATGATCATCGCCGGCCGCGCCACTCCCAGCTTCGTGGTCTCCCACCGGGTCCCGCTGGAGGAGGCGCCCGAGGCCTACCAGCACTTCGACAAGCGCGACGAGGGCTGGACGAAGGTGCTCCTCAAGCCCGAGGCGGGCAACGGGCACAAGAAGCAGAAGGTGCCGGCGTAGCCGCGCGGACCGACGCGGATGCGGCGGGGCGGTCCGGGTGCGGGCCGCCCCGCCGCCGCGTCCCCGTACCTCCGTGCCGCCCGCCGGTTCCGGAAAACCGCAGGCTGACGACGAGTCCTGACGCGGGGTCTTGACGGCCCACCCCCCTGCCCATACCGTCTCGCCCGCTCCTTGAAACGAATCAATTGAAACGTATCAAGGTATACCGGCAACGTATCGACACGCCCTTCCCGCCCCTGACGGGTCCGGCCGAGGGCGGGAAGGACCGCGCGATGAGACGACCCCATGGGCGAACCCGGCAACGCACCGCCTCCGGGCCGCGGCGGCGGACATCCGTCCTGCTGGCCGCCGTACTGCTCGCCACCGGCGCCCCGGCCGCCCAGGCCGGCGCCCCCTCCGGCGAGGCACCCGGCGGCGGCCGCGGCAAGGGACGGGCGGTCCAGCTCGAGAAGCTCGACCGCGGCCTCGTCGCCGTCGCCACCGGCGAGGGCGTCTTCCTCAGCTGGCGGCTGCTCGGCACCGAGACCATCGGCTCCACCGCCACCGGCATGGCCGGCCCGGACTTCCGCGTCTACCGGGACGGCGAGCCCGTGGCGACCGTCACCGACAGCACCAACCACCTCGACCGCGGCGCCCCGCCCGACTCCGAGTACCGCGTCGTCCCCGTCGTCGACGGCCGCGAGGTCCGCGACAGGGGCCGCGGCCAGGCAATCACACCGTGGTCGCGGTCCTACACCGAACTGCCGCTGCGCAAGCCCGCCGACGGCGTCACCCCCGCCGGGGAGAGGTACACCTACTCCGCCAACGACATGAGCGTCGGCGACGTGGACGGCGACGGAAGCTACGAGTACGTCGTCAAGTGGGACCCCTCCAACTCCAAGGACGTCTCCCAGAAGGGCTACACCGGCAACGTCCTGATCGACACCTACCGCCTCGACGGCACCCTCCTGCACCGCCTCGACCTGGGCGTCAACATCCGCGCGGGCGCCCACTACACCCAGTTCCCCGTCTACGACTTCGACGGCGACGGGCGTGCGGAGATGATGGTCAGGACCGCGCCCGGCACCAAGAGCATCCGCTACGACCGGCACGGGCGCGTGGTCTCCGAGCGGTACATCACCATGCCGCGCGAGGACGTCCGCGCCGGCCACTCCCACCGCGACGACCACCGGATGAGCGCCGCGGACTACCGCGAGCACCTCGTGGGGACGTTCCTCGGCTGGCACGAGCACCCCGAGGTGACCGCCGGGCGGTGGCCCGCCACCCTGGAGGCGGCCTTCGGCATCGGGCCGCGCCACGACTACCCGCTCTCCCGCACCGCCGCCGAGGACCTGGCCGACCACTTCATCGACGTCTACGCCCCCTCCCGCAGCTCCCGCAACGACCTGCGCGCCTTCGAGGGCTTCGTCCTCACCGGCCCCGAGTACCTGACGGTGTTCGACGGAGCCACCGGCCGCGAGCTCCAGACCGTCCGCTACGAGCCCGGACGGCACGACGACGGCCTGATGTGGGGCGACTACGCCATGAGCCGCATCGAGCCGGGCAACCGCGTCGACCGCTTCCTGGCGGGCGTGGCCTACCTCGACGGCAGGCGCCCCTCGGCCGTCTTCGCCCGCGGCTACTACACGCGCGCCACCGTGGCCGCCTACCGCTGGAACGGAAAGCGCCTGAAGCGCCAGTGGCTCGCCGACAGCGGCTGGACACCGATGTCCAACCCCTTCGACGACTCCCCGCACGGCGTCGACGGCACCGACCCCGAGTACGGCTCCCTCACCACCCAGGGCTTCCACTCCCTGAGCGCGGCGGACGTGGACGGCGACGGCCGCCAGGAGATCGTCTACGGCGCGGCCACCCTCGACGACGACGGCTCCCTCCTCTACAGCTCCTTCGCCGAGGGGCCGCCGCGGAGCGCCGTGCCGGGGCGGAGCGTGCGACTCGGTCACGGCGACGCCATGCACGTCGCCGACGTCGACCCGGACCGTCCCGGCCTGGAGATCCACACCGTCCACGAGGGCGGGCGCTGGGCCCCCTACGGCCACGCGCTGCGCGACGCCGCCACCGGCGAGGTGCTGTACGGCGCCTACACCGGCGTGGACACCGGCCGCGGCATGGTGGGCGACGTCGACCCGGACCGTCCGGGCCTGGAGACCTGGGGCTCGCACGGCGTCGGCCTGTGGAGCGCGGACGGCGAGCGGCTCGGCGGCGCCACACCCGGCACCAACATGAGCATCCGCTGGGCCGCCGACATGACCACACAGATCGTGGAAGGCTCGGGCGATGACACCCCGGTGATCAGGGACTGGCGGCGCGGCACGCTGCTGACCGCCGGGGGAACCCGCACCAACAACGGCACCAAGGGCAACCCCTCGCTGGTGGCCGACGTCCTCGGCGACTGGCGCGAGGAACTGCTGGTGCGTACCGCCGACAGCTCGGCGGTACGGCTCTACACCGGCACCGAGGTGACCGACCGCAAGCTGTACACGCTGATGCACGACCCTCAGTACCGGGTCGAGGTGGCGCGGCAGCAGACGACGTACAACCAGCCCGCGTACCCGTCCTTCCACCTGGGCTCGGGCACCGACTGGTCGCGGGTGCCCGTGCCCGGCGCGCGCGTGCCCGGCCGCCGGTAGGGCCCGGCGCCGGCCGGTCACCGGCAGCCGTCCGCTCAGCCCTGCCAGACGCCGCCCACGGCCCGCGCGTGGGCGGCGGCCTGCGCACGTCCCGCGCGTGCGCAGGCCGCCCGGCGGGAGACGTCCAGGGGATTGCGGCCGAGCTCCCGGCGGGCTGCGGCGTCCGGGACGATCAGCGCGACCTCCGCCCCCTCCGCCCGCAGCCGGGCGGCGAGCCGTTCGGCCCGGGGGCCCGGCCCGAACGCCCTGGGCAGCGGGGCGAGCACCACCACCCGCCGGTGGCCGCGCGCCAGGTCGGCGTTGGTCGTCGACCGCACGCCGCCGTCGATCCACCACCGCCCGCGCAGGGCGACCGGCGGCCACAGGCCCGGCATCGCGCAACTCGCGGCGACCGCCCGGAGCAGGTCGGCGCCGCTGCCGGAGCGGAAGGCGCCCAGCGCACCGGTGTGCGCGTCCACCGCCGTCACGCGCAGCGCGTCCGGCCACTCCCGCTGCGGCAGCAGGGCGGCGATCGCCTCCAGCACCTCCTCCCCGGAGGAGGTGCTGGCCCTCAGCGCCATCCGCCCCAGCCGCCGCGCCACCGCCTCCGGGGTGCGCCGTCCCAGCTGCGCGCGGAGGAAGCCCAGGGCCGCGCCGGGAGTGATCCGCGCCTGCGGACCGGCCTCCTCCCGGGCGGCCGACTCCGGTCCGGCCGCCCCCGACTGCCGCCGGTGGAGCTCCTCCGGATGCTCCCCGGCCGCCAGCCGGGCACCGACGACCGCTCCCGCGGAGGTGCCGATCACCGTGTCGGCGTCGGTGAGGTCCACACCGGCGGCGGCCAGGCCGGCCAGCACCCCCACCTGCCACGCCCCGCCCGCGTGCCCGCCGCTGCCCAGTACGAGTGCTCTGTCCGCCACGGCGCCGGCCTCCTCCCTCTTCGGCCGTGTCCGCCTACCCACCGCCGCGGGCCGGAAGCAGCCGCGCCACAGCCGTCCCCTCACCGCCTCCACCCGGCCGCCGCACAGGTGACATACGCTCGCACGGCCGATCGACCCCACGAGATCCGGAGACTCCATGTCCGCGACGCCGACCAGACCGACCAGGCCGACCAACTGGGCCGGGAACGTCGAGTTCGCCGCCCGGACCCTGCACCGCCCGGCGACGACGGACCGGCTGCGCGAGATCGTCGCGGCCTCCGACCGCGTACGGGTGCTGGGCTCGGGCCACTCCTTCAACCGGATCGCCGACACGGACGGCGATCTGATCACCCTCGACGACCTGCCCCGCGCCATCGAGGCGGACCCGGCCTCCGGCACCGTCCGCGTCGCCGGTGCGGTCCGGTTCGGCGAGCTGTGCCCGGTGCTGCGGCGGCACGGGCTCGCCCTGCCGAACCTCCCCTCCACCCCGCACTTCACCCTCGCCGGGGCGTACGCCACCGGCACCCACGGCTCGGGGCACACCGGCGGCACGCTGGCCGCAGCCGTGCGGTCGGTGGAGCTGGTCACGGCGGACGGATCGCAGGTCACCGTCTCGCGCGGCGACGACGGCTTCGAGGGGACCGTGGTATCGCTCGGCGCCCTGGGCGCGGTCACCGCCCTGACCCTCGACGCGTGCCCGGCGTTCGAGGTGGAGCAGTACGTCCACGAAGGGCTGCCCTGGGAGGTGCTGACACAGCGCCCGGAGGAGGTGTTCGGCGCCGCTTACAGCGTCAGCGCCTTCACCGACTGGGCCGGCCCGGCGCGGGTGTGGGCCAAGCGCCGCACCGGTGATCCGCTGCCCGGCCTCTCCTGGACCGGCGCCCGCCCCGCCGACGGCCCTCGTCACCCGATCGAGGGAATGCCGACCTCGAACGCCACCGAGCAGCGGGGCGTGCCCGGTCCCTGGGACGAGCGGCTGCCGCACTTCCGCTCCGGGTTCATGCCCAGCGCCGGGGACGAGCTCCAGTCGGAGTACTTCGTGCCGGCCGGCCGCGCGGGCGAGGCCTTCGCGGCGCTGCGGGAGCTCGGAGCGCTGCTCGCCCCCGTGCTGCAGGTCTCCGAGATACGCACCGTGGCCGCCGATCCCCAGTGGCTCAGCCCCGCCCACGGCCGCGACAGCGTCGCCCTCCACTTCACCTGGACGTCCGACGCGGCCGCCGTCGCCCCCGTGCTGCTCCGCGTCGAGGAGGCGCTCGCGCCCTTCGACGCGCGCCCCCACTGGGGGAAGCTGTCGTCCGCGGACCCGGAGGCGCTGAGCGCCTCGTACGCTCGCTGGGACGACTTCCGGGCGCTGCTGGACCGCTTCGACCCGGCGGGCGTGTTCCGCAACGAGCTGATCGACCGTTGGTTCCCCCGCGACCGGTGGCCGGCGGCCGACGGGTAATCAGCGGCCGACCGGGCGCCGGGAGAAGGCGGCGGCCGGGGGGCGGTGTCCTCTGTTCCCGGGATCGGACGGGTTTGGCCCCGGCGTGCGGGCGGATCACTTCCCCCAAAACGGGCCAGTTGTGCCGGGATCATTCCCTCAGCGCCCTCCAGTCGCTACCTTCCCTTCCACCACGTCCGCAACCCGGACAGGCAATCCCCCACGTCGAACAGCCCGTCCCAGCTGTCCGCACCGGAAGGATCCTCCCGTGCACGCACCTCTCTCCAGAGGCAGGAAGCGCAGAATCATCGCGGCCACCGCCGCCGCGTCCCTCGCCGCCCCCCTGATGCTCGCCGCGACCGCCACCTCCGCCGTGGCCAAGCCCGACCCCGGCAAGCAGGGTGAGCGGCTGGCGAGGCAGCTGGTCAAGAAGGCCGACGCGGACGGCGCCATGAGGCACCTGCGGGCGTTCCAGGCGATCGCCGACGCCAAGGACGACAACCGTGCCGCCGGCTCCGCCGGCTACGACTGGTCCGCGAAGTACGCCGGCACCCTGCTCAAGCTCGCCGGATACGAGGTCACCTACCAGAACTTCGACTTCGTCTACCGCGAGACGCTCGCGGAGAAGCTGTCGGTCCTGAGCCCCACTCAGCGCGACGTCCCCATCAAGCTGATGACGTACACCGCGAGCACCCCCGAGGGCGGCGTCGAGGCCGCCCTCGCGGCCGTGCCCGTGGACGCCGACGGCACCACCGGCTGCACCGCCGAGGACTTCGCCGCCGGCGACTTCACCGGCAAGATCGCCCTGATCCAGCGCGGCGGCTGCACCTTCGCCGACAAGCAGGCCAACGCCGCCGACGCCGGCGCGGTCGGCGCGATCATCTACAACAACACCGACGGGGACCTCAACGGCACCCTCGGCGAGGCCTCCGCCGGCCGCATCCCCACCGGCGGCATCACCCAGGAGGCCGGCGAGGCGCTGGCGGCCGACGTCGCCCAGGGCACCGTCACCGTCAACATGGAGATCCGCGAGTTCCACGAGACCCGCTCCACGCCCAACGTCATCGCCGAGACCCGCGGCGGCGACGAGGACAACGTGGTGATGTTCGGCGCCCACCTGGACTCCGTCGCCGACGGCCCGGGCATCAACGACAACGCCTCCGGCTCCGCCGGCATCCTGGAGACCGCCCTCGAGTTCGCCAAGACCAACCGCAAGGGCAAGCACGCCAACAAGGTGCGCTTCGCGCTGTGGTCCGCCGAGGAGGTGGGTCTGCAGGGCTCCGAGCACTACGTGACCAGCCTGCCCGAGGCCGAGCGCGAGAAGATCGCCCTCTACCTCAACTTCGACATGATCGCCTCGCCGAACTACGGCCTGTTCGTCTACGACGGCGACGACTCCGACGGCGTCGGCGCCGGCCCGGGCCCCGAGGGCTCGGCGCAGATCGAGCACGCGATCAACACCTTCATGCGCTCGCAGGGCGAGGAGCCGCGCGGCACCGACTTCACCGGCCGCTCCGACTACGGCCCGTTCATCGAGGCCGGCATCCCCTCCGGCGGCACCTTCACCGGAGCCGAGGGCATCAAGAGCGAGGAGGAGGCCGCTCTGTGGGGCGGCGAGGCCGGTATCGCGTACGACGAGTGCTACCACCAGGCGTGCGACGACATGGGCAACGTCAGCAAGAAGGCGCTCGGCGTCAACGTCGACGTGATCGCGAACGCCGTCGGCAACTACGCCTGGGACACCTCCTCCCTCACCGAGGACGTGCCCTTCGAGCCCACCAAGGGCACCGCGGGCAGCGGTGGCGGTCTGCACGACCACGACCACGGCCTGACCTCTTGAAGCTCTGACCTCCTGAGGCTCTGGCGGTCCGGCGTTCCACGGAACGTACGGCCGTGACGGCACCCCACAGCGGGCGCCGGGGCACACGCCCCGGCGCCCGCTGCGCTCTGTGCGCCGCGGGCCCGGCGGCGCGCCGGCCCGTGTCCGCCCGCGCCCCGGAGCCGGGACACGCCCCGACCCTCCGCCGGAAGGCTGTGTCCCCCGCCGCCGGGCCGGTAGGCTTTCCGTGTGATCTTCAAGCGAATCGGAAACGGACGGCCGTACCCCGACCACGGCCGGGAGAGCACCCGCCAGTGGGCGGATGTAGCCCCACGCCCGGTGCGTCTTGACCAGCTCGTCACCACCAAGGGGCAGCTCGACCTGGAGACCCTGCTCGCCGAGGACTCCACCTTCTACGGCGATCTGTTCGCGCACGTCGTGAAGTGGAACGGAGACCTCTATCTGGAGGACGGCCTCCACCGCGCCGTGCGCGCCGCCCTCCAGCAGCGGCAGGTGCTGCACGCCCGGGTGCTCGAACTCGACTGACGCCCGCCGCCGTCCGCCGATCCGCCGGCGCCCACCGGCACCCGCTGACGTCCCGGGCACCGCCGTGCGGGACACGTTGGCCCTTTCGGGGCCGACTGCGGTGTGCGCGTTGATCGTTTAGTAGGCATTACGCCGTCTCCGCACTACGCTGCGCCCATGAGCATGCTCACTCCCCCCGGCATGGGCGGCAAGTACCGCATCACGGGTGACCGCTACCCGCGGATGCGGCGCCCGCGCAGGCGCCGCAGGATCGTCGCCGCCTCGGTCGCGGCGACCGCCGCCCTCGGTGTGCTCTCCTGGGGGACCGTGCAGCTCCTCGACGCCTTCACGGGCGGCGGCACCACGGTGCGGGCCGCCGGCGAAGGCGGCGAGTGCGAGCCGGCCGGCGACGGCGGGAAGGACGAGGACGGCGCGAAGGGCGGCGCGAGCGCCGCCGCGGCGCGCTCCGCCGAGGAATCCGGCGCCTCGCCCGACGCCCTCCCGAAGCCGTCCACCATCACCGTCAACGTCTACAACGCCACCACCCGCGGCGGGCTGGCCCGGAAGACGGCGGACGCGCTGGAGAAGCGCGGCTTCACCATCGGCGAGGTGGCCAACGCCCCGGCCTCCCTCGACAAGAAGGTGAAGAAGGCCGGGCTGCTGATGGGCCCGCCCGCCGCGTACGGGAACGGCGCGTTCGACGTCCTGCTCACCCAGCTGCCCGGGGCGGAGGTCAGGGCGGTCGAGCGCAAGACCTCCGGGGACGCCGGGAAGGCCGGGAGCGGGAAGAAGAACGCCGCGGAGAGGGAGATCGACCTGGTGATCGGCAAGGCGTTCAAGGCCCTGGCCGGGGAGAAGGACGTGCGCAAGGCCCTGGCGGCCCTGGCCTCCCCCTCCTCCTCGCCCTCCGCGTCGGCCTGCCGGTAGGCGCTCCGGCGGGCACCCCGGCGGGCGGACACTGCGGCCGGGTCAGCCGGCCGTCCCGTACATCCGGTCGCCCGCGTCGCCCAGACCGGGGACGATGTAGCCGTCCTCGTTGAGCCGCTCGTCGACCGAGGCGGTCACCACCGTCACCGGCGTGCCCGCCAGCTCGCGCTCCATCAGCTCCACGCCCTCGGGCGCCGCCAGCAGGCAGAGCGCCGTGACGTCGTCGGCGCCGCGCCGGATCAGCTCCCGGATCGCCGCCACCAGCGTGCCGCCGGTCGCCAGCATCGGGTCCAGGACGTACACCTGGCGCCCGGAGAGGTCGTCGGGCATCCGGGTGGCGTACGTGGACGCCTGGAGGGTGCGCTCGTCGCGGATCATGCCCAGGAAGCCCACCTCGGCGGTCGGCAGCAGCCGCACCATCCCGTCGAGCATCCCCAGCCCGGCCCGCAGGATCGGCACCACCAGGGGACGCGGGTGGGACAGCCGCACGCCCGTGGTGGCCGTCACCGGGGTCCGGATGCCGACCGTCTCGGTGCGCACGTCCCGGGTGGCCTCGTAGGCGAGCAGGGTCACCAGCTCGTCGGCGAGGCGCCGGAAGGTCGGGGAGTCGGTGCGCTCGTCGCGCAGCGTGGTGAGTTTGTGCGCCACCAGCGGGTGGTCGACGACGTGAATCCGCATGCCGTCGACAGTAGCCGAGCCGCTTTCCCGGCTCGCACTGGCGTACAGGCGCCATTTCGGGGGACAGTGAACAGGTACGACCGGAGGTGGGCCGTATGACCGGACCGAGGCAGCAGCACGAAGACAACCCCGACGACCGTCGGGCACTCATACGCGAGGACCAGCGAGGCCAGGACCAGGGCCGGCGGGACCGCCGGAGGGCCGGGGAGCGCCGTACGGACACCCGGGCCGCCGGCGGCCCCGCGGTCCGGACGACCCGGACGGCCCAGGACGACGACGCGGAGCGCCGCCGCCGCCGGGCGGTCTTCCTGCGCGAACTGAACGAGGCCAAGGCGCTGCGCGAACGGGTGCAGCCGCGCCGCGCCCGCGCCGCGCGCATGCGCCAGGCGATGCGGATGAGGACATTTCGCTGGTAGTCCGGCGCAACACCCACGCGACGCACGGTCGAAGACCTCTCGCTCGGCGCCGGTTTCTGCCACGATTCCGTTTGGGCGGGGCGCGGTCCCGTCAGCACTCGGGCACCTGAAACCAGTGGGAGAGTCACGGTGTACTTCGCCGCACTGCTCGCGCGCACCGAAGACGGCTGGGAAGCGAGCGACACGGAACTCGACGAGGTCGAGACCCTGGCCGATCTCGCCGACCTGGCCCGGGAGGCCGCCGAGGACGATGAGCCGGTCCTGGTCTGCATCGAACAGGAGGGCGTCTGGTTCGGCGTCGTCCGGGTGGAGGGCGAGGAGGATCCCCGCATCTTCGTCTCGGACGCGGCCGCGGCCGCACGCAGCTCCTACGGGGAGATCCTGCTCACCGACGAACTCCTCGGCCGCGAACCGGGCGGCGAGGAGGATCTCGACCTCCTCGTGGACCTCGACGGCACGGAGGACGGCGAGCCGCCGAGCGACACGGAGGACGACGAGGACGAGGGAGGCGCGTCCGCGCAGGCCGCCGGCGCCGCTCCGGCGGGACCGGTCGGCGACGTCGAACTGCTGGCCGACTTCGGCATGGACGGCACCGCCCTGCTCTCGCTGACCTCCGAGGACGCGCTGACCGAGATCGCCGACGCGCTCGGCTGCACCGACATGCTGGAGGCCGTCCGGTAGCCGTCGACCGCACCTGACGCCCTTCCCCTCGTAAGCCACACCGACCCCGCATGTCCCATGCGTCCCGCGGGGTCCCGCCGCCGTGCCCGCCCGCCGTACACGGGGCCGGGGCGGACGGGGACACTGGGCGCATGAGCCTTCCGCCCAACCCGCAGGCACCTCACCCGGGGCCCCCGGAGCCCCCGGTCCCCGGGCGCTTCCCCGACGAGGCGGCCGACCCGCTGCGCGACCCGTGGCGGGCGGCGATGCGCCGTGCCCTGGCCGAGGCCGCACGGGCTCCCGGGACCGGTGACGTGCCCGTCGGCGCGGTCGTCCTGGGCCCGGACGGAGCGGTCCTGGGGCTCGGCCGCAATGAGCGCGAGGCGACCGGCGACCCCACGGCGCACGCGGAGGTCGTGGCGATCCGCGAGGCCGCCCGGGCGGTCGGCGAGTGGCGGCTGTCGGGCTGCACCCTGGTGGTGACGCTGGAGCCGTGCACGATGTGCGCGGGCGCGATCGTGCTGTCCCGGCTGGAGAGGGTCGTCTACGGAGCGGTGGACGAGAAGGCGGGCGCGGCGGGCTCCCTGTGGGACGTCGTGCGCGACCGCCGGCTCAACCACCGGCCCGAGGTGGTCTCCGGAGTGCTGGCGCGGGAGTGCGGAGCCCTGCTCACCGACTTCTTCCGCGCTCCCTCCCGTACGCCCTCACGCGCCCCTTCCCGCACCGCTCCGCGGCCGCCGCGGGAGGCCGCGGAGGATCGGGAGGGCACTTCCCGGGGAACCGATTTCGGCGCACGCCCGACCATGGGCTAGGCTCTCTCCCGGTAGCGTGTCCGAGCGGCCGAAGGAGCTCGCCTCGAAAGCGAGTGTGGGGGCAACTCCACCGTGGGTTCAAATCCCACCGCTACCGCGGCAGTCGAAGGGCCCCCTCGAGAGGGGGCCCTTCGCCGTGCTCCGCCTCCGCCGTTCCGGCGCGGACGGGACCACCCGCGCAACCCCTGGGAGCGCCGGTCGCCGCCGGTTAGACTCTCGCGACCGCTCGGGCGGTCCTGCGTTCGGAGACGCCCGGGATGTTCGGGGATGTTCGGGGAGAGGCAAGCGCCGTGGACGTGAAGAAGGTCGTGCTCTACATACTCCTCGTCTTCATCCTGTACTCGATCATCACCTCCCCCGACCGCTCCGCCGAACTCGTCGGCATCGGCTTCGAGGGCATCTCCAGCGCCGCGAAGGGCGTCGGGACCTTCATGTCCGAACTGGTGAACTGAACAGGTCGTCCGTACGGCCCGTACGTACGGGCCGGCCCTCGCGAGCACCACCGTCACGAGCACCGCCCCGCCGTCCCGCGGCCGCCCCCCGGACGGCCGTCCGCCGTGCGCGCACCGCAACAACACGAAGTTATGCGGTGCTTGCCCACAGTGCATATACCTTGTGATGCTATGACCGCTTTTGCCGGATGGAACAACCGTGAAGGGGTTGGACGAACGGTGGCGGTCTCGCAGACCCTTCCCCGGACCCCGACTGGGTCGGCGCCCAGCCGTCGGAGCGCGGAGACCCGCGCCCTGACCCAGGTGCTCTTCGAGCGGCTCTCCGGGCTGGAGGCCGGCTCCTCCGAGCACGAACGGGTGCGCGGGGCCCTTATCGAGGCCAACCTCCCCCTCGTCCGCTACGTCGCCGCCCGCTTCCGCAGCCGCAACGAGCCGATGGAGGACATCGTCCAGGTCGGCACCATCGGCCTGATCAACGCCATCGACCGCTTCGACCCCGGCCGGGGGGTGCAGTTCCCCACCTTCGCGATGCCGACGATCATCGGTGAGATCCGGCGCTACTTCCGCGACAACGTCCGCACCGTGCACGTGCCGCGCCGGCTGCACGAGATGTGGGTGCAGGTCAGCGGCGCGACGGAGGACCTGACCGTGCTGCACGGCCGCTCCCCCACCACCGCCGAGATCGCCGAGCGGCTGCGGATCGCCGAGGAGGACGTCCTGGCCTGCCTGGAGGCCGGGCGCGCCTACCGCGCCACATCCCTGGAGGCCGCCCAGGAGCGCGAGGACGGCATGCCCGGGCTGATCGACCGGCTCGGCTACGAGGACCCGGCCCTGGACGGCGTGGAGCACCGTGACCTGGTGCGGCACCTGCTCGTCCAGCTCCCCGAGCGGGAGCAGCGGATCCTGCTGCTGCGGTACTACCGGAACCTGACGCAGTCGCAGATCAGCGCGGAGCTGGGGGTGTCGCAGATGCACGTGTCCCGGCTGCTGTCGCGGAGCTTCGCCCGGCTCCGTGCCGCAAACTCCATCGACGCGTAACCCCCGCGGGGGACACTCGTACGGACGCATCCCCATCCCGAACTGTGCAGTTTTATCGACAAGGGGCTACGTCGTGTTGCTGACTTGTGACATTCTGCGAGAAGTGCGTTTGCCGCGACGGCGCCGCCGGTATTGACCGGGAGGTGCCTCCCTCACACCCGAGGGCGCCGCCGCGATCCGTCCGCGACCTCAAGGGGGTGGCATGTCCGTAGAACTGGGCAGCTCGAAGGTGCTCGCCGAGCCCGACACCAAGGCCGACGAAGCGCCGTACGTTCCCTCAGACTGCGACGCCATCGACACCCGGACCCTCTCCCGCTCCCTGTTCCAGCGGCTCGCCGCGCTCGACGCCGACAGCCCTGAACGCGTCTACGTCCGAGACACCCTCATCGAGCTGAACCTCCCGCTCGTGCGGTACGCGGCGGCCCGCTTCCGCAGCCGCAACGAGCCGATGGAGGACATCGTCCAGGTCGGCACCATCGGCCTGATCAAGGCCATCGACCGCTTCGACTGCGAACGGGGTGTGGAGTTCCCGACGTTCGCGATGCCGACGGTCGTCGGCGAGATCAAGCGCTTCTTCCGGGACACCTCCTGGTCGGTGCGCGTCCCCCGGCGCCTGCAGGAGCTGCGGCTGGCGCTCACCAAGGCCGGCGACGAGCTGTCGCAGAAGCTCGACCGCTCCCCGACGGTGGCCGAACTGGCCACCGCCCTCGGGGTGTCCGAGGAGGACGTGGTGGACGGGCTGGCCGTGGGCAACGCCTACACCGCCAGCTCCCTGGACTCCCCCGCCCCGGAGGAGGAGGGCGGCGAGGGCTCCCTCGCGGACCGGCTGGGCTACGAGGACAGCGCGCTGGAGGGCGTGGAGTACCGCGAGTCGCTCAAGCCGCTGCTCGCCAAACTCCCGCCGCGCGAACGGCAGATCATCATGCTGCGCTTCTTCGGGAACATGACGCAGTCGCAGATCGGCGAGCGGGTCGGCATCTCCCAGATGCACGTCTCACGGCTGCTGACCCGTACGCTCGCCCAGCTCAGAGAGGGCCTGATCTCGGAGGAGTGACGGCCCGCGCGGGCAACGCCGCGTGAACGCGGGCAGCCGCCGGGACGGTGTGAGACCGTCCCGGCGGCTGCCCGCGTCCGCCGGGCGGCCCGGCACAGGGCCGTCCCGCCCGGAAACGATCAGGAGAGGGCGAACCAGACGACCGCCGCGATGACCGCCACGACCGCGACGATCCCCACGATCAGGCCGACCCTGGGGCCGGAGGACTGCGTCGCGGCGGGCGGACGCGGCCCCTCCTCGTCGACGAAGGCGCGGAACATCTGGGTGCTGCCGGCCGGGTCGTGACCGCCTGCCGGACCCTGGGGTGCATGAGGGTTGTGAGCCATGCCTCCGGACCCTAGCGAACAGGCCGGTCGCCGGTCACCCCCGGTCACGTCCCCGACCCGTCCGCACGGCGGCCACCGCGGGGCTTGGCGCGGGACGCACCCTTTCTTGGGGAAGTGTTTGCCCCCTCACGCCCGAATTCATTTGCTTGCGGCAACCAACGAACATACGCTTGCATTGAGCAACGATTTCTGCGGACGCGAGGAGGAGGACCCGGGTGACGGCACACACCCCCTACGAGGACCTGGCCCGGGAACTCGGCTCCGTCGGCACCGTCCGGCGCGAGCTGGCCCGCAATCTGCCGCACGACTGCCCGCCCGCACCGGCCGTCGTGCTGACCCTGCTGGGGCGGCACGGCGAGATGCGGATGACACGGCTCGCCGACCTGATGGCCATCGACATGTCCGTCACCAGCCGCCATGTCGCGTACGCCGTCGAGCGCGGCTGGGTCGACCGCAGGCCCGACCCCCTCGACGGCCGTGTCCGGCTGCTGCGGCTGACCGGAAGCGGCCAGGAGATGCTGGCCGAGATGCACCGCCGTACCAGCGAGACGCTCGCGCACCTCCTCGGCGACTGGCCGCAGGAGGACGTGGCCCGTCTCACCGAGCTGCTGGCGGGACTGCGGGCGAGCTTCGGCGACTGCGGCTGCGGCTGCCGTACCGCCCCCCGCGGCGCCCGTCCCCTCCCACCGGACCGCGCGGCCGCCGCACAGGACTGACCGACCGCACACCCCGTACACACTGCCCCCGGCACACTCCGAGCACCGCACGTACCGCCGGGCCCGCACCACCGAGGCCGCACCGCCGTGCCCGGGCGCAGCCGTCCGGGCCGCGGCCCCACGGCGTGCCGGACACGCCGCCCGACGCCGGAAGAGACACGGAAAGCAAGGAGCGCATGGCAACGTCCACACCTTCAAAGGCGCTCAAGGGCGAGAGCGACCGTCCCTCCCCAGGTGCCGAGCAGGTGCCCATGACGCACCGCCAGATCATGGAGGCGCTGTCCGGTCTGCTGCTCGGCATGTTCGTCTCCGTCCTGTCCTCGACGGTCGTCTCCAACGCCCTCCCCCGGATCATCTCGGACCTGGGCGGCAGCCAGAGCGCGTACACCTGGGTGGTCACGGCGGCGCTGCTGACCATGACCGCCTCCACCCCGCTGTGGGGCAAGCTCGCCGACCTCTACAGCAAGAAACTGCTGGTGCAGTCGGCGCTGGCGCTCTTCGTCCTGGCCTCCGCCGGGGCCGGCCTGGCCCAGGACACCGGCACCCTGATCGCCTTCCGGGCGGTGCAGGGCCTGGGCGCGGGCGGCCTGGCCGCACTGTCCCAGATCATCATCGCCGCGATGATCCCCCCGCGTGAGCGCGGCCGCTACAGCGGCTACCTGGGCGCGACCTTCGCCGTCGCCACCGTCGGCGGGCCGCTGCTCGGCGGCGTGATCACCGACACCTCCTGGCTCGGCTGGCGCTGGTGCTTCTACGTCGGCGTGCCCTTCGCCGTCCTCGCCCTGGTCGTGCTCCGCAAGACGCTGCACCTGCCCGTGGTGAAGCGGGAGAACGTGAAGGTGGACTGGCTGGGCGCCTCCCAGATCACCGCCGCCGTCTCCCTGCTGCTGATATGGGTGACACTGGCCGGGAACAGCTACGACTGGCTGTCCTGGCAGACGTACACGATGGTCGGCACCTCGCTCCTGCTGATCCTGGCCTTCGTCGTCACCGAGTCGCGCGCCGCCGAGCCGATCATCCCGCTGGGGCTGTTCCGCAACCGCACGATCACGCTCACCGCGCTGGCCTCGCTCTTCGTCGGCATCGCGATGTTCGGCGCGACCGTCTTCCTCAGCCAGTACTTCCAGCTCGCCCGCGGCGAGTCGCCCACGATGTCCGGCGTGCTGACCATCCCGATGATCGGCGGGCTGTTCGTCTCCTCCACCGTCTCCGGTCTGGTCATCACCCGCACCGGCCGCTGGAAGGTGTGGCTGGTGGCCGGCTCCGTTCTGCTGACGGCCGGGCTCGGCCTGCTCGGCACGATGCGGTACGACACCCCGTACTGGCGGATCGCGGTCTTCATGGCGCTGCTGGGCGCCGGCGTCGGCATGATGATGCAGAACCTCGTCCTGGCCACCCAGAACCAGGTCGCCCTCTCGGAGCTGGGCGCGGCCAGCTCCGTGCTCGCCTTCTTCCGCTCCCTCGGCGGCGCGGTCGGCGTCTCGGTGCTGGGCGCGGTGCTCGCCCACCGCATCACCGACTACGTCACCGACGGCATGACGAAGCTGGGCGTCAGGCCCGAGGGCGCGACCGGTGGCAACGGCAGCGCCATCCCGGACCTGGACGCCCTCCCCGGCCCGGTCCGCACGGTCGTCGAGAGCGCGTACGGCCACGGCGTGGCCGACATCTACCTCTACGCCGCACCGATGGCGGTGATCGCGCTGCTGCTGGTGCTGTTCGTCAAGGAGGTGCCGCTGCGCACCCGGCTCGACGAGCGGACCGACGCCGGGAAGCAGGAGCGGCAGCCGACTGCGCCCACCGCCGCCGACCCCGGCCCCTCCGCCTGACCCCCAATGCCCCCCACAGGCCGGAACCACACCCGCGATTCCGGCCTGTGGGGCATGATCACCCCATGGACAGCGGAAGAATCGTCTTCCTGAACGGCACCTCCAGCTCCGGAAAGTCGAGCATCGCCACGGAGCTCCTCCAGCTCCTCGACGGTTCCTGGTTCCACATGCCCGTGGACGCCTTCCACGGGATGCGGACCAAGAAGGAGATGGACCCGGCCGAACTGCCGGCCGTCCTCAGACGCACCTGGGAGGGGTTTCACCGGGCGGTCGCCGGTATGGCCTCGGCCGGAAACGACATCCTGGTCGACCACGTCCTGAGTGAACGGTGGCGGCTGCTGGACTGCCTCGCCCTGTTCGAGCCGCGGAACGTCCTCCTCGTCGGTGTGCACTGCTCCCCGGAGGAGTTGCGACGGCGCGAGAGGGCTCGCGGCGACCGTCCGCCCGGCCTGGCAGAACATCAACTGGGTCTCGTGCACGCCCACGGCGTCTACGACACCGAGTGCGACACCACGACCGCGAGCCCGGCTGAGTGCGCCCTGCGGATTCGCGATGCCCTCACGCACCACACGGGCCCCACGGCCTTCGAACGCCTCCGGCGCACCCTCGCCCGGCCCGGCCCGCTGGACGGGGACGAATGTTTCCCGTGAAACATCGCGGTACGACAAATCCCCGTTCCGGGTGAACGACTGCCTCCCGGTGGGCTACCGCAGGCCCACGCCACCACGGCCCGGCACATACAGAAGAGGCCCCGCCGTATCCGGCGGGGCCTCTCACCTGTTGCGCGCTCGGCAGGATTCGAACCTGCAACCTTCTGATCCGTAGTCAGATGCTCTATCCGTTAAGCTACGAGCGCTTGGCTTCCCGGCTTTCCTCTCGCCGGTCGGCGTTGCGGGAACAACATTACATGACCTCCGCCCAGAGGTGAAATCCATTCGGTCAACCCCACCTGAGCTGCGGAGATGCCCTACGGAAGGCGCTCGCGCCCTCCGCCGCGGCCCCGTCGGCGACCCCGGGACGGAAGAAGCCCCGGCCGCACGGGCCGGGGCTTCGGTGATCGTGATGATCGAAGCGGAGGCTGAGGGATTTGAACCCTCGATGGGCTTTAAGGCCCAAACCGCATTAGCAGTGCGGCGCCATAGACCAGACTAGGCGAAGCCTCCCCACGCGCCGCGTCACCGCGACGTGTGTGCTGATGATGGCACAGCCCGGGGGCTGTCTCCAATCGGAGCCTACGTTACCCGGCTGGCGGGTCCTGCGGCAAAGGGCTTTGCCCCTGGTGGCGGCACGGGTGGTGCGGCGGGCGGGTGGAGGTGCGCAACGGCGTGCGCGGCGGCGCGTTGGAAGGGGGAGGGAAGAACCCGCAGTCGCGCGGGTCCGCCCGCACCACACCTTCGCAGGAGCCGCCATGCCACGCCGCCGTACCGCCGCAGTCCTCACCGGGGCCGCCGTACTCGCCACCGTGCTCGCCCCCGCCTCCGCCGCCTCCGACCCCGCCACCGCGCCGGTCTCCGCCTCCGCACGCCCCTGGCCCGCGCCCATGCCCATGCCTGAGCCCGTCATGCCGGCAGCCCGGCAGGACCAGCTCACCATCACCGTCTCCGCCTCCCCGGACGGCGTCGCGGCACCGCACACGGCGCCGCGCGGGGCACGCGGGGGCGGGGCTCCGACCAGACGGACGCACACCCTCGACTGCCACCCCGCCGGCGGCAGCCACCCCGAGGCCATCGCCGCCTGCGACGCCGTCGACCGGGCCTCCCAGGGGCCGCGCGACCCCTGGCGGCCCGTCCCCGCGGACGCGATGTGCGCCCAGATCCACGGCGGTCAGGCCACCGCCCGCATCACCGGGGTGTGGCACGGGCAGCGGGTGGACGCCTCGTTCCGGCGCACGGACGGCTGCGAGATCGCCCGCTGGGACGCCCTCGTGCCCGCCCTCCCCGGCCCGCGGGAGCTCGCGCAGGACCTCCCGGCGGACTCCCCGGAGACACTCCCGGCGGAACCGGTGAAGTGACGGACGTCATACGCGGGCCCCGCCCGGGCCCGCGTTCTCCGCACCCTCCCCACGCATCCGCCGTGGCTTCCGCCATCGCTGGCCGTAGACTTCCCCTCAAGTGGCACGCGCGGAAGGGCGGCGCACCGGTCCCCGGTCCCGGCCCGGTCCCGGCGCTGCCACGGTGCACCAGCTGGTCAGCAGGGAGGATGCGTCGTCGTGAGCAGCAGGCCATCCCGAGGCGCTGCTCGCCTCGCAGCCATACTCGACGCACTGCCGGACGCGTTGCTCCTCGTGAACTGCAACGGCACGGTCGTCAACGCCAACAGCATCGCCCTGGAGGTCTTCGAGTCGCCGGGCACCGCCCTGGTCGGGCGCGGACTGCTCGATCTGCTCCCGGACTTCGACTCCAAGCTGATCCCCGGCTCGATGCGCCGCCCCGACGACGCCCCCCAGCCCCGCACCAAGCCGACGCGGATGGTGGCGCGGCGCACCGACGGAACGCAGTTCATGGTCGAGGTGACCAGCGCCAACCTGGAGGACGGGCGCACCCCCTACGAGTCGTCCTTCGAGGCCGCCTTCGCCGACCACGGCAACAGCTACACCGGCGACGAGCTGCTCATGCTCGTCGTCCGCGACCTCACCGGCACCGTCGACACCGAGGCCGAGCTGGCCCGGCAGCAGCGCCAGACCGAGATGATCCTGCGCGCCGCCGCCGAGGGCGTGGTGGGTGTGGACACCGAGGGCCGGGTCGTCCTGGTCAACCCGGCCGCGGCCCAGATCCTCGGCTACCGGGCCGGTGAGCTGGGCGGGCAGAGGCTCCACCCGCTCGTCCACCACTCGCGCCCCGACGGCAGCCAGCTCCCCTGGGAGGAGACGCCGCTCGCCGACAGCCTGCGCTCCGGGCGCAAGCACCGGGTGCGCGGGCAGGTGCTGTGGACCAAGGACGGGCGCGCGGTGCCGGTCGACATGACGACCGCACCGGTGCGCGACGGCGACCAGCTCGTCGGCGCGGTGCTCGCCTTCACCGACCGCACCGCCTACGACGCCCTCGCCGCCCGCCACGAACAGCTCCTGGCCGTGCTGGAGAGCGGACTGCGCGGGCCGCTGGAGCAGCTCCGCGGCGAACTGGGCGGGCTGGCGGCCGATCCGGCCGGGCAGCTGTGGCCGGAGGCGAACCAGACGCTGCACTACCTGGCCGCCGGCTACGCGCGTATGACCACGCTCGTGGAGAACGTGCTGGGCTACCAGCGGCTGGACGCGGGCGCCGAGCGGCTCGCGCGCGAGACGGTGCCGCTGGACGAGGTGGTGTCGGCCGGCGTGGAGGGCGCGATCGAGCTGATCGGGCCCGGGCGCGCGCAGTTCGCGGTGCACGCCCCGCCGGTCGATGTGGAGGTGGACCCGGTACGGCTGGCGCAGGCGCTGGCCCATCTGGTCGCGGACGTGGCCGGCGTGGACGCCACCGGCAACGCTCAGGGACCCGCCTCCGGCGACTCGACGATCGTGGTCGCGGCCGCGCAGCGCGGGGAGGTGGTGCGCATCGAGGTGCGCGGCCCGTACGGCGGCGGCAGCCCGGTGCACGAGCCGCTGGTGCGCGGGATCGTGCGGCGGCACGGCGGTGTGCTCCAGACCCACCAGGTGCCCGGCGCCGGGGGCGGCAGCGCCTACGTGCTGGAGGTGCCGGTCGGCTCCCCCGACCCGGGGAAGGCGGCGGCACGGAGGAAGCGGGGCGCCCAGGAGGCGCGTGGGGAGCAGGGGCCGAAGGACACGCAGGGCTCCCTGGACACGCGGGCCGCCCAGGAGGACCAGGAGGCGCGGGCCGCCCAGGGCGGGGGCGAGACGACGGTGATGCCCGTGCCGTCGCAGCCGGTGCGCGGTACGCCCGCGGCACACGCGGCGGGCGCCGCGGAGGCCGCCGGTGGCGGGGCGATCGCCCTGCCGCCCGGCCCGACCCCGGCCCCGGACCCGGACCCGGCGGGGACCTCCGTGCCGGACGACGGCAGCGGCGCCGGGGCGATTCCGCCCGGCGGCGGACGCCGCCGGGCACGGCGCGCGCTGGCCCAGGGCGATGAGTCCGCGGAGGACACCGGGGGCGCCGGGAACAGCGGTGAGCACGCGCTGCCGTCGGCGCAGCGGCCTTCCCCGAACGACCCGGACGCGTCCGCGCTGTCCCGGTTCCCCCAGCAGAGCACCGGCCGGCGGGCCCGCCGGGCCGCCGCCGGGCCCGAGGCGCCGGCCCCGGCCGCCCCCGCGCAGGCGCCGGGGCGCGCGGCGTTCGCGCTGCCGCCCGGCCCGACCCCGGCTCCGGGACCGGCCGCGGACCCGGCGGACCCGGCGGACCCGGCGGCCGCGCAGCCCGGGAAGCCGCCCGCGCAGCCGCGGTTGCAGCCCGTACAGCCGCGGTCCGGGCAGCCTCAGCCCGTGCAGCACCAGCCCGCCCAGCAGCCCGGGACCGGGGCCGAGGCCGTCCAGGAGGAGCGGCCGACCGGCCGGCGCCGCCGCGTACCGCCGCCCGAGGAGACGCCGCGGCCGGCTCCCGCCGCTGCCGAGCAGCAGGCCCCCGGGCCCGAACAGCACGCCCCCGCCCAGCATCCCGAACACGCCCAGCACCCCGAACACGACGGCGCGGGCGGCACGAACGGTGCGGACGGCGCCGAGCAGTCCGCGCAGGCCGACCTCACCGTGGTCGCGGGCAGCCCCATCCTGGGCGGCTCGGTGCCGCCCGAGGCGGCGCCGCGGCGGCGTGCGCTGCCGATGCCGGGCAGCGAGGCGGCGCCGCCGGAGCAGACCTCCGGCGTCAGCGTGCGCACCCTCGGCCAGGGCGTGCCCTTCGCCCGGCAGGCGGATGAGCAGCACACCGGTCAGCACGCGGTCCAGCAGCCCTCGCCCCCGGCACAGCCGCCTTCCGCACCGCCCGCCGCAGCACCCGCGCCTGCCGCTCCTCCCGCGCCGCAGCCTCCGGCCCAGGCGCCCGCGCCCGGCCCCGCACCCACGCCCACCCCCACACCAGCGCAGACCAGTGCCGGTCCGGGCCGCCGCCGCAAGCTCGCGGCCCCGCCGGCGGAGAAGGAGCGCGCCGCCGAGGCGGCCGCCGCGGCCATCGCCGCCGCACCGCCGCAGGCGCAGCCCCAGTACCCGCCGGCCCAGCACACCCACAGCGGGCGGGAGTTCGCCATCGGCGCGCCCGAGGCCGGGGCCGAGGGGCCGGAGCACCTGGACGGTCCGGGCGGCGCCGTGGAGGTCACCGCCGGCAGCGGCCAGGTGCCGCTGCCGGCCGACGACGAGCTGCCGCCCGAGCCCCTGGACAACCCCCGGCGGCTGTTGGTGTGGCCCGAGCCGGACGTCTCCACCCAGCAGGCCCTGACCGACCGCGGCTACCGCCCCGTCATCGTCCACTCCCGCGAGGAGGTGGACGCCCAGATCGCGGCGTACCCGGCGGCCCTCTTCGTGGACCCGCTGACCGGCCCCATCACCCGTACCGCCCTGCAGTCGCTGCGCCAGGCGGCCGTCGCCGCCGAGGTGCCGGTGCTGGTGACGGCCGGTCTGGGGGTGGCCTCGCGCGAGGCGGCGTACGGCGCGGACCCGGCCGTGCTCCTCAAGGCCCTCGCGCCGCGCGACAGCGAGCAGCACCCGCCGCGGGTGCTGCTGGTGGAGGAGCACGCGGCCATCGCGGACGCCATGGCCGCGACGCTGGGCCGGCGCGGCATGCAGACCGCGCACGCCCCCTCGGACGCGGAGGCGGTGCAGCTCGCGGCACAGATCCGGCCGAACCTGGTGGTGATGGACCTGATGCAGGTGCGCCGCCGCCGCGCCGGGATCATCGACTGGCTGCGGGTGAACGGCATGCTCAACCGCACGCCGTTCGTCGTCTACACCTCCGCCTCCATCGACGAGGCGGAGCTGCCAGGTCTGGCGTCCGGCGAGACGGTCCTCTTCCTCGCGGAGAGGTCCACGAGCCCGGAGGTGCAGTCGCGCATCGTGGACCTGCTGGCGAAGATAGGAGCCAACTAGTCCGCGTTCGGCACCTGTTCAGGTGCCCGTTGTCTCGTCCGGGTGGAGGCCGTCGAGGATGAGGGCGAGGCCGAAGCCGAACTCCCCGGCGTAGTCGTAGCCGGGCCCCAGCACGTGCTCGGCGGCCAGTTCGGCGAGGTGGGGGTAGGCGTCGGCGGGCATCTCGCGCAGGATCGCGCCCGCGACCTCCTCCTGCTCGGCGGAGCCGGTGAACGGCAGGCTCAGCTCCTGGAGCACGAAGCCGTACAGGTAGCTGTCGATCAGTGAGACGGCGTGCGCGGCCATCCGGACGGAGAACCCCCCGGCGCGCAGGGCTCCGATGACGGCGTCGTGGTGGCGCAGGGTGGCCGGGCCGGGCCGGGAGCGGGAGTCCATCAGGCCGACGGCCCACGGGTGGCGCAGGAGGACGGCGCGGGCGGAGACCGCGCGCCGGCGCATCGAACTCTTCCAGTCCGTGCCGCGCGGCGGCAGTTCGATCTCGTCGAACACCGCGTCCACCATGCCGTCGAGGATGTCCTCCTTGCCCGACACATGGTGGTAGATCGACATCGCCTCGACGCCCAGCGGCTCGGCGATGGCCCGCATGGTGAGCGCGGCCGACCCCCTCTCGTCCGCCACCGCAACCGCGGCGCGGATCACGCGCTCCCGGCTGAGCGGGGTGCGCTCCGGCGCCCCGCGCCGGCCCCTTCCCGTCTCGCGCATCCGCCTTCTCCTCTCGCTCCGCTTGACCACCTTACGACGTAAGGCTAGCGTAACTTACAACGTAAGGCGGAAACGCCGAAGACTCCGGCGGAAGGGCTGGGCCATGGACACGGATCG
The DNA here is from genome assembly GCF_017114865.1 of Streptomyces verrucosisporus. GTDB lineage: Bacteria > Actinomycetota > Actinomycetes > Streptomycetales > Streptomycetaceae > Streptomyces > Streptomyces fenghuangensis. The sequence continues at coordinate 300,679 of NZ_JADEYH010000003.1, read as the reverse complement.
GATGAAGAAGGTGTGCGTCGTCGGAGCCTCGGGAAAGCTCGGGCAGTACATGGTCCGGCACGCGCTGGAGCGCGGCTACGAGGTCGTCGGCGTGTGCCGGGAGCGCAGCGTGCCGAAACTGGCCGAATTCGAGGGCCGGATGACCATCATCCCCGGGGACACGAACGACCGGGAGGTGATCCGGCGGGCGGTCGCCGGATGCGACGGGGTGCTGACGGTGCTGGTGCCCTGGGGCGTGCGGCAGTACTCGTCGGGCACGGCGCAGGCGGTGCTCGACCACGCGCGGCCGGGCGCGCGCCTGGTCTTCTCCTGCGGCTGGCACATCACGCGCGACGGCAAGGACAGGTACTCGCCCATGTTCAAGCTGGGCGTCAGGGCCGCCGCCCGGGTGGGCAGGCTCGTGCGCTACGTCGAGATCGACGACCAGGTGGAGGCGTGCCGCCGCGTCTTCGCCAGCGACACCCGGTGGACCGTGGTGCGCGGCAGCAGCCTGGAGGAGGGCGAGAGCCAGGGCCTGCCCGTGTGGAGCCGGCACGTGGGCGACCCGGTGCTGGCCAGCGACATGACGCGCCGGGTGGACTTCGCGCTGTTCATGGTGGAGGCGCTCACCGACGACACGCTCGTTCGGGAGGCCCCGGCGATCGTCGGCCGCCTCACCCCCAGCGCCCTGGCCTACGCCGAAGGCCAGGCCGGAGGACGCGCCGGGGGCCGCGCGAACACCCCGGGCTAGCCGTTCGGCCCGGACCACGGACGGAACGGAGGAAGGCACTCGCGTTGCGGAGCCCGGCCAAGTGGCCGGGCACGGTCCTCCCGTGGCAAGTGGCGATGCCCGAACACCGCTTCAGGCGATGGCGCGGTGTTCGGCGATGCCTCGCTGCCCACGTGCCCCACGGCCGAGGGCCTGCGGCCCTCCGCCTCGGCCGCCCACCGCGCGTCACCCGGCGGCGCGTACGGCCCCGGCGAGCCGCCGGCCTCGGCGAAGGCGCTCATGAGGCCGGTGAGTCCGTGGAGGCCGCTGTGGTGCCCGACGGCTTGCCGGGCCGATCGTCCAGCAGCAGTGCGAGCCCGCACAGGCCGCCGGCCAGCCAACTGGCCATCATCCACGTCCCCCCGCCCAAGCCCAGCGTCACGACGAAGGCGACGAGCGACGCCGTGACGCCGGCGACGGCGGCACGCCGCAGACCGTTGCCGGCCTCCCACTCACGGCGCAGCAGCCCGGAGCGCCGCCAGGCCCTCCAGAGCACGGCGCCGATGACCGCCGCCTCCACCACGACGAACCAGACGGGAACCGGGGGTAGACCGAACGGCTCCACCTCACCGCTCCACACGTCCATGAACCCGCCGGCCAGAACGACCGGGCCGATCAGGGCGAACACCCCTGCCAGCAAGCGGAAAAAACCGACACCCATGACCGGCGCGTCGGCGTCGCCGAACGGCATGGCGGCGTGGGACAGCCTGTGGAAGCGCTGAGCGGCGCCCCGAAAATCCGTCGCGACGATCCACCCGAAGGCCGTCGCGAACACCCCCCAGGCCACCGAGAACATCGCGCCTCTCCCTTCGCCGCACATCCGCCCCGGCCGGTACCGGCCGGGGACGTGCCCGCCACGGTACGGCGGTACCGCCTGCTCCCGGCATGCCGGATTCCGGCAAGGTACGCGCTCGCCGAGTGCCGGGTACCGGATACCGGTTGCCGGATGGTCTGCCGGACGCGGCGGACCCTGCGCCCCGCCCTTCGGCTCACGCGGCCTGAGCGCCAGGCCGTTTCCGTGATCCCCGCACCGCTCGGCGCCCCGCCCGACGTCCCGGCCGGGCACAGCCGGGCCCGGCACCCCGCCCCGGACGCCCGTACCGCGCACGCGGCGGCGGCCCGGACGGGGACCCACCCGTCCGGGCCGCCGCCGCGTCCCGATCCGTGCGCGCGTCGCGGTCACCGCGCGCCGCGCGCGGTCAGAGCTGTGTGACGTCCAGCTCCCCCTGCGCGTACTGCGCCCGGATCACCTTCTTGTCGAACTTGCCGACGCTCGTCTTCGGCACCGCCGGGATCACCGCCCACCGTTCGGGCAGCTGCCAGCGGGCGACCTTGCCGGAGAGGAACTCGCGCAGGTCCTCGTACGACACCTCGCCCGCGCCCTCCTTGAGGACGACCGTGGCCAGCGGGCGCTCGCCCCACTTCTCGTCGGGCACGGCCACGACGGCGGCCTCGGCGACGGCCGGGTGGCCCATCAGGTGGTTCTCCAGCTCCACCGAGGAGATCCACTCGCCGCCGGACTTGATGACGTCCTTGGCGCGGTCGGTCAGCGTCAGATAGCCGTCGGGGGTGATCACGCCGACGTCGCCGGTGCGCAGCCAGCCGTCGGGGCTGAACTTGTCCTCGGGGCGCAGGGGCTCGGCGTCCGCGCCCCCGTAGTACGCCCCGGCGATCCAGGGGCCGCGCACCTCCAGCTCACCGGCGGACCCGCCGTCCCACGGCATCTCGCTGCCGTCCGGGCCGATCAGCCGCGCCTCGACGGAGGCCGGGAAGCGGCCCTGGCTGACGCGGTACGGCCACGCCTCCTCCTCGCTCAGCCCGCCCGGCGGGTGGGCGACGGTGCCCAGCGGGGAGGTCTCGGTCATGCCCCAGGCGTGGGTGACGGTGACCCCGTACTTCTCGCCGAACTCCCGCATCAGGGCAGGCGGGCAGGCCGAGCCGCCGATGGTGACGTTCTTCATGGAGGAGATGTCGCGCGGGTTGGCGGCCAGCTCCGCCAGCAGCCCCTGCCAGATGGTGGGCACGGCCGCCGAGTGGCTGGGCTTCTCCGCCTCGATCATCGCGGCGAGCGGGGCCGGCTGGAGGAAGCGGTCGGGCATCAGCAGGTTGACGCCGGTCATGAAGACGGCATGCGGCAGTCCCCAGGCGTTGACGTGGAACATCGGCACCACCGGCAGGGTGGTGTCGGCGTCCGTCAGACCCATCGACTCGCCCATGTTGACCTGCATGGAGTGCAGGTAGATGGAACGGTGGGAGTAGACGACGCCCTTGGGGTCGCCGGTGGTGCCGGAGGTGTAGCACATGGCCGCGGCCTCGCGCTCGTCCAGCTCGGGCCAGTCGTACGAGGTCGGCCGGCCCTCGATCAGCGCCTCGTACTCGTGGACGGCCGGGCGGCAGCCCTCCAGCAGGGAGGTGTCGCCGGGGCCGACGACCACGATGTGTTCGACCGGCTCCAGCTTGGGCAGCAGCGGCGCGATCAGCGGCAGCAGCGAGCCGTTGACCAGCACGACCCTGTCGGCCGCGTGGCCCACGATCCACACGAGCTGCTCGGCGGGCAGCCGGAGGTTGAGGGTGTGCAGCACCGAGCCCATGGACGGGATGGCGAAGTACGCCTCGACGTGCTCGGCGTTGTTCCACATCAGGGTCGCCACGCGGTCGCCCGGGGCCACCCCGAGCTCGTCGCGCAGGGCGTGGGCGAGCTGGGCGGAGCGGGCGCCGACCTCGGCGAACGTCCTGCGGTGCGGTTCGCCTTCCCCGGTCCAGGTCGTGATCCGCGACTTTCCGTGCACCGTGGTTCCGTGTCGCAGAATGCGCGAGACGGTCAGCGGTACGTCTTGCATCGTGCTCAGCACCGGGGCCTCCCGTGAACGAGATATACGTGCGCCGCCGCCGCGAGCGGGCGGCGCGGTCGTTGCGGGAAGCCTGCCACCGACCGGTCGGTATGTCACTAGGCCGGACCCGGATATGTCGCCGTCTTTCCCCCGGACACGCCGCTACGCGGCGGCCGCCGCCTCCCCCTCGAAGCCTCCCGCGCCCCTCAGTCCCCTCGGGCCGCTCCCGTCCCCGCCGGCGCTCCCCCGCGCCGCCCCTCGAGCACCCCGCGCTCCCCCCTCCGTCTCGCCGCCCAGCACGTCCGCCAGGAGCCGCGGGTCCTCACGGAGCTTGGCCAGCGCCCGCGACACCGCGCTCTTGACCGTGCCGACCGAGACCCCGAGCACCGCCGCGGTCTGCGCCTCGCTCAGGTCCTCGTAGTAGCGCAGGGTCACCATGGCCCGCTGCCGCTCCGGGAGCGCCAGCACCGCCCGCCACACCGCGTCGCGCACGGCCTGCCGCTCGGCGGGGTCGGGGCCGGGCACCGGCTCGGGCTCCGGCAGCTCCTCGCAGGAGAACTCGTCCACCCGGCGCTTGCGCCACTGCGAGGTGCGCGTGTTCACCAGCGCGCGGCGCACGTAGCCGTCGAGCGCGCGCCGGTCCTCGATCTGCTCCCAGGCCAGATAGGTCTTGGTCAGCGCCGTCTGGAGCAGATCCTCGGCGTCGCTCGGACTGGCGGTGAGCGAGCGCGCCGTGCGCAGCAGCACCGGCCCGCGGGCCCGTACGTACGAGGTGAAGGTCAGCGGCGTCACGGTCGCGGCCGTCCCATGCGTGGTCATGGCCCAACGCTAGGATCCGCGCCCCTCGCCCCGGATCGCCCCCAGGTCCCGGTGCCGGGTCCCTCTCAGGGCGGAGGCGGGCCGCCGCGTCCACCCCCGGAAGGGGGACGGACCCCCGTACCGTCTCGGGGTCGCCCCCCGCACACCGGCCCGCACCGGCCGCGCGCACAACGGCGGAGCGGCCGCACCGAGTGCGGCCGCTCCGCCCCATCCCTTCCTTCTCCCGGGACACCGGCCGGTTCCCCGCCCGGCCGGCGCCCGTCGGCTCATCCGAGCCCGTGAAGCGCGTGCACCACCACGGCCCCGAACCGGGTGATGCGGGTACGTGCCATGTTCTGTCCTTCCGGAGCGTGTGCCTGAGGTTGTCGCAGCGACGTCGCGAACTCAGACTGCCCGACGAGATCCCGGCGAACCACCCACAACGTCTCAACCACTCGCAAGAATGACGACGTGTCGATAAACCCCCCACACAACCGCATACCCCCTTCCCACCCATCCGCAGCAGGGCGGACACCACCGGCAAGCCCCTCGCACGCCCGTACGCGCCTCCGCCGCACAGCGCCCGCGCCCTCCCCGCGCGCCCCGCGTCCGGAGCCAGGCGCCCCCACCGGCCGGCAGTGGAACGGCACGGCCCTTGGGGCGCGTCGTCCCTTTCGAGGGCACACGACGAACGCGCCCCGGAGGGGGAGACCACACATGGACACGAGCGGATTCGCCGAGTGGGCAGGGCACTTCGAGGAAGAACGCGAGCGCAGGCACGCCCAGGGCGACCCGGACTGGGAACGGGGCGCCACCCTCCACCCCGCCGTATGGAGCGGTGTCCAGCACCTCCAGGCGGGCGAGGGCGGCGACGGCGCCAACCTGATCGCCAAGGCCGACCGGGCCGGGGACCCTGACTACGCGCGGGCGGTCCGGCACCCGCCCGGGCACGTCCTGACGCCGGACGGCGACCGCAACAACCGCGACACCGCCCCGGAGACCGTCAGTTCAGCGTCTTCTCGATGGCCTCGAAGATGTCCGCGCCGGTCTCCTTCTGCCAGTCGGGCAGGTCGGCCCAGTCGGCCACGTACCCCGGCTTCGGGTCCTCGAAGTGCCTGAACGTCTGGGCGATCCAGCACGTGGCGACGTAGCGGCCCTTCTGCTCCCGGGTGAGGCGCGAGGCGTGACCGCCGCTGAGTTCGAGGAACTGCCGCACCTGCTCGTAGACGGCCCCGGCGGCCTCGCGCTCCCACTGCGGGGTCTCCTCCCGGGGCGTCACATAGCCGGGCTTCGGCTCGCCGGGGAAGTGCTCGCGAACGCCTGCGATCCAGGACTCACGGAACAGCCTCGCGCCCTCGGCCTGGGTCATACCCGCCGCTCCTCCCGTCACGCCGCGCCCTGTGGCACGTTCTGCCCCTTCATAACCGCCACCTGCCGGGCCCGCTCGTCCAGTTCACGGACCGCGCGCAGCCTGCGGCGGGACGCGATGCGGCGGCGCATGGTCTCGAAGTGCTCGTCCCCCCGCGCCGTGGACAGCATCCCGTAGTCGTCGAGGAACGTGTGCCAGGTGGCGCAGGCCTCCTCGACGTGCCCGTACTCGAACTGCCGCTGCGCCAGTACCGCGTTCGCGTGGAGGCGCCCCTGCCGCTCCTGCTCGGGCTTCGCCCGGAGCGAGGCCTTCAGCGCCGCGATGGACCCCGGCAGGTCCCGCGTCTCGTACAGGACGTGCGCGACGTGGAACTGGTAGGCGGAGGTGTCGTAGCCGCCGATCGCCTCCCGTCGCGAATCCGCCTTCGACAGCGCCGTCTCGGCCTCCCCGAGCCGCTGGAACGCCTGCCGCCTGTCGCCCACCATGGACGCGGCGTGCGCCTGCTGGCCCCGGAGGAAGGCCACCAGGCGCGGCCCCGCCTCGGGAGCCGCCTCGGCCGCCGAGTCGGCCAGCTCCAGCGCCTTCTTCCCGTACCGCAGGTTCGAGGCCTGGAGGCTCATGCCGCGCAGCGTCCGGCAGTACGTCACGTGGTCACCGGCCTCGCGGGCGAGGTTCAGCGCCTGCAGGTAGTACTTCTGCCCGAGCCCGTGCCGGCGCTCGTACATGGCCATCCAGCCCGTGAGGTACGTCAGGTCGGACGCGGCGGAGAGCAGGTCCTTGCGGACGGCCTCGGTCGCCGACGCCCGCAGATACGGTGCGACGGTGTTGACCAGGAAGGCGGCGGCCATGGGCCGTGCGTGACCGCCGCCCAGTTCGTCGAGGATGTCGGCGATGCGGTCGGTCATGGTCCGCACGGTCGCCACCTCGCCCTCGCCGATACGGGTCGTCGGCCGGGTGGGGCGCGTACGTTCCTCCGCGTGCGCCTGGTCCGAGAACAGGGGGACGGCGAGCGTGGCGGAGTACAGCCCTGCGGTGAGCACACCGCGGCGACTGGGTTCCATGTCGGTCCTTCCGAGATCCAGGAGAGATTCGGCAGTGTCTCCGCTTTCCGCGCCTTTCTGACTCCTCGGCCGCCGAAAGCCCGCTTCCGCGTACGTGACAGGCCGCCCGAGCCTGCGCCCCAGTACTTCGAGGACGACGGGCCTGACCTGCTCCCTCGGTTGCGTTCCCCGAAGCCAGTGGGAGACCGCCGACTGGTCGTACCTCAGCGTCAGGCCGACCTCGGCGCCCGCGCGGTTCACGGCGTGGGCGAACCGCGTCCCGGACCATCGCGCCTGTTCGAGCAGGTTCTCAAGCCCCGAGTTGCGACTGCCGTGGGATGCCTCGGCCACGCCAACCCCCCGCGTGTTCATGGGTTTCATCGTCCTGCCTCCCCTCAACCGTACCCGGACAGGCACCCCGCGCAGTTGGCTGTGCACAGAACGCGATCGGTTTCGGCCTTCCGCCCGCCGGGCGATGCGGCGCGCACGGGAAGGAGCGAGGGAGCTTTGGAGAACATGGCCACGGACGAGCCCGCCAAGGGTGAAGCGCTCTACGACGAGATCCGCAGGACCGTGGGCGAGTTCCAGGACAGGGACGCCGCGTACTACCTCCTGCGCCCCGTCGGCGGGGGCCGCGAATGGGCGGCCCTGCCCGAGGTGCTGCGCCCGGCCACGCGGGCCGAGTTGCTGAGCGCCCGTGTGAAGGCCGCGAACCGCGCCGGCCGGATGCCGTGACGCGGGCCGCCGCCTGGATGCGCTTCTGGTGCGAGCTGTCTGCGAGCGCCCCCGGCCGGCCCTCCCGGATCATGCTCGGCTCGCACCTGGCTCCCACCCCGCGCCTGGCGGTGCGGTGGATGCGCGGGCAGGCGGAACGCGTCGCCAGGGCGCTCGACCCCGGCCCCGGCGCCCCGTGGCTGCCCCCGGCCTGCCTGCGTCCCGTCCGGGCGGAGGGCGCCCCCGATCCCGGCTCGGTCATACGGGAGTGGGCGCGCGCCGAGGCGGAACGGGAGAACGCCCTGGGTGTGCTGCGGGAGGGCTGGTCCTACACCGTCGCGGCCCACGACGAGACGGCCCACTACCGCCTGGCGGCCTGGCCGCTGGTGCTGCCGCCCACCGGAGAACTTCGGGTGTACCGGCGCATCCACGCGACCGCACAGGCCGCCCCACCGACTCCGCCCCGGCCGCGTCCCGCAGGACGGCCGTGACCGGGGCGGCAGGCTCCCGTTCCCACGGGACGGGCGCACGTACACGCAGAAACAACCCTCAACGTAAGGAAACCCATGAACCCCATGCAGACGTCCCGGGCCGACGCGGGCAACCCGCAGGACGACAGCGACTCCGGCAACAAGCACGGCGGAGGCGGCTCGGACGAGGGCGGCAACACCAACGACGGCCAGGGCCCGGCGGACGGCCGCTGAGGTGGCCGAGGACACGACGGTGGAGGCCGGTCCCGAGCGGCTGGCCTCCGGACTCCAGAAGAAGGGCGCGCTGACCGCCGACTGGCTGCCGGCGTTCCACGCCGTGCCGCGCCACCTGTTCGTACCCGAGATGATCTGGCCGGGGCGGGCCGGTATGAACCGGCAGGACGACCGGGTCGTCCGCTCGCAGTCCCCGGACCTGTGGTGGGAAGCGGTCTACTCGGACGCGCCGATCACCACCCAGTGGGACGACGGTGTGTACACCGGGCCGGGGCGGGGCCGTACCCCGACCTCCTCCAGTTCGATGCCGACGATGGTGTTCTCCATGCTCGCGGACCTGGACGTACGGCCCGGCGACCGGGTACTGGAGATCGGCACGGGGACCGGGTGGAACGCGGCGCTGCTGTGCCACCGGCTGGGGGACGGCCACGTCGTCACGGTCGAGGTGGACGAGGGCGTCGCCGGTCAGGCCCGCGCCCGGCTGTCCGCGGCGGGCTTCTCGCCCCGCGTCGTCGTGGGCGACGGCACCGAGGGGTACGGCGAGGGGGCGCCCTACGAGCGGATCATCGCTACCTGCTCGGTGGGGCACATTCCCTCGCAGTGGCTCGGGCAGGCCCGGCCCGGTGCGGTGGTCGTCGCGCCGTGGGGGCCGGTGTACGGCGGCGAGGGGATCGTCCGGCTCACGGTCCGGGACGACGGGTCGGCCTCCGGGCCGTTCACCGGCTCGTCCGCGTTCATGCGGCTGCGCGAGCAGCGCAGAAGGCTGCCTCCGACGAGCGAGTACCTCGGGGGGCGCGAGTGGCCGGCCGGGGGCGCGGAGTCCACGACAACGCTCTCCCCCGATGACGTGGGGGACTGGATCCACATGTTCGCCATCGGCGTCCAGGTGCCCGACCTCTTCTGCCGGGTCGCCGGCGGACCGGGCGGCTCCTACCGGCTGTGGCTGCACGACACCGGCCTGACGAGCTGGGCCACCGCCGACTACGAGAGGGGCCGGACCGGGTTCCGGACCGTCCAGGCCGGTCCCCGCCGCCTCTGGCACGAGCTGGAGTCCGCCTGGCGCTGGTGGTACCAACAGGGGCAGCCCGGCTTCGCCCGCTTCGGCCTCACGGTGGACGGCCACCGGCACACGGTCTGGCTCGACTCCCCGGACAACCCCGTCCCGGAGTTCACCGGCGCGACAACCACCTGAGCCTCGCCGCCCCCCACCCGTCCCCGCCCACCCGGGCGGGGACAGGTGCTCCCCAACCACACGACCGAGGAAACGAGTTGCCCGTACAGCACGACATCGCGGCCGAACGCGACCTCTGGGACGCCTACGCGAGCAGCACCCGCAACGACGTGACCGGTGCCGAGCCCGTCTTCAACTGGACGCAGTACCGAGGGCACGGCCCGGGGACCGAAATCCTCGGGAACCCGGCCAGCGTGCTGGAGATCGGCTGCGGCACCGGCCGGGCGCTCGCCCACCTCGCCCAGCGCGGCGTCAGGGCGAAGGGCGTGGACCTCTCACCCGTCATGGTCGAGAACACCACGAAGCGCTGGGGACCGCTGGGGGTGGAGTTCGTGTGCGCGGAGGCGCTGGAGTTCCTGGCCGACGACCGGGCGACCTACGACGCGGTGTACTCGGTCTTCGGCGCCGCCTGGTTCACCGACCCCTCGCGCCTCTTCCCGCTGGTCGCCGCCCGGCTGAATCCGGGCGGCGTTTTCGCCTTCTCCCACCCGCCCGCCATCCCCGGCGCCTACGGCCCGCAGGGCATGTACAAGGGCGGCTTCGCCGGTCCGGCCATGTTCACCTACCGCTACAGCTACAAGCCGCAGGTCTGGACACGCTTCCTGACCCGCGCCGGCTTCCGCGACACCGAGGTCCGCGTCCTCGACGCCCCCACCCCGGGCCACATCGGCACCCTCCTCGCCACCGCCCTCAAGCCCTGACCAGCCGTCCCCCGTCAGCGGAGATGGGAGCGCCCTACGGCGGGGGCACCGGAAGCCAACCCGATTCGCGACCACCGCATGGGCCGACCCCTCTCTGGCCGCTGTCCCGACTGTCGGTCCCTGGTGCTAGAACACGCGCATGACGTACAGATTCACGGCGCGGGTCGCCTGCGGGCTGGATGACCCCAACGAAGACGACTGCATGATGGCGGGCGTGGCCGAGTCGGACGACGAGGACGCCTTCTCGCTGCTGTTCATGTGCGACTTCGACGAGCCCGGCCCGCAGGAAGTGTCCTTGGGTATGGACACGCATTGCCTCGTCACGCCTGACCAGGGCACCGCCTACGGCTGTGTACGCGAAGTGGAACTGAGCGGCGATGTGCTGCGGGTGACCTTGAACCCCGCGTCGTTGGACGACCTCGGTCTGACCGACCCCATCATCGAGGCCCTGCTCCGTGCGCCGACGCCGGACGTGGCACGCATGCGCGAAGTGCTGCCACGCATCCTGGCGTACGGGCGTCCAGATGCCCGCCCAAGCCTGATCACGATGTAGCGAGCACAGCACCGCAGTCGGCTGACCGCCAACTTACAAGTTCGATCAGGCCACTCTCACTCCTGGATCGCAGCCGTGGGTACCGAAGGTCCGTTCCACAGTCGAACAACGCTTACGTTGATCTCACGGCCGCCGACGATGGTGTTCTCAGCATGCCCAGCCGATTTCCTAGACCTCAAGCCCGTCCAGGTGTGCGGTGAACGCCACCGAAACCCGATGTGGAGTGCCCCATGCCAGCCGCCAAGGTCTGGCCGCAAGAAGACCAGCGCAAATGATATATATCACCGCTATGTCGATCGATATCCGAGCACTCCAGGACAAGTTCCGCGACCTGCGCACCACCAGATTCCGCATATTAACCCGAATGGCCTTGCCGCCGGGGAACCGTGTCGAGTGCGACGAACTAGCCGTTCGGGTTCACCGAAGACACACCCTCAGATACCTCAGTTCGGAACTCGAACATATCCCTTCCCTTCATCGCCTTCCTCACCCTCCCAGGCACCTATTCCATTGCAATCGGGGCACTTGACAGGGACAGCGACAGAATCGTCGGGACCATCCGGGACATTCACAGTTCCCGTACCGTCGCAGTCATCGCACTTAAACCAGTATTCGGCGATTTCCTGACCGGCAATATAGTGCTTTCGCGCACTCCGCGAGCGCAGCTCTCTTGGGTACATCACGGCGTACCCCGGAAGCACCATGATTTGCCACTCTTCAGGCAACTGGGAACTCACGAAACGGAAGAACTCGTTCGCGGTCATCTCCGACTGTCCGATAGCCACCTCAAACTGGTCATAGAAGCTCTCCCTGTTGGTTCGGTAGTACGCGTACCTGAACGTATAGGGAAGTGTCGCCTTGGCGAACTTCAAGACGGCGCGAAGGCTTTGAGGTCCTTGAGGAAGGTCGCGTATCACCCAGTTAAGGTTGGCAGGGTAGATCTGATCGAAGTGATCTTCACCGAAGACTGTGGTGTCCCGCTCAACCCCCGGGTCGTTGATGCCGAAGCCGTTCTCGTTCCAAGGGGCCTGGCCATCCTCCTGAAACTTGTCAATGAGGAGCTTCTCGGGAGCTACCGCTGCGAAGTCCTCGTCCACGGACAGCGCCTTGAAGGACATCCACTCCAATTGGATGTTCATGCGGCCGCTAAGTTTCTTGAGATGCTTCCTCAGTCTTTGGCCGAGAGCGACTTCGGCCTTCCCGATGTACACGGGTTCGCCATGCTGGTAGAGCTGGTACACCCCCTTGTGGCGAGGGAGGCTGTTGATGTTCTCCTCGGTCAGGGGCGCCGGAGTTAGCGCCTCCAAGGCTGCGGCCAACTGATCGCCGAGCGCCTTCGTGATGCTCAGCCTGAACTCGGCATGGTTGTCCAGCGGCAACGCCTGGGCTCCTTTCGGTCAAGTGATCAGCATCACCTTAGCCGGTGAAAACGGGCGCATGAGGTGTGTCTTCCTTGAAGTGGCACCGTGATCACGAACTCCGCGGTACGCTTCTCTCATGTCTGAACTGCGAGAAGTACGCCAAGACGTGGGGACGTGTGTTGAGCTGTTCGCTGGCGGCGGGGGCCTCGCGATGGCTGTGCACGCTGCGGGCTTCCGTCCGCTCCTGGTGAATGAGCTAGCCCCACGGGCGTGCCAGTCCCTGCGTAACAACCCACCGGACCTCAAGGAGCCGGAGAAGCCATGGCCGCTCGTCCCTGGCGACGTTAGCGCCATCAGCTTCACCGACCACATCACCGAAGAGGTCGACATCCTCGCGGGCGGACCGCCCTGTCAGCCCTTCAGCCTGGGTGGAGTCCACAAGGGCACGGAGGATAAGCGGAACATGTTCCCGGAAATGTTCCGTGCCATTAGAGAATTGAGGCCGAAGGCGGTCATCTGTGAGAACGTTCGCGGTCTCCTTAGGCCGTCTTTTAGGCCTTACTTCAACTATATCCTAAATGAATTGACGCTCCCCTTCGTGGAGCGCGACAAGAGCGCCGCCTGGGAAGACCACAATGATGTCCTTGAAAAGTTGATCGCCAACGAATCGGTTGATCCTTCGGAGCGATACGTCGTCAAGGAAGTGGCGGTCAACGCAGCCGACTACGGCGTACCTCAAATTCGAAACCGGGTGATCATTGTCGCGTTTCGCGCCGACCTCGGAGTTAACTGGGACGACTTCATGCCTAAGGAGACACACTCCGAGGAGTCACTGATCCACTCTATGCGCGAGGGCGGACCGTACTGGACGAAACGCCATAAAAGCGTTCCCGCCGATGTCCGCAAGCGCGTCATCGCCAACCTTCCGAAACTCGACTACGGGAACAAGAAAGTCAAGGAGAAGCTGAAACTGGAGCCGTGGCGCACCCTGCGTGACGCCATCGCAGGAATCGACGAGAACGAGGGCAAGCCACTTCCGTACGTCACCGAGGAAGCCGTTGAGAAGAAGCTCGTAGTGGGGGAAATCCCCGATCACATCGGATGGCCTGGCGCGCGCATGTACACGGGTCACACCCCGAACGTGCTGGACCGGCCTGCAAAGACAGTGAAGGCGGGTGTGCACGGTGTGCCCGGTGGCGAATCCGTCATGCAGCTCGACGACCCCAACTTCGTTAACGCCGGTGGCGGAACCGGATACCGGTACATGACCGTGCGCGAGACCGCCCGAGTCATGACGTTCCCGGACCGTTGGGTCCTCGATGGGCCGCGAGGAGAGAAGATGCGGCAACTTGGCAACGCCGTACCCGTCAAGCTCGGGACGGCCTTCGCGAATGCCGTTGCCAACGCTCTCAAGTCTGTTAGGGCGTTGGAGGACCCGGAGAAGCGGAAGTGACCGAAACCACGGACGGTGGGCAGAGTCGTTGGAAGGATCGGATGCCTTCCGACCGAGCCTGGAAGCCGAGAATGGGAGTGGGTAGGAAAGCCCGCGCGGCCGAGCAAGACCGGGCTGCCGGCGGTCGTCTAGCGCGCGCCGTCGACCTCGGCGAGGGCCAATACGCGCGCGCGTCCATTGCACTGCGCCTGTATCGCAGCACCCGTCGTATCCGGGCCTACCTGCGATGGTCACAGGAAGGCGAGACTCAGGAGCGGTACATCGGTGAAGTGGACGCCGCAACGCGTGCCGCGAACCTCGCACAGGCGTGGAAGATGGCGCGCGCCGCCGGTTACGTGACCACTGAGGCCCTCCCTCCCGGGTCGTGGGCGTCTTCTCCAGCATCCCGCGCGGTCATGTCCGCCAACAAGGGACGCGACACGAAGCCCGAGAAGCTACTGCGATCCGCACTACACAGGCACGGGTTGCGTTACCGCGTAGGTGTCAGGCCGATACCCGACCTACGCCGGACCGCCGACGTGGTGTTCTCCCGGGCCCGCGTTGCCGTCTTCGTCGACGGTTGCTACTGGCACGGCTGTCCAGAACACCACCGGCCCGCCAAGAAAGACACAGAATTCTGGCACGAAAAGATTGCCAAGAATCAGGCCCGCGACGCTGATACCAATAAGGTACTGAGCGAAGCCGGTTGGCTCGTCATCCGCGTATGGGAACACGAAGACCCGGAACAAGCGGCGCAAAAGGTGGTTAAGGAGGTCACTTCGAGGCGGGATGCGCCTGCTGCGGCGCCCTCTGCATTGCAGGTGGAGCGGGAGAAACCTCGTCCACTTCGTCCATCGGCTCCGAACATCGGCGCCGATGACCGGCGCTCGCGCGAGCAGAGCTGATCGGCCATGCCCGTAGCCGTCGAGGTCACAGCCGATGGTTGACAGTGGCCGTGCTTGGCTTTTCTGTGCGTGTCGTTGCGGCGTGTGGCAAGAGGCTGGGACCTGGTGTGTCGCCTCGGTGATTCCTCAGGCACGCAGGACGGAGGGAGCTACCGCTCTTGTGCGGTCGTGGAGGTCGCGGGCGTGCCGGTTGCGGAGGTGGGGGCGGATCAGCGAGGCCATGGTGCGGATGCGGGCGTCCACCCGCCCGCTCTGGACGTGTGGATACTCGTCCAGAGCGGAGTGCCAGGTCGCGGACGCCTCTTCGAGGTGACCGAGCCGCATCTGCCGTTCGGCGGCGATCGCCAGGTTCCGCACCCGGCTCCTGCGTTGCGTCGGTTGCCGAAGCTCGTTGGACTCCGCCTTGGCCTTGACCGCCCCGCTGATGTCTCCGAGTTCGTACCGCACCTGGCTCGTGTGATCCGCGAGCGCGGCGGGGTCGTACCGGCCTGAGAGCCCGGCGGGTGACTCGGTTTTCTCCATCGCCGTCTCCGCGTCCTTGAGATGGGCCAGGGCGGTGCGGCGGTCGCCGGTCTGGGCAGCGGCATAAGCCTGCTGGCCGGTGAGGAAGGCGCGCATGCGCGGCCCGGCCTGCGGAGAGGCGGCGGCTGCCGCGTCGGCCAGGCGCAGGGCCTGCGGGCCGTGGCCGAGGTCGGCGGCCTGGACGCTCATGCCGCGCAGGGTGGTGCAGTACGTCAGGTGGTCCTCGGCCGCGCCGGCCAGTTCCAGGGCCTTGAGGTAGTACTGCTGGGCCAGCCCTTGCAGGCCCTCATCCACGGCCATGTAGCCGGTGAGATAGCACAGGTCGGAGGCGGCCGAGAGCATGTCCTTGCGCACGGGCTCGGGGGCGTCGGCGCGCAGGTACGCCGAGACGGTGTTGACGATGAACGAGGCGGCCATCGGCCGGGCGTGACGGCCGCCGAACCGGTCGTCCAGTTCACTGATGCGCTCGGTCATGGCGACCACCATGTCCACCTCCGGCCGCCCGATGCGCACAGTGCGGCCGGCCCGTACCGCCTCCATCCGGCCCACCACGTCCTGCCAGCCGGGGACGGTCAGCGCCACGGAGAACAGGCCGACGCCCAGCACGCTCCTGCGGGACGGGTCCATGTCGCTCCTCCCGAGGGTCATGAGTGCTTCCACGGTATCCGCGCCACCGCTCGCCTCCTCGGCCTCCAGACCGATCTCGGCCAGGGTGACCGGCCTGCGCAGCCGACGTGACAGGGCCTCACGGAGGAAGGGGCGCACGGCCTTGCGCGGCCGGGTGCCGCTCAGCCAGTGGCTCACCGCGGACTCGTCGTACCGCAGCGGCACCCCGGCCTCCGCCCCGACACGGTTGACCGCCAGGGCGAGCTGGGACTGCGACCACTGACTCTCGGTCAGGACGCGCCGCAGCCCCTCGTTCGGTGTTCTCGTCGCCATACGGGCTCCCCCAGATCAGCCGACTTTCAAGGGCTTCAAGCCCTGCCCTCCTTCTCACGGTACCGCGCAGGGTAACCAAGTGATTACGTAAGTGGAGTGATTGGTCGGCAGGCAGATGCCGCCATCCGACGAGGAGGGGAGAACCGATGACAGCGATCGTCGAGAACCAACTGATGCGGAAAGCCACCACCCGGCTTCTATGGCTGGACCTGACGCGGAAGTGCCAGCTCGCCTGCGGGCACTGCTACAACTCCTCCGGCCCGAGCGGATCGCACGGCACCATGTCCCGTGAGGACTGGGTCGGCGTTCTGGACCAGGCCGCGGCCTGTGGCGTGCGCGGGGTGCAGTTCATCGGTGGTGAGCCGACCATGCACCCCGACTTCACGGCCCTGGTGGACCACGCGCTGAACGCCGGTCTGGAGGTGGAGGTCTACAGCAACCTCGTGCACGTCTCCCAGGAGTGCTGGGAGATCTTCCGGCGCAAGGGCCTGGCGCTGGCCACCTCCTACTACTCCGGCCGGGCCGAGACCCACAACGCGATGACCGGCCGCCGCTCCCACGGAAGGACGCGGGAGAACATCGCCAGGGCCGTCCGGCTCGGCATCCCGCTGCGCGTCGGAGTCGTCACCGGCGACGAGGACCAGGCCGCAGGTGCCCGACGGGACCTGGAAGCCCTGGGCGTGGAGCGGATCGGTTTCGATCACGTCCGGCCCTTCGGGCGGGGCGGACAGCAGGACCAGGTTCCCGACATGGCCAAGCTCTGTGGCCGGTGCGGATCGGGCGTGGCCGCCATCGGTCCCACGGGGGAGGTGTCCCCGTGCGTGTTCTCCGGCTGGATGGGCGTCGGCAACGTCAAGCACACCCCGCTCGCCGCTATCCTCGGCGGCGACGCCATGACCCGCGCCACCACGGCCATCCAGGGCGCGGCCGGGAGGAACGACCCCTGCGGCCCCGACGACGAGGAGTGCACGCCCGGCTTTCCGGGCAGCTCGTGCACTCCGAGGAACTGAGGACGATGGACACGCCCCTTCTCGCCGCCGACCTCCAGGAGCTGATCCGCCCGCACACGGGGGAACTGGCAGACGTCCGCCCCACCACCGGGGGGCACAGCTCGGACGTCGCCACCGTGGTCGAGTGCGAGAAGGGGCCGTTCTTCGTCAAGGCGGTTCCCAACCGGCCCGGCGGCCGGCGCGACTCCATCGTGCGGGAGCGGCTGATCAACCCGGCCGTACGGCCCCTCTCCCCCACGCTGCGATGGCATGCGGAGAACGACGCGTGGGTCGTGCTCGGCTTCGACGCCGTGGAGGGGCGGGCGGCCGACTTCTCGCCGGGCTCTCCCGACCTGCCCACCGTCGTCGGTCTGGTGGACCGGATCGGGGAACTGGACCTCCCCGAGGTCGCACGGGAGTGGCCGGAGACCCGGTGGGACCGGTTCGCCGGAGACGAGGGGCAGGCCGCCCTCCTCCGGGGTGATGACCTGCTCTACACCGACATCAACCCCGGCAACATGGTGATCGGTGAGCACACCGCCTGGGCCGTGGACTGGTCCTGGCCCACCCGTGGCGCGGGCTTCATCGACCCGGCCTGTCTGGTGGTGCAGCTCATCGCGGCCGGGCACAGCCCCGAGTCCGCCGGGTCCTGGGCTTCCGGCTGTGCGGCATGGGTGGATGCGGACCCCAAGGCCGTCGACGCCTTCGCCCGGGCCAACGCGCTCATGTACCGCGCCTTCGCCGACCGGAAGCCGGATGCCTCGTGGCTCTGGGCCATGGCGGACGCTTCCCGGGCGTGGGCCGACCACCGCGGCGTGAACACGTAGCGTGGCGGACTGAGCGGTTCTCCCGGCAGGGCTGCCCGCCAGGTCACCCTGCCGACAGAGACGAGGGGCCCCTACCGCCGTAGGGGCCCCTCGTCATGTGCGGATGCGGTCGGTTCCGCCCTTGTCCACCCCCGCGTCCACGCGGTCTTTCATGGGTTTCACGCGCTGCCGCTCCGCCCGCGGTACCGCCCGGAGTCATCACGCGGTTACGTGTCCGTGAGTACGGGACCGAGCGTCAGGAAGGGCGTACATGGGCGGGAGCGCCTTCTCACAAGGGGTCGATGAGCGGATCGGGGAGGGGCGTGCGTGCTCTGCGGACGGGCACGGGGGTTCCGGGGTGCGCCCGGCGGGGGCGGAGGGAAGCCCGGTGGAGCCCGCCGCTAAGTCGGCGCAGCCACGTACCGACCGGCTGAGCACGGTTCCCTACATCGCCTCGTGGAGCCGGGAGCGGGTGCGCCGCCCGCCCCTGGTGCGGCGGGTGGGGGCGGGCGGCGAGGGGATCGGTTTCGCCGGGGAGGGCGCGTACGACCGGGACTGGCTCGGGGTGCTGTGGATGCGGCAGACCCTCGCGCGGGGCAAGGGGCACCCCCGCTACCACACGGTGCACACGCTGCGGCAGCGAAGGGCCATGCGGCACATGCTCTGCCAGGTGTGCGGCGGGCCCACCGCGGAGGACGGCCCGCGCCTCTTCGTGCTGCGGGACGTCGGCCGCCCGGTGGAGGAGGGCGAGCGGACCACGGCGCCGCCCGTGTGCGTGCCCTGCGCCCGGATCTCCGTACGGGAGTGCCCGCGGCTGCGGGAGGGGCACGTCGCCGCGCTGGTGGGGCGGCCGTACGCCTGGGGCGTGGCCGGGATCGTCCACCGCCCGGCCACGCTGGAGCCGATCGACACCGCCCTGCGGGAGGTGGCCTACGAGGACCTCGCGGTCCGGTGGACCCTGGCACACCGGCTGGTCATGACGCTGCACGACTGCACCCCGGTGGACCTGGACGCCCTCGCTCCGTGAGCCGGCCGCCACGGCATCGCCCGGCCGCTACACGTGCCGGCCGGCGTCGGGAACGCGGGGATCCGAGGAGCGCGGGTCCTCGGTCTTCCGCGGGGCCGGTGCCGGGGCCGGGGACTCACGGGCGTCGGGGAGGACCGTGTTGACGGTGGAGGACCACCGTTCGTACCAGACGCCCCCATCCCGGCGCAGCAGGGCCGCCAGCGCCGGGCCGCCCCAGACGAGGGCACCCGCGAGCAGGGCGAGGTGCGGGAGCAGTCGGCCGACGAGTTCGGGGAGGTCGAGCGACCCGGTGCGGTAGGCCAGGGCGGCCCAGGCCAGGGCGAGGGGACAGTAGACGATCCAGGCGCGCAGGGTGAGCCGCAGCGGATTCGTCCGGGCGCCGTCGGGCCGGGTGAGGCGCAGGAGTACGGCCCGCTTGCCGGGGGTGGCCGCGAAGACGGCCGGCAGCAGCCAGAACCAGACCAGCCCGAGGGCGGCGCCGATCCACAGCGCGTGGTGCCGGCCGGTGTACCAGGAGGTGACGACGGCGAGCAGACCGGTGACCAGTGTCCAGACGATGAGCCAGCCGGCCAGGTCGGTGAGGAAGGCGTGGAGCCGCCGGGTGAGGGTGACGCGCCATGCGTAGCGGCGGCGTTCACGGTCCGGGTCGTTGACGGGGAGCAGGCGGACGAGAGGGGCCGCGGCGATCCACCCCAGGCACGCGCCGGCGGTGTTGAGCATGAGGTCGTCCACGTTGAACTGCCGGTAGGGGCAGTCGTAGACGAACCACAGACCGGTGTACTGGGTGGTTTCGAAGAACAGGGAGGTGGCGAAAGCCGTGAACGTCGCACGGATCAGCCGTTGCCGGAGGTAGTAGCGGAGGTAGACGCCCAGCGGCAGGAGCAGGACCGTGTTGAGCAGGGCGGTCCACGCGGGGGCGAGACCCGCCAGCGTGCCGGGTGACCAGGCGCCGCCGCCTGCCGAGGAGATGGCGGCCCGGAAGGCGAAGGGCTCCAGTTGCGGTTCCGTGGCGTAGTGGACGGTGGTGCAGTGCTCGCCCGTGTCGGCGGGCAGCGGCATCACCGTCTGCAGCAGCGCGGCGAGCAGGTAGAAGACGAAGCTGTAGAACACCAGGACCGGCCAGCCCCCCGCCCGGCCGCGCCTGCGGTATCCGCGGACGGCGGCCGGCACCAGGAACACCGCGGTGACCAGTGGGAACAGGGTGACCGCGGCCTCGACGGGCAACAGGTAGGTGCGGAACACGGAGTGCTCTTTCTGCGGCTGACGGGCGATCCGCTCCGCCGCGGACCGCGGGAAGCGGGCGGCACGGCGGACCGGCCGACCCGTTCGGGTCGGCCGGTCCGGAGGAATCGATGCGCGTGCCGGGCATCAGAGTAGGGCCCGCGCCGGCCGTCGGTACGCACAACCACCGCAACGCGCGCACCGGGCGACCCTCGGGACGGCCGGCGGGCCGCCCCCGGCCGACAGGGGCCGGGCCCACCCGGAGAGAAGGGGGCGCCCGGCGGCAGCCGGGCGCCCCGTGTCACAGCGTGAGCATGGCCCGTACCGGAAGGCGGGCGTCCGCCAGTGGACGCAGTGCCAGCCGGATCAGTGCCAGCGCGTTGTCGTCCCCCGCGATGCGGTTGGCGCTGAGCTCACCGCACGTCAGGCAGTGGTGGATGAGCGTCCACTCCCCGTCCTGCCGCACCGACAGGCTCAGCACCGTCATGCGTCCGCCGCACCCCGCCGCCCGGTCGCCCGGTATCCGCCGGTCAACGTGGAGGCTGACCAGGCAGGACGGGCAGTGGTTGCGATGAGCGGTGCCCGGTGCGGCGAGCGGCACGTCGAGCCGGCAGCCCACGCACCGGAAGGCGTCACCGCGTGCGCCGGCCGGTCCGTGGAGCACGTCCTTGGGCCGCTGAGGCCGGCCTCTCCCCGTTCGCCGGGGTCCGCGCCGCGTCACGGTCGCCTCCCGCGCCGTTCCGGTCGCGGCAATCGGGCCCGGCTCACAGGTCACCGAACGCTTCGAGCGGGAAGGGCGGCTGCGCCAGGGGACGCACGGCCATCCGCATCAGGATCAGCTGGTTGTCGTCCCCGCGGACCGGGCTCGAGGTCAGCTCGTCGCAGCGGACGCAGCGGTGGATGACCATCCAGTCGCCGGTGCGCAGCACCGCGATGGAGACGGGGGTCATCCGGCCCTCGCAGTCCGAGGGCCCGCCCTCGACGTGGTCGACGAGGTGCCGGGAGTGCAGGCAGCTCGGGCAGTGATCGCGCCGACCGCCGTCCGGCGCGAACGTGGCGACGGTCAGTCCGCAGCGGACGCAGGTGAAGGTGTCGATCGAGGACATGGCTGAGCGGTGCTGGGGGTTGTCGTGTGACACCCGGATACTCCTTGCCGAGGGTGTGGAACGAAGCAGCAGGGAACTACCGAGCACCCCTCGGGTCCGGGGCGGGGGCCTCAGCGGCCGGTCACGAGCGGCCGCATGCGGTCAGGCCCGGTCGCCCCGGCGCTGTCGGCGCGACGAGGGGAGCTCGGAATCACTGACCGGGGCATACATCAACCGCTTTCCAGGGCACACGCTTCAGAGGTCGCCCGCGGTCGGCACCGCGGCGGAGACGGAAGCACCGTAGCAACGGGGCCGGGAACCGGCCACCGGATTATCGGGCCGTAACGGTCGGGGCACCGGCTCGTCCGCAGGGCGCGGCCGGGGCGGCCGGCGTCTCGAAGCGGTCGGCCCCGTGAGACGGGGCGGACGCGTGGAAGCCGGAGTTGAGTGACGGGCTCAGGCGGGGGCCTTGTCGAGCACCAGCACGATGTGCTCGTGCTCGCCGTACCGGACCGTCTCCGTGCGCCGGAAACCGTACTTCTCCAGCAGCCGCACCGAGCCGGTGTTCCCGGCGAAGGGATCGGCGTACAGGGGACGGGCCTTCTCCCGCTCCAGGAACAGCTCCAGTGCCCGCGTGCCGACGCCCCGGCCCCAGTACCGCCTGCCGAGCCAGTACCCGACGAAGCGCCGTCCCTCGTCCCACCAGGCCACCACGTTGCCCGCCAGTTCCCCGTCGACGGTGACGGCCTGCGCGAGGACGGTG
This sequence comes from Streptomyces verrucosisporus, assembly GCF_017114865.1. GTDB lineage: Bacteria > Actinomycetota > Actinomycetes > Streptomycetales > Streptomycetaceae > Streptomyces > Streptomyces fenghuangensis. The sequence goes on along the minus strand of NZ_JADEYH010000003.1, from coordinate 278,940 downwards.
GGATCGCCGAGGACCCTCGTTCTCCAGTGGGTCATGAAGGCATCCCGTTCCCGGGGTGGGAAGTTCGCCCGTCGCACGGCCTCGGGGTCGTGCTCCTGCGTGAGGAACTCCTCCAGATCGGCCGATTCGACGTCCCTCAAGCGCACCTGACCACTCATGCCGACGAGTCTGCCGCCGACCACTGACACTCTCGGAACGCCGACGGCCCCCGACCGGGTGGGCTGGTCGGGGGCCGTTGTGAGGTGCGGAGGCTGTGGGATTTGAACCCACGGTGGTGTCGCCACCACGACGGTTTTCAAGACCGTTCCCTTAGGCCGCTCGGGCAAGCCTCCCCACGCCGCGCCGTGCGGCGTGGGGAACAGCCTAGCCGGTCCGTCAGTCGCCCTCGCGGGACCCCAGGGTCAGTTCGGCCTTGCTCTGCTTGCCGCCCCGCATGTAGGTGACGGAGATCTTCTCGCCCGGCTCGTGGGACCAGATCTCGCTGATCAGGGTGGGGCCGCTGTCGATCGGGACGCCGTCGAGCCTGGTGATCACGTCGCCCGGCTCCAGGCCCGCCTTGTCGGCCGGGCCGCCCGGGGTGATGGGCTCGCTGCCGTCGTCGGTGTCCTCGATGATGCGGGCGCCGTTGCCCTGGGCGCGCAGGTCGACCTGGACGCCGATGACCGGGTAGACCGGCTCGCCGGTCTCGATCAGGGTCCTGCCCACGCGCTGGGCCTGGTTGATCGGAATGGCGAAGCCGAGGCCGATGCTGCCGGGCGCACCCTGGCCGAGGCCGCCGCCGGCCGACTGGATGGCGGAGTTGATGCCGATGACCGCGCCCTTGGCGTTGAGCAGGGGGCCGCCGGAGTTGCCGGGGTTGATGGAGGCGTCGGTCTGCAGGGCGCTCATGTAGGAGGCCTTGGAGCCCTGGCCGTCGCTGGAGGCGACGGGCCGGTTCTTGGCGCTGATGATGCCGGTGGTGACCGTGCCGGACAGGCCGTACGGGGCGCCGATGGCGATGGTGGCGTCGCCGACCTGGACCTTGTCGGAGTTGCCGAGCGGCAGCGGGGTGAGCTCGGCGTCGCCGGCGTTCTCCAGCTTGATGACCGCCACGTCGTAGCCCTGGGCCAGGCCGACGACCTCGGCGTCGTACTCGCGGCCGTCGGAGAAGGTGGCGGTCAGCTCACCGCCGTCGGCCGCGCTGGCCACCACGTGGTTGTTGGTCATGATGTGGCCCTGCTGGTCGTAGACGAAGCCGGTGCCGGTGCCGCTCTCGCCGCCGCCCTCGGCCTGGATCGTCACGACGCTGGGCAGGGCCTTGGCCGCGATGCCGGCGACGGAGTCGGGGGCGCGGTCGACCTGTTCGAGGCTGTCGCCGGCGGAGATGGTCGTCGAGCCGCGGTCCGTGCGGTCGGCGGCCCAGAAGCCGACGCCCGTGCCGACGCCGCCCGCGAGGAGGGACGCCGCCGCGACGGCGGCGATCAGGCCGCCGAAGCGGCGCTTCTTCCTCTGGCCTTCCGGGGGCGGCGGGGCGACGGGCGGCGCGCCCCAGGGGGAGTCCGGGCCACCGCCGGGGGTGCCGGGGGCTCCCGGGGCGGGCGGCGGGGTGCCGTAGCCGTCGTAGCCGCCGCCCGGTGCGCCCCACTGCCCGGCGGAGGGGTGGGGGGCGGGGGAGGCGTAGGCGGCGGGGGGCTGCTGCTGCGCGGCGGAGGGGTCCTGCGGGGTGTGGTGGCCCTGCGGGGACGGCGGGGGCTGCGGGGACGGGTACTCCTGCGCCTGCCCCTGTGCGGCGTACCCCTGCTCGGCGTGGCCCTGCGCGGCGGGAGGAGCGGGGGGCGCGGGCTGGTGGCCGGGCTGGGACGGCGGCTCGGGGCCTTCCGGGTCGATCTTCCGCAGCAGGGTCGTCGACTCGTCCCCCGGCGCCGCCTCGGGCTCGGGCGCGGGGACGGGGGCCTGGAGGTCGTAGTCCTCCGGCGGGCTGTCGGTCGGTGTCCTGGGCGCGGCGGCGCCGTTCGCGGCGGACCGGTCGGCCGGCGGGTGCGGCACGGGGGCGCCGGCCGCGTGCTCGCCGGCGGCGCCCTCGTTCTCGGTGCTCACAGCTCTCTCCTCAGGTACACGACAGTCACACGTCTGTCCGGGGACGGCGTGTGTATTCAGGTGTATGGCGTCAAGCTTCTCCCACCGCACGTCGGACCGGCGTAAGCGCACCCGTTCGGACGGACGCCCGGGCCGCCGCGCGCGGGGCGGGGTGGCACCATAACGCGGTGAGCCCTGACCAGCCCCAGGGGTCGCCGGGATCGCGGCGCCCCATCTCCGTCGTCGCCCACCGCGGGGCCTCCGAGGACGCCCCCGAGCACACCCTGGCCGCGTACCGCAGGGCCGTGGAGGACGGCGCCGACGCGCTGGAGTGCGATGTGCGGCTCACCTCCGACGGACACCTGGTGTGCGTCCACGACCGCCGTGTCAACCGTACCTCCAACGGTCGCGGCGCGGTCTCCTCGCTGGAGTTGGCCGAACTGGCCGAACTGGACTTCGGCTCCTGGAAGGGGCGGCTCGGCGACGAGGAGTCGCCCGAGACCGAGAGCCGCGAGCACACCTCCGTCCTCACCCTGGAGCGGCTGCTGCGTCTGGTGGAGGAGCAGGCCTCCGCCGGGCGCCGGGTGGAGCTGGCCGTCGAGACCAAGCACCCCACCCGCTGGGCGGGGCAGGTGGAGGAGGAGCTGCTGCGGGTGCTGGCCCGCCACGATCCGGCCATCCCGGTGCGCGTGATGAGCTTCTCGGCGCGCTCCCTGCACCGGATACGGGCCGCGGCGCCGTGGATCCCCACCGTCTACCTGATGCAGTTCCTGCTGCCGCGTCACCGCGACGGGAGGCTGCCGCCGGGCGTGGGGATCGCCGGGCCGAGTATCCGGATCCTGCGCAACCACCCCGAGTACGTGGCGTGGGCGCACCGGGAGGGCCACCGGGTGCACGTGTGGACGGTGGACGATCCGGCCGACGTGGAGCTGTGCGCGCTGCTCGGCGTGGACGCCGTCATCACCAACCGGCCCCGGCGCGTACTGGCCCAGCTGGAGGAGATGTTCCAGGGCTGAGACGGGACCGGGGCGGGGGCTCCGGGGCTGGTGCGGGGCCGGGGCGGAGGCGGGCCGGGGCGGTCGGCGCACCACGGCGCACTCGGAGCCACCAGCGGTGAACGGGCGGTGAGGGCTGCGTCACGGTACCGGGTCGGGCGGTTTCCGCCACCGGGCGAAAGGGCATCCATCACGTGGCGTGGGGCGAACAAGGAGGTCTCGGGGGTGGCGTTGGTGGTTGCACAGGAGGCGCCGACGTCGTCGACGATGGCCGTACCCCACGGTCCCACGGGCGTGGGTGCGGCGAGGCGCCGGATGCGCGAGGAGCTTCTCGGCTCCGGTACGCCGGAAGCCGTCGTGGACGACGCGGTTCTCATTCTTTCCGAACTTCTCAGCAACGCGTACCGGCACGCCAGACCGATCGGCGTGAGCGACTGCGTACGCGCGGCCTGGGGCCGCACGGCCGACGGCGGGGTGAGCGTCTCCGTCACCGACGGCGGGGGCCCGACCAGACCCCGGCCGTCCAATCCGTCGGTGACGGCGCGGGGCGGCAGAGGTCTGTCGATCATCACCTCGCTCGCCCGCGACTGGGGCGTGCGCGACGACCGCGGCGGTCGCGGGCGCGGTCAGGGTCACGGCCACGGCTACGGCGGGGTGACGGTGTGGGCGGTGGTGGCGCCGTCGGAGGAGGACGCGTTCGCCTCCTCGATGCGCTTCGAGCTGTCGGAGCTGGAGGGCCTGGAGGACCTCTGAGGCAGTCGTTCCGGGTGGTCTCCCCCGCGTACGCGTGCCGCCCCGGCCCCAAGGGCTAGGCTCGCGCCGACAGCGTCCTTAACGACCGGGAGACCCCACCCCATGGCCAAGAAGCGCCGACCCCAGACCAAGGCCGCCAAGCCGCAGCTCGCCGACGGTGAGATCCCCGTCGTCGGCGCCCGCGAGCCCTGCCCCTGCGGATCCGGCCGCCGCTACAAGGCCTGCCACGGGCGTGCCGCCGCGCAGGCGGTGACCGAGCTGGTGCGTCGCCCGTTCGAGGGACTGCCCGGGGAGTGCGACTGGGTGGCGCTGCGCGAGCTGGTGCCGGCCGCGACGGTGCCGCTGAAGCTGAGGGAGGAGCTGCCCGAGGACGTCCCCTCGGTGACACTGGCCACCGTTCTGCCGATGGCCTGGCCCGCGCTGCGCCGTGACAACGGTGCCGTGCTGCTGGGCGTGCAGAACGACACCCCCTCCGGCGACCTCAGCCGCGATCTGGCCGACGTTCTGCGGCGGGCCCTGACGGCGGAGCCGGGCACCCCGGTGGCCGCCGAGCGCATCCCCGCCGACACCCCGCGCCTGCAGGACCTGCTGGCCCCCGACGCGCCCTTCGTGCCCGAGGTGCACAGCGGCTTCGAGTTCTGGGTGGAGGACGCCGGCAACCAGAGCCCGGAGGTCGCCGCCTCGCTGGAACGCGCCAACTCGGCCGCCCTGCCCACCGCCCGGCTGGAGGGGGTGGAGGCGGCCTACTGGTGCGAGACCCCGGAGAAGAACCACCTGCGCTGGGTCATGCCGCACCCGGAGGAGCGGCTGCTGGACGCGCTCGCCCGGCTGCACGCGGCGGGGGCGTCGTCGCTGGGCGAGGGCACGCGGCTGGTCGGCTCCTTCCGGGCGCACGGCCTGATGGTCCCGGTGTGGGATCTGCCGAGCGCGATGGGCGCGCGGGAGTGCGAGAAGCCGGCCGCGGCCTTCGCGGAACGGCTCGCCGAGGCGCTGGAGTCCACCGATCCGCTCACCGCGGAGGAGCGCCGGGCGCGCAGTGGATTCACAAATCGCCAGATCACTCTCAACTGAGAGACGAATTCCGGCTGATGAGGGAAGAAAAGGCAAGTGATTCCCGTCACAGCGGGATGTACTCGCAGGTAGGGCGGCGGCCGGAAGACGTCGGTGGAATTTGCGAACGGGCCGTTACTTGTTACGGTTCTTGCAGCCCGGTCGCTGGTGCATCCCCCGTCGCCAGCGACCGGGTCTTTTCATGCCCGCACTTCCCGCATACGGGTTCGGAGCGTGCGGGCGGCCGCTCAACTCCCCGATTTCCGCGAGGGATCGGTGGTCCGGGCATCCTCTGTGCCGCCTTTGCCGTCTCCACTCTTCCCCGCTTCGCCGGCGCCCCCGGTTTCGCTGCCGGCTTCGCTGCCGGAACGCAGCATCAGCCCCTCCCCGCCCGGTGCCGCGACCTCCGCCACCGCCGTGTAGGGCCCGCCGTCCGGGAGGTCGCCCCTCACTGGCCGGTGCGGGGTGTCGCACACGCCCTCCCGGCCACCGGCCGGCAGTTCGCAGGGGGCGGCGACCGCCTGCCCGCCGGGGCCGAGCAGGCTCAGGGCGCCGTGCAGCGCCTCGCCCGTGGCGTTCCGGTGGTACATCCGCCCCCAGACGGTGCCGTCCCGCGTCAGGACGCAGGTCTGCGCGCGCAGACCTCGCGGGGAGGTGGCCCAGGAGCCGCAGAAGGCCGAGGTCTCCGACAGGTCCGCGCCAAACGGCTCGGACGGCTCGGACGGCTCGCGGGAGAGGAGCCCGTCCGGAAGGGGGAGCGGGGGTCGCTCGGGCGCGGAGCCGGTGGCCCCTGCGGTGGCGGGGCCGACGTGTTCGGCGGAGGCGTTCGCGAGGGACGCACGCCCGCCGCCCGGCCGTCGCTCGTCAGGCCCGGCGGTCGCGGCGGTGAGCGGCAGGGAGGCCGCGAGGGCGACCCCGGCGGCGAGCGCGGTCACACGGAGACTGGAGGCGCGCTGCCGCGGCTCGTACATGGGGTCCACCTGCAACTCGCTGGAGGGAAAGGACTCTTCGGCGGCCCGAACATACCGGGACGAAGAAGGCGTCCCGGCGGACAGACCGCCTGTTTCCCTCCAACCCCGGCGCACCGCCACCCGTACGAGTGAGCGGGGCCCGGACCCGCGGGTCCGGGCCGGCCGGTCAGTACGCCAGCCGGCTGCCCGTGTCCGGGACGGCCGCGCTCGCCCGCACCAGCACGTCCACCAGCGGCTCCATCCTCGGCAGCCACGGCACGCCGCCCCCGCGCAGGGTGGCGCGGGCGCCGACGCCCAGCGCGGCCGGGGGCCGCTCCCAGCGCAGCTGCCCCGCGCCGGTGCGCGACGGAGGCAGGGCCACGTAGCCGCCCTCCCCGTGGAACCGCAGCGAGCTGGGCACCCAGTCCTGGGCGTGGAGCAGCTCGCCCAGCTCCTCCAGGTCGTACGGCGCCACCAGCAGTGTGCAGCGGGTCGGGCTCGCGATCACCGGGCCGGTGCGCAGCCCGAGCCGGTCGAGCTCCTCCAGCGCCCGGGACCCGGCGGCCGCCGGGAGGCTCAGCGCGCAGGGCGCCCGGCCACCGGTGGCCAGCAGGACCGGCGCGTCGGGCCGGTTGGTCCACCACCAGCGCACCATGCGCTCGTCGGTGGTGGCCGCCGGCAGTTCGGGGTCGAAGGGGTGCGCACCGGGCACCACGCAGTCGGGCCGGGGACAGGAGCAGCGCCCCCGAGGCTGCCCCGACTGGCGTGCGGTCAGGCGCCTGGACTCCCGCGGCGCCACACCGGGCAGCACGGGCCACCCCCACCGTGTCGCGCACACGAGCGCCGCGTCACGCAGCGCCCAGCGGGTCATGCGTCGCCTTCCGAGGATCTCGCGCATCAGCGCTCGTTCCTTTCCGTAACGCCATGGATCGACAAAACGTCGACAAGCACACTGACAAGGACTCACCAGGACCAGAAGGCCGATCGCGGTCTTCCGGTCCCTCACACCTGTTACACCTGTGGATCTCGTGTGACCGCGCCCGGGCCTCCGGGCAGTGCGTCACCGTGCTGTTCTCCGCGGCCGTGGCCGGGGCGTTCGTGAACCGGGCGCGGATCGCGGCGTGACGGCACACACCGGACGCCGCTCGTGCCCGCCCGTACCGCCGTACCGTCCGGCGGTCCTCCGCCTGCCGTGCTCCGGTCCTCTCGGCGCGTACGAGGACGCGCCTCGTTCCCATTGGATGGGACGCACGGACTCGTCGCCGGGTTCCGCCGGAACCCGGTCGCCGCTCGCCCGCCCGGTCCCTCGTGCCGTGGGTGACCGTGTACCCACGTCAATCGTGATGACGCGCTGCCGTAACGGGAGTCAGTCGACCGCGCACCGCCTGGCCCAGGGTACGTTTTCGGCCAAGCTTGTGACCACCCCCGCGACGCCTTCGGATGCGTCGGGAGCAGCGATCGGGCCCGGCCCGGAAACCGGTCGGCGGGCACATCCGCGGCCTGCCGGGGCGATGCTGGACACCCGTTACCACGGCGTGTACACCTGAAGACATTGATAGCGGAGCAGCACGACATGGGGGTTTGCGATGCTATTGACGACGCTGGTCCGCACTGAGGGCAGCCGCCCATGAGCGCCCAGCAGCCGCCGAAACTGGCCGGAATCGAACCAACTTCGCCTCTTCCCCAGCACACTGCTCCGCCCGCCGCGGCCGCGCCCCACCGGCAGCCCGCCCCCACCCCCCGGCCACCGGCCGTCGACGACCCCGCCCTCGCACGGCCCGTCGAGCAGCTCGCGGCCGTCCAGGACCGCCTCGCCGGGTGGATCTCCGACCTCACCACCCTCCACGACCTCACCGAACGACTGGTGCGCACCGACACCCTGGAGAGCGCGGTGCACGAGGCGCTGCGCGCCGGAGCCTCCCTGGTGGGCGCCCGGCGCGGGCTGATCGCGCTGGAGCCTGGCGACGGGCTCGGCCCCGACACCACCGTCGGACTCGGCCTGGGAGTGGCGGATCTCGGCCACATCGAGACCCTCCCGCGCGACTCGGCCTCCCACGCGCGCCTCCTCGACGGGCTCCCCGAGGCCGGGGCCGGGGACGGAGGGGACGGCGCCGGCGGCCTCCGGGAGATCACCCACCCCCACATCGCCCGGGACGAGGACCTCGACCCCCGCCACCGCGAGGTCGCCGCCCGCCTCGGCTACGCCGCCAGCCACGCCGTGCCCCTGACCGCGCGGAGCACCGGGCGGCTGGGCGCCGCCGTCTGGCTCTACGACGAGCCCGCGCGGCCCACCGAGCGCCAGCGCCATCTGCTCGGCCTGTACGTGCGGCACGCCGCCGAGCACATCGCCCGCCAGGTCGACCTCACCCGTGCCCGCTCGGCCGTGGACACCGTGCGCGAGGGGCTGCTGCCCGCCCGGCTGCCGCGGGTGCCGGGAGTGCGGCTGGCCGTACGGCACCGCACCGGCCCGCGCGGCGGCGGCGACTGGTACGACGCACTGCCACTGCCCGAGGGGGCGCTGGGGCTGAGCGTGGGCGGGGTCACCGGCTCCGGCCCGGACGCGGTGGCCGCGATGGGGCGGCTGCGGGCCTCGATGCGGGCGTACGCGGTGATGGAGGGCGAGGACCCGGTCGCGGTCCTGTCCGACCTGGAACTGCTGCTGCGGCTGACCGAGCCGGCCCGGTCCGCGACCGCGCTGTTCGGGTACGCCGAGCGGACGCCGCCGGCCCGGGGCGGTCCGCGGGCGGGCACCAGGGTCGTGCTGGCCGGGGCCGGGCACTGCCCGCCGCTGATCGTCGGCCCGGAGCGCACCGAGGTCGTCGAGACCGCGCTCTCCGCGCCGCTGGGCATGCTCGCCTGCTGGGAGGCGCCCAGCGTCGAGGTTGACCTGGCGCCCGGGGAAACGCTCCTGCTCTACAGCGACGGCCTGCTGCACCGCACCGGCGAGCCGCTTGACCGCGCCTTCGCCCGGCTCCGGGCCGCCGCCGTCGCCGCCGCCGCGGCCGTACGCACCGACCCCGACGCGCTGCTGGACCACCTGCTGCGCACGGTGCTGCCCGGCGGCCGGGACGGTGCGGGCGGTGGTGCCGGGGACGGGGGCGGGTACGGGGACTGCGAGGACGCCGAGGACGTCGTGCTGCTGGCCGCCCGCTTCTGAAACCCGCCCGCGGGCCCGCCTGTGAGCCCGTCCGCAGGCCCCGCCCACAGGCTCTGTCCGCGCCTGCGTCCACAGGCCCCGACCGCCTTCAGCGGGCCGGACCTACGATGGGAGTCGGCCCGCACCCGGCCCACACCACCAGCAGGAGGAGGCAGCGACGTGGCTGACCAGCAGACGCCGGAGACCCCGGAGGAGCAGGGCGAACCCACCTCGGAGGAGCCGATCAAGCAGCGGAAGAACGGCCTGTACCCGGGCGTCTCCGACGAGCTCGCCGAGAACATGAAGTCCGGCTGGGCGGACACCGAGCTGCGCGACCTCGACCCCGTCCCGCAGGCCGCGCACACCGCCGAGCGGCGCGCGCGGCTCTCCGCCCGCTTCCCCGGCGAGCGCCTGGTGGTCCCCGCGGGCAACCTCAGGACCCGCTCGAACGACACCGAGTACCCCTTCCGCTCCTCCGTCGAGTACGCCTACCTCACCGGCAACCAGACCGAGGACGGCGTCCTGGTCATGGAGCCGAGGGCGGACGGCGGCCACGACAGCGTCCTGTACCTGCTGCCCCGCTCCGACCGCGGCAACGGCGAGTTCTGGCTGGACGGCCAGGGCGAGCTGTGGGTGGGCCGCCGCGACAGCCTCACCGAGGCCGAGAAGCTCTACGGCATGCCCTGCCGGGACGTGCGCACCGTCGCCGGCGTGCTGCGCGAGGCGTCCGGCGACGTGCGCGTGGTACGCGGCCACGACGCGGGCGTCGAGGCCGCGCTCGCCGACAAGACCACCGCCGAGCGAGACGACGCGCTGCGGGTCTTCCTCTCCGAGATGCGCCTGGTCAAGGACGACTTCGAGATCGGCGAGCTGCAGAAGGCCGTCGACTCCACCGTGCGCGGCTTCGAGGACGTCGTCCGCGTGCTGGACAAGGCTCAGGCCACCTCCGAGCGCTACATCGAGGGCACCTTCTTCCTGCGCGCCCGCGTGGAGGGCAACGACGTCGGCTACGGATCGATCTGCGCCTCCGGGCCGCACGCGACCACCCTGCACTGGGTGCGCAACGACGGCCCCGTCCGCTCCGGAGACCTGCTGCTGCTGGACGCCGGTGTGGAGACCCACACCCTCTACACCGCCGACGTCACCCGCACCATGCCGGTCGACGGCCGCTTCACCGACCTCCAGCGGAAGATCTACGACGCCGTGTACGACGCGCAGGAGGCGGGCATCGCGGCGGTGAAGCCGGGCGCGAAGTACCTGGACTTCCACCACGCCGCGCAGCGCGTGCTGGCGGAGCGGCTGGTGGAGTGGGGCCTGGTGGAGGGCCCGGTCGAGCGGGTCCTGGAGCTGGGCCTCCAGCGCCGCTGGACGCTGCACGGCACCGGCCACATGCTCGGCATGGACGTCCACGACTGCGCCGCGGCGCGCCGCGAGGCGTACGCCGAGGGCACGCTGGAGCCGGGCATGTGCCTGACGGTGGAGCCGGGCCTGTACTTCCAGCCGGACGACCTGACGGTGCCCGAGGAGTACCGGGGCATCGGCGTGCGCATCGAGGACGACATCCTCGTCACCGAGGACGGCAACCGGAACCTCTCCGCCGGGCTGCCGCGCCGCTCGGACGAGGTCGAGGAGTGGATGGCGCGCCTGCGGGGCTGACGTCCGGGCGCCCCTGCCGGGGCGCCCGGGGCTCCCGTCCTGCCACGGGACAGGGCACGGGACGGAGCACGGGACAGAGCGGGGGGCCCGGCCGCGGAATCGGCCGGGCCCACGCTCAGGACGCCCTCAGCAGCGAGTCCTTCCGCCACTTGAGGAGCTTGTCGAAGCAGACCATGGCGCCGTCTCCCGGACGGTTGCGGAAGTCGACGTGGTCGGCGAGGGCCTCGATCAGGAACAGGCCCCGGCCGTGCTCGTCGGTGTGGACCCCGTCGCGCGCCTCCTCGCGGAACCCGTCGCGGGCCGGGCCCGCGCTCCTGGCGAACAGCGGCCCGAAGGCGGTCGCCGTATCGAGGTCCGCCGCGGTGTTCGTACCGACGGCGTCGGCGGCCGTGCCGGCTGCCGCGCCGACGGTCGTGTCGGCGGGCTCGGCGCGGGGCGCGCTGCGGTACCCGTCCACGAAGCCCGGCCCATGATCGGTCACCTCGATGCGGCACATGTCGTCATCGATGTACGCCGTCACGTGGTACTCACCGGCGCCCGCCGGCCCCCCGCCCCCGGGACCGCCGTGCTCGACCGCGTTCGCACAGGCCTCCGAGAGCGCGATCGACAGGTCGTAGGAGACGTCGGGATCGACCCCGGCCGTCTCCATCGCCCCGAGCAGGAGCCGCCGGGCGAGCGGGACGCTCGCAGCCTCACGCCGCAAGTGGAGAGACCACCAGATGCTCATGCTCAGCCTCCTGGCTGCGGCTCGACATACGCATACGTATTGCCCGGGGCGGCGGCGGTAAGCACGGCGGCGGCGCGCTACCCCTCATTCGGCGGACCCGATGAGTTCCGCAATGTACGGAAAATGTACGAGGTGATCCCCTCGTCCGGTTGTCAACCGCGTTGTGAGGGTGCCCCGTGTCGCCGCCGAACGGGTGATGAGATAATGGCCCGGCCATGAGAGCCCCCGTCGCGCGTGCCGCCGCCGACCTGCGACTGCTGCGGGCCGCGGTGTTCGCCGCGGTCTGCGTCACGCTGTCCGCGGCCGGTCACGTGTCCGCCGCCGGGCAGTCCCTGCCGGTGTGGGCACTCCTGGCCGGCTTCGCGGCCGTGCTCGCCACCGCCGTGCCGCTGGCCGGACGCGAGCGCTCGCTGCCGGGCATCGCGGGGCTGCTGGCCCTGGGGCAGATCGCTCTGCACTTCCTCTTCTCCTGCGGTCAGACCGCGCACACCGCCCAGGCCCCGGCCGCCCCGGACCGGGGAGAGGGCGGGGTGATCGCGCTGGCCGGGCGGCTGCTGTGCAACGACCGGGCCGCCGCCGCCCTGAGCGAGGCCGAGGCCCGCCGCATCGTCGCCGACGCCGGGCTCTCCGGAGCCCTCCCCGGCGGCCACGCCGCCGCGGGGCACACCGCCGCGGGCGCCGCCGACACGGTGGCCGGTGCGACGGCCGGCACGGTGGTCGGCGGCGCGGCCGACTGCCTGCGGTACGCCGTGCACTCCGCCCTGTCGCTGCTCTCCGCACCCATGCTGCTCGGCCACCTGCTGGCCGCGCTCGCCATGGGCTGGCTGCTGCGCCGCGGCGACGCCGCGCTGTGGCGGCTGGTGAGCCTGTCGGCCCACTTCGCCGACGGGCTCGACGGGTTCCACGGGTTCACCGGTGGACTCTGCGGGCTGCTCGTACGCGCCCTGCGCACCGCGCTGCGCCGCGTACGAGCCCTGCTGCGCGGGCTGCTGCCCGAGGACGCCGTGCCGGTGCGCGCCCCGCGCGCCGACGCGGCCCGCGGCCCGGTGCCGCCCGCGTCCCTGCTGCCGGCGCACTCGGTGATCAGGCGCGGACCGCCCGCCGCCGCGCGGGATCTGACCCTCGCGGCCTGAAGCGCACGCTCCTCCGCTCTCCCCGAGCACGGGTGGGGTGCGCCTGCCGCCGCGCACCACGCCCGGGCTCGTCCGGCCGGGAGGCGCAGCGCCTCCCCGACCCAAGTGCGGTCGCGGCCGGAGAGCTTCCCATGTCCGATGAGGAGTGTCCTTCAGCATGCAGTCCCAGACACCGGTCACCGTGCCGTCCGCCGCCGTGCCGTCCACCGTGCCGTCCGTTCGCCGTCTCGCCGCGGCCGGCGCCGTCGCGGCCGCACTGGCCCTCGCCGCCGCCGGGCCGGCCGCCGCCCACATCTCCGTCAACCCCGGCGAGGCCGAGCAGGGCGGCTACACGACGATCGACGTCAAGGTCCCCAACGAGCGGGACAACGCCTCCACCGTCAAGGTGGAGGTCACCTTCCCCGCCGACCACCCGCTCGCCTCGGTGATGCCCCAGCCGGTGCCGGGCTGGAAGGTGAAGGTGACGAAGACCGAGCCGGCCGAGCCCGTGGAGGCACACGGCCGGAAGCTCACCGAGGTCCCCTCCAGGATCACGTGGACGGAGACCGGCGGCGGCATCGAGCCGGGCACCTTCCAGCAGTTCCCCGTCTCCGTCGGGAAGCTCCCCGAGGACACCGACCGGCTCGTCCTCAAGGCCGTCCAGACGTACAGCAACGACGAGGTCGTGCGCTGGATCGAGGAGCCGCCCGCCGAGGGAGAGGGAGGCGAGGAGCCGGAGCACCCGGCGCCCGTGCTGAACCTCGTCCCGCCCACCGAGGGCGGCCACGGCGGTGACGCGGACGCCGGCGACGAGCCCGGCACCGGCCGGGCCGCCGACGGGACCACCACCGAGACCACGGCCCAGGGCGAGGCGAGCGGCGCGTCGGACTCCTCCGACACCACCGCCCGCGTCCTCGCCGTCACCGGCATCGCCGTCGGAGCCGCCGGCGTCGCCTTCGGCGTCCTGGCCGGACGCCGCCGCACCACCTCCTGACGCCCGGCCGCGCCCGGAGGGCCCCGCCCGCACCGGCGGGCTCCTCCGGGCCCGCGGCCACGGCCCGCCACCGCAGGCACCACCGCAGACCGCAAGGAAGAAAGAACCCTCATGCACCCCACTGCGCGCCGCCACCCCCGGCGCACCCTCGGACTCGCCCTGGCCGCCGTGCTGCTCACCACGGGCACCGCCGCCTGCGGCGCCTCCGGCGACGACGGCACCGGTACCTCCGGCAACGCCCCGGCCTCCGCCGACGCGGGAACCGGCCCCAAGCAGGGCGTCGTCCTGGACAACCCCTTCGACAAGCCGGAGCTGGTCCTCACCGACACCGGCGGCGAGACCTACGACCTGGTCGAGGAGACCGGGGGCCACCCGACGCTGATCTACTTCGGCTACACCCACTGCCCCGACGTGTGCCCCCTGACGATGAGCAACATCGCCGTCGCCAAGTCAAAGCTGCCCGAGTCCGAGCAGGAGAAGCTGCGGGTCGTCTTCGTCACCTCCGACCCCGAGCGCGACACCCCCGAGTCGCTCGGCGAGTGGCTGCGCGCCCAGGACCCCGACTTCATCGGGCTCACCGGCGACTTCGAGAAGATCCAGGCCGGCGCCCGCTCCCTGGGCATCTCCCTGGAGCCGCCGGTCGAGGACGAGAACGGCGACATCGTCTCCTCCCACGGCACCCAGGTCCTGGCCTTCCTGCCGAAGGACGACCGGGCGCACGTCCTCTACACCGAGGACGTGCCCGTCGAGACCTACGAGAAGGACCTGCCCGCGCTCGCCCAGGGGAAGCTGCCGTGAACCGCCGAAACCGCCGAACCCCCCGTTCCGGCCGCCGGTCCCTCGGGCTCGCCCTGGCCGCCGCGCTGCTCACCGCGGGCACCGCCGCCTGCGGCGGCTCCCCGGCCCCGGAGCTGAGCGTGGAGGGCGCCTACGTGCCCGAGCCGGTCACCGCCGACCGGGCGGGCGGCTTCCTGGTCGTCCGCAACGACGGCGACACCGCCGACCGGCTCGTCTCGGCCGCCAGCGACATCTCCGACGACGTGCAGATCCACGAGACCACCGGCGGGCGGATGCGGCGGGTGGACTCCCTGACCGTGCCCGCCAACGGCACTCTGGAGCTCAGCCGGGGCGGCAACCACCTGATGTTCATGGACCTGGAGCACAAGCCCGCCGAGGGCGAGAAGGTCTCGGTGGAACTGCGCTTCGAGAAGTCCGACCCGATCACCGTCGAGGTCCCGGTCGAGGCCGTCAACCACGTCCCCGACACCTCCGGGCACACCGGGCACACCGGGCACACCGGGCACACCGGGCACACCGGGCACACCGAAGAGTGAGGCAGGTACCCCCGTCATGACCACCACCGCCCCCCGCGCCCTGCCACGGCCGGCCGGCCCGCACAGGCTGTCCGGCGTGCTCGGTCTGCTCGGCGTGCTGTCGGCGCTGCTGCTCGGCGGCGCCGCGCCGGCCGCCGCGCACGCCACGCTGACCGGCAGCGACCCGGCGCGGGGAGCGGTGGTGGAACGGGCTCCCCGGCAGGTGACGCTCACCTTCTCCGAGAGCGTCTCCCTGGCGGAGGACGCCATCCGCGTCCTGGCGCCCGACGGCGGGCGCGCGGACACCGGCCGGGTGCGGGACCTCTCCGCGGGCGGCGAGGTGCGCCACGGCACCGGGCTGCGCGACGGGCTGTCCGACGGCACCTACACCGTCGTCTGGAAGGCGGTCTCGGCCGACAGCCACCCCATCTCCGGCGCCTTCACCTTCTCCGTCGGCGCCCCCTCGCAGACCTCCGCCGCCGTGCCGGAGGAGGAACCGGGCGGCGGCGCGGTCGGCGTGCTCCACGACATCGCCCGCTACGCCGCCTACACCGGCTTCGTACTGCTCGTCGGCGGGGCGGCCTTCGTCCTCGGCTGCCTGCCCGCCGCAGCCCGGGCGCGGGCGGTGCGGCGCCTGGTGGTGGGCGGCTGGGTCACGCTGACCGCCGCCACCGTCGTGGCGCTGCTGCTGCGCGTCCCGTACACCGGCGCGGGCGGGCCGGGCGACATGCTCGACACGGGCGCGCTGCGCACCGTGCTGGAGACCAGGACGGGTACGGCGCTGGTGTCCCGGCTGCTGCTGCTCGCGGCGGCGGGGCTGTTCGTCTCGCTGCTGTTCGGGGCGTACGCCCGGCGAAGCGGCGAGGAGCCGGACGGGGGCGAGCTCAGCGACCGGGAAGGCCGTCGGGGCCGGCGCGGCCTGGTCACCGGGCTTCCGGTGGGCGGCGCGGCCGTCGCCGTGGGGCTCGCCGCGACCTGGGCCGCGGCCGAGCACGCCTCGACCGGCCCCCAGACCGCCGTGGCGGTACCGGCCGATATCGTCCACCTGCTCGCCGTCGCCGTCTGGCTGGGCGGTCTGGCGGCGCTGCTCGCCGCGCTGCGGTGGGGACCCGCGGTGGCCGGGGAGGCGGTGCGCCGCTTCTCGCGGACCGCGCTCGGCTGCGTGGCCGTACTCGCCGCCACCGGCCTCTACCAGTCCTGGCGGCAGGTCGGCGGCTGGGAGGCGCTGACCTCCACCTCGTACGGGCGGCTGCTGCTGGTCAAGATCGCGCTGGTGGCGCTGCTGCTCGGGGCCGCCCGGTTCTCCCGCCGCCACACCGCCGCGCTGGCGGACGCGCCCGGGGGGCGACCCGCTCCCGAACCGGAACCCGTCCCCGAGCCGGTGTCCGTCCCCGAGCCGGGCCCGGACGTCACCCCCGAGCGCGCCGCGCAGCTCGCCCGCCAGCGCGCCGCGGTCGAGACCGCGCGCCGCAGACGGGAGCGCGACGCCGACCCGGCACGCGCCGGGCTGCGGCGCTCGGTGCTCGCCGAGGCGGCCGTCGCGGCGGCCGTCCTCGCCGTGACGACCCTGCTCACCGCGGCCGAGCCCGCCCGTACCGCCGTGGCGTCCTCCGGTACGGCGTCCGAAACCGCCGCCGGACAGGGGCAGGGCGGGTCCGGCTCCGACCGCTGCGGGCCGCTGGTCCTCACCGTCCCATTCGACACCGGTGGCCCAGGCGGCGCGGGCCGGGCCCAGCTCCTGCTGGACCCGGGCAGGAGCGGCGGCAACTCCCTGCTGGTGCGCACCACCACCGCCGACGGCGAGCCCCTGGACGCGCCGGAGGTACGAGTCGCTCTCACCCTCCCCGCCCGGGACGTCGGCCCGCTGACCGTCACCCTGGAGCGGACCGGCGAGGGCCGGTGGTCCGCCTCCGGGCTCCAGCTCCCCCTGCCCGGCACCTGGGAGGCCGCCGTGACCGTGCGGACCTCCGACATCGACCAGGTGACCGAGCGGAAGACCTTCGAACTCGACTGACCGGCGCCCGCCACCACCCGCCCCCGTACCGCCCGACAACCGGGCACCGAGCACCACCCGAGAACAGAGCACCACCCGAGAACCGAGACTGGGCAGCGATGAGACACCACCCCGACAACGGCAACGGCACCGGAACCGACACAGGCACCGGCCCCGAGCGGCCCACCGACCCCCGCACCGGCCCCTCCCGCCGCCGCCTGCTCGGCACCGTGGGCGCGGCCGGCACGGCCGGGCTGGCGCTCGGTGCGGCGGGCGGAGCGCTGGGCACGGCCGCCGCCACCGAGCCGCCCACCGCCCTGTCCACGGTCGGCAGCGGCCGAGTCCCCTTCCGCGGCGACCACCAGCCGGGCATCACCGAGCCCGCGCAGGCGCACGGACACCTCCTCGCCCTCGACCTGGCGCCGGGCGCCGGGCGGAAGGAGGCGGCCGCGCTGCTGCGCCGCTGGACGCGGACGGCCGAGGCGCTGATGGCGGGCGAGGAGCCCGCCGCCCGGCTGCACGACACCGGCATCGCGCTGGACGCCGGCCCCTCCTCCCTCACCGTCACCTTCGGTTTCGGCCGCAGCTTCTTCGACCGCACGGGCCTGGCCGCGCGCCGCCCCTCCGCCCTCGCCCCGCTGCCCCCGTTCTCGGCCGACGAACTGGACGCGAAGCGCTCCGACGGCGACCTGTGGGTGCAGATCGGCGCCGACGACGCCCTGGTCGCCTTCCACGCGCTGCGCGCCCTCCAGCGCGAGGCGGACGGCACCGCCCGGGTGCGCTGGCAGATGAACGGCTTCAACCGCTCCCCGGGCGCCACCGCCTCCCCCCGCACCGCCCGCAACCTGATGGGCCAGATCGACGGCACCAACAACCCCAAGGAGACGGACGAGGACTTCGGGCAGCGCGTCTTCGTGCCCGCCGGCGGCGATCCGGAGTGGATGGCGGGCGGCTCGTACGCGGTGGTGCGGCGGATCCGGATGCTGCTGGACGACTGGGAGCGCGTCCCGCTCGACGGGCAGGAGAAGGTGGTGGGCCGCCGCAAGTCCGACGGCGCCCCGCTGTCGGGCGGCTCCGAGACCACCGCGGTGGACCTGGAGAAGCGGGGCCCGGACGGCGGCCTGGCCATCGCCGCCGACGCACACGTACGGGTGACGGCGCCCGCGTCCAACGGCGGCGCGGCGATGCTGCGGCGCTCCTTCTCCTACCACGACGGCTTCCGCGACGACGGGTCGCCGGACGCCGGGCTGCTGTTCGTCGCCTGGCAGGCGGACCCGGTGCGGGGTTTCGTGCCCGTGCAGCGCAAGCTCGACCGGGGGGACGCCCTGTCCCGCTTCATCCGGCACGAGGCGAGCGCGCTGTTCGCGGTGCCGGGCGGCGCGCGCGAGGGCGAGTACGTCGGCCAGCGCCTGTTCGAAGGCTGAGACCGCGGGCTGCCCGTCCCCCGGCCGGACTACTGTGGACGGCATGTCACCCGCGAGCCGCTACACCTACCTGGGCCCCGAGGGCACCTTCACCGAGGCCGCGCTCCGCACCCTCCCGGAGGCGGCCACGCGCGAGCTGGTGCCGATGGTGTCGGTGCCCGCCGCGCTGGACGCCGTGCGCAACGGGGAGGCGGGCGGCTCCCTGGTGCCGATCGAGAACTCGGTCGAGGGCGGGGTCACCGCGACCCTGGACGAGCTGGCCACCGGCCGGCCGCTGATGATCTACCGGGAGGTGCTGCTGCCGATCGCCTTCGCGCTGCTGGTGCGGCCGGGCACCGCTCTGGAGGCGGTCAAGACGGTGACCGGGCACCCGGTCGCCCAGCCGCAGGTGCGCCGCTGGCTGGCGGAGCACCTGCCCGACGCCCAGTGGGAGTCGGCGGCCTCCAACGCGGACGGCGCCCGGCTGGTGCAGGAGGGCCGGTACGACGCGGCGTTCGCGGGCGAGTTCGCGGCGGCGACGTACGGTCTGGAGCCGCTGGTGACCGGCATCCACGACGCGGAGAACGCCGCCACTCGCTTCGTGCTGGTCGGCCGGCCGGGGCGGCCCGCTGCGCGGACGGGGGCGGACAAGACCTCGGTGGTGCTGTGGCTCGGCGACGACCACCCCGGCGCGCTGCTGGAGCTGCTCCAGGAGTTCGCGGTGCGGGGGGTGAACCTGGTGCGGATCGAGTCTCGGCCGACCGGTGAGGGCATCGGCCGGTACTGCTTCTCGGTGGACGCCGAGGGGCACATCTCCGACCGGCGGGTGGGCGAGGCGCTGATGGGGCTGCGCCGCATCTGCCCGAAGGTGCGCTTCCTCGGGTCGTACCCGCGGGCGGGCGTGGAGCCGTCGCAGACCACGCCGCTGCGGCGGGGGACGACGGACGACGAGTTCGCGGAGGCGGCGGACTGGCTGGCGCGCTGCGTCGACGGCCGCGCCTGAGGGGTGTGCGGCATCGCGCGGAAGTTATCCACAAGGCCGGTGACCGTCCTGTGTACAACGTGAAACGACCAAACGGGCATTGCGGACAAAAGTTGCTTTTCTCTCTTTTTTGTTCACAACCCCTCATAAACTCCGCATCCGATCAATTCGATTGATCGACACCCGAGAGGGTGGCGTTTCCATCCGAAAAGACGTGTAGGAGATGCGGGAGAGGGGAATCGATGGGCGAGCGCGAATCCCGTACGCGCGCCCCCCTCCTTCTTCCACAGGGCTTCCATAGCCCCTGTGGAAAACTCGGCGGCATCCCCCGAGGCTGTGGATAACAATCGCCGCTCCTCCCCGCCGAACCCCGGACAGAACCCGGCCGAGCCCCCGCCCGGCCTCGCGCGCACCGCCTCGCACACACCCTTCCGCGCGCCCTCGCGCGGACCTTCGCGCCGCCGCCCCTTGCGTCCACCTCCGTACCCGCGCGCCCCTCTGTACGGTGACAGCGGGAATTCCCTTGACGGCTTCCCCGCCCATTCCGCTCCCGCTCCATCTCCATTCCGCCGGATAAGACAAAGGCCGCATAACGCCACGTACCGCCATATCGGGTCGAGCGGGCCCCGCGCCCCCGGTACCCTGACGGCGTGATTGACCTTCGCCTGCTCCGTGAGGACCCCGACCGTGTGCGCGCCTCCCAGCGCGCCCGTGGAGAGGACGTCGATCTCGTCGACGCCCTGCTCTCCGCCGACGAGCGGCGCAGGTCGTCCGGCGTCCGCTTCGACGAACTGCGCGCCGAGCAGAAGCAGCTCGGCAAGCTGATCCCGAAGGCCGCCGGCGAGGAGAAGGCCGAACTGCTGAAGCGGGCCGGCGAGCTGTCCGCCGCGGTCAAGGCCGCCGACGCCGAACGCGACGAGGCCGAGGCCGAGGCGCAGCGGCTCCTCGTCCGGCTCGGCAACCTCGTCCACCCCGAGGTCCCCGTCGGCGGCGAGGACGACTTCACCGTCCGCGAGACGCACGGCACCCCTCGCGACTTCGGCGCCGAGGGCTTCGAGCCGAAGGACCACCTGGAGCTCGGCCAGGCGCTCGGCGCGATCGACGTCGAGCGCGGCGCCAAGGTCTCCGGATCGCGCTTCTACTACCTCACCGGCGTCGGCGCCCTGCTGGAGCTGGCCCTGGTCAACGCCGCGATCGCGCAGGCCACCGAGGCGGGCTTCATCCCGATGCTCACCCCGGCGCTGGTCAAGCCGCGCGCCATGGAGGGCACCGGCTTCCTCGGCCAGGCCGCCGAGAACGTCTACCACCTGGAGAAGGACGACTACTACCTCGTCGGCACCTCCGAGGTACCGCTCGCCGGCTACCACATGGACGAGATCGTCGAGGCGGACAAGCTCCCGCTGCGCTACGCGGGCTTCTCCCCCTGCTTCCGCCGCGAGGCGGGCTCGTACGGCAAGGACACCCGCGGTATCTTCCGCGTCCACCAGTTCGACAAGGTGGAGATGTTCTCCTACGTGACCCCGGAGGATTCCGAGGCCGAGCACAAGCGGCTGCTGGAGTGGGAGAAGCAGTGGCTGACCGGCCTTGAGCTGCCCTTCCGGGTGATCGACGTGGCCACCGGCGACCTGGGCGCCTCCGCCTCGCGGAAGTTCGACTGCGAGGCGTGGATCCCCACCCAGGGCAAGTACCGCGAACTGACCTCGGCGTCGAACTGCAACGAGTTCCAGGCCCGCCGGCTGTCCATCCGGATGCGCCAGGACAAGAAGGTGCGCCCGCTGGCCACCCTCAACGGCACGCTGTGCGCGGTGCCCCGCACCATCGTGGCCCTGCTGGAGAACCACCAGCGGGCCGACGGATCGGTCCGCGTACCCGAGGTGCTGCGCCCCTACCTCGGCGGGCGCGAGGTGCTGGAGCCCGTGTCCCGGTGAGTACCGCAGCGCCGGGCTTCCCCTTCCGGCTGGTCGCCACCGACCTCGACGGCACGCTGCTGCGCAGCGACGACACCGTCTCGGCGCGCACCCGCGACGCGCTCGCCGCCGCCACGGCGGCGGGCGCCGCGCACATCGTGGTGACCGGCCGCGCCGTGCCCTGGACCAGACACATCCTGGACGAGCTGGGCTACGACGGCCTGGCCGTCTGCGGGCAGGGCGCGCAGGTCTACCACGCGGGCGAGCACCGGCTGCTGACCTCCGTCACACTCGACCGGCAGCAGGCCCGGCTGGCGGTGGAGAAGATCGAGACGGAGACCGGCCCGCTGGCCCTGGCCGCCTCGCGGGACGGGCTGGACGGCGAGGTGCTGCTCGGGCCCGGCTACCGGCCGGTCGGCGAGAAGCTTCCCGCGGTCGCCGGGACCGATCCGGACGAGTTGTGGGCCGAGCCCCTGAACAAGCTGTACATCCAGCGCCCCGGACTGGACGACGACGCGCTGGCCGACGCCGCCCGGCGGATCGCGGGCGATCTGGTGAGCGTGGTGATGGCGGGCGAGGGGATCGTCGAACTGCTGCCGCTGGGGCTGTCCAAGGCCCGCGGGCTGTCGATCGCCGCGCGCCGCCTGGGCCGTTCGGCCACCACCACGATCGCCTTCGGCGACATGCCCAACGACGTCCCCATGTTCGCCTGGGCCGCCCACGGCGTCGCCATGGCCGACGCCCACCCGGAACTGCTCGCGGTGGCCGACGAGGTGACCGCGTCCAACGACTCGGACGGCATCGCGGTCGTGCTGGAGCGGCTGCTCGCCGGTCTGTGAACCGGCGCTCCGTGAGCGGGCGTCCTGCGAACCGGCGCTTCCCGAGCGGGTGCTCCGTGAGCGGACGCCTGTATCAGTCCGCCGGCACCGGGCCCTCGCCGGTGCCCTCCAGCACCGCCCGGCAGATCTCCTGGAGCTGCCGGGTCTGCCCGGGCGTGAGGTGGTCGAACAGGGAGAGCCGGACCTGCTCCACATGACCGGGCGCGATGGCCTCCAGCTCGGCCAGCCCGTCGTCGGTCAGCGTGGCCAGGGTGGTGCGGTGGTCGGCGGGGTGCTGGCACCGGCTGACCCACCCCTTGGCCTCCAGCCGGGCGACCGCGTGGGAGAGCCTGCTGGCGGAGGAGCGGGTGGTCCGGGCGAGCCGGCTCATGGTGAGGGTGCGCTCGGGCGCCTCGGAGAGCATGGCCAGGATCTGGTAGTACGCCAGCGGCATCCCGGCGTCGCGCTGCAACTGCCGGTCCAGTTCCTCGCGTACGCGCTGGGTGGCGGCCAGGAACGCCCGCCAGGTCCGCTGCTCGTCGTCGTCCAGCCACCGTGTCGTGCCCATGTTTCCAGCGTACGAGGCCGGAGGGCGGTGCCCTCCGGCCTCGTACGTCCGATATCCGGTGTTCGGTGCCTGTTATTCGGTGACCTGCGGTCGGTCACTCCTCGCCGGCGAGGGTGAGGGTGCGCAGCTTCCGCCCGGCGTACCAGGCTCCGGCGGCGGTCACCACCGCCAGCAGCACCGCGGCGACCGGCAGTCCGACGTCGGAGGCGATGCCCGCGCCCGGCGCGGTCTTCTCGGCCAGCGCCAGTGCCCACTGCTGGACGCTGAGGGTCCGGGCGCCGGGGACGAGGCTGCCGATGAGCGCCTCCCAGATCAGCGCGTAGACCAGGCCGAGGACGACGGCCTGCCGGCTGACCGTGCCCAGCAGCAGGAACAGCGCGCTGTAGGCGACGGACGCGGCGACCGCGGCGACGGCGTAGGCGACGGCGATCTGTTGGCTGTTGCCGTTGAGGACGAATCCGGCGATCAGCATGGGGACGGCGGAGAACACCATGGTGACGCCGACGGCGACGGTCAGCTTGGTGAGGATGATCGCCGGCCGCTTCAGCGGCTTGGCCAGCAGGTAGACGATCGAGCCGTCGTCGATCTCCGGGCCGATCGCGCCGGTCCCGGCGATCACGCCGATCAGCGGGACCATGGTGGCCAGCGCGAAGCCGCCGAGCACCTGATTGGCGACGGCGTCGTCGGCGCCCACCAGCAGGCGGACCGCGACGGAGATCATGATCAGTACGGCGGGCAGGACGAACAGGATCAGCGCCCGGCGTCGGCCGAGCAGGGCCCGGTAGGTGAGCCGGGCGACCGTGGGGTCGTACATCGGTGTGTGGCTCCTTGGTTCTCAGGCGGTCTCGGGTTCCTCGGCGGCCCGGGTGTTCTCAGGCCGTGACGAGGTAGGAGAAGACGCTCTCCAGGGACTCGTCCGAGGGCGAGACCGTGAGGAGCCGGATCCCGTGCTCGCGGGCGATGCGCGGGAGCTGCTCGGTGAAGCGGGTGAAGTCGATCGCCTGGACGCGCAGGGCGCGTTCGGACCAGTCGAGTTCGATGCCCGCCGTGCTGGGGTCGGCGATCAGGGCCGCGGCCAGCGCTCGGTCGTCGCTGGAGCGCACCAGGTAGCGGTGGGGGCGGTCGGTCATCAGCCGGCGGATGCGCCGGAAGTCACCGGAGGCCGCGTGCCGCCCCGCGACGATCACCTCGATGTGGGAGGCGAGCTGCTCGACCTCCTCCAGGATGTGGGAGGAGAACAGCACCGTGCGGCCCTCGGCGCCCATCCGCCGCAGCAGCTCCATCAGCTGCATGCGCTGGCGCGGGTCCATGCCGTTGAACGGTTCGTCCAGCAGCAGCACGGACGGGTCGTGGACGAGCGCGGAGGCCATCTTCACGCGCTGCCGCATGCCCTTGCTGTAGGTGGAGACCTTCCGCTCCTGGGCGTACTCCATCTCCACGGTGGCCAGGGCCCGCCGAGCGGCCTCGCCCGCGTCGGGCAGGCCGTGCAGCTCGGCGTTGGCCAGCACGAACTCGCGGCCGGTGAGGAAGTCGTACATCGCCTCGCGCTCGGGGACGACGCCGATCTCCCGGTAGACCTGCTCGTTGCGCCAGATCGCCGCGCCGTCGAGGGTGACGGAACCGGTGGAGGGGGCCAGGAAGCCGCCCATCATGTTGATCAGGGTGGACTTGCCCGCGCCGTTGGGGCCGAGCAGCCCCGTGACGCCCGGGCCGATGTCCATGGTCACGTCGTTGACGGCGACCACGTTGCCGAACCAGCGGGACACATGGTCGATGCGGATGGTGGTCATGGGTCAGGCCGCCTTCTCGTTCCTCGTCCGATGCTTCGCCGTCCGGACCGCCGCCGTCCGGGCCGTCCGGGCCCTGCGCGCCCGTGCCCCGGTCATCACAGGCCCGCCTTGCGGTAGCGGGCCATCAGCGCCGCCCAGCAGCCGGCGATCAGGGCCAGGGTGACCAGGACATAGACGGCCCCCACGGCGGTGCCGGGCTCATGGAAGCCGGGGAAGCCGGAGGTGCCGCCGAGGAACGCCGACTGGATGCCATCGACGAGCGAGCCGGGGGAGGCCAGGCCGAGCCAGGTGACGGCGGTGGCGTTGCCGCCCTGGAACTCCGCGATCGCCTGGACGGTGTTGACCGCGAAGTAGGGAATGGTGAGCACCGCGATGACCGCGGCGACGCCGAAGCCCCGGCGCGGGGTGAGTGCCGCGACCAGCAGGCCGACACCCGCATGGAGCACGGAGAACACCGCGGTGGAGCCGAGCCCCTGGAGGAACTGCGTGCTCTGGTCGGCGAAGCCGAGCTTCGCCAGCAGCCCGCCCGCGTACAGCACCACCAGCGGCAGGGAGGTGAACAGGAACAGCGCCGCGGTCATGGCCGCGTACTTGGCGCCCACGTAGTCGGCGCGCTCGACCGGGCGGGAGAAGTACAGCGGCACGGTGCGGAACCGCAGGTCCAGGGAGACCGACTGCGGGGCCTGGGCGGCGATGTAGAGGCCGATGACCGGCTGCATCACCAGCACGTACTCGCTGTACCGCATCGGCAGCTCGTCGAGGCCGGTGGTGATGGTGATCGCGACCATCGCGCCCGCGGGCAGGACCATCACGGCCAGCAGGATGAACGGCAGAACCTTGGATTTCGCGGAGCGGCCCAGGCCGTACGCGCCACGCAGGGACTGGACCAGCAGCGACCACCGGGCGTAGGAGCGGCCCAGGCGGGGGCCGTCGTAGTGGCGGTAGCCGATGTTGTGGATGCTGGCGTCCTCGCCGCGCTGGGCGGGGACGGCGGCTCCGGGATGGGTGCCGGGGTGGTTGCCCGTGTCAGGCCGCATCGGTGCTGCCTCCCTTCTGCGTGCTCTTCTCGGCGGCCTGCTCCACGGCCTGCCCGGTGGCCTGCTCCGAGGTGCCGGCGGCGGTGCCCGCGGTGGTGCCGGGCGTCTGGAAGACCTCGGCGATGCGGTGCCTGCGCTGCTCCATGCGGACCAGTCCCAGGCCCAGCTCCGCGACCGTGTCGCGGACGGTGTCGTGGACGGCCTCGGAGCCCGCCTCGACCAGCAGTACGTGCCCGGCGCCCGGCAGGCCCTCGCCGCCCGCGCCGGGGGGCGCCACGGTGAGCCCGGCCCCGGCCAGGGCGGTGCGCAGCGCCTCGGTGCCGTCGGGGTGGGCGTCGGTGTCGGTGACCTCGACCGCCAGGGTGGTGGTCTCCTGGGTGAAGCTGGCGGTGGAGGAGGAGCGCAGCAGCTTCCCGCCGTCGATGACGACGACGTGGTCGCAGGTGCGCTCCAGCTCGCCCAGCAGATGCGAGGTGACCAGCACCGAGATGCCGAAGTCGGTGTGGACGCGGCGGATCAGGCCGAGCATGTCGTCGCGGCCGACCGGGTCGAGGCCGTTGGTGGGCTCGTCCAGCAGCACCAGCCGCGGGTCGTGGACGAGCGCCTGGGCCAGCTTGACCCGCTGCTTCATGCCCGTCGAGTAGCCGCCCATCGGGCGGTAGCGCTCCTCGTACAGGCCGACGTGGCGCAGGGTGTCGGCGGTGCGCTCGCGGGCTGCGGAGGCGGGCAGGCCGGACATCCGCGCCATGTGGACGACGAACTCGGTCGCCGACACGTCGGGCGGCAGGCAGTCGTGTTCGGGCATGTACCCGACGCGCTCGCGGATGGCGCCGCCCTCGGTGGCCACGTCCAGGCCGAGCACGGAGGCGTTGCCCTCGCTGGCCGGGGCCAGTCCCAGGAGGATCTTGATCAGGGTGGACTTGCCCGCGCCGTTGGCGCCCACCAGTCCGGTCACCCCGGGTTCGATCTGCATGGTGAGCCGGTCGAGCGCGGTCACCCGTGGGTACCGCTTGCTGAGGCTTTCGGTCGCGATCACAGTCACGCCCACGACCGTAGTACCGCGTGGCACCGGTCACCTCACCCCGGGGGCGTGATTGTTCCTCGTTCTGGAGGCGTAGATACCCCTGAGGACTCCTCCGGCGGGGTAGGTCCTGACCGGGACCGGTGTCATGCCGGGGAGACCGGCTACCCGGAGGGCGGGAGTGCCGGGCGTGGTGGGAGGAGAGGCACGTATGGAGGCGGAGGCCAGTGGTCTCGGAGGCGCGCGGGAGCGGCGCGTGCCCGGGGCGGACGGTGTGGAGCTGTGCGTCGCCGAGCTGGGCGAGGCGGCGGACGGCGACCGCCGTCCCACGGTGGTACTGCTGCACGGCTACCCGGACTCCAAGGAGGTCTGGGCGCCGGTGGCCGAACGGCTGGCGGACCGCTTCCACGTGGTGCTGTACGACGTGCGCGGCTGCGGCCGGTCCGCCGCCCCTCGGCCGCTGCGCGGCGGCTTCACGCTGGAGCGGCTGACCGGCGACTTCCTGGCGGTCGCGGACGCGGTCAGCCCGCAAGCCCCGGTGCACCTGGTCGGGCACGACTGGGGCTCGGTGCAGGGCTGGGAGTTCGCCACGGCCGAGCGCACCCGGGGCCGGATCGCGTCCTTCACCTCGATGTCCGGGCCCTCCCTGGACCACTTCGGGCACTGGTTCCGCAGGCGGCTGACCCGCCCCACCCCGCGGCGTCTGGCCCAGGCGCTGGGGCAGGGCGCCCGCTCCTGGTACGTGTACGCGATGCATGTGCCCGTCCTGCCGGAACTGGCCTGGCGGGGGCCGCTGGGCAGGGCCTGGCCGGGCATGCTGCGGCGCTCCGAGGGCATCTCGGGCGGGGGCCACCCCGCGCCCTCGCTGCCCCGCGACGCCGCGCACGGCCTGTGGCTGTACCGCGACAACGTACGGGCCCGGATGCTCCGGCCGCGCGAGGCCCCCTACGCCCATGTGCCCGTGCAGCTCGTCACCCCGACCGGGGATCCGTTCCTCTCCCCCGCACTGCGGGACGAGGCGGAGCGGTGGACTCCCCGCCTGACCTGCCGCTCCCTGCACGCCGGCCACTGGGCGCCGCGCACCCGGCCCGACCGGCTGGCCGACTGGATCGGCTCGTTCGTCGAGGAGTGCGAGGCGTACGGGGCGCACGGAGAACACGGGGCGCACGGGGCGCGCGGCGGCGGGGAGGTGGGCGCACCGGCGACGGTGCGGCGCGGCGGGCGGCGCGGGCGCCGGGGGCGCGCGCGGCAGGAGGAGTACGCGGAGCACTTCGGCGGCCTGCTGGTGCTGGTCACCGGCGCGGCCCGGGGCATCGGCCACGAGACGGCGCTGGCCTTCGCCCGGGCCGGCGCCCGGGTCGTCGCCGTGGACGTCCGGGGCGAGGAGGTGGCGCGTACGGCCGAGCTGGCGCGGCTGGCAGGCGCGCAGGAGGCGTGGGCCGAGACCGTGGACGTCTCCGACGGGGCGGCGATGGAGGAGCTGGCGCGCAGGACGGCCGCCGAGCACGGCGTGGTGGACGTACTGGTCAACAACGCCGGGATCGCGGCGGCCGGGCCGTTCCTGGAGCACACCGCGGACGACTGGGAGGCGGTCCTGGGCTCCAACCTGTGGGGCACCGTCCACGGCTGCCGCCTCTTCGGACGGCAGATGTCCGAGCGGGGACAGGGCGGCCACATCGTCAACGTCGTCTCCTGCGCCGCCTACGAGCCCACCCGGGCCCTGCCCGCGTACTGCACCTCCAAGGCGGCGGCGCTGATGCTCAGCCAGGTACTGCGCGCGGACCTGGCCGGTGAGGGCATCGGGGTCTCGGCCGTCTGCCCCGGCATCATCAGCACCTCGATCATCGAGGACACGCGTTTCCGCGGCACCGACGAGCGGGACGCCGGCCTCCGCCGCAAGAGGGCCCTCCAGGTCTACCGGATCCGCAGGTTCGCCCCGGAGAGGGCCGCCGACACGGTGCTGCGCTCGGTGATCCGGAACAAGGCGGTGGTCCCGGTGGGGCTGGAGGCGTGGGGCGGTGTGGTGCTGGCCCGGCTGGCGCCGAGCGCGCTGCGGGCGTTCGCCCGGATCAACGTGCGGGCGCGGGCGTGAGGGCGAAGCCCGCGGATCCGGCGGGTGTGAGGACCGCGGACGCGAGAACGAGGTGCGCCGCGACGGCTCCCGGGACACCCTGGCCGGTTATGGACGACAGGCGCCGCAGGCGGATCTCGAAGTACGTCGCACGGCATCTGCGGCACGCTCCCGAGCGGATCGGGCTCACCCTGGACGCCCACGGCTGGGTGGGTGTCGGGGAACTGCTGGAAGCCGCGGCACGCCACGGCTTCCGGCTCACCCGCGAGGAGCTGGAGGAGGTCGTCGCCACCAACGACAAGCGGCGCTTCACGCTCGATCCCGGACGGGACCGCATCCGGGCCGCCCAGGGACACACCGTCGGCGTGGATCTGGGCCTGCCTCCCGCCGAGCCGCCCCCGTACCTCTTCCACGGGACGGTCGGGCGGTACGTGGCCGACATCCGGCGGGACGGCCTGCGGGCGATGGCACGTCACGACGTCCACCTCTCGCCCGACCGCGAGACGGCCGCCGCCGTGGGGGCGCGGCGCGGGAGGCCGGTGGTGCTGGTGGTGGACGCCGGGGCGATGCACCGGGACGGGCACGCGTTCCGGGTCAGCGACAACGGGGTGTGGCTGGTGCCGCGCGTACCGCCGGAGTACCTGCGCCTGCCCGGCTGACGGCCGCCGCTGCCGCCGCGGGCCGACGGCGCGCCGAGGAGCTCGGCTTCCACACCGCGCACCCCTACGACCACCTGTCCCGGCGCGTCCCGTTCCGCGACGGACCCTGGTTCGGCGCGCTGCCGACGCCGGCGGCCGCCGCGGGCACCACGGAGCGGATACGCCCGGGCACTCCGGTGACCTCGGTCAAGCCTCGATCACCCATCGCGGTCTGACCTGCGCAGATCCCTTCGACCGGTGAGCGCAGCCGTCCGTTCAGACGCCGATGGGCCGGACGCGATCGCCGCACAGCCGGGCCATGTCATCGACATCGGACGTCAGTACGGCCACCGGGCCCGGCTGACGCAGTGCCACCTCGGCGACGGTCGCGTCGATCGCGTACTTGTGGCCGTGCAGGCCCGCGGTCTTGAGCAGTTGCGCGGACGCCTTCGCCGCCGCCTCGGTCACCGGCTCGACCTTGACGCGGGAGAGCGCCCACCGCAGTCGAGGCATGTTCACCCGCGCGTGGCTGACCTCCACGATGGTGTTGGCGCCGATGACGAGGTCGGCCCCCATGGTGTGGAACACCTGGAACATGCCGAGGATCTTGCGATCCTCGGCGATCCAGGCGGAGAGCCCCTGTGAGTCCAGGACGACGGTCTCGACGTGCTCGATCACGCCGCGTCCACCGACCCGCCGGCGTCGGCCGTGCCGAAGATCCTGGAGCGGGCCTCGGCCAGCTCCTCGTCGGTGAACTCCCCGTGTTCTTCCTGGTGACGCCGCAGGTCGGCGCCGAGCAACTGATGCCGCAGCTGACGTGCCACCGCCTCGGCGACATATCCCGAGACGTTGTCGGTGAGCTTCCTGAGCTCGGCGACCTGGTCGGTCGGCAGTGTCACCGTGATGCGTGTCGTGTCCGCCATACTTCGAGCATACTACGGTATGCGCGCCTGCGGTCATCCGTCGGCGCTGCCCGCGACCACCGGGGCTTAGGGTCGTGGCATGCGTCTGAGCACCGTGATCCTTCCCGTCGACCGCTGGCACGAGGGAGGCCGCGCCAAGTGGCGGCGCGCCGAGGAGTTCGGCTTCCACACCGCGTACACCTACGACCACCTGTCCTGGCGCGTCCCCTTCCGCGACGGCCCCTGGTTCGGCGCGCTGCCGACGCTGACGGCCGCCGCGGGCGCCACGGAACGGATACGCCTGGGCACCCTGGTGACCTCGCCCAACTTCCGGCATCCGGTGACGCTCGCCAAGGAGCTGATCTCGCTGGACGACATCTCGGGAGGCCGGATCACCCTGGGCGTCGGCGCGGGCGGCAGCGGCTTCGACGCGACCGCGCTCGGGCAGGAACCGTGGACGCCGCGCGAGCGGGCCGAC
This sequence comes from Streptomyces verrucosisporus, assembly GCF_017114865.1. GTDB lineage: Bacteria > Actinomycetota > Actinomycetes > Streptomycetales > Streptomycetaceae > Streptomyces > Streptomyces fenghuangensis. The sequence continues at coordinate 248,591 of NZ_JADEYH010000003.1, read as the reverse complement.
CGGTTCGCCGAGTTCGTGCCGCTGCTGGACCGGCTGCTCACCGAGGACTCGGTCTCGCGGCGGGGCGCCTTCTACTCGGCGAGGGAGGTGCGGAACATCCCCGGCTGCGTGCAGCGGCCCCGGCTGCCGTTCGCGGTGGCGGCCACCGGGCCGCGCGGGATGAGGCTGGCCGCCCGGTACGGGCAGGCGTGGGTGACCACCGGCGACCCGAAGCTCTTCGACACCGGGACACCTCAGCAGTCTCAGGCCGCGCTGCGCGGGCAGATCGAGCGGCTCGGCGAGGCGTGCGCCGAGGCCGGCCGGGACACGGCCGACCTCGGCAAGGTCCTGCTGCACGGCTTCACCCCGGAGGGGAACGCCCCGCTGGAGTCGGTGGAGGCCTTCGTGGACTTCGCCGGCCGCCACCGCGAACTGGGCTTCACCGAGATCGCGGTCCACTGGCCCATCCCCGGTACGGGCTTCGCCGCCGACCGGGCCGTCTTCGAGCGCATCGCCACGGAGGCGATCGGCCGGCTCGGCTGAGCGGAGCCGGGTTCCCGGCGCCCCGTCCGGCGCGCCCCGTCCGGACAGGCGGGCCGGAGGAGCGGAGAAGGCGCGTGCGTTTCACGCCATGCCCGGCGCGGCTTCCGGGAAGCCGTAGCGTTTTCCCTACATGGATGGGCGTGTGTACCCGAGACCGACTGTCCGTGTCCATCCGGTTTCACTTGCGTTCGTCCCATGGCTCATTCGGGCACCTCTGTGCACGCCTGTGCGGGCATATGCGGGACCATGGGGAGCGTGACCCACGCTCCCGCGCCCCCTATGACACGCCCGCGCCTCATCGCCACCGATCTGGACGGCACACTGCTGCGCGACGACAAGTCCGTCTCCGACCGCACGGTCGCGGCGCTGGCCGCCGCCGAGGAGGCCGGAATCGATGTCTTCTTCGTCACCGGGCGGCCGGCCCGCTGGATGGGCGTGGTCAGCGACCATGTGCACGGGCACGGCCTGGCGATCTGCGCCAACGGCGCGGCCGTCGTCGACCTGCACCGGGGGCGTCAGATCGTGCAGGTCAGAGAGCTTCCGCGCGACACCGCGCTGACCGTGGTCGAGGAACTGCGCACCGCCGCCCCCGACGTGAGCTTCGCCGTCGAGCGGACCGGCGGCATCCACTACGAGCCGCAGTACCCGCAGTTCCACCTCGACCCCGGCGCGCTGATCGCACCGGCCGAGAAGCTGCTGACGGACGAGGCCGAGTACGCCGACGAGCCGGTGCTCAAGCTGCTCGCCCACCACACCTCACTGGTTCCGGACGAGTTCCTGGGCATGGCCCGCACCGTCGCGGGCCACCACGCGGAGTTCACCCGCTCCAGCCCGAGCGCGCTGCTGGAGGTCAGCGGCCCCGGCGTCAGCAAGGCCAGCACCCTGGCACGGTGCTGCGCGCAGCGCGGCGTGGCGGCCGATGAGGTCGTCGCCTTCGGCGACATGCCCAACGACCTGGAGATGCTCTCCTGGGCCGGCACCTCCTACGCCATGGCCAACGCCCATCCGGCGGTGCTGGCCGCGACCACGCACCGCACCCTCGCCAACGAGGAGGACGGCGTGGCCGCCGTCATCGAGCGGTTGCTGGAACTGCCGCCGGCCGGCTGACGGAGGCGGACGCCGGTGCGGGTGCGGGAACGTTTCGGCCGTGGGCGCTCAGGCCGTGGGCGCTCAGGCCACGGGCGCTCAAGCCACGGGCGGTCCGGGCCGGCCGCGCGGTGGCACTTGCCCTGGAGTGCTCTCCAAACGCCAGCATGGGGCCTCCGAGCGCGGCGGTGACGCCGCACCAACGAGAGGACCGCCGGTGAACACACCGCACCACGCACCGTATTTCGCCCTGGGCGCCATGGACTTCGGCACCCGGCTGGACCGGGGCACGTCGATGGCGCTGCTCGACCGCTTCACCGAGCGGGGAGGTCGCTGGATCGACACCGCCAACTGCTACAGCTTCTGGATCGACCCCTCCGGCGTCGGCGGTCAGAGCGAGACCGTCATCGGCGAGTGGCTGGCCGCCCGGCCCGGCGTCCGTGACCGGGTGCTGATCAGCACCAAGGTCCGCCAGCAGCCGACCGTGCCCGGGAAATGGCCGGAGTCCGCCGAGGGACTGTCGGCGCCCGTCGTGCGCCGGGCGGTGCGCGAGAGCCTGCGGCGGCTGCGCACGGAGTGGGTCGACCTGTACTGGGCGCACGCGGAGGACCGCGAGGTGCCCCTGGAGGAGACCGTCGGCGCCTTCGGCGAGGTGGTCTCGGACGGACTCGCCCGCCGGCTCGGCGCCTCCAACCACGCCGCCTGGCGCGTGGAGCGCGGACGCGCGCTCGCCCGTGAGGCGGGGGTGGCGGGCTGGACCGCGATGCAGCTGCGGCACTCCTACGTCCAGCCGCGGCCGGGGGTCGTCCTGCCGGAGGGCGGGCACCGGCTCGCGACCGACGAGTCGCTCGACTACACGCGCAGCGAGCCCGGCATGGACCTGTGGGCCTACTCCTCACTGCTGTGGGGCTCCTACACCCGCTCCGACCGCCCGCTGCCCGAGCACTACGACCACCCCGGCACGGCGCGGCGCCTGGCCGTGCTCGGAGAGGTGGCCGCCGAGACCGGGGCCACCGCGAACCAGGTGGTACTGGCGTGGCTGACCGGTGGGGACCCGGCCGTCGTGCCGATCGTCGGAGTGAGCCGGACCGAGCAGCTCGACGAGGCGTTCGACGCGATGGAGCTGCGGCTGGACGAAGGGCAGCGGAAGCGGCTGGACGAGGCGGCCTGAGGGGTCGGTGGGGGAGTCGGCCGGGAGGCCGGCGGGGGACGGGAGGCGACGGGGAGCCGGTGCCCCCGTCAGGCCCGGGCCGCGGCCGGCTCCCCGGTGGCCCGCTCCCGCTCCAGCATCCGCCGGAAGGGGCCGTCCGCCCGGGCCAGCTCCGCGTACGGACCGTGCTGGACGACGCGCCCGCCGTCGAGGACGACCACCTCGTCCACCGCTTCCAGGCCGGCCAGCCGGTGAGTGATCAGCACGGTGGTGCGGCCCTCGGTGGCGGCCAGCAGATCGGCGGTCAGGGCGTCGGCGGTGGCCAGGTCCAGGTGCTCGGCGGGCTCGTCCAGGACGAGAACGGGGAAGTCGGCGAGCAGCGCGCGGGCCAGGGCCAGGCGCTGGCGCTGGCCGCCGGAGAGCCGGGCGCCGAACTCGCCGACGAGGGTGTCCAGGCCGTACGGCAGCTCGCCCACCCAGTCGTCCAGGCGGGCGGCCGCCAGGGCGGCGTGGAGGTCCTCGTCGGTGGCCGGCGGCCTGGCCAGGCGGAGGTTCTCGCGCAGGGAGCTGTCGAAGATGTGCGCGTCCTGGGCGCACAGGCCGACGAGGCGGCGTACCGCGTCGGGGGCGAGGGTGAGGGCGTCGGTGGGGGTGGTGCCGATGGTGGGGGCTGGGGTGAGGGCGTCGGTGGGGGTGGCGGGGGCGTTCGCGCCGAGGGTGTAGCTGCCGGAGACGGGATCGAGGAAGCGGAGCAGGACGTGGGCCAGGGTGGTCTTGCCCGAGCCCGACGGGCCGACGACCGCGACGCGCCGGCCGGGGGTCAGGGTGAGGTCCACCTCCCGCAGGGCCGGGCTCTCCTGGCCCGGGTGGCGGGCGGTGAGGGCGGTGAGGGTGAGGGGGAACGGGTCCTCGGGCGCCGGGGCGGGGTCCTCGGGCTCGCGTACGGGGGCGGGGGCGTCGATCACCTCGTGGACGCGTTCGGCCGAGCGGCGGGTGCGCTGCCGGTGCTGGACGGCGAGCGACATCCCGGACACCGCCTCGAAGGCGGCGAGCGGGGTGAGCACGACCACCGCCATGAGGAGGCCGTCCAGCCGTCCGCCGTGGACGGCCGCGGCGCCGAGCCAGGCGGCGGCGGTGACGGTGAGTCCGGCGGCGAGCGCGGACAGCCCGCCGCCGAGCGCCGTGACGGCGGAGCTGCGGGCGGCCAGGCGGGTCAACGCGGCGTCGGCGTCGCGTACGGCCTCGGTGCGGCGGGGCAGCGCCCCGGCGACGGTCAGCTCGGCGGTGCCGGTGAGCAGGTCGACGGTGCGGGTGGTCAGCTCGCCGCGGGCGGGCGCGAGGCGGCGCTCGGTGCGGCGGGAGACCGCGGCGGCGAGCGCGGGGACGGCGACGCCGGCGGCCAGGAGGCCCGCGGCGAGGGCCGCTCCCGCCTCGGGCAGGAGCCACCCGGTGAAGACGGTGGCCGCCAGGGAGACGGTGGCGGCGACGGCGGCCGGGAGCAGCCAGCGCAGGAAGTAGTCCTGGAGGGCGTCGACGTCGGCGACGAGCCGGGAGAGCAGGTCGCCGCGCCGGGTGTGGCGCAGCCCGGCGGGAGCGAGGCGCTCCAGCCGGCGGTAGACGGTGACGCGCAGATCGGCCAGGACGCGGAAGACGGCGTCGTGGGAGACCAGGCGCTCGGCGTAGCGGAAGACGGCGCGGCCGATGCCGAAGGCGCGGGTCGCGGTGACGGCGACCATCAGGTACAGCACGGGGGGCTGCTGGGAGGCGCGGGAGATCAGCCAGCCGGAGGAGGCCATGAGGCCGACGGCGCTGAGGAGGGCGAGGGAGCCGAGGAGCAGGGCGAGGGCGAAGCGGGCGCGAAGGGGGTGCGCGATGCGGCGTACGCGGGTGAGGGGGTGGGGGGCGTTTCCGGGGGCGCCGGGTGCGGGTGCGGGTGCGCCGGGTGCGGGTGCGGGTGCGCCGGTGGGGGCGGGGGCGGTGCGTGCGGGGGCGGTGCGTGCGGGGGCGGTGCGTGCGGGGGCGGTGCGTGCGGGGGCGGTGCGTGCGGGGGTCGGGGCCGGTCCGGGACGACCATTCCGGACGGCATGATTTACGGCCGTTGCCGTGCACCGTGTTGCGAGCTCCGACTGGCCGCAAATCACGCTTGAGTGTCCGGAACGGCCGTCCCTGCCCGTCCCCTCCGGCACGCCGCCGGGTGCGGGAGCGGGGTGGTTCGTCCCGGAGGTGGGGGGCTCCGTCTCCTCCGGTGCGCCGCCGGGGGTGGGGTGGTCCGCCTCGGGGGTGGGGGGTGCGGGCTCGAACGCGCCGCTCGCGCCGGGGGGCGCCGCCGTCGCGCCGGTGGGTGTGAGGCGGATGACGCGGTCGGCGAGGGGGAGGAGTGCGGGGCGGTGGGCGATGAGGATGGCCGTGCGGTCGCGGGTGAGGCGGGCGATCGCGTCGACGACCCGGGCTTCGGTGGCGATGTCGAGGGCTGCGGTGGGTTCGTCGAGGAGGACGACCGGGCGGTCGGCGAGGAAGGCGCGGGCCAGGGCGACGCGGCGGCGCTGGCCGGCGGAGAGGCCGGTGCCGGCCTCTCCGAGGAGGGCGTGCGGGGAGAGGTCAGGGGCTCCGGCGTCCCGGAGGGCGCGCAGGACTTCGGCGTCGGTGGCGTCGGGGCGGGCCAGGCGGACGTTGTCGGCGATCGTCCCGGCGAAGAGGTGGGGGTGCTGGGGGACCCAGGCGATCTGGGAGTGCCAGGTGGCCGGGGAGAGGGTGGACAGGTCCCGGCCGGCGATCAGGACGCGGCCGGCGGTGGGGGTGGTGAGGCCGAGGAGGGCGCTGAGCAGCGTGGTCTTGCCGGCGCCGGAGGGGCCGGTGACGGCGACGTTCTCGCCGGGGGCCACGGTGAGGGTGGTGGGGGGCAGCGAGTCGGTGGTGCGGCCCTCGTGGCGGACGGTGAGGCCGTCCAGGGCGATGGTGGCGGTGCGCGCGTCGGGGGCGGGGGCGGTGCCGGGGGCGGGGGCGTCGGTTTCGAGGGTGGAGAAGACGTCCTCCGCCGCGGCGAGGCCCTCGGCGGCGGCGTGGTAGTGGACGCCGACCTGGCGCAGGGGGAGGTACGCCTCGGGGGCGAGGATCAGCACGACCAGGCCGGTGTAGAGGTCGAGTTCGCCGTGGACCAGGCGCATGCCGATGCCGACGGCGACGAGGGCGACGGAGATCGTCGAGAGCAGTTCGAGGGCGAAGGAGGAGAGGAACGCGATCCGCAGGGTGCGCAGGGTGGCGCGGCGGTAGTCGGCGGTGATGGCGCGGATGTTCTCGGCCTGGGCCTTGGCCCGGCCGAAGACCTTGAGGGTGGGCAGGCCCGCGACGACGTCGAGGAAGTGGCCGGACAGGCGGGACAGCAGGCGCCACTGGCGGTCCGTGCGGGCTTGGGTCGCCCAGCCGATCAGGATCATGAAGACCGGGATCAGGGGGAGGGTGACGGCGATGGTCGCCGCCGAGATCCAGTCGTCGGTGAGGATGCGCGCGATCAGGGCGGCGGGGACGACGACGGCCAGCGCGAGCTGGGGGAGGTAGCGGGCGAAGTAGTCGTCGAGGGCGTCGATGCCGCGGGTGGCGAGGTTGGCCAGTTCGCCGGTGGGCCTGTCCGGGCGGGCGGTGGTGTGGGCGGTGGTGTGGGCGAGCAGGCGCAGGCGCAGTTCGGACTTGACGGCCGCGGAGGAGCGGTGGGCGGCCAGTTCGGTGAGCCAGGAGACCAGGGCGCGGCCGAGGGAGACGGCGGCGAGGAGGACGAGGGGGGTGGTGAGTCCGGTGGGGGGTGTGTGGTGCTGGAAGGCCCGTACGACGATCTCGGCGATGAGCATGGCCTGGGCGATGACCAGGCCCGCTCCGGCCAGACCCAGCACCACGGTGGCCGCGAGGAAGACGCGGGTGGTGCGGGCGTACCGGAGCAGGCGGGGGTCGACGGGCTTCATGTGCGGGTGGTTTCCGGTTCCGGGTGCTGGGTGTCGGAGATGTGCTGGGTGCCGATGCGCTTGCGGAACACCCAGTACGTCCAGCCCTGGTAGAGGAGCACGAGCGGAGTGGCCAGGGCGGCCAGCCAGGTCATGATCGTCAGGGTGTAGGGGGAGGACGCGGAGTTGGTGACCGTCAGGCTCCAGGCGGGGTCGAGCGTGGAGGGCATGACGTTCGGGTAGAGCGCGAGGAAGAGCATGGCGACGGCCGCGACGACGGTGACGCCTGAGAGGGTGAAGGACCAGCCCTCACGTCCGGCGGCGATCGCGCGGACGGCCGCGAGCAGGGCGAGGGCTGCGACGGCCAGGGCGATCAGGGTGGCGGTGTCGCCGCGGTCGAGCTGGGTCCGGCCGAGGAAGGCGACGGCGAGGGCCGCGGTGAGCAGGCCCAGGCGTACGGCGAGGGCGCGGGCCCGGACGCGGATGTCACCGACGGTCTTCAGGGCGGTGAAGACTGCGCCGTGGAAGGTGAACAGGGCGAGGGTCGTCGCGCCGCCGAGCAGGGCGTAGGGGTTCAGCAGGTCCAGCAGGCCGCCGGTGTACTCCTTGTTCGCGTCGATGGCGACGCCGCGGACGATGTTGGCGAAGGCCACGCCCCACAGGAAGGCGGGGATCAGGGAGGTCCAGAAGATGGCGCGCTCCCAGTTGGTCTGCCACTTCTCCTCCGGGCGCTTGGCGCGGTACTCGAAGGCCACGCCGCGGATGATCAGGCAGACGAGGATGATCAGGAGGGGCAGGTAGAAGCCGGAGAAGAGGGTGGCGTACCAGTCGGGGAAGGCGGCGAAGGTGGCGCCGCCGGCCGTCAGCAGCCAGACCTCGTTGCCGTCCCAGACCGGTCCGATGGTGTTGATCAGTACGCGGCGCTCGCGGCGGTCGCGGGCCAGCGGCCGGGTGAGGACGCCGACTCCGAAGTCGAAGCCCTCCAGGAAGAAGTAGCCGGTCCACAGGACGGCGATCAGGACGAACCAGACGTCGTGGAGTTCCATCGGGAAACCTCGGTCGGACCTAGTAGGAGAAGGCCATGGGGCGGTCGGCGTCGTCCTTGTCGTGGCCGCCGATCCGGGTGGGCGGGTCGAGGTCGGCCTCGGTGAGTTCGGGCGGTCCGGCCTTCACGTACTTGGCCAGGAGCTTCACCTCGATCACGGCGAGGACTGCGTACAGGAGGGTGAAGACGGTCATCGAGATCAGCACCTCGATCTGGGAGACGCCGGGTGAGACGGCGTCGGAGGTGCGCAGCAGGCCGTAGACGACCCAGGGCTGGCGGCCCATCTCGGTGAAGATCCAGCCCCAGGCGTTGGCGATGAGCGGGAAGCCGAGGGTGAGGAAGGCCAGCTGCCAGTAGCGGCGGCCGATGGCGGGGCCCAGCAGCCGGTTGGGGGTGAGGGCGAGGTTGGGGACCTCGTCCTCGGTGGTGCGGTGGTGTTCGGCCAGGAGGAAGCGGCGGCGGGTGAGCCACAGGCCGAGGGTGCCCAGGGCGGTGGAGGCCATGCCGAAGCCGATCATCCAGCGGAAGCCCCAGTAGGCGACTGGGATGTTGGGCTTGTAGTCGCCGGGGCCGTACCGCTCCTGGAGGGCCTCGTTGGTGTCGTTGATGCCGGGGACGGGGGTGTCGAAGTCGCTGTGGGCGAGGAAGGAGAGCAGGCCGGGGATCTCGACGGCGACCTTGTTGTGGCCCTCGTCGACGTCGCCGTAGGCGAAGACGGAGAAGGGGGCGGGCCCCTCGGTCTCCCACAGGGCCTCGGCCGCGGCCATCTTCATCGGCTGCTGCTCGTACATGATCTTGCCGAGGTGGTCGCCGCTGACGGCGGTGAGCGCGCCGGCGGCGACGAGGGTGACCAGGCCGAGGCGCAGCGATGTGCGCATCACGGGGATGTGGCGGCGGCGCATCAGGTGGTACGCGGCGATGCCGGCCATGAAGGCGCCGCCGGTGAGGAAGGCGGCGGTCATGGTGTGGAAGAACTGCGCCACGGCTGTGTTCTGGGTGAGCACCGCGAGGAAGTCGGTGAGTTCGGCGCGGCCGGACTCGGGGTCGATCCGGTAGCCGACCGGGTGCTGCATCCAGGAGTTCGCGGCCAGGATGAAGTACGCGGACAGGACCGTGCCGATGGAGACCATCCAGATGGTGGCCAGGTGGATCTTCTTCGGCAGCTTGTCCCAGCCGAAGATCCACAGGCCGATGAAGGTGGACTCGAAGAAGAACGCGATCAGTGCCTCGAAGGCGAGGGGGGCGCCGAAGACGTCGCCGACGAAGCGGGAGTAGTCGGACCAGTTCATGCCGAACTGGAACTCCTGCACGATGCCGGTGACGACGCCCATCGCGATGTTGATCAGGAAGAGTTTGCCCCAGAACTTCGTCGCCCGCAGATAGACCTCGCGGCCGGTGCGCACCCAGGCGGTCTGGAGGCCGGCGGTGAGGGCGGCGAGCGAGATGGTCAGGGGGACGAAGAGGAAGTGGTAGACGGTGGTGATCCCGAACTGCCACCGGGCCAGGGTCTCCGGGGCCAGAGCTAGGTCCACAGCACTCTCCCAAAGTGGACATGGTGTGACGTAGCACACGCGCTCGTGAATGAGTTCACATTCACAAGAAGTATGACCCACTTATGTTCGTTCCCTCCCACCGGGGGGTGGGAGGGAACGAAAGTCCTGCTCGGAGGGCCGTTGGTCCCCGGGCGGGCCGGGGGCGGTGGCTAGAGGTGGCTAGAGGTCCCTGCGGAAGTCCTGTGCGGCCTTGAGGAAGAGGTCGTTGGCCTCCGTCTCGCCGATCGTGACGCGGACCCCCTCACCCGCGAACGGCCGCACCATCACGCCCGCCGCCTCGCAGGCCCCGGCGAAGTCGCCCGTGCGCTCCCCCAGCCGCAGCCAGACGAAGTTCGCCTGGGTCTCGGGGACCGTCCAGCCCTGCGCGGTCAGCTCGCGCACCACCCGCGTCCGCTCGGCGACCAGGGCGTCCACACGCTCCAGCAGCGCGGCCTCGCTGCGCAGCGAGGTGACCGCCGCGTCCTGCGCGATCTGGCTCACGCCGAACGGCACCGCGGTCTTGCGCAGCGCCGCCGCCACCGGCTCGTGGGCGACGGCGAAGCCGACCCGCAGCCCGGCCAGGCCGTACGCCTTGGAGAAGGTGCGCAGCACGCAGACGTTCGGGCGGTCGCGGTACAGCTCGATGCCGTCCGGGATCTCCTCGTCGCGGACGAACTCGCGGTAGGCCTCGTCCAGCACCACCAGCACGTCGCGGGGGACGCGGTCCAGGAAGCGCTCCAGCTCCGCGCGGCGGACGGCGGTACCGGTGGGGTTGTTGGGGTTGCAGACGAAGACCAGGCGCGTGCGCTCGGTGACGGCGTCGGCCATCGCGTCCAGGTCGTGCCTCTCGTCGGCGTCCAGCGGCACCCGGACGGAGGCCGCGCCGGAGATCTGGGTGATGATCGGGTAGGCCTCGAAGGAGCGCCAGGCGTAGATCACCTCGTCGCCGGGGCCGGCGGTGGCCTGGAGGAGCTGCTGTGCGACGCCGACGGATCCGGTCCCGGTCGCGATGTGGCTCATCGGCACCCCGAAGCGGTGCGCCAGCTCCGATGTCAGCAGGCCGCAGGCCATGTCCGGGTAGCGGTGGAAGGAGCCGGCGGCGGCGGTGGCGGCCTCCAGGACGCCGGGCAGCGGCGGGTAGGGGTTCTCGTTGGAGGACAGCTTGTACGCCGTGGGGCCATCGGCGGCCGGGCGGCCGGGCTTGTAGGTGGGGATACCCTCCAGCACCGCGCGCAGTTTCGGGGCCATCTCCGTCATGCCAGGTCCTCCTCGACCCTTCGGGGCCAGTCGTGGGGCGGCCGTGCCGCCGCCCGTACCACCAATGCTGCACACCTTAGAAGGATTCGCCGGAACGGCGTAGGGGCCGGAAGAAGGGGGCGCATTCGCAGAAGCGTGCGCCGGTGGCGCGCTCCGTAGCGCGCATCGCCCGTGAAGGTGAGTTGAGACAGCTTTGAGACATCCCCACTTCTGCTGCGGCAAGCGGTGAAGCATCAGCAGAAACGATGAGGCAGAAGCTCAACTCCCGCCTTTTCCATGGTCGTTACCACAGAGCGGCTTGCAGAATCGTCTCTTCCGACGTTGTTCTGTACACCCCAGCAAACGGCGCTGCGCGGCCCTAGTATCAGCACGCCATGACAGCAGCAGGGAAGCACCAGGTGAGCCGGGCTCACGGCCGTCGGCTGGGGCGCGCGGGCATCCGGGACGTGGCCGCGGCGGCCGGCGTCTCGATCACGACCGTCTCCGACGCACTCAACGGCAAGGGCCGCCTGCCCGACGCCACCCGGCGCCATGTCCGCGAAGTCGCCGACCGGCTCGGCTACCGCCCCTCCGCGGCGGCCCGCACGCTCCGCACCGGAAAGTCCGGGCTGATCGGGCTGACGGTCACGACCTACGGCGAGGAGCCCTTCACCTTCACCGAGTTCGCCTACTTCGCCGAGATGGCACGCGCCGCCTCCTCCGCCGCACTGGCCCGCGGCTACGCCCTGGTGATCCTCCCGGGCAGCACCCGGCAGAGCCCCTACGACGTCTGGTCCAACGTCGCCCTCGACGGCACCGTCGTCATCGACCCCTCCGACCGCGACCCCGTCGTCGCCGAGCTGGTCCGCCAGGGCGTCCCCGTGGTCTCCGACGGCCGACCCTGCGGCGACCTGCCCGTCACCGCCTGGGTCGACAACGACCACGAGGCCGCCGTCACCGGCCTGCTCGACCACCTCGCCGCCGCCGGCGCCCGCCGTATCGGCCTGCTCACCGGCACCAGCACCGACACCTACACCCGGCTGTCCACCGAGGCCTACCTGCGCTGGTGCGAACGCGCCGGGCAGGACCCGGTGTACGAGGCCTACCCCGCCCACGACCCCTGCGCCGGCGCCGTCGCCGCCGACAGGCTGCTGGCCCGGCCCGACCGTCCCGACGCCGTGTACGGGCTCTTCGACCCCAACGGCACCGACCTGCTCGCCGCCGCCCGCCGCTACGGGCTGCGCGTCCCCGACGACCTGCTGCTGGTGTGCTGCAGCGAGTCCGCCGTCTACGCCGGCACCGAGCCGCCCATCACCACCCTGTCGCTGAAACCCGGGCGCATCGGCACCACCGTCGTCCAGCTCCTGATCGACGCCATCGAGGGCACCGGCGGCGGCGACCCCGTCCAGCGGATCATGCCCACCGACCTGATCGTCCGCACGTCCTCGCAGCGCCGGCGCCGGCGGACGACGGTGAGCGCCCCCCGCTCCCCCGAACAGCGCGGGCAGGCGTAGGGGCCCGCTCATTCCGGGGCGAACCGGCCGCTGACCGGCTCCTGCCCGGACCCGGTCCGAATTGCCGTCCCCCGGGTGCGTCACAAGGCGCGACCTGCGTTCCTATGATGGGCCCACGACACCGGGACCGGCTCTCGACACGGGGCGACCCTCGGGAGGCGGAGAGAGGTCCGGCAGGTGCAGGCGCGCGCGATGGTGGAGGGGCCGATGACTCAGGGGGCCGGTCGGGGATCCGACGTGTGGCACGGCGGCGCGGGCGCGACGGGTTCGGGCCCGGTGAATTCGGGCTTCACGGGGCCGGGTGCCGTGGGTTCAGGCGTCATGGGTCCGGGTGCGGCGGGTCCGGGTGCGGCGGGCGCCGCCGAGCCGCACCCGGAGGGGTACACCCCCACCCGGCGCGACCTGCCCGTCATCGGAGCGGCCCCCGCCGTCCCCACCCCCACGCTGGTCGACACGCCCTCCCCCGCCGCCGGCGGCGGCGAGCAGGGCCCGCTGTACGTCGTCGGCGACGTCCACGGCTATCTGGACGAGCTGCGTGCGGCCCTGCTGAACCAGGGGATCGTCGACACCGAGGACCACTGGACCGCGGGCAACACCCGGCTTTGGTTCCTGGGCGACTTCACCGACCGCGGCCCGGACGGCATCGGCGTCATCGACCTGGTGATGCAGCTCTCCGCCGAGGCCGCCGCCGCCGGCGGCTACTGCAAGGCGCTGATGGGCAACCACGAGCTGCTGCTGATCGGCGCCAAGCGCTTCGGCGACACCCCCGTCGGCTCCGGTGCGGGCACCGCCTCCTTCCAGGCGGCCTGGCTGCTCAACGGCGGGCAGCGCTCCGACATGGAGCGGCTCCAGGAGCACCACGTCCAGTGGATGTCCCGGCTGGACGCCATGGCCCTGGCCGACGACCACCTGCTGGTGCACTCCGACACCACCGCCTACCTGGAGTACGGCGACACCATCGCCGGCGTCAACGACGCGATCACCGAGGCCCTCACCCACCACGACGCCGACGAGACCTGGGACCTGTTCCGCAAGTTCACCAAGCGCTTCGCCTTCCGTGACGACGCCGGTGCCATGGCGGCCCGCGAACTGCTGGACACCTACGGCGGGCGACGTGTCGTCCACGGCCACAGCCCGATCCCCTACCTGCTGGGCGAGGTCGGCTCCGAGGACGGCGAGGACGCCGCGCCCCAGGTGCACGGGCCGCACGTCTACGCCGACTCGCTCGCGATCGCCATGGACGGCGGGGTGACCATGGCCGGAAAGCTACTGGTGTCCCGGCTTCCCCTCCCGGCCTGAGCGTTGTCTCCCCCGGTGTCCGCTTGATCCTCCCCGTACGCACCCGTACACACCGCCCCGAGGGTGAACACCGCCCGGCGGTGGCGCGTGTTTTCCGGAAACACCCTGTCACTGCCGGAAGGAACCGCTCTACCATCGGGTCCCTGTCTCAAGCGAGCTCTCCTCCGTTTCCGGCCCCAGGGCCTTACGGAGCACCGGGGGATGCACATGAACACCGCTCCGCACCTGCGTCCTGAGGACCGCCCCGAGTTCGAACGCGTCCTCGACGAGGCACTGCGCGCCGCACGCGACCGCCCCGAACCGGCCGCCGGAAGGCGGCTGAACACCGAGCAGCTGCGCGCCGCCGCGATCGGCGCGGCCGCGGCGATCGCGGCCTGCGCGGCGGCGGAGTACGAGCACTTCGTGGCGCTCCGCGACGAGCTGCGCCTGCCCGGCCACGCGCCCTCCTCGCAGGGACCTGCGCGGGAGGCGGCACCGGGTACGCCCGGGGATTCCGGTTCCGGTCCGGGCGGTGCCGGGCTGCTCGCCACGCTCTCCGTCCTGGCGCCCGTACTGGCCGGGGCCGCGGCTCTGATCTTCCTCCTGACCGGCCATCTGCTGCGGGTGCTGGACCCCGAGCCGTCCATCGCCGCGCAACTGCGCGACGCGGGCTGGGCCTTCGCCGCCCTGACCGCCGCCTCGCTGCTGGCCGCGTGTGTCGGACTGCTGGTCACCGCGGTGCGCCACGGCGCCGGCGCGATCCGGGCGGGCGGCCCCAGCGGGCAGAGCGCACTCGCCGAGGAGGTGGCGCGGGCGCGCACGGCCTGGCGCACGGCGCTGCTGGAGCGCGGGGTACTGCCCTTCCTCCACGAGGCGCTGGCCGCGCCGGCGGCAGGGGCCGGGCCGGCTTCGGACACCGCGGGCACCCTGGAGACCTCCGGGGCCCCGGGGGCAGGGAAGGCATGGCGGGAAAGCCGCCACCCCAGACTGGGCTACACCCACCCGGGCTTCTCCAGCCCGGGCGGGGAGACGCCCCGCGACACGGACGCCGGGGCCCGCTTCACCGGCCCTGACTTCACCAGCCCCGATTTCGGGGGCACCGAGCACCCCCTCGACCGGTACCCGGACCGGACCCCCGACTGAAGTCACGGCCGGAAGCCGGAGCCCGGGGCAGGGCAGGAGCCCGGGGCGGGGGCGGGGGCAGGGTCCGTAAAGCGGTGGGACCGGCGGGCCCGCGCTGGCATCCTGGGGAGGGTGACGGACCGACCACAGCCCCCCGGCGGCACACCGCCGCCCCGTGAACTGCTCCTCCGCGTCTCCCCCGGACTGCGGATCTTCCTGCCCTCGCGCCACCGCGGCACCGAGCTCCTCCCCGTGCCCCACGACGGCACCTCCTCGCTCGTCCACGTCGTGCAGTCCGCCGGCATCCCGCTGACGGAAGTGGGCGCGCTCGTCCTGGAGGACTCCCCCGGAAGCGGCGAGGACGGGCGGCGGGTGGAGCCCTCGTACCGCCCCGAGGCGGGCCGGACGGTCCGGATCGAGCCCGTCGTACGCCCGCAGCGGATCCCCCACGGGCCGCCGCGCTTCCTGCTGGACGTCCACCTGGGCACGCTGGCGCGGCGGCTGCGGCTGGTGGCGGGCGCCGACACCGCGTACCACAACGACATGGACGACCCCGCCCTCGTCGAGCAGGCCAACGCCGAGCGGCGCGTCCTGCTGACCCAGGACCGCGGGCTGCTGATGCGGCGGCAGCTGTGGATGGGCGCCTACGTGCGCGGTTCGCGCCCGGACGACCAGCTCGCCGACGTCCTGGACCGGTTCGACCTGCCGCTGGCGCCGTGGACGCGGTGCACGGCGTGCAACGGGCTCCTCGCCGAGGTGCCGAAGGCCGAGGTCGAGCATCTGCTCCGCCCCGGCACCCGCCGCACCTACGACACCTTCGCCCGCTGCCGCGACTGCGGCCGCGTCTACTGGCGCGGGGCCCACGGGGACCGGCTGGAGGCGCTGGTCGCGGAGGCCGCCGGGACGGCGGGCGAGCGGGAGGCCGACGCGCCGTAGGCACTCAGTCGACCAGTCCCAGGCGCGCCGCGCGCACCCCCGCCTCGAACCGGCTTCCCGCCCCCAGCTTCTCGGTGATCCGGGTCATCATCCGCCGCAGCGTCCGTTCGGAGCAGCCGAGCCGCCGGGCGATGCTCTCGTCCTTGGTGCCGGTCGCGAGCAGGGCGAGGATCTCCCGCTCCTGCTCGGTGTACCCGTCGGCCGGGTGGGAGCCGTCGGCGGGCCGGGCCCGGCCCGCGCCCTCGGGGTAGGGAAGCGCCACGTCCCACTCGTGTTCGAAGACCTGCGCGAAACACAGCGCGATCCGCGAACTGCGCAGCAGCACGTCGCCGTCGCCGCCCAGGGGGTCGTCACCGGCGGGCATCAGCGTGACCGTGCGGTCCACGACGTGGAGGTAGAGGGGCAGGGCGGCGGCGACGCGGACCCGGGCGCCGGCCTCCCGCAGGGCGTCGAGGTAGGCGGCGGCCCCCGGCCCGCGCGTCGCGCCGACGGTGGCCAGCATCCTGATCTCGGTTCCCTGTGCCAGGATGCGGCGGTCGTGGACGAGGCTGGCCTCCAGCACCCCGGGGCCGGGGAAGGCGGTCCGCATGCACAGCACCTCCCGGCGCCCCACCGGCTCGAACTCGTCCAGCCGCCTGCGGAGCCGGTCGCGGTCCTCGACGAACTCCACCTCGACGCTCTCGTGCCCCGCTCCCCGGAACTCCGGGAGCAGGTCGAGGATGTCGTCGACGGCACGGAGGTTGCGGTCCAGGGTCTCGGCGGCCGACCGCAGCCAGGCGCGCTGCTCGCCGAACAGCTCCCGCAGGGCCCTCTCCGGTGAGCTGATCCCCTGGCACTCGGGGTCGAGGAGCCTGCGCTCGGCGAGCCAGCGCCTGACGTCCTCGGGCATCTCCTCCGGCTGCGGGACTCGTGTCGCGCGGGTGCCCCTGAGCGTTCCGACCAGTTGCGTGTAGACCTGCCTGGCCTCGGTCCCGGTCTCGGCCGCGTCGTCGCTGTCAGCGGACATGCCAAAAAAGTAGCCCGTGACCCGGCCCTTCTCCACAGTGCGTCCGGCACGGGGCCGTATCCGGGGCTGGCCGGGTCCGGCCACGCCGGTTCCGACCCGGTCCCCGCACCGGACCGCCGGGCTTAACGTGGCGCCGCGGCACCGGGAACCGGCGGCCGCCGCCGCGTCACGCGGTGTCCCCCCTCAACGTGCCGGCGCGCACCCACAGCGCCGGCCGACCACCGGAAGGTGTGCACCCCCATGAGACGAACGCACCTGGGCGCGCTGCTGCTCGCCATCCCCACCGCGCTGATACCCGCCGTCGCCTCCGCGGCCCCCGCCGCCGACTCCGCGCGCGCCGAGGCACCGCTGGTCAAGGTCGCGCAGGCCCCGGACGCGCTGGCCGTCGAGGGGAACTACATCGTCACCCTGAAGCCCGGCGCCAAGGCCACGAGTCTCGCCGGAGACAGGGACATCAAGACCCGGCACGTCTACTCCGAGGCGCTCAACGGATTCGCCGCGAAGCTGACGGACGGCCAGCTCAAGGCGCTCCAGCGCCACCCCTCCGTCGCGGCGATCGAGGAGGACCGGAAGGTCACCGCCAGCGCCACCCAGTACAGCCCGCCCTGGGGCCTGGACCGGATCGACCAGCGCAACCGCCCGCTCAACGGCGCCTACACGTACAACCGCAACGGTGCCGGGGTGACGGCGTACATCATCGACACCGGCATCGACACCTCGCACCCCGACTTCGGCGGCCGGGCACGCAACGTCTTCGACGCCTTCGGCGGCAACGGCCAGGACTGCCAGGGTCACGGCACCCATGTCGCCGGCACCGTCGGCGGCGCGACGTACGGCGTCGCCAAGGGCGTGGCGCTGCGCGGTGTCCGGGTGCTCAACTGCCAGGGCAGCGGTACCTACTCGGGCATCATCGCCGGTTTCGACTGGGTCCGGCAGAACGCCGTCAAGCCCGCCGTGGCCAACGCCTCCCTGGGCGGCGGCTACTCGTCCGCGGTGAACACGGCCGCCACCAACCTGGCCAACTCCGGCGTCCACCTCTCCGTCGCCGCCGGCAACGAGAACCAGAACGCCTGCAACGTCTCCCCGGCCAGTGCCTCCGGCGTCCTCACCGTGGCCGCCTCGGACAGCTCCGACCGCAAGGCGTCCTTCAGCAACTGGGGCTCCTGCACCGAGCTGTACGCCCCCGGCGTATCCGTCACCTCCACCCGCATGGGCGGCGGCAGCACCGCGCTGAACGGCACGTCGATGGCGTCCCCGCACGCCGCCGGGGTGGCCGCGCTGTACAAGTCCGCGTACGGCGACGCCTCGTCCTCGACCGTCAACAACTGGCTGATCAGCAACGCCACCGCCAACGTGATCAGCGGAAACGTCAGCGGCACGCCCAACCGCCTGCTGTTCAAGAGCACTCTCTGACACACGCTCGGGCCGGCGCGGGCCGGACGGAGGAAGCGCGGGCCGCCCGGTACCGGGCGGCCCGCGGCGGCACCCCGGGTGCGGGGAGGTCCCGGGCATCCGCCCGGGACCTCCCCGCACGATCGCGCCGACCCCACCTCTCCACAAGGCGATTGGCCTGAACCGATCGGTTCGGGACGATTGCCGGGACTGCCCCGGGAAACGCGTAGCGCATCGGACGACGACCCCTTCACGGGAGCGGAGGAGACACGATGGCGCGCGTGTCACGCGGGACCAGGACGGGTGTGGTGGCGGCGGCCGGACTGCTGGCCGGTACGACGCTGATCGGCGGCTGCGGCGGACAGGAGACCGGGCCCGAGGCCGAGACCGGCACCGCCACCGGCACCGAGGCCGAGCGGGATGCGGGGACCGGAGGTGGGGACGGCGGGGACGGCGGGGACGGCGGGGAAGCCGACGAAGCGGCCGCCGAGGTCGTACGGACCGCGCACGAGAAGACGGTCGCGGCCGAGACCGCGAGGATGACGCTGAAGGTGCGCGCCGCCATGGGCGGGCAGCAGCAGACCCTCACCGGCGACGGCACCGTCGACCTGGCCGACGGCACGAGCGACCTGACCGTCGAGGCGGGCGGCGGCGAGCGGATCGAGCAGCGGGTGGTGGACGAGACCCTCTACCAGCGGCTGCCGGACCAGGCGCGGGAGCAGCTCGGTGTGGGCAAGCCGTGGATCAGCGTCGACCTGCGGGAACTCGCCGGAAGCGACGGCACCGTGGGCGGCGTGCGCGTCAACGACCCCGTCCAGGGCCTCGACTACGCCCGGACCCTGGACGACGACGCCACCCGCGTCGGCACCGAGGAGATCGGCGGGGTGGAGACCACCCACTACCGCGTGAACGTCGACGTGGACGAACTCGCCGACGGGGACACGGCCGAGGCCGAGCGCCTGCGGCAGCAGCTCGGCGACTCCCTGCCGATGCATCTGTGGCTCGACGACCAGGACCGCATCCGCCGCCAGCAGTTCGAGATCCCCCTCGACGGCGAGGCGGCACGGTCGAACTCCCGGGCCCGGTCCCAGCCGCCGTCGCGGGAGGCGAGCGAGGCGAAGATCCGCACCGTCATCGAGTTCAGCGACTTCGGCACCGAGGTCGAGGTCTCCCCGCCTCCTGCCGAGAAGACCGAGGACGTCACCGGCAAGCTCGCCCGGCGGGCCGAAGGCTCCTCGCACGGATGAACCGAACGGGTGATTCCCCCGGCCGCCGACGAGTTCCGCCGGCGGCCGGCGTCATACCTCCGCAGACGCCCCCGACCGCAGGGACCGACGGGATCCTTGGGAACCGGCGGGGCACGAGGAGGACGGATGGAGAACACGACCGCAAGCGGCGCCGGGCCGGTGACCGATCTGGACCCCCGGTACAGCGGCGATGGCGCGGTCCCGACCCCCTGGCCTCCGCCCACGACGCACTCGGCCGCGAGGAGGAGGCCGCCGGCCTCTACCGCCGGGCCCTCGCGGCCGGCCTGCCCGGCGGGCGGCGCCGACGTGCGGTGATCCAACTGGCCAGCACCCTGCGCAACCTGGGCCGGACGGAGGAGAGCGTCACACTGCTGACGGCCGAACGGGACCTGCGCTCCGATGAGTTGGACGACGCGGTCGCCGCTTTCCTCTCCCTGGCTCTCGCCGACGCCGGACGGGAGCGGGAGGCGGTGGCCCTCGCCCTCACCGCCCTCGTCCCCCACCTGCCGGAGTACCGCCGCTCGCTGACGCACTACGCCCGCGCCCGCGCCGACGGGGGGACGGCCTCTGACACGGTCCGGAGCGCCGTGCCGGGGCCACTGAGCGCACACCCCCGGGCCGCCTCCGGCTCGTGACCCCACGGGCCGGAGGCGGCGGACGGTCCACCGCGGACGCCCGATGCCGGCCGGGACCGGCCAGGACCAGCCGGAGTCAGTCCGCCAGCGGCAGATAGACGCGGTTGCCGCTCGCCGCGAACTCCTCGGACTTCCGCCTCATGCCCTCCTCCGGGTCCAGGGCGAGGTCGCCGCCGTGTTCGCGGCGGATGTCCTGGGATATCTTCATCGAACAGAATTTCGGACCGCACATCGAGCAGAAGTGCGCCGTCTTCGCCGGTTCGGCCGGGAGCGTCTCGTCGTGGAAGGCGCGGGCCGTGTCCGGGTCGAGGGCCAGGTTGAACTGGTCCTCCCAGCGGAACTCGAAGCGGGCGTCGGACAGGGCGTCGTCCCACTCCTGGGCGCCGGGATGGCCCTTGGCCAGATCGGCGGCGTGGGCGGCGATCTTGTACGTGATCACGCCCGTCTTCACGTCGTCGCGGTCCGGCAGGCCCAGGTGCTCCTTGGGCGTGACGTAGCAGAGCATCGCCGTGCCCCACCAGGCGATCATCGCCGCGCCGATGCCGGAGGTGATGTGGTCGTACGCCGGGGCGATGTCGGTGGTGAGCGGGCCGAGGGTGTAGAAGGGCGCCTCGTCGCAGATCTCCTGCTGGAGGTCGACGTTCTCCTTGATCTTGTGCATCGGGACGTGCCCGGGGCCCTCGATCATCGTCTGCACGTCGTGGGACTTGGCGATCCGGTTCAGCTCGCCCAGCGTGCGCAGTTCGGCGAACTGCGCCTCGTCGTTGGCGTCCGCGATGGAGCCCGGGCGCAGTCCGTCGCCGAGGGAGAAGGTGACGTCGTAGGCGCGCAGGATCTCGCAGAGCTCCTCGAAGTGGGTGTAGAGGAAGCTCTCCTTGTGGTGGGCCAGGCACCAGGCGGCCATGATCGAGCCGCCGCGCGAGACGATGCCCGTCTTGCGGCGGGCGGTCAGCGGGACGTAGCGCAGCAGGACGCCGGCGTGGACGGTCATGTAGTCCACGCCCTGCTCGCACTGCTCGATGACGGTGTCCTTGTAGATCTCCCAGGTCAGCTCCTCGGCCTTGCCGTCGACCTTCTCCAGCGCCTGGTAGAGGGGGACGGTGCCGATGGGGACGGGGGAGTTGCGCAGCACCCACTCGCGGGTGGTGTGGATGTTGCGGCCGGTGGAGAGGTCCATGACGGTGTCGGCGCCCCAGCGGGTGGCCCACGTCATCTTCTCCACCTCCTCCTCGATGGAGGAGGTGACGGCGGAGTTGCCGATGTTGGCGTTGACCTTCACCAGGAAGTTCTTGCCGATGATCATCGGCTCGGTCTCCGGGTGGTTGACGTTCGCCGGGAGGACGGCACGGCCCGCGGCGATCTCGTCGCGCACGTGCTCCGGCGAGCAGCCCTCGCGGACGGCCACGAACTCCATCTCGGGGGTGATCTCGCCCCGCTTGGCGTACGCGAGCTGTGTGACGGCGGTGGTGGCGCCGCGTCCCCGGCGCGGCAGGCGGGGGCGGCCGGGGAAGACGGCGTCCAGGTTGCGCAGCCCGCCGCGCGGCGAGGTGTGCCTGAGGCCGTCGTCCTCGGGCCGCACCTCGCGGCCCGGGTACTCCTCGGTGTCCCCTCTGGCGATGATCCAGTTCTCCCGCAGCGGCGCCAGGCCGCGGCGGACGTCGGTGTCGATGTTCGGATCGGTGTACGGGCCGGACGTGTCGTACAGCGTCACGTCGCGGCCGTTGGTCAGGTGCACTCGGCGGACGGGCACCCGGATGTCGGGGCGCGAACCGCTCAGATAGCCCTTGTGCCAGCCGGTCGCGCGCTCCTCGGCGCTCCCGGAGGCGTTTTCGGGCGTGCGTGCGTCCTGCGTGGTCATGAGACCCAACTCCCTACGCCGGCATTACCCGGTAACAGGTTCGGCGGTCGACGCAGCCGTTTCCGTGGATGTCCACGGAGGTCAGCGCCCTCTCAGCCCCGTGCTCGGAGCTCCCGCGATGTGCAAAAGCGCCCCCCACGCTAACGGCTGACACCGGGAGCGCGCCAGGGTGCCCGGTGCCGCGCCTGCGATGATCGGACCGTGGACTCCTCCTCCCCGCTCCCCCCGCCGTCCCGTCCCCCGGTTCCCCCGCGGGTGCCGCCGGCCCCGCCCTCCGCCCCGCCGCCCAGGCGTCCGCCGCCCGGTCACGGGCATACGCCGCACGGGCACTCGCACGGGCACGGCCACTCGCACGGGCCGCCCGCCCCCGTCTCGGCGCGGCTGCGCAAGGTGGTCGCGGCGGTGCTGGTCCCGTTCGCCGTCGCGGTGCTCGCCGGGCTGGTCGTGCTGTGGCCGGGCGGCGCGCCCGAGGGGGAGGGCTCGCCCAGCGGTGTCGGCTTCGACCGGCAGACGCTCGGCGCCCGGGTCACCGCGGTCGAGGAGGTCGACTGCGAGGAGGTGGGCGCCGCCCGGCCGCCCGGCGGCGTGGGGGGCGCCGACGGAGGCGGTGGGGGCGCAGGAGGCGCGCAGGAGGGCGGAAGCGGGGGTCCGGGCGCTCTCCCGGAGGGCTCCGGAGAAGGTTCCGGGAAGGACACCGGGGAGGACACCGGGGAGGGCGCCTGTCTGCGGGCCACCGTCGAGGTCGCCGAGGGGAAGGACGCGGGCCACACCTTCCCGGAGATCGTCACCCCGGACGCCACGCGCCGGCTGAGCCCCGGTCAGGACGTGGTAGTGGCGTACGCGCCCGACGCGCCGCGCGAGTTCCAGTACAGCGTGGTGGACGTGGCGCGCGGGGTGCCCATGGTGGTGCTGGCGGGCGTCTTCGCGCTGGCGGTCGTAGTCGTCGGGCGGCTGCGCGGGGTGCTGGCGCTGGTGGGGCTGGCGGTCAGCTTCGGGGTGCTGACGCTGTTCATCCTGCCCGCGATCCTCCAGGGCTCCAACCCGCTGCTGGTGGCGGTGGTGGGCGGCAGCGCGATCATGCTGGCCACGCTGTACCTGTGCCACGGCGTCAACGCCCGTACCTCCGTCGCCGTCCTGGGCACCCTGGTGTCGCTGCTGCTGATCGGTCTGCTGGGCTCGGCGTTCATCGGCTGGGCCGCGCTGACGGGCAACACCGACGACCAGACAGGGCTGGTGCACGGCCTCTACCCGGACATCGAGATCCGCGGCCTGCTGCTGGCCGGTGTGCTGATCGGTTCGCTGGGCGTGCTGGACGACGTGACGGTGACGCAGACCTCGGCGGTGTGGGAGCTGCGTCAGGCCGACCCGTCGGCCGGGTGGCGCAGGCTCTACGGCGCGGCGATGCGCATCGGGCGCGACCACATCGCGTCGGTGGTGAACACGCTGGTGCTGGCGTACGCGGGGGCCGCGCTGCCGCTGCTGCTGCTGTTCTCGATAGCGGAGAGCGGAATGGGCCAGGTGGCCACCAGCGAGCTGGTGGCGGAGGAGATCGTGCGGACGCTGATCGGCTCGATCGGCCTGGTCGCCTCGGTCCCGGTGACCACGGCGCTGGCGGCCCTGGTGGCGGTCGCCGACCGCGAGGGGGCGTCCGGCGGCGGGGAGGCCGCGGCCGGGCCCGGGCGCTCCCGGGGCCGGGGAGGCAGGCGGCGGGCACGGCGCTGAGCCGCGCCCGGGACGCCCGGGATACCCGGGGCCCGGCGCGGAACGGGCCGGGTGCCCGGCGGGGGCGTCAGCCCCCCGAGGAGGATCCGGAAGAGGTGAACTTCCGCACCAGGTAGACCAGTGCGCCGACCAGCGCCACGAACAGCAGGACCTTGAAGAGCAGCTTCACGACGAAGCCGACGACGGCGAAGATCAGGCCGCCGAAGACGAAGAGCGCGATGAGCGGGATCGCGACCCACTTCACCCACCACGGCAGCGCCGCGAAGGTCTCCTTGAGATCCATGACCGTGTACCCGCTTCCTGAAGTCTTCGGCCACCGGGAGGGCCCGGTGGCCGGGTGCGTCCGGTGCTTCCGCCTCCGATGCTAGGCGGGCGGGCCCCGCGCCGGGACGCCGCGGGCCCGGGTCCTTCCCTGACCGGACCCCTAGGGCGGCCGGGGCGGCGCCCCGGGCCGGGCCCGGACGACCCGGTCAGCGCACGGACGGCCCGGTCAGCCCTCGGGGGGAGAGAAGACGACCAGGACCCGCAGGTCCTCGGTGATGTGGTGGAACCTGTGCGGCACACCGGCCGGCACGTAGACCACGCTGCCGCGCGCGACCGGGGTGGTCTCGTCCCCGACGGTGATCAGCGCCCGGCCGCTGGCGACGAAGTACACCTCGTCCTGCCGGTGCGGCTGCTGCGGGTCGGGCGAGCCCCGGTCCAGGGCGTACAGGCCGACGGACATGTTCCTCTCGCGCAGGAACTGCAGGTACGCGCCGTCGTTGGCGGCCCGCTCCGCCTCCAGCTCCTCCAGCCGGAACGCCTTCATGACTCCTCGACCCCTCACCGGTAGGCGACCGTCCCCGTTTCTGGAACGATCTCGGGCATGGTGAATTTCCTTGTCAGAACGATCGCCAACGCGGTGGCCCTGGCCGTCGCCGTCTGGCTGCTGGACGACATCACGCTCACGGGTGAAGACACCGCGGGCAAGACCTTCACGCTGGTCCTCGTCGCGCTGATCTTCGGCGTCGTCAACGCCGTGGTCAAGCCGATCACGAAACTGCTGTCCCTGCCGCTGCTGGTCCTCACGCTCGGCCTGTTCACTCTGGTGATCAACGCGCTGATGCTGATGCTCACCTCCTGGCTGGCCGAGCAGTTCGACCTGGCCTTCCGTGTGGACGGCTTCTGGACGGCGGTGCTCGGCGCCCTGGTGATCTCCATCGTGTCGTGGGCGGTGAGCATGGTGCTGCCCGACGGCGACTGACCGCCGTGCGGAGAAGGACGAAGGACGGGGGCCGGGGGCCGGGGAGGCCCGGGGCATCGCCGATGATGGAGGGCATGCGCACCTCCGGCCCCGACACTCCCGGCGCCCCCGGCGGCGCCCGTACGCCCTACCGCGTCTGTTTCGTCTGCACCGGCAACATCTGCCGCTCCCCCATGGCCGAGGCCGTCTTCCGCGCCCATGCGGAGCGGGCCGGCCTGGCGGAGCTGGTGGAGGCGAGCAGCGCGGGGACGAGCGGCTGGCACGCCGGCGACGGCGCCGACTCGCGCACCGTCGCGGTGCTGACGGCCGCCGGATACGCGCACGAGCACGTGGCGCGGCAGTTCCGGCGCGACTGGTTCGAGCGCCTTGATCTGGTGATCGCCCTGGACGAGGGGCATCTGCGGGACCTTCGGAGGCTGGCGCCCGGTCCCGGGCACACGCGCAAGATCCGGCTGCTGCGGTCGTACGCCCCCGGCGCCGGCTCGTGCGACCTGGACGTGCCCGACCCGTACTACGGCGGGCCGGAGGGTTTCGAGGAGTGCCTGGCCCTGGTCGAGGAGGCCGTGCCGGGTCTGCTGGAGGAGGTGCGGGCCGCTCTCGGCGGGCCGTCGGCCGCGGACGGCGGAACCGGTGACGGCGGGGCGGCGCTGCTGTGACGGACGTCACGGGCGGGCCCGGAAGGTCCGGGGAGGGCGTCGCCGGGCGGGTGGCCGCCCTGACCGGCTCGGCCCCCGGGCCGGCTCGGCCCGTGGGCGGCGGCGACATCTGCGACGCGTACCGGATCGCGCTCGCGGACGGCCGTACCGTCTTCGCCAAGACCCTCGTCGGCGCCCCCCGGGGGTTCTTCGCGGCCGAGGCCGCCGGTCTGGAGCTGCTGCGCTCCACCGGCTCGGTGGCCGTGCCGGAGGTGATCGGCGCCGGGCCGGACATACTGGTGCTGGAGTGGGTCGAGCCGGGCGCGGCGAGCGCCGGGCAGGCCGAGCGACTGGGCCGCGAACTGGCCGCCCTGCACTCCACTCCGGCCCCGGTCTGGGGCGGAACGGACCCCGCTCTCCCCGTCCATCTGGGCTCGGTCCCCCTGCCCTCGCCGCCCGAGCCGCCCTCCGGGGCGGAGGACTGGCCGGTCTTCCACGCCGAGTGGCGGCTGCTGCCCCTGCTGCGGCGGGCGGTGGACGGCGGCGGGATCGGGCCTGGGGACGCCCGGGACGTGGAGCGGCTGTGCGAGGCACTGGCCTCGGGCGGCGCCTCGGGCGGGACGGCGGGCGGCGGGACGGCGGGCGGCGGGACGGCGGGCCCTTCGCAGCCGCCCGCAGTCATCCACGGCGATCTGTGGTCGGGCAACGTCCTGTGGTCCGCCGACGGCCGTGCCCGTCTGATCGACCCGGCCGCGCAGGGCGGCCACCCCGAGACGGACCTGGCGGTGCTGGAGCTGTTCGGCTGCCCGCACCTGGAGCGGCTGCTGGCGGCGTACGAGGAGGTCCGCCCGCTGCCCGGCCACAGGGGGCGCGTGCCGCTGCACCAGCTCCAGCATCTGCTGGTGCACGCCGTCCTCTTCGGCTCCGGCTACGGCGCCCGCTGCGGTGCGGCGGCCCGGGCGGCGCTCGGCTGAGCCGCGCACGTACGCTCGGAGGCGCCGGACGGGCTGGCGGGGGAGAGCGACGAGGAGCGGGACATGACGCGCGAGCGGAACGAGCGGGGCGGCGTCCACGGGAACGGGAACGGGAACGGGACGCGGGTGGTGCGGGCCGGGCTGCCCGAGGAGGAGCTATACGCGCCGCCGCTGCCGGGGCCGGTGCTGGCCGCCCACTTCCACCTGCCCGGGGACCCGGCGCAAGCCCCCTACTCCTACGGCCGCGACGGCAACCCCACCTGGACGGGCCTGGAGAGCGCCATCGGCGAGCTGGAGGCCCCGGGCGACGAGACGGCGCGCACGACCGTCTTCGCCTCCGGCATGGCCGCGATCTCCGCGGTGCTGCTGTCGCGGACGCGGCCCGGCGACGTGGTGGTGCTGCCCTCGGACGGCTACAACCTGCTCGTTCCGATGCGCGAGCGGCTGGAGGGCTGGGGGGTGGAGGTGCGTACCGCGCCCACCGGCGGCGACGCACAGCTCGACGCCCTGGACGGGGCGGCGCTGCTGTGGATCGAGTCCCCCTCCAACCCCGGCCTTGACGTGTGCGACATCCGCCGCCTGGCCGACGCCGCCCACGAGCGCGGCGCGCTGGTCGCCGTGGACAACACCCTGGCCACCCCGCTGGGCCAGCGGCCGCTGGAGCTGGGCGCCGACTACGCGGTGGCCAGCGGCACCAAGGCGCTGACCGGACACGGTGACGTACTGCTGGGCTATGTGACGTGCCGGGATCCGGAGCTGACGGCGTCGGTGCGGCTGTGGCGCAAGACAGTCGGGGCGATCCCCGGGCCGGTGGAGGCGTGGCTGGCGCACCGCTCCCTGGCCACGCTGGAGCTGCGCACCGCGCGGCAGGCCGAGAACGCACTCGCCGTCGCCGGGGCGCTGCGCGAGCGGCCGGAGGTGAGCGGTGTACGGCACCCGGGGCTGGCGGACGACCCGGCGCACCCGGTGGCGGCGCGGCAGATGCGGCGCTTCGGCTGCGTGGTCTCCTTCACACTGCCGGACAAGGGGTTCGCCGAGCGGTTCCTGGCCGCGCTGCGGCTGGTGGACGACGCGACGAGCTTCGGCGGGGTTCGCTCCACAGCCGAGCGGCGCGGCCGGTGGGGCGGGGACGCGGTGCCGGAGGGCTTCGTGCGGATGTCGGTGGGTGTGGAGGACGCGGCCGACCTGGTCGCCGACATCCGGGCGGCGCTGGACGAAGCCGGGCGCGGCTGACGTACGGGGCCGGTCGACGTACGGGGGTGCTGGCGTACGGGGCGGCGCGAAGGAGTGTGGAGGGGCTCGGCCGGGTTCCGTGGGATCCGGTAGGGGCGCGGGGCGGCTTGAAACTCCCCCCTCATGCCCCAAGCCGCCCCGTGCGACGCGCGTAAACAGCGCATGGTCAAGGTTAGTTGACCGAGCGTTATTGTCCAGTCGTCATATCGGCGCTCGCCCGCGGTCCCGCCCGCGACCGCTTCCGCCGCCCCACCCGCCTTCCCGTCCTCTGCGCCCGGAAGGTTTCACCGGCCCCCGAGCGGGCCAGACCTCCCCCATGACCGCCGACGCGCGCCCCGTGGTCAAACGCACCGCCCGGGCCATCCTGCTCGATGACGACGAGATGATCCTGATCAAGCGGACCAAGCCCGGCCGCGAGCCGTACTGGATCACTCCGGGCGGCGGTGTCGAGACCGGGGACGCCACCGTCGTCGACGCCCTCCACCGCGAGCTGGACGAGGAGTTGGGGGCGAAGGTGACCGACGTGGTCCCCGCCTTCGTCGACACCGTCCCCTACGACCCGGCCGAGGACGCGGGGGGCGGCGCGGCGGTCGTCGCGCCGCTGGCCGCGGAGGCGGTGGACGCGGCGGAGGGCGCCGCGGGAGGCGCGGTGAAGGTGCAGTTCTTCTTCGTCTGCCGGCTGGCCTCGATGGACCTGTCCCGCCGGCACGGCCCGGAGGTCGAGGAGCCGCGCGGCGAGTACGAGGCCGTCCGCGTCCCCTTCACCCGCGCGGGCATCGCCTCGGTCGAGGTGGTGCCTCCCTCACTGCGCGCCTACCTCGACGCCAACGTCGAGGGCGTGCGCGCCCTGCTGGGCCCGGACCTGGGCTGACACCCCGGGGAGCCACCCCGGCCCCCGGTCCGGGGAAGCCGGGGACCGCTCAGCCGAACCAGCCCCGGAAGGGCGTACGTTCGCCCTCCGCCCGGCGCCGCCGGGCCTTTTCGAGCAACTGCTCGGCGTGGGCACGCCAGGCCGCCGGATCGTCGGAGGGAGGCACATGACCGCCCGGCCCGCCGGATCCGCCGTGCCCGCCCGCGCCATCGCGCTCGCGCGGCGGACGTACGGCCGGGCCGCCGCGACGCCGCGCCTCCTGCACCGTCCCGAAGAAGTCCCCGCCCTTGCGCCGCTGGTCGTCCGTGCCCCAGTCGCGCGGGGTCCCCTTGGGCGCCCGCTGCAGATGCGGGATGTGCTTGGCGCAGTGGATGTAGGCCTCCTCCACCGTCACCCGCACCCACACCAGTGCCCGCCGGCCGGGCACGGAGTCGGACGGCAGGTCCGGGTGGGCCGGACGCAGCTCGGCGTCCTCGACGATCTCGGCGCGGCCGTTTACGTGCAGGCCGATCCGGGCCTGGAGGAAGTCGACCAGCAGGATGCCCAGATGCGGGTTCTCCTGGATGTTGCCGAGACTGGCGTGCACGCCGTTGCCCCGGTACTCGGGGTAGACCAGGGTCCGCTCGTCGATCACGTGCAGGAAGCCGGGCGGACCGGCGCGGAAGGAGTTGTCGCACTCGCCGTGCCGGTCGGCGGTGGCCAGGAAGAACATCTCCTGCCGGCCGATGAACTCCCGCATCCGCTCGTTGAGGTGGCCGAGCATCTGCTCGCCGTAGAAGCGGTCGGCGCGCTCGGTCGTGCCCAGGCGCTGCTGCATCGCGTGCTCGCCGTCGCTGCCGGGGCGTACGGGCTCGGGGCCGGGCTCGGGCTCGGGAGCAGGGTCCGGGGCTGTGGCGGGGGAGGGCGCGGGGAAGGGGGCGGGTGCCGGGGCGAAGCCCGCCGGCGCCGTGCCCTCCGGCTCGTCCACCGCCCATGCCGGGCCTGCCGGACCTGCCGGACCTGCCGGACCTGCCGGACCTGCCGTGTGTGCCGGCCTCGTACCGTCCGGTACGGACACCGTGCGTGCCGGGCGCACCGTCCTGAGCGTCATGGTGGCGTCGACCGCTTCCGTCGCGTCCACGTCGTGGTTCACGTGGTGGTTCCGTCCTGTCTCGCTGTCGCGTCCGCTTCGTCCGTCCGCCGCTCCCGGCCCTCGCGGGAAGCCGCGGGCCCCGCAGGTCTCAACTCCGCAGGGCGACCAGCCCGCCGAGGGAGTCGTGCCGTATCCGGTCGGAGGGGATCCCCACCCTCACGAGTGCGTCCAGACCGCTGCGGATCATCCCCGGCGGACCGGACAGGTAGCCGTCGAAGGCGTGCCACGGCCCGCCCTGCCGCACCGCGTCCGGAAGCCGGCCGGTGATCTCGCCCGACGGCCCCTCGACCACCGGGCGTACCGACAGCCACGACAGCCTCCGCTCCATCTCGCGCAGGGTGTCCAGGTCGTACAGGTCCAGATCGCTGCGGGCGCCGTAGAACACCTCCACCGGGCGGGCGCGGCCGTGCCCGGCGACATCCTCGACCAGCGCCTTGATGGGCGCGATGCCCGTACTGCCGCCCAGGCAGAGCAGGCCGTTGCCGCAGGAGTGGTCCACCGTCATCGAACCGGCCGGCCCGCCCAGCCGCAGCACGTCGCCGGGGCGGGCCCGGTGGACGAGCGCGCGCGAGACCCAGCCCGCGGGCACCGCCTTGACGTGGAAGACCAGCAGCCCGTCCGAGCGCGGGGCGCAGGCCAGGGAGTACTGCCGCCACACCTTCGGCCACCAGGGCGTCTCGACACTGGCGTACTGGCCGGCCAGGAACGGATAGGGCTGGTCGGGCCGGACGGTGACGACGGCGATGTCGGAAGTGCGCATCTCGTGCGCGACCACCTCGGCGTGCCACAGCGCCGGCGCCCTGCGCGCGTCCTCGGCCGCGGCGTCGATCATGATCTGGGAGATGGCGGTGTAGGCGCGCACCCAGGCGGCCTCCGCCTCCTGGCCCCAGGTGCGCGGGGCGTAGCGGGCCAGCGCGTCGATCAGGCACTCGCCGACGGCGGGGTAGTGCCCGGGTTCGGTGCCGTACTTGCGGTGGCCGCGGCCGAGATGGGAGAGGTACTCCACCAGCGCGCGGCGCTCGTCGATCAGTCCGGCGGCGGTGAGCAGCGCCTTGAACAGCCGGTCGCGCTGGGCGTCCATGGCGGCGGGGAACAGCGCGCGCACCCCCGGGTTCCGGGTGAACAGCAGGGCGTAGAAGTACGAGGTGAGAGCTTGCGATACCGGCTCCACCTCGTCCAGGACGCGGCGTATCAGCTCCGCGTCGCGGGAGGGTTCGAACCGTCCGTAGCCGGGGTTGACGGTGAACTCCGGGACCGGGCCGGACGCGGAGGGCGCGGGCCCCGGTGCGGGGCCGGGTGCGGGGCGGGACGGCGGTGCCGTGCGCTCCTCTCCGTGCTTCGGAGCGAACCAGCCCCGGTCACCGCCTCCACCACCTCCACCGACGGTGGGCGGTCCACCGGCCGCGCGCTGGGGAGTTCCGTTGCCCGCCGACGTAGTGGCCATGGTCTGTCTCGCCTCGTACATCTTCCGATCGGTTCGGTCACTTACAGAGCGAAAACCACCTGGGCAGGGCCCCCGTTTCATCGGCCGCGGATATGTGTGAGCGGTGATACGCGGTCTCGACCATACCGGTGCGCGATCGATACACAAGCCCCGGCAGGGCTTCCACCGAATTCCGCGGGCTCCGTCATCCCGTCGAATTGCGCTGCGCCCGCTCCTGGCGCGGTCCCCCCGCACAGACCTGCCGGAAGAGACTCCCCCACCACGCCCACCAGCGGCGATCACCCTGCCACAACTGTCGGTCGCGGCGCGGAAGGCGCGACCGGAGCCCTCTCCCCACAGGATCCGCCACCCCGGATCCGGCACACTCTCCATACGTTATCTTCACTTTTCCGGACACGGTCACAGAAAGCATCGGGGGCCGTTCTGCGCGCAGTTTTCCAGAGCTGCCCGCTCCCTTTCCAACCGGCTTGCGGATTCCGGCCGGACGCACCCGGAAAAGCGGCGAAAACGTATACCCGGACAGTTCCGGGGTATTCCCCGCGTCCACGGCCGGGGCGCGGCCGGGGACGCGACGGGGGGGGGAGACGCGTAAACCGGTGGCCGCCCCTCCGTCCGTCGGCCAGGCTGAGCACCCGTGACGTCCACCCACATCCGGCCCCCGGTTCCGCTTCCGCCCGTCCGCCGCCTCGCCCTCGCCGATCTGCCCGCCTGTCTCGACCTCGCCGCCGACCGCGGCTGGACGCGCGAGAAGCACAAATGGCGGCTGCTGCTCACCGCGGGGCAGGGCTACGGCATCGACGCGCCCGGGGACGACCCTCGCGGCGGCCTGATCGGCGCCTACGTCCTCACCTCCTACGGACCGCGGCCCGGCTCCCCGGGCTCCCGGGCCCACACCTGCGTCGGCATGGTGCTGGTCGCCGAGCGCCACGCCCGCCGGGGCCTGGGCCGCCATCTGATGCGGTACGCGCTGGAGGAATCCGGGGACGCCGTCGTCTTCCTGACCGCCACCTCCAACGGCCGCCCCCTCTACGAGGAGCTCGGCTTCACCGCCGTCGGCACCACCGTCATGCTCACCGGCCGCCTCGCTCCCGCCCGCTCCCCGGGCCCGCCCGTCCCCGTGCGCGACGCCGTCGCCGCCGACCTGCCCGCCGTACTCGCCCTGGACGCAAGGGCGTTCGGCGCCGACCGCGCCCATCTGATCGCCCGGCTGCCGTCCTTCGCCGACCACTTCGCCGTCGCCGTCTCCCGGGCCGGCCCCGGCGGGATCGCCGGCTTCGCGGCCGCCTGGCCGAACGAGGGCACCACCGTGATCGGCCCGGTCGTCGCGGAGGACGAGACCACCGCCCGAGCCCTGATCACCGAACTCGCCTCCCGCACCGGCGGCCCGGTCCGCTACGACGCCGGCCTCCACCACCGGGGGCTGGTGGACTGGCTGCGCTCGGGCGGCCTGGACGGGGACTTCACCACCACCGTGATGGTGCACGGGGCATCTGACGTCCCCGGCGACCCCGGCCTGCGGTTCGCCCCCTACTCGGTGGCACTGGGCTGACGCCCCGACCCGGGCCCGGGCACCCGGACCGGGGCGCGGAGTTCACTCCGCGCGCCACCCCTGCGGGTCCACACCACCCGGAACGGGGGCCTCCGGATCGTAGGGGGTCCGGGTGAGGACGAACGTGCCCAGATCCAGATGGCTCACCTCCCCGCCCGCCCCGCGCACCACCCGCAGCGTCTCACCCGCGTAGTAGCCGTCCAGCCCCGTCCAGGTGCCGTCCGCCTCCGGCCGGAAGCGCGAGGCCCGCCCCGCGCCGCCGACCGGGACCAGCTCCAGCGCCCGCCCCTCGCGCACCCGCAGCGCGAACACCGACGGCCCCCAGTACCACGGACCCGTCAGCGCCGGCAGCTCCGGACCGGTCTGCGAGCGCGGACGCCACGGCTCGGGGAAGGACGGCTCGCGCTCGGCGACGATCCCCAGCAGATCGGCCGCCAGACCGCCCACCGGCAGCCCCGAGGTCGCGTTGACCAGCGCCACACTCGCCAGCCGCTCCCCGGGAGCGGTCCACACCGCCGCGAGGAAACCCGGCATGGAACCGGTGTGTCCGGCCAGCAACCTTCCGCCGGAGCGCACCAGCTGCATCCCCAGCCCGTACGCCTGGTCCCAGGACTCCGCCTCCGGCGCCACCGCCGGTGTCCGCATCCGCTCCAGGCTCTCCGCGCCCAGCACCCTCTCGTCGCCTGCCGCCAGGAACGCCGCGAAGCGGCACAGGTCCCCGGCCGTGGACCACAGCTGCCCGGCCGGCGCCATCAACCCGGTGTCCGCGAGCGGCTCGGGCAGTACCGCGTCCGCCCACGGGTGCACGGCCCACCCCCGGGCGTACGGCTCCCGCGGCAGCGGCGTCGTACGGTCCATGCCCAGCGGGCCGAGCACCTCCTCGCGCAGCACGTCGTACCAGGGCGCGCCGCGCAGCCGCTCCACCAGGGAGCCCAGCAGCGCGTAACCGAGGTTGGAGTAGTGGTGCCGCCGGCCGGCCGGATGCCGCACGGGCCGCTCGCCGAACAGGTCGGCCGGCCCGGGGCGCAGTTCGCCGGGCGTCCGCTCCCACCAGGGGCCGCGCGGTTCGGCGGCCAGCCCGGCCGAGTGGGACAGCAACTGGGCGACCGTCGCCCGGGCGACCTCCTCCCCGGCCTCGGCGGGCACCTCCAGATACTCACCGAGCGGGTCGGACAGGTCCAGCAGCCCCTCGTCGCACAGCCGCATCACCAGCACCGCGACGAACGTCTTGGTGATCGAGCCGATCCGGTACCGGGTGTCCGCGGTCGGCTCGCCCTCCGTCTCCCCCGCCGCGCCGGGCAGGCCGACCGCACCGCCGCGCACCCCCGTCCACACCGTCCGCCCGTCTCGCACCACGGCCCCGACCGCCGACGGCACCCGGCCCTCGGCCTGGGCGACGGCCAGCCTGTGGAGGAGTGCGCGGCGGGTCTCCGGCAGCAGCTCGCCGTCCATGTCTCCGCTGGAATCGCTCATCCGCACACTCTCCCCGGCCGCGTCGGCCGGGGCCAGCGTTTTCCACCGCGCCGGCCCCTTGGTGACGGGGGCGCCGGGGGTGTGGACGACTCCCGTCGGCGGGCCGGGACAGAACTCCTTGGAGGAGGCCTGTTCCAAGCCGCCCGCACCGGCGCGGAATTCCGCACGTTTTAATGCCATTCGATCGTGTCTTCACATGTATCACCTCGTTCTCCCGGTGAGGGGCTGCGCCATCGGGGTGACGCCCGGATGGAGGAGACGGTGACGGTGAACGAGGAAGTCCTGCTGGAATCGAGGACACTGCGCGAGAGCGTGGCCGAACACACGGGCGCGCTGGACAAGGTGAAGGCCCTCTCCGTCCTGCCGGACGGGACGCATGTCACGACGCGGATGGTGGCCGCCTACTTCGAGGTGGGGGAGACCGTCATCCGCGCCGTCGTCCACGATCACCGCGACGAACTGGAGGCCAACGGCTACCGCGTTCTGACAGGGCCGGAACTGAGTTGCTTCAAGCAACCCTGTGGACTGCCGCCGCGCACCCGCTCCGTCGCGGTCTTCTCCCGGCGCACCGTCCTGAACGTCGCGATGCTGCTGCGCGACAGCGTCGTCGCACGTCAAGTGCGTGCCTACCTGCTGGACGCCGAACGGAACACCCGCCCCCGGCCTGTGGATAACCTTCTCCACATCGACCTCGACGCCCTGGACGAGCGCATCACTCGCATCAGCACGCAGACCGCGGGCCGGCTCATCGGACAACGACCAGGTGCTGGTGGGGGTCGGAGGCGATCTCCGCGAAGGCCTCCCGGTAGGGGGCGAGGTCGCCGGGGGACTCGCGGCGGGCGCCCAGCGGGTCGTCGGCGAGCATGTCCACGATGGCCCGCAGATCGTCCGCCGTCGCGGGGCGTATGCCGAAGTCGCTCATGACCGGCACCCTGTGCCGCTGCCGCCCCGTGCGGCGGCATAGGCCCGTTTCCGCCCGCACCGGACCGCCTGCCGGGCCGTTCGCCGGACACGTCCGATTCCTTCAAGACCTCCGGCCCGGCGACGCCCCAGCATGGCCGTATGGCACCCCGTATCGATCTCGTCGGCCTGGTCACCTCCGACATGGCCGCCTCGCTCGCGTTCTACCGCCGCCTCGGCCTCGACATCCCCGCCGGCGCCGAAGAGCAGCCCCATGTGGAGGCCCCGCTGCCCGGCGGGCTGCGCATCGCCTGGGACACCGTCGAGACCATCCGCTCCTTCGACCCCTCCTGGACCCCGCCGAGCGGCGGCGGCCGCGTCGAGCTCGCCTTCGCCTGCGACGATCCGGCCGACGTCGACCGGCAGTACACCGGACTGGAGCGCGCCGGGCACACCGGGCACAAGGCCCCCTGGGACGCCTTCTGGGGCCAGCGGTACGCCATCGTCCTCGACCCCGACGGCAACGCGGTCGCCCTCTTCGCCCCGCTGCCGGACGGCGCGCCCGGCTCTCAGCCCTCCAGCGGTCAGTCCTCCGGCGGTCAGTCCTCCGGCGACCGGCCCTCCGACAGCAGCACCGAGAGCTGAACCCCGGCCAGCGCCCTGACCTCGCGCGACAGATGCGCCTGGTCCGCGTACCCGGCACCGGCCGCGGCCGACGCCGGCGGCACGCCGCCGCGGGCCAGGCGCAGAGCCCGCCGGAACCGCAGCACCCGGGCCAGGGTCTTGGGCCCGTAGCCGAAGGCCGCCAGCGAGCGGCGGTGGAGCTGCCGCTCGCTCAGTCCCACTCCGCGCGCCACCTCGGCGACGCTCACGCCACCGCGCAGCCCGGCGGCCACCGCAGCCGTCAACGGGTCGTCCGGCGCCCGTCGCAGCCGTACCGCCGCCGCCTCCTCCAGCACCTCGGCCCCGCTCCGGGCCACCGCCGTCCGCTCGGCCATCCGCTCGGCCAGCTCCCGCGCCTCGCGCTCCGGCCAGAGCGCCTCCAGCGGCACCCGCGCGTCACGCAGCTCGTGCGCCGGTACGCCCAGAACGCGCGGCCCGGTGCCGGGCGGGAAGCGCAGCCCCACATAGCCGGTCCCCGGCAGGTCGTCGGCCAGCTGGGCCCTGGTGTCCGGCCCGGCCACCAGCAGCCCGCCGGCCGTCCGGATCAGGTCCATGCACCCGTCCGGCAGCACCCGCGCCCGCTGCGGCCGCGCGGGGGCCTCCCGGCGCCACACCACCGCGCCGGCCACCCGCCGCGACCCCCGCTCCTCGTACAACTCGCCGGCCTCCCACCCGTGCCCGTGTCCGTCCCCCGTGCGCCGCCCGGCGGACGGGCGCGCCTCATGTACCCGGCACCGGCGGCAGCGGGCCGAGACGCCCCTCGACACGTCCGCGCAGCACCCGATACTCCTCCCAGCGACGGCGCGTCCGCCCGGCGGGCCTCTCCACCGCCCGCCCCTCGGTGACCGTCTCACCTCTGACGAACTGCTCGCGCGTCAGGTCGAGTTCGATCCCGTTCGGCAGCCGGTTCCACCAGTGGTAGCCCTCCCGCTCGCCTGCGTGGAACACCTCTCCGAGCACCAGTTCGCCGCCCAGCAGATCGTTGACGACCAGGGAGGTGATGTCGCAGTGCCCCCAGGCCGGGTTGTCCGGACTCCATGCGATGCGGGTGCCGTCGGACGGGCAGCAGGTGTCGGCGGACCAGCTCGCACGCAGGGCGCGGTCGATGTCCAGCAGTGTCCACGGCACCGGGGTCATGCCGGCCAGCATGGCAGGACCCACCGACACCGGGCCCCAGGGCGGGCACCGCACCCGGTCGGATCAGATCAGGTCGGGTCAGGTCTGGGCCATATCCACGAAGCGCGAGTAGTGCCCCTGGAAGGCCACGGTGATCGTCGCCGTCGGGCCGTTGCGGTGCTTGGCCACGATCAGGTCCGCCTCGCCCGCCCGCGGCGACTCCTTCTCATAGGCGTCCTCGCGGTGGAGCAGGATGACCATATCGGCATCCTGTTCGATGGAGCCCGATTCACGCAGGTCCGAGACCATCGGCTTCTTGTCGGTGCGCTGTTCGGGGCCGCGGTTGAGCTGGGAGAGCGCGATCACCGGCACCTCCAGCTCCTTGGCCAGCAGCTTGAGGTTCCGGGACATCTCCGAGACCTCCTGCTGACGACTCTCGGGACGGCGCGAGCCGCCCGACTGCATCAGCTGGAGGTAGTCGATGACGACCAGCCGCAGGTCGTTGCGCTGCTTGAGGCGGCGGCACTTGGCGCGGATCTCCATCATCGTCAGGTTCGGCGAGTCGTCGATGTACAGCGGCGCGCCCGTGACATCGGGCATCTGGCGCGCCAGCCGGTTCCAGTCCTCGTCCGTCATGCTGCCCGACCGCATGTGGTGCAGCGCCACCCGAGCCTCGGCGGACAGCAGCCGCATCGCGATCTCGTTGCGGCCCATCTCCAGCGAGAAGATCACGCTGGGCAGGTTGTTCCTGATGGAGCAGGCCCGGGCGAAGTCCAGGGCAAGGGTGCTGTTATGCGTAGGGACCATGGAGCGGCTGCACAGGTACAGGTGGGCCGGGTTGTCGACCTGGACGCACCGTACCGGAACGGATTCGATCTCCTCCACGCTCGTGATGAACCGCTGAACCGGCTTCGGCGTGGACGGGCGGAGGCGGTCCCGGTGTGCCTGCTGCTTGCGGCCCAGCCGGAACACCTCGTCGCCGGTGGTGAAGGTGACCGTGTAGCAGGTCGAGGACTCCTCCGATCTGCCCTTGACGCGCTTGGTCGCCATCCCGCACCGGTACCCAAGGCTCATGACCAGCTCCCGGAACCCTTCGGCGAGAGCGTGGTTGGTGACGGCGAACTGCACGGAGCCGGTGCGGGATACGGTGCCGCCGGTGTCGAGAAGCCCCGCCAGCAGTGCTCTCCGCTGGGCAACGGACCCTCGCAGGTACTCGGTGGGAATGTGCTTGTTCCCCAGCACGCCCAGCTCCCGCAGAAGGACGAGGAAGCTGCCGTGCCGCCTGGCGCACGGGGCGCACCGGGGCTTGGTGAAGGGAGAGAAGCACGTGGTCCCGCAGTCGACGCAGGTGGCGTGTGGTACCGGGGCGGAAGCGGCACGCGCCCGGCCACCGCAGGATCGGCCGCAGGTACGGACATGCGCCGGCCTGGGGACGAACTCCGTGCCGCACACGGCGCAGGACCGCTTGAGGCGTTCCGGTGCGTCCACCGTCAGAGACAGAGCGCAGGTGACTTCCGTGTTGCCGACCGGACGGGTGGTGATGCCGTCCTTCTGGACGTACTCCAGGATCTCAGGGTCCACGGTGGTCAGGCGTGCGGCGGTGCTTGAGCCGTCTCCGAGCCAGACGCCCAGGGTGTAGGGCGGGATCGGGAGCGCCCGTTCGGGCAGGTCAAGCGGAGCGGTGTTGCGCACGGAGTGGTTCGTGCGCCGGTCGGCGGTCAGGCACCGTACTGTCTCCGCGATCTCCTTCGTGGTCTTCACCGTCGCGGCTTGGTGGGCGTAGCGCCGGGAGGAGCGGGTGTCGGTGAGCCACTGGTGCTCGGCATCCGCGACAACCGTGGTTCCGTCATCGAAGGTGATCCGGTAGCACGGGCGGCCGTGCATGACGTCGGTCGCGGCGACTACGCGGGTGGGGCGCCCGTCCGCGTCGAGGAGGTCATCCCCCTCGCGGACGTCGCCCATCGTGGTCCACCCGTCAGGGGTGGGCAGCGGGGTATCGAGCGCCAGCGCCTTGCCCATCGCCGGTCTGGCCGCGATGACGATCATCTGGCCCGGGTGGAGGCCGTTGGTCAGGGAGTCCAGGTCGGTGAAACCCGTCGGCACGCCCGACATCTGGCCGCTGCGCGAGCCGATCGCCTCGATCTCGTCGAGCGCGCCCTCCATGATGTCGGCGAGCGGGAGGTAGTCCTCCGAGGTGCGCTGCTCGGTGACGGCGTAGATCTCGGCCTGGGCCGAGTTGACGATCTCGTCCACGTCCCCGTCTGCGGCGTACCCCATCTGCGTGATGCGGGTGCCCGCCTCGACCAGGCGGCGCAGGACGGCGCGTTCGTGGACGATCTCCGCGTAGTACTGGGCGTTGGCCGCGGTGGGGACGGCCTGGACCAGGGAGTGCAGATAGCCGGGGCCGCCGACCTTGGTGATCTCGCCGCGTCTGGTCAGCTCGGCGGCGACGGTGATGGGGTCGGCCGGCTCGCCCTTGGCGTAGAGGTCGAGGACGGCCTGGTAGACCGTCTCGTGGGCCGGGCGGTAGAAGTCCTTGCCCTGGAGGGTCTCCACCACGTCCGCGATGGCGTCCTTGGACAGCAGCATGCCGCCGAGGACGGATTTCTCGGCGTCGAGGTCCTGCGGGGGGAGTCGGTCGAAGCCGCCCACCGGGCCCGAGGGCCAGGTGTCGGGGCCGCGGTCGTGGCGCTCGCCGTCGGCAGCGGCCTCGCGGCTGCGGCGGGAGACCGGGAGATGGTCTCCCGGACCGGGGGCCCCGGTGACGTATCCGGGTGCCGGGCTGTCGACGTGCTCGGACTGCGTCACCCCGCCACCTCCTCCCGTTCCTCGCGACCCGCGCCCCTCTTTCCTACGGCACGGCTCTGACACTGGGCGCGCCCGCTCCCCGGTCGCGGTTCCGGCCCCGGCTCCGGTCGTGGGCCGGGCGAAGAAGAGGGGAACAGCAGGCGGGCGCCGGACAACGGTAGGGCTACGGGGGCCTCCAGCCAATCCGGTTATCCACAGGGTGTGTGGATGAACGACCACATCCTGTGGAGAACTCGGCGATTCCTGTGTACGGGGCGGGGGACGGGCCTGTGGAGAACTCGTTCGGCCGACTTTTGCACAGGTTCTGAGCTGCTGTTTTCCCATCCACCGGCTGTGCAGGAGAAAAACTTCGCGACTCGCGTCAAGATCGCGACAAACGGCGCAGAGGATCTCACCCCAGGTGAGGAATGGTAATGGTCACACATCTATTGCAACTATTACTTGTGGATGTTTGGATCGGATCATGACACACGCTCCCCCGTCGGCCGGACGCACCGCGGTACGCCACCACGACCGCGAGATCATCGCGCTGGCGCTCCCCGCCTTCGGCGCGCTCGTCGCGGAGCCCCTGTTCGTCATGGCCGACAGCGCGATCGTGGGGCACCTGGGCACCCCTCAGCTCGCCGGGCTCGGTGTCGCGGCCACCCTGCTGACGACCGGGGTGAACATCTTCGTCTTCCTCGCCTACGCCACCACCGCCGCCGTCGCGCGCCGCGTCGGGGCCGGTGACCTGCCCGCCGCCATCCGGCAGGGCATGGACGGGATCTGGCTGGCGCTGCTGCTCGGCGCGGCGGTGGTGGCCGCCGTGCTGCCCACCGCGCCCGCGCTCGTCGACCTGTTCGGGACGTCCGCGACCGCGGCTCCGCACGCGGTGACGTATCTGCGGATCAGCGCACTGGGCATCCCGGCCATGCTCGTGGTCCTGGCCGCCACCGGTGTGCTGCGGGGGCTTCAGGACACCCGTACCCCGCTGTACGTGGCCGTCGGCGGCTTCTCCGCCAACATCGTGCTCAACTTCGCCCTGGTGTACGGCGCCGGGCTGGGCATCGCCGGCTCGGCCTGGGGCACGGTGATCGCCCAGTGCGCGATGGCGGCCGTCTATCTGGTGGTGGTGGTCAGGGGCGCCCGGCGGCACGGCGCCTCGCTGCGGCCGGACGCCGCCGGGATCCGGGCCAGCGGCCGGGCCGGGGCGCCGCTGCTGGTCCGCACCCTGTCGCTGCGCGCCGTGCTGGTGCTGGCGACCGCCGTCGCGGCGCGGCTGGGGGACGTCGAGGTGGCCGCGCACCAGATCACGCTGACCGTCTGGTCGCTGCTGGCCTTCGCGCTGGACGCCATCGCCATCGCCGGGCAGGCGATCATCGGCCGCTACCTGGGCGCGGGGGACGCGGCGGGGGCACGGGCCGCGTGCCGGCGGATGGTGCGGTGGGGGATCGCCTCCGGGGTGGTGCTGGGGATGCTGGTGGTCGCGGCGCGTCCGCTGCTGCTGCCGCTGTTCACCCCGGACACCGCCGTACACGACCGGCTGACACCCGCGCTGCTGGTGG
This sequence comes from Streptomyces verrucosisporus, assembly GCF_017114865.1. GTDB lineage: Bacteria > Actinomycetota > Actinomycetes > Streptomycetales > Streptomycetaceae > Streptomyces > Streptomyces fenghuangensis. The sequence goes on along the minus strand of NZ_JADEYH010000003.1, from coordinate 207,793 downwards.
TGGCGGTGACATCGCCGGTCGCGGGGGTGGTCTTCGTGCTGGACGGGGTGCTGATGGGCGCGGGCGACGGACCGTACCTGGCATGGGCGGCACTGGCGACGCTGGTGGTGTTCGCCCCGGTGGCGCTGGCGGTCCCGGCGCTGGGCGGAGGGCTGACCGCGCTGTGGTGGGCGGTCGCCGGACTGATGATGGGGATGCGGCTGGTCACCCTGTGGCTGCGGGCCCGTTCGGGCCGCTGGGTCGTCACCGGGGCGGTGCGCGCCTGAGCGGACCGCCGGGCACAGCACGGAGAGCACGGAGCACGGCAAAGGGCCGCGCCCCCCTCCCGGGGACCGCGGCCCTTTCGGCTGTGCGCCGGGGATGCCGTCAGGCGGCGCCGACCTCGACGCCGATCTTGGCGACGACCTCGGGGTGCAGACGCACCGAGACCCGGTGCGAGCCCAGGGTCTTGATCGGGGCGTCCAGCTCGATGCGGCGCTTGTCGACGTCCGGTCCGCCCGCGGTCTTCACCGCCGCGGCGACGTCGGCCGGGGTGACGGAGCCGAACAGGCGGCCCTGGTCACCGGCGCGGACCTTCAGGCGCACGGTGACGCCCTCCAGCCTGCCCTTGATCTCGTTGGCCTGCTCGATCGTGGCGATCTCGTGGATCTTGCGGGCGCGGCGGATCTGCTCGACGTCCTTCTCCCCGCCCTTGGTCCAGCGGATGGCGAATCCGCGGGGGAGCAGGTAGTTGCGGGCGTACCCGTCCTTCACCTCGACGATGTCGCCGGCGTTGCCGAGACCCGAGACCTCGTTGGTCAGGATGATCTTCATGAGTCGGTCATCCTTCCCTTATCGAGCGGTCGAGGTGTAGGGCAGCAGCGCCATCTCACGGCTGTTCTTCACGGCCGTGGCGACGTCACGCTGGTGCTGGGTGCAGTTGCCGGTCACGCGACGGGCACGGATCTTGCCGCGGTCGGAGATGAACTTCCGCAGCAGGTTCGTGTCCTTGTAGTCGACGTACTTGATCTTTTCCTTGCAGAACACGCAAACCTTCTTCTTCGGCTTGCGAGCAGGCGGCTTCGCCATTGTCTCTCTCCGTTTGGTTCAAGAAGTCTGTGCCTGTGAGCGCAGCCCCTCCCGGAACCCCTGGGGGTCCCTCAGAAGGGGGGCTCGTCCGAGTAGCCGCCGCCGGAACCGCCGGAGCCACCGCCCCAGCCGCCACCGCCGCCACCCTGCTGGCCGCCGGCCGGAGCGCCGGTCGCCCACGGGTCGCCCGCGGGTGCGCCGCCGCCCTGCTGGCCGCCGCCGGGGCCGCCGCCCCAGCCGCCGCCACCGCCACCCTGCTGGCCGCCGCCGCGGCCGGTGGTCTTGGTGACCTTGGCCGTGGCGTTGCGCAGGCTGGCGCCGACCTCGTCGACGTCCAGCTCGTAGACCGTGCGCTTGATGCCCTCCCGGTCCTCGTAAGAGCGCTGCTTGAGCCGGCCCTGCACGATGACGCGGGTGCCCCGGGTGAGGGACTCGGCGACGTTCTCCGCCGCCTGCCGCCACACCGAGCAGGTCAGGAACAGGCTCTCGCCGTCCTTCCACTCGTTGGTCTGGCGGTCGAAGGTGCGGGGAGTGGACGCGACACGGAACTTCGCGACCGCCGCACCGGAGGGGGTGAAGCGCAGCTCGGGGTCGTCGACCAGATTGCCGACGACCGTGATGACGGTCTCGCCTGCCATGGGTGAACCTCTCGGCGGGGTGCTGCTGGCTGCTGGTGATGCTGTGGTGCCGGTGCTTCCGGAGTGCCGGAGGCGCTACCGGTTGCCCGGGATCCGCTGAGCGGGGGCGCTCAGTGGGTCTCGGGGCGGAGGACCTTGGTCCGCAGAACCGACTCGTTCAGGTTCATCTGACGGTCGAGCTCCTTGACGACCGCGGGCTCGGCCCGCAGGTCGATGACCGAGTAGATGCCCTCGGGCTTCTTCTTGATCTCGTACGAGAGACGACGACGGCCCCAGGTGTCGACCTTCTCGACCTTCCCCTCGGCCTCGCGGACGACGGAAAGGAAGCTCTCGATCAGCGGGGAGACAGCGCGCTCCTCGAGATCGGGGTCGAGGATGACCATCACCTCGTAGTGACGCATGTGGAACCCACCTCCTCTGGACTCGGCGGCCACGGTCGTTCCGTGGCAGGAGGGTCGTGATGCGTGAGCAACGGTATCGGCCGGCACTGACAGTCCCGGTCCGTTCCCGGATCCGGTCGCCGCCGGGGCAGACACCGCGCAGACGGTACAGAGTACCCGCACCGCCACTCGGGTTGAAATCCGGTGCCCGATCCCCGCAATCTGGACACAGGGGGCGTGACACGCGTCACCCGTCGCACCCTCGCAAGTCCGGCGGATGCGGCTCATCCGCCCTGTCCGGGAGTCCGGCGGTCCGGCAGCACGGCCGTCCGGACGGTCCCGCGGGAGGTTCCCCATGGCACAGGCGGTACGGAGGAGCCCGGTCTCCTCCCTCCTCAACACCGACGGCCGGCGGCACCCGGTCGAGAACCGGTTCGTCGCCGTGACCGCGGTACTCGGCGTGGTCGCGTTCGTCACCGGCTTCTTCCCCGGTCTCAGCCTGATCGCGTCCTGGGCCGGGCTGCTGGGGATCGTCTCCGGCGGCTGGGGACAGATGATCTCCGCGACCACCGGCGAGCGGTTCGCGCTGGTCGTCAGCATGGGAGCGGCGGCGGTCGGCTTCTACCTGGGCATGTCGAACGGCGGGCTGTTCGGCTGACCTCCCGGCCGCCCGCCCGGGACGGGCGCGGCGGGCGGCGGCTCGCCACGGCCCCGTACTGGCACGTCCGGGGCACGTGCCTGCGCAGTAGGCTTCCGGCCAGACCCTGCGAAGTACGCCGGAGGAGCGCCCCGTAATGAGCCTGACCCTGAGGACGATCAGTCGCGAGCAGCACCTGGCGTATATCCGGAGCCTGCCATCGGCCAGCCACATGCAGGTGCCCGCGTGGGCGGACGTGAAGGCCGAGTGGGGTTCGGAGAGCCTGGGGTGGTTCGACGCGGGCGGCGAGCTGGTCGGGGCGGGCCTGGTGCTGTACCGCCAGCTACCCAAGGTCAAGCGCTACCTGGCCTATCTGCCCGAAGGGCCGGTGATCAACTGGTTCGCGCCGAACCTGGAGGAGTGGCTGCGCCCGATGCTGGCGCACCTGAAGGCCAAGGGCGCGTTCTCGGTGAAGATGGGCCCGCCCGTGGTGATCCGGCGCTGGGACGCCCCCGCGATCAAGGCCGGCATCCAGAACCCGGACGTGAAGCGGCTGCGCGACGTCGAGGCCACCCACATCGAGCCGCGCGCCTTCGAGGTGGCCGACCGGCTGCGGCGGATGGGCTGGCAGCAGGGTGAGGACGGCGGCGCCGGCTTCGGTGACGTCCAGCCGCGCTACGTCTTCCAGGTGCCGCTGGAGAACCGCTCGCTGGACGAGGTGCACAAGAGCTTCAACCAGCTGTGGCGGCGCAACATCAAGAAGGCCGAGAAGGCCGGCGTCGAGGTCGTGCAGGGCGGCTACGACGACCTGCCGGTATGGCAGGAGCTGTACGAGGTCACGGCCGAGCGCGACCGCTTCCGGCCGCGCCCCCTGGGCTACTTCCAGCGGATGTGGACGGCGCTGAACGCCGAGGACCCCAACCGGATGCGGCTGTACTTCGCCAAGCACGAGGGCGAGCCGGTGGCCGCGGCCACCATGCTGATCGTGGGCGGGCACGTGTGGTACTCCTACGGCGCCTCGGCCAACCACAAGCGCGAGGTGCGCCCCTCCAACGCCATGCAGTGGCGGATGCTGCAGGACGCGTACGCGCTCGGGGCGAGCGTGTACGACCTGCGCGGCATCAGCGACTCCCTGGACGACTCCGACCACCTCTTCGGTCTGATCCAGTTCAAGGTGGGCACCGGCGGCCAGGCCGCCGAGTATCTCGGCGAGTGGGACTTTCCACTCAATAAGCTGCTGCACAAGGCGCTCGACATCTACATGTCGCGCCGCTGACGCCCTGCTCCACGCACGTCCGGCGAGCGCCGGCGGGACGGAAGACGGCCCGCCGGCGCTCGCCGGGACCGATGAGAAAGGTTCCGTACGGCCATGGCGCTCTCCCTCTACGTCGACACCGAACGCTGGCGGACGCACCAGCAGACGGTGCTGCAGCAGTTCCCGGGGCTGGTCCCGGTCTGCAAGGGCAACGGATACGGCTTCGGCCACGAGCGGCTGGCCGAGGAGGTGACCCGCTTCGGCTCGGACGTCATCGCCGTGGGCACGACGTACGAGGCCGCCCGGATGAAGGACTGGTTCAGCGGGGACCTGCTGGTGCTCACCCCCTTCCGCCGCGGTGAGGAGCCGGTGCCGCTGCCGGACCGGGCGATCCGCACCGTCTCCTCGGTCGACGGGGTGAACGCGCTGGTCGGGGCCCGTGTCGTCATCGAGGTGATGAGCTCGATGAAGCGGCACGGGGTGGTGGAGGAGGACCTGGGCAAGCTGCGCGCCTCGATCGAGGACGTGCGGCTGGAGGGCTTCGCGATCCATCTGCCGCTGGACCGCACCGACGGCACGGACGCGGTGGACGAGGTCATCGGCTGGATGGACCGGCTGCGGGCGGCCCGCCTGCCGCTGGAGACGATGTTCGTCAGCCACCTGAAGCCTCAGGAGTTCGCACTGCTCCAGCAGCAGTTCCCGCAGACCCGCTTCCGGGCGCGGATCGGCACGCGGCTGTGGCTGGGCGACCACGAGGCCACCCGGTACCGGGGCTCGGTGCTGGACGTCACGCGGGTGGTGCGGGGCGACCGCTTCGGCTATCGGCAGCAGAAGGCGGCGGGCGACGGCTGGCTGGTGGTGGTGGCCGGCGGCACCTCCCACGGGGTGGGCCTGGAGGCGCCGAAGGCCATGCACGGGATGACCTCGCGGGCCAAGGGCGTGGCGCGGGCCGGGCTGGCGACGGTGAACCGCAACCTCTCGCCCTTCGTGTGGGACGGCAAGCAGCGCTGGTTCGCCGAACCGCCGCACATGCAGGTGTCGATCCTGTTCGTGCCGGAGGAGTCCGCGGAGCCGAAGGTGGGCGACGAGCTGACGGCGATCCTGCGGCACACGACGACGCAGTACGACCGGCTGGTCGACAACTGAGCGGTCGCACGCGGCCGGGGGCGCCGTCGTACTGCCGTACGACGGCCGTACGACGGCGAGGGGCCCGGACACGGTTTCGTGTCCGGGCCCCTCGCCATGCCGCGCCACCGGACGCGTCCCGTCGTCCGGTGCGATGCTCCCGGGTGCTTCCCGGGCGGTGCCCGGGTGACACCCGGTGCGCTTCCTAGCGCTCCACCTCGCCGTTGATGAACTTCTCCACGTTCTCCCGGGCCTGGTCGTCGAAGTACTGGACCGGCGGGGACTTCATGAAGTAGGAGGAGGCCGAGAGGATCGGGCCGCCGACGCCGCGGTCCTTGGCGATCTTCGCGGCGCGCAGGGCGTCGATGATGACACCGGCGGAGTTCGGGGAGTCCCAGACCTCCAGCTTGTACTCCAGGTTCAGCGGGACGTCGCCGAACGCGCGGCCCTCCAGCCGGACGTAGGCCCACTTGCGGTCGTCCAGCCAGGCCACGTAGTCCGACGGGCCGATGTGGACGTTGTCCTCGCCCATGTCCCGGTCGGGGATCTGGGAGGTGACGGCCTGGGTCTTGGAGATCTTCTTGGACTCCAGGCGCTCGCGCTCGAGCATGTTCTTGAAGTCCATGTTGCCGCCGACGTTGAGCTGCATCGTGCGGTCGAGGACGACGCCGCGGTCCTCGAAGAGCTTGGCCAGCACACGGTGCGTGATGGTCGCGCCCACCTGGGACTTGATGTCGTCGCCGACGATCGGGACACCGGCCTCGGCGAACTTGTCCGCCCACTCCTCGGTGCCGGCGATGAAGACCGGCAGCGCGTTGACGAAGGCGACCTTGGCATCGATGGCGCACTGCGCGTAGTACTTCGCGGCCTCCTCGGAGCCCACCGGGAGGTAGCAGACCAGGACGTCGACCTCGCGGTCCCTGAGGACCTGCACGACGTCGACCGGCTCCTCGGCCGACTCCTCGATGGTCTGGCGGTAGTACTTGCCCAGGCCGTCGAGGGTGTGGCCGCGCTGGACGGTCACGCCGGTGGCGGGCACGTCGCAGATCTTGATGGTGTTGTTCTCACTGGCGCCGATGGCGTCGGCGAGGTCCAGGCCCACCTTCTTGGCGTCCACGTCGAACGCGGCCACGAACTCGATGTCCGAGATGTGGTAGTCGCCGAACTGCACGTGCATCAGACCCGGCACGCGGCTCTTCGGGTCGGCGTCCTTGTAGTACTCGACGCCCTGCACCAGCGAGGCGGCGCAGTTGCCCACGCCGACGATGGCTACGCGAACCGAACCCATTGGCGGTTGCTCCCTGTGTTTGTTCCGTGTCGTTTCCGACGGTGGTGTTGGTGCCGGTCCGCTCGGCGCGGACCTTCACGCGGTGTCATCGGACGGATCGGGCGGGGTCTGCCCCCGGTTCTGATCACGCCCCGCCCGCTCGCTCTCGATGAGTTCGTTGAGCCAGCGGACCTCGCGCTCCACGGACTCCATGCCGTGTCGCTGCAGTTCGAGGGTGTAGTCGTCCAGCCGCTCCCGGGTGCGGGCCAGGGCGGTGCGCATCTTGGCGAGGCGCTCCTCCAGGCGGCTGCGGCGGCCTTCCAGCACCCGCATCCGCACATCGCGCGAGGTCTGGCCGAAGAAGGCGAAGCGAACGCCGAACCCCTCGTCCTCCCAGGTGTCCGGCCCGGTCTGGGAGAGGAGCTCCTCGAAACGCTCCTTCCCCTCGGCCGTGAGCCGGTAGACGATCTTGGCCCGGCGTCCGGCGAGCGGCGCCGCGAGGGAGTCCTCGGGCTCGTCACCGGGCTCCTCGGCCAACCAGCCGCGCTGGACCAGCGTCTTCAGGCAGGGGTAGAGGGAGCCGTAGCTGAAGGCCCGGAAGACTCCCAGCGAGGTGTTGAGCCGTTTGCGCAGCTCATAGCCGTGCATGGGTGACTCACGGAGCAGTCCGAGGACGGCGAACTCCAGGATTCCCGAGCGTCTGCCCATCGCCGTCACTCCTTCCGCCGGTGTCCGCCGGCCGGCCCGTCCGCAGGCGGCCGCCCCGGGCTCACGCCCTGTCGTCCTGTGTCATTGTCTCTCATCGATGTATCGATTCGATACATCGGAGCGATAGCGAAGACGATAGAACGCCTCCACGGGCGCGACAAGGGGGGACGGGCTCGGGGGAGAGTGAGCGGTTTCACATCGCTCTTTCACTACAGCTCGGTAGCCCCTCTTTCTCCTGAATGCCGGAGATGGGCTTTTCGTACCTGCGTAGTCTGTCCGCTGTGCAGAAGGCCACCGGGAACCAACGAGGCGTCGGACGCGTCCTCGTCCCGGGTGCAGTGCGGCCAGTTCTGGGAACGTGGGCGGGCCGCACTTCGGGGGACTGGAAGTACACTGCCGCCTTCAGGCGCGAGCGCCTGCCCGAGGAGTAGCTGTTCCACATGAGCGAGCACCGTCGTAAGCCACCGCAGTCGCGTGGCCGGCGCGCCGCACAGCCGCCGTCAGGCGGTCGGCGTGCCGCACAGTCGTATGGCTCCACCGCTTCCCACGGCATGCCCTCGGACCGCCCCCACGGCGGCCGGGCCGAGGCGCGGCGCGCGGCACAGCGCGCCGGTGCCGGCGGCGGAGGCGGCAGACGCCGGGCGGCCGACACCGCCGGGGACGTCACGGTCGTCGGCCGCAGGCGGGGGCGCTACGAGCCCGAGAAGAAGCGCTTCATCGACTACCCCAGATCCGGAAAGTACGGCTGGCGGCGCTGGACGCCGTCCTGGAAGCTGGTCACCGGTCTGGCCCTGGCCTTCATGGGGATGCTGATCGGCCTCGGCGGGCTGGCGCTGGCCATGGTGGAGGTGCCGGACGAGAAGAACGCCCTGGCTCTCCAGCAGAACAACGTCTACTACTGGTCAGACGACACCGTCATGGCCAGGGCCGGCAAGACCAACCGGCAGAACATGAAGCTGGAGGACATTCCCAAGTCGATGCAGCAGGCGGCGGTCGCGGCCGAGAACGCCAGCTTCTGGGAGGACAAGGGCGTCGACCCGATCGGCATCGGCCGGGCGGTGTTCAACATGGCCACGGGTGGTGACACCCAGGGCGGCTCGACCATCACCCAGCAGTTCGTCAAGAACACCTATCTGAGCCAGGACCAGACCATCACCCGCAAGGCGCGGGAGCTGTTCATCTCCATAAAGGTCAACGCCCGGATGAACAAGGAGGAGATCCTCCAGGGCTACCTCAACACCAGCTACTACGGGCGCGGCGCACACGGCCTCCAGGCCGCCTCCCAGGCGTACTTCGAGAAGGACGCCAAGGACCTCACGCCCTCCGAGAGCGCACTGCTCACCACCGTTCTCAAGGGCGCCGACCTGTACGACCCGGCCGGCGGTGAGGGCCCCAACTCCTCCCCCAAGGAGAACCGCGAGCGTGCCGTCAAGCGCTGGAACTGGGTGATGGACCGGCAGGTCGACCTGAAGCTGATGAGCCAGGCCGAGCGGGACAAGTACGAGTTCCCCAAGATCGCCCCACGCAAGGCCCAGGCCGGACTCAACGGGCAGACCGGCTATCTGGCCGCCCTCGCCGAGGCCGAGGTCAGGAAAACCCTGGGGCTCAGCAAGCAGCAGTTCGAGCAGGGCGGCTTCCAGATCTACACGACCTTCGACAAGAAGAAGACCGCCGCGATGGAGAAGGCGGTCAACAAGATCACCAAGCAGTACATCGACCCCGAGGAAAGGCCGGAGAAGGACAAGTTCGTCCAGTTCGGCGCCGCCTCGGTGGAGCCGGGCACGGGCAAGGTCGTGGCCATCTACGGCGGTCCGGGCTTCGAGAACGGCCACTTCACCAACAACGCGGACACCCTGGGCGTCCCGGTGGGTTCGGTCTGGAAGCCGTTCGTGCTGGCCGCGGCCATGGAACACGGCACCTACAAGAGCAACGGTGTGGGCGTCGCGCCGAACAGTGAGTACAACGGCGACAACAAGCTGAAGGTCAAGCAGCAGGACGGCACCGACTACCTGGACAAGGAGGGCAATCCCTTCTACCAGGTGAACGACGGCGACAAGGACCACGGCTACGTCACCCTGCGCCGGGCCATGGAGGTCTCCGCCAACACCCCGTTCGTCCAGCTCGGCATGGACGTGGGCATGGACAAGGTCAAGGGCATGGCGGAGAGCGCGGGCATCGAGAAGGACAGCTTCGACCCGAACCTCAACCCGTCCTTCGCACTGGGCACCTCCACCCCGGGCGCCATCGAGATGGCCAACTCCTATGCGACTTTCGCCGCCTCGGGAACCCAGGTCGACACCTACACGGTGCGGAGAGTGGCGCACAACGGCGAGGAGGAGCCCGGCTTCGAGAAGCCCCAGAAGGAGACGGCGATGGACTCCGACATCGCCGACAACATCACCGATGTGCTGCGCGGCGTCGTCGAGAAGCCGCACGGCACGGGCACCAGGGCCCAGGAGCTGGGCCGCCCCGTGGCGGGCAAGACCGGTACGACCGACAAGAACAAGTCCGCCTGGTGGGTGGGATACACCCCGCAGCTGTCCACCGCGGTCACACTGTTCCGCACGGACCCGGAGAAGCGCACCCTGCTCTCGATGAACAACACGGGTGGCTTCGATTCCATCCACGGTGGCCGGCTGCCCACCGAGGTGTGGACGGCGTACATGAAGAGCGCCCTCAAGGGGGAGCCCGCGAAGGACTTCCCCAAGCCCGGTCCGGTCGGCAAGAAGATCGACCAGGTCGGTGCCCCGTCGCCGTCGCCGTCGCCGTCGGAGAGCGAGGAGCCCGAGCCGTCGCCGTCGGAGAGCGAGGAGCCTGAGCCCAGCACGGAGCCGTCCCCGCCCCAGGAGACACCGTCCGGACCTCCGTCGAGCACCTGCCGTCCCAACGACTGGTTCTGTGACGACACCGGAGGCACGGACACCGGCGGAACCGACACCGGAGGCACGGACACCGGCGGAACCGACACCGGGGGGACCGACACCGGAGGCACGGACACCGGCGGCACGGACACCGGCGGAACCGACACCGGAGGGAACGGCAACGGCGGCAACGGAGGAAACGGCGGCAACGACGGCGGGATCTGGGGCCAGGACGGCGCCTGAGGCAGCTCTCGGAGCAGTGGCCGCCCCCTACCGGTACTCCGGCGGGGAGAGCTGAGCAAGACACAGGAAGCGGCGCCGGAAACGGCGCCGCTTCCGGCTTCTCCGGGCCCGGCCGTCTTGGCCTGCCCGGAGAAGCCGGGGCAGCCGGAACCGGCGGGCCACCGCCTCGCGTATCGCATGCCCGGATCCGCCATACGGCAGGATGTGGCTCATGACGAGCGCGCACCAGGAGCAGCAGGCACCGGTACGGCCCACCGTCCAGGACGAGGTCTCCGCCGCGGGCAGTGAGCTGATCGGCGGGCCGATCGGCAGGCGTGCGCTGACCGGAGGGTCCTGGTGGACGCCGGTACGGGTCGTGCTGCTGGTGATGCTGGGGATGTTCGCGCTCGGCATGGTACAGAAAGCGCCCTGCTACGAGAGCGGCTGGTTCCGCGGGGCGACCAGCCAGTATGTGCACGCCTGCTACTCCGACATCCCGCACCTCTACACCGGTCGCGGCTTCGCCGCCGATCTCACGCCGTACTTCGACCGCATCCCCCAGGAGATCTCCGGCGGGATGGAGTATCTGGAGTACCCGGTGCTGACCGGGGTGTTCATGGAGGTGGCGTCCTGGTTCACACCGCAGGGCGGCGAGATGATGCAGCGGCAGCAGATCTACTGGATGGTCAATGCCGGGATGCTGATGATCTGCGCCGCCGTCCTGGTGGTGTGCGTCGCCCGTACCCACCGGCGGCGCCCGTGGGACGCACTGCTGGTCGCACTCGCCCCGGCCCTCGCGCTCACCGCGACGATCAACTGGGACCTGCTGGCGGTGTCCCTGACCGCCGCCTCGATGCTGATGTGGGCGCGCGGCCGCCCGTTCGCCTCGGGGGTGCTGCTGGGGCTGGCGACCGCCGCCAAGTTCTATCCGTTTCTGCTGCTGGGGCCGCTGCTGGTGCTCTGCTGGCGTGCGGGGCGCCGGCGGGCGTTCGGCGCGGTGCTGGGCGGAGCCGTGACCTCCTGGCTGGCGGTGAACCTGCCCGTCCTGCTGCTCGCCCCAGAGGGCTGGGGGAAGTTCTACGCCTTCAGTCAGGAACGGAACATCGACTTCGGGTCGTTCTGGCTGCTCATCTCGCAGCGCACCGGCAACCCGCTGGAACATGCCAACACCTACGCCACGCTGCTGGTACTGCTGGGCTGTGCGGCGATCGCCCTGCTCGCCCTGTGCGCACCGCGCCGTCCGCGTTTCGCGCAGCTCGCCTTCCTCGTGGTCGCCCTGTTCATCGTGACCAACAAGGTCTACTCGCCGCAGTACGTGCTGTGGCTGATCCCACTGGCCGTCCTGGCCCGGCCGCGCTGGCGCGACTTCCTGATCTGGCAGGCGTGCGAGGTGATGTACTACCTCGGCATCTGGTTCTATCTGGCCTACACGGGCAGCGGTGACGACCACCATGGGCTGCCCACCGAGGGCTACCAGTTCGCGATCGTGCTCCATCTGCTGGGCACGCTGTATCTGTGCGCCGTGGTGGTGCGGGACATCCTGCTGCCGGACCGGGATGTGATCCGGCGGGACGGCTCCGACGACCCCGCCGGGGGCGTCCTCGACCACGCACCCGACGTCTTCGTTCTCGGCTCCCGAAGGCATCACCACCCGGTTCTCCTCGGCCCGCAGAGCCCTCAGACCCATCAAGACCCTCAATCCCCTCAGGAGGCTCAGGTCTCCAGGGACCAGCCGGTGCGATGGGGACCCCACACCGGCGGGTATGGCCGGTCCGGCAGGGAATGACGCTCGCCGATCCCTGCGGTGTTTCACGTGAAACACCGCAGGGATCGATCGCTCTCGGGGGCGCTGCGCCTCCCCACCGGGCAGGTGTGTGAGGCTGACCGCATGGCTGTTGTGCGTGATCTGCGCGTGCTTCTGCGCTTCTCCGGCTTCCGCCGGCTGCTGGCGGTACGGCTGCTGTCCCAGTCGGCCGACGGAGTCTTCCAGGTCGCGCTCGCCGCCTATGTGGTCTTCTCCCCCGAGCAGCAGACCTCTCCCGCCGCCATCGCCTCCGCGATGGCCGTCCTGCTGCTGCCGTACTCGCTACTCGGCCCCTTCGCCGGGGTACTGCTCGACCGGTGGCAGCGGCGGCAGGTGCTGCTGTTCGGCAACCTGCTGCGCGCCGTACTGGCGAGCGCCACCGCGGCGCTGGTGCTGGCCTCGGCACCACTGTGGCTGTTCTACCTCGCCGCGCTCTCGGTCACCGCCGTCAACCGCTTTGTGCTCGCCGGGCTCTCCGCCGCCCTGCCGCATGTGGTGGACGGCGAACGGCTGGTGATGGCGAACTCCCTGTCCCCCACCGCGGGCACCCTGGCGGCCACCGCGGGAGGCGGGCTCGCCTTCCTCGTACAGATCCCCGCTCCGGACGGCGCGGGCGCGGACGCCACCATCGTGGTTCTCGGTGCCGGTCTCTATCTGCTGGGCGCCCTGGCATCGCTCTGGATCGGCCGTGGAACGCTCGGGCCGGACACGATCACCCGGGTGCGGCTGAGCGTCGCGCTGGCCGATGTCGCCCGCGGACTGGTCGCCGGGCTGCGCCATCTGGGGGAGCGGCGCAGGGCAGCCCAGTCGCTCGCCTCGATGGCGGTGTTGCGCTTCTGCTACGGCGCGCTGACGGTGATGGTGCTGATGCTGAGCCGGTACGCCTGGGGCGGTAGCGGCGGGGGAGGCAGCGGCGACGGTGGAGGCGCACTGGGCGGGATGGCGCTTCTGGGACTGGCCGTGGGCGTCTCCGGGCTGGGCTTCTTCGCCGCGGCCGTCATCACCCCCTGGGCCGTGCAGCGCGTAGGCCGGTTCGGCTGGATCGCGCTGTGTGCCGCGGGGGCGGCGGTGCTGGTGCCCGTGCTGGCGCTGCCCTTCCAGCCGGCGCCCGTACTGGGCGCCGCCTTCGTGGTGGGACTGGCGACTCAGGGCGCGAAGATCACCACGGACACGGTCGTGCAGTCATCGGTGGACGACGTCTACCGGGGGAGGGTCTTCTCCCTGTACGACATGCTCTTCAACGTCGCCTTCGTCGGCGCCGCCGGCCTGGCCGCCCTGATGCTTCCCCCGGACGGCCGTTCACCGGCTCTGGTGATGACGGTGACAGCGCTGTATGTGGCGGTGGCTGTTGCGGTGTTTCACGTGAAACACCGCAACAGCCACCGTGAGGGAAGGAGCGGTACGGTCAATCCCGACCGGCCCACCACTGCCTGAGGGCCTCGGTCGCGGCATCGCGCCCCATCGGGCCGTGCTCCAGCCGCAACTCCAGCAGGTGCCGGTAGGCCTCGCCCACCTCGGGGCCGGGGCGCAGTCCGAGGATCTCCATGATCTCGTTGCCGTTGAGGTCCGGGCGGATGGAGTCCAGCTCCTCCTGCTCCTTCAGCCGCGCGATGCGTTCCTCCAGGCCGTCGTACGCACGCGACAGGGCGTTGGCCTTGCGCTTGTTGCGCGTGGTGCAGTCCGACCGTGTCAGCTTGTGCAGCCGCTCCAGCAGCGGTCCGGCATCGCGGACGTAGCGTCGCACCGCCGAGTCGGTCCACTCCCCGGTGCCATAGCCGTGGAAGCGCAGATGCAGCTCGACCAGACGCGAGACGTCCTTCACCATCTCACCCGGGTACTTGAGCTTGGTCATCCGGGACTTGGTCATCTTCGCCCCCACCACCTCGTGGTGGTGGAAGGAGACACGCCCGTCCTTCTCGAACCGGCGTGTCCTCGGCTTGCCGATGTCGTGCAGCAGCGCCGCCAGCCGCAGGGTGAGGTCCGGGCCGTTCTCCTCCAGGTCGATGGCCTGCTCCAGCACGGTCAGGGTGTGCTCGTAGACGTCCTTGTGCCGGTGGTGCTCATCCCGCTCCAGACGCAGCGCGGGCAGCTCGGGCAGGACCCGGTCGGCCAGCCCCGTCGTCACCAGCAGCTCCAGACCGCGACGGGGCTGGTCGGCGAGGATCAGTTTGTTCAGCTCGTCCCGCACCCTCTCGGCCGAGACGATCCCGATCCGCTCGGACATCGCCGTCATCGCGGCGACGACCCCGTCCTCCACCTCGAAGCCGAGCTGGGCGGCGAAGCGGGCGGCCCGCATCATCCGCAGCGGGTCGTCGGAGAAGGAGTCCTCGGGAGTGCCGGGCGTACTCAACACCCGGCGCGCCAGATCCTCCAGACCCCGGTGCGGGTCGACGAAGGTCTTCTCGGGCAGCACGACCGCCATCGCGTTGACGGTGAAGTCCCGGCGGACCAGATCCTCCTCGATCGAGTCGCCGTAGGAGACCTCGGGCTTGCGCGAGGTCCGGTCGTACGACTCCGACCGGTACGTGGTGACCTCGATCTGGTAGTCGTCCTTGCGACAGCCCACCGTGCCGAAGGCGATGCCCACCTCCCACACCGCGTCCGCCCAGGGCCGGACCAGGGCCAGGATGTCCTGCGGCCGGGCATCGGTGGTGAAGTCCAGGTCGTTGCCGAGCCTGCCCAGCAGCGCGTCGCGCACGGAACCACCGACCAGGGCCAGGGTGAATCCGGCATCCTTGAAGCGGCGGGCCAGGTCGTCGGCGACGGGGGACACCCGCAGCAGCTCGCTCACGGCTCTGCGCTGGGCTTCTCCCAGCACCGCCGGAGGAGCCCCTCGGGTGGGCCCGTGGGCCTGCTGCTGGGGATGGCTGTCAGTGTTGGCGTTCGGCACAGCAGAACAGGGTACGTGGCCCGTCTCCCACTGGTCCTCCCCGTTGCTCTTCCGGCCCGTCGGCCGATCCCGGCTCATGACCGACGCCACGACCGACTCCGTGGTCGGCTCCATGGACGGCTCCGCGGCACTCACGGCCGGCGGGGATCGTTAGCATCTGAGTGCGTCACAGCGGCGGCAGACCAGTAGCAGGCCAGCGGCAGACCATTGGCAGATCGGCAGCACACCGGTACGGACGACCGGCGGACAGGATGGACTAGGCACGTGGCCGAGGCGGCACAGACCCCAGGGACCCCCATCGCTCCTGCCCGCCGCCGATGGGCGGTGCGCTGCACGGCCGTGCTGGCCGCCTCCCTGCCGCTGCTGACGGTAGTGGCCCCCCAGTCCCCCGCGGTGGCCGCCGCTCCATCGGCCCCCGCCGCGCTCTCGGTCCCCACCGCCGACGAGTCCCGTACGGCCTCGGTGTCCATCACCGGGCTCACCCCCTCGGCGCCGGGCAAGGGCGACACGGTCACCGTCTCCGGCCGCGTCAGCAACAGAACCTCGTCCGACATCGCCGAGGCCAGGGTCGCGCTGCGCCCCGGCGCCCGGCTGACCACGCGCAGCGCGATCGACCGCGCCGACTCGCGCACCCCCTACGTGCCCGGGGTCGACGGCGAGGAGATCGGCGGCAAGGCCACCGTGAAGATCGGTGACCTCCCCTCGGGAGCCGGTTTCTCCTTCACCCTGAGCGTGCCGGCCGACAAGCTGCCGTTCGACGAGCCCGGGGTGTACCAGCTCGGTGTATCGCTGTCGGGCCGGATGAACGGCGAGCCGTACGGACGCGTCCTGGGCATCGAGCGGGCCGTCCTTCCATGGCAGCCGTCCACGCCCGAGCAGGCCACACAGCTGACCTTCCTGTGGCCGCTGATCTCCTCCACCCACGTCACGGCCCGCACCGAGTCCGGGGACCGGCGGCGGATGCCGGTGTTCGAGGACGACGACCTCGAAGCCGAGATCGCGCCCGGCGGACGGCTCCAGCAGATGGTCGCCCTGGGCAGCAAGCTGCCGGTCACCTGGGTGGTCGACCCGGATCTGCTCGCCTCCGTGGAGGCGATGACCAACAACTACAAGGTGCTGACCGAGGACGGCCGGGAGGTCGCCGGAAAGGGCCAGGCCGACGCCCGGCGGTGGCTGCACGAACTGCGGCAGGCTGTGGAGGACGGGGAGGTCGTGGCCCTGCCCTTCGGCGACCCGGACCTCGCCTCCCTCGCCCACCGGGGCAAGAAGATCTCCGGTGCGCTCAGCCACCTGGGGCCGGCCACCGAGCTGGGCCGGATGACCGTGGAGACCACCCTGCTCACCGAGCCCAGCACCGACTTCGCCTGGCCGGTGGAGGGTGCCGTCGACCCCTCCATCGTCTCCGTGGCCACCTCGGCGGGCGCCCACAATGTCATCGCCCGCAGCGACAGCATGCGCGAACCCGCCTCCCTCAACCACACACCCACCGCCGCCCGGCCGATCGGCGGCGGCACCACCGCGATCGTGGCGGACGCCCGGCTGTCGAAGCTGTTCCAGGGGGACATGACCCGGGCCGACGACTCCACACGGGCCGTACAGCGGTTCCTGGCCCACACCCAGTCGATCACAGCGCAGCAGCCGGGCCGGCAGCGCAGCATCGTGGTGGCCCCCCAGCGGATGCCCACCGTCAGCCAGGCCCAAGTGATGGCCGACGCACTCGACACACTCCAACTCGACGGACGCTGGGCGGAGTTCGTGAGCCTGACCGAGGCCTCGGAAGCCGATCCGGACCCACGGGCCGGCCGGGAGGTACCGCGGCGGGACTCCTACCCGGCCTCTCTGCACAAGCGGGAGCTGCGAACCGAGTCCTTCGAGGAGATCCGCGCCATCCGGAACACCCTGGACGACTTCAAGAGCATCCTGTCCGAGCCGGCCCGGGTGGAGACGCCCTTCAACAGCGCGCTCCACCGCTCGATGTCCGTCTCCTGGCGCGGTGACCGCGAGGCGGCGGCGGAGTACCGGGACTCGGTGGGCGGCTACCTGGAGGAGCTGACGGGCGGTGTCCGGCTGGTCGAGAAGTCGGACATGAAGCTGTCCGGCCGCAGCGCCACCATCCCGGTGACCGTGCAGAACAAGCTCCTCCAGGACGTGGAGAACCTGGAGCTGCGGCTGGTCTCCGGACGCCGGATCGGCCTGGACGTCGGCGAGGCTCAGCCGGTCACGGTGGAGGGCGGGCACAGCCAGTCGGTGAAGGTCCCCACCACCGCCAAGGCCAACGGCCGCACCTGGGTCGAGGCCCGGCTCTACACCGAGGACGGCGAGCCCTGGGGCAAGGCGATGAGGTTCCAGGTGGAGGTCACCGAGATCACCTCCGCGGTGATGCTGGTGATCTCCGGCGGAGTCCTGCTCGTGGTGCTGGCCGGAGTGCGGATGTACACCCAGCGCAAGCGCATCGGCGAACAGCCGGACCCGGACGCCCCTCTGGTACGGCACACGGACGGACCGGAGGAGCGGGGGGACGCGGACTCCGGTGGGGAGCCCGCCGGGGAGGCCCGTGACGGGGACGGGGCCGGGGCCGGGGACGGGCAGACGGGTGACCCCGCCGGGAACACCGGAGCCGGACGTCGCGACCCCTCCGGCACGGGTGAGAAGGTGGAGCGTTGAGCGAGCTGTCGGGGCCGGGGAAGACGGCCGCGGACGATGAGGTGGGGTTGCAGCGATGAACGCGCCGTACGACCGTGACCGCGGTGATGCGCCCGGCGGCGGGGAGCCGGCCGCTCCGGGTGGCCAGGACGCGCAGGAGCGGTACCCGTACCGGCAGTACCCGTACGGCCGGAACACCCCCCAGCCCGCCCCTCAGGACGCCCATGGGCAGCCGGGGCGAGGCGGCGACTCGGCGACCGTGCGCTTCACGGGCGTGGACGACATGCTGGACGCAGGGGCGCGGGAGAGCGGGGGCCGCACCCGCGACGACGCCTTCGCCCACCTCTTCCACGACCAGCAGGCGTCCCCGTCCCAGGAGCACCGGCAGTACCCGCCCACCGGGCAGCCGGCCGGGCCGCAGGGGCAGCCGTACGACCAGGGGCAGCCTTCGGGGCCGTACGCGCCGCAGGATCCGTACACGCCGCAGGGATCTCCGGGGCCCCGGAGCCCCCACGTGCCGCAGGAGCCCTACGGGCGGCCCCCGCAGCCCGGCCCGCAGCAGCCCCCGTCCCCCGCCGCCTCCGCGCCGCAGCCGCCACCGCCACCGCAGGCGGCACCGGAACCGGAGGCCGCCGCCGCGGAACCACCTCCCGCGGCGGCGGGCAAGTCCGCCCGCCGGGGCGGCGGCATACTGAAGTCCAGCGCCATCATGGCCGCGGGCACGATGGTCTCCCGGCTCACGGGCTTCGTCCGCACCCTGGTGATCACCGCCGCGCTCGGCGCCGCGCTCCTCGGCGACGCCTACACCGTGGCGTACACGCTGCCGACGATGATCTACATCCTGTCCATCGGCGGCGGTCTGAACTCCGTCTTCGTGCCGCAGCTCGTACGCGCCATGAAGAACGACGAGGACGGCGGCGAGGCGTACGCCAACCGCCTCCTCACCCTGGTCACCGTGCTTCTCGGCGGCCTGGGCGCGCTCACCGTGCTGGGCGCGCCGCTGCTGGTGCGGATGCTGTCGGTACCGATCGCCAGTGATCCCGAGGCCAACAACGTGGCGGTCACCTTCGCCCGCTACTGCCTGCCGACGATCTTCTTCATGGGCGTCCATGTGGTCATGGGCCAGATCCTGAACGCCCGCGGCCGTTTCGGCGCGATGATGTGGACCCCGGTCCTGAACAACATCGTCATCATCACCACCTTCGGTCTCTTCATCTGGGTGTACGGCACGGCCCGGACCTCCGGGATGAGCGTGGAGACGATTCCCCCGGAGGGCGTCCGTCTGCTCGGTATGGGCACCCTGCTGGGGCTGGTCGTCCAGGCCCTCGCGATGGTCCCGTATCTGCGCGCCACCGGATTCCGTATCCGCCCGCGCTTCGACTGGCGCGGTCACGGCCTGGGCAAGGCCGCCCGCCTCGCCAAGTGGACGTTCCTGTTCGTCCTGGCCAACCAGGCGGGCGTCCTGGTCGTCACCCAGTTGGTCACCTGGGCCGGCAAGGCCGCCGACGCCGAGGGACACCCCGGTACGGGCATCCTGGCCTACAGCAACGCCCAGCTGATCTGGCAGATGCCTCAGGCCATCATCACCGTCTCGGTGATGGCCGCCCTGCTGCCGAGGATCTCCCGTGCCGCCCACGACGACGACCCGGCCGCCGTCCGCGACGACATCTCGCACGGACTGCGCACCTCGGCCGTCGCCATCGTGCCGGTGGCCTTCTCCTTCGTGGCCCTCGGCGTACCGATGTGCCTGCTGATGTACTCCTCGGCGGGCATCGACGCGGCCACCTCGATGGGCTACACCCTGATGGCCTTCGGCCTCGGCCTGGTCCCCTACTCCGTGCAGTACGTGGTCCTGCGCGGTTTCTACGCCTATGAGGACACCCGCACCCCCTTCTACAACACGGTGATCGTGGCCGTCTGCAATGCCGTCGGATCCGCTGTGGCCTTCCTGCTGCTGCCCAGCCGGTGGGCGGTCGTCGGCATGGCCGCCGCCTACGGTCTCGCATACGTCGTCGGCGTCGGTGTCGCCTGGAAGCGGCTGCGCACGAAGCTGGGCGGCGATCTGGACGGCCCCCGCATCGTGCGCACCTACGCCAGGCTCTGCGGTGCCGGCATCCCGGCCGCCCTGGCCGGCGGCGCGATCGCCTACGCCGTCGTCCGGGCCCTCGGCCCCGGCGTCGTCAGCGGTGCCGCGGCCCTGGCCGCGGGCGGCCTGGTGCTGGGCGCGGTCTTCGTTCTGGCAGCCCGGCGTATGCGGGTGGAGGAGCTGACCGCCATGATGGGCATGGTCCGCGCGAAGCTCGGCCGCTGACGGACCGGCCTTCCGAGGCCGGTCGCACAACCTTCGGTCCCACCCGTGTGTCGTGCACAGCGGCGGACTGTGGGCACAATTGTCTCTGGCTGTGTTGGGAAACAGGCTGCAACGAATGGGGAGGCGGGAGCGACGGTGGCGGAACGGAGCACGGCTGCCGTCGACGTGACCGGCGACAGCGGCGGTACGGACGGCGGGAACAAGCCGCCGACCGCCGCTGTCGAGCGGACCACGGCCGACGGTTCCACGGACCACGACGGCGATGACAGTGCGACGGCGGACGCCTCCGGCACCCCTGACACCACCGACACGATGACACCGCCCCCCGAGCCTTCCCAGGCCCCGCAGCCGCCCGAGCTGCACAGCGGTCACAAGCTCGCCCGGCGCTACCGCCTGGAGGAGTGCATCACCCGTCTGGACGGCTTCAGCAGCTGGCGAGCCGTCGACGAGAAACTGCGCCGCGCCGTCGGCGTCCACCTCCTCGCAGCCGACCACCCCCGCGCCCGGCCGGTCCTGGCCGCCGCCCGCTCCGCAGCCCTCCTCGGCGACCCCCGCTTCGTGCAGGTGCTGGACGCTGTCGAGGAGAACGACCTCGTCTACGTCGTCCACGAGTGGCTCCCGGACGCCACCCCCCTCACAGCCCTCCTCGCCTCCGGCCCGCTGCCCACCCACGAGGCCTACCAGCTCGTCACCCAGATCACCCAGGCGATGGCCGCCGCCCACCGAGAGGGTCTGGCCCATCTGCGGCTGACCCCCGGCTGCGTCCTGCGCACCGCCGCCGGCCAGTACCGCATCCGCGGCCTGGCCGTGAACGCGGCCCTGCGCGGCATCATCTCCGACCATCCCCAGCGCACCGACACCGAGGCGATCGGCGCCCTGCTCTACGCTTCCCTCGCCCACCGCTGGCCGTACGGCGAGGACGCCTACGGCCTCGGTGGCATGGCCGAGCTGACCGGCGACTCCCTCGTCCCCCCGGACCAGGTACGCGCCGGGGTGCACCGCGGGCTCTCCGAGCTGGCCATGCGTGCGATGGTCAACGACGGCGCCACGGCCTCCCGCCAGGAACAGCCCTGCACCACCCCCGAGGAGCTGGCCAAGGCGATCGCCGCGCTGCCGCGCATCCGGCCGCCCGAGCCCGAGTTCACCGCTCCGCCGCCGTACCAGAGTCCCGGCTACCGGCAGGGCGCCTATGGCGGCCCTGTGCCCCGCCCTCCCGCGGGGCCCGCAGGCGCACCCACCGTGACGACTCCCGCGGCACCCCCCGCACTGCCCGGACGCGCCGGCAGGCTGCTGAAGTGGGGCGTCTCCGCTCTGCTCATCGCCGCTCTGGGACTGGGGAGCTGGCAACTGGCCGACACCCTCCTGAAGGGCGGAGAGCCCCCGGCGCCGGACCCCGGACAGAGCGAGATCGAGCAGCAGAAGCAGCCGGAGACCGCTCCCACGGGCAGGCCGGTCGAGATCTCCCTCGCCAAGGACTTCGACCCGTTCGGGGGTGATCCCACCGAGAACAGTGACCAGGTGGGCAACGCGATCGACGGCGACGCGGGCACCTTCTGGCAGAGCATGTACTACAACAGCGCGAAGTTCGGGAATCTCAAGGACGGAGTGGGCCTGGTCCTCGACCTGGGCGAGTCCCGGCAGATCAGCACCGTCAAGGTCGGCTTCAGGGGCAGCACCTCCGTCGACTTCCTGGCGGCGGACGAGGACACCGCGCAGATGCCCGGCTCGCTGAACGGCTTCAGCAAGGTCAGCAGCGGCTCCGGAACCGAGGTGGAGCTCAGGGCCAAGAAGCCGATCAGGACGCGCTATGTCCTGGTGTGGCTCACCGAACTCCCCCTGACGGAGGAAGGCAACTACCGTGGCCGCATCACGGAGGTCGAGGTCCTCAGTTGACCTGGCGCCCGTGGGCACAGCGGACTGAGGAGGGGACCGGCTGGTGGGCGACGATATGACGGGCGGCGCCGTCGACGGCGCCGGAGGTGCGAGAAGCCCAGATGATACGGACAGAGTCGACGACCGGGAACTCCTCGCCCGCCATGTCGCCGGTGACCCCCAAGCCTTCGGCGAGATCGTGCGCCGCCATCGCGACCGGCTCTGGGCTGTCGCCCTGCGCGTTCTGAGGGACCGGGAGGAAGCCGCCGACGCCGTCCAGGACGCCTTCGTCTCCGCTTACCGAAGCGCCCATACCTTCCAGGGGCGGTCCGCGGTCACCACCTGGCTCCACCGCATCACCGTGAACGCCTGCCTGGACCGCGCACGCAAGGCGGCCGGCCGACGCACCTCGCCCATCGCCGAACCCGAACGCCTGGAACAGCTCCTGGAGCCGCACGAGTCCGCCGCCGTGCCCGCCGAGCGCCGGGACCTTCACCGTCAGCTCATCGCCGCGCTCTCCCAGTTGCCACCGGAGCAGCGGGCGGCGCTCGTCCTCGTCGATATGCAGGGCTATCCGGTCGCCGAGGCGGCCCGCGTCCTCGGGGTCGCCGTCGGGACCGTCAAGAGCCGCTGTGCACGCGGCAGGGCCCGGCTGCTGCCGCTGGTCGGCCATCTACGCTCGGAGAGTCCGGCCGGTGAATCCCGAGCGGGCGCCGGCAGAAGGAACCGGACACAGGGGGCATCCG
Source organism: Streptomyces verrucosisporus (assembly GCF_017114865.1). Lineage (GTDB taxonomy): Bacteria > Actinomycetota > Actinomycetes > Streptomycetales > Streptomycetaceae > Streptomyces > Streptomyces fenghuangensis. The sequence goes on along the minus strand of NZ_JADEYH010000003.1, from coordinate 185,366 downwards.
TCCCACCGGCAAGAGGGAAACCAGGCACCGGGGCCGTGAAGGGCGGAGGTGAGCACGCATGACGTCCATGTCTTCCGCGTCGTTCGGCGCTGACGGGCATCCCGAGGTCGACGAGATCTCCGACTTCACCGAGGGGCTGCTCTCTCCGGGACGCTCGGCCGAGGTACGCGCCCATTTGTCGCTCTGCGCACTGTGCGCAGATGTACGGGCGTCCTTGGAAGAGATCCGCAGCGCACTGGGCACCCTTCCGGACCCGGCCCCGATGCCGTCAGACGCGGCAGGACGCATCGACGCCGCGCTGGCCGCCGAGGCTCTGCTCAGTGCATCCGGCCCTTCCGGCAGTGAAGCCCCGGATGCTCCGTCCTCGGCGTCTTCAGCGGACGAGCCGAACGCTGTTTCACGTGAAACGGTCCGTCCCGGCCGTCCCGCGGGCCGGTCTGCCGGTCGGCCCACGGGACGGCCGCGGGGCACCGGAGGCCCGGGAAGGGCCGGTGGCAGGCGACCGCGCCGCTGGGGCACCGCCCTGCTCGGCACCGCGGGTGCGGCAGCTCTTCTCACCCTTGGCGCGGTCTTCCTTCCGGGTGTGGGGGCGAACTCCTCCGGAGGCACGGACAAGGGTGCGGCCGTGGACGCGAACGCGGAGAGCTACCGGAGCGATCAGGCGCTGGAAGCACGCGTACGCTCCCTGCTGGCCGACAGCGAATCGGGGAAGCAGAAGCAGGAAGGTCAGGGAAGCCTGAGAGAGACGGATCCCGGCTCCCCGGACTTCAGCCTCAAGGCAAGCCCGGGATCCCCGAGTGCGCCCACGACCACCATGCCGCTGTGTGTCCGGGAGGGTGTCGGCCGTGACATGACTCCTCTGGCCGTTGGTACGAGTGAGTACGAGGGACGGCGGGCGTACATCGTGGTCCTGCCTCATGAGACCGACGGCTCCCAGGTGGAGGCCTATGTGATCGACGCCGACTGCGTCGGCGGGGAGCCCTCCGGCCCCGGCACAGTGCTGACCACCCGTACCTATCCACGCTGAGTGGTGCGCTCAGGCAATACCACGGCTGGGAATGCCTGGCTCCTAGGATTCGTTGGGCGGGATAGGCCTCCCCAAGGCGATGCTCCAGACAGGCATCGGCAACCCATCGGCAGACAAGGAAGACTCCGTGAGCGACGTCCGCAATGTGATCATCATCGGCTCCGGGCCGGCGGGATACACCGCAGCGCTCTACACCGCCCGTGCCGCCCTGAAGCCGCTGGTCTTCGAAGGCTCGGTGACCGCCGGCGGCGCGCTGATGAACACCACCGAGGTGGAGAACTTCCCCGGCTTCCGTGACGGCGTCATGGGTCCGGACCTGATGGACAACATGCGCGCCCAGGCCGAGCGGTTCGGTGCCGAGCTCGTCGCCGACGACATCACCGCCGTCGACCTGGAGGGTGAGATCAAGAGTGTGACCGACTCGGCGGGCACCGTGCACCGGGCGAGGGCGGTCATCGTGGCCACCGGCTCGGCCTACCGCAAGCTCGGCCTGCCCCGGGAGGAGGAGCTGTCCGGCCGCGGGGTGTCCTGGTGCGCCACCTGCGACGGGTTCTTCTTCCGCAACCAGCACATCGCGGTGGTCGGCGGCGGTGACACCGCCATGGAGGAGGCCACCTTCCTGTCCCGCTTCGCCGAGAAGGTCACCGTCGTCCACCGCCGCGACACCCTGCGCGCCTCCAAGGCGATGCAGGAGCGGGCCTTCGCCGACGAGAAGATCGAGTTCGTGTGGAACAGCGAGGTCGCCGAGCTCCACGAGGACGGCGGCAAGCTGTCCGGGCTGACCCTGCGCGACACCACCACCGGCGCCACCTCCCAGCTGCCGGTGACCGGGCTGTTCATCGCCATCGGCCACGACCCGCGCACCGAGCTGTTCCACGGCCAGCTCAACCTGGACGGCGAGGGCTATCTGCTCGTCGACGCGCCGAGCACCCGCACCAACATTCCCGGCGTCTTCGCCGCCGGCGACGTGGTCGACCACACTTACCGGCAGGCCATCACCGCCGCAGGCACCGGCTGCTCCGCCGCCCTGGACGCCGAGCGCTACCTGGCCGCCCTGGTCGACGCCCCGGAGAGGCACCACGCCGAGCCGGAGAAGACCGACAAGGCCGCGGCCGCCGCCGTCTGACACCAACAGCCACCACCCCACCCCGAGAAACAAGGAGATTCACCATGGCCACCGTGACCGCCACCGACGCCACCTTCGAGGAAGTCGTCCTCAAGAGCGACAAGCCGGTCCTGGTCGACTTCTGGGCAGCCTGGTGCGGTCCGTGCCGTCAGATCGCCCCGTCGCTGGAGGCGATCTCGGAGGAACAGGCCGACAAGCTCACCATCGTCAAGCTCAACATCGACGAGAACCCGGCGACGGCCGCCAAGTACGGGATCATGTCCATCCCGACGATGAGCGTCTACCAGGGCGGCGAGGTCGTGAAGACCATCGTCGGCGCCAAGCCCAAGGCCGCCATCGAGCGTGACCTGGCCGACTTCATCGGCTGACGTTTCACGTGGAACAGGCCCGCCCCGAAACGGGGCGGGCCTGTCGTCTTTTCGCCACCGCAGAGATCACAGGGGCCTGAGAGCGGGTTCCTTATGCACCGCTCCCAACAACCGGTCGATCGCCAGCTCCACATCCTGTTTCCAGGAGAGAGTCGTACGCAGCTCCAACCTCAGCCTGGGGTAGGCATAGTGCGGCCGGACCGTCTTGAAACCCACAGCGAGAAGGTGATCGGCGGGGAGCAGGCAGGCGGGCTCCTTCCAGCGGGCGTCCCCGAACGCTTCGATCGCCTTGAATCCCCGCCTCAACACGTCCTTGGCCACGGTCTGCACCATCACCCGGCCCAGCCCCTGCCCCTGGTATCCGGGCATCAGCCAGGCTGTGATCATCTGTACCGCGTCCGGCGAGACAGGGCTGGTGGGAAAAGCCGTCGAGCGCGGCACATACGCGGGTGGTGCGTACAGTACGAAGCCCACCGGTACGCCATCGACATAGACGAGCCGTCCGCAGGAACCCCACTCCAACAGCACCGCCGATATCCAGGCTTCTTTCTCCAGATCAGGCCGGCCCGCCTTCACAGCGGCATCACCGCTGACAGGATCGAGCTCCCAGAAGACGCACCTGCGGCAGCGCTTCGGGAGATCCGGCAGGTTGTCCAGGGTGAGCGGAACGAGTTGACGCCCCATGGAGACATGGTATCCATGGGGCGTCGTACGGCGGTGCTCTCGGCTGTGTCCTCGATGGCTCGGATTCACTCGCCGCTGTCGTCGTCTCCTTGGGCGAGCTGGCGCTCCAGAAGCTGGTTCTCGCCGGGCGCGAACTGGCTCAGAATTCTCTCCAGATCCTCCATCGAGGCGAACTCGACGACGATCTTCCCCTTCCTCTGACCAAGGTCAACCTTGACCCGAGTGTCGAAGCGATCCGAGAGACGGCTCGCCAGATGGTCCAGCGCGGGGGAGACCCGCTTACCGGCCCGTGCCCGAGCCTTGCTCTTTCCCTTCGGCTTGGGGTCCATCACGGTCACGATCTCCTCGACCGCCCGAACCGACAGCCCTTCGGCCACGATGCGGTGGGCGAGACGGTCCTGCTCCTCGGAGTCCTCCACAGACAGCAGCGCACGCGCATGCCCCGCCGACAGCACCCCGGCCGCCACACGGCGCTGCACCGACGGAGAGAGACGCAGCAACCGGAGCGTGTTGGAGACCTGAGGACGCGAGCGGCCGATACGGTCCGCCAGTTGGTCATGGGTGCAGTTGAAATCCTTCAGCAGCTGATCGTAGGCTGCCGCTTCCTCCAGAGGATTCAGCTGTGCCCGATGCAGGTTCTCCAGCAGGGCGTCCAGGAGGAGCTTCTCGTCCTCCGTAGCACGGATGATCGCCGGAATCCGTTCCAGACCCGCTTCCCGGCAGGCCCGCCAACGGCGCTCCCCCATGATGAGCTCATACTGCTCCGGGCCCGTCTGCCGAACGACCACCGGCTGCAGGAGACCAACCTCCTGGATGGAGGTCACCAGCTCCGCCAGAGCGTCCTCATCGAACACCTCGCGCGGCTGCCGAGGGTTCGGAGTGATCGCGTCGACGGGCACCTCGGCAAAGTGAGCTCCTGCCGCCTCGCTGCTCACAGCGTCGTCCATGGCTTCGGTTTCACGTGAAACGCCGCTGCCATGCTGTTGCCCGGCATCACTGGGGAGACCTGTCACCTTGGCCGCCGCCACACCGCGTCCCGGGGTGAGTACCGGGACAGCAGTCGGAGATGTCGCTCCGTTCTCCCCCACTACGGGGGAGACGCTGTCATCCGGTCCCGTCGGCGCCGCGGGGATCAGCGCGCCGAGCCCTCGACCCAGCCCTCTACGTCGTTCCGTCACTGAGTCCCCTCCACCATGTGCTGTGCCTGCTGCTTACCGGCGCCTCGCAGCGCGATCTCCCGGGCTGCCTCCAGATAGGAGAGCGAGCCACTGGAACTCGGATCGTAAGTGAGAACCGTCTGCCCGTAGCTGGGTGCCTCCGAGATACGCACCGACCGCGGGATGTTGGTTCGCAGGACTTCCTTGCCGAAATGCCCACGCACCTCCTCCGCAACCTGGGAGGCCAGCCGCGTACGGCCGTCGTACATCGTCAGCAGAATCGTCGAGACATGGAGCTTGGGGTTGAGGTGCCCCTTCACCAGCTCGACGTTCCTCAGGAGCTGCCCCAGCCCTTCGAGTGCGTAGTACTCGCACTGGATCGGGATGACCACCTCAGCGCCGGCCACCAACGCGTTGACGGTCAGCAGGCCGAGCGAGGGCGGACAGTCGATGAAGATGTAGTCCAGCGGCTGTTCGTAAGCGGAGATCGCCTTGTGCAGACGACTCTCTCTCGCGACCAGCGACACCAACTCGATCTCCGCGCCGGCGAGATCGATCGTGGCCGGGGCGCAGAAGAGACCCTCCACATCCCGCACCGGCTGGACGACGTCGGAAAGCGGCTTGCTGTCCACCAGAACGTCGTAGATCGACGGCACCTCGGCGTGGTGGTCTATCCCAAGGGCGGTGGACGCATTGCCCTGCGGATCAAGGTCGATCACCAGAACCCGAGCCCCGTGCAGAGCCAGGGAGGCGGCGAGATTGACCGTGGTCGTGGTCTTGCCCACTCCGCCCTTCTGATTGGCGACCACCATCACCCGGGTCTCCTCGGGCCTGGGGAGACCCTCACCGGCACGGTTCATCGCCTCGACCGCCTGCTGAGCGGCACGGCCGACGGGGGCGGAGACATCCCCTTCGTACCGGGGGGAGGCGTCCATCGGAGGCGGCGTCTCACTCATCGTTTCACGTGAAACATCCGCCGTTTCAGAACGGGGACCCGGGACCGGATCGGTCATCGGTCCCGTGATATGGCCGTCGGACCGCAACGGTTCACTCTCCTCGACGTCAGGCTCGCAATGAGAAGAGACTGCCATGCTCTCCGGGCCGGGAACCAGCGAGCCCCGCTCACCTGTGGATGAATCCACCTCTGAGCGGGGCTCGGATGGGTCTGACGCGTCAGTCGCGCGCCCTCGACGGATGAATCCATGCAGAAAGCGACGTTTCACGGGAAGCACGATGCATCCACGTTCACCTGCGAGCGTGACGACACTCCGCATGGCTCGTCTTTGGCGACTCTACGGAGTAACGGGAGTCTCTCCAGAAGGTGTACGTCCGTCTTCCGAGGATCACCGGCGGCGGCGCGCACTCCGTGAACGACCGGTCCTGGCGGCCTTCGCTTTCTTGGCCGCGAAGCGCACCCCGCCCGGGCTCTCGCCGACCTCCACACGCACCACGGTGGCGGCCGGATCCACCAGGCCCTCACCGATGCGGAGCACCGAGGAGTCCACCGCGCCGAGCTTCTGAAGCGCGGACCGCGCCACCTTCAGCTCCTCCTCAGCCGTGTCTCCCTTGAGGGCCAGCATCTCGCCGTACGGCCGCAGCAGTGGCACACCCCAGCCGGCGAGACGGTCCAGCGGGGCCACGGCCCGGGCCGTCACCACATGCACCGGAGGCAGCGACCCCAGAACCTCCTCGGCCCGGCCCCGCACCACCGAAACATGGTCCAGCCCCAGCAGCTCGACGACCTCCTGGAGGAAGGTCGTGCGCCGCAGCAGCGGCTCCAGCAGCGTGATCTTCAGGTCCTGCCGCACCAGGGCGAGCGGAACACCCGGCAGGCCCGCGCCGGAGCCGACATCGCAGACCGTCACTCCCTCGGGCACGACCTCGGAGAGCACCGCGCAGTTCAGCAGATGGCGCTCCCACAGCCGGGGCACCTCGCGCGGTCCGATCAGCCCGCGCTTGACCCCGACCTCCGCCAGCAGTTCCGCGTAGCGGACAGCATCGTCGAAGCGGTCACCGAAAACCTCCCGCGCCACCTCGGGCGCGGGAGGAAGAGGCGACGACACGGAGTCGGTCACGGCAGCACGACCACGCAGCGCTGCGGTTCCTCGCCCTCGGACTCGCTGCGCAGCCCCGCCTCGGCCACAGCGTCGTGCACCACCTTGCGCTCGAAGGGCGTCATCGGCTTCAGCTTCACCGGCTCACCGGTGCGCTGGGCCTCCTTGGCCGCCTTGGTGCCCAGCGCCGACAGCTCCTCGCGCTTACGGGCCCGGTAACCGGCGATGTCCAGCATCAGCCGGCTGCGGTCGCCGGTCTCACGGTGTACCGCGAGCCGTGTCAGCTCCTGCAGAGCCTCCAGCACCTCACCGTCCCGGCCGACGAGCTTCTGCAGGTCCCGGCTGTCACCGTCACTGATGATCGACACGGCGGCACGGTCGCCCTCGACGTCCATGTCGATGTCGCCGTCGAGGTCCGCGATGTCGAGGAGCCCCTCGAGATAGTCGGCCGCGATCTCACCCTCCTGCTCAAGGCGGGTCAGGGTGTCGGTGCCCTCTGCGGTCGTGTCCGTCACGAGTGGACTCCTTCTTACTTCTTGGACGGGTGCTTGGAACGCTGCGAGCCCTTGCGCTGCCCGGGCTTCTTCTTCGACTGCTGCCCGGGCCGCGTCGACGGGGAGTCCTTGGAGGCATCCTTGCTCAGCGAGGTCTTCTGCCCGGCCTCATTCTTCGCCTTGGCATCCGCCTCCGCCTGGGCCGCGGCGGCCTGGCGCTGCGCCTTGGTCATGCGCTTGGGCTGCTGACGGTTGGCACGGGCGGCCTCCACGGCCTTCTTGGCCTCGACCTCCGCCGGGTCCTCCTTGAGCTTGCCCTTGGCCCGCAGCTTCTCCTGACGCTGCTTGTAGGCCAGCGATCCCGGCGTCGGGTTGCGCTTGATGATGTACATCTGCTGCCCGAGGGTCCACACGTTGGTGGTCAGCCAGTAGACGAGGACACCGACGGGGAAGTTGATGCCGAAGACGGCGAAGATGATCGGGAAGACGTACATCAGCATCTTCTGCTGCTGCATGAACGGCGTCTTCGCCGTCAGGTCGACGTTCTTGGTCATCAGCTGGCGCTGCGTGTAGAACTGCGACGCCGACATCATCAGGATCATGATGACCGTGACCACGCGCACGTCGGTCAGCGAGGCGCCCAGCGCCTCGACCTTCTCGGCGCTGTCCATGAACCGGGTCGCGATCGGGGCCCCGAAGATGCTCGCGTTCCGGGCGCTCTCCACCAGGTCGGCGCCCATGACGCCGACCTCCTGGTTGTTGGCGATCTTGTTCAGCACCTGGTAGAGCGCCAGGAAGAACGGCGACTGCGCGAGAATCGGAAGGCAGCTGGAGAGCGGGTTGGTGCCCGTCTCCTTGTACAGCTTCATCATCTCTTCCGACTGGCGCTGCCGGTCGTTCTTGTAGCGCTCCTGGATCGCCTTCATCTTCGGCTGGATCGCCTGCATGTTCCGCGTCGCCTTGATCTGCTTCACGAAGAGCGGGATCAGGGCGATGCGGATCACGATCACCAGCGAGACGATGGACAGACCCCAGGCCCAACCGCTGTCCTCGTCGAACACGAGGCTGTACAGCTTGTGGAACTGGACGATGATCCAGGAAACAGCGGCATAGAGAGGACCGAGGATCGTGTCGATCGTGTCCACGAGTCAGGCTCCTTGGGCATTGGACTGAGTCCGGTGCTGCCAGCGGTCACGCATCCGCTGGTGCCAGACCGGATGCTTCCGGGCGGGAACGTGGTCGACCCCGCCGGGCGACCATGGATTGCAGCGCAGAATGCGCCAGGCTGTCAGCGCCGTCCCCTTCACCGCGCCGTGCCGCCGGATGGCTTCGTAGCCGTAGTGCGAACACGACGGGTAATACCGGCACACCGGACCGAGCAGCGGGCTGATGGTCCACTGATACAACTTGATCAACCACAGCAGCGGGTATTTCACGACGGGCCTCCAAGCAGCCGCTGCAGCGCGGTGTCCAGATCACGGGCCAGCCTGTCGTGGTCCGCCTCCCCCGCACCGGGCAGCGCCCGTATGACCATCAGGCTACCGGGCGGCAGGACGTCAAGCCTCTCCCGGACCAGATGACGCAGTCGCCGCTTCACGAGGTTGCGAACCACCGCGTTGCCCACTGCCTTGCTCACGACGAAACCCGCACGCGCCGGGGGAGTGGCTCCCCCGGCGGCGTGCGGGTCCGTACGTTCCCCGGAATCGCTCCGGGGCGACGCCCTGCGCAGATGGACGACGAGAAGCGGGCGTCCGGCCCGGCGTCCTCGGCGTACCGCGGCCGCGAAATCCTCACGCCGCCTCAGCCGGTTCTCGGTGGGCAGCACGTCACGGATCCGCGGTCGGACTTGCCTGGTCGGTCAGGCCGACAGACGGGCGCGGCCCTTGCCGCGGCGGGACGCGAGGATCGCGCGGCCGGCACGGGTCCGCATGCGCAGCCGGAAACCGTGGGTCTTCGCGCGGCGGCGGTTGTTCGGCTGGAAGGTGCGCTTGCTCACTCGGGGCTCCAGGAATGCTTGTGTCTCGTACGAGACGTGTGGGGCGCCGACTGGCTGTCACCGTGCGCCCACGAGTAGCTCGCAACGCCCGAGTGCACCGCTTCTATGATCACCAGGATCTTGCCCATCGGAGGCAGGCGGCAGCAGCCATCGACAACTCGACCTGGTTACGGTACGCGCGCCCGCACCATCAGGTCAAACCAGGGCCGGGCGGGGGGTTCTGTACACAGCCTGTGGACAACGACTTGAACCGCGCACGCCGCGCTGACTACCGTGGCCGAACTTCCGTTTCCTCCCGACCGTCCCAAGCACCACACATGGGTGGGACTGTCGAAGCCCGAACAACCCCACCCAGCGAGTGAGTGAGTGAGTGAGCGTGCCCTGTGGCTGACCTACCTGCCGATCTTGCCGCAGTGTGGCCACGCGTGCTGGAACAGCTCCTCGCCGACGGCCAGGGAGTCGAGGCCAAGGACCAGCGGTGGCTCAAAGACTGCCAGCCCCTGGTGCTGGTCTCCGGCACCGCGCTGCTCGGCGTGCCCAACGAGTACGCGAAGGGCGTACTGGAGGGACGGCTCTCCCCGCTGATCACCGACGCGCTCAGCCGCGAGTGCCAGCAGCCGATCCGCCTGGCGATCACCGTCACCGGACCGGTCCCCGAGCCCCAGGCCCCGGCGCCTCCCGTACCGCCGGCGTCCCCGGAACCTCCGCAGCACCGCCGGCCGGCGCCGCACCAGCAGCCGCTGCACTTCGACGAGCCGCGCTACGACGCTCCCCCGCACGGCGGCCGCCACGCCCGGCAGCACGACCCCCGGCACGGCGACCCCCGGCACGAGGACCGGCAGCAGGAACTCGAGCTGCCCAGCGCGCGGCCCGCTTATCCGGACTATCCGCACGCCCCCCGGCAGCACCAGCCCGGTGCCTGGCCCCGGTCACAGGACCCCGACGCCTGGCAGCCGCCGCGCGACCCGTACCAGTCGCAGGGCCCGTCGTACGAGCCGCCCTCCTACGACGGCAGGCACCACGCCTCCCCCTACGACCAGCCGCCGGTGCCGCGCTACGACGGCTCCCGGGGCACCGGTCGCCCCGATCCCCAGCAGCTGCCCGCCCCCAGCGGCGCCCCCGGCCCGCTCGCCGCGCAGCCCGCGCCCGCGACCGGCCCCGGCGAGCCGACGGCCCGGCTGAATCCGAAGTACCTCTTCGACACCTTCGTCATCGGCGCCTCCAACCGCTTCGCGCACGCCGCCGCGGTGGCCGTGGCCGAGGCGCCGGCCAAGGCGTACAACCCGCTGTTCATCTACGGCGAGTCCGGACTGGGCAAGACCCACCTGCTGCACGCCATCGGGCACTACGCCCGCAGCCTCTACCCGGGCACCCGGGTGCGGTACGTGAGCTCGGAGGAGTTCACCAACGAGTTCATCAACTCCATCCGCGACGGCAAGGCGGACGCGTTCCGCAAGCGCTACCGCGACATGGACATCCTGCTGGTCGACGACATCCAGTTCCTGGCGAGCAAGGAGTCCACCCAGGAGGAGTTCTTCCACACCTTCAACACCCTCCACAACGCCAACAAGCAGATCGTGCTCTCCTCCGACCGGCCGCCCAAGCAGCTGGTCACCCTGGAGGACCGGCTGCGCAACCGCTTCGAGTGGGGGCTGATCACCGACGTCCAGCCGCCGGAGCTGGAGACGCGCATCGCGATCCTGCGCAAGAAGGCCGTCCAGGAGCAGCTGAACGCGCCGCCGGAGGTGCTGGAGTTCATCGCCTCGCGGATCTCGCGCAACATCCGCGAGCTGGAGGGCGCGCTGATCCGGGTCACGGCCTTCGCCAGCCTCAACCGGCAGCCGGTCGACCTGGGCCTGACCGAGATCGTGCTGAAGGACCTCATCCCCGGCGGCGAGGACGCCGCCCCGGAGATCACCGCGGCCAACATCATGGCGTCGACGGCCGACTACTTCGGGCTGACGGTGGACGACCTGTGCGGCTCCTCGCGCAGCCGCGTCCTGGTCACCGCGCGGCAGATCGCCATGTACCTGTGCCGCGAGCTGACCGATCTGTCGCTGCCGAAGATCGGCGCCCAGTTCGGCGGCCGGGACCACACCACCGTCATGCACGCCGACCGCAAGATCCGCGCGCTGATGGCCGAGCGGCGGTCCATCTACAACCAGGTCACCGAACTGACCAACCGCATCAAGAACGCCTGACGCCGCCGCGCCCGCCGCCGTGTGCGGCGCGTGCGGACCGCGCCGTCCCCGGCACAGACCGCACGCGCCGCCCCGGCCGCCCCGGCCGCCCCGACAGTGAGAAGCCCCCAAGGAGGTCCCTCCCGGGGGCTTCTCACTGTTCGAATCCACAGCCGGCGAGAAGAGTGATCCACAGATTCACCGACTTTCTTCCGTCCACACTCTGGGGACCGCCGGGTTGTCCAGATAGCGTCCACAGGCACACCGCCCGATGCTCGAATGAGCCTGGTCAGGTGCCTGTGGATCTGTGGTCAGAAGTTATCCACAGACTGTGGATCCCGAATGCGCCCACAAGCGGCAGATCGGATTGTCCACCACCTGCCCACAGCCTCGGCCGCGTTGTGCACAGCTTTCACGAGCTTCTCCACAGGGCTGTCCACTGTTCGACAACACGGCGCGCGATGTCACCCCTCCGTGTGAAAGGCGTCACACCGAGGGGCTGGGTTGGCCTGTTGAGAAGGTGGGTAAAACTGTGGGCGGCCCTGGGGAGAAGTCCCGGATCGCTGTGCACGGGATGTGCAGAACTTTCCGGCGTCCACAGGACCCCCCTGTTCGTCCACGTCCCCACCCACAGGGCCGGTGGACAAAATCTCCTGCCTGACCTGCGCGGATCGAGTTATCCCCGGTTTCCACAGGCCCTACTACTACGACCACGGAGATAAAGGGCGGACTTCGATCGGAAACGGGCCCTGTGCACAACTCGGTCCGACCTCGCTCCAGGTCCCTCCGCCCGACTTGACCCCGGCCCGCCCCGACTGTCAGCCGGGTGCGTCAGACTGGTCCCCGGCGACAAGCCGACGACGAAGACCAGCAAGGCGAGCAGCCAGCAACAGCGGGAGGCGGCTTAAGTGAAGATCCGGGTGGAGCGCGACGTCCTCGCGGAGGCGGTGGCCTGGGCGGCCCGCAGCCTGCCGGCCCGGCCCCCGGTGCCGGTCCTCGCGGGACTGCTGCTGAAGGCCGAGGAGGGCTCGCTGAGCCTGTCCGGTTTCGACTACGAGGTCTCGGCGCGGGTCTCGGTGGAGGCCGATGTGGAGGAGGACGGCACCGTCCTCGTCTCCGGCCGCCTGCTGGCCGACATCTCGCGCGCCCTCCCCAACCGCCCGGTGGAGATCTCCACAGACGGTGTACGGGTGAGCGTCGTCTGCGGATCCTCGCGGTTCACACTCCACACACTGCCTGTGGAGGAGTACCCGGCGCTTCCCGAGATGCCGAGCGCGACCGGCACGGTCCCCGGCGAGGTCTTCGCCGCCGCTGCGGCCCAGGTCGCCATCGCGGCCGGACGCGACGACACCCTGCCTGTGCTCACCGGTGTGCGCATCGAGATCGAGGGCGACACCGTCACCCTGGCGTCCACCGACCGCTACCGCTTCGCGGTCCGCGAGTTCCTGTGGAAGCCGGAGACGCCGGACGCCTCCGCGGTGGCCCTGGTCCCGGCCAAGACCCTGCTGGACACTGCGAAGTCCCTCAGCGGCGGCGACAACGTGACGCTGGCGCTGTCGGGCTCCGGCGCGGGCGAGGGCCTGATCGGTTTCGAGGGCAACGGGCGGCGGACCACGACGCGGCTGCTCGAGGGCGACCTGCCGAAGTACCGCACGCTCTTCCCGACGGAGTTCAACTCGGTCGCGGTGATCGAGACGGCTCCCTTCGTGGAGGCGGTCAAGCGCGTGTCCCTGGTGGCCGAGCGGAACACCCCGGTACGGCTCACCTTCGAGCAGGGCGTCCTGATCCTGGAGGCGGGATCCAGCGACGACGCACAGGCTGTGGAGCGTGTGGACGCGCAGCTGGAGGGCGACGACATCTCGATCGCCTTCAACCCGGGCTTCCTGCTGGAGGGCCTGAGCGCCATCGACGCGCCGGTCGCGCAGCTCTCCTTCACCACCTCGACCAAGCCCGCGCTGCTGAGCGGCAGGCCGGCGGTGGACGCTGAGGCGGACGAGGCGTACAAGTACCTGATCATGCCGGTGCGGCTGTCGGGCTGAGGCCGGTGGCGGGCGGCCGGGGTGTGCTCGCCCGGGTGCAGGAGGGCCGTCCCTCGCACGGGGGCGGTATGCCGGTGCGGCTGCCGGGCCGAGGCCGGGAGAGCGGGAGGGCCGCCGGAGCCGTCCGCGCGCATGCGCATACGAGCGGAGTGTGCCCGCAGCTGTGCGCCACCCCCTCCGTCGTAGGCTCGTACCCGGGTAACGCAACACCAGGACTCCGAAGAAAGGCCCCCCTGATGGAGCTCGGTCTCGTCGGTCTCGGCAAGATGGGCGGCAACATGCGCGAGCGCATCCGCCGCGCAGGCCACACCGTCGTCGGATTCGACCGCAACCCCGACCTCGCCGACGTCCAGAGCCTCGAGGAGCTCGTGGACTCGCTGAAGGCCCCGCGGGTGGTGTGGGTCATGGTCCCGGCCGGCGGCCCGACGCAGTCGACGATCGACGCGCTGGGTGAGCTGCTCTCCCCCGGCGACGTGGTCGTGGACGGCGGGAACTCCCGCTGGACGGACGACGAGCGGCACGCCGAGGAGCTGGCGGCCAAGGGCGTCGGCTTCGTGGACTGCGGCGTCTCCGGCGGCGTGTGGGGCCTGGAGAACGGCTACGCGCTGATGTACGGCGGTGATGCCGAGCACGTCGCGAAGGTGCAGCCGGTCTTCGACGCCCTCAAGCCGGAGGGCGAGTTCGGTTCCGTGCACGCGGGCAGGGTGGGCGCCGGCCACTTCGCGAAGATGGTCCACAACGGCATCGAGTACGCGATGATGCAGGCCTTCGCCGAGGGCTGGGAGCTGCTGGAGGCGGCCGAGGCCGTCACCGACGTCCGCGAGGTCTTCCGCTCCTGGCAGGAGGGCACCGTCATCCGCTCCTGGCTGCTGGACCTGGCCGTCCGCGCGCTGGACGACGACGAGCACCTGGGAGCGCTGCGCGGCTACGCGGCCGACTCCGGCGAGGGCCGGTGGACGGTGGAGGCGGCGATCGACCACGCCGTTCCGCTGCCCGCGATCACCGCGTCGCTGTTCGCCCGCTTCTCCTCGCGCCAGGACGACTCCCCGCAGATGAAGATGATCGCCGCGCTGCGCAACCAGTTCGGTGGCCACGCGGTGACCGCCGCGGCCGGCGCCGAGAAGGGCGCCGACGCGCCGGGCGCGGACGTCACCCCGCCCGTCGGCGGCTGACCGGCCCAGAAGCGGATCCGATGCACGTCACGCATCTGTCGCTGGCCGACTTCCGGTCCTACGCCCGGATCGAGGTTCCGCTCGATCCGGGCGTCACCGCTTTCGTCGGTCCGAACGGCCAGGGCAAGACCAATCTCGTCGAGGCGGTCGGCTACCTCGCGACGCTGGGCAGCCACCGGGTCTCCTCCGACGCCCCGCTGGTGCGGCAGGGCGCCGAGCGCGCTGTGGTGCGGGCGGTGGTGCGGCAGGGGGAGCGGCAGCAACTGGTGGAGCTGGAGCTGAACCCGGGGCGGGCCAACCGGGCGCGGATCAACCGCTCCTCGCAGGTCAGGCCGAGGGATGTGCTGGGCATCGTGCGCACGGTGCTGTTCGCTCCGGAGGACCTGGCACTGGTGAAGGGCGATCCCGGGGAGCGCCGCCGCTTCCTGGACGAGCTGGTGACGGCGCGCTCGCCGCGGATGGCGGGGGTGCGGTCGGACTACGACCGGGTGCTCAGGCAGCGCAACACCCTGCTGAAGACGGCCGCGATGGCGCGCCGGCACGGTGGCGCCTCCGGCGGCGGGGCGCTGTCCACCCTGGATGTGTGGGACCAGCATCTGGCCCGTGCCGGGGCGGAGTTGCTGGCGCACCGGATGTCGCTGGTGGCGGCGCTGGGGCCGTTGGCGGACAAGGCGTACGAACGGCTGGCTCCCGGCGGCGGCCCGGTGGTGCTGGAGTACCGCTCGCCGGTTGAGGGCGGTACGCGTGAGGAGCTGTACGAGGGGCTGCTGGCCGCGCTGTCCGAGGCGCGCCGCCAGGAGATCGAGCGCGGTGTGACGCTGGTGGGTCCGCACCGTGACGATCTCGTGCTGAGGCTGGGGGAGTTGCCGGCCAAGGGGTACGCGAGCCACGGGGAGTCGTGGTCGTATGCCCTGGCGCTGCGGCTGGCCTCGTATGACCTGCTGCGCGGCGAGGGCAACGAGCCGGTGCTGGTGCTCGACGATGTCTTCGCCGAGCTGGACACCAGGCGGCGGGAGCGGCTGGCGGAGCTGGTGGCGCACGGTGAGCAGGTGCTGGTGACGGCGGCCGTGGAGGAGGACGTCCCCGAACTGCTGGCGGGGGCGCGGTACGCGGTCGGAGGCGGGGAGGTGACCCGGTTGTGAGGCGTGAGGATCGTCCGGAGGAGCTCTCCGGCCTGCCCGGGAGCTCTCCCGCCCCCTCCCCGGGCGGGCGGGGGGACTCCGTGGAGGTGCGGATTCCGGGACCGGCGGCCGAGCCGTCGGGAGTCGATCTGGCCAGGGTGGCGCTGCGGGCGGCCCGCGAGCAGGCGCGGGCGCGCGGCGGTGCGGCGCGGCAGAAGCGGCAGGCGCGCACCGGCGGCGGTCTGCGGTCCGGGGCGCGGCGGGACGGCCGTGATCCGCTGCCGCTGGGGGCGGCGATCGAGCGGCTGAAGACCGAGCGCGGCTGGGAGATGCCGATGGCGGTCGGCGGTGTGATGGGCCGCTGGCCGGAGTTGGTGGGCCCGGAGCTGGCGCGGCACTGCGTACCGCAGTCCTACGACGAGCGGGAGCGGGTGCTGTCGGTGCGCTGCGACTCGACGGCGTGGGCGACGCAGGTGCGGCTGCTGGCTCCCCAGCTGGTGGCGCGGCTGAACGCCGATCTCGGGCAGGGGTCGGTGAAGTCGATCAGGGTGCGGGGGCCGCAGGCGCCGGACACCCGGCACGGCCGGCTGCGCGCTCCGGGCAGCCGGGGGCCGGGGGACACCTACGGCTGACGGGCGGCCTCGGCGGGCCGCCCGTGCCCCGTGGGCGGCCCGGGTTCCGGAAGAGACCGCTCCACTGCTGGGGAAAGGCCTCTGACCAGCACGGATGACCAGCGCGCGGGGAGAGCCGGAAGCTCTCGTTCCGTGAGTGCGCTCACAGTGACGGTCCATTGACATGCCGAGGCGCTGAGGGCCGTCGTGAGCGTCCTGGGGGCCCGGCCCGCATATGGGGAGTCGGCGGAGGCCGGTTCAGGGCGGCACATGCGGTCCCAGGTACCGGCAAACCCCCATCGATGTCAGTGGTACCGGTAGACTGGAGACACACCCGCCTTACTGCGGAACATGTCGAACGACGCAGCCGCTCCTGCCGTGCGGACAGGGTCTCCGGAAGACCTTCCGGAACTCTTCCCTCCGGTCGCAGGGGAAGGCTTGTGCTGTGCCAGAAAGGGCGCTTCGTGGCCGATTCCGGCAACTCCAACGAAACCATCCCCGCCTCCGGCGAGGAGACCCCTGTCCCGTCCGCGACCCCGTCCGTCTCCGGAGCCGGTGGCGGCGAGCCGTCGTACGACGCCAGTGCGATCACGGTCCTGGAGGGCCTGGACGCGGTCCGCAAGCGGCCCGGCATGTACATCGGGTCCACCGGTGAGCGCGGCCTCCACCACCTCGTGCAGGAAGTGGTGGACAACTCCGTCGACGAGGCGCTGGCCGGCCACGCGGACACCATCGACGTGACGCTGCTGGCCGACGGCGGCGTCCGGGTCGTGGACAACGGCCGCGGCATCCCGGTGGACATCGTGCCCTCCGAGGGCAAGCCGGCCGTCGAGGTCGTGCTGACGGTGCTGCACGCGGGCGGCAAGTTCGGCGGCGGCGGCTACGCGGTCTCCGGCGGTCTGCACGGTGTGGGCGTCTCGGTGGTCAACGCGCTGTCCACCAAGGTCTCGGTCGAGGTCAAGAGGGACGGCTACCGCTGGACGCAGGAGTACAAGATGGGTGCGCCCACAGCTCCTCTCCAGCGGAGCGAGGCCACCGACGAGACCGGCACGACGGTCACGTTCTGGGCCGACGGCGACATCTTCGACACCACCGACTACTCCTTCGAGACGCTCTCACGGCGCTTCCAGGAGATGGCCTTCCTCAACCGCGGTCTGACGATCGCCCTGACCGACGAGCGGGCGGCGGCCAAGCAGACGGCCGGGGCCGACACCGCCGACACCTCCGAGGACGACAAGCCGCGCCACGTCCGCTACCACTACGAGGGCGGCATCTCGGACTTCGTCCGCCACCTCAACTCCCGCAAGGGCGAGCCCGTCCATCCCTCGGTGATCGACATCGAGGCGGAGGACAAGGAGCGCAAGATCTCGGTGGAGATCGCGATGCAGTGGAACACCCAGTACACCGAGGGTGTCTACAGCTTCGCGAACACCATCCACACCCACGAGGGCGGCACCCACGAGGAGGGCTTCCGCGCCGCGCTGACCGGTCTGGTCAACCGCTACGCCCGCGACAGGAAGCTGCTGCGCGAGAAGGACGACAACCTCACCGGCGAGGACATCCGCGAGGGTCTGACGGCGATCATCTCGGTGAAGCTGGGCGAGCCGCAGTTCGAGGGCCAGACGAAGACGAAGCTGGGCAACACCGAGGCCAAGACCTTCGTCCAGAAGATCGTCCACGAGCACTTCGGCGACTGGCTGGACCGCAACCCCAACGAGGCCGCCGACATCATCCGCAAGGGCATCCAGGCGGCCACCGCGCGCGTGGCGGCCCGCAAGGCGAGGGACCTCACCCGCCGCAAGGGCCTGCTGGAGACGGCCTCGCTGCCGGGCAAGCTGAGCGACTGCCAGTCCAACGACCCGTCCAAGTGCGAGATCTTCATCGTCGAGGGCGACTCCGCGGGCGGCTCGGCCAAGTCCGGCCGCAATCCGCAGTACCAGGCCATCCTGCCGATCCGCGGCAAGATCCTGAACGTGGAGAAGGCGCGGATCGACAAGGTCCTGCAGAACCAGGAGGTCCAGGCGCTGATCTCGGCCTTCGGCACCGGGATCCACGAGGACTTCGACATCTCCAGGCTCCGCTACCACAAGATCATCCTGATGGCCGACGCCGACGTCGACGGCCAGCACATCAACACCCTGCTGCTGACGCTGCTGTTCCGCTTCATGCGGCCGCTGGTCGAGGCCGGCCACGTCTACCTGTCCCAGCCACCGCTCTACAAGATCAAGTGGTCGCGCGACGAGTTCGAGTACGCGTACTCCGACCGCGAGCGCGACAGCCTGATCCGCCTGGGCCGCGAGCAGGGCAAGCGCATCAGGGAGGACTCGGTCCAGCGCTTCAAGGGTCTGGGCGAGATGAACGCCGAGGAGCTGCGCGTCACCACCATGGACCAGGCCCACCGGGTGCTGCGCCAGGTGACGCTGGACGACGCGGCCGCCGCCGACGACCTGTTCTCGATCCTGATGGGCGAGGACGTGGAGGCGCGGCGCTCGTTCATCCAGCGCAACGCCAAGGACGTCCGCTTCCTCGACATCTGAGTCGGCCGTACGCCGCTCAACGAAGGGATTGACCAGTAATGGCCGACGAGACCACCCCTGCCCAGACCGAGGGCGACGCCGTACCCAACCCCGGCCCCCTGGTGCCGGCCCCGGGTATTCCCGTGGTCGACGAGAACGCCGGACTCCGGGTGGAGCCGGTCAGCCTCGAGACCGAGATGCAGCGCTCGTACCTCGACTACGCGATGAGCGTGATCGTCTCGCGTGCGCTGCCCGACGTGCGCGACGGGCTCAAGCCGGTGCACCGCCGGGTGCTGTACGCCATGTACGACGGCGGCTACCGGCCCGAGAAGGGCTTCTACAAGTGCGCCCGCGTCGTCGGCGACGTGATGGGCACCTACCACCCGCACGGCGACACCTCCATCTACGACGCCCTGGTCCGCCTGGCCCAGCCGTGGTCGATGCGGATGCCGCTGGTGGACTCCAACGGCAACTTCGGCTCGCCGGGCAACGACCCGGCCGCCGCCATGCGCTACACCGAGTGCAAGATGGCGCCGCTGGCCATGGAGATGCTCCGGGACATCGACGAGGAGACCGTCGACTTCCAGGACAACTACGACGGCCGCAACCAGGAGCCGACCGTCCTGCCGTCGCGCATCCCCAACCTGCTGGTCAACGGCTCGGCGGGCATCGCGGTCGGCATGGCCACCAACATCCCCCCGCACAACCTGCGCGAGGTGGCCGCCGGCGCCCAGTGGTACCTGGAGCACCCCGAGGCCACGGGCGAGGAGCTGCTTGAGGCGCTGCTGGAGCGGATCAAGGGACCGGACTTCCCCTCCGGCGCGCTGGTGGTGGGCCGCAAGGGCATCGAGGAGGCGTACCGCACCGGCCGCGGCTCGATCACGATGCGCGCGGTGGTGGCGGTGGAGGAGATCCAGGGCCGGCAGTGCCTGGTCGTCACCGAACTGCCGTACCAGGTCAACCCGGACAACCTGGCACTGAAGATCGCCGAGCTGGTCAAGGACGGCAGGATCGCCGGCATCGCGGACGTCCGCGACGAGACGTCCTCGCGCACCGGCCAGCGGCTGGTGATCGTCCTCAAGCGGGACGCGGTCGCCAAGGTCGTGCTGAACAACCTCTACAAGCACACCGATCTGCAGACCAACTTCGGCGCCAACATGCTGGCCCTGGTCGACGGGGTGCCGCGCACGCTGTCGCTGGACGCGTTCATCCGCAACTGGGTCACCCACCAGGTCGACGTCATCGTCCGCCGCACCCGCTACCGGCTGCGCAAGGCCGAGGAGCGCGCCCACATCCTGCGCGGCCTGCTCAAGGCGCTGGATGAGATCGACGAGGTCATCGCCCTGATCCGGCGCAGCAACACCGTGGACGTGGCGCGCGGGGGCCTGATGGAGCTGCTGGCCATCGACGAGATCCAGGCGAACGCGATCCTGGAGATGCAGCTGCGCCGCCTGGCCGCCCTGGAGCGGCAGAAGATCACCGCCGAGCACGACGAGCTCCAGGCGAGGATCGACGAGTACAACGCGATCCTGGCCTCGCCCGAGCGGCAGCGGCGGATCATCGGCGAGGAACTGGCCGCGATCGTCGACAAGTACGGCGACGACCGGCGCAGCAAGCTGGTGCCCTTCGAGGGCGACATGTCCATCGAGGACCTGATCGCCGAGGAGGACATCGTCGTCACCATCACGCGCGGCGGCTACGTCAAGCGCACGAAGACCGACGACTACCGGTCGCAGAAGCGCGGCGGCAAGGGTGTACGCGGCACGAAGCTCAAGGAAGACGACATCGTCGACCACTTCTTCGTCACCACCACCCACAACTGGCTGCTCTTCTTCACCAACAAGGGCCGCGTCTACCGGGCGAAGGCGTACGAGCTGCCGGACGCCGGGCGGGACGCGCGCGGCCAGCACGTGGCGAACCTGCTGGCCTTCCAGCCGGACGAGGCGATCGCCCGGATCCTGGCGGTCCGGGACTACGAGGCCGCGCCGTACCTGGTGCTGGCCACCAAGTCGGGCCTGGTGAAGAAGACCCCGCTGAAGGACTACGACTCGCCCCGCTCCGGCGGAGTCATCGCCATCAACCTCCGGGAGCTGGAGGGCGGCGGCGAGGACGAGCTGATCGGCGCGGAGCTGGTCTCGCCCGAGGACGACCTGCTGCTGATCAGCAGGAAGGCGCAGTCGATCCGGTTCACCGCGACCGACGACGCGCTGCGCCCGATGGGGCGCGCCACATCCGGCGTGAAGGGCATGAGTTTCCGCGAAGGGGACGAACTGCTCTCGATGAACGTGGTGCGAGCCGGTACGTTCGTTTTCACCGCCACCGATGGCGGGTACGCGAAGCGCACGGCCGTGGACGAGTACCGCGTTCAGGGCCGCGGCGGTCTGGGCATCAAGGCGGCAAAGATCGTGGAGGACCGCGGTTCGCTGGTAGGGGCCCTGGTGGTCGAGGAGACGGACGAGATCCTCGCCATCACCCTCGGCGGCGGCGTGATCCGTACGCGGGTCGCCGAGGTCAGGGAAACCGGACGTGACACGATGGGCGTCCAGTTGATCAACCTCGGCAAGCGCGACGCCGTGGTCGGTATCGCGCGCAATGCCGAGGCCGGCCGCGAGGCCGAGGAGGTCGACGCGGAGACGGGTGCCGGGGACGGCACCGAGGAGTCCTCGCAGGCGTCTTCCCCGGAGACGGCCGCCGAGGCGGCTCCGGACAACGAGGAGTAGACAGAACGTGAGTGGAACCGCGGGCGCCGCCAGGGGCGGCGACGATGAAGGCGGCGCCCGTGGACCGGCCGCTGACGACGCTCGACGACAGGGCGAATCCCACCGTGGGGGAACAACCGTGACCAGTGCCCACCCGCAACCGCAGCCGCACGCCCAGCAGCACGCGAGCGCGCCGCAGCCGCACCAGCCGCCGCAGGCCTACCCGCCTCCGCCGGGCGCCACCCCGCCGCCGCGGGCCGCCCAGGAGGAGCGGGAAGACCTCCGGCAGGACGTCATGCGCCGCTCGCGCACCGGCGCCCGTACGGTCCCCAGGACGCGCAAGGCGCGGCTGCGGGTGGCCAAGGTCGACCCGTGGTCGGTGATGAAGGTCGGCTTCCTGCTGTCGATAGCCCTCGGCATCTGCACCGTGATCGCGGTGGCCGTGCTGTGGATGGTGATGGACGCCATGGGTGTGTTCGCGGCGGTCGGCGGGACGGTCAGCGAGGCGACCTCCTCGGACAGCGGCGGTGGTTTCGACCTCCAGGGCTTCCTGTCCCTGCCCCGGGTGCTGACCTTCACCTCGGTGGTGGCGGTGATCGACGTGGTGCTGATGACGGCCCTGGCCACGCTGGGGGCGTTCATCTACAACATGTCGGCCGGCCTCGTCGGCGGCGTCGAGGTGACCCTCGCGGAGGACGAGTGACCCCGGGAGCCTCCCGGGCGCCGCACCGGAGCGGCCGCGGACCGACGCGATTTTGGCACGCGGCTGAAGTGCGCTAATCTTTCGGTGCAGCGCGGGGCTATAGCTCAGACGGTTAGAGCGCTTCCCTGATAAGGAAGAGGCCACAGGTTCAAGTCCTGTTAGCCCCACACGGCGAACCGAGCGCCCGGACCCTCCCCGAGAGGGCCGGGCGCTCGGCGTTGCGGGCCCCTCGATGTGCGGAAGGGCGGGTGCCGTCCGCCCGGGTCGGTCGCTCTGCCGGGATGCCCGCTTGGGTATCATCGGGCGCCAGTAGGTCCCAACGTCTAGAAGAGGACGAGGTAGCGCGGTGAAGAAGCTTCTCCTGATCGCACTGGCCGCCGTCGGCGGGCTCCTCGTGTACCGCCAGATCCAGGCGGATCGCGCCGAGCAGGATCTGTGGACGGAGGCGACCGACTCCGTGCCCGCGGGTTCGGGCGTCTGAGAGCAACAGGTACTTCGAGCGAAGCCCCGGCCGGTTTCCGGCCGGGGCTTCGCCGTCCTCGGGTGTCCGGGCGGGCCGGTGGGTGCGCACATGTCGCGGGACCGCGACGGCAACCGCCTTGGTGCACGCGTTAGCAAATGAATGCGATGCTTCCGCGAAGCCGACCCGAGAGGCGCGCCCGAGAGTGACGAAGGCACATGGCGCGACTCCACCGCCGCACGGCCGCATTGCTGAGCCGCGGGACACACCTGGCGCTGATCGCGTCACCGCTCGCCGCCGCGGCTCCCCGCGGGGCTCCCGCAGTGCCGCAGACGGTTGCGGAAGACAACGCATCGCTGGTGATGGTGCTGGACTCCTCCGGCTCGATGGCCGAGGACGACGGCTCGGACGGCACCCGTATCGAGTCCGCCCGCCGCGCCGTGGGCGCGGTCGTCGACGCGCTCCCCGGCGGACACCCCACCGGTCTGCGGGTATACGGCGCGGACCGGGAGGCGGGGTGCACCGACACCCGCCTGGTGCGACCGGTGGAGCCGCTGGACCGCGCCGCGGTCGAACGCGTCGTCGCCGAGGTGGAGCCCAGGGGGGACGCCCCCATCGGTCCGGCGCCGCGCAGAGCGGCCGAGGACCTGCCCGGGGCGTCCGGAGGTTCCCCGGACCGCCGTACGATCCCGCTGGTCTCCGACGGCGAGGACACCTGCGGCACCCCCGACCCGTGTGAGGTCGCCGCCGAACTCGGCGGACAGGGGCGCTCGTCGGGGTCCGCGGGGTCCTCGGGGACCCCGCGGAGCGACGCCATCGGCTTCCAGGTGGACGGGAAGGCCCGCGAGCAGCTGGAGTGCATCGCCCGGGCCGGCCACGGCTCGTACTACGACGCGCCCGACGTCGGCGCGCTGGCCCGCCGGCTCCAGCGCGTCCCGCGGCTGTCCGCCGACGGCTACCGCATGGAGGGCGAGCGGATCACCGGCGGACGGACGGCCGACGACCTCGCCGTGACGGCCGTGCCCCGGCCGGGGTGCCGGTCGCCTCCATGGACGGCCTCCGGCTCACCCTCGTCCAGGACGAGAGGCACCGGCCGCGGTGCGGCAGCACCTGGCGGTACTTCGGCCGGAACGCCGGAGCCATGCCGGTCACCGCCGCCGTCAGCCGGATCCCCTCGACCGGCGGAGACCGGGCCTGCGACGGGGCGGGCCGCTATCCGCTGAGGGTCGAACGGCGCTCGCACGAGGACTCCGACCGGGGCCGGTAGCCCTTCGAACTGCTCCTCGCCACCGAGAAGCCCCTCGCGGAGGGCACCGTGCCGGCGCACTCCGAACCCGACTACGGCGCGGGCGGCGAGGACGCGCCCCTGCCCACCGGCCCGCCTCGCGACGTCGGGGGCGGCACCGGCTTCAACGGCGCCCGCCGCCGGACTCGCCGAGAACGTCGCCGTCGTTTTCGTGCTGCGCGTGGCGGTGACCGGCGAGGAGAAGGCCGGACCGGAGCACGGCGCGCCCGCCGTACGCGAGCGCGACAGCGGGCATGACGGCGTGGGTGCGCGCGAGGAAGCGGGGGCCGCCCGGGACGGAACGGGCCCCGGCGGTGCAGGATGGTCCGGTCCGGTCCGGCCGTCGCCGCGGCGGCCGGGGCGGTGACGGCGCCGGCGATCGCGCAGGCGGCCGTGTGCACGCGGTACACGCGCTCGCGCGGGCACGCGGTGGCGTGTACGGCGGCGCCGGCGGGACGGCGAACGGCGAGACGGAGGGTGGCGCATGGTGAAGGGGCGGGCGGGAAGCAGGATGAGGAGTTCACTGGCCGCCGCGGCGGCACTGTGCGCGGCCGCGGCACTGCCGGGCCCGGCCGCGGCCGCGCAGTCGGCCGGACCGGATGACCTGCCCGCGTACGAGACGGCCCCGGGCGCCCAGCGCGTCGAGGGCGAGGAGAGCAGCGCCCACGGGCCGGCCATCGAACCGGGCTTCCACACCGACGACATCGGGCCGGGCGAGCGCAGGTACTACAGCGTCACGCTGGACGGCGAGTCCAACGTCTGGATCTCCGCGACCGCCCTGCCCGAGCCGGGCAGCCGGGTCAAGAGCATGGACGGCATCGAGGTCTCCCTGGAGGCGGCGGACGGCACCGACTGCGGTGACGGGGACGTGAGCTTCGGCTCCGAGGACACGGCCAGACCGATCGCCGACCTCGCCGGGCGCATGATCAAGAAGGACGGCTACTGCCAGGAGCCCGGCGTCTACCACTTCTCCGTGGAGCGGGACAGCCACGAGACCGCCGACGCCGGACGCTGGCCGCTGGAGATCTCCTTCATGCGGGAGCCGGGGCTGCGGAACCCGGCCTCCGGCGGCCCGTCCGAGGCCGCACCCGACGCCGCGACGCCGAGCCCGCCGGGGGTGCCGGAGGGGGAGGCCAGGCCCATCGAGGGCGGCACCGGCTTCAACGACGCGCCCGGCATGGGCGAGGGCAACTGGAGGGACCGGCTGCGGCCCGGCGAGACCCGCTTCTACAAGGTGCCGCTCGACTGGGGCCAGCGGCTCCACACCCAGGTGGAGTTCGGCACCGCCAAGGCCAAGGGGGACAGCGCCCCGTACGTCAGCGGCGCCTTCCGGGTGGACTTCTACAACACCGCCCGCGGGCGGATCGGCACCGACGGCGTGGGCTACCGGCCCGACCAGCCCGCCGCGTACCGGCTGGACGGACAGCGCGTCGCCTTCGCCAACCGCTTCGACGGCGGCACGGAACTCGGCGGGACGCGCTTCGCCGGCTGGTACTACATCGCGGTGCACGCGAACGGAAAGCTGGCCGAGTCCGTCGACGGCACGGTGCCGGTGGTGCTGCGCACCACGATCGCGGGCGAGCCGGAGGCCGGCCCCGAGTACGACGGGGACGCCGAGAAGGCCGGCTTCGGGGTCACCGAGGACGACCGCGAGGCCGCGGCCGAGGGGCTGAACCGGTCGGCCGCGGAGAGTGGGGAGACCCTGCGGCTGCTGGGCTGGGCCGGGATCGGCTCCGGCACCGCGCTGATCCTGGGGCTCGGCCTGTGGACGGTCCTCGCCCGCCGGAGCGCGGCCCGTGCCTGAGGGCCGCCCTGAAACCCCGGGGCGTGCTCCGGGGCTTCAGGGCGCCTGGGTCAGAGCCCAGACGCCGACGGCGATGAGGACCAGGGCCAGCACCAGGAGCGAAGCCGCCACCTTCGGGGGTGGCCCCGGCCTGCGCGCCGCGGGGGCGCGGTGCCCGGCGTCCGCGGGCCCTGCGGGGGCGGGCGGCCGGGCCGTCGTGTAGGGCTGGGTCTGCTGGGTCGGCTGCGTCGGCATGCCGGTGAGGTGCGGTTGCGAGTACGGCTGCGGATACGCGTACGGCTGGGCGGGGGCTCCGGGAGACGTCTGCGTGGTCTCCTGCGCCGGCGCGTGGGCCGGGGCCGCCGGCGGAGCCGGCGCCGGGAACGGCGGGGCCTGCGGCGGTTCCTGGGGGTGTGCCCGCACGGGCGGGGGAAGGTGGAAGCTCCCGGTGTCGGAGACCGGGAACGCCTCTGCCCGCGGGCCTTCCCCGCTCCCGCCCCGCGGCCCCCGCCCGGGCTCCCCCGGATCCCCGGTGTCCCCGGGAGGCCGGGCCTCCTGCGGGTCCTCCCGGTTCTCCGGCCCCTCCGGCCCGAACCCCGGCGGCAGCGGACCGATCTGGTCGAAGACCTCCACGGCCTCCTGCTCCGCCGTGGCGTCCGCCGACAGCATCTCCGCGGCGGACGCCAGCGCCCTGCGCACGCCCGTCGCCGTACGGAAGCGTGCTTCCGGGTCGGGGTGCAGCAGGGTGCCCAGCACCTGCCACAGCGGCTCGGGGATGTCCTGCGGCGCGGGCGGCACTCCGTGGACATACGCCTCCACCAGCGCCTGGGAGTCGGGCTTGCGGCCGGCCAGCAGGTACAGGGCCACCAGCCCGACCGCGTACAGGTCGGCGGGGAAGTCCGGCTCGGCGCCCATCAGCTGCTCGGGGGCGAAGTAGCCGGGGGTGCCGACCACGTAGTCGGCCTCGGTCAGCCGCGGTTCGCCCTTGCGCATCGAGATGCCGAAGTCGGACAGCCGCAGATGGGGCCGGCCGGTGCCGGTGGCCTCCAGCAGGATGTTGGCGGGCTTGATGTCGCGGTGCACCACGTCCTCGGCGTGCACCGCGGAGAGTCCCGAGAGCAGCTGGTCGAGCAGTGTGCACACATACACCGGGGGCAGGGGGCCGTAGTCGCCGATGAGGTGGGCGAGCGACCCGCCGCGTACCAGGTCCATGGTGAACAGGACCTTGTCGTCGTCGGCGGCCCAGCTCGACGGGGCCAGAACGTGGGGGTGGTCGATGCGCAGCGCCTGCTCGCGGACGAACCGCAGCAGGGTGTGCGCGTCGCTCTGCTGGAGGACCTTGGCGGCCACGTAGCGCCTGCGCCGGTGGTCCCAGGTGCGCCAGACCGCGCCCACGCCGCCGCGTCCGATCGGGTCGACCAGTTCGTACCGACCCGCGAAGACCTCGCCCATCGCGCTGTGCCCGCCTCGTCCCTGTACCCGTCGGTTGCCCGTCCCGCCGGCCGGCCGCCGCCGTTCTCAGGCCTGGTGCGCCTCGTAGTGCCGGACCGCGTCGGCGGTCTTGCCCGCGCCGTACACCCTCAGGAACTCTGCCAGCTCCGGGTGGCTTTCGGCGAGGGAGTCGGAGGCGTCGATGATGTCGGCCGCGTCCGCGACCGAGCGCAGCAGCGCCTGGATCTCGCGTACGACGCGTTTGACGGTGGTGGCCTGGCCGCCGGAGGGGGTGACATGGGTGGAGGAGGTCAGCACGTTGCCGCCGGCGGTGCGGCGGATCTCGTCCATGCGCTGGGTGGCCTCGGCCGCGGTGACGGTGCCCTTGCTGACCTCGGCGGCCAGTTCCTGCAGCGCCTGGACCCGCTGGACGACGGCGGGATTGCCGATCTTCGCCCGCTGGCCGCTCATCAGCTGGGAGAGCATGGGGGCCGAGAGGCCGAGCACCGTGGCCAGCCGTGCCTGGTTGAGGCCGAGGTCGTCGATGAGCCTGCGGAAGAGGGTGCCCAGCGGTTCGCCGTACCACTGGCTCTGCAGTTCTCTCGCCCGGGCGGTCGCCTCCTGCTGTGCTGCGTCCATCGCTCTCTCCCCTGATCTCCCCGGGTCCGCTTCGCTGGAGCGAACTTTCGGAGCATCCTACGGAGGCGGCGTACGCGGAGCGATACCCGGTCGGAACCAACCCGGGGCATTGGGTACTCTGTTCCATGGCGGGGCTTTAGCTCAGTTGGTAGAGCGCTGTCTTTGCATGGCAGATGTCAGGGGTTCGACTCCCCTAAGCTCCACACCGCACAGGCCCGGTGCCGCGGAATCCACGGATTCCGCGGCACCGGGCCTGTCGCATGCCGTGCCGCTTCGCGCGGCTCTCGTGAGGTGGGCGACGGGCCGCCCCCGCCGGAGGGGGACGGACGCCGGCGCCGTCAGCGCTCCTCGTCCGACGGGGCGGCCTCCGACGAGATTCCCTGGGTGTCGGTCTGGGCGGCCGTCGCCCCGGCCCCGGCCTTCGGCTCGGCGGACCCGGTGCCCTCCATGACGGCCGCGTCCTCGCCGACCTCGGTGGCGGCCGGGGGCTCGACCAGCCAGTCGGGGCTGGACTGCTTCTCCCACCACTTCCAGACGGCCGCCACACCGCCGGCGACGACACCGACCACCATCAGCCGCTTGAACGCCCGGCCCCTGCTCGCCCGGCGGGCCTTGCGGCGCGCGAGCTTGCGGATGTCCTGGGCGGTCAGCTCGCCGCGCAGCGCGGCGACGGCCGCGGTGGAGCGGGCCACCGCCGCCTCCCGTACCGGGCCGGCCGCGGCGCGGGCGGCCTCGACGTGGGGGGCCGCGTACTCGCTCGCCGTACGCGCCGCCTCGCGGGTGCGGTGGGCGGCCCGGGCGGCGGCCTGGTCGACCGCGGGGGGCAGGGTCTCGCGGGCTTGCTCCAGCCGAGGCGCGACACGGGCGGCGTACTGTCCGCGCACCGTGGACCGGGCCTGTCCGGCCGCGAGGGCCACCTTCGGCGCCACCGCTTCCGCGGCGTGCCGCACGGTCCCCCTCGCGTTGTCGGTCGCGCTGCGCACGCTGTCCATGCGGGTCACGGGATCTCCTCCTCGTCGGTGGCGTGTGTCTTCCGCCTTCCACCCATGGTGAAGATCATGCCTTCACAACAGTGTCGAGGCATGTCTCAACGGGCATACGGGCTATGACGTATTTCCGGTGTCCGTTCCGGTTGAGGCCCTCCGGCCCTTCTCGTCCCGCTTCCGTCCACGCCGTCCCCCGGCTCCCGAGGCCCACGCGGACCGCCGGTTCCCGCGACCCGTCCGGCCGGGCCCCCGCCGAACGGCGCCGGAGGCCCGGCTGTGCGAGGATCGGGGGGTTCCGAAAGTGCAGACGGAAGGTAGACCGTGGCCGAGCAGCTCTACGCCACCCTGAAGACCAACCAGGGCGACATCACCATCCGGCTCTTCCCGGACCATGCGCCGAAGACGGTCAAGAACTTCGTCGAACTCGCCGAGGGCAAGCGCGAGTGGACCCACCCGGCCACCGGAAAGAAGTCCACGGACCGGCTGTACGACGGCACGGTCTTCCACCGGGTGATCAGCGGCTTCATGATCCAGGGCGGCGACCCGCTGGGCAACGGCACCGGCGGCCCGGGCTACGAGTTCGGTGACGAGTTCCACCCGGACCTGGCCTTCAACAAGCCCTACCTGCTGGCGATGGCCAACGCCGGCCCGGGCACCAACGGGTCGCAGTTCTTCGTCACCGTCTCCCCGACGGCCTGGCTGACCGGCAAGCACACCATCTTCGGCGAGGTCGCCGACGAGGCGGGGCAGCGGGTCGTGGACGCCATCGCGGCCACCCCGACCAACCAGCGCACCGACCGCCCGGTACAGGACGTCGTGATCGAGTCGGTGGTCATCGAGAAGCGCTGAGAAGCGCCGAGCGGCGCCGGGAGCGCCGGCCGGAGCCCGGTCGCGGGGAGCGCGGCCTCGTGTGCGCCACGCTCCCGGGCCGTCCGACGGGAACCCGCCGCCTTCTTCGTCCGTAGGACGAAGAAGGCGGTGTTCTCCGTCCTTGTGGGTATGCCACCGCCGTGGGCGGGGTGTGCCGTGTCCGTCGTGAGGGGGCGTTGAGGTGGCCATGGAGGAGCAGCAGGACGGTGGGCGGCCGGCGATGCCGCGCTGCTACCGGCACCCGGACCGGGAGACCGGTATCTCCTGCGCCCGCTGCGACCGGCCGATCTGCCCCGAGTGCATGATCCCGGCCTCGGTCGGCTACCAGTGCCCCGAGTGCGTACGCGGCGGTTCCGGTGCGGGCCGCGCCGCGGGCGACGCCCGGCCGCGCACCCTGGCGGGCGGCACCGTCGCCGCCGACCAGCGCCTGGTCACCAAGGTGCTGCTGGGGATCAACGTGGCGGTGTTCTTCGCCGTGCTCGCCGCCGACGACCGCTCGCTGCTCGGCGCGCTGACGATGTTGGGCTACGCCTACGATCCTGCGGCGGCCGACTGGGTCGGGGTCGCGGACGGCGAGTGGCACCGCATGCTGACCTCCGCCTTCCTGCACCAGGAGATCTGGCACATCGGCTTCAACATGCTGGCGCTGTGGTGGCTCGGGCCGCAGCTGGAGGCGGCGCTGGGCCGCTGGCGCTTCCTGGCGCTGTATCTGCTGTCCGCGCTGGGCGGCAGCGCGCTGACGTATCTGCTCGCCGCGCAGAACCAGGAGTCGCTGGGCGCCTCGGGCGCGATCTACGGGCTGTTCGGCGCCACCGCCGTGCTGGTGCGGCGGATGCGGTACGACATGCGTCCCATCCTGGTGCTGCTGGCGATCAACCTGCTCATCACCTTCAGGGTCCCGAACATCGCCTGGGAGGCGCACATCGGCGGCCTGGTGGTGGGGGCGGTCATCGCCTGGGCGATGGTGTACGCCCCGCGGGCCCGGCGCGCGCTGGTGCAGTACGGGACGATGGCCGCGGTGCTGCTGGCGATCACGGTCGTCTGTGTGATCCGTACGGTGGAACTGCTCGGCCGCTGACCGGCGGCCGTCGACCGCAGGCCGTCGGCGGCCGGCTGCTGCGTACGAAGCTGTGGCCAGAGGTTATCCACAGCAGGTGACCGATCTTGTGCACGGTGTGGGCGGCCGTCGGTGCGAGAGCCCGGCGGCCGCGCGCATGGGCGTTTCCCCAGGGTGACGGGGGTCGAACCCACTCGCCCACCGAGGGTCACCGGTCATAACGACAGACAGGCTGAAGAAGTTATCCACAGATCTTCTGAAGTTTTCCCAGGGCTGTGGAAGACCTGTGGATAACGCTGCCTCGGGGTGGATCCGGCCCGGTCGTGGTGGGGGTGCGGCGGTGGCTACTTCCACTGAGTGGAGACGACGAACCCCGCCGCGATGAAGCCGAAGCCCACCACGATGTTCCAGTTGCCGAGCGACTGGACCGGCAGGTCACCCGTCGTCACGTAGAAGACGACGATCCATGCGAGCCCGATCAGGAACAGCGCCAGCATCAGCGGCGCGACCCAGCTCCGCCCCGAGGTGAGGCTGATGTTCGCGGCCTTCTTCGCCGGCGGCGGCGTGAACTCGTCCTTCTTGCGGATCCGTGACTTCGGCACGAGGGACTCTCCTGTCGATGCGCTGCGTGACCGCGCGGGCCTGTTCGTGATGGCCCTTCCCCGGCGGCCGGAGCCCGGTTCGGGATCCGGCCGGAGGCCGGGGAGGGGACGATTCCTGATTCCGCTAGCGTAGTACTTCCGCGTGCTGGAGGGAGACAAGGGTAAGGTGACCAATTCCCGCTTCCGGCCCGTCCGGCTCGCCACGGCGGGCGTCTTCGCCCTCGCCGGCTTCCTCTTCTGGGTCAGCTTCAACACCGCCCAGGGCACCGACCTGCGCACCGACGACTCGATGCTGAGGCTGTCCGACCTCATCGAGGACCGCAGCGACGACATCGAGGCGCTGAACGAGTCCGTGGGATCCCTGCGCCGGGAGGTCGACGCCCTCGCCCGGCGCGACAGCGGCGGCACCGAGAGCGAGAAGCGCGTCTTCGAGGAGCTGGAGCGGACCGCGGGGACCAAGAAGCTCTCCGGCTCCGGCCTCACCGTCACCCTCGACGACGCCCCGCCCGACGCCGTCGCCCGTATGCCCGGCATCCCCGAACCCCAGCCCAACGACCTCGTCGTCCACCAGCAGGACCTCCAGGCCGTGGTCAACGCACTGTGGGCGGGCGGGGCCGAGGGCATGAAGGTCATGGACCAGCGGCTGATCTCCACCAGCGCGGTGCGCTGCGTGGGCAACACCCTGATCCTCCAGGGCCGTCTGTACTCCCCGCCGTACACCGTCACCGCCGTCGGCGATCCCGACCGGATGCGCGAGGCGCTGGACGCCGCCCCCGCCGTCCGCAACTACCGGGAGTACGTCGACGCCTACGGTCTGGGCTGGTCGGTCGACGAGCACGAGAAGGTGACCCTCCCCGGCTACTCGGGCTCGGTCGACCTGACCCGGAGCACGCCGGTGGACTAGGCGGCCGGGCCGCGGGTGGCCTGTGACGCATTGCGGGACTTGTGCCTCCCGCCGGGCCCGCGTACCCGTACTCTGGTTGCGCGAGTAACAGAAGGGACGGCTACACGGCATGTACGGCTGGATCTGGCGGCATCTGCCGGGCAACACGCTCGTACGGGCGCTGCTCTCGCTCGTGCTGGCCCTGGCGGTTGTCTACGTGCTCTTCCAGTACGTCTTCCCCTGGGCGGAGCCCCTGCTCCCGTTCAGTGACGTGACGGTCGACGAGGGACGGGCCGGATCGGGGCAGGGACGATGAGCGCGCGCATCCTGGTCGTCGACAACTACGACAGCTTCGTCTTCAACCTCGTCCAGTACCTCTACCAGCTCGGCGCCGAGTGCGAGGTGCTCCGCAACGACGAGGTCCGCCCCGGGCACGCGCGGGACTCCTTCGACGGCGTGCTGCTCTCCCCCGGGCCCGGCACGCCGGAGGAGGCCGGGGTCTGCGTCGAGATGGTCCGGCACTGCGCCGCGAGCGGTGTGCCGGTCTTCGGCGTCTGCCTGGGCATGCAGTCCATGGCCGTGGCCTACGGCGGTGTGGTGGACCGGGCGCCGGAGCTGCTGCACGGCAAGACGTCGCTGGTCAGCCATGGCGACGGCGGTGTCTTCGCCGGACTGCCCTCCCCCTTCACCGCCACCCGCTACCACTCGCTCGCCGTCGAGCCCGCCACCGTCCCGGCGGAGCTGGAGGTCACCGCGTGGACCGAGACGGGCGTGGTCATGGGGCTGCGTCACCGGGAACTGCCCGTGGAGGGCGTGCAGTTCCACCCCGAGTCGGTGCTCACCGAGTGGGGCCACCTGATGCTCGCCAACTGGCTCGCGGAGTGCGGTGACACCGGCGCCGTGGAGCGCTCGCGGGGGTTGGCCCCCGTGGTCGGGGCGTGACGGCCCTGCGTCCGGAGGGCACCCACGGGGCTGACCCGCTCGCCGGGCGCCACCGGGCCGGCCCGCCCGCCGACGCCCACCCCGACGACTACGCCGAGCAGGCCGAGCAGCAGGCCTTCGAGGCCGCGGTGGGGCGGCTCGCCGATCCGCTGAACGATCCGCTGCCGGGGCAGGAGCCGGTACGGGAGGAGGAGCGGCCGCAGACGTACGCGCCCTACGCCGACCCGTATGCGCCCGGCGCCGACTCCTACCCGCGGATGTACCCGGAGGCGTACCGGCCGGTCGCCCCCGAGCCGGCTCCCGCTCCCGGGCCCGCACCGGCTCCCGGGCCCGCACCGGCCCCGGCCCTCGACGACGAGACGGTGGCGCTGCGGCAGGCGCACCTCCCGGCGGACGAGACGATGGCGCTGCGCCGGGTGGCGGTCCCGTCCCCGGCGCCGCACGAGAAGTCCTCCGCGTCCGGGTCCGGAGGCGGGTCCGCCCCGGAGGCCGGCGAGCCCCTGCCCGGAGGCCGTGCCGCCCGCCGCCGCGCGGCGCGGGCGAGCCGGGAGAGCCCGATGGTGGTCGCCAGCCGGGTCCTCGGAGAGCTGTTCATCACCCTTGGGGTGGTGATGCTGCTGTTCGTCTCCTACCAGCTGTGGTGGACGAACGTGATCGCCAACCACCAGGCGGGCGACGAGGCGAAGAAGCTGGAGCAGCGCTGGGGCGAGAAGGGGGAGGAGGACAGCCGCGACCCCGGTGCCTTCTCCGCCGGCGAGGGGTTCGCGATCATGCACATCCCCAGGCTGGACGTGAAGGTGCCCGTCGCCGAGGGGGTGGACGAGGACGGCGTCCTCGACCGGGGCATGGTCGGCCACTACGGCGAGGAGCCCCTGAAGACGGCGATGCCCTGGGACGAGAAGGGCAACTTCGCTGTGGCCGGGCACCGCAACACCCACGGCGAGCCGTTCCGCTACATCAACAAGCTCGACCCGGGCGACCCGATCGTGGTGGAGACCAAGGACACCTACTACGTCTACGAGATGGCCAACCGCCTCGACTCCACCCTGCCCTCGAACGTCGGCGTCATCGACCCCGTCCCCGAGGAATCGGGGTTCACCGGGCCGGGGCGGTACATCACCCTGACCACCTGCACGCCCGAGTTCACCTCGAAGTACCGGATGATCGTCTGGGGGAAGCTGGCCGAGGAGCGTCCGCGCAGCGAGGGGAAGCCGGACGCTCTCGTCCGATAGCCTGCGCACAGGAACTGCGGAGGGGAACGGGCGGTGCGTCGGGTGGCAGTGATCGACCAGGACAACGGTTCGCGGACGGGCCCGCCGCCCGCCCCCCGCCGCCGGCGCTCCTGGCTTCCGGCCGTTGTCAGTCTGCTGGGCGAGGTGCTGATCACCGCCGGTGTGGTGCTGGGCCTCTTCGTCGCC
The DNA here is from genome assembly GCF_017114865.1 of Streptomyces verrucosisporus. Classification (GTDB taxonomy): domain Bacteria; phylum Actinomycetota; class Actinomycetes; order Streptomycetales; family Streptomycetaceae; genus Streptomyces; species Streptomyces fenghuangensis. Next base: position 151,063 of record NZ_JADEYH010000003.1, on the reverse strand, counting down.
TACTCGCTGTGGTGGACGAACGTGCTCGCCAACCGCGAGGCCGAGCGCGACGGCAACGAGGTGCGCGAGAGCTGGGCGAAGGACGGGCCGGGCGGCGAGGGGAAGAAGGAGTACGAGGGCGGGGACGGCGTCGGCTTCCTCCATGTGCCGTCCATGGGCGGCGAGGTGCTGATCAAGAAGGGCACCGACACCGAGGAGCTGAACAAGGGCGTCGCCGGCTACTACACCGACCCCGTGGAGGCCGCGCCGCCGTGGGAGGGCGAGGGGAACTTCTCGCTGGCCGCGCACCGCGACGGCCACGGCGCCAAGTTCCACGACATCCACAAGATCGACGAGGGTGACCCGATCGTCGTGGAGACCGAGGACACCTGGTACGTCTACAAGGTCTACGAGACGCTCCCCAAGACATCCAAGTACAACGTCGGCGTGCTGGCGGACATCCCCGAGGAGTCCGGGAAGAAGAAGCCCGGCCGGTACGTCACCCTGACGACCTGCACCCCCATCCTCACCTCCGACTACCGCTACATCGTCTGGGGCGAGCTGGTGCGCACCGAGAAGGTGGACGAGCAGCGCACCCCGCCGAAGGAGCTGCGCTGACCGGTACGCCGCGCTGAGCGGCAGGCGCTGAGTGGTGGCCGGGCTGTGGCCGGGCGGTGGGGCCCCGGCCGCGGCGCCTACCGTCCGCGGCACCACCGCCCCGCCGGCCCAGTCCGCCCGGTCCGCCCGGGGACGGAACGCCCGAGGGCCCCGACCGGTCGCTTCCGGTCGGGGCCCTCGGCTGCACCGCGTGCGTACGGGTCTCGCGGGCGGTGGGCGGCAGGCGTCCTGCGGGATCAGTCGTCCCCGCCGGTCATCCCCTCGATGAAGCCGCCGCCACCGCCCGGCCTGCCGTCCCCTCCGCCTCCGCCGCCGAAGGTGCGCACGGTGACCGTCTCGCCCTTCTTCAGCTGGGTGCCGGCGGGCGGGTCGGTGGTGAGGACGACGGCGTTGCCGTCGCCCGGACCCGACACGTTGACGTTGAATCCGGCGTCCTGGAGCGTCTTGCGGGCGTCCTTGAGCGGCGTGCCGGCGGCGATGGCGGGGACGGCCACCTGCTCCTCGGCGGGCGCCTTGGCTACGATCAGGGTGATGGAGGTGTCCGCCTCGACCTTCTGGTTCCCCGGGGGGTCCTGCTTGAGGACCGTGTTCGGGGGCTGCTCGCCGTTCTCCTGCTCGGCGCGCGAGATGTTGGTGAAGCCCGCGTCCTGCAACTGCTTCCTGGCCGCCTCGAAGTCCTGCCCGACGACGGGCGGCAGGGTCGGCCGCGGGTCCTCCGTGGCCACCGTGATGGTGACGGTGGTGCCCGGCTTGGCGTTCTCCCCGCTGCCCGGGTCCTGCTCGGTGACGGTGCCGGCCGGCTGCTCCGAGACCTCGGTCTCGCGCTTGACCTCGAAGCCCGCGTCCTTCAGTTCCTGCTCGGCGTCGTCCGCCGTCTCGCCGACGACGTCCGGAACCTCGACCTCGCTGGGGCCCTTGGACATGATCAGGGTGATCGTCTCACCCTCCTCGACCTCGGTGTCGGCCGCCGGGTCGGTCCTGCAGACGGTGCCCTTCTTCTCCTCGCAGAACTCGCTGGCGCCCTCGGCGACCTGGAGTCTGGAGTTGACGGCCTTCTTCTCGGCTTCCTCGAAGGTGTTCCCGATCAGGTTCGGCACCTTCGGGTTGTTGTCGGTGGGTTCGAAGATCACCTTGCCGATGAACACCGCGCCGATCAGCACCAGGATGCCGCCGAGGACCAGCAGGATCGTGGAGAGCTGGTTGCGCCCCCCGCCGCCGCGCCGCCGGTCGGGCCGCTCGTCGTAGCCGTAGCCCCCGTCGTCCTCGCGCATCGGCGGCAGCATCGAGGTCTGGGCGGACGCCGGGGCCGCGGCGCGCAGGGCGGTGGTGGGCTGGTCGTCGGGGTGGTAGCCGCCGCCCGTGCCGTAGGCGGCCGCGCCCATGGCCGCCGCGGCGCCGACCGGCTGGCCGTCGAGGGCCGCCTCGATGTCGGCGCGCATCTCGTCGGCGGACTGGTAGCGGTAGTCCGGGTCCTTCATCAGCGCCTTGAGGACGATGGCGTCCATCTCGGGCGTGATCTCGGGATCGAAGGAGCTGGGCGACTGCGGCTCCTCGCGCACGTGCTGGTACGCCACCGCGACGGGGGAGTCCCCGACGAACGGCGGCCGCACCGTCAGCAGCTCGTACAGCAGGCAGCCGGTGGAGTACAGGTCGGAGCGGGCGTCGACCGTCTCGCCCTTGGCCTGCTCCGGGGAGAGGTACTGGGCGGTGCCGATGACGGCGGCTGTCTGGGTCATGGTCATGCCGGAGTCGCCCATGGCGCGGGCGATGCCGAAGTCCATCACCTTGACCTGCCCGGTGCGCGTCAGCATGACGTTCGCGGGCTTGATGTCGCGGTGGACGATGCCGTTGCGGTGCGAGTACTCCAGCGCCTGGAGGATGCCGACGCACATCTCCAGGGAGCGCTCGGGCAGCAGCTTGCGCCCGGAGTGCAGCAGCTCCCGCAGGGTCGAGCCGTCCACGTACTCCATGACGATGTACGGGATGGAGATCCCGTCGACGTAGTCCTCGCCGGTGTCGTAGACGGCGACGATCGCCGGGTGGTTGAGCGAGGCGGCGGACTGGGCCTCACGGCGGAAGCGGGCCTGGAACGTGGGGTCGCGCGCGAGGTCCACCCGGAGGGTCTTCACCGCGACGGTGCGGCCCAGGCGGGTGTCGTGGGCGAGGTAGACCTCGGCCATACCACCCCGGCCGAGCACCGAGCCCAGCTCGTACCGGCCGCCGAGGCGACGCGGCTCTTCCATAGTCTCCAGCCCTCTCCGTGCGTCCTGACCGTCTCCCTGCGCGGTCCGGCGGTGCTGCTCGGCATACGGTACCCGGACCGTGCGGCGGGCCGGGATGCGACCGCTGATGTGACCTTCGGCGCGACCGCCGAGGAGACCGGGCCTCCCGGTCACCTCTTGCCGTCGAGAGCCGCCTCCATCATGGCCTTGGCCACCGGGGCGGCCAGCTTGCTGCCCGCGATGTCGTCGCGGAGGACGTCGGCGCTCTCGACGACGACCGCGACGGCGATCGGGGTCGAGCCGTCGGAGGTCTTGGCGTACGAGATGAACCACGCGTACGGGTTCTTCTCGTTGTTCTCGCCGTGCTGCGCGGTACCGGTCTTGCCGCCCACCGTGACGCCGTCGATCTGCGCGGGGACCCCCGTGCCCTTCTCGACGACCGTCTCCATCATCTGCTGGAGCTTCTGGGCGTTCTCCCCCGAGACGACCTCGCCCATCTCCCTGGGCTTGTGCTCCTCGACGACGCTGAGACCCGGCGCGATGAGCTGGTCCATCATGTACGGCTCCATCATCTTGCCGTCGTTGGCGACGGCGGCGGCCACCATGGCCATCTGGAGCGGGGTGGCGCGGTTGGACGCCTGGCCGATGCCGGCCATGGCGTTCTGCGGCCGGTTGTCCTCGGGGTAGACGGACTCGGCGGCGCGGACCGGGACGAAGTGCTCCTGGTTGAAGCCGAACCGCTCGGAGTAATCGATCATCTTCTCGTTGCCGAGCTCGTCGCTGATCTTGGCGAAGACTGTGTTGCACGACCACTGCATGGCCACCCGCAGCGAGGCGTCCTCACAGGGGTGGTTGCCGTCGTTGCCCAGGTCGGTGGTGCTCTGCGGCAGCCGGTACGGGTCCGGGGTGTCGGTCTTCTCGTCGATGTCGTACATGCCGCTCTCCAGCGCCGCGGCGGCGGTGACGACCTTGAACGTCGAGCCGGGCGGGTAGGTCTGGCGCAGCGCCCGGTTGAGCATCGGCTCGTCCTCGTCCTTCAGCAGGCCGTTCCACTTCTCCGCGTCCTTGGAGGAGTTCCCCGCGAAGGAGGAGGGGTCGTAGGAGGGGGTGCTGACCAGACCCAGGATCGCGCCCGTCTCCGGGTTGATCGCGACGGCCGCGCCCTTCTTGTCGCCCATCTCCTCGAAGCCGGCCTTCTGGACGTCGGCGTCCAGCGTCGTGACGACGTTGCCGCCCTTCTGGTCCTCGCCGGTGAGCATGTCGATGGTCTGGTTGAAGAACAGCCGGTCGTCGTCGCCGGTGAGGATGCCGTCGTAGATGGACTCGAGCTGGGTGGCGCCGAAGGCCTGGGAGGCGTAGCCGGTCACCGGGGCCCAGATCTCGCCGTTCCTGTACGTCCGCTTGTACTTGAAGTCGGTGCCCTCGGTCGCCTTCGATCCGGTGACGGCCTTGCCGTCGACGATGATGTTGCCGCGCGGCTGGGCGTACCGCTCGATGGCGACACGGCGGTTCTTCGGGTCGTTCCTCAGCTCGTCGCCCTGGGCGAACTGGATCCAGTTGCTGCGGACCATCAGGGCGACCATGAGCAGACCGCAGAAGATGGCGACACGGCGCAGTGGCTTGTTCACGATCGGACCACCTGGGTCATCTCGACATCGGGTGAGGGTGCGGGGGCCGGTGCGGGACGCCGGGCGGTGTCGCTGATCTTCAGCAGGATCGCGACCAGCGCCCAGTTGGCGATGACCGACGAGCCACCCTGAGCGAGGAAGGGCATGGTCATACCGGTCAGCGGGATCAGGGCCATCACACCGCCGGCCACCACGAAGACCTGGATGGCGAAGGCCGCGGACAGCCCGACGGCCAGCAGCTTGCCGAACGGGTCGCGGGCCGCCAGGGCGGTGCGGATACCGCGCTCGACCAGCAGGCCGTACAGCAGCACGAACGCCATGACACCGGTCAGGCCCAGCTCCTCGGCGACGGTGGCGAAGATGTAGTCGCTCTTGGCCGCGAACATGATCAGATCGGAGTTGCCCTGGCCCAGCCCGGTGCCGAGGATGCCACCCGCGCCGAAGGCCCACATGGCCTGTGCGGGCTGGTTGGCGTTACCGGTCTCGCGGACGACGTGGAAGGGGTCGAGCCAGTCCTGCACGCGGCTCTGGACGTGAGGTTCGAAGCTGGCCACGGCCACCGCGCCGACGAGGGCCAGGGTGAGGCCGAAGAGGATCCAGCTGGTGCGCTCGGTGGCCACGTAGAGCATCACCACGAAGAGGCCGAAGAAGAGCAGCGAGGTGCCCAGGTCGGTCTCGAAGACCAGGATGAGCACGCTCAGGGCCCAGATCGCCAGGATCGGGCCGAGGTCGCGGCCGCGCGGCAGGTACAGGCCCAGGAAACGGCGGCTGGCCAGGGCCAGTGCGTCCCGCTTGACCATCAGGTAGCCGGCGAAGAAGACCGCGATGATGATCTTGGCGAACTCGCCGGGCTGGATGGACATCCCGCCGATGGAGATCCAGATCTTGGCGCCGTTCACGGCGGGGAAGAACATCGGCAGGATCAGCAGGACCAGCGCGACGACCATGGAGATGTAGGTGTAGCGCTGCAGGATGCGGTGGTCCTTGAGGAAGACCAGCACCGCGAGGAAGAGCGCTATCCCCAGCGCGGACCACATCAGCTGGTTGGGCGCGCCGGGGGGGTCCACCAGTCTCTCCGACTGGTCGAGCCGCCAGATCAGCACCAGCCCCAGCCCGTTGAGGAGCGTGGCGATCGGCAGCATCAGCGGGTCGGCGTACGGCGCGAACCTGCGCACCACGAGGTGGGCCACGCCGGCCATCAGACCGAGGCCGAGGCCGTAGCCGAGCATGCCGGCGGGCATCTCGCCGTTGATGGCCAGGCCCACGTTGGCGTAGGCGAAAACCGGGATCAGTACGGCGAAGACGAGCATCGCCAGCTCGGTGTTGCGGCGGCTGGGCAGACCTCCGGGGGAGATCGTCGTGTTGCTGCCGGTGGTCCCGGTGGCTTGACTGGTGCTCATGGCGTGCGGCCCCTTATCACGTGGTGCACTGCTTGGCGAGCCTCTGCTGCTCCTCCGGGAGGGTGGGGCCGGGGGTGGGAGCGGTCGGGCTCTTGACGCTGGCGGTGGCGGCGGAGTTGAGGGAGTCGGGAGAGGAGGTGGCCGGGTCGGGGGAGGCGGACGGCTCGGAGCGCTCGCCGGCTCCGTCGCCCTCGCGGGCGGAGCCGTTCTCGTCGGCCTTCCCGGCCTCCGTCTCCGCGCGCTCCTTCGCCCTGCGCTGGGCGGCGACGATCTCGCAGACCTCGGCCTGCTCCGCCAGTTTCTCCAGCCGGCTCTCCGCCTGGGCGAGGCTGTCCATGGAGATCCCGGCCTCGACCTCGTTGCGCTGGTAGGTCGGGAGGTACTTGAGTTCGACCGGCGAACTCCGCTCGACCTCACTGAGCCGGATCCAGGCCAGCTTCTGGCTGATGCCGCGGTAGATCGCGACGCGGTCGCCGTCGGCCCCGACGTAGAACTGGGTCTGGGTCCATCTGTGGGCGCCGTACAGGCCGCCGCCGAGCAGACCGAGGACGAGCAGGGCGAGGAGGATCCGCTTCAGCCACCTGAACCGCTTGCGCGGTTTGGCGAAGTCGCCCTCGGCGTAGGTGCCGAACGCCCCGGCGGGCGGGGTGGCGCCACCGCTGCCGGGCGGGCCGAAGCTCCCCTGCGGCCCCTCGGACGACTGCTGCTGGGGCACGCCGCCGCGGCCGAGCTCGGCGGCGCGGGCCGCCGGGGTCCGGAGGGCGCCGGAGTCGCCGAGCTGCTGCTGGTTCTCGGCGACGGCGCCGACGATGACCGGGGTGTCGTTGAGCCGGCCGGCGAGGGTGTCGTCGCCGACGTCCAGGACGTCCGCGACGATGCAGGTGATGTTGTCGGGACCGCCGCCGCGCAGGGCGAGCTGGATCAGCTCCTGCACGGTCTCGTGCGGCTCCTGGTGGGCGGCGAGGGTCTCCTCCATCGTCTGGTGGCTGACGACGCCGGACAGGCCGTCGGAGCACAGCAGGTAGCGGTCCCCGGCCCGCACCTCGCGGATGGACAGGTCCGGTTCCACGTGGTCGCCGCTGCCCAGCGCGCGCATCAGCAGGGAGCGCTGCGGGTGGGTGGTGGCCTCCTCCTCGGTGATCCGGCCCTCGTCCACCAGGCGCTGGACCCAGGTGTGGTCCTGGGTGATCTGGGTGAGCCGGCCGTCGCGCAGCAGGTACGCGCGGGAGTCGCCGACGTGCACCAGACCGAGCCGCCGGCCCGTCCACAGCAGGGCGGTGAGCGTGGTGCCCATGCCCTCCAGCTGCGGGTCCTCCTCGACCATGACGCGCAGCTGCTCGTTGGCGCGCTGCACCGCCGTGCCCAGCGAGGTGAGCAGGTCGGAGCCGGGGACGTCGTCGTCCAGCTGCACGAGGATCGAGATCACCTCCGAGCTGGCGACCTCGCCGGCGGCCTGGCCGCCCATCCCGTCGGCGATCGCGAGCAGCCGGGGACCGGCGTAGCCGGAGTCCTCGTTGCCCTCGCGGATCATGCCTCTGTGCGATCCGGCGGCGAAGCGCAGTGACAGACTCATGCGCACCTCGCCCGTCGGCTCCGGGTACATCCGCACGGTGCCCACCCTCCGGTCGTCATGGTCGCGTTCACTACTTCCGCAGCTCGATGACCGTCTTGCCGATGCGGATCGGCGCACCGGGCGGGATCGGTGTCGGTGTGGTGAGCCGGGTCCGGTCCAGGTACGTGCCGTTGGTGGAACCCAGGTCCTCGACGATCCACTGGCCGTCGCGGTCCGGGTAGATCCTGGCGTGGCGGCTGGAGGCGTAGTCGTCGTCCAGCACGATCGTGGAGTCGTGGGCCCGGCCGAGCGTGATGGTCTGGCCCTGGAGGGCCACGGTGGTGCCGGTGAGTGACCCCTCGGTCACCACCAGCTTGGTCGGGGCGCCGCGGCGCTGCCGCCCGCCGCGGGCCGCCTGCTGCGGGGCCTGGCGCGGCTGGGGAGGACGCTGGGCCTCGGCACGGCGGGCCGTGCGCTGGGTCACGCGGGTGCCGAAGAGGTCGCTCCTGATGACCTGCACGGTCACGATGACGAACAGCCACAGTACGGCGAGAAAACCCAACCGCATGACCGTCAGGGTCAGCTCTGACATTGCCCCCGCTTCACCCTTCGGCTTGCCGGTAAATGATCGTGGTGCTGCCCACGACGATGCGTGAGCCGTCGCGGAGCGTAGCGCGCGTGGTGTGCTGTCCGTCCACCACGATGCCGTTGGTGGAGCCCAGATCCTGGACCGTCGCCGGATTTCCGGCCCTGATCTCGCAGTGGCGCCGGGAGACGCCGGGGTCGTCGATCCGCACGTCGGTCTCGGTGGAGCGGCCCAGCACCATGGTGGGGCGGGAGATCTGGTGGCGGGTGCCGTTGATCTCGATCCAGTGGCGGGTCCGGGCGGGCGGCATCGGAGCGCCGGGGGCGTGCCCGGGGGGCGGGCCGGCAGGCATGGGCGGCGGCCCGGCCGGGCGCTGCGGCGGGTACCCGTAGCCGCCGGGGGCTCCGGGGGCCTGTGGGGCAGGTGGCGCGCCGTGCGGGGACTGGTGCTGGGAGGAGCTGGAGGCGAGGGTGCGGCTGCGCACCCGGTACAGGCCGGTGTCGAGGTCGTCGGCCCGCTCCAGGCCCACCTTGACCGAGCCCATGAAGGTGTAGCGCTGCTGCTTGGCGTACTCGCGCACCATGCCGGCCAGCTCGTCGCCGAGCTGACCGGAGTAGGGGCTGAGGCGCTCGAAGTCCGGGGCGCTGAGCTGGACGACGAAGTCGTTGGGGACGACCGTCCGCTCCCGGTTCCAGATGGTGGCGTTGTTGTCGCACTCGCGCTGGAGGGCGCCCGCGATCTCGACGGGCTGCACCTCGGATTTGAACACCTTGGCGAAGGTGCCGTTGACGAGACCCTCGAGACGCTGCTCGAAGCGCTTCAGAACTCCCACGGTGCACCTCCTTCCCCGATGCCCACGGCTCTAGTGCGCCGGTCGCGGTCGCGCACGACGCGTTGCCTTCCGATACTGCTTACTGATCGTATCCACGCGCGGGGTGAACGGCTGGTTCCCCACCGGGACCCGGCGCGCGGGTGTCAACCCTCACACGGATCGTAGAGGTGGCACGGGTCCAGTGTCCCAAACCGTGGTCGGTCGATATGGGTGTGAGACCACCCCGGACAGCGTGCTAATGTTCTGTGTGTCGCCAGGCGATCCCACCGGACCGGACGAGAGAAGTCCGGGGGCGTGGGAGAATCAAAGCGGCAACACCCATGCGCGGGTGGCGGAATAGGCAGACGCGCTGGATTCAGGTTCCAGTGCCCGAAAGGGCGTGGGGGTTCAACTCCCCCCTCGCGCACAGAGAAGTACCGAGGAGCGGGTCTCCGGAAGTGGCGGAAGTCACTGTCGGAGGCCCGCTCCTCGTCGTATGTGTCCGGGATCGGCGTAGGGGAAGCGGAAGCGCGCGACCGCATCGGGGCGGCAGACCAGGAGGCCGGGCAGCAGCGGATCGGGGCGGTTGTGGACGAGGAGGCCGCCGTCCAGCCGGCCGGCGTGGAGACCCCGGGCCCCGGGCGCCGGCCTCCTCGACGAGGTCGTGGCCGCGGCGCTGCGCCACCGCGAAGCGGCCTTCGGGGAAGAAGGGCAGGTCGTGCTCCCGGCAGGGCAGCACATGGACGACGCGCAGGACGCAGTGGTGCAGCGCGGCCGAGTGGGCCGCCCGCACCAGGGCTCGCAGACTGCGCCCGGAGCCGTCGGCGACGGTGACGATCGGATCGGTCACCGCTACTCCGTTCGGGTCTGTCGCGACGGTGGTCGGTCAGTCCTCCGCCCGGCGGGATCGGCGCAGTTCCTCAAGGTCACGCCGGAGCCGGGCGATCTCCTCCCCCAGCTCACGCAGGTATCCGGCCAACTCCCCGGTGTCGGCGGAGCCCCGGCCGGGGCGCGGCGGCTCGGGCGGCGGACGGCGGGAGATGGGCGTGGTGCCGACTCCGGCCGTCCCGGCACTGCCCCGGGCCGGGATCGGGGGGTACCTTCGAGTCCGCTGATCGTCGCGGTCGGCGCGGGTCGGCCCCGGTCGGTGCCGGCCTGCCGCCGCCCGCTGGTAAGTAGCAGGGGGTGGGGGCCGTGGACGAGCGGCTGCCGTATGTGCCGGGTTTCGCGGACCGCGGGAGCCTGCGGGCGCCGAAGCGGGAGGGCAGGACGCTGCGGGAGGCGGTGCCCAGGCGGGCGCACGCCGGGTTCTCCGAGGCGCCGGGGCGGCCGGACGCGGTGACGGCCGTGGAGGAGTCCAACCGGGGCCGGATCGGGGAACTGGTGCCGATCCGGGTCGGCCGGATGGTCGCCTCCCCCTTCGCGTTCCTGCGCGGCTCCGCCGGGCTGATGGCGTACGACCTGGCGCACGGCACGCCCGCCACCGGCGTCGGCGCGCAGATCTGCGGTGACGCGCACGCCGCGAACTTCGGCATCTACGGTGACGCCCGCGGCGGCCTGACCATCGACCTGAACGACTTCGACGAGACCGTGTGCGGCCCCTGGGAGTGGGACCTCAAGCGGCTGGCCGCCTCCCTGGTGCTGGCCGGGCGGGAGGCGGGGGCGGACGAGGACGTGTGCCGGACGGCGGCGTACGACGCGGCCGGCGCCTACCGGCACACCCTGCGGCTGCTGGCGAGGATGCCGGCGGCCGACGCCTGGAACGCCGTCGCCGACGAGGAGCTCGTCTCGCACGCCGACGCCCACGATCTGCTGGGCACCCTCCGGCGGGTCTCGGAGAAGGCCCGGCGCAACACCAGCGCGCGCTTCGCCGCCAAGTCCACCCGGGAGACCGGTGACGGCGGCCGGGTCTTCGTGGACGCCCCGCCGGTGCTGCGCAGGGTGTCCGACGAGGAGGCGGCGGCCGTGGCCGCCTCGCTGGAGGAGTACCTGGGGACGCTGCCCGAGGACCGGTTGCCGCTGCTGGCGCGGTACGCGGTCCACGACGTGGCGTTCCGGGTCGTGGGCACCGGCAGCGTGGGCACACGCTCGTACGTGGTGCTGCTCCTGGACCACCGGGGCAAGCCGCTGGTGCTCCAGGTGAAGGAGGCGCGGCCGTCGGTGCTGCGGCCGTACACGGTCCTGGCGGGCATCGCCGGGCCGGTGCCGGAACCGGGGCCGGGACCGGTGCACGAGGGGCGCCGGGTGGTGCTGGGGCAGCGGCGCATGCAGGTGGTCTCCGACACGCTGCTGGGCTGGACGACGGTACGGGGGCGGCCGTACCAGGTGAGGCAGTTCCGCAACCGCAAGGGCAGCGTGGACCCGGCGGCGCTGGGCGCCTGCGAGATCGACGACTACGCGCGGATGACCGGGGCTCTGCTGGCCCGTGCGCACTCCCACAGCGCCGATCCGCGGCTGCTGGCGGGGTACTGCGGCAAGTCGGAGGAACTGGACGAGGCGGTGGCCGCCTTCGCGGTCGCCTACGCCGACCGTACCGAGAGGGACCACGCGGAGCTGGCGGCCGCGGTGCGCGCCGGGCGGCTGCCGGCCGAACGGGAGGTGTGAGAGCGGGGTGCGAGGCCGGGCCCGAGGACCTGCGCGCGGACGGGAGCGCGGGCGGGGTGTGAGGCACGGGCCGGAGGAGCCGTAGGCTGGCCGGGTGACGCCGCCGTCCGGCCGGGGAGCCTTCCCGGCGGCCGCGGCGCGAATCCCGGTCAGGACCCCGGTCAGGGAGCCGGTCAGGGCCGGGGCGCAGTGGAACGCCGTCGCGAGGAAGCCCGTGGATCCGGAAGCCCAGCAGGAAGCCCGGCAGGCCGGGCACGAGACGCATGAGCCGCAGGATGCGCCGGAGGCCGCCCCGAGCGTCGGCGGGGAGGCCGTCGAGCGTCTGGAGCGGGCCGTGCGTGCGGCCGAGACGGCGCTGATCGAGTACGAGATCGCCGTGGAGACCTTCCGGGTCGAGGTGGAGAACTTCTCCCGGCTGCACGAGCAGCGGCTCGGTCCGCTGTACGGCCGGATCGAGGAACTGGATGTCCTGATCGCCGAGGCGGTGGCCGCGTGCACCGGCGACCCTGAGGACGTGCGCAGAGCGCGCGAGGCACGCGCCTCCTTCCTGCCGATGCCGGCCGTGGAGGAGCTGTACCAGGGCTGGATGGACTCCGCCGGGCTGCCACCGGAGGCCGTCGCGATGCTCACCGGGCAGCGGGTGCGGCCTCCGGAGCGGGTGCGGCCCAGCGAGCGGGCCAGGCGCCTGTACCGGGAGCTGGTGCGCTCCGCGCATCCGGACCTGGTGCAGGACGAGGCGGAGCGCGGGCGGCGCGAGGAGTTCATGACCCGGGCGAACAAGGCGTACTCCGACGGCGACGAGGAGGCGCTCGCCGCGCTGGCCGAGGAGTGGGCCGCCGGGCCGCGGACCGGGGAGGAGCGGGCGGCCGCCCGCGGCGAGGAGCTGTACGCGCGTCTGGAGTGGCTGGCGCGGCGCAAGGAGATGCTGGCCGCGGCCGCGGCGGAGCTGGAGGAGGGCGCGATCGGCTCCATGCTCAGGCTGGCGCCCGACGATCCGGACGGCCTGCTGGAGGAGATCGCCGGGCGGCTGCACGAGCGGATCGCCGAGAAGGAGGCGCGTCTGGCCGAGCTGACCGGTCGGATGGACCAGGCGGGCCGGGCGGAGCGGCCGGGGCCGACGGGTTAGGTTCCCGGAAGGCGGTCGGCCGGGGTGCTCGGTCGGAGCATGCGGCATGTGTGGAATGTGTGGGACGGCGCCGGAGGGCCGGGGCCGGGTGAGAGGGGCGTGACCTGATGCAGTACGGCCGGATTCCTTCGGTGGAGGCCGCGGCGGTGCCGTCGGAGGGCCTTCTGCTGGATGTCCGGGAGGACGACGAGTGGGCGGCCGGGCACGCGGAGGAGGCCGTGCACGTGCCGATGAGCGAGTTCGTGGAACGGTTCGGCGAGGTGACCGAGAAGGCCGCGGACCGGCGGGTGTACGTGGTCTGCCGGGTCGGTGGCCGGTCGGCGCAGGTCACGCGGTATCTGCTGGGGCAGGGCATCGACGCGGTGAACGTCGACGGCGGCATGCTGGCCTGGGAGGCTGCCGGGAAGCCGCTGGTGAACGACGGGCGGGGACCTGCCCACGTGGCGTGAGGCAGACGGGAGCGCGCTGCTTGCGTGGCGTGCTGCCGAGGCGGGCGCCGTGTGACGCATGACATGTGCTGTGAGCTGTGATCCGCGAGTGAAAGAGGCCCGGCGCGGAGTCGGAGCGCGCCGGGCCCACCGGCTGTGCGAAAGCCGGTTGTCCCAAGGGCCCGTGGGCCGTGGGCCGTACCGTCCGAGAGGCTCTGGAACCCTCAGGCGTCGAAGTCCACCTCGACGGCATCGGTGACCGGCCGCGACTGGCAGGCCAGCACATATCCCGCCGAGACCTCCTCCGGCTCCAGGGCGAAGTTGCGGTCCATGCTCACCTCGCCGGACACCAGCCGTACACGGCAGGTGCCGCACACCCCGCCCTTGCAGGCGTAGGGCGCGTCGGAGCGGTTGCGCAGCACCGTCTCCAGCAGCGTCTCGCCCTCGGCGGCGGGCCAGACGCCCATCCGGCCGTCGAGCGTGGCGGTGAGCTTCGAGCCGCCGGGCGCGGTACGGGCGGCCGTCCGCTGCTCCGCGGCCGGGGAGGCGTCGTCCACATGGAAGATCTCCTGGTGGACCTCGGCGGCGGGCACCCCGAGCGCGGTCAGCGCGCGCTCCGCCTCCCGGACCAGCCCGTGCGGCCCGCACAGGAACCAGCCGTCCACGTCGGGCACCGGCAGCAGGGCGGGCAGCAGGTCGGCGAGGCGCTCGGCGTCGAGCCGCCCGGTGGGCAGGCCGGCCTGGCGTTCCTCGCGGGAGAGCGTGTGCACCAGATGGAAGCGGTCCGGGTGGCGGTCCTTCAGCTCGGCGACCTCCTCCAGGAACATCGCCGACGCCGCGGTGCGGTCGGTGCGGATCAGGCAGAACCGGGCGTCCGGCTCCTCGGCCAGCAGCGTGGCGGCGATGGACAGCACCGGTGTGATGCCGCTGCCGCCGACGACCGCCGCGAAGCGGCCGGGACGGGGGCGCAGGGTGAAGCGGCCCGTCGGGGGCGTCACGTCGACCGTGTCTCCGGCGGACAGCTCCTTGACGGCGTGGGCGGAGAACGCGCCGCCCTCCACCAGCCGGATGCCGACCCGGAGTACCGGCTCGGTGGGTGCGGGGACGGCGGGGGAGCAGGCGGAGTAGGTGCGGCGCACCTCCGCGCCGTCCACCTCGCGCCGCAGGGTGACGTGCTGGCCCGGAACGTGGCGGAAGGTGTCGTGCAGCTCGGGCGGCACCTCGAACGCCACGGCCACCGAGTCGTCCGTGAGCCGCTCCACCTCGCGGACCCGGAGCGGATGGAACCTCATAGCAGCTCCTTGAAGTGGTCGAACGGCTCCCGGCAGGAGGCGCAGCGGCGCAGCGCCTTGCAGGCGGTGGAGGAGAAGCGGCTGAGCAGGGTGGTGTCGGCCGAGCCGCAGTGAGGGCAGCGGATGGCCAGGTCCACCGCGACCGGCCCGCCGCTGTCGGAGGCACCCGCACCGGGACGGGGCGGGGCTATCCCGAACTCGGCCAGCTTGCGGCGGCCCTCGGCGGTGATCGCGTCCGTCGTCCAGGGCGGGGAGAGGACCGTGCGGACCGTCACCTCCGCCACGCCGTACTCGTGCAGTGCCCGCTCCACGTCGGCGGACATCGCCTCCACCGCCGGGCAGCCGGTGTAGGTGGGGGTCAGCTCGACCTCCACCCGGCCGGGCCCGAGCAGGTGCAGACCGCGCAGCACTCCCAGCTCGGCCAGGGACACCACCGGCAGCTCCGGGTCCGGGACGGAGCCGGCGATCTCACGCAGCTCCGCCTCCAGCACCGTCGTCCCAGCCGCCGCCTTTGCCGCCTTCGCCTCTGCCGGGGGCGTCACCACGACGCTCCAGGGTGGCTGCGGTGCAGATGCTGCATCTCGGCGAGCATCCGGCCGAACGGCTCGGTGTGGACACCCTGCCGTCCGGCGCCGGCGGCCCAGGGGCTGCTCCGCGGCCCTTCGGGGACGGTGAGGGCCGCGCGCTCCAGCACACCGGTGATGCGCCGCGCCCACTGCTCGTCCAGTCCGGCCCAGTCGACGTCCAGGCCCTCGACGGGCCGGAACAGCTCGCCGGTGTGGCGCCACAGCCCCTCCAGCGCGTCCTTCATGCGCTTGCGGCTCGTCTCGGTGCCGTCGCCCAGGCGCAGTGTCCAGTGCTCGGCGTGGTCGCGGTGGTAGGCGACCTCCTTGACCGCCTTGGCGGCCAGCGCGGCGAGCTCGGCGTCGTCGGTACCGCCGTCGGCCAGCCGCTCGTACAGCAGCTCCTGGTAGGCGGAGAAGTACAGCTGGCGGGCGATGGTGTGGGCGAAGTCGCCGTTCGGCTGCTCGACGAGCTGCACGTTGGTGAAGGCCCGTTCCTCGCGGAGGTACGCCAGCTCGTCCTCGTCCCCGGCCATCGTCAGCAGGGCGCGGGCCTGGCCGAGGAGGTCCAGCGCGATGTTGGCGAGGGCGACCTCCTCCTCCAGGACGGGTGCGTTCCCGGCCCACTCCCCCAGCCGGTGGGAGAGGACCAGTGCGTCGTCGCCGAGGGCCAGCACGGCCGTGCGGGGAGCGCTCACAGGTGCCGCACCCCTTCCGGGACCTCGTAGAAGGTGGGGTGGCGGTAGGGCTTGTCGGCGGCGGGCTCGAAGAACGGGTCCTTCTCGTCGGGCGAGGAGGCGGTGACCGCGGACGACGGCACCACCCAGATCGAGACGCCCTCCGACCGCCGGGTGTACAGGTCCCGCGCGTTGCGCAGGGCCATCTCGGCGTCGGGCGCGTGCAGGCTGCCGACGTGGGTGTGGGACAGGCCGCGCCTGCTGCGGACGAAGACCTCCCACAGGGGCCATTCGCTGGTGGTCATGCCGCCGTCCTTCCGTCGCCGTCCTGCCCGCCGTGCTTGCGGGCGTACGCCGCGGCGGCCTCGCGCACCCAGGCGCCCTCCTCATGGGCGCGGCGGCGGCGGTCCAGCCGCTGATCGTTGCACGGGCCGTTGCCGCGCAGCACCTCGTGGAACTCGGACCAGTCGATCGGCCCGAAGTCGTAGTGCCCGCGCTCCTCGTTCCACCGCAGCTCGGGGTCGGGCAGGGTCAGGCCGAGGGACTCGGCCTGGGGCACGCAGATGTCCACGAAGCGCTGGCGCAGCTCGTCGTTGGAGTGCCGCTTGATCTTCCAGGCCATCGACTGGGCCGAGTGCTTCGAGGCGTCGTCGGGCGGTCCGAACATCATCAGCGACGGCCACCACCAGCGGTCCACGGCATCCTGCGCCATGGCGTGCTGGGCCTCGGTGCCACGGCTCAGCGCGAGCAGCAGCTCGTACCCCTGGCGCTGGTGGAAGGACTCCTCCTTGCAGACGCGGACCATGGCCCGCGCGTAGGGCCCGTAGGAGCAGCGGCACAGCGGCACCTGGTTGGTGATGGCCGCGCCGTCCACCAGCCAGCCGATCGCGCCGACGTCGGCCCAGGTCAGGGTGGGGTAGTTGAAGATCGAGGAGTACTTCTGGCGCCCGGAGTGCAGCTTGTCCAGCAGCTCGTCGCGACTGGCGCCGAGCGTCTCGGCGGCGCTGTAGAGGTACAGCCCGTGCCCCGCCTCGTCCTGCACCTTGGCCATCAGGATCGCCTTGCGGCGCAGCGAGGGCGCGCGCGTGATCCAGTTGGCCTCCGGCTGCATGCCGATGATCTCGGAGTGGGCGTGCTGGGCGATCTGGCGCACCAGCGTGGCGCGGTAGGCGTCGGGCATCCAGTCGCGCGGCTCGATCCGCTCGTCCGCCGCGATCGCCGCGTCGAACACCTCCTGGTGCGCTCCGGGCCCTCCGCCCCGGTCCGTCTCCGGCAGCAGCGTCGTCATGCAGAGCTCCCTTGCTCCTGGCGAGGAACCAACCGACCGATCGTTCGGTTCAATGGTGGTCGTCCGGGCCCCAAGGTGTCAAGGCTGTGGATAACCTCGTAGGGCCGCCGCGGACCGGGGCGGCCGCGGGGGAGCGCGACCGTTGTCGCGGGGTCGTGAGAGCGGGGCCCGGACGGGCCCGAGATCGGGGAGGGCATGGATCCACAAGCACAGACGCGCCAGGAGGCGCCGCCGCCCCCGGCGGCGGACGGCGCCCCCTCCGGTACGCCTCCCGAGGAGCCTTCCGGCACGCCCCCCGAGGACGCCCCCGGGGTGATGTCGCTCCCGCCCGCGGCGCGGATCGCCGTCGCGGTGGCGCTGGGCGTCGTCACCGTGCTCACCGGCGTGCATCTGACGATGGTCTTCCTGCACGTCGCGCCGGACAACACCCTCAGCAAGCAGCACGGTTCGACGGTCTCGGACTACATCAACCCCGAGTTCGAGCAGAACTGGAAGCTGTTCGCCCCCAACCCGCTCCAGCAGAACATCGCCGTCCACGCACGCGCGGAGGTGGTCCGGCCGGACGGCGGACGCGAGCGGACCGGCTGGGTGGACCTGACGGCGATGGACATCGGCAACATCCGCGGCAACCCCTTCCCCAGCCACACCGACCAGAACGAGCTCCGCCGCGCCTGGGACTTCTTCACCGGCTCGCACGACCAGGAGAACCGGTCCAACGGGCTGCGCGGGGACCTCTCCGAGGAGTATCTGCGGCGGATCGTAATGTCGCGGTTCGGACCCGAGCTGAACGGCGGCGAGATCCGGCGCGTGCAGGTGCGGTCGGCGACCACGCCGGTCGCGCCGCCGCCGTGGAGCGGTGAGAGCGCGGGCGCCGAGACCACGTACCGGGTGCTGCCCTGGTGGCCGGTCGACCGCACGGACATCCCGGAGGACAAGTGACACAGTCCGAGAACGGCTCCCCCGCGCCCGTGCCCGCCTCCACCACGTCCGCCTCCGCCGCGTCCGTCCCCGGCGTGTCCGTCCCCGGCGCCCGGCGGGCCGGGGAGCAGCCTTCGCGGGCCGGGCAGCGGCCGTCCGGCGAACCGTCCGCCGCGCCGCCCGCCGCACCGCCCCGGTCGTGGTCGCGGCGTCTGCTGTCGAAGGCCGACGAAGCGGTCGCACGCGGCATCGTCAAGGTCAGCGACCGGGCGCTGGGCCCGTACCAGAGCGCGGTCGTCCGGATCGGCTTCTCCTTCACATGGCTGGTCTTCCTGCTCTTCGAGTGGCCCCACCGGCGCGAGCTGTACGGCCCGGACGGCCCGTGGAGCTGGGAGCTGGGCGAGCGGCTGGTGGCGGGCAACCACGCCTTCACGGTGCTGCTGTGGTCCGACAGCGCCGTCTGGTTCGAGGCCGTCTACGCCCTGGCCGTGCTCTCCTCCGCCGCGCTGCTGGCCGGCTGGCGCACCAGGACCATGTCGGTGCTGTTCATGGTCGGCGTGCTGTCACTGCAGAACCGCAGCGTCTTCATGGGCGACGGCGGCGACAACGTCATCCATCTGATGGCGATGTACCTGGTGCTCACCCGCTGCGGCCGGGTCTGGTCGCTCGACGCACGCCGCGCCCGCCGCTCCCGCGCCGGGGGCGGCGCGGGAGCCGGGGGGAACGACCTGGTCGGCATCGCGCTGTGGTCGCTGCTCGGCGCCGTCCTGCTGGTGGCCACCGCGGGCGGCCGGCTGAGCTGGTTCGGCGACGACGGCCCGGTGCTCTACGTGGGCTGGGCGACCTTCCTGTGGGGCCTGTGGCTGGTGTACGGACTGTGGTGGTACGTCACCCGCCCCGCGGACGGACGGGAGAACGTCCGCCGGCTGATGGACGTGCTGGGCAACATCGTCCACAACGCCGTCCTGCTGATCATCATGGCCGAGGTCTGCCTGATCTACGCGACCGCCGGCTGGTACAAGATCCAGGGCTCCCGCTGGCAGGACGGCACCGCCGTCTACTACCCGCTGCACCTGGACTACTTCTCCCCCTGGCCGGCCCTCGCCGAGGTGCTGGGCAGCAGCGGACTGATGGTCATGCTGCTCACCTACGGCACGGTGATCGTCCAGGTCGCCTTCCCCTTCACCCTCTTCAACCGCCGGGTGAAGAACGTGCTGCTCGCCGTGATGATGCTGGAGCACGCCTCCATCGCCGTCATCCTCGGTCTGCCCTTCTTCTCGCTCGCCATGATCGCGGCCGACGCCGTCTTCCTGCCGACGGTCTTCCTGGTCTGGATCGGGGCCGGGGCGTCCCGGGCGGCCGGGCGGCTGCGCCGCGGCCGACCGCGCGAGCCGGAGGAGGAAGCGGAGACCTCCGAGGGCTCCGGGGCCGACGGCCCCGCACGTACCCTCGTGGGGTGAGCGAAGGCAAGACGGAGAACCGGCCGGTGCGGGACGAACTCGTGCGGGACGAGCCCGTGCAGTACGACGAGGGCTACGGCACGGAGGTGGGCGTCGGCCCCCACCCCGAGCCGTGGCCGGCCGGTGGGCACTACGACCCGGAACTGCTGGCCGGCGGCGACCGGCGCAACGTCGTGGACCGCTACCGCTACTGGACCCGGGAGGCGATCGTCGCCGACCTCGACACCCGGCGGCACGACTTCCACGTCGCGGTGGAGAACTGGAACCACGACTTCAACATCGGCAGTGTCGTGCGTACCGCCAACGCCTTCCTGGCCAGGGAGATCCACATCGTCGGGAAGCGCCGGTGGAACCGGCGCGGCGCGATGGTCACCGACCGGTACCAGCACATCACCCACCATCCGGACTTGGCCGCGCTGGCCGGCTGGGCACGGGCCGAGGGGTTGCCGGTCATCGGGATCGACAACCTCCCCGGCGCCGTCCCGCTGGAGACGACCGAACTGCCCCGCCGCTGTGTGCTGCTCTTCGGCCAGGAAGGCCCGGGGCTGACGCAGGAGGCCTGGAAGCACGCCGAACGCGTCTGCTCCATCGCCCAGTTCGGCTCCACCCGGTCCATCAACGCGGGCGCGGCGGCGGCCATCGCCATGCACGCCTGGATCCGCGCGCACGCCGACATCGGCTGAGAGCGCCCCGCCGGGGCCGTCCGGCCCGGGGCCCGCCGCACGGCGGGCCCCGGGGGCGGGGGCGTCAGGCTTGCCGACGGACCTCCACCACACGGAAGCGACTCGCCACGAAAGCCCCGTCGCACAGCGCGGCGTTGGCCGCCGGGTTGCCGCCGGAGCCGTGGAAGTCGGAGAACGCCGCGGTCTGGTTCACGTACACCCCGCCGGTGAGGTTCAGCGAGAGCTGGGCGCACTCCTCCAGACAGGCCTCCTCCACCAGCCGCTCCACCTCGGGCGAGGTGGTGTAGGCGCCGACCGTCATCGCGCCCTTCTCCCGGACGGTGCGGCGCAGCAGCTCGACCGCCTCGGCGGTGGAGTCCACGGCGACGGCGAAGGAGACCGGACCGAAGCACTCCGACATGCAGACCTCCTCCGACTCGGGCTTCGCCCCGTCCAGCCCGACGATCGCCGGGGTGCGGACCGTGGCGCCGGGGAACTCCGGATGCTCCACCGCGCGCGAGGCCAGGATGGTCTCGCCCAGCTCCGAGGCGCCCTCCAGCCGCTCGCGCACCCCGGGGTTGACGATCGCGCCCAGCAGCGCCACCGCCCGCTGGTCGTCGCCCAGCAGCTTGCCCACCGCGCCCGCCAGGTCGGCGGTGAACTCCTCGTAGGACTTGTGGCCCGCGTCGGTGTCGATGCCGCCTCGCGGGATCAGCAGGTTCTGCGGGGTGGTGCACATCTGGCCGCTGTAGAGGGACAGGGAGAAGGCCAGATTGCCCAGCATGCCCCGGTAGTCGTCGGTGGAGTCGACGACGATCGTGTTCACGCCGGCCTTCTCGGTGAAGACCTGGGCCTGGCGGGCGTTGGCCTCCAGCCAGTCGCCGAAGGCGGTCGAACCCGTGTAGTCGATGATCCGGACCTCGGGGCGCAGGGCCAGCTCCCTGGCGATGCCCTCGCCGTCCCGCTCGGCGGCCAGCGCCACCGTGTTCGGGTCGAAGCCGGCCTCGGCGAGGACCTCACGGGCGACCCGCACCGTCATCGCCAGCGGCAGGACCGCGCGCGGATGCGGCTTGACCAGCACCGGATTGCCCGTGGCCAGGGAGGCGAACAGGCCCGGGTAGCCGTTCCAGGTGGGGAAGGTGTTGCAGCCGATCATCAGCGAGACCCCGCGCGGCACCGGTGTGAACCCCTTGGCCAGCTCCAGCGGGTCCCGCTTGCCCTGCGGCTTGGACCACCGCGCCGAGGCCGGGGTGCGGGTCTGCTCGGCGTAGGCGTACGCCACCGCCTCCAGACCGCGGTCCTGGGCGTGCGGGCCGCCGGCCTGCATCGCCATCATGTACGCCTGCCCGCTGGTGTGCATCACCGCATGGGCGAACTCGTGGGTGCGCGCGTTGATCCGGGCCAGGATCTCCAGGCACACCAGCGCCCTCACCTGAGGCCCCGCGTCCCGCCAGGCGGGCAGCGCGGCGCGCATCGCGGGCAGCAGCGCCTCGATGTCGGCATGCGGGTACTCCACGCCCAGCTCGACACCGTACGGCGAGACCTCGCCGCCCACCCACCCGTCCGTGCCGGGCTGGTCCAGCTCGAAGCGGCGGCCCAGCAGGGCGTCGAACGCGGCCTTCCCCCCGGCGGGGCCGAGCGTGCCGTGCTCCTCGCCGTACGCCTTGGGGTGCTCCGGATACGGGGACCAGTACTCCCTGGTGCGGATCGCCTCCAGCGCCCGCTGGAGCGTCGGGCGGTGCTTGTCCGCGAGCCCCTCCGGGGTCAGCGGCGGGGCCTGGGTGGGTGCGGCGGCCATCGGGGACCAACTCCTCGTCGAGCTTGCGAGCGGGCGGGCGCGGCGCCCGTACGGACGGTGCCGGGGCGGGCCGTGGAGGGCGCGCGGGCAGCCGTGCGCGGACGGACGGACAGGTAGATACTGCTACCGAACGATCGGTCGGGGCAAGAGGGGCAGGCCGCCTGTGGATAACATCGAGACCATGCCAGTCGAGCCGCCCGTCAAGCCGCCAGTCAAGCCGTCGGCCGGGTCGCCGGCCGACCCCCCGGCCAGGCCCTCAGCCAAGTCGCCGGGGCGCGACACCTACACGCCCGAGTCGCTCCTCGCGGTGGCCGTGGAGGTGTTCAACGAGCGTGGCTACGACGGCACTTCGATGGAGCACCTCTCCCGTGCGGCGGGGATCTCCAAGTCCTCCATCTACCACCACGTGCGGGGCAAGGAGGAACTGCTGCGCCGGGCGATAGCCCGCGCGCTCGACGGCCTCTTCGCCATCCTGGACGAGCCGGACGCCGGCCGGGGACGGGCGATCGAGCGGCTGGAGCACGTCACCCGCCGCACCACCGAGGTGCTGATGGCCGAGCTGCCCTACGTCACCCTGCTGCTGCGGGTACGGGGCAACACCCGCACCGAGCGCTGGGCGATGGAGCGCCGCCGGGAGTTCGACCACCGGGTGGCCGGGCTGCTGAAGGCCGCCGCCGCAGAGGGCGACATCCGCTCGGACCTGGAGGCCCGGCTGGCCACCCGGCTGCTGTTCGGGATGATCAACTCCATCGTGGAGTGGTACCGCCCGCAGCCCGGGGACGCCGCGGACCGCGAGCGGGTCGCCGACGCCGTGGTGCGGCTGGCCTTCGAGGGGCTGCGCAAGCAGTAGCGGCAGCGGCGCGGGAGCCGGGGGCGGGGACCGGGTGCGGCCCGCCGCTCACGGCTCGGGCTCGAGATCGGTCTCCTCGAAGACCAGCAGGGTGCGGGTGCTCAGCACCTCCGGCATCGCCTGTATCCGGGTGAGCACCAGCTCCCGCAGCGCCCGGTTGTCGGCGGTGTGCACCAGCAGCAGCACATCGAAGTCGCCGCTGACCAGTGCTATGTGCGCGGCGCCCGGCAGCGCCTGGAGCTTCTCGCGCACCGCGCGCCAGGAGTTCTGCACGATCTTCAGCGTGATGTACGCCGACGCGCCCTGGCCGGCCCGCTCGTGGTCCACCCGGGCCGCGAAGCCGCGTATCACCCCGTCCTCCACGAGGCGGTTGATCCGGGCGTACGCGTTCGCCCGGGACACGTGCACCCGTTCGGCGACCGACCGTATCGACGCGCGCCCGTCCAGTTGCAGCATCCGCAGGATGGACCGGTCGACGGGATCGAGCGGTCTGGCGGGCGGCCGGTTCCCCTCCTCCGGCGCCTCGGGGGCCATCTGTTCTTCCGGCATGGCCTGCCGCCTCCCCTCCATGGACGTCCTGCCGACATCCCACGCGGTGCGGAACCGTTTGTCCACAGGGCGATGCCACCCGTAGCCAAAATGCGCCGGCGACCGAACAATCGGTAGGGGAGGTCGCCCGATCCGGCGGCCCCCCTGCCCGCAGATGCCCCCCTACCAGGAGGTGCCGCATGACAGTCCTGGAGCAGCCAGGCGCATACCGCCCCGCGCCGGCGCCCGCCTGGCAGCCGCGCACGGACCCGGTGCCGCTGCTGCCGGACTCCGAGCCGTACCGGCTGCTGGGCACCGGCGCCGACCTCGACCCCGGCCTGCTCAGGACGCTCTACGCGCACCTGGTGAGGGGCCGCCGCTACAACCGGCAGGCCACCGCGCTCACCAGGCAGGGCAGGCTCGCCGTCTACCCCTCCTCCACCGGGCAGGAGGCGTGCGAGGTGGCCGCGGCCCTGGTGCTCCGGGAGCGCGACTGGCTCTTCCCCAGCTACCGCGACACCCTCGCCGCCGTCGCCCGCGGCATGGACCCGGCCGAGGCGCTGGGTCTGCTGCGCGGCGACTGGCACACCGGCTACGACCCGCACCGGCACCGCGTCGCCCCGCTGTCCACACCGCTGGCCACCCACCTGCCGCACGCCGTCGGGCTCGCCCACGCCGCCCGGCTCAAGGGTGACGACGTGGTGGCGCTGGCCATGGTCGGCGACGGCGGCACCAGTGAGGGAGACTTCCACGAGGCGCTGAACTTCGCCGCCGTCTGGCGGACCCCGACGGTCTTCCTCGTGCAGAACAACGGCTTCGCGATCTCCGTCCCCCTGGCCAAGCAGACCGCCGCGCCCTCGCTGGCCCACAAGGCCGTCGGCTACGGCATCCCCGGCCGGCTGGTGGACGGCAACGACGCCGCCGCCGTCCACCGGGTGCTGGCCGAGGCCGTCGAGCGCGCCCGGCGCGGCGAGGGGCCCACCCTCGTGGAGGCCGTGACCTACCGGATCGACGCCCACACCAACGCCGACGACGCCACCCGCTACCGCGGCGACGACGAGGTCGGGGAATGGCTCGAGCACGACCCCGTGGCGCTGCTGGAGCGCGAACTGGCCGAGCGCGGCCTGTTCGACGACGCGACACGCGACGGGGCGCACGAGGAGGCCGAGGAGATGGCCTCGCTGCTGCGCGATGCGATGAACGAGGACCCGGTGCTCGATCCGATGGACCTCTTCGGCCACGTCTACGCGGAGAAGACCACGCAGCTGGGGGAGCAGGCCGCACAGCTGCGCGCGGAGCTGGACGCGGAGAACGACGACCAGGACGGGAACGGCGGGAACGGCGGGGACGGCGGGCACGCCGGGAACATTGCGGGAGGCGAGCGATGACGACCGCGACCACGGGCAGGAGCGCGGACAGGGCGGACGGGAAGAAGCAGGCCGGATCCGGGGCCGCCCGCAAGCCCGCCACCATGGCCCAGGCCCTCAACCGCGCGATGCGCGACGCCATGGCCGAGGACCCGTCCGTGCACGTGCTCGGCGAGGACGTCGGCACGCTCGGCGGCGTCTTCCGCATCACCGACGGCCTGACCGCCGAGTTCGGCGAGGACCGCTGCACCGACACCCCGCTGGCCGAGGCCGGCATCCTGGGCGCGGCCGTCGGCATGGCCATGTACGGGCTGCGGCCGGTGGTGGAGATGCAGTTCGACGCCTTCGCCTACCCGGCCTTCGAGCAGCTTCTCAGCCACGTCGCCAAGATGCGCAACCGCACGCGCGGCGCGCTGCCGCTGCCCATCACCATCCGGGTGCCCTACGGCGGCGGGATCGGCGGTGTGGAGCACCACAGCGACTCCTCCGAGGCCTACTACATGGCCACCCCCGGCCTGCACGTGGTGACCCCGGCGACGGTGGCCGACGCCTACGGGATGCTGCGGGCCGCCATCGCCTCCGACGACCCGGTGGTCTTCCTGGAGCCCAAGCGGCTGTACTGGTCGAAGGCCGACTGGTCGCCCGAGGAGCCGGAGGAGGTCGCGCCCATCGGACGTGCCGCCGTCCGCCGGGCCGGCACGTCCGCGACGCTGGTCACCTACGGCCCGTCGGTGCCCGTCTGCCTGGAGGCGGCCGAGGCCGCCCGCGAGGAGGGCTGGGACCTGGAGGTCGTCGACCTGCGCTCCCTGGTCCCCTTCGACGACGAGACGGTCTGCGAGTCGGTGCGGCGCACCGGGCGGGCCGTGGTCGTCCACGAGTCCTCCGGTTTCGGCGGCCCGGGCGGCGAGATCGCCGCCCGGATCACCGAGCGCTGCTTCCACCACCTGGAGGCGCCGGTGCTGCGGGTGGCCGGATTCGACATCCCCTACCCGCCGCCGATGCTGGAGCGCCACCACCTGCCCGGAGTGGACCGGGTCCTGGACGCCGTCGCCCGGCTCCAGTGGGAGTCGGAGTGGACCGAGCGGCCCGAGGCCTTCGGAGCCACCGGAAGGGGTGGCCGCTGATGGCCGAGGTCCGCGAGTTCGCCCTGCCCGATCTGGGCGAGGGGCTGACGGAGGCCGAGATCGTCCGCTGGCTGGTGTCCGTGGGCGACGTCGTCGCCGTCGACCAGCCGGTGGTGGAGGTCGAGACGGCCAAGGCGATGGTCGAGGTGCCGTGCCCGTACGGCGGTGTGGTCACCGCCCGGTTCGGGGAGGAGGGCGCCGAGATCCCCGTCGGCGCGCCGCTGGTGACGGTGGCCGTCGGAGCGTCCGCCGTCCCGGCGGGCGGGCCGGCCGCCGCCGCCCCCGCCGAGGCGCGGGCCGACGCTCCGGCAGACACCTCGGAGAAGTCCGGGAACGTGCTGGTGGGGTACGGCACGGGCGCGCCCGCCGCCCGCCGCAGGCGGGTCCGCCCGGCGAACGGCGTGCCCGTCCCGCCCCCCGCCGCTCCGGCTCCGGAGCCCGCCGCCCCCGCCGCTCCGGCTCCGGAGCCCGCCGCACCCGTGGCGGCCGGCCGGCCCGCGGCGCCCGTGGACATCCGCCCTGCCGACGGACCCGTCCCGGTGATCTCGCCGCTGGTACGGCGACTCGCGCGGGAGCACGGGGTCGATCTGCGGCAGGTCGCCGGCTCCGGCCCGCGGGGGCTGATCCTGCGCGCCGACGTCGAACGCGCGGTGGCGGCGGCCCGGGTGGAGCCCGCCCCGGCCGCCGCCACCGCCGTGTCCGCACCCGCGCCCGCCGCGCACGGCGAGCGGATCCCGCTGCGCGGGCTGCGCGGTACGGTCGCCGACAAGCTCTCCACCTCCCGGCGCGAGATCCCGGACGCCACCTGCTGGGTGGACGCCGACGCCACCGAACTGCTCGCCGCCCGTCGGGCGATGAACGCCGCGGGGCCGAAGATCTCCCTGCTCGCGCTCCTCGCCCGCATCTGCACGGCCGCCCTCGCCCGGTTCCCCGAGCTGAACGCGACGGTGGACACGGCCGCGCGCGAGATCGTCCGGCTGCCCGAGGTCCACCTGGGCTTCGCCGCGCAGACCGACCGCGGACTCGTGGTCCCCGTCATACGCGACGCCCACACCCGCGGCGCGGCCGGACTGTCCGAGGAGATCGCCCGGCTCACCGAGTCCGCCCGCGCGGGGAGACTGACGCCCGCCGAGCTGACCGGCGGCACCTTCACCCTCAACAACTACGGCGTGTTCGGGGTGGACGGCTCGACTCCGATCATCAACCACCCCGAGGCGGCGATGCTCGGGGTCGGCCGCATCACTCCCAGGCCGTGGGTGCACGAGGGCGAGCTGGCGGTGCGCCAGGTCGTGCAGCTGTCCTTCACCTTCGACCACCGGGTGTGCGACGGCGGTACGGCGGGCGGTTTCCTGCGGTACGTGGCGGACTGCGTCGAGCACCCGGCGGTACTGCTGCGCACCCTTTGACGTCCTGACGTCCTGACGTCCGTCTGACGTCCGCCTCCCCGGCCCGGGCCCCCTTCGCCCGGACCGGGGAGGCGGGGGTCACACTCGGGACATGACTGATGTGTACGACGCCGTCGTCATCGCCGGCGGCGCCGCCCGCCGGCTCGGCGGGACGGACAAGCCCGCCCTCACCGTCGGGGGCCGGACGCTGCTCGACCGGGTGCTGGACGCCTGCGCGGACGCGGCGCGGACGGTGGTCGTCGGCCCGCGCAGGCCGACGGCCCGGCCGGTGGACTGGACGCGCGAGACTCCGCCCGGCGGCGGACCGCTGGCGGCCCTCGACGCCGGACTGCGCCGCACCGGGAGCGGGACGGTGCTGGTGCTCTCCGCCGATCTGCCGTTCCTGACGCCCGCCACAGTGCGGGCGCTGCTGGACGCCGTGCGTGCCGTGCACGGCACGCACGGCACGGCTCCCGGCACCGGCGGCACGGCCGCCCCCGACGGGGCGGTCGTGGTGGACGGCGGGCGTGCCCAGCCCCTCCTGGGCGCCTACCGCGCCGAGTCCCTCCGCCGCGAACTGGCCCTGCTCGCCGCCGAGCACGGGCGGCCGGCGAACCTTCCCCTGCGGCTGCTCACGGACGAGCTCGTACTGCGCCGCATCGCCCCCGCCGGCCCCGAGGAGGCCCGTGACTGCGACACCTGGGAGGAACTCGCCTCGGCCCGCTCCCGCATCAGGGAGCATGGACGTGTGCTGAACGAATGGATGACCGCGGCCAAGACCGAACTCGGTGTCGACCTCGACGTCGACACCGCCGCCCTCCTCGACCTCGCGCGGGACGCCGCGCACGGCGTGGCCCGGCCCGCCGCCCCGCTGACGACCTTCCTCGTCGGATACGCGGCGGCGCGTGCGGGCGGAAGCCCCGAGGACGTGGCCGAGGCCGCGCGCAAGGCCGCCGAACTGGCCCGGCGCTGGGCCGGGGAAGCCGCCGAGTCCGCCGGGGCCGCCGGGGCGGAGGGCACGGGGAAGACCGGCGGCAGCGGGCAGCCGCGCGGCGGAGAGGGAACGGACGCCGGATGAGCGGCGACGAGCTGGCCGACGCCCTGGCCCTGGCCAACGGCCGTGGCGACACACGCGGCACCGTCCCCGGCGGCACGCACGGCGGCATCCGCGGTGACGGTCGGCCGGTGGGACGGGAACCCGGACCGGCCTCCCGGGGCAGCGGCCCTCACGACCCCCGCGCCCCCCACGACGCGCAGGACGCGGTACGGCACCGCGACTGGCCCGCCGCCCGTGCCGCCGCCGCCCGCGCCGGGGCCGGCCGGTGGCCCGAGCCCGCCGCCGTCCCCCTGGACGAGGCCCTCGGCCACCGTCTCGCCGCCCCCCTGACCGCGCTCACCGATCTGCCGGCGTTCGACGCCTCGGCCATGGACGGCTGGGCCGTCTCCGGCCCCGGCCCGTGGGAGCCGCTCGACCCCGAGGACGGCACCCCCCAGGGCACATCCCAGGGCACCCCCCACACCACGCCCCACGGCATCCTGGCCGGCGACGACCGCCCGGCCCCGCTCCCGGACGGCCACGCCGTCCGCATCGCCACGGGCGCCCGCATCCCGCCCGGCACCACCGCCGTGCTGCGCTCCGAGTACGGCGAGGTCCGCGACCGGCGGCTGCGTGCGAGCGGCGCGCCCCAGCACGGTGCGGACATCCGTCCCCGCGGCCAGGAGTGCCGTGCGGGCGACCACCTGCTGCCCGGCGGTACGCCGGTCACCCCGGCCGTGCTGGGCCTGGCCGCCGCCGCGGGCTGGGACGAGCTGCCGGTGGTGCGCCGCCCCCGCGCCGAAGTCCTGGTGCTGGGCGATGAGTTGCTGGCCTCCGGCATCCCCTCCGGCGGCCGGGTCCGCGACGCGCTCGGCCCGATGGTCGGTCCCTGGCTGACGGCTCTGGGCGCCGAGGTCACCACCACCCGCCGCCTGGGCGACGACGCCGGGGCGCTGCACGCCGCACTGGAGGAGACCGCCGCCGACCTCGTCGTCACCACCGGCGGCACGGCCTCCGGTCCCGTCGACCACGTCCATCCGTCCCTGCGCCGCCTGGAGGCGGAGCTGCTGGTCGACGGGGTGCGCGTACGTCCCGGCCACCCGATGCTGCTGGCACGGCTGCCCTCGGGCGCGCATCTGGTCGGGCTGCCCGGCAACCCGCTGGCGGCCGTGTCCGGGCTGCTCACCCTCGCCGAACCGCTGCTGCGGGCCGCCACCGGCGCCGGTCCGGCCGAGGCGCGGCACGGGGAGCGGTCCGCGGCGGACGACCCCCTGCCCCGCGCCGCCCTCCTAGGCGAGGTCCAGGGCCACCCCCGTGACACACGGCTGGTCCCGGTCGTGCAGGATGGCGGTGGCGTGCGGCCGCTGCGGTTCAGCGGCCCCGCGATGCTCCGCGGCATCGCGGCGGCCACCGCCCTGGCGGTCGTGCCGCCCGGCGGCGTCCCCACCGGGGCCGGCGTACACCTCCTGAGACTCCCGTGGGCGTGACGGCATGAACCACACCTCGCCCGAGGAACTGCAGCACTTCGTGCAGCTGCCCGAGCCCGCGGCCGGGCCGCTGCGGCAGGTGCTGCGGCGGCTGGTGGCCGCGCTGATCGTGCTGCTCGTGACGGTGTTCCTGGTGTACCTCGAGCGTGACGGCTACACGGACAACGCCGACGGCGAGGTCTCGCTGCTGGACTGCTTCTACTACACCACCGTCACCCTCTCCACGACCGGCTACGGCGACATCGCCCCGGTCAGCGACAGCGCCCGGCTGGTCAACGTCCTGGTCATCACCCCGCTGCGCGTCCTGTTCCTGATCATCCTGATCGGCACCACCCTGGAGGTGCTGGCCGAACGGACCCGCCAGCAGTTCCGCCTGGCCCGCTGGAGGTCCTCCTTGCGCGACCACACCGTCATCATCGGCTTCGGCACGAAGGGGCGTTCCGCGGCCGAGACGCTCATCTCGACCGGGGTCCCCCGGGAGCGGATCGTGATAATCGATCCGAGCCGCAAGGTCGTCGAGGCGGCGAACGCCGACGGCTACACCGGCGTCGTCGGCGACGCGACCCGCAGCGACGTCCTGCTGAAGGCGGAGGTGCAGCGGGCCGCCCAGGTGGTCATCTCCACCCAGCGCGACGACACCGCGGTTCTGGTGACGCTCACCGCCCGCCAGCTCAACCGCGGTCTGCGCATCGTCGCGGCGGTGCGCGAGGAGGAGAACGCGCCGCTGCTGCGGCAGTCCGGCGCGGACTCCGTGATCACCAGTGCCAGCGCCGCCGGACGGCTGCTCGGGATGTCCATGCTCAGCCCGAGCGCGGGCGCGGTGATGGAGGACCTGATCCACCAGGGCACGGGGCTGAACCTCACCGAGCGCCCGGTCACCAAGGCCGAGGCCGGCCGCTCCCCTCGCGAGTGCAGGGACCTCGTGGTCTCCGTGGTCCGCGGCCACCGGGTGCTGGGCTACGACGACCCGGACGCGGCCGTCCTGGAGCTGACCGACCGCCTCGTCGTCATCCGCCGTGCCACCCCCTCCACCACCGTCATGCCCTCGGAGACCCCGCGGAGGTAGCGTCACCCCATGCACGCGATCACCATCACCGAACCCGGCGGCCCCGACGTCCTCGCCTGGACGGAGGTGGACGACCCCGTGCCCGGCGACGGGGAGGTCCTGGTCGAGGTGGCGGCCGGCGCCGTCAACCGGGCCGACATCCTCCAGCGGCAGGGCTTCTACGACCCGCCTCCGGGCGCGTCGCCCTACCCCGGGCTGGAGTGCGCGGGCCGGATCGCCGGGCTGGGGCCGGGCGTGGGCGGCTGGAGGACCGGCGACCAGGTGTGCGCGCTGCTCGCCGGCGGCGGGTACGCGCAGAAGGTCGCCGTGCCGCACGGCCAGCTCCTGCCGCTGCCCGAGACTCCCGACGGCCCGCTCGACCCGGTCGCCGCCGCCGCCCTCCCCGAGGTCGTGTGCACGGTCTGGTCGAACGTCTTCATGCAGGCGAGGCTGCGCCCCGGCGAGACCCTGCTGGTCCACGGCGGGGCCAGCGGCATCGGCACCATGGCGATCCAGCTCGCCAAGGCCGTCGGCGCGCGGGTGGCGGTCACCGCGGGCAGCCGTGGGAAACTGGAGCGCTGCGCGGAGCTGGGCGCGGACGTCCTGATCGACTACCGCGAGCAGGACTTCGCCGAGGAGGTCCGGGCGGCCACCGGCGGACGCGGCGCGGACGTGGTCCTCGACATCATCGGCGCCAAGTACCTGGAGCGGAACGTCAGGGCGCTCGCCCGCGGCGGACGGATCGTCGTCATCGGGCTCCAGGGCGGGGTCAAGGGGGAGCTGAACCTGGGTGCGCTGCTCGCCAAGTGCGGTACGGTCTCGGCCACATCGCTGCGCGGCCGTCCGCTGGAGGAGAAGGCGGAGATCGTCACCGCGGTGCGCGAGCACGTCTGGCCGCTGATCGCCGCCGGGCGGGTCCGCCCGGTCGTGGACCGCACGGTGCCGATGAGTAATGCCTCCCGGGCTCACCGGGTACTCGAGGAGAGCGATCACGTGGGCAAGGTCGTCCTCACCGTCTGAGGCGCCGGTCCGGCGGGCCGGGCCGGGATGCCGGGTCCGCGCGTTCGTGTGACGCTTGTTACACCATTCGATGCCTGGTACGGGAGGGGGCGTAGCGGTGAGGGAAGCCGCGATCACCCTGCTGGCCTGCGCGATGGTGCTGGTTCCGGCACCCGTCGCCCTGGCCTCCCAGCAGTCCGCGGCCGTTTCGGCCGTGCCCGGCGGCGCGCGGGACGCGGTGGAGCCCCGGGCTGAGGGTCCGGGCAAGCCCTCGTCCTCCCCCACCGCCTCCCCGGACGACCCGGAGGAGAGCGGGGAGCCGGACGACCCGGAGGAGACGGACGACCCGGAGGAGACGGAACGCCCCCCGAGGCTCACCCTGCCGCCGTGGCCGCCGGACGGCTCCTCCCCCGGCCCTGACCCGTCGTCCACGTCCACACCCACGCCGGAGCCCTCCTCCGGTGAGCCCTCCGGCGAACCGTCCGGTACGGCCCCCGGCGGGGACGGCGACGAGGAGCGCGGCCCCACCGAATCCGCCGGACCGCCGGGCACGCCGCGGCAGACCCCCCAGGGCCGGGCCGAGCAGATCGTCGACCGGCAGAGCGGCGGCGGCCACTACGACGACTACGTGTACGACGACGGCCGAAGCGCCGACGAGCCGGCCCGGCACCGTGCGACTCCCGCCACCGGCGGTCAGCTCCTCCCGGTGCTGCCGCTCGGCGCGGGGCTGACCTTCCTGGGCCTGGGCCTGGCCTCGCTCGCCCTGCGGCTGCGGCGCTGAGAAGGGCCGCGTCGCCCCCCGGGGGGATCGCCCTTCGGCCGCACGGGCGGGCATTGCAGAATGGGGGTATGACTCAGCCGATGAACGAACGCTCGCAGGAGAGCCAGCACGTCCTGGTCGTCGGGCCGGACGGAATGGCCCTCGGCAGCGCCGCCGCTCCCAGGAGCGGGGACGGCGGCTCCGACGACGAGCCGCGCGAGATCCCCGTGACGGAGATGGTCGAGCAGCCCGCGAAGGTCATGCGGATCGGCAGCATGATCAAGCAGCTCCTGGAGGAGGTCAAGTCGGCCCCCCTGGACGAGGCCAGCCGCGCCCGGCTCAAGGAGATCCACGCCAGCTCGGTCAAGGAGCTGGAGGACGGTCTGGCGCCCGAGCTGATCGAGGAGCTGGAGCGGATCTCGCTGCCGTTCACCGACGACGCGGTGCCCACCGATGCCGAGCTGCGGATCGCCCAGGCCCAGCTGGTGGGCTGGCTGGAGGGGCTGTTCCACGGCATCCAGACGGCGCTGTTCGCCCAGCAGATGGCGGCCCGCGCCCAGCTGGAGCAGATGCGCCGCGCGCTTCCGGCGGGTGTGATGCCCGAGGAGGAGGGCGACGGGCGCGGCGGCCAGATCCGCTCCGGCGGCCCCTACCTCTGAGCGGCCACCCCTGAGAGCGCCGCCCCGGGCGCCCGCCCCGGGCGGCCCGGGCTCCGCACGCGCGAGGGGCGGCACGCGATCCGCGTGCCGCCCCTCGTCCGCGTCCGCCGCCGTCAGCCCTCCGGGTGGCCGGTGGAGACGGTCAGCGTGATCTTGTCCTTCTTCGGGTCGAAGCCGTCGTAGGCCTCCGGGGACTGCTTGAGGACGGTGTTCTTCCCGTACAGGTTCTCGTCCTCGTACTCGACGTCCTCCAGGACCCAGCCCGCCTCGCGGACGCAGTCCTTGACCGAGTCCAGGTGCTTGAACGTCAGGTCGGGCATGCTCGTCTTGCCCTTGTCGAAGAGGCTCTCCGAGGCCTCCGTGCACTTGGCCGGATCGATGGTCTTCGAGGTGTCCTCGTCCTTGAAGCCGTCGTCGCCGTCGTCGCCGTCGTCACCGCCGTCGTCCGTGTCCGTGCCGGTGCCTTCGCCCTCGGTCTCCTGGCCGCCCGTGCCGCCGGAGTCGCCCCCGCCGGTGCCCGCGGGCTGCTCGGCCGTCCGGACGGGCCCCGGGGACTCGCCCGCCCGCGGATCCTCCCCGCTGCCGCCGTTGAGCGTCACGGCGATGATCACGGCGGCGACGACGATGATCGCCGCGACCGCCGATCCGACGATCACCCCGGTGTTCCTGCCGCCCGAGGGCTGGGGCGGGACGGTGTACGGCGGCGGGGTCGGCGCACCGCCCTGGGGACCGTACGGGCCCGGTACCGGCGTGGAGTAGCCCTGCTGGACCGGCCCCGCGGCCCCGAAACCGGCCGCCGGCGCGTAGTGCGGCTGGTACGGCTGCTGCACGTTCGGCGGCGGCGGGGTGGTCTGGGCGTCCACCGGCGGGAAGACCGACTGGGAGACGGCCGCCCCGCTGTTGGGGCCGGGGGCGCCGCCGGCGATCAGCGGGGTGGTGTTCGAGGCGACCACCGAGTTGCGGACGCGCTCGCACTCCTGGCGCATCGCCTCGGCCGTCGGGAACCGCTCGTTGGGGTTCTTCCGCAGCGTCCGCGCGATCAGCGCGTCCACGGCCGCGGGCAGCGACCGGTTGACCGACGACGGTACGGGCGGCTCCTCCTGGACGTGCGCGTACGCGATGGCCAGCGGTGAGTCCGCGTCGAAGGGGAGGCGCCCGGTGAGCAGCTCGAAGAGCATGATGCCCACCGAGTACAGGTCGGAGCGGGCGTCCACGCCGCGCCCCAGCGCCTGCTCGGGGGAGAGGTACTGCGGGGTGCCGACGACCATGCCCGTCTGCGTCATCGAGGTGACGCCGGACTGCATGGCGCGGGCGATGCCGAAGTCCATCACCTTGACCGTGCCGCGTCTGTTGAGCATGACGTTGCCCGGCTTGATGTCCCGGTGCACCAGGCCCACCTCGTGGCTGGCCTCCAGCGCGGCGAGCACCTCGGAGACGATCGTCAGCGCCTTGTCGCTCGGCATCGCCCCGAGCCGGGCCACGTCCTCGTCGAGGACGGTGCGCAGCGGCTTGCCCTCGACGTACTCCATGACGATGTAGGGCACCGTCGCGCCGTCGGCCTCGTCCTCGCCGGAGTCGAAGACCGAGACGATGTTGGTGTGCGTCAGTTTGGCGACCGCCTGCGCCTCACGGCGGAAGCGCTCCCGGAAGGACTGCTCGCGGCCCAGCTCGGTGTGGAGGGTCTTGACCGCCACCTGCCGGTCGAGCACCGTGTCGTAGGCGAGGTGAACCGACGCCATGCCGCCCTGGCCCAGCAGATCGCGCAGCTGGTAGCGCCCGCCGCCGACCGTACGCCCCCGGTACGCGGCCTGCGCGCCGTCGTCGCTCATCTGACTGCTTCCCCCTCGGCGCCGCAGGACTGCCGTCTTACGGGCCTGCGCGTGTGCGGTTGCTCTGCCGGTATCCGTGATGCCCCCGCCCGGCCTTCGAGAACGCCGGGCGGGGTACCGGTCCACCCGTGATTCCAGGCCAAGTCTGCCCCAGCGGCCGGACACGTCAAGGCGCTTGCCCGTTCCGTGACCCGATGCGCGCATACACGTCACACGTGCTCGCGAGGGCGCCCGACATCGTAACTTGCCAGCCGGACACCCGAGCGGGTTGGATGGTCCGTTGCTGCCCCCAGCGCTCCCGGTACCGCAGTTCCGCGCCGCTCTCTTCGCCTTCGCCGAGGGGCACGGCCCTCGGACCCTGTTAGCGTGCTCAGGGAGCAGAGCGTACGGATCCGCGCTCGCGGACCTGATCTACGGCGAGGACTGATGGCACAGACACAAGCCGCCGGAGGGCCTTCGGAGCCCGACGAGACTGCTGGTGGGGTGTCCGATTCGCCCGAGTCGTGGGGTGGCGGCGGTGTGGTGGGCGACGGGCGTTACCGTCTCACGGGCCGGCTCGGCCGCGGCGGCATGGCAGAGGTGTTCGCCGCCGAGGACGTACGCCTGGGCCGCACCGTCGCCGTCAAGCTGCTGCGCGCGGACCTCGCCGAGGACCCGATCTCCAAGGCCCGCTTCACGCGCGAGGCGCAGTCCGTCGCCGGCCTCAACCACCATGCCGTGGTGGCCGTCTACGACTCCGGTGAGGACGTGGTCGGCGGCAACACCGTGCCGTACATCGTCATGGAGCTGGTCGAGGGCCGCACCATCCGCGACCTCCTGCTCAACGCCGACGCGCCGCCGCCCGAGCAGGCGCTGATCATCATCTCCGGGGTGCTGGAGGCGCTCGCCTACAGCCACCAGCACGGCATCGTGCACCGCGACATCAAGCCCGCCAACGTCATCATCACCGGCAACGGCGCCGTGAAGGTGATGGACTTCGGCATCGCCCGCGCCCTGCACGGCGCGTCCACCACCATGACCCAGACGGGCATGGTCATGGGCACCCCGCAGTACCTCTCCCCCGAGCAGGCGCTCGGCAAGACGGTGGACGCCCGCTCCGACCTGTACGCCACGGGCTGCATGCTCTACGAGCTGCTCGCCCTGCGCCCGCCGTTCACCGGCGAGACCCCGCTGTCAGTGGTCTACCAGCACGTCCAGGACGAGCCGGTGCAGCCCTCGCGGGTGAACGACTCGGTGCCGCCGGAGCTGGACGGCCTGGTGATGCGGGCGCTGGCCAAGGACCCGGACGACCGCTTCCAGACCGCCGAGGAGATGCGCGGCCTGGTGCAGTACGCGCTGCGCATGCTCCAGGAGCAGGGTGGCCACACCGGCGGCCTGTGGAACACCGGCGCGGTGGTCTCCACCGGCGCCACGCCCGCCATGGGCACCCCGGGCGTCCACCAGGGCGGCGACACCCCCTCCGCCACCCCCGCGGGCGGCTACCCCGACGACGCCGCGACCCGGGTCGGCCCGCCGCTGCTGATGGGCGCCCCCGGCGGCGGCTCGTACGGCGGCGGCGGATACGACACGGGCGGCGGCTACGGCGACGGGGGCCGGGGCGGCAGCGGCCTGAAGTACGGGCTGATCGCCTTCTTCTCCGTCCTCGCCATCGCCGCGGGCATCTTCCTGGCCGTCAACGGCAACGAGGGCGGCCAGGAGCAGAAGGCGCCGGAGAAGACCACCTCCACGCCCTCCCCGGAGGAGAGCTCGTCGGAGCCCTCGCCCGACGAGGAGGAGACCGAGGAGCCCGGCCAGGGCGACGACACCCAGCCCGGCGGCACGGGCGGCTGGCAGAACGGCGGTGGGAGCACCGGCGGGACGGGCGGCGGGGAGAGCAGCCCGAAGCCCTCGACCAGCGGCGAGCCCAGCGAGCCCGACGGCGGCACGACCGAGGGCACCACCGACGGCGGCACCACCGACGGCGGCACGGACACCGGCGGCACGACCGAGGGCACCACCGACGGCGGCGGCACGGAGACCGGGGGCACGGGCGACGGCGGCACGACCGAGGGCGGCGCCGGCGGCGACGGCGGCACCACCACCGGCGGCGCCGACACCACCGACGGCGGCACCACAGCCGGCGACGGGGCGGCCACGGCCGGGGGAGCGCCGGGCACTCCCGGCGGCGGCTCCGGCGGCTGACCCGGCCCACGACGGACGGCCTCCGCAGCCTCCGGCCGGCAGGCCGCCGGGCTCGGGCAGAGCCCGGCGCCCCCAATGCCCGGGCATCCCCGGCACACCCGGGCGGCTCCGACCGCCCATACCACCTCCGCGCTCCCGGCGCACAACGCGTCCGGACGGTGGCTCTCGGTGATCTACGATCCCCGGCGTGCAGTCTCCCCACCTCTCCCGTTTCACCCTCGCCACGCTGGTGCGGCGCTTCGGCGCCGGGGAGCCGATCTCCTGCGAGCCGGTGACGCAGGGGCTGCTGAACCGCGGCTACCGGCTGTCCACAACGCGGGGCCGGTTCTTCCTCAAGCACCACCTCGACGGCGATCCGCGCGACCCGGCCCGCATCGAGTACCAGCACCGCGTCACCGTCCGCCTCGGCGCCCTGGGGGTGCCGGTAGTACCGGCGGTCGAGGACGTCTCGGGGCGGACCGTCGCGGTGGTGGAGGACCGCTGCTACGCCCTCCACCCGTGGGTGGACGGCCGCCACCGCGACGGCGGCGAGCTCTCGCGCGGGCAGTCGCGCCGCCTGGGCGCGCTGCTGGGCCTGGTGCACGTACGGCTGGGCCAGGTCGCACCCGTGCCCGGCGCCGAGTGCGCGGCCGAGCCCAGCGCCGATCCGGAGGTCACCTTCGGCCTCATCGACGAGCTGCTGGCCCGGGTGCGCACCCGGGCCCGGCGCGACTGCTTCGACGAGCTGGCCGACCACCGGCTGCGCGAGCGCCGAGCCCTGCTGGAGCGCCACGCCCACCGCCGCCCGCCCGCCGGGGCCGAGCCGGTCGCCGGGTGGGTGCACGGCGACTTCCACCCCCTCAACCTGCTCTACCGGGACCGGGCCCCCTGGGAGCCCGTCGCGATCGTGGACTGGGACCGGCTCGCCGTGCAGCCGCGCGCGGAGGAGGCGGTGCGGGCCGCCGTCATCTTCTTCCTGCGGCCCGGCGGCACCCTGGACCTGGCCAAGATCCGGGCCTACGCCCGCGCCTACCGCGCCGCCACCGGGGCCGGGGCGGACGAGATGGCCGCGGCCGTCCACCGGGTGTGGTGGGAGCGGCTCAACGACTTCTGGATGCTGCGCTGGCGCTACCAGCTGCGCGACCGCCGCACCGATCCGCAGTTCCCGGCGGCCTCCGCGCTGGTGGTGTGGTGGACCGGCCGCTACGAGGCGGTGCGCGACGCCTTCTGCCTGTAGTCCCGCCCGCCGGATCCGGCCGTACTTCCGCCCGTAGGCGTTACACGGGCCCATATGGGTGGTATACGGCTCCTGCGGGACCGTGTGCCCCTTCACCCTCCGTGTCCGTCTCACATACCGATCGGGCACCAACTCCGCGTCACTCATCCACAGCTCTTCCCGTCACTTCGGTACCGGGATAACGTGCGCTTGTCCCAGGCGCTTGCGAGGCTGTGACCAGTGACGTTCCAGGCTTTTGCGATTTACTTGGAAACCCAAGCAAAATTGCAGGTCAGGGACCCTTCGCGCATGTGCGGAGGTACTGGGTAACGTGCTGGCAGCGGGCCGTCGAACGGGACACCTGTCACCGCTCGGTTCCGTCCGCGCCGCACCTACCCCGTGGGCCGTACGGATCCGGGCGAGCCTCTCCCTGCCACCGGCGGGGAACCCCCAGGCTTCCCGGCGACCCCGGGGGCCGGACAGACGGAGGAGCACAAGTGACCGTGGAGAGCACTGCCGCGCGCAGCAAGCCGCGCCGCAGCAGCGGAAAGCGCACCACGACGAGCGGGGCGAGGAAGCGCTCGCAGTCGGCAGCGCGCCCCGAGCTCGTACAACTGCTGACGCCGGAGGGCGAGCGGGTCGAGCACCCGGACTACTCGCTGGACCTGACCCCCGACGAGTTGCGCGGTCTGTACCGCGACATGGTCCTCACCCGCCGGTTCGACGCCGAGGCCACCGCGCTGCAGCGTCAGGGCGAGCTGGGCCTGTGGGCGTCGCTGCTGGGCCAGGAGGCCGCGCAGATCGGCTCGGGCCGGGCGCTGCGGGACGACGACTACGTCTTCCCGACCTACCGGGAGCACGGCGTGGCCTGGTGCCGCGGGGTGGACCCGACCAACCTGCTGGGCATGTTCCGCGGCGTCAACAACGGCGGCTGGGACCCCTACAGCAACAACTTCCACCTCTACACCATCGTCATCGGCTCGCAGGCGCTGCACGCCACGGGCTACGCGATGGGCGTGGCCAAGGACGGCGCGGACAGCGCGGTGATCGCCTACTTCGGCGACGGCGCCTCCAGCCAGGGCGACGTGGCGGAGGCGTTCACCTTCTCCGCGGTCTACAACGCGCCGGTGGTGTTCTTCTGCCAGAACAACCAGTGGGCGATCTCCGAGCCCACCGAGAAGCAGTCCCGCGTCCCGATCTACCAGCGCGCCGCGGGCTTCGGCTTCCCCGGCGTCCGGGTGGACGGCAACGACGTGCTGGCGGTGCTGGCCGTGACCCGGGCCGCCCTGGAGCGCGCCCGTGCCGGCGAGGGCCCGACCCTGGTCGAGGCGTTCACCTACCGGATGGGCGCCCACACCACCTCCGACGACCCCACCCGCTACCGCAAGGACGCCGAGCGCGAGGAGTGGGAGGCCAAGGACCCGATCCTGCGGCTGCGCACCTACCTGGAGAAGGAGGGCCTGGTCGACGCCGACTGGCTCGCCGGGCTCGACCGGGAGAGCGACGCGCTGGCGCTGCGGGTACGCGAGGCCATCCGGACCATGCCGGACCCGGACACCATGGCCATCTTCGAGAACGTCTACGCCGACGGGCACGCGCTGGTGGACGAGGAGC
This sequence comes from Streptomyces verrucosisporus, assembly GCF_017114865.1. GTDB lineage: Bacteria > Actinomycetota > Actinomycetes > Streptomycetales > Streptomycetaceae > Streptomyces > Streptomyces fenghuangensis. The sequence continues at coordinate 111,392 of NZ_JADEYH010000003.1, read as the reverse complement.
GCGCCCAGTTCGCCGAGTACCTGGCGTCCTTCGCCGACGAGGAGGGCCGCTGAGATGGCCAACACCAAGATGCCCATGGCCAAGGCGCTCAACGAGTCGCTGCGCAAGGCACTGGAGACCGACCCCAAGGTCCTGATCATGGGTGAGGACGTCGGCAAGCTCGGCGGCGTCTTCCGCATCACCGACGGCCTGCAGAAGGACTTCGGCGAGGAGCGGGTCATCGACACCCCGCTGGCCGAGTCCGGCATCGTCGGCACCGCGATCGGCATGGCCCTGCGCGGCTACCGGCCGGTGGTGGAGATCCAGTTCGACGGGTTCGTCTTCCCCGCCTACGACCAGATCGTCACCCAGCTCGCGAAGATGCACGCCCGCGCGCTGGGCAAGGTCAAGCTGCCGGTCGTCGTCCGCATCCCCTACGGCGGCGGCATCGGCGCGGTGGAGCACCACAGCGAGTCGCCCGAGGCGCTGTTCGCGCACGTGGCGGGCCTGAAGTGCGTCTCGCCGTCCAACGCCTCGGACGCCTACTGGATGATGCAGCAGGCGATCGCCTCCGACGACCCGGTGATCTTCTTCGAGCCCAAGCGCCGCTACTGGGACAAGGGCGAGGTCGACACCGAGGCCATCCCCGGGCCGCTGCACGGGGCGGTAATCGCCCGCGAGGGCACCGACCTGACGCTGGCGGCCTACGGGCCGATGGTGAAGACCTGCCTGGAGGCCGCCGCGGCGGCCGAGGAGGAGGGCAGGTCGCTGGAGGTGCTGGACCTGCGGTCGATGTCCCCGGTCGACTTCGACGCGATCCAGGCCTCGGTGGAGAGGACCCGCCGCCTGGTGGTGGTCCACGAGGCGCCGGTCTTCCTGGGCACGGGCTCGGAGATCGCCGCCCGGATCACCGAGCGGTGCTTCTACCACCTGGAGGCGCCGGTGCTGCGGGTGGGCGGGTTCCACGCGCCGTACCCGCCGGCCAGGCTGGAGGACGAGTACCTGCCGAACCTGGACCGGGTGCTCGATGCCGTCGACCGCGCGCTGGCGTACTGAGAGTAGGGGCTGAGGAGAGTCGTGACGATGACTGATACGGCTGCCGCCGGGGCCGCTGCCCAGCGCATCCGAGAGTTCAGGATGCCGGACGTGGGGGAGGGCCTGACCGAGGCCGAGATCCTCAAGTGGTACGTCGGGCCCGGTGACACGGTGACCGACGGCCAGGTGGTGTGCGAGGTGGAGACGGCCAAGGCGGCCGTCGAGCTGCCCATCCCGTACAACGGCGTGGTGCACGAGCTGCGCTTCGAAGAGGGCGTCACCGTGGACGTGGGCACCACGATCATCACGGTGGACACCGACCCGTCGGCGGGGCCGGCCGCTCCCGCCGGAGCGCCGGCCGCCGGTGAGGCCGCGCCCGCCGCGCCCGCCCCGGCCGAGCCGGAGGCGGCCGAGGAGGAGGGCGCCAAGCGCCGGCCGGTGCTGGTCGGCTACGGCGTCGGCACCGCCTCGACCAAGCGGCGCCCGCGCAAGCAGCAGCAGAACCACGTGCGGGACGCGCAGGTCGCCGTCCAGGCGGATATGGACGCCACCACCACGCCCCCGGCCGTGGCACCCACCACCGAGGACTCGGTGAAGCCGGCCTCGGGCCGTCCGCTGGCCAAGCCGCCGGTGCGCAAGCTCGCCAAGGACCTGGGCGTGGACCTGGCCGCGGTCACCCCGACCGGCCCGAACGGGATCATCACCCGCGAGGACGTGCACGCCGCCGCGGCCCCGGCGCCCTCGCACGAGGCCGCCGCCGTGACCGGGACCGCCCCCCAGGCGGCCCCCGCTCCGGCCGAGGCCCCGGCCCAGGCCCCGGCTCCGGCGGTGTGGAGCACCGGTGAGCGCGAGCGCCGGGTGCCGATCAAGGGCGTGCGCAAGGCGACCGCGCAGGCGATGGTCTCCAGCGCCTTCACCGCGCCGCACGTCACGGAGTTCGTCACCGTCGACGTCACCCGCACGATGAAGCTGGTGCAGGAGCTCAAGCAGGACCCGGACATGGCGGGCCTGCGGGTCAACCCGCTGCTGCTGGTGGCCAGGGCGCTGCTGGTCGCCATCCGCCGCAACCCGGAGGTCAACGCCGCCTGGGACGAGGCCAGCCAGGAGATCGTCCACAAGGACTACGTGAACCTGGGCATCGCCGCGGCCACCCCGCGCGGTCTGATCGTGCCGAACATCAAGGACGCGCACGCCAAGACCCTGCCGGAGCTGGCGAGGGCGCTGGGCGATCTGGTCGCCACCGCCAGGGAGGGCAAGACCTCCCCGGCGGACATGTCCGGCGGCACGGTCACGATCACCAACGTCGGCGTCTTCGGCGTCGACACCGGCACCCCGATCCTCAACCCCGGGGAGTCGGCGATCCTGGCCTTCGGCGCGGTCAAGCTCCAGCCGTGGGTCCACAAGGGCAAGGTCAAGCCGCGCCAGGTCACCACTCTGGCGCTCTCCTTCGACCACCGCCTGGTCGACGGCGAGCTGGGCTCCAAGGTGCTGGCCGACATCGCGGCCGTCCTGGAGCACCCCAAGCGCCTGATCACCTGGGCCTGATCACCTGGGCCTGGCGGCCTGACGGGCCGACCGGCTCCGTCCGTCCCGGCGGACCACGGCGGGGCCCTCCGCACGCACCGTGCGGCGGGCCCCGCCGCATGTCCGGCCCCGTACCGCCCCGCCCGTTTCCGCCGAGCCCGTCCCCGTCCCGGATGGCGGACGGGGACGGACGCGCATACCTGTTGTATCTATGGTGTGTCCATGCCCTCCCTGACCCCGCCCCCCGCACCGCCCGCCGCCGAGCGCGTCTACACCCACGTCAAGCAGGCCGTCCTGGAACGCCGCTACGAGGGCGGCACCCTGCTCACCGAGGGCGAGCTGGCCAGGGCGGCCGGGGTCTCCCGCACCCCCGTGCGGGAGGCGCTGCTGCGCCTGGAGGCCGAGGGCCTGCTCAGGCTCTACCCCAAGAAGGGCGCGCTCGTCCTGCCCGTCTCCGTCCAGGAGATCGGCGACGTCGTCGAGACCAGGCTGCTGGTCGAGGAGCACGCCGTGCGCAAGGTCACCCCCGCGCCGGGCGATCTGCTGGACCGGCTCGGCGAACTCCTGGAGCAGCAGCGCCGCCAGGCCGAGACAGGCGACCTGGCGGCGGTGGCCGTCACCGACCGCTGCTTCCACGCCGCCGTGGTCGGGGCGGCCGGCAACCGGATCCTGGAGCGCCTGTACGACCAGCTCCGCGACCGCCAGCTGCGCATGGGCGTCGCGGTGATGCACTCCCACCCCGACCGCATCGCCAAGAACATCACCGAGCACACCGAGATCCTGCGCGCACTGCGCACGGGGGACGCGGAGGCCGCCGCCGAGGCGGTGCGCGGCCATGTCGGCTCCGTGCGGCACCTGCTGCGCGGTGAGGTCCGGTGAGCGGCGGGAACACACCCGGAAACCCGGCTTCCGGAGTGCGGCTCGGCGGCCCGCGGGCCGCCTTCGTGTGGGGCCTGGGCGTCGCCGTCTACTTCACCGCCATCACCTACCGCACCGGGCTGGGCGTCGCGGGCATCGACGCCGCCGACCGCTTCCACATCAACGCCTCGGCCCTGTCGACCTTCTCCATCCTCCAGCTCCTGGTCTACGCCGGGATGCAGATACCCGTCGGCCTGCTGGTGGACCGCTGGGGCACCAGGAAGGTCCTGCTCCTGGGCATCGTGCTGTTCACCACCGGCCAGTTCGCCTTCGCCCTCTCCGGCTCGTACGCCATGGCGCTGGCCGCCCGCGCGCTGCTGGGCTGCGGCGACGCCATGACGTTCATCAGCGTGCTGCGGCTGGGCTCCAACTGGTTCCCGCCCCGCCGCGGTCCGCTGATCACCCAGGTGGCGGCGTTGTTCGGGATGGCGGGCAACCTGCTGACCACACTGGTCCTGGCGCGTCTGCTGGCCGCCTTCGGCTGGACGCCGACCTTCGCGGGCAGCGCCGGGCTGGGCGTGCTGGTCCTGGTGCTCGTCCTGCTCTTCCTCAGGGACCGGCCCGAGGGCGCCGGACCCGCCTCCGCGGCCGGTCCGGGGCCGGCGCGCGAACCCGGCTACATACGCCGCCAGCTCGCCGAGGCGTGGCGCGAGCCGGGCACCCGGCTGGGCATGTGGGTGCACTTCACCACCCAGTTCCCCGGCATGGTCTTCCTGCTGCTGTGGGGGATGCCGTTCCTCGTCGAGGCGCAGGGCCGCACCCGCGCCGAGGCCGGCACCCTGCTGACCGTGGTGGTGCTCTCCAACATGGCCATCGGCCTGGTCTACGGCCAGGTCATAGCCCGGCACCACAGCGCACGGGCGCCGATCGCGCTCGGCACGGTGCTGGCCACTGCCGCCTTCTGGGCGATGGTGCTGTGCTGGCCGGGGAGGGCGCCGCTGTGGGCGCTGGCCCTGCTGTGCGTGGTGCTCGGAGCCTGCGGTCCGGGCTCGATGATCGGCTTCGACTTCGCCCGTCCGGCCAATCCGCCCGAGCGGCAGGGCACGGCCTCGGGCATCGTCAACATCGGCGGCTTCACCGCGTCCATGGCCACCCTGCTGGCGGTGGGCGTCCTGCTGGACGCGACCGGCGACGACTACCGGATCGCGTTCGCCTCCGTCTTCGTCCTCCAGGCGCTGGGCGCCGCCCAGATCCTGCGGCTGCGCGGCCGGGCGCACCGCCGCGAGCGCGAGCGGGTGGTGGCCAGCCGCGTCGAGGCGGTGCACGTACCGGTGTGAGAAGGGCTCCCGCCGGGGGACCGGGTCTTCGGGCCGAGGGTCTTCGGGTTCAGGGCGTGACGGCGAAGTGCGCGAGGATCGCGTCCGCGAGGGCCTGATCGCCCTCGATCTTGAGGTCCTCGCGCACCGCCGCGGGCCGCACCCGCCCGCAGGCCAGCCGCAGGTACGTCTCCCAGTCCGTCGCCAGCGTGACCGCCGGACCCAGCGAGACGCTGCCGTCCACCGTGCCCCGGCCCTCGGAGTCCACGCGCACGGTCCGCATGAACTCCACCGGCCCGCTCACGTCGATGACGACCGCCGAGTTCGGCGGCGCCCCGGCGTCCTTGGCGACCACCTTGGGCAGCCCGTCCACCAGCACGTCCCGCGCCACGTGGGCGCCGGGGGAGTCGAGGTTGCCCGGCCTGCCCAGCGCCCGCCGCAGGTCCTGCTCGTGCACCCACACGTCGAACGCCCGCAGCCGCAGCGCCCGCTCCAGCGTCATCTCCCGGCCGAGCGGGGTCATCACCATCGTCGACGGCTCGCGCTTCTCGTTCCGCAGCTGGCGGGAGCGGCGGATGACCGTGTACTCCAGCTCGCTGGTCATCTCCGGGGCGGTGTGGCAGCGCCGCACGTCCACCTGGACCTCGACGCGGCGGCTGACCTCGTCCTTCACATGGAACAGGTCCCGCGGCAGCGTGTGGATGGGACGGGGGTCGCCCAGCATCTCGCACTCCGACCCGATGACATGGGAAACGATGTCGCGGACCGACCACCCCGGGCACTCGGTCGCGCGGTTCCACTCGCCCTCGGCCAGCGGGGAGACCAGCTCGGATATCGCCTCGATGGAGTGGGCCCAGGCGTCGGCGTAGGGCTGAAGGCTAGGGTGGTCGGTCAACGGGACCCCTCGGATACGTGCTGAATACGTGTGGATGGTGTGGGTTCGCGGACTGGGTGCTCTCAAGTTACGCTGCGGGCGAGCAGCCTGACAGGCCTTTCGGGTGACGATCGTAGGCTGCTTTCGACCGGCTTTCGACCGGCGTTTGGCCCCCTCGAACCCATGGACGGTGGTACGGTGCGCGCCTCTCTCATCCAGATCGGTGTGGACGAGGACGAAACGGTCGAAGCACGCCGCCTGCGGGCCGCCTCGCTCGTCCGCGAGCAGACGGCCTCCGACCTGGTCGTCCTGCCCGAGCTGTGGACGGTCGGCGCCTTCGCCTTCGACTCCTTCGAGGCCGGCGCCGAGCCGCTGGACGGACCCACCGCGCGGGCCATGTCCGAGGCGGCCCGCGAGGCGCGCGTCTGGCTGCACGCCGGGTCCGTCGTGGAACGCGCCGGGCGCCCCGGCGGCCCCGGCGGAACGGGGGCGGGAACGGCCCTGTACAACACCTCCCTGGTCTTCTCCCCCGACGGCGAGCGGGCCGCCGCGTACCGCAAGATCCACCGCTTCGGCTTCGACCGCGGCGAGGCCACCTTGATGTCCGCCGGCGCCGAACCGGTCACCGTCGCCCTGCCCGGCATCACCCTGGGCCTGGCCACCTGCTACGACCTGCGCTTCCCCGAGCTGTTCCGCGCGCTGACCGACGCGGGCGCCCGGGCGCTGGTGGTCCCGGCGGGCTGGCCCGACCGCCGCGCCTCCCACTGGTCCCTGCTGGCCCGTGCCCGCGCCGTGGAGAACCAGGCGTACGTCCTGGCCTGCGGCACCGCGGGCACCCACGCGGGCGTCCCCCAGGCGGGCCGCAGCGCGATCATCGACCCCTGGGGCGAGACGCTGGCCGAGGCGCCGGACGCCGGGGAGCGGGTCGTCACCGCCGAGCTGGACCCGGCGTACGTCGACGAGGTCCGCCAGGACTTCCCCGTCCTGCGGGACCGGGTGCTGCGCTGAGCGCGCGAGCCCCCGCCCCCGCCCCCGCCCACCGGGCAACCGCGCCGCCGCCGCGGGACGTCCTGCTCCCGTAGGCCACGGAGGGAGAGCGCATGGCACGGGCGGCGGGAGCACGGCGGTGGTGGGGCGGTGCGGGACGCACCGCCTGGACGCGGGGCCGCGTGCCCGCCGCGCTCGCCGTGCTCACGGCCGGGGCGGCGGCGTTCCACCCTCTGGTGCCGGGTGCCGTACTCGGTCTGGGCAGCCTGCTGGAGTCCTTCCTGCCGTGGCTCGGTCTCGCCGTCCCGCTGCTGCTGGTCGTGGCGCTGGTACGCCGCTCGGCCCTCGCCCTGGTGGCGCTGGTGCTGCCGTCGGCGGTCTGGCTCGCCCTCTTCCACGACGCCCTGTCCCCCCGGGGCGGGGACGCCACCGGCGCCGCCCGTACCGCCCTCCTCACGGCCGTCCAGCACAACGCGAGCGACGAGAACCGCGATCCGGCCGCCACCGCGCGGGCCCTCGCCGCGGCCGGCCCCGACATCGTCGCGCTGCAGGAGCTGACCCCCGCCGCCCTGCCCGCCTACGGCGAGGCGCTGGCGCGGGAGTACCCGCACCACGCCGTGGTGGGGACCGTCGGCCTGTGGTCAAGGCACCCCCTGACCGGCACCCGTCCGCTGGACATCCGCCCCGCGGACCTCGGCCCCGACTGGAACCGCGGACTGCGCACCGCCGTGCGCACCCCGCACGGTGACATCGCCGTGCACGTGGTCCATCTGCCCTCGGTCCGCGTCCGCGCGACCGGTTTCGACACCGGGTGGCGGGACGAGAGCGCCGCCCTGCTGGGGGAGGAGCTGCGGGCGGAGGAACTGCCCCGGGTGATCGTGCTCGGCGACTTCAACGGCACCCTGGACGACCGCGGGCTCGCCCCTGTCCTGAACGGTGTGGGCTCCACCGGCCGGGAGGCGGCGGACGGCTTCTCCTTCAGCTGGCCCACGGCCTTCCCCGTCGCCCGGATCGACCACGTCATGGCCCGCGGCGCCGCCGTCACCCGCCTGTGGGTCCTTCCCGCCACCGGCAGCGACCACCTCCCGGTCGCCGCCCGGATCGAGCTCCCGGCCGCGCAGGGCATACGGCCCGGACGGTGATATGCCGGCGCATGCCGGGACTGGGGGCGTTTCGCCATGTCACCGCCTTGCCGGGCGGGCCGGACGGGGGGGCGTCCGGTTCCACGGGGGCGTCGTTGACAGAGGACAGAAGATGGGGCAACGTCGAGGCCGGTCAAAGTGGTCTCGACCACGGAGTCGCCATGTACGGGGGTGCTGAATGGACCTGAGGCTCCTCGGTCCGGTCGAACTTGTGGCGGACGGTCGGTCGATCGACCTCGGGGGCCCCCGGCAACGTGTCGTACTGGCCGTGCTGGGCCTCAACGCGAACCGCGTCGTCCCCGTCGAGCAGCTCATCGACGCCGTATGGGAGACCGATCCCCCCTCCACGGCCCGCGGGCAGATACAGACCTGCATCTCCGCGCTGCGCAGAATCCTCTCCGACGCCGGGTGCCCCGACGCCATCACCACGCGTCAGCCCGGATACATGCTGAGGAGCGGCCGTGAGGAGCTCGACGTCCTGCGGTTCTCCGCGCTGGTGGCCGAGGCCCGCGGGCACGCGGACGAGGGACGCGAGGAGCGGGCCGCCGCGGTGCTGCGCGAAGCGCTGGCCCTCTGGCGGGGGACCGCGCTCGCCGGTGTCCTCAGCGGGGTGGCGCGGCGCGGGGCCACCGTCCTGGAGGACCGGCGGATGGCCGCCGTCGAGGAACTCGTGCGGCTCGACCTCGTGCTGGGCAGGCACGAGGAGATCAGTCACGAATTACGCGCATTGGTGGCTGAACATCCGCTGCGCGAGCGGCTCCACCGTTTTCTGATGCTGGCGCTGTACCGCGCGGGCCGCCAGGCCGAGGCGCTGGAGGCGGGACGCCTCGCACGCACCGTGATGGTGGAGGAGGTGGGCGTCGAGCCCAGCCAGGAGTTCCAGGAACTGACCCGGGCGATCCTGAACCGCGACCCGTCGCTCGACCTGCCCGCGGATTCGCGCCCCCTCCCGTCCCGTCCTCCCGGATCCGGCGCCCGTGAACAGCGCCCCGCCGGCCCGTACGCGGAGGGGAAGGCGCTCGTCCCTCGGCAACTTCCGCCCACCATCGCCGACTTCACGGGGCGTGAGGGATACCTGGGTGAGATCAAGAGCATCCTGACGGGAAGGGACGAGGAGGACGGACCGCGCTGGAGCGTGCCGATCGTCGCGATCTCCGGCAAGGGCGGAGTGGGCAAGTCCAGTCTCGCGGTACGGGCCGCGCACGAGCTGAGCGCCCTCTTCCCCGACGGGCAGCTCTACGCGGACATGCGAATCCCCGGCGGAGAGGACCGCACGGCCCGGCTTCTCGCCCGTTTCCTGCGGGCCCTCGGGGTCCCGGGCACCGCGGTGCCGGAGGACACGGACGAACGCGCCGAACTCTTCCGCAGCAAGCTGTCGGGCAGGCGGCTGCTGCTGGTGCTCGACGACGCCCCTTCGGAGGAGCAGGTGCGGCCCCTGCTGCCGGGCAGCCCCACCTGTGCGGTGATCACCACCAGCCGCAGGCGCCTGGGCGGTCTGACCGGCGCCTACCGGCTCGACATAGACGTGTTCGACGTCGACAAGTCCATCGAGCTCCTTGCCAGGATCGCGGGTGAGGACCGCGTGAAGGCGGAGCGCGAGGCGGCCGTGGAACTGGTGACGTTCTGCGGCGGTCTGCCGCTGGCACTGCGGATCGCCGGGGCGCGGCTGGCCTCACGGCCCCACTGGCAGATCGAGGGCCTGGTGAGGCGGCTGCGCGACGAGGCGCGCAGGCTGGACGAGCTGGCCCATCAGGGGCTGGAGCTGAGGTCCAACATGGAGCTGGCCCACCGGGGTCTCGGCGAGTCCGCCGCTCGGTTGTTCCGCCTTCTGTCCATGGTCAAGGTCCTCGACTTCCCCGACTGGACCGCGGCGGCGATGCTCGACGTCCCGCTGGCCGAGGGCAGGGAGCTCCTGGACACACTGGTGGACGCGCAGCTGCTGGACGTCGTGGTGTACCCGGGTGTCTGTGCACCGCGTTACCGCTTCCACGACCTCATACGGATCTACGCCGGGGAGCGGCTGCTGGCGGACGAGGACGAGCACGAGCGCGCTTCGGCGATGTCCCGTCTCCTGGGCGGCTGGCTGGCCCTGGCCGAGGAGGCGCACCGCAGCGAGTACGGCGGGGACTACACGATCCTGCACGGTGGTGCTCCGCGCTGGCGCCCGGCGGGGGGCTGGGACGCGGACGGCGTCGGCGATCCCGCGTACTGGTGGGAGGCGGAGCGGCGCGCCCTGACCGCGGCCGTGCGGCAGGCCGCGCATGCCGGGCTGGACGAGCTGTGCTGGGATCTGGCACTGACCGCGGTCACCCTCTTCGAGGCGAAGGGCTACTTCGACGACTGGCGCGAGTGCGCCACGGTCGCCAGGGAGGCCGCCGAGCGGGCCGGCAACCGCACGGGCACGGCGGCGATGCTGTACTCCCTGGGGACCCTGCACATGTTCCAGACCCAGATGGCCGACGCGCGGCACTGCTTCGACGCGGCGCTCGCCCTCTTCCGGGCGGAGGGTGAGGCGCACGGCTGCGCCCTGGTGCTGCGCAACGCCGCGCACATCGACGGTCTGTACGGCGACATCCGCGGAATGCTCGACAAGTACGGCGAGTCGCTCCGGACGATGCGCGCCGTCGGCGACCGTGTGGGGGAGGCGCACATCCTGCGCAGCCTCGCCAAGTTCCACATGGGGGAAGGGGACACGGAGACCGCGGGCAGGTTGCTGGAGGAGGCCCTGGCCATATGCCGGGAGGTGTCGTGCCCGAGGGTGGAGGTGCAGATCGTGCACCGCTTCGCCGAGCTGTACATGGCCACCGGCCGGATCGACCTCGCCCGGCAGGCACTGCACCGGGTGCTGCGCATGGTGCGTGACACCGGTGACCGCATCGGGGAGGTCCACGTGGTCTACGGCCTGGGGCTGCTGCGGCACAGGGAGGGCCGGCTGGACACCGCCGAGACCACCCTCGCGCACGCCCTGGGACTGGCCCGCCGGGTGGGGGAGCGGCTCATCGAGGCGAAGGCGCTGTACGCGCTCGGCGAGATCGCGCTGGCCCGTGGGGGCGGTACGAGCGCCGCCGGTCATCTGGTGGCGGCACAGGAGATCTTCGGGACACTGGGCTCGGCGCTCTGGCAGGCCAAGGCGCTCATCCTGCTGTCGGAGGCCCGTACCGAGGGCGCCTTCGCCCGGCACGACCTGGAGGGTGCCGTGCGGCTGCTGTCGTCGGTCGACTCACGGGAGTCCGCGAAGCTCCTGGCGGAGCTCCGGGCCGCCCATCCGGATCTGCCGGCGGCGGAACTGCTCGGCTCGGGCACCGAGGTCGGCGGTCCCGCCGCCATGTGAGCCGGGTCGGCGAAGGCGGAGTCGGCGCCGGTGCGGACACGCGTCCGCGCGTCCGCACCGGCGCGGGCTCACCAGTGGGTGTCGTCCGTGCAGCCGCCCGTGACCGAACCTTCGCGGGTGTCCGCCGGGCAGTCGCCCTCCGCCGCCCCGGTCGCCGTCACCTGCGGCCCGGCCTGGGGCGCCATGCCCGCGGCGGCCGGCCCGAGGACGGCCGCGAGTGCGATGAGGAGCGTGGCGGTGAGCTGCCGGCTGGCGGACATGTGTTCTCCCCGGTGGTTTGCGGTCTGTGTGCGGTTCGTTGACAAGTGGAGCGCAGGACCCCATCGAAGCGCCATCTCCTCGCTCCCGGTGCGCTCTCGGCACAACAGGAGCGGATCGACAGCGCATCAGGAGGCCTTCTCCTCATTGTCGTGTGCACGATCTCCTGACGCGAGGGGGCCACGGCCGGATGGACAGTCACTTTCTGAGGTTGGACACGGAGGACCTGTGCGCCCTCGTCTCCGACTTCGACCCCGCGGAGGCGGCTGCCGAGGAACTGCTGGCACACCCTGACCACGGCCCCGCCCGGCCCGGCGGGCCGGGCGGACGCTTACTGGAACTGCGCGGCCCGACGGTGGTGTTACGCGACCCCCGCGCCGGCGACCTGTGCGAGCTGCCGGCGTCGGGCCTGTACGCCTGCCGGACCGCCGCCCTGACCGCGCTGGCGGCGAACCAGCTGCTGGACCCCGGGGTGGTGACGGTCTCGCTGATCGGCTCGGGCACCGCGGGGCGCATACAGCTGCTGGTGATCTCGCGCAGCGTACCGGACGTCAGCCACATCGCCGTCCACTCGCCGGGGGGCCGGCGCGACTCACCGGTCGACCACGGGGTCGCCGGTGCCCTGGAGGCGACGGGCATCGGACTGACCGTCACCCGGCGCGCGGCGGAGGCCACGTTCGGCGCCAGTCTGGTCGTCGTCACGGAGCCGGTCGTGAACGAACTGTGTCTGGGCCATCTGGCGCCGGGGTCCGTACTGGTCAACGCCACCGGCCGCGGTCTGCCGGCGGAGATGGCGGGCTGCGTCAGCGCCGTCTACGTCGACGATCTCGGCCTGCTGGAGGGGGCCGGGTGCGGCTGCCCCCGCTCCGGGGCCGCGGCGGGCCCCTCCGCTCCGGCGCAGGAACACCTCGGCGTCGAGGCCGACCTGCGCCAGGTCTTCACGGGTGAGCACCCCGGCCGTGCCTGCGCCGACCACATCCTGCTGGTGGAGCTCCTGAGCGGTGCGGCCTCGCACATGAGGCTGGATCTGGCGCTCGCGGAACGGATCCACCGGGCCGCGCTGCGACACCGCCTGGGCGTCCCCTCACCCGGCTGACGGCTCGGCCCCCGGTTCTCCCGTGTGTTCCGCCCCGGGCGCGGCCGCGCCCGTCCCCCCGACCGCCTCGTAGTGAGGACACGCGTATGCCGAACAGTCCGCGCCGGGCAGTGGTGCCCCGTGATCCCCGCTCCCGGCTCCGCGCCCGCACCGCCCGGTGCCTGCGACGGCACCCGGGCCCCCCGGGCCCCCCGGGCCCCCCGGGCCCCCCGGGCCTGCGCGGCCCGTCCCCATTCCGTCCGTGAACCGTCCCGCACGGCCATGGGCCCGCCCGGATCCGTGAAACCCACGAGAGGATAACCGTGTCCGTAGAAGGCGAGATAAAGCGCTTCATCATCGGAAACTTCCTTCCCGACGTTCCCGCCGACCAGCTCTCCTCCGATCTCGACCTGCTGGAGAACGGAGTGGTGGACAGCCTCGGTCTGCTGCGCCTCATCACCTGGGTCGGCGACGAGTACAGGATCCCGGTCGCCGATCTCGATATCGCGCCGCACCAGTTCAGCTCGGTGGAAGCCATCGCGGGCTTCGTCCGAGGAGCACGTGTCGGCTGAGCCGGCACGGCGGTCAGTCCCGTTCGGGGCCACAAGAGGAGGAGAAGATGATCGTTCGCGGAAAAGAAGAGGTCGAGGGCGTCGACTGGGGCAACGGCCTGAGCTACCGGTTCCTCGTCGAGAGGGACCGGATGGGCTTCACGGTGGCCCACACGGTCGTGAAGGCCGGCTCGAAGTCGCCCCTGCACTACAGGAGGCACCTGGAGGCCTGCTACTGCATCGCCGGCCGCGGCCAGGTGGTCACCGAGGAGGGCTCGGTGCACGAGATCGAGCCCGGGGTCCTCTACGCGCTCGACAAGCACGACAAGCACTTCCTGATCGCCGCGCCCGACCAGGACATGGAGCTCGTCAGTGTCTTCAACCCGCCGCTGCAAGGTGACGAGCGGCACAGCTTCGACGCCGCCGAGTACTCCCACTACTGAGCCGGTGCCACCGATCCGGTGACCCGCGTCCCCCACGGGCGCGGGGCACCCGACGCCGGCCGGCGCACCCGATCCCCCCTCCCCCGGGCGCGCCGGCCGGGCCCACCGTGACAGCTCGTCACCGCTTCCCACCCCAGCGCCCGACCGCGGGCCGGAGCAAGGAGGAAGGACCGATGTCCGCACACGACCGGACCGAACTGTTCTCGATATCGGACGAGGTGGCCGACGCGGTGGCGTCGGGGCTGCCGGTGGTCGCGATGGAGTCCTCGGGGGTGGCCCACGGTCTGCCCTACCCGATGAACCTGGAGACCGCGCTCGACATGCACAAGGCCATCCGGGCGGGCGGCGCGGTGCCCGCCCGCATCGGCCTCCTCGACGGGCGTTTCGTGATCGGCATGTCCGACTCGATGGTGGAGCGGTTCGCCACCACGCCGGACCTGCCCAAGGTCAGCACCCGGGACATCGGTCCCGCCCTCGCCTCCCGGAAGCCCGGAGGCACGACCGTCTCCGCCGGGCTGGTGGCCGCCGCCCGGGCGGGCATCGAGGTCTTCGCGGTCGCCGGCATCGGCGGGGTGCACTTCGGCGCGCAGCACAGCTTCGACGTGTCGGCCGACCTGATCGAGTTCACCCGGCACCGGGTCGCCACCGTGTGCGCGGGGGCGAAGACCGTACTGGACCCGGCGCTGACACTGGAGTACCTGGAGACCCAGGGCGTCCCGGTGGTCGGCTATCGCTGCGACGACTTCCCCGCCTACTACTGCGTGTCCAGCGGGCGGCCCAACCCGCGCCGCACGGACGACATGGAGGAGCTCGCGGCCTCCGTCCGCCTGCACTGGGCGGCCGGGAACCGCGGCGGATTCGTCGTCACCCACCCGATCGCCGAGCAGGACGCGCTGCCCTCGGAGCACATCTACGCGCTGATCCGGGAGAAGCAGGCCGAGGCCGAGCGCGAGGGCGTCAGCGGTCCGGCGATGACACCGCGCATCCTGGGCGCGGTGTCGGCCGCGACCAAGGGCCGCACCGCGGAGGCCAACCGCTCCGTACTGCTGTCCACCTGCGCGCTCGCGGCCGAGGTGGCCGTCGCCATGAGCCGCGACGGGGCCCCGGTGGGCGCCGCGTGAGCGGCCCGTGCACAGCGGTGCTCTTCGACGTCGACGGCACCCTGGTCGACACCCCCGGCGGTATGGCGTCGGTGCTGGACACGGTGGTGCGGGAGACGGGCCGGGAAGTGGACCGGGAGCGGTTGCGCGCCACGGTCGGACGCCCCCTGGCGGCCTCGTTCGCCGCCCTCCTGGAGCTCCCCGGGGAGCACGAGGAGGTGGCACGCGCCGTGGAGCGTGCCCGGCGGCTGTTCACCGAGACGGTGATCCCGAGCGCGGCCGACCTGGTCTTCCCCGGGGTGCCGGAGATGCTCGCCGAACTGCGCGGCCGCGGTCTGCCGCTGGCCGTCGTCACCAGCAAGGTCCGGCGCAGCGCGGTCGAACTGCTGGAGGCGGCCGGACTGCTGGACTCGTTCGACACCCTCTCGTGCCACGGCATGGCCCCGCGGGGCAAGCCCGCCCCGGACCTCGCGCTGCTCGCCTGCGGCGAGCTGGGCGTGCCGGCCGGAAGCTGCCTGGTCGTCGGCGACGCGGTGGACGACATGCGCATGGCGCGCGGCGCCGGCATGGAGGCCCTCGGTGTCGGGTTCGGGGTCGCCACCCGGCCTCAGCTCATGGACGCCGGTGCGCTGTCGGTGTCCGGCTCGGTCGGCGAACTGCGCGCGGCGCTCTCGGCGGCCACGGCCCCCGCCCCCCTTCCACTCGGCTCCGACCAAGGATGATCCCCATGTCTCCGACAGGCACCACCGGCGCCGCGTCCCGCGGCGCGACCCGCGCCGCACTGGCGATCCTCGCCGTGGCGCAGTTCCTGCTCGCCCTCGACTACTCCATCGTCTACATCGCGTTGCCGAGCGTCGGCAACGAGTTCGGCCTGACCGAGAGCTCGGTCCAGTGGGTCGTCAGCGGCTACGCCGTGTTCTTCGCCGGATTCCTCATCGTCGGCGGACGGGCGTCGGACCGCTTCGGCCCCCGCAACCTGTACATCGCGGCGATGCTGCTGTTCGGCGTCTCCTCACTGGCCGGAGGACTCGCCTCCGACACGGCCGTCCTGCTGGTCGCCCGCGGCTTCCAGGGCGTCGCCGCGGCCATGCTCCAGCCGGCCGTCATCGCGCTGATCAACACTTCCTTCGAGGCGGGCCCGGCACGCAACCGGGCGCTGTCGGTCTGGGGGACCGTCGGCGCGTCCGGCCTGGCGGCCGGCGTGATGACGGGCGGCCTGCTGACCACCGTCTCCTGGCGCTGGATCTTCCTGATCAACCTGCCCATCGCGCTGCTGTGCATCCTGGGCGCGCCCCGTCTGCTGCCGAAGGAGACGGCGGCGCCCCGCCGCGACACCACCCTCAACGTGCCCAACGGGGTGCTGTGCACCGGCACGGTCCTCCTCGCGGCACTCGGACTCACCCAGGCGTCCAGCCGGGGCTGGTCCCACTGGAGCACCCTCGCCGCCCTCGGGACGGCCGCCGTGCTGCTGGCCCTGTTCGTGCTGCGGGAGCGGACCAGCGAACGGCCGCTGGTGGACCCGATGGTCCGGCGCACCCGCTCCCTGCTGGTGGGCTGCGGTTCGACGGCGCTCTACATGGCCAGCGTCGGGAACATGTTCTTCGTGGTGACACTGCTGCTGCAGGAGCTGCGCGGCTACGGTCCGCTCTCCGCCGGGCTGGCGTTCCTCCCCATGGCCGTGGCCATCACCGTGGCGAACTCGGTGGCGGCCCGCCTGGTGGACGCGCTGGGGGTCCGGCTCACCCTCACACTGGCCTTCCTCGCCGACGCCGCGGGCCTGCTGATGCTCGCGTTCCAGGTCAGGGGGGACAGCTATGTGGCCGACCTGCTGCCGGGGCTGCTGGTCACGGGCTTCGCGCACGGCGTCACCTACGTGGTGATGTTCATCGCGGGCACGGCCGACGTCGAGGACCGCAACCAGGGCGTGGCGGGCGCGATGATGACGACCGCCCAGTACATGAGCGGTGCGCTCGGCATCGCCGTCCTGGTCCTGGTGCTCGGCACCGACCCCGGACAGGACGACTTCGGCCGGGCGTTCGTCGCCACGGCGGTGGCCGCCCTCCTCGGCGCCGCACTGGCCTGGTTCGGCCTGGTGCGCACCGCCGCGGCCCGGCCCGGACCGGAGACCGCCGGCGGCACGGAGGCCGGGACCGGCCCCCGCCAGGAGGAGAGGCTGTCATGAGACGGCACTCCTGGGTGGCGCAGCTGGGGGTCCTGGTAATCCACAACGACCCCGTGGTGGAGGCCGAACTGTGGGCCATGGCGCCGGCCGGCGTCACCGTCCACGCGGCCCGGTTCGAGAGTCCGACCAGCAACGGCGCCGAGTACACCGGCACCCCCTGGCAGGAGATGCTGGACGCGCCGGACGTCCGGCGCGGGCTGCACCAGCTCGGCCGGATGGACCTGTCCGCGATCTGCCTGTGCTTCGGCTCGGCCAGCTTCTTCGGCGGCGCCGGGTTCGACGAGGGCTTCACCGCCGCGGCCCGCGAGGTGGCGGGCGGCACCGAGGTGTACACCGCGGGCCAGGCGATCCTGGGAGCTCTCGCCGAGACCGGTGTGGAGCGACCGCTGCTCGTGGTCCCGCCGTGGTTCACCGCGCCGACCTTCGTCGCCGCGCGCGGCTATCTGGAGGAGGCCGGCAGGGGCGCCGCCGACCTGGTCCAGTACCAGCTCGACGACGAGTGGAGCGAGATCCGCCGCCACCAGTTGTTCGACCGCGGGGGCCGCTGGGAGGTGCGCCCCGACGAGGTGTGCCGCCAGGTCGCCCGGAGGTTCCCGGCGGACGCCGACGGTGTGCTGATACCGGGCAGCGGGTTCCGTTCCTTCGAGGCGGTCGAACCGCTGGAGGACGCGCTCGGCGTACCGGTGGTGACCTCCAACCAGGCGTGCCTGTGGAAGCTGCTCGACCTGACCGGTCTGGGCGCCGGTGTGCCGGGCGGCGGCCGGCTCCTGGGCCGCCGCCCGGCCGCCGCGGTGTGAGCCGGCGTCCCGAACCCCCGACCGGGCCCGCCCGGACGGGCCGGCACCACCGGCCCGTCCGGGCCGCTACACCACGCCCGTCCGACGTGAAGGGAGAGTCCCCATGCCGTCCCGATCGTTCACGGAACTCCTCGCCGAACAGGCACGGACCCGGCCGGACGCCCCGGCCCTGTCCTGGCACGGCCGCGTACTGCGGTACGCCGAGCTGGCCGCGTGGGCCGACACGGCCCACGCGGAGCTCACGGCACTGCGCATCGCCGACGGCGCGCCGGTGTGCGTGCCCGCGCGGAAGTCCCCGGAGACCATCGCGCTCCTCATCGCCTGCTTCCGGGCCGGACGGCGGGTCCTGCTGCCCTCCGCCGGGCTGGGCGCGCGGGCGCTCGCCGCGCTCTGCGCACGGGCGGGCTGTACGCACGTCCTGAGCGCCGGCGGAACCGGACCGGGCGGAGCCCCCGCCCTCGTCGCGCGGCCCTCCGGTGCCCCGGCGCGGGAGCGGGGGGAGTGCGAGGAGGTCCCGCCCGGGGCCGGCCTGCTGCTGACCACCTCCGGATCGACCGGTACGCCCAAGACGGTGGTACTCGACTCCCAGGGCGCCGACCGCTTCATGTACTGGGCGGCGGACCGTTTCGGCATCGGCCCCGGAACACGCGTGCTCAACTACGCCCCGCTCAACTTCGACCTCTGCCTGCTGGACGTGTGGGCCACGCTCGCGGCGGGCGGCTGCGCCGAACTCGTCGACCCCGACCACGGGGTGGACGGCGCCCGCCTGGCGGAACTGTGCGCCACCCGCGCACCGCACGTGCTCCAGGCGGTGCCGTTGTTCTTCCGGCACGTCACCGAGGCGGCGGCCGCGCTCGGCCTGGTCTTCCCCGAGGCGCGGGACGTGCTGCTCACCGGGGACGCCGCCCCGCCCGGTCTGCTGGAGCGGATCGCCGCCGCGTTCCCCGGCGCGCGGCTGTGGAACGTGTACGGCTGCACCGAGACCAACGACAGCTTCCTGCACCGCATCACCCCCGAGGAGATCGGGTCGGGCGGCGCGGTGCCGATCGGCGGGCCCATCGACGGTGTCGGCGTGCGGATCGCGGACGCCGAAGGCCACGAGGTGGCCGGCGCGGGTTCCGGCGAGCTGCTGGTGTCCACCCCCTTCCAGGCGCACGGCTACCTCGGCCGGACGACGGACCGGGACAGGTGGCGCGACGGCTGGTTCCGCACCGGCGACCTGGTGCGCCGCGACGAGCGGGGACTGGTGTTCCTGACCGGCCGGGCCGACCACCAGGTGAAGGTCCGCGGGGTGCGCACCAACCTCGCGGAGGTCGAGAGGGTCGTCCTCGACCACCCCCAGGTCGGCGAGGCCGTCGTCCTGGCGGTGCCGGACGCCGCCGGGGACAACGTCCTGCACGCCGTGGTGCGCCGAGCGCCGGGCTCGTCGCTCAACAGCCTCGGGCTGCGCGTCCACTGCGCGGCCGCGCTGCCCAGGACCGCGATCCCCGGGGCGTTCGAGATCGGGGACGAACCGCTGCCCGTGACCTCCACCGGAAAGGTGGACCGCGACGCGCTGCGCCGGCTCCGCAGCCCGGGGCCGGACACGGAGCCGGCCCCGGGACCGGCCGTCACGGCGTGAACGCGGGCCCGCCCCGCGAGCACCGGCGGAATCCGCGGAACCGACGGAACCGACGAAGGAGAGTGCAGTGACGGTGTGGAACGACGAGCAGCGCGAGTTGCGCGCGGCGGCCGAGCGGCTGGGCCCGGCGCTGGGCGAGGGGCACGTCGAGCGCGACGCCGCCGGCGAGTTCGCCGCCGGGGCGTGGAGACTGCTGCGGGAGACGGGCCTGCTGGGTCTGCCCTTCGGCACGGAGTGGGGCGGTCTCGGCCAGTCCCTGCCCACCACGATGTACGTGCTGGAGGGCCTGGGGAACACCTGCCGGGACGGCGGTCTGAGCTTCTCCGCCTCGACGCACATGGTCAGCACCGGTGTCCCGGTCCAGCGCTTCGGCTCGGCGGAGCTCAAGCGGCGCTTCCTGCCGCGGGTCTGCGACGGTTCACTGATCGGCGCCCACGCCATCACCGAACCGGAGGGCGGCTCGGACGTCATGTCGATGCGCACCACGGCGGTGCGCGACGGTGACGAGTACGTGCTCAACGGCAGCAAGGCGTTCGTGACCAACGGCCCGGTGGCCGACGTGTTCGTCGTCTATGCCCGCACCGGCCGCAAGGGCAGTCCGGCGGCGCTCACCGCGTTCCTGGTCGAGAGCGGCACACCGGGCCTGTCGGTGGGCCGGCCCATCTCCAAGATGGGGCTGCGCACCTCCCCGCTGAGCGAGCTGTTCCTCGACGACTGCCGTGTCCCGGCGGCGAACGTCGTGGGGTCCCCCGGCGCCGGGTTCCTGATCCTGGACCACGTGATGAGGTGGGAGATCCTCTGCTCCTTCGTCATCAACCTCGGGGAGATGCAGCACCGGCTGGAGCGCTGCGTGGAGTACGCCCGTACGCGCACCCAGTTCGGGCAGCCGATCGGTTCCTACCAGTCGGTCGCGAACAAGATCGTCGAGATGACGATGGCCGTCGAGACCTCCCGCAAGTGGCTCTACGACACGGCGGACAAGCTCCACGCCGGCGAGAACGCCACCGTCGACATCGCCATCAGCAAGCTGGTGACCAGCGAGAGCAACGTCAGCACCGCACTCGCCGCCGTCCAGGTGTTCGGCGGCTACGGCTACACGACCGAGTACGGCCTGGAGAAGGACCTTCGCAACGCGGTCGCCGGAACCATCTACTCCGGTACCTCCGAGATCCAGCGCCAGCGCATCGCCACCATGATCGGACTGTGAGGAGACACCCGCCATGACCGCACCGACCGCCACCGACCACCTGCTGAGGGCCACCGAGTTCCTCGACCACGACAGCGACGCCGTACAGGAGTTCGTCCACCGGGTCCTGCCCGACGGGGGCCGGGGGATGAGCGACATCGAGCGGGCCCGCGCCCTCTACTACGAGGTCCGCGACGGCATCCACTACGAGGTCTACGGGGCCGATCTATCCCGGGAGGGACTGAGGGCCAGTTCGGTCATCGGACGCGGAATGGGCTTCTGCGTCCACAAGTCCATCGTGTACGCGGCCGCCATGCGGGCGGTCGGCGTGCCCAGCCGCCTCTACTACGGCGACGTCCGCAACCACCTGGCCTCCCCGAAGCTGGAGGAGCTGATGGGCGGCAAGGTCTTCACCTTCCACAGCCTCACCACGCTCCTGCTGGACGGGAGGTGGGTGAGGACGACGCCGGTGTTCAACGCACTGCTGTGCCGCCTGTACAAGATCAAGCCGCTGGAGTTCGACGGCCGCCGCGACAGCATGTACCACCCGTACGACGAGGACGGCCGCAGGCACATGGAGTTCCTCCGCTCGCACGGGGAGTTCGACGACGTCCCCTACGACCTGGTCGTGGGCGGCATACGCCAGGCGCACCCGCGCCTGTTCGAGAGCCGCGACACCACGGCCAGGGGATCACTGGTCGCCGACGCCGCCGGCTCGGACGCCTCCGCCTGAGCGCGGCGGAGACCGAGGAGACCGGAGAGGTGACGACATGCCCCGACCCACCACGTCCCCGAAACGGCGCAGGGACCGCCGCCCGCTGCTCACCTGGTCCGCGGTCGTCGCGGTCTCGGTGGCGCTGGCCCTGGCCGCGTCCTGGATCTACACCCGCGACGACTACTGGAGCCAGAGGTGGACGGTCGACCTGACCGTCTACCTGGCCAGCGGCGAGACCGTCCGGGAGGGAGCCTCCCTCTACGACCTCGTCATCATCTCCCCCCTGTACGGGGAGATGCCCTACCTGTACCCGCCCCTGACCGCGCTGCTCTTCTTCGTCCCCCTGTCGTTCCTGCCGGCGGGCGCGGCCGCCCTGGTGTGGAACAGTGCCTCGCTGGTGGCCCTCGGAGCCGTGGTGTGGCTGTCGCTGGGCATGGCGGGCGTGCGCGACGACCGGACCCGGTCCGCGCTGACCGTCGTCGGGCTCGTCCTCGCCGCCTGCCTGCTCCCGGTGCGGATCCAGCTCATCGCGGGCCAGATCAACATGTTCCTGCTGTTGCTGGTGCTGCTGGACTTCAGCCGCCGGTCCGACCGCCTGCGGGGTGTCGGCATCGGCATCGCGGCGGGTCTGAAGATCACCCCACTGATCTTCATCGTCTACCTGCTCGTCACCCGGCGCTGGGCCGCGGCCCGTAACGCACTGGCCGCCTTCCTGGTCACCGTGGCCATCGGCTTCCTGGTCCTGCCGGGGGACGCGGCGCGGTACTGGGGCGGCCTGGTCCTCCACTCCTCCCGTGCGGGCGGTGTCTTCGACACCCCCAACCAGTCCCTGGCCGGCGCGATGGCGCGGGTGCTCTCCAGCGAGCAGTTCGCGAGCTGGTGGCTGCTGGTCATGGCGGTGGTCGGACTGTGGGGGATCGCCGTGGCCCTCCTCGCGTTCCGCCGCGGCTCCGATCTCCTGGGGTTCTCGGCTACCGCGGTCACCGGCCTGCTGGTCTCGCCCGTCAGCTGGGAGCACCACTGGGTCTACGTGATCCCGCTGCTGGTCTGGCTGGCCGTACGGGCCCACCGGACGCGCTCCCTGCCGGTCGCCGTCGCCACGGCGGTGCTGGTCACGGTCTTCACCGTCCGGATCTTCATGCTCGTCGGCATCCAGGAGTCGCCACCGGCCCCGATGGCCCTGGCGGCGTGGGAGCAGGTGGTGGCCGCGGCGTACCCGCTGACCGGTCTGGCGCTGCTCACCCTCGGGCCCCTGTGGCTCAGGCGGATCCCACCGGTCGCGGACGGCACCGCGCCGTCGGCCGGGGGCGCTCGCCGGGCCGGCCCCGGCCGCCTCCCGGACCCGCCGGGCGGGGGCGGGGACGCCGCCCACGAGCGCGCGGGAGCCGGAACAGCCTGACGAGAACGGACACGGCGCAGGGCCACCGGTCCGGACACCCCCCGCAGGGGCCACGGGAGGGCGGGAGCCGAGCGGCGCCCGCCCTCCCGCCCGTCCGCGACCGGGGCCACATCCACTCCACCCACACGAGGAGCGATGGTGAACACACCCCACGGCACCACCGCCGGAACCGCCGGCAGGCCGGCCGCCCCGCCCGGGGCCCCTCCTTCCGGTCCTTCCGGTCCCTCCGGAACCTTCCCCTCCGGCCCGGCCGCCTTACGACCGGGCCCCTTCCAGAGGTCCGTCCGCTTCCCCCGCGCCGCCCGGGACACCGCCACCGTCGAGGTCGTCGTCCCGGTGTACAACGAGGAGCGGGCCCTGCCCGGCTGCCTGCGTACCCTGCACGCGCGGCTCCGCGACGAGCTGCCCTACCCGTGGCGCATCACCGTCGCGGACAACGCCAGCACCGACCGCACCCTGGAGGTGGCCCGCGAACTGGCCGACGAGCTGCCGGGAGTGGGGGTGGTCCACCTCGACCGCAAGGGGAAGGGGGTGGCGCTGCGCACCGTCTGGGGCGCCAGCGACGCCGACATCGTCGCCTACATGGACGTCGACCTGTCCACCGGCCTGGACGGCCTGCTGCCCCTCATAGCCCCGCTGGCCAACGGCCACTCCGACCTCGCGATCGGCAGCAGGCTCGCTCCGGGCGCCCGCACCCTGCGCGGGCTGCGGCGCGAGTTCGTGTCCCGCTCGTACAACGCGCTCATACGCCTCACCCACGGCGTCCGGTTCAGCGACGGCCAGTGCGGCTTCAAGGCGGCCCGGACCGAGGTGCTCAGGCCGCTGCTGGAGCTGACCCGGGACGAGGGCTTCTTCTTCGACACCGAGCTGCTGCTGCTGGCCGACCACAACGGTCTGCGGGTGCACGAGGTGGCGGTCGACTGGGTCGAGGACCTCGACACCCGGGTCAACCTGGTGGGCACCGCGGTCGGCGACATCCGTGGTCTGTGGCGCGTGGCGCGGCTGAAGGCCGCCGGCGGGGCGGTGGCCGAGCTGCCGCCGCGCCCCGGACCGAAGGCCGAGCACCCCGACGCGGTGGTCGCCGAGCGGGGCGGACGCGGCGCCCTGACCTGGGAACTGAGCTGCTTCATCGCGATCGGGATCGCCTCGACGGCCGGACACGCCCTGCTCTACTGGCTGCTGCGGACCTGGTGGCCGCCGCTGGTGGCCAACCTGGTGGCGCAGACGGTCCTCACCCTCGCCAACACCGAGGCCAACCGGCGCCTGACCTTCCGCGGGTCCGCGACGGGCCTGGTCCGCGCCCACGTCGGCGCCGGTCTGCTCTTCGTGTTCGGCTATCTGCTGACGGTGGGCGCGGTCCTGGGCTTCCGGCAGGTGGCGGACGATCCCACCCTCGCGGCCGAGGCCCTGGTGCTGGCCGCCGCGTGCGTGGTGGTCACCGTGGTGCGGTTCCTGGTGCTGAAGCTGGCCGTGTTCGCCCGCCGGCGGCCGAAGGCCGCGGGGCCGCCGAGCTGAGGCCGGCCGCGTCCGCGCCACCGGCTCCGACACGGGGCGGCGGGACGGGAGCGCCGCCCTGCCGGGGGAGGAGCCGCGGGGGCCGACGGACTCCGCCCGGTGCGTGTCCCGGAGGCGGTCGTCCCCGCGGGGACGACCGCCTCCGGCATGCCCGCCGCCGTCGGCGGGGCGGGCCCATGGCGCTGAAACCCGCCGGGCCGTTTCCGGGGGGAGATACTCGCGAGTGGTCTAGACAACCGATCGGCGCATGGCTACGGTGCGCTAGGTCTAGACCAATGTCCTGCGGTCTGGCACCGCCCGGTCACACCTCGTCGCATGTCCGGAAAGCTCGCGGACCCCCACCCCCAGGAGCACACCATGCGAAGGAAGCCCCCCACCGTCCCCACCGTCCCCACCGCCCCCACCGCCCCGGCCGCCCCCCCCCGGTCCTCCTGGACGGGAGCCGCGACCACGTCGTCGCGCTCTTCCGTGCCGTCGTCGGCCTCCTCTTCGCCTGCCACGGCGCGGCCACCCTCTTCGACGTGCTCGGCGGCCCGCACGGCGGCCGCGTACCGGACATCGGCCAGTGGCCCTCCTGGTGGGCGGCGGTCATCCAGCTCGCCGGCGGCCTCCTGGTGGCGGCGGGCCTGTTCACCCGGACCGCGGCGGTGGTCTGCTCCGGCTCGATGGCCTACGCGTACTTCACCGTGCACCAGCCCAAGGGCCTGCTCCCCATCGAGAACGGCGGCGAGTCCGCCGCGGTGTTCTGCTGGGCCTTCCTGCTCATAGCCGCCCTCGGCCCCGGCCGCTGGTCGCTGGACGCCCTCCGCGCGGGCCGCGGGGAGCCGCGTGAGGACGCGCGCGGGGCCTTGACACACTGGAGGGCATGAACAACCCCGCCGCCGTGCCCGTGTCCGTGCCCCCGAGCTGGTGGGCAAGGGGGGCTGGCTGAACACCGGCGGCAAGGAGCTGACCCTCGCCTACCTGCGGGGACGCATCACCGTCCTCGACTTCGGACGTCCATAATCGAGTAACGAACTCGGAAGACGTCCATGCACCATCACACGCTTGCTGACCTGTACCTTCGCCTGTCACTCGACCGCGACGGGAAGACCGCCATCGAACGGCAGGAGATCGACTGCCGCGCCTGGGCCGAACGCAACGGCCTGGAAGTCCGCAAGGTCCACATCGACCGAGGCATCTCCGGCTATAAGGAGGTCGAACGCCAGGGCTTCCGGTCCGCCCTCGCCGCCGTGACGTCCGGCGTCGTCGGAACGCTCATCGTCTGGAAGCTCGACCGGCTGTCGCGCAAGGGCATCGGCGAGGTCGGGACAGCGCTCGACGCCATCGGCAAAGCCGGGGGCCGCCTCATATCCGTCATGGACGGGCTCGACACCTCGAACGACAGCGCCCGCATCACCGTCGCCCTGCTCGCTGAGCTCGCCCGGAACGAATCCCGCAACCTCGGAGCGCGCGTCGGACACGCCAAGCAGTATCTCCGCGCACGCGGGCAGTGGATCGGCGGTCCGGACGCACCGCGACGCTTGGAAGGTGCTCCCGCGTTCCGCCGACTGGTGCGACGGATGCCGTAAGGGCGCCTGACGCCCCGCTGACCGCCCGGTACGACGCCCCGGCCCATTGGTCGGGGCGTTTGTGTTGCTCGCGTCCAGCGGGCAGCAGTGCCCGGCGTCCAGGCCTCGCCCGTCATCAGGCACGATGGACGGATGGCGAAGCGAGCGCGTGTCCGCGCCCCCGAACTGATCGGCAAGGGCGGATGGATCAATACTGGCGGGAAGGATCTCTCGCTGGTTGACCTCCGAGGTCGTCTAGTGGTGGTAGATTTTTGGACCTTCTGCTGTGTCAACTGCCTGCACGTCATCGACGAGCTGCGCGAGCTGGAGGAGCGCCACGGCGACACCGTGGTGGTCGTCGGCGTCCACTCGCCCAAGTTCGTCCACGAGGCCGAGCACCGGGCCGTCGTCGACGCCGTCGAGCGCTACGGGGTGCACCACCCCGTCCTGGACGACCCCGAGCTGGCGACCTGGAAGCAGTACGCGGTGCGCGCCTGGCCCACCCTCGTCGTCATCGACCCCGAGGGGTACGTCGTCGCCCAGCACGCGGGCGAGGGCCACGTCCACGCCATCGAGAAGCTGGTGACGGAGCTGGAGGCCGAGCACGAGGCCAAGGGCACCCTGCGGCGCGGTGACGGCCCCTACGTGCCGCCGGAGCCGGAGCCGACCGACCTGCGCTTCCCCGGCAAGGCGCTCCTCCTGCCCTCGGGCAACCTGCTGGTCACCGACACCACCCGGCACCAGCTGGTGGAGCTGGAGCCGGACGGCGAGACGGTGGTGCGGCGTGTCGGCGAGGGGACGCGCGGGCTGGCCGACGGGCCGGGGGAGAAGGCCCGGTTCAACGAGCCGCAGGGCCTGGCGCCGCTCCCGGACGGCCAGGTGGCCGTCGCCGACACCGTCAACCACGCGCTGCGGGCCTGGGATCCGGCCTCCGGCGAGGTCACCACGCTCGCCGGCACGGGCCGCCAGTGGTGGCAGGGCTCGCCGACGGCCGGGCCGGCGCGCGAGGTGGACCTGTCCTCGCCGTGGGACGTGGCCTGGTGGGAGGGGCGGCTGTGGATCGCGATGGCGGGCGTCCACCAGCTCTGGGCGTACGACCCGGAGGCGGGGACGGTCTCGGTCGCGGCGGGCACCACCAACGAGGGCCTGGTGGACGGCCCGGCCGGCCAGGCGTGGTTCGCGCAGCCGTCCGGGCTCGCGGCGGCCGGGGACCGGCTGTGGATCGCCGACTCCGAGACCTCGGCGCTGCGCTGGGTCGAGCGCGACGGCGGCGAGGGCGCCGCGGACGGCGGCGGGTTCGTGGTGCGCACGGCGGTCGGCACCGGTCTGTTCGACTTCGGCCACCGCGACGGAGCGGCCGGCCAGGCCCTGCTCCAGCACCCGCTGGGCGTCACCGCGCTGCCCGACGGATCGGTGGCCGTCTGCGACACCTACAACCACGCCCTGCGCCGCTACGACCCGGCGAGCGGCGAGGTCACCACGCTGGCCACGGATCTGCGCGAGCCGTCCGACGCCGTCCTGTCGGAGGACGACATCGTGGTCGTGGAGTCCGCCCGCCACCGGCTGACCCGGCTGCGGCTGCCCGAGGAGGCGGTGCGGGTCGAGTCCGTCGCCCACCGCACCCGGCGCGAGGCGACCGGGGTGGCGCCGGGGACGCTCCGGCTGGACGTGGTCTTCCAGGCCCCGCCCGGCCAGAAGCTGGACACCCGCTACGGGCCCTCCACCCGGTTGCTGGTCGGCTCCACGCCGCCGGAGCTGCTGGCGGACGGGGCGGGCCAGGGCACCGACCTGAGCCGGGAGCTGGTGCTCGCCGACGGCGTGACCGAGGGCGTGCTGCACGTCTCGGCGATGGCCGCGTCCTGCGACGACGACCCGGCCAACGAGTATCCGGCCTGCCACGTCCACCAGCAGGACTGGGGCGTGCCCGTACGCGTCACCGCGGACGGCGCCTCCCGGCTGCCGCTGGTGCTGGCGGGGCTGGACGGCGACGCGTAGCGCCGGAGCGCGTCCGCGGGACGTGTGCGCGGCCCGGCCCGGCGTTCCCGGCCCGGGCCGCGCACACGTCCCGCGGACGCCTTACCGCCGGTGCCTTCGCGCCGGCGCCGCGTCAGGCGCGCCACTGGTGGCGGTGGTTCTCCTCGACGACCGGGGCCGCCGGGCTCGGCGGCTGCACACGGCGGCGCTTGAAGATGGCCACGTAGGACGCCAGCCCGATGAAGCCGACCGCCATGAGGATCAGGCCGATCACATCGAGGTTGACCCCGGAGATCTCCCAGTTCACCCCGAAGGTCAGGATCGCGCCCACCGCGATCAGTACGATGGTCAGTGCCATGCCCATGAAGAACCGCCTCCGTCCGGCTGGTTGAGGGCTCGTTCAACCAACCGCGTACCCCTGGGCGGGACTTGCATGCCGGGCACCGTGCGGACCCTGCGATCCGGCCCGCCCGGGCGCCCCGTGACGGCCTGTCACGGGGCGCCGCGAGCGGGGCGGCCGGCCCTCCCCGTCAGGCCTCCAGAAAGGCCGTCAGGGCGTTCGCCAGCAGGAACGGGTCGTCCGCTCCGCACAGTTCGCGGGCGGAGTGCATCGACAGGATCGCCACGCCGATGTCCACGGTGGCGATGCCGTGCCGTGCGGCGGTGATGGGGCCGATCGTCGTGCCGCAGGGGACGGCGTTGTTGGAGACGAACGACTGCCACGGCACCCCGGCCCGCTCGCAGGCGGCGGCGAAGACGGCGCGGCCGGTGCCGTCGGTGGCGTAGCGCTGGTTGACGTTGACCTTCAGGATCGGGCCGCCGTTCGGCATCGGGTGGTGGCCCGGCTCGTGGCGCTCGGGGTAGTTGGGGTGCACGGCGTGGCCGGTGTCCGAGGACAGGCAGAGGGTGCCCGCGTACGCCCGCGCGCGGTCCTCGGGTCCGCCGCCCCGGGCCAGGACGGAGCGCTCCAGCACGTTGCCCAGCAGCGGGCCGTCGGCGCCGGTGTCGGACTGGCTGCCGTTCTCCTCGTGGTCGAAGGCGGCCAGCACCGGGATGTGGGGCAGGTCCCCGGCCCCGGCGGCCGCGATCAGGGCGGCGGCGCCGGCGTGGACGGAGAGCAGGTTGTCCATGCGCGGTCCGGCGAGCAGTTCGCGGTCGCGGCCGAGGTAGGCGGGCGGCTCGACGCTGTGGACCATCAGGTCCCAGCCGGCGATGTCGGCGGCGTCCAGGCCGGCCTCGGCGGCCAGGAAGTCCACCAGATCGCCCTCGCGGGGCTCGCCCAGGCCCCAGACCGGCGTCATGTGGCGCTGGCGGTCCAGCTTCAGGCCGCTGTTGGCCTCCCGGTCGAGGTGGACGGCGAGCTGGGGGACGCGCAGCAGCGGGCGGTCCGCGTTCACCAGGCGGGTGGAGCCGTCGCGCAGGGCCAGCCGTCCGGCCAGGCCCAGGTCGCGGTCGAGCCAGGTGTTGAGCAGGGTGCCGCCGTAGATCTCGACGGCGATCTGCCGCCAGCCGGCCGCGCCGGTGTCCGGCACGGGCTTGACGCGCAGGTTGGGGGAGTCGGTGTGGGCGCCGACGATCCGGAAGGGGGTGGCCGGCGTGGCGCCCTCGGGCACGTACCAGGCGATGATCGCGCCGCCGCGCAGCACGTACCGGCCGCCGCCGTCGCCGTCCCAGGCGTCGGTCTCCTCCAGCCGCCGGAAGCCCGCCTCCTCCAGCCGCTCGGCGGCGTTCGCGACCGCGTGGTACGGGGTGGGCGAGGCGGCGAGGAAGGAGGCCAGGTCGTCGGTGTGGCCACGGTCGAAGCGGCTGGGAGTGCTCATGTGTCCAGCATACGAACGGCGGGGGCCCCGCTCCCCCCTGACCTGGGAACGGGGCCCCCGCCTGCCCGGCGTCCGCCCGCCTCCGAGGACGGGCGGACGCGGGTGTCGCACGGAACCGGGGCCGGCCGGTCCTCCCGGCCGGCCCCGCTCAGGACCCCGGCCGGGAGAACCGGCCGGGGAGGAGGCTCAGAAGGCGGCCTCGTCCAGCTCCATCACCGACAGGTCGGTGGCCTCGGCGATCTGCCGCTCGACGCCGACGCCCGGCAGGATGTTCGCGGCGAAGAACTTCGCGGCGGCGATCTTGCCCTCGTAGAACGCCTTGTCCTTGGCGGAGGCGCCCGGCAGCTTGTCGGCGGCCACGGCGGCGCCCCTGAGGAGCAGGTAGGCGATGACGACGTCGCCGGAGGCCATCAGCAGGCGGGTGGTGTTCAGGCCGACCTTGTAGATGGACTTGACGTCCTTCTCGGTGGCGGCCAGGTCGGTCAGCATGGTGCCGACGATGGCCTCCAGGTCGCCCGCGGCCTTGGCGAGCTGCTCGCGGGCGCCGGCCAGGTCCTCGCCGCCGGCGGCCTCGGCCAGGAACTTCTTGATCTCCTCGGACAGGGCGGTCATCGCCTGGCCCTGGTCGCGGACGATCTTGCGGAAGAAGTAGTCCTGGCCCTGGATCGCGGTGGTGCCCTCGTAGAGGGTGTCGATCTTGGCGTCCCGGATGTACTGCTCGACCGGGTACTCCTGCAGGTAGCCGGAGCCGCCGAAGGTCTGCAGCGACTGGGCGAGCTGCTCGTAGGACTTCTCCGAGCCGTAGCCCTTGACGATCGGCAGCAGCAGGTCGTTCAGGCGCTTGGCGGCGGAGGCGTCCTCGCCGGCGGCCTCCTTGGCCAGGACCTCGTCCTGGACGGTGGCGGTGTAGAGCACCAGCGAGCGCATGCCCTCGGCGTACGCCTTCTGCGTCATCAGCGAGCGGCGCACGTCGGGGTGGTGGGTGATGGTGACGCGCGGGGCGGTCTTGTCCGTGAACTGGGCCAGGTCGGCGCCCTGGACGCGCTCCCTGGCGTACTCCAGCGCGTTGAGGTAGCCGGTGGACAGGGTGGCGATGGCCTTCGTGCCGACCATCATCCGCGCGAACTCGATGATCTTGAACATCTGGCGGATGCCGTCGTGCTTCTCGCCCATCAGCCAGCCCTTGGCGGGGGCGTTGGCGCCGAAGGTCATCTCGCAGGTGTTGGAGGCCTTCAGGCCCATCTTGTGCTCGACGTTGGTGGCGTAGACGCCGTTGCGCTCGCCGAGCTCGCCGGTTTCCCAGTCGAAGTCGTACTTGGGCACGACGAACAGCGACAGGCCCTTGGTGCCCGGGCCGTGTCCCTCGGGGCGGGCCAGGACGAAGTGCACGATGTTCTCGGACATGTCGTGCTCACCGGAGGTGATGAAGCGCTTGACGCCCTCGATGTGCCAGGAGCCGTCGTCCTGCCTGATCGCCTTGGTGCGGCCGGCGCCCACGTCGGAGCCCGCGTCGGGCTCGGTGAGGACCATGGTGGAGCCCCACTGCCTGTCCGCCATGAGCTTGGCTATCTTCTTCTGCTCCTCGGTGCCCTCCTCGTGGAGGACGCCGGCGAAGGCGGGGCCGGACGCGTACATCCACACGGCCGGGTTGGACCCGAGGATGGTCTCGGCGAAGGCCCACAGCAGGGAGCGCGGGACGGTGGTGCCGCCGATCTCCTCCGGGATGCCCAGCCGCCACCACTCGGCGTCCATGTACGCCTGGTAGCTCTTCTTGAAGGACTCCGGGACCGGAGCGGTGCTGGTCTCGGGGTCGAACACCGGCGGGTTGCGGTCGGCGTCCTCGTAGGAGGCGGCCAGTTCGTTCTCGGACAGGCGGGCGACCTCGGCCAGCACGCTCTTGGCGGTCTCGACGTCCATCTCCGCGAACGGGCCGGTGCCGTACACCGTGTCGCGGCCGAGTACCTCGAAGAGGTTGAACTCGATGTCGCGGAGATTCGACTTGTAGTGCCCCATGGCGACGGCTCCGTAGTGGATAGGGGGAGGAGACTCCTCCCTACGCGTACCAGAAAGTAGCTCCCATCATGCTACCCGCCGGTAATAAGAAGCAACCCGATCCGCGCGACTGTGACAGAACTCCCCGGTGCGCGCCCTGACGCCGGAGAGCCCCCGCGGCGGGGCGGGAGGGGGTTCGAAGTCGTTACGCTTACGCCCATGTACGGCTACGACCAGACCGGAAACGCGGGGCACGCGGGGCAGCACGCCGGTCACGGCGGCCACACCGGCCACCCGGGGCACACCGGCCATCCCGGGCACGGAGCACACGCCGGCCAGCACTACGGGCAGCAGCCGCCGCCGTCCGGCTACGGGCAGCAGCCGCTTTACCCGGAGCCCTCGCCGCCGTCCCTGGCCGAGGCCGTACGGGCCTTCACCACCGGGGTGATGTCCCCCGAGGACTTCCAGGCGATCTTCGCCACGTCGAAGGTGTACTGCCCGCGCGGTGACACCCCCGGCTTCCTGGCGCTGCACAACACCCAGCAGCCGGTGATCCCGATGTTCACCACGCTCAAGGAGCTGCGCGCGTACGCGGGCAAGGAGTCGAAGTACTTCGTGATCACCGGTGCGGAGGTGCTCGACCTGCTGCCGTCGGGCTACGGCTTCGTACTGGACATGGAGGGCGAGCACCGGATCGTCTTCGACGCCAAGGCGGTCGAGGAGATGGTCGACTTCGCGATGCGCCGGATGTACGGCTGACCCGCCTCCGGCCCCGGCCCGCCTCCGGCCCCGGCTCTCCGCCGCTCCGCCGGGGCGCGCTGCCGGGGCGTGCGGGGAGCGGAAGGTCGCACCGCCCGCTCCGGGCGCCCCTGGCATTCTGTTGAACGTTGAAATACTCTGGTTCCTCCAGGCTTCCCGAGGAGGTCCAGATGCCGGCGATCACCGCCGAGAACCCGCTCGTGCTCCCCCGCGTCGCCGCTCCGGCCGGCGCCCGCCGGCGCCGCGTCCTGCACACGGCCACGGCCCCCTCCGGCTTCGAGGGCGAGGGCTTCCCGGTGCGCCGCGCGTTCGCCGGGATCGACCACAGGTACCTGGACCCGTTCATCATGATGGACCAGATGGGCGAGGTGGACTACGAGGCCGGCGAGCCCAAGGGGACCCCCTGGCACCCGCACCGGGGCTTCGAGACCGTCACCTACATCATCGACGGCACCTTCGTCCACCGGGACTCCCACGGCGGCGGCGGCACCATCTCCGACGGTGACACCCAGTGGATGACCGCGGGCTCCGGCCTGCTGCACATCGAGACGCCGCCCGAGGAGCTGGTCGTCTCCGGCGGCCTCTTCCACGGCCTGCAGCTGTGGGTCAACCTGCCGGCCAGGGCCAAGATGACCGACCCCCGCTACCAGGACATCCGCGGCGGCAGCGTCAGGCTGCTGGCCTCGGGCGACGGCGGCGCGCTGCTGCGCGTCATCGCGGGGGAGCTGGACGGCCACGAGGGCCCGGGCGTCACGCACACGCCGATCACGATGATCCACGCCTCGGTGAGCCCCGGCGCGGAGATCACGCTCCCCTGGCGGCCGGACTTCAACGCCCTCGCGTACGGCCTGGCGGGCCACGGTTTCGCCGGCGGGGAGAGGCGCCCCTTCGGCATGGGCCGGACGGTCGTCTTCGGAGGCGGCGGCGCGCTCACCGTACGCGCCGCCGAGGACCAGGACTCCCGCAGCGAGAACTTCGAGGTGATCCTGCTCGGCGGTCTGCCGATCCGCGAGCCGATGGCCCACTACGGCCCGTTCGTGATGAACAGCCACGCCGAACTGGTCCGGGCTTTCGAGGACTTCAGGGCAGGGCGGCTGGGCTCGGTCCCGGCCGAAGCCCACTGACACCGCCTGACACCGCCTGACACGGTCCGCCGGGATACGCCGGGGTCCGGCACGGCGCGGCGCGGGCACACGCGAGGACCGGACGGGGCCCGGACCCGGGGCGGCTCACCCCCAGTCCGGCTCTCCCCCGGCCTCGTGGAGCTCGAACCAGATGCTCTTGCCCGCGCCCCTGGGCTCGACCCCCCACGAGTGCGCCAGCATCTCCAGCAGCAGCAGACCGCGTCCGCGGGAGGCCAGCTCGCCGGGGTGGCGCCGGTGGGGCAGCTCCTCGCTGGAGTCCGCGACCTCCACGCGCAGCCGCCGCGAGCCCGGCTCGCCCTCCAGCTCGGCTGTGAGCGCGGCGTCCCACTCGGTGTGGACCAGGGCGTTGGTCAGCAGCTCCGACAGCAGCAGGACGGCGCCCTCCACCTGGTCGTCCACCGCCCAGTCGAACAGCAGCTCGCGCAGCTGGTGGCGGGCGTCGGAGATGCGGACCTGCTCGGTCTGGGACACCGACATCACCAGGCGGCGGGCGAGGGGGTGCGGGAACCTCTCCGGCGCGCCGCCCTCGCGTTTCAGCAGCATCAGCGCGATGTCGTCCTCGCGCCCGCCCGCGCGCGGTTCCATGCCGTGACCGGTGCCGGTCACATGGCGGGTCGGGGCGCCGTGCATCGCGCGGATCAGCGTGTCGGCGAGGTTCTCCGGCGATCCCCCGTGCTCCCCCAGGACCTTGCGCAGCCGCTCCCATCCGGCGTCGTAGTCCAGGCCGCCGGCCTCGACGAGCCCGTCGGTGCACATCAGCAGCGTCTCGCCCCGGCCCAGCACCACCCGGGTGATGGGGTAGTCGGCGCCCGTGACGATCCCCAGCGGCGGTCCGGACGTCACCGCGCAGGTCAGCACCGCGCCGTCGGCCAGGCGGACCACCGGGTCGGGGTGGCCGGCGCGGGCGATGTCGAGCGCGCCGGACGGATCGGCCTCCACGTACAGGCAGGTGGCGAAGCGGTGGTCGTCGGCCGCGTCCACGTCCGCCTGTTCGGTGGTGGCGCCGCCGGGCTCGGGCAGTTCGCCGGTCTCCATCCCGGCCAGGAAGCGGTTGGCGCGGGCGAGCACCGCGTCGGGCCGGTGCCCCTCCGCGGCGTAGGCGCGCAGCGCGATCCGCAGCTGCGTCATGACCCCCGCGGCGCGCACGTCGTGCCCCTGTACGTCGCCGATCACCAGGGCGGTGCGGCCGGAAGGCAGCGGGATCACGTCGTACCAGTCGCCCCCGACCTGGAGGCCGCCGCCGACCGGCAGGTAGCGGCTGACCACCGTCATGCCCGGGACGGTGGTGCGCTGGGCGGGCCGCATGGTGCGCTGGAGGCTGTCGGCCAGCTCCCGCTTGGACTCCTGGACGTACACCCGTGACAGGGCCTGCGCCAGCATCCGCGCCACCGACACCAGCAGCTGACGCTCGTCGGGGGTGAAGGCGACGGGGGTGTCGAAGGCGAGCAGCCAGGCACCGATCGTGCGGCCGCCCACGATCAGCGGCAGATAGGACCAGGCCCGGCGCCCGTAGCCCGCGACCAGGGGCCAGACGGCGGGGAAGCGGCGGCGGTACTCCTCGGGGGAGGCCAGGTAGACGGCCCGGCCGGTGCGGACGGCCACGCTGCCGGGGTAGTCGCTCTCCAGCGTCGTCTCGCCGAAGGCCGGCCGCCGGTCCGCGTCCGGCCCGTAGTAGCCGATGGGGGTCAGCCTGTCCCCCTTGACGCCGTAGATGACCAGGGAGGAGGGAGTGAGGCCGGGCAGCGACATCTGGGCCACCACCCGCAGCACCTCCTGCGTGGTCTGCGCCTCGGCCAGCGCCTTCCCCACGTCCAGCAGGAACGCCTCGCGCGAGTGCCGCCACCGGGCGGCGGCCGGGACCTGGGCGGCCGGGGACCGCACCGCGGGGGTGGAGGCGCCCGGGGGCCGCTCGGCGGTGATCTCCACCGGGTACGCCTCCCGGGGGATCTCCTCGATGTCCCCGCCGGCCCCGCCGGGGCGGGTCGGCCAGGGGGCCTCGGTCAGCAGCCCGTACAGCACGAAGGACTGGCCCGGCTCCGGCCCCATCAGGCTCTGCCCGGCCAGGGCCAGCCGGTTGCGCACGATCCGCAGGACGGTGCCGTCCGGCGCCACCACCCGCTGCAGTGCCTCCGCGATCGTGCCCTCGGCGATGGCCAGGGCGGCGACGTTGGCCAGCTCGGCGTAGTCGAGCGCGTGGAAGCGGGAGCGCAGGGCCTCCTCGGTCAGGACGGTCTCCTCGGGCGGCAGGCCCAGCAGCCGGGCGGCGGTGGCGTCCAGCGTGATGGCGCCGGCGGTGTTGTCCCAGCGCCACAGGCCGACTCCGGTGGCCGCGAGAATGTCCTCTGTGTGCACTTTTACACCATATGTGCTCATTGGTGGGGGCACCCGGCGGAAGGCGGGCCGGACGGTAGTCTGTGGGGCGTGTGCGCCCCCTCGCCGACGAGCGGCCGGCGGCCCGACACCAACCGACAACCTGACGACTTGGACGAATGATGCATCGGTACCGGTCCCACACCTGCGGCGAGCTCCGTGCCGCGGACATCGACACGGATGTCCGCCTCTCCGGCTGGCTGCACAATCGGCGGAACCTGGGCGGCATCCTCTTCATCGATCTCCGCGACCACCACGGGATCGTCCAGCTCGTCGTCCGTCCCGACACCGCCCCCTACGAGGCGCTGAGCTCGATCTCCAAGGAGTCCGTCGTCCGCGTCGACGGCCGGGTCGTCGCCCGCGGCGAGGAGAACGTCAACCCCGAGCTGCCCACCGGCGAGATCGAGGTCGAGGTCGCCGGGGTCGAGGTGCTGGGCGCCGCCGACCCGCTGCCGTTCACCATCAACACCGAGGACGGCGTCAACGAGGAGCGGCGCCTGGAGTACCGCTTCCTCGACCTGCGCAAGGAGCGCATGCACCGCAACATCATGCTGCGCTCGGCGGTCATCTCCACCATCCGGCAGGAGATGACGGCGCTCGGCTTCAACGAGCTGGCCACCCCGATCCTGTCGGCCACCTCCCCCGAGGGCGCGCGCGACTTCCTGGTGCCCTCCCGGCTGCACGCGGGCAGGTTCTACGCGCTGCCGCAGGCCCCGCAGCAGTTCAAGCAGCTGCTGATGATCGCGGGCTTCGACCGCTACTTCCAGATCGCGCCCTGCTTCCGCGACGAGGACGCCCGCGCCGACCGCTCGCCGGGCGAGTTCTACCAGCTCGACATGGAGATGAGCTTCGTCGAGCAGGAGGACGTCTTCGGCGTCATCGAGAAGGTCATGACCGACCTCTTCGAGAAGTTCGGCAACGGACGCCACGTCACCTCGCCCTTCCCGCGCATCCCCTTCCGCGAGGCGATGCTCAAGTACGGCAGCGACAAGCCGGACCTGCGCGTGGAGCTGGAGCTGACCGACGTCTCCGACGTCTTCGCCGGCTCGGAGTTCAAGGCGTTCGCGGGCAGGCACGTGCGCGCCCTGGCCGTGCCCGGCACCGCCGACCAGCCGCGCAAGTTCTTCGACCAGATGGGCGAGTTCGCCGTCGAACAGGGCGCCAAGGGCCTGGCCTGGGTGCGCGTGGGCGACGACGGCAGGCTGACGGGCCCGATCGCGAAGTTCCTCACCGAGGAGAACGTCTCCGCCCTGCTGTCCCGCCTGGACGCCGGGCCGGGCACGGCCGTCTTCTTCGGCGCGGGAGAGTTCGACGAGGTCTCCAGGATCATGGGCGCGGTCCGTGTCGAGGCCGGGCGCCGCACCGGCCACTTCGCGGAGAACGTCTTCCGCTTCTGCTGGATCGTCGACTTCCCGATGTTCGAGAGGAACGAGGACACCGGGCAGATCGAGTTCTCCCACAACCCGTTCTCCATGCCGCAGGGCGGCCTGGAGGCGCTGGAGACCAAGGACCCGCTGGACATCCTGGCCTGGCAGTACGACATCGTCTGCAACGGCGTGGAGCTGTCCTCCGGTGCGATCCGGAACCACGAGCCGGAGATCATGTACAAGGCCTTCGAGATCGCCGGCTACAGCCACGAGGAGGTCGAGCGCGAGTTCGGCGGCATGCTGCGCGCCTTCCACTTCGGCGCCCCGCCGCACGGCGGCATCGCCCCCGGCATCGACCGCATCGTGATGCTGCTGGCGGACGAGCCCAACATCCGCGAGACCATCGCCTTCCCGCTCAACGGCAACGCCCAGGACCTGCTGATGGGCGCCCCGAGCGAGGTCGACGAGGCCCGGCTGAAGGAGCTGCATCTGTCGGTGCGCAAGCCGCCGCAGGTCAAGCAGGCCGACTGACGGGCACACAGGGCCGCGGGGACGGGCCGGGACCGCATCGCGGTCCCGGCCCGTCGGCGTCCCGGGGGAGGCGGCGGCTCACAGGAACCGGCGGATCGGCGCCACGGCGGCCTCCCGCACCCGCTGCACCACCGGCCGCCTGCGCCAGCGGGCGCCCACGATGCGCACGCTCCGGGCCAGGTCCGCGTCGTAGTCCCGGTCCAGCCCCGCGGTGAAGTCCTCGTCCAGGACGACGAGCATGACCTCCTCGTCGTGGTCCATCGAGCGCCGGTTGAGGTTGGTGGATCCCACCAGCGAGGCGATCCCGTCCACCGTCACGATCTTGGCGTGCATCATCGTCGGCTGGAAGTGCCAGATCCGCACCCCGCACGCCAGCAGCTCCTCGTAGTGGCCCTGCCCGGACAGCTGGGACGCCCGCTGGTCGGTGTGCGGGCCGGGCAGCAGCAGCTCCACCTCCACACCGCGGCGCGCGGCGGCGCACAGCAGCTCGACGAAGTACGGGTCGGGCGCGAAGTACGCCGTGGCCAGCCGTACGCGCTCCTGCGCCGTCTCCAGCACCACCCGCAGCAGCGTCTGCATGTCCTGCCAGCCGAAACTGGCCGAACCGCGCACCACCTGCACCACCGAGCCGCCCCGCGTCCCGTGCTCGACGAAGCGGTCCCGCTCGTCGAACAGCACCTCCGAACACTCCGCCCAGTTCTGCGCGAACGCGGCGGCGATGCCGTCCACGGCCGGGCCGCGCACCCGCACATGGGTGTCGCGCCACTCGCTCTCGTCGCGGGCGTCGCCGCACCACTCCTCGGCGATCCCCACCCCGCCGGTGAAGGCCGTCCGCTCGTCCACCACCAGCACCTTGCGGTGGCAGCGGTGGTTCTGCTTCAACGGGGAGATCCACAGCGGCTTGCGGAACCAGGCCACCCGCACCCCGGCCCGGTCCATCTCCTCCAGCAGATCCTTCTCGATCAGCCGGCTGCCGAAGCCGTCCAGCAGCAGCCGCACCCGCACCCCGGCGCGGGCACGCTCGGCCATGACATGGGCGAACTCGCGGGCGATATCGCCGCGCCAGTACACGAACGTCATCATGTCGACGGTGTGCTCGGCGGCCCGGATGCTCTCCAGCATCGCCGGGAAGATCTCGTCACCGTTGCGCAGCGCGGTCAGTTCGTTCCCCTCGGTGGCGGCGATCCCGATCAGCCGCTCCAGCCGCCGCCGCAGCCGCCGCTTGCGCTTCTCCGCCTCGTCGTCCACGACACCCATGGACCTTCTCTCCCGGACTCCCGGACTTCCGCCGAATCGAAAATCCTCTCGGTCTGCTTGTGCCCACCGATCCGGTTCTCAGGGATGCCGGGCGCGAGTCGGGGCAGACGGATGCGACATACGGCTTCTGTGGTCGGGACGACACGGAGCGATATGACCGGATGAGAGACGACGTGAGGAGTGACCATGGTGGTCGCCGGTGTGATAGCGG
Source organism: Streptomyces verrucosisporus (assembly GCF_017114865.1). Lineage (GTDB taxonomy): Bacteria > Actinomycetota > Actinomycetes > Streptomycetales > Streptomycetaceae > Streptomyces > Streptomyces fenghuangensis. The sequence continues at coordinate 72,528 of NZ_JADEYH010000003.1, read as the reverse complement.
GGTGCGTGATCCTGGCCGTTCTGGCCTTCGTGGTGCCGCGCCTGTCCCGCCACCCCGAGCGCGGCGCGCAGCGGTCCCTGGGACTGGGCGCCCGGGCGGGGGGCAAGGCCCCCGGTCCGCTGGGGCGCTGGCTGAGCAAGCCGTTCGGCAAGAGTTCCCGGGCGGTGGGACGCAGCGGTTCCGCGGGCCGCCGCGCCCGCGGCCGGCTTCCGTTCTGACTCCCGTTCCCGCCGTGGTCCGGCCATCCGGGCGCACACGCGGCATGCGCCGCCGCCCGGGACGGGAAACGAGGAGAGGGAAGCGGTCGCGGGGCGCGCACCCTCCCCGTGGCCGCCGCAGCCCCCGATGTGGATTCCTCCGGAAGGGAGACCGCAGTGAGTCGGTACACCGACGCCGCGCAGGGCGGCGAACCCGCGCTTCTCGCCGAGGGGACGAGCCTCCCCGGCGGGCTGACCATCACCCTGGTGTTCCTCGCCATCGCGGCCGCCTGTCTGGCCGCCGCCTATCTGGTCAAGCGCAGCGCACGGCGGTAGTACGGGGCGCCGCCCCGTACACGACCGGGGCCCGGCAGCGGTCCTCCCGCGCGGGAGGACCGCTGCCGGGCCCCGGATGCCGCACCGGTCCCCGTCCCCACGGGCCGGTGCGGCCGGGGCCGCCGCGCCTTCCGCTCGCGCGCCGGCGGCCCCGGGCCCGGGTGCCGCTCAGTCGCGCGCGGCGACCGGCTCGCGCTCGTCCGCCTTCGCGGCGGAACCGTTCAGCTCGCGCTGGAGCTTCTCGCCCTCGACGTCGACGTTGGGTACGACCTTGTCCAGCCAGCTCGGCAGCCACCAGGCGGACTTGCCCAGCAGTGCCAGGACGGCCGGGACGACGGCCATGCGGATCACGAAGGCGTCGAAGAGGACGGCGACGGCCAGACCGAAGCCGATCATCTTGATCATCGACTCGGAGGAGCCGATGAACCCGGCGAAGACGCTGATCATGATCAGCGCGGCCGCGGCCACCACGCGCGCGCCCAGCTTGAAGCCGGTGACGACCGACTCGTGCGGGGTCTCGCCGTGGACGTGGGCCTCGCGCATCCGGGTCACGAGGAAGACCTCGTAGTCCATGGCCAGGCCGAAGACCAGGCCGACCATGAGGATCGGCATCAGGCTCATCACCGGGCCGGTCTGCTCCACGCCGAAGACGTCGGCCAGCCAGCCCCACTGGAAGACAGCCACGACCGAGCCGAGGGCCGCGACCACCGAGAGCAGGAAGCCGAGCGCGGCCTTGAGCGGGACCAGGATCGAGCGGAACACCACGATCAGCAGCAGGAAGGCCAGGCCGACCACGAGGACCAGGTAGGGCGCCAGGGCGTCGTCCATCTTCTGCGAGACGTCGATGGCCATGGCGGTCTGCCCGGTGACCAGGACGTCGGCGCCGGTGGTCTCGGCGATGCCGCCGGCCTCGGCGCGGATGTCGTGGACGAGGTCCTCGGTCGCGGCGCTGCTGGGCGCGGACTTCGGGATGACCGTGATCATCGCGGTGTCGCCGGCCTTGTTGAACGTGGGCGGCATCGCGGCGGCGACCCCGTCCAGGCCCTGGAGCTTCTCGGTGGTGGCGCCGGCGGCGGCCTCGGGGTCGTCGCTGTCCTCGGCGTCCACGGTCACGATCAGCGGGCCGTTGGTGCCGGGGCCGAAGCCCTCGGCGATCAGGTCGTAGGCGCGGCGCTGGGTGGTGCTGGTGGGCTGGGAGCCGTCGTCGGGCAGGTTGAGCTGGAGGTCCTTGGCGGGGACGGCCAGCAGGCCGAGTCCGACGACGCTGACCAGCAGTACCGCGACCGGGCGGCGCAGCACGAAGCGGGCCCAGCGGGTGCCCGCGCCGTCCTTGGCCCCGACGGCCGCCGGGGCGTCCTCGCCGTCCTCCGGGCCGTCCTCAGGGGCGGTCTTCGCACGCTGCTTGCGCGGCAGGACCTTCTGCCCGGCGAAGCCGAGCAGAGCGGGGATCAGCGTCAGGGCGACCAGCACGGCCAGGACGACCGAACCGCCGGCGGCCAGACCCATCTTGGTCAGGATCGGGATGTTGACCACCGACAGGCCGACCAGGGCGATGACGACGGTCAGACCGGCGAAGACCACCGCCGAGCCGGCCGTTCCCGTGGCGCGGCCGACGGCCTCCAGGGGCTCGCGGCCCTCGGCCAGTTCGGCGCGGTAGCGGGAGACGATGAACAGCGCGTAGTCGATGCCGACGGCCAGGCCGATCATCGTCGCCAGGATCGGGGTGGTGGTGTTGAGGTCGAACGGCACGGTCACGGCGGTGATGACCGCGACGGTGACGCCGACGCCGACCAGGGCGGTGAGCAGCGGCAGCCCGGCGGCGACCAGGGAGCCGAAGGCGATCAGCAGCACGATCGCGGCGATGGCCACACCGATCACCTCGGCGGCGCCGGTGTGCGGGATCGCCGCCATCGCGTCACCGCCGGTCTCCACCGTCAGACCGGCCTCCCGGCCGTCCTCGGCGGCGGCCTTGAGCTCCTCGCGCGACTCCTCGGTCAGCTCGAAGCCGGAGACCTCGTAGGTGACCTGGGAGTAGGCGACGGTCTGGTCCGGGCTCACGGCGCGGGCCCGGAAGGGGTCGACGGCCTGCTGGACCTGGTCGCCCTTGGCCAGCCCGGCGACGACCTCGCCGACGGCGGCCGAGTTCTCCGGGTCGGTTATCTTCTCGCCGTCGGGCGCCTTGAAGACGACCCGTGCGGTGGCGCCGTCGGGGCTGCTGCCGGGGAAACGATCCTCCAGCAGCTCGAACGCCTTCTGCGCCTCGGTGCCGGGAATGGTGATGTTGCTGGAGGCCGCCGAGGACGCGGAGGCGGCGAAGCCGCCCGCGACCGCCAGCACCACCACCCACAACAGGGCGACCAGCCCGCGCCGCCGGAAGGCGAGGCGGCCGAGCCGGTACAGGAACGTGGCCATGAGAGTGAGGACTCCTGGTTGGGAGGAATGGGACTCGGAGAGGACGGGAGGTTCTGGGGCCGGCACGGTCCGTCCGCCGGGTTCGCACCGTGCGGGGCCGGCCGGCCGGTCAGGCCAGGCCGAGCGAGGGGAAGACGACCGCGTTCAGATAGCGCTCCATGTACGCGGCGTCCGCGTCCCGGTTCTCGATCAGCTTGCGGGTGCCCAGCGCACCGATGATCAGGTGCGGGACGAACTCGATCGCAGGGTTGGCGGGATCCACTTCTCCGCGTTCGGCGGCTCTGTGCACGGCGGCGTCGAACGCCTCCAGACCGGGCCGGATGTGCAGCTCGTACAGGGCCTGCCACAGTTCGGGATCCTTGGAGACGGCGTGTGCCAGGCCGTTCAGCAGGGCGGTGTCCTCGGAGGCGTGGCAGATGAAGTCGCTCACCATCCGCCGCAGGTCCCCGGTCAGGGAACCGGTGTCGGCGTCCTCCGTGTGGCTCTTGCCCAGGTGTCGCAGAGCGGTGGCGACCAGCTTCGGCTTGCTCTCCCACTGGCGGTAGAGGGTGGCCTTGCTGGACTTGGTGCGCGTCGCCACCGCGTCCATCGTCAGTGCCTCGTACCCCTGTTCGCGCACCAGGTCGACCACGGCCGTGAACACCTCGTGCTCGCGCTCCGGGGTCAGCCGGGTGCGGCGGGCGGGTGTGGCGGAGGCCGCCTGATCGGACATCTGTGCTCTCCGGTGGGAACGAAACCGTTTCGTACACCTGGAGTGTAGGGGGCCGCGGGAGCGAAACGCAAAAGGATCGAAACGGCCCCGTTCTCCGGGTCGTCCGCTCCCCGCGGGGAGCGGACGACCCGGAGAACGGGGCCGCCGTTCAGGACGTTCAGGACCGCCGTTCAGGGCCGGCCGAGGAGCCGGCTGCCCGCGACGGTCGAGGCGCGGGCGGTGAAGAACTCCGTGAAGCCGCGCACGAACTCCTCCTCCGTCAGCCGCCCGTCGCCGTCCGTGTCGAGCTGCCGGAAGCCGTCGTTCAGCTCGGCCGGGTGCACCCGGGAGCCGCCGAAGAGCGTGCGGTACTCGTCGGGGCCGATCTCCCCGCTCCCGTCGGTGTCCCCCGCGCGGAAGAGGGCGCGTACGGCGATGTGGAGGCCGTCCTCCAGATAGCGCGGGTCGCGGTCGCAGCCCGCCAGGGTGGCGGCCACGAACTCAGCCCGGCCGACCCGGCCGTCCCCGTCGGTGTCCATCGTGGCGGCCATGTGCCGCCACCAGGCCTCGAAGGCGGCGTAGACCTCGTCCTCCTGTTCCGTGGTGAGTTCCAGCTGCCAGCAGGCGTTGTGGGCCATGGCCCGCAGGTCGGCGGCATCGACGTACCCGTCCCCGGTCTGGTCCATGACCTGCCGGAAGAAGGCGTCCAGCCGGGGCGGGCGCGGGTCGTGCCGCGGGGGCCGCGGCGCCCGGGGGCGCGGTACGGCCCCGGTGGGCGGCACGCGGTAGCGCAGGCGGTCCGGCAGCCGGGTCAGCAGGTGCCGTGCGCCGTGGTGCAGGACGTAGGACAGCAGCGCCGCCGCACGGGAGCGCGGCAGTCCGAACAGCTTCCGGACGGCGGGCGGCAGATCGGCGACGGTCAGCGCGGCCAGGGTGCGCGCGATCACCGGCCGCAGCAGCGGCCACAGGGGCCGCAGCCGCCGCAGCCGGCTCGGGCAGGGCGCCTCGCGGAGGATGCCGAACAGCAGGTACCGCACCTCCTCGCCGTACTCCAGCCGCTCGCGGACCATGCGGTCGACGTACGCGGGCACGTCGGCGGCGGTCGGCGGCAGAACGTCGCCGGACAGGCCGAACTCGCCGCAGACGGCGAGGAACTCCCGGTACAGCTCGTCGAGCCGCCCGGGGGTGAACGGATCGCCGGACAGCTCCCGCATCGCCGTCATCGACTCGTAGAGGGTGAGCAGTACCCAGGCGCGCACCTCGGGGTCCTCGGCCGTGTACGCCCCGCCCCGCCCGTCGGAGCCCCGGATGCGGCGGTGGGTGCGCTCCAGCCGGGCGACCTCCCGGCGCAGGCTGTCGGCGTCGGAGAAGAACAGGCGCTTGCCGCTGTCCATGGTGTGCTGCACGCGGCGCCAGGGGTGCGCCCGGTAGGTGGAGTGGTCCCTCATCCCGGCGGCGACGACCGGGTGCGCGGTCTGGAGCACCAGCAGCCGCCAGGCGACCAGGGCGATGCGCCGCTCGCCGAGGGTGTGGCGCAGAAGGGAACCGGGGCCGGGCAGGTCGGTGCTGGGCATGGGGTCGCTCCGGGGTTCGCGGGGGCGTGGGGTCTGCCCCAGCGTGGCCGCGGCCGGGGGCCGGCGGGTCCCGGAGAGCCGCCGTGTCACCGGAAGGTGTGAATCACGGGCTCGCCGTGCATGGAAACGGAACCGGTGTCGCGGAACGGGTCCCGCGCCGGTGCGGGCACGGGTGCGGCCGCGCCCCGCGCCCCGCGCGCCGGGACCGGGTGCGGTCGAGCGCGGACGGGAGGACACCCCACATCGCGGCCCCCGTGCGGATGTCGGCGGACCCCGTGCACCGGAGGGGCGGGGAGGTCAGGACCCGTCGGCGGAGATGATGCTCCATCGGCCGACCTCGCGGTAGCCGGAGTCGTGGACGGCCGAGCCGTCGCCGGGCCGCAGGGCGTAGTGGTGGAGGTTCCCTCCCCAGTACCTCAGGATCCGGCCCAGCTCGCGGGCGGACTCCTCGGCGGACGCCGCGTCGTCCATGTCGACCTCAAGGCGGAACTTCACTTCGGGCCTCCTTGTCGTGATACCTGTGTTGAATTGTTTCATTGAACTTCCCTGTGAGGCTTTTCGAAGAAACCCCCCGTTCTTCCCCGTCGGCCATCCGAGAAGCTTCAAAGAAGGCTGAAGGCGGAAGCATCGGCGTACCGGGTGCGGGCGGCAGGGAGCCGATGCCCGCGCCGGTGCCGGGGCGCGGAAAATGCCGGGCCCTCCGGTACCGGCCGGCGGTAGCTTCGGCCCTCATGAGCTGGCTCCCCGACGACTTCGTCCACCCCGTCCATGTGCCCGTCCCCGGTACCGCGCTTCATCTGCGGCCGATCCGGGAGGCGGACACCCCCATCGACTACCCCGCCGTGATGGGCTCCCGCGAGCGCCTGTGGGAGATCTTCGGCCCCGCCTGGGGCTGGCCCGCCGAGACGATGACCTACGAGGAGGACCGCGTCGACCTGCTGCGGCACGAGGAGGAGATCGCCGCGCACCAGTCGTTCAACTACGCCCTGCTGAATGAGGAGGAGACGGCGCTCCACGGCTGCGTCTACATCGACCCGCCCGAGCGCACCGGCTCCGACGCGGACATCTCCTGGTGGGTGGTGGACGACCTCGTCGGCGGCGAGGAGGAGCGCGCGCTCGACGCGCTGGTGCCGAGGTGGATCGACGCCGACTGGCCCTTCCGGCGGCCCCGTTGCATCGGCCGTGACATCAGCTGGCAGGACTGGCTCGCACTGCCGCCCGCCGCGTGACCCGTCCCCGGTGCGGCACGGTGCGGTCTGGCGGCGCTCACGCTCGTCTGATTCCGTTCCGTGTGGTGACGCTGACGCGCGAACCATGGAAGCCGGACAAGGTCCGGCGGGGGGAGTGGGGAAATGAGTTTCCGGCTGGCGGCGTACGCCGTGTGCGTCGAGGACGGGCGGGTGCTGCTCGCTCGCCACTTACTGCCGGACGGCGGGAGCAGATGGACTCTTCCGGGCGGCGGGGTCGAGCACGCGGAGGATCCGTTCGACGCGGTGATCCGGGAGGTCGCCGAGGAGACCGGCTGCTCGGCGGTGGTGGACCGCCTGCTGGGAGTGGACTCGCGGGCGATCCCCGCGACCGCCACGCGAGAGGGAGTCGTGCACCAGAACGTCGGCGTCTTCTACCGGGTCCGCATCACCGGCGGCCGGCTCCGGCCCGAGCCGGACGGCGACATCGTCGAGTCGGTCTGGACTCCGGCCTCCGAGGTCACCGGCCTGCGCCGGTTGTCGCTGGTCGACGTCGGCCTCGCCCTGGCGCGGGACCTTCCGCCGACCGGCCACGTCGCCCCCGTCCCGGTCGGCGGCCTGGTCCAGCAGTGAGGCGGTGCCGGCCTCCGCATGTCCTCCGTGCCGGGCGCTCAGTCCAGGACGGCGGTGGCCTCGACCTCGACCAGGTGCTCGGGTACGTCCAGCGCCGCCACGCCCAGCAGCGTGGCCGGCGGGACGGGTGTGGTCCCCAGCTTCGCGGCCGCCCGGGAGATCCCCTCCAGGAGCAGGGGCATCCTGTCGGGGGTCCAGTCGACGACGTGGACGTTCAGCTTCGCCACGTCGTCGAAGGTCCCGCCGACCCCGGCCAGGGCGGTGGCGACGTTGAGGTAGCACTGCTCGACCTGGGCGGCCAGGTCGCCCGCGCCGACCGTGTTGCCCTCGGCGTCCCAGGCGACCTGCCCGGCGACGAAGACCAGCTTCGAGCCCGACGCGACCGACACCTGCCGGTAGACGTCGATTGCGGGCAGTCCGTCGGGGTTCACCAGAGTGATGGCCATGTCCGTTCCGTTCTCCTGTCCGGGCGCCCGTGGGCGCCCGTGGTCACTTGCGGTTACCCGGAAACCGTAGGAGAGTCTGCGCTGACCTGGAAGAACGCACTTTTGAGTGACTGGGGAACCTCATGGTGACCAAGCAGTTCGGGGACTCCCCCGAGGACGCGGACCTGCGGCGCGCGGACACCCTGGCGCGGGAGATTTTCTCGGACATCGCCAACAAGTGGGCCCTGCTGATCATCGAGGCCCTCGGGGAGCGCACCCTGCGGTTCAGCGAGCTGCGGGACGAGGTCGAGGGCGTCAGCCACAAGATGCTCACCCAGAACCTGCGCATGCTGGAGCGCAACGGCATGGTCGAGCGGACGGTGCACCCCACCGTGCCGCCGCGCGTCGAGTACACCCTCACCGAGCCGGGCCGGGCCCTGCGCAAGGCGGTGGACGTGATGTGCGACTGGACCCACCGCTACCTCGGCCACATCGAGACCGCCCGCGGTCGATTCGATTCCTGACCGAGCCTCAGGCGGTCAGGGCTGCGGAAGTGGGGGGGCGGTAGCGCCGTCCGTCATGCAGTAGTGCCTACGGGGCGTCGATTCGGTGTCGGCGCGAACCCGTGCAACGAGGATTTTAAGCCCCCTCAGGGGAGGAAAAGCGCAGCTTGACTCTCAAGCCAGGTTGACTGATTTCACACTCAATCCATAAGGCCCAGCGCAAGTCCAGCTCGCCGACTGCCTGACCTCCGCTGGTCTCACCCGTCAGACGGAATCCGAGCCCGAGGTGGAAACCTTCGGGGCCGCCCGTGCCCGGATGCCAAGTGGTGGTCAGGCGGGTGCCGCCGCGATGGCGGATTTCAGCAGCAACGGACTCGACCGCGAAGCGACCGTAACCTCGACCCTGCTCGCCATCTGCGATGTTGAGCCGCCAGAGGCCGGAACGGATGTCGGTGCCTGTGCCGACGCCCTTCCAGTCGATGTCGAAGAAGGCCATGAGGAAACCGACAGGACGGTCACAGTCAAGGATGAGGCGGGGCCAAGCTGTGCCGGGATAGACGTATGCCTCGGCCAGAGATTTCACGACCGGAGCGACCAAGTGTTCCTGATCCGGACGGACCCGCAGACCGATCGCCGCGTCGAAGTTGGCCGGGGTGATCTCCCGCAGACAGAGTGTGGTCATCATGCAAGATCGAGGCTGATACTGGGGAAAGCCTTGCCCGTCTCGACGTAGTACTTGCGGACCAGCGGGCCGAAGCCGTTCTGCGAGTCGCCCAGGATCATGGCCTTGACGACCTGAACGCTCCGCACGTCATCGAATTCCCGAACTTTCTCCTTGGTGTCGCCGGGAATCAACAGTCCCCACTCCGCCCGGGACTCCACCGTGGCGCTGATGTCCGGGTCGAAACCCAGATAGTAGCGACGCCCGGAGTGCTCCTGCCCGACGGCCAGGAAGAGGATCACATGAAAGCTGCTTCTGAACATGCTTTCGCTCCCGCCCACATGTTCGGCCGGACCTTTGATGACCACGGCATGGTTGGTCTTCACGGCTTCGTCGATGGCGGCCCATTTTCCTTCGATGTTAATCCTGCTCGACAGGCTCGAAGGAATGTGCGGTTTGCCTGTTCCAGGGCTCAACGAGCCCCCGACCCTTTTAGCGCGCACCAGGCAGTCGTTGTCCATCATTTTGCGGAATTCCGAGTCAGTCGGCATCTGCAACCAGAACCTGAGGCGATCGAGGGCGGGGCCCGCCGTCGCATCCACCCCCTGCGAGATCCGGTCCCTGACGTCCTGGATCGTCGGTGTGGTCCGGTCGACGGCTTGAACGTACGCCTGCTCGATCATGAGAGATCCCCCCGCTCGGCTTCCTGGCTCCATAGTGGCGTACGGAACGTGTCTCTGGTAGAGCGGAGAGTGAACGCTTCTCACCGAGATCGCCTGGCGCTCAGGATGAGAAGCGTTCAGTGAGGAACGGAGACCGGGGGAGTCAGCCACGAGGCGCTCACACGGAACCCGCGCGTGCTGGGACGCGACGGCATGGTCGAGTGGACGGTGCGCCCACCGTGCCGCCACGCGTCGAGCACACCCTCACCGAGCCGCCGGAGGCCGCCCGGCGTGTGCGGCCGGGACCGGTGGTGGCCGGGCCCCGGTCCGGTTGCCGGGCGCCGGGCGGCGGCGTAGAAAGAAGAGGGGGGCATGTCCCGGCGGGTCTCCGAGCGCGGCCGACCGGCGAACGCCGCGGTTCCGGGCGCCCGCTCCACCGGAGGTATCCCTCCCGGAAGGCAGTGACCATGCCCGAACAGGTCCAGATCGAGGAGCGGTACTGGGGATGGTGCACCTGGCGTCCCTGCCGTAAGACGCGTGTGGTGACGAAATGGCGCTACGACTTCTCCTTCGTCGTCGTCAGCTACCGGGGTATCCGCACCAGTTACCGGGGCTGCGAGTTCGGCAGGCGCTACGAGTGGAAACGCTGGGAGTTCAGCGGGCGGTTCGAGGATCTCACGCTGTACTTCGTCTCCATGTACTTCAAGAACCGGCTGTCCGACAAGGGGTCCTGCTCCTCGTCCGGGGTCGTGAGGCATCTCGCGAACGTTCTGGGGGACGACCCGGTCAAGACGCTGCGCGAGCACGCCACGGGGCGTGAACCACACGGGCGGGCGCCCCGGTGAGCCCGGTCGGCCCGACCTGATCAGCGGGCCGGCCTGTCGACGGCGGCCCGCTCAGCCGTGGGCGTCCCCCACACGGCGGCTCAGAAACCGGGACTCACGGGGCGCGGCGCAGCCCGGGTGCCGCTTCCGGCGGGCTCGGCGCGCCGGAGCCGCCATGGAACCGGACAGCCGGTCCGGGCGCCGCGTCGGCTCCGGCCGGGGCTCACTCGACGAAGTGGTCGAACTCGCCGGCCTTGATGCCCTTGAGGAAGGCGTCGAGCTTGGCGGGCGTGGTCACGACGATTTCGTCGGGCTTGCTGCTCTCGCGCATGAGGACGCGATCGCCGTCCCGTGCGATCTCGATGCAGTTGTTTCCGCCGCCTTGGCCGCAGGATGCGGCGTACCACTCGATTGGTGCGGACATGTCGGCTCGCCTTCCGGAGGTCAGAGTGCGAGGTGGTCGAACTCGCCGTTTTTGGCTCCCCTAAGGAGAGATTCCAAGCTTTCTGGGCTGGTTGTGATGATCAGCTCTGGGAGGTCGCTCTCACGTATGAGGACATGTCCGCCACCTTGGGCTACCTCGACGCAGTTCGGCCCTTCTCCCTCAGAGAAGGATGACTTCTGCCACTTAAATTCTTCTCGCATCCTGATGAACCTCAAATCTCCTGGATGATTCGGCTGATTTCTTGTTGAGAAAGTTTTGTGTTGAGCGAGACGCTCTCCAGGGCCTTGTAGACCGCTCTGTACCTGTCGAGCTGCGCTCTGGCATCCAGATAGACAGCCCCCAGAGCGTTGTCGAGCTGCACTGTGTCCAGCTGTGGAACAGGTCCGCCCGCGTACAGCACAGACTGGGCTGAGCCGATGAACCTCTCGGAGGTGAAGGGGATGACTCGTACGGTGACGCTTGGCCACTCAGAGACTTCCAGCAGGTACTCAAGCTGAGAGCGAGCCACTTTCCGGCCGCCGTAGCGCATACGCAGCGCGGCTTCGTGGATGATCGCCTCGAACGGTGTGGGGTGGTCACGTTCGAAGATCACACGTCGCCTTGCGCGATGCTCGACTCTCGCGTCGATCTCGCTTCGGGGGAGCGGTGGGATCACTTCCTCGAAGAGCTTCCGTGAGTAGTCCTCCGTCTGGAGGATCCCGGGCACCGTGAGCGTCTGGAGCGAACGCAGGTGAGTGGCGTGGTATTCGAGTTCTGCCACGTTGAGGAACGCCGGAGGCAGGACGCCTCGGTGCTCCTCCCACCATCCTTTGGTCCGGTCCTCGGCGATCTCGCACAAGGCGTCGATCAGTTTCTGGTCGCCGGCCGAGTAGAAGGCGGCGAGTCGTCGTACGCGTTCCGCGCTGACGCCCCAGCGTCCCGACTCGATGTGGCTGATCTGGGCCTGGTTGCCGCCGAGTAGTTCTCCCGCTTCGCGAGCGGTGAGGCCGGAGGCCTCGCGCAACTTCCGCAGTTCCGCGCCCAGTCGTGCCTGACGTGCCGTGGGGTTGCTCCTGGGTGGCATCGATCCTCTCCCGATAGGCGCTCCAAGTGTGCCGCGCGTCCGTAGCGCCGGTCCACTCACGAGCGAAGATCCTGTCACATGGTTGTGACGTCTCATCTATGTGCCCTATGGCCCTCGGTAGCGCAGCGTAAACACCAGTGAACCCGCAGTGCAGTTGGCCTCCCCTGCCCGCTTACCGGCACGGGCGGGGGAGGGCGGCCGAGCCACGGTGGTGGGCGCGCGTGCTCCGCAGGCGAAACGCAAGAGCACCGCAGACGAACCGCGTTGGGAGAAACCGATGACCGTGACCGCACCCGGCAGACCCGCCACCGCCGTCTACCGGCTGACCGCGCCCGCCCTGCCCACCACCCCGAGAGTCGCCCGCGACGCGGTCGCGGCGTGGCTGTGCGCCGCCGGGCACCACGGGCTGCTGGACACCGCACGCACGCTGGTCAGCGACCTGGTGACGAACGTCGTCGTGCACACCCGCGTACCCCACCTGTGGGTGGGGGCCGCCGTCACGCGGCTGGGCGCGGTCGTCTCCGTGTGGGACGGCGACCAGCGCGGGGTGCCCCGCCCGCGCCACGCGGCCGAGGACGAGACCGGCGGGCGCGGGCTGTTCCTGGTGGAAGCGCTCAGCCACGCCTGGGGTGTGAGCTGGACCGGCGGGGCGGAACCGGCCGGGAAACGGGTCTGGTTCGAGCTGCGCGCCTCGCGCGAGGGGCCGTGAGCGCGATGGACTTCACCGCCCTGTGCCTGGGTGCGCTGATCATGACCGTCAGCGCGGCGCTGACCGGCTTCGCCGTGGCCGCCGCCCGCAACTCCGGGGGCACCGGCGGCGTGTGGTGCGAGGCCACCGTCCTGGACGCGGACACCCACCGGGAGTGGCTGCTCGACTGCCACCGGGCCCGCAGTCCCCGTCAGGCCCTGCGCTGGATACGCGCCCAGGCCCCGCGCCTGGCCGACCGTATCGACCCGCCCCCGGACGTGCCCTGGGCCGCGCGCGGCACCATCCGCCCGTACGACCCGGGCGGGCCGGACCCCGCCGCCGTCCTGCGGCGCCGGCCGCTGGACGGGATCGCGGACCGCGAGGCCCTGCGGGTCCTGGAGGACGGCGGCCTCCACGTCCTCACCGCGCCGGACGGGGACGGCCTGCGCTACCGGCTCTCCGCCCGCGCCCTGCGCTGACGCCCCGCCACCGCGCCCGACGCCCGGGGGCCGGGCCCGCCTCACGGCGAGCCCGGCCCCCGGAGCCCCGCACCCGGACCGCCCGTCGGACGGTCACCTGCCGACGAAGGCCAGCAGGGCCTCGTTGACCTCGGCGGCGTGCGTCCACAGCAGGCCGTGCGGCGCGCCGTCCACCTCGACGTACTCCGCCTCCGGGAACGCCTTGTGGAAGGGGCGCCCGGTGGAGTCGACGGGCAGGATGTTGTCGGCGGTGCCGTGCAGGATCAGCGAGGGCTTGCCGGCGGCGCGGACGGCGGCCACGTCCTCGCGGAAGTCCTCGGTCCAGGTGGGGACCGCCGCGTAGGCGGCCACGGGCGCGGAGGAGGTGGCGGTGTTCCAGTTGGCGGTGACGACCTCCTGGCTGATCCGGGTACCGAGGTTCTCGTCCAGGTTGTAGAAGTCCTTGAAGAACTGGGTGTACCAGGCGTAGCGGTCGGCGCGGGCGGCCTCCTCGATGCCCTCGAACACCGAGCGCGGCACCCCGCCGGGGTTGTCGTCGGTCCGCACCAGGAACGGCTCCAGCGAGGCCAGGAAGGCCAGCTTGGCGATTCGCTCGTGGCCGTAGGTCCTCACGTAGCGGGCCAGTTCGCCGGTGCCCATGGAGAAGCCGACCAGGATGACGTCACGCAGGTCCAGCGTCTCCAGCAGGGTGTTCAGGTCGGCGGCGAAGGTGTCGTAGTCGTATCCCTCGCCGGTCTTGCTGGACTGCCCGAAGCCGCGGCGGTCGTAGGTGATGACGCGGTACCCGGCCGCCAGCAGCTCCCTGGTCTGGAGCTCCCAGCTGTGGCCGTCGAGCGGGTAGCCGTGGACGAGGACGACCGGCTGACCCGATCCCCGGTCCTCGTAGTACAGCTCGATGTCGGTGGTGTTCTCGCTGCCGACCTTGACGTAGCCCATGGGGAAGCATCCTCTCCGCTGCGGAGAACGGTCGTTCTCCGATTCTGTCGACTACGGTAGAGAACGTTGGTTCTCTTGGCAAGGGGAGTTCTCGTGATCGATGAGCAGACAGCGCGCGAACGGGTGGTGTCCGCCGCCGACCGGCTGTTCTACGCCCGGGGGGTGCAGGCCGTCGGCATGGACGCCGTCCGCGGCGAGTCGGGCGTCTCCCTCAAGCGCATCTACGCCCTGTTCCCCTCCAAGGAGGAGCTGATCGTCGCCGTCCTGCGGCACCGCACGGACCGGTGGAACGCCGGTGTCACCGGCGCGGTCGACGGCGCCGGTACGCCGCGCGAGAGGCTGCTGGCCGTCTTCGACTTCCTGGCCGGCTGGTTCCGCGAGGACGACTTCCGCGGCTGCGCCTTCATCAACGTGTTCGGCGAACTGGGCGGCGGCAGCGACCGGGTCGCCGAGGCCGTGCGCGAGCAGAAGGAGTCCTTCGGGCGCGAGGTGGCCGAACTGGTCCGCGCCGCGGGCGGCCCCGACCGTCTCGCCCCCCAGCTCGTGCTGCTCGCCGAGGGCGCCCAGACCACGGCCGCCATATCGCGCGACCCCGACATGGCGGGCCACGCCCGAGCCGCCGCCGAGACCCTCATCCGATGCGCGCTGGACGGAGCCGGGGAGCCGGCCGCGACGGCGTGAGTGGCGTGAGCACGGCGTGCGCCCGCCGGTGACTGTCCCCGACCGTCCCCAGCGGATCGCCCTGAAGTCCACCGGGCGCTGCCTCGACTCCCCCTTCCGGGCGGCCAGTCGGTGCAGCCGCTCGTCCACCCGCCAGCCGTCCGCTGACCGCTCCCCTCCCCGGCCATGTCCGCCCACCGGACGCCGCCCCAGGGGTATCCCACGCCCCGCGGCCGGGGAAAGGGGGCGATCGGAGCTCGGCCCGGTCGGGGTGAGGAGCCCGGACCGTGTCCGTCCGGCACCGTGTCAGCCGCCGCACAGGGCGCGGTCGGCCGGACCGGCTCTTCGCGGGGCCGGGCGGGGACGGGCCGCGAAACCGGACGCCTGCCGGCTCGTTGGCCTGTACGGGACGGGCTGTGGCCGGAAAACCGGCTTACGGCGGCCGTCGGGCGGAGATAACCCAGAGGGGGATTCCGCCCCCCGAAGCGAAGGGGGAGTCATGACCATGACATTATTCTCCGGTGAGCGCACCGGGGCGGGCCTGGCCCTGGACAGGCCCGAGGACAGGTTCCCGCTGGACCGGGGAGCCGCCCCGGACCTGCCGGACCTGACGGACCACCGGGGCCCGGCGCCGCTGGCCTTCCGGTTCCTGACCGCCACCACCGGTTCGGGAGGCGTGCTGCCGCAGGACATCTCCTACGACGAGGAGACCCAGACCGGCGTCTACCAGGGCCTTCCGCCGGGGGTGTTCATGACCAAGAATCCGCCGAAGACCTTCGGCCCCACCGAGCCCACCGGCCAGATGGACGCGCCGGACGACCCGGGCCCGAGCGACGACTGACGGCCGGTGACCGACGACGGACGGCTCGGGACGACCGCGCCCGGGAAGGTCCTGGTGCTGACGGGTCGCTTCGACCCCACCGCGGACCTGGTGGTCGAGGAGCTGAACCGGCGTGCCGTACCCGTCTTCCGCACCGATGTCGCGGACTTCCCGCTGGGGCTGTCCCTGGCCGCGCGCCTCGGCGGGAAGGCCGGAGGAGGCGGAGACACCGGGGAGGGCGGACACGCGGCCGGGAAGGCGTGGAGCGGCACACTGCGCACCGGGCGCAGGACGCTGGACCTGCGGGACGTGCGCAGCGTCTACTACCGCAGGCCTGCCCGCCCCCGCTTCCCCGAGGGGATGTCGCCGGAGGCCCGCAGGGTGGCCGAGCGGGAGGCCCGGCGGGGCTTCGGCGGGCTGCTGGCGGCGTTGCCGGTGCGGTGGCTGCCGCCCCCGGGCCGGGCGGCCGACGCCGAGTACAAGCCGCTGCAACTGCGCGTCGCGGCCGAGTCCGGGCTGTCCGTGCCGCGCACGCTGATCACCAACGACCCCGGAGCGGCCAGGGAGTTCGGGGAGGAGACCGGCGGCCGGGTGGTGTTCAAACCCTTCACGCCCGTGCGCGGCGCCGTCGGCGGGAGGTCGGCGGCCGTCTACACCAGCATCGTCGGCCCCGCGGAACTCGGCCACCCGGACGTCGCCACCACGGCGCACCTGTTCCAGGAATGGGTGCCCAAGGCGTACGAGGTGCGGCTGACGGCCGTCGGCGGGCGGCTGTTCGCCGCCGAGATCCACGCGGACTCACCGGCCGGACACGTGGACTGGCGCAGCGACTACGACAGCCACAGATACCGGTTGTGCGAGCCGCCGCCGGCCGTCGCGGCCGGAGTACGCCGGATGATGGACGCCCTCGGCCTGCCCTACGGCGCGTTCGACTTCGTCGTCACCCCCGAGGGGCGATGGTGCTTCCTGGAGGTCAATCCGAGCGGGCAGTTCGGTTTCGTGGAGCAGGCGACCGGGCTGCCGATCACGGCCGCCGTCGCCGACTGGCTGGAAGGGAAAGGGATGTGAGAGCGCACGGGGGCGACGAGCGCGGGGAGCTCGTCGGGGCACGGGTCGGCATGGTGCGGCGGATGGACGAGGGCGGTGTGGTGCTCTCCTCGCGGCTGGCCGAGGTCTTCCTGAACGTGCCGCGCCACCGGTTCGTCCCGGTGTTCTACCGCCGGGACGGCGACCGCTTCCTGCCCTGCCGCCGCGGGGGCGGGGACGCCGGTGGGTGGGCGGCGCGGGTGTACGCGGACGACTCCCTGATCACCGAGGTGGACGGGCTCCACGCGGAGGAAGCGGGGGAGCGGTCCGTCACGGGCGTGCCCACCTCCTCCTCGACCGCGCCGAGCCTGATGGCCGACATGCTCGACGCGCTCGACGTCGAGCCGGGCGCGCGGGTCCTGGAGATCGGCACGGGCACCGGCTACAACGCGGCGCTGCTGTGCCGG
The DNA here is from genome assembly GCF_017114865.1 of Streptomyces verrucosisporus. GTDB lineage: Bacteria > Actinomycetota > Actinomycetes > Streptomycetales > Streptomycetaceae > Streptomyces > Streptomyces fenghuangensis. The sequence continues at coordinate 55,839 of NZ_JADEYH010000003.1, read as the reverse complement.
CTGGCCGGTGCGGAGAACGTGGTGACCGTGGACGTCTCCGAACGCCTCACCGCCGCGGCGCGGGAGCGGCTGGACGGCCTGGGGATGTCGCCGGTGGTGGAGACGGCCGACGGCGCGGCGGGCGCCCCGGGGCACGCACCGTTCGACCGGATCATCGCCACCTGCTCGGTGCGGCGCGTCCCGGCCGCCTGGACCGACCAGTGCGCGACGGGCGGGATCATGGTGGTCCCGCTCAAGGGGACGCTGGCCGGAGGGGCACTGGCCCGGCTGACCAAGCTCGCGGACGGTACGGCCGCCGGGCACCTCCTGCACACCCCGGCGGCCTTCATGCCACTGCTGTCCGGCCCCCGCGCGGCGCCGCCCCCGGCCGGGGCGGAGGGCGGGCGGAGCCGGGAGACGCCGCTGTCCGGCGGTGTGCTGGACGACTGGACGTTCTCCTTCTTCGCCCAGCTCCACCTGGGGCCCGGTGCCGAGCGCGAACACCACCGCGCCGCCGACGGCACCCACACCACCGTCCTGTACGACCCCGCCGACGGCTCCCGCGCACGGGTGACCGACCACGGGGACGGGCGCGCCGGCGCGGTGGTCGCCGCCGCCGGGCCCCGGGACCTGTGGGCGGCGGTCGAGCGCGCCCACCGGCGGTGGCGGGAGCTGAACCGGCCCCGCCGCGAGTGGTTCACCGTCCGCGTCACACCCCTGGGTCAGACCATGGCCTACACGTCCCCCGACGGGCGTACCCACACCTGGGAGCTGTGAGCGCCCGGGCGTGGCGGTCCGTGAACCCCGCACCCGGAGTCCGGCGTCGCGTGCGGCGCTCCGGGCGCGGGCACCCGGCGAAGCGGTGCCCACCCGTCCCGGCGGGTGGGCACCGCTCCGCCGTGTACGGGGCCGGACGCTCCGGGTCCGCCGGGTCCGGTCCTGGCTACGCGCCCTTGGGCTCCTCCAGACGCGGGAAGAGCGCCTGGCCCTTGGTGACCCGGGTGCCGGCCGGGAGCAGGCCCCAGGCGCCGGCGTCCTGGACGCGCTGGTCGGCCAGGTCGCCCAGCGGGGCCTGCGCGCCCAGCGAGTCCCACAGCAGGCCGGAGGTGCGCGGCATCACCGGGTTGAGCAGGACGGCGCAGGCGCGCAGCGACTCGGCGGCGGTGTAGAGGATCGTCGCCAGCCGCTCCTGGGCCTCGGGCGAGGTGTCCTTGGCGACCTTCCACGGCTCCTGCTCGGTGAGGTAGCCGTTGACCTGCTTGACGAAGTCGAAGACCGCCGCGATGCCGCCCGCGAAGTCCAGCTCCTCGCCGATGCGCCGGTCGGCCTCGGCCACGGCCTTCGCCATGCCGTCCCGGACCGCCTGCTCGGCCTCGCCGTCCGCCTTGGACTCGGGCAGCAGCCCGTCGAAGTACTTGTTCACCATGGCGGCCACGCGCGAGGCGAGGTTGCCGTAGTCGTTGGCCAGCTCGCTGGTGTAGCGGTGGGTGAAGTCCTCCCAGGAGAAGGAACCGTCCTGGCCGAAGGCGATGGCGCGCAGGAAGTACCAGCGGTAGGCGTCCACGCCGAAGTGTTCGGTGAGCTGCTGCGGCGAGATGCCCGTCAGGTTGGACTTGCTCATCTTCTCGCCGCCGACCATCAGCCAGCCGTTGGCGGCGACCTTCCCCGGCAGCGGCAGGCCCTGCGCCATCAGCATCGCGGGCCAGATCACCGCGTGGAAGCGGAGGATGTCCTTGCCGACCAGGTGGACGTCGGCGGGGAAGGTCTCCTCGAACTTCTTCTGGTCGGAGCCGTAGCCGACGGCGGTGGCGTAGTTCATCAGGGCGTCGATCCACACGTAGATCACGTGCTTGTCGTCCCAGGGGATCTTCACGCCCCAGTCGAAGGTGGAGCGGGAGATCGACAGGTCCTCCAGGCCCTGGCGGACGATGTTGACGACCTCGTTGCGCGCCGACTCGGGCTGGATGAACTCCGGGTGCCTCTCGTAGTGCTCCAGGAGTTTGGGCCCGTACTCGGAGAGCTTGAAGAAGTAGTTCTCCTCCTGGAGCATCTCCACGGGCTTCTTGTGGATCGGGCAGAGCTTCTCGCCCGCCCACTCACCCTCGCCGTCCAGCAGGTCGCCGGGGGACTTGTACTCCTCGCAGCCCACGCAGTACGGGCCCTCGTACTCGCCCTTGTAGATCTCGCCCTTGTCGTACAGGTCCTGCACGAACTCCTGGACGCGGGCGGTGTGCCGCTGCTGCGTGGTGCGGATGAAGTCGTCGTTCGCGATCTCAAGGTGCTCCCAGAGGGGCTTCCACGCCTCCTCCACGAGCTTGTCGCACCACTCCTGGGGGGTGACCCCGTTGGCCTCGGCGGTGCGCATGATCTTCTGACCGTGCTCGTCCGTGCCGGTGAGGTACCACACCTTCTCGCCGCGCTGGCGGTGCCAGCGGGTGAGCACGTCGCCTGCGACGGTCGTGTAGGCGTGGCCCAGGTGCGGAGCGTCGTTGACGTAGTAGATGGGGGTCGTGACGTAGAACGCCTTCGCCCCCCGCTGCTCTTTTCCAGTGGCCGCCATGGGAGAAATCCTAACGGTCCGGGGCCGTGCCGCCGGTCCGGATATCGCCGTGCGCGGGGGGCGCCGGGAGGGCCGGGGGAAGGGCCGGCGAGGGCCGGCGAGGGGCGGGGAGAAGGCCGGGGAGAGCGCGGGGGCGGGGCCGGCGGGCGCCGGGTGTACCGGTGCGGCGACCGTACGGATCCGGCCACGGAGGGTGCGTCGGCGGCCGCCGAGTGGCCGCCGGACGGCCTGCCGATTCCACCGGTCGGATTCACCCTACGTTTACCGTGCGGTCGCCCCCCGTCGTGCCCGCGCGCCTAGCGTCCGACACGCGTAGACACGGAACATCCGGAGGGGACCATGCGCAAACTGCTGCCGCTGATCGGTTCGCATCCCGGCGGGAGAGCCGCCCTGACCTGCCGCTACCGCTGCGGTGACGCCTGCTTCCACGAGGTGCCCAACACCAGCGGCAACGAGTACGCCGGCGATGTCATCGCCGCCGCCCTCTCCCGCCGCTCGGTGCTGCGCGCCGGCGCCGTCGTCGGCGCCACCGCCGCCGCCGGGGCGGCGGTCGGTATCGGCCAGGCGCCCGAGGCATCCGCGAAGCCCCCCGTCGTGCCGGGCAAGGGCTGGGAGAAGGAGCGCGGCAAGATCCGCGGGGCGGCGCGCGGCCTGCGCTTCGCGCCCGTCGCGCCGAACACCATCGACGCGGTGACCGTCCCCGAGGGCTACGCGCAGAACGTCGTCATCCGCTGGGGCGACCCGATCCTGCGCGGCGCGCCCGCCTTCGACCCGGAGAAGCAGAGCGCGAAGGCGCAGGCCGGCCAGTTCGGCTACAACAACGACTTCCTCACCCTGCTGCCGCTCAAGGGCGAGCGCGGGCGCCAGGTGCTCTTCGCCAACCACGAGTACACCGACGAGGAGCTGATGTTCCCCGGCTACGACGGGGACAACCCCACCCGCGAGCAGGTGGAGATCGCCTGGGCCGCGCACGGCCTGTCCGTCGTCGTGGTGGAGGAGGACCGCCGCACGGGGAAGCTCACGGCCGTCCCCCGCCACCACCTCAACCGCCGCTTCACCGCCACCAGCGAGTTCCGTCTCACCGGCCCGGCCGCCGGGTCCGACCTGCTGAAGACCTCCGCCGACCCCACCGGCACCAGGGTGCTGGGCACCCTCAACAACTGCGCGGGCGGCACCACCCCCTGGGGCACGGCGCTGTCGGCCGAGGAGAACTTCAACCAGTACTTCGCGGGCGCCGCCTCCGTCACCGACCCGGAGGTGAAGGCCAGGCTGGCCCGCTACGGCATGAGCGGCGGCGCCTCGGGGCGCAAGTGGGAGCGGTTCGACGACCGCTTCGACCTGACCGAGGAGCCCAACGAGGCCAACCGCTTCGGCTGGGTCGTCGAGGTGGACCCGTACGACCCCGGCTCCGTGCCGCGCAAGCGCACCGCGCTCGGCCGCTTCAAGCACGAGGCCGCCGAGCCCCGCCTGACCGCGGACGGCCGCCCGGTCGTCTACATGGGCGACGACGAGCGCTTCGACTACTTCTACAAGTTCGTCTCCTCCAGGCGGATGGCCAAGGGCGACAGCCGCGCCGCCCGCGAGCACAACCTCACGCTGCTGGACGAGGGCACCCTCTACGTGGCGAAGCTGACCGGCGACAGCCCGGCCGACCAGATCGACGGCAGCGGGAAGCTTCCCTCCGACGGCGAGTTCGACGGTTCCGGCGTGTGGATCCCGCTGGCCACCGGCGACACCTCCCACGTCCCCGGCATGAGCGCCGAGGAGGTCTACGTCTTCACGCGCCTGGCCGCCGACAAGGTGGGCGCCACCAAGATGGACCGTCCCGAGGACGTGGAGCCCAGCCCGCGCACCGGCCGCGTCTACATCGCGCTGACCAACAACTCCCAGCGCGGCGCGGCGGGCAGGCCCGGCCCGGACGAGGCCAACCCGCGCAACGCCAACAGGCACGGCCAGGTGCTGGAACTGGCCGAGCACTGGGACGACCCGGCGGCCGACGGCTTCGCCTGGCGTCTGTTCCTGGTCTGCGGCGACCCGGAGGACCCCGCCACCTACTTCGCCGGCTTCCCCAAGGACCAGGTCAGCCCGATCTCCTGCCCGGACAACCTCGCCTTCGACGCCTACGGCAACCTGTGGATCTCCACGGACGGCAACGCGCTGGGCTCCCACGACGGGCTGTTCGGTGTGGCCACGGCGGGCGGACGGCGCGGTGAGGTGCGGCAGTTCCTCACCGTCCCGGCCGGGGCCGAGACCTGCGGCCCGATCATCCAGGACCGGCGAGTGCTGGTCGCGGTGCAGCACCCGGGCGAGGTGGACGGCGCCAGCTACGAGCAGCCCGCCTCGGCCTGGCCCGACGGGCCGGGAAGGGTGCCCCGCCCGTCGGTCGTCTCCGTCTGGCGCGAGGACGGCCGCGGCATCGGCGCCTGAGCGCGGTGCGGCGGTGCGGCGGCCCGGCCGGGTCCGGTCTCCCGGGTCCGGCGACCCGGTGCGGAGGCCGGGCCGGGCTGGGCCGCCGGCTCTTGACAACTTGACATGCCCGCGTGTGCGTGGGCCGGGACCGGGAAGGAGGAGGTGAGGAAACCGACCCGAAAGGGTGAAGTCATGGAGATAACCGGCATCATTACCGCGATCGTCATCGGCGTCGTCGTCGGTGTGCTGGGGCGGCTGGTCCTGCCGGGCCGCCAGCGCATCGGCGTCCTGTGGACGATCGTGGTCGGTATCGTCGCAGCCCTGATCGGTACGTTCATCGCGGCCGGGATCGGTGTCGCGGACACCGGCGGCGTCGACTGGATCGAGCTGCTCATCCAGATCGGTCTGGCCGCGGCGGGTGTCGCCGCCGTGGAACGCGCCAAGGTCCGCGCCTGACGGACGACCCCTGACCCCTGACCCCTGCCCGCCGGGCCATCGCGCCCGGCGCCCCGGAGCAGCACAGGCCCGGCGGAGGGCGGCCCCCACAGCCGCCCTCCGCCGGGCTCTCGGCTGCCCTGGACCGGTCCCACCCGGTCTCGCGGACAGCCGGGAGGCCGGGGGGCGGTGCGTGCCCCGGCCTCCGCCGCCTCCGGTGCGACGGCCCGCCCGGCTCCGTCCGAACCCACCGGGCAGGGCCGGCTCCCTCACCCCGGAGCCGGTGTCCGATCCGGGCTCAGCCCGTGTGGTGGTCCCGCTGGAAGAGTGCGGCGTGCTCAAGCACGTCCTCCATCGGGTCGTCGATCTGCCCCGTGGAGATCAGCGCGACGGTCGGCCCGTTGTGCGATCCGCGGTGGGTCTCGTCGGCCCACGCCGGCGCGGCGCCGCCCGGCAGCACGACCGCCACCACGGCCGCCCCCGCCGCCACCACGCACCCGCGCGTCGTCCGGTTCCGCCTCACCGTGCTTCTCCTCTCGTCCTCATCCGGTCACGGCCGTTCGCCGTTCGCCGTGCATATCTGCCGGTGAGCGGAAAAGTTACGAACGGATTGTGGATCTGTCCTACGGCGTCCCGCGGCGCGCCCCGTCGCACGCCCCCGGGCGTGCGAGATGGGCGCGGGCGGGGCGGGACGCGGGGCCCGTTCGGCTCTCACGGCCGCCGGCCCGCGCGCCGGGCCCGGGCGGCGTCGTGGAGGCCCGGGGCGTCGCGCGGGACGCCCCGGGCGAACGCCGTCACCCCGGCGCCGAGCCGGTGGAGGGCGAGCGTCCGGCCGGGGTGTGACCGGGCTTGCCGGTGGCTTCCTCCGGGAAGAACGCGAGGGGAAGGCGCGGGAGCAGAAGCGGAATTCCGTATTCCACACCCGGTGATGCCGGTGATGTTGGCGGGATTCCAACGGGCGCCCTCGTGCGGCGACTCCTCGATGTGCTGCACTGGCTGTCGGTTTAAGGGGGAGGCGGGGTGGATATGCGCCTGATGACGGCCGTGCGGGTGGGAACGTCTGTCGTCTCGGGTGTGCTGATCGGCCTGTGGGTGAACCTCTTCACCGACCAGCTCTCGGAGAATGGCTACTTGACCGCGTCGATAGGGTTGGGATGGGGCAATTTCCCGCTGTTCCTCGGGATTGCCTCCCTGGCGGTCGGTGAGGGCTTCGTGCGGAGGCAGCGGATGCTGGAGCGGGACGATTTCGTGCAGCGCTACGAGTTGCTGCGGCAGCGGCAGCGGCGAATCCTGGAAAGTACCCTGCGGATCATGTGCGAGCTCGTCTCCAGAACTCTGGAGGTCACCTGCAACGCTCGTTACTTCGTGGCCGAGCGTGACGAGGACGGTCGCCACTATCTCCGGCAGGACCGCGATCTGGCGGTGCTGAACATCAGCATGCCGCGTGAGTACGGGTTCACCCGCATCTACGTCGACACCCCTCATATCGTAAGCGGCCAGGCGTACCGGGAGCGCGTTCCGCTTTACCAGGAGCTTCCGGTGGACCATAGCAACCTGTACGACCCGGACGTGAGCCGGATGATCGAGCCGCGGCAGAGGTGGGTGCTGGCATGCCCGGTACTCCGGCTCGACGCGGCCACCAACAGCCACGTTCATGGCCGGACGCCGCACGGCGTCATCGTTTTCTACGGCACCGAGGTACCGTCCGGCCCCGATGTCGCCGACCGTGTCCGGGGCAGCCTCGACTACACCCAGCAGTTCGCCGAACAGATGTCGCACATTCTCAACATGCTGGAGCTTTCTACCGCATCGGAGATGGCCGGTGAAGGAGATACCGCAGGAGCTGCCTAGATCGATCTGCTTACGAGTGACGCGCAGATGCAATGTCGCCTGCTCTTTCTGCCAGGCGCCGCCCACCAGCAGAAGTGAACTGTCCGTGCGGGAGATCGGTGAGATCTCCCGCTTCTTCGCGTCCGGTGGCGCCCGGTCGGCGAAGCTCGCGGGAGGTGAGCCGACAGTCCGGGAGGACCTGCCCGAGATCATCGCCGCAGTCGCCGACGCCGGGCTCAGGCCCGTGGTCACCACCAACGGCTTCTCCGTGCCCACCCGCACGCTGGATGCCTGCGCGGAGTACGCGGGTGAGTTCAAGTTCAGCATCCACCGGCCGTCCGCCGAGAACGACCGGGTGCTGCGCCGTAGATCTTTCGACGATATCGAGGGAAACCTCGCCGAGGTGGTGCGCAGAGAAATCGGATTATCGATTAACTCAGTGGTTGTTCCGGGTGGCCTGAACCTAATGGAGGAAATGGCAGATTTTGCTTGTGGGCGAGGTGCGCGAAAGATAAGTTTCATACCCGTGGTGTCCCGGGGGCGCGCCAACGGAAAGCAGGAGTTCTCGTTCCGTTCCGAGGAACTGTCCGAAGTGCTCCGCCGTGTGCGGGAGTTGGCGCAGACGTACCAGGGGCGTATGGACGTTCGCTGCATCGACATCAGATCCCGGGACTACTGGATCGTGGAGAACGACGGGTCGCTGTGGATCGAGCGAGCCACCGAGGACGCCGATGTGCGTATCTGCGGAAAGGAATCCTTGATGTCCACCTGTAGCACGCGCCCCGCGGAGGCGGGATGACGGACCGGGAGATCGACGCGGGGATGCTGAGGTGCCTCCGGCTGGCCCGTGAGGCGGCGCTCTCCGGAAACTACGGGCTGGGGGCCGTGGTGATCCGGGACGGTGTCGTCCTCGGGGAGTCGGGCAGCGGACTCGTCCAGGGCCACGACCCGACCGCGCACCCGGAGGTGCGGGCCATTCGCCGGGCTGCCGAACGGGTTGGCTCCCGCTACCTCGCCAGCGCCTTCCTGCTGACGACGCTGGAGCCGTGTCCGATGTGCACCGCCGCCGCGATCTGGGCCAAGATGCGCGGCATCGCCTTCGGCGCCACCCAGGAGGACGCCCGGAGCTGGGCGGCCGAGCACCCCGACGAGACGTTCACCTGGCGGCAGATCGGCCTCCGGGCCCGCGACGTGGTCCGGGCCGGGCATCCGCGGCTGGAGGTGCGTGAGGGGATCCGCCGGGACGAATGCCTGGAACTCTTCGCCCTCACGGCCCGGAACGCCGCCGGGCAGGCCCCGGTGGGCGGTGCGGCGGGGCGCCGTTGAGGCGGGCGGGAGCGGGAAGACGTGAGCGGCCCGCCCCGGGTGGGGCGGGCCGTGGTGCGCGGGTGCCGGGGTGTGCCGGTCAGCTGGGCCAGTAGGCCCAGCTGGAGCAGCCCTTGTGGTCCTCGCAGACCCGGAACTGCTTGATGCGTGAGCTGTAGCTCGCCCACGGGCCCCACCTCCCGTCCGCGCCGCTGCCGTCCCACTGGGAGACGTGGGCGCCGTTGGCCAGGTAGGCGTCGGCGTAGACGCCGTTGCCGTCGCGCTCGCCGTCGTAGGCGCGCATCGAGTAGGCGGTCGCCTGGGCGGCGTCGCTGCCGTGGTAGCGCGTCACGGTCGCCGACGCGGATGTGGCGGTGGTCAGGGCCAGCAGGATCGCGCCGCCGAGCACGGCGGCCGTACGTGCGACTCTCCTCGCCGTCCCGGCCGTCCCGGTCGTCCCGGTCGTCCCGGTCATGTTTCCCCCTTGCGGTCGCTTGCGGTCGGTGTGGTGCGCACGGGCCGGGCGGCCCGCTCCTCCAAGTCTGGGAAGGAGATGTGTCGACTTCTCGCTTTTGGCGGCGAACAGCGCGAAAGGGGCATCGGGGGAACGGGTTTGCGAACGCCGCCGGGGTGGGCGGCTATGCGCGGGCGCAGTCACGGCAGGCGCGGGCGGAGGACGCCACCACGGTGTGGAGCACGGCGGCGAGGGCGCCCGCGAGCGCGACCACCGGCCAGTTTTCCGACAGGGGGGAGGACGCGGCGAGGGTGAGCGCGGACACGCCCAGGCAGACGCCGGCCGTCGTGCCGGCCCAGGCGGTCGCCCGGGGAAGCCGGTGCGGTGTGGGCAGCCGCCGGGCGAGGGGGCCGGTGGCGGCCAGCACGGTCGCCGCGAGCAGTGCGGCGACGGCCGCGAATCCGGCCAGGGGGAACGCCAGCATGCGGGTGGCCATGGGTAGTTGACCGCCGTGCCCGGTGGCCAGGAACAGGTACCAGCAGACGGTCAGCAGCGGGGCGGCGAGGGTGACGGCCCGGGCGGTGTGACGGACCTGGGCGACGGTCAGCTCCCGCTGGCAGGACGGCGCCACCTCCGCCACGGTGCCGAACTCCCGCACGGCCCGCCGGACGGCGAGATCGTGGGGCAGCCCTTCGCCCGTGTACGCGGTCACCGTCTCGGCGAGGCCTTCGCGCATCTCCGCCACCAGCCGGGCCCTTGCGCGGGCCGGGCCGCGCAGGGCGGACGCCAGGACCTCGGCGTACTCGTCGGCGTACTCGTCGGCGTACGTCCCGGTGGGGCCGGTCCGCCGTCCGGGGCCGCTCATCCGGCGTGCCCGGGGTGCGGGGCGGGGTCCAGGACGGAGCCGATCGCCGCCGTGAAGGCCTGCCAGGCCGACCGCTCCTCGGCCAGGGCGCGCCGCCCGGCGTCGGTGAGTTCGTAGCGGCGCCGCTTCCGCTCGCCGGTGGAGTCCCAGCTGCTGCGCAGCAGTCCGGTGCGCTCCAGGCGGTTCAGCGCGGGGTAGACCGTGCCGGTGCGCAGTTCGAGCGCGCCCGCGCTGCGCCGCTGTACGGCGGTGATGATCGCGTACCCGTGCAGCGGTCCCGGCTCCAGCACGGCCAGCAGCAGTCCGTCCAGATGTCCGCGTACGGCGTCGGCCTTCATGAGTAGGCAGCCTACACAGCGGACATATAGCCGTGCTATATATTGGCAGCCAATATATCCATCATCGGGGTGAGGAGACCGCGGTGACCAAGGTGCTGCTGTCCGTCCACGTCCTGGCGGCGATCGTGGTGATCGGGCCGATCACCGTCGCCGCCTCCCTCTTCCCGCGCCACGCACGGCAGGCCGCCGCGCCGATCGCCGTTCCGGCCGCCGCGCCCGGGGAGCCGGGGCGGGGACGGGACGAGTGGATCGCCGCGTTCCTGCACCGGATCTGCCGGGGCTACGCCGTCGCCGGCATCGCCGTACCGGTCTTCGGGATCGCCACGGGCGCGCGACTCGGCGTCCTCACCGACGCCTGGCTCATCGCCTCGCTCGTCCTGACCGCGATCGCCGCGGCCGTCCTGGTCCTGGCGATCGTCCCCGGCCAGCGGCGGATGCTCCGGCCGGCGGACGGCGCGGGGGCGCGTACGGCGGCGGACGACGGGAAGGCGCGCTCGGCGGCGGCCCGGCTGTCCATGCTCACCGGCGCCTTCAACCTGCTGTGGGCGGTCGTCGTCGTCCTGATGATCGTCCGCCCCGGCTCCACCACGGGGGTGTGAGAGCCGTGCGCACCCTGCGGATCGCCGCCGGTGCCGAGGCCGCCACCCTGGCCGTGCTGCTCGCCAACCTGCTCACCGTCCACGCGCGGCCGGTCACCTCGCTCACCGGCCCGCTGCACGGCACCGCGTACCTGGTCGTCATCGCCGCCGCCTGGCAGGCCACGACCGCAGCCGACACTGGTGCACGGTGGTACGCCCTCGTCCCCGGCGTCGGCGGACTACTCGCCCTGCGCCGCCTCCGCAAGACCCCCGCCCCGCTCCCGACATCCGGCATCCAGGAGAGATGACATGACGGACCTTCACGAGGAACTGCCCCTGCCACGCACCGAGCTTGCGCTGGAGGCCCTCCACCACGCGAAGCGGACCGAGCATCCGGCGATCTTCAACCACAGCTTGAGGACCTACCTCCACGGGCGCGCCTCCGGCGAGCGGCGCGGCCTGCTGCCCGGCCGCGACTACGACGACGAACTGCTGTTCCTGGGCTGCGTCCTGCACGATGCCGGGCTCACCCCGGAGGGCGACGGCGACCAGTCCTTCGACCTCGACGGCGCCGACCTGGCCGCCCGCTTCCTCACCGAGCGCGGGATGCCCGCCGACCGGGTCGAGGTCGTCTGGGACGCGATCGCCCTCCACCTCCACCACGACCTCGCGATGCGCAAGCGCCCGGAGATCGCCCTGGTGACGGTGGGGGCCGCCCTGGACCTCGGCATCGACGACCCGCACGTCCTCCCGCCCGGCCACGCCGAACGCGTCCACGCCGCGCTGCCCCGTCTGCACGCGGCGGCCGTCCTCCACGACACGATCGTCGGCCAGGCCCTCGCCAAACCGCACAAGGCCCCGCCGTTCGGCCTGCCCGGCGAACTCGTCCGCCGGGCGACGGGCGCGGTCTGGCCCACCTGGGAGGAACTGGACCGGACCGCCGGATGGAACGACTACGACGGCTACCGACCGGGAAGGTGAGCACGGACCGCCCGCCTGCTCCTGTGCCCTCAGCACCGGTGATCCGTCGATGTAACCTCAAACCGGGGCGAACGGTACGGCCGGATCTCCTCCGTCCCTTCCGCCGCGTCGGGCAGCGGCTCCGGTGGACACCACAGGGCAACAGGACAGAGAGGGCAGTCGTGACGCTCTCCACGGGCAACCGGATCGGCCTGGCAGGAGCGGCGGTCGTCGGGGTCGCCTTCGGCATGGCCCGGTACGCCTACGGTCTGACGCTGCCCGACATCCGGCAGGACCTGGAACTCTCCGAACTCGTACTCGGCCTCGTCGCCAGCGCCACGTTCGCCGGCTACCTGGCCGGCCTGGTGCTCGCGGGACCGCTCACCGCCCGCCGAGGCTCACGTGCGCCGACGACCGTGGGCGGGGCCTGCGGCGCGGCGGGCGCGGTGACCGTGACCTTCGCCCAGTCCCCCTGGCTGCTCGCCGTCGGCGCCGTCCTGGCCGGCAGCGCGGGCGGCTGGGTCTGGGCGCCCTACTCCGACATCGTGACGCGCATGGTGTCCCCGCGGCAGCGGCCCAGAGCGCTGGCCATCATCACGACCGGCACCAGCGGCGGACTGGTGGTGCTGGGCGGCCTGGCCGCCCTGGCCGCACTGGGGTCGTGGCGCCTGGTCTGGGGCGGCATCGCCCTCGCCGCCGTGGCCGCCGCCGCGGTGAACCTCCGCCTGACGCCGCGAACCGGGCCGGTCCCCCGCCCGGACGGACGGAACGGGGCCTCCTCGCTCGCGAGGGCGCTGGGGGTTCCGGCCGCCTACTCCGCCGTCTACTTCGCGGTCATCATCATCTACTTCACCTACGCCGCGGACATCGTCTCCCGGGACCTCCCGGATGCAGCCGTCCCGGCGCTCTACGCGGCCATCGGCACCACCGGCATGGTGGGTGTGGCGACCGGGGCCGTCGCGCGGCGACTGGGCAGCCCCAGGGTCGCGGCGCTGTGCCTGGTGACGGTGGCCGCCGCGCTGGCCCTCCTCGGGCTGGCCGGCGACTCCCCGGCCGCGACGGCGGTCTCGGCGTGCGTCTTCGGCGCGGGGTACATGACCGGGTCGGCGGTGCTGGCGGTCTGGACCGCCGAACTGGTGCCCGGCCGCGCGAGCGCGGCGTTCTCCGGCTGCCTGGTCGTGGGGGCCGTCAGCTCGGTCGCGGCGCCGGCCCTCGCCGGCGCGGTGATCCCCGGCCTGGGGCTGGGGACGCTGCTCGTCCTCACCGCCGTGGTGTCACTGATCGGCGGGGTGGTGCTGATGCCGCACAGGACGTCGGGAGGGACCGCCGCGGAGAGCGGGCGGTGACCGCGGAGCCCTGCCCGCCGTCGACGCACACACCCCGCGTTGTGAAGGTTCCGCCCGCGGTGCCGGGCTCCGTCCCCACGCCGCCGTGTCCCGCACCGTCGCCACGGTGCCGGATCCGGGCGTTTCCTCGGCAGGTCGTCGGTCGTCGCATAGAGTGCCGCCGCGAGGAGGCCGGGCTGTTCGCCACGAGGCGATCATGGACGCCTCTCGTTCTCGTCCCCGTGGGCACCCTTTGAAAAGGATCACCCGATGGGTCCCGGTCACCGCTACACCAGAAGGGGTCGTGGCATGTCCGGCGATCGTCTGATGCGCATCCACAGCGCCGAGTTCCAGGCCATGGCCGAGAGGGTCCTGCGGGTCACCGAGCTCACCTCCCGCCTGAACGCCTTACCTTTCGAGGACGAGGCCGGCAAGGCGAAACTGTTCGAGCGGATCCTCGGCAAGCCGCTGCCGCCGAGAGTCACGATCTACCCGCCCTTCTACACGGACCACGGCCTCAACCTCGACCTCGCCGAGCGCGTGTTCATCAACCAGAACTGCACGTTCCTGGACTACGCCGGCATCCGGCTCGGCGAGCGCGTGATGATCGGCCCGAAGGCCACGTTCATCACCAGCGGCCACCCGGTCGATCCCGGGGAGCGCAAGCTGTACCTCACCGGTGCGCCCATCGACGTCGCGGAGAACGTGTGGATCGGCGCCGGTGCCACGATCCTGCCCGGCGTCAGCATCGGCCGTGACGCCGTGGTCGCCGCCGGCGCGGTCGTGGCCGACGACGTTCCGCCGGCGAGCCTGGTGACCGGCGGCAAGGCGATCGTGCGCCGACGGTGGTGACGACCCCTCCGGGGCCGTGCCGAGCCTCCGACAGCGCTCTTTCCGGGGTTCGCTTGCCCTTTAGCTGGTGAGGGCCGTGCCCCGCGCCACCGCCGAGAGGAACGCCGCCCAGGCGGGGCGGGAGACGCGGGCCGGGGGGACGCCCAGGTTCTTGGAGTCGCGTACGGCGATGCCGGCGGCGCCGGGTATCTCCGCCACCTCCACGCAGTTGCCCGTGCCGCCGTTGGAGTAACTGGACTTCCGCCACTGCTCGATCGGCAGGTCGTGCCGAACGCTGTCCGCAGTCATCCGTTGATCAGAGCCCCTTCCTTCCACAGCGCCTCTGCATGCGAGGCGAAACGGTCGAACATGCCGTCGTCCTGCAGCCTCCGCAGATGGAGCATGGGCGAGTCGTGGCCGACCAGGTTGGACAGGTGGGGGGTGACGAGCATCTGGTCGTCGAAGCGGAACACCGACAGGCTGATGTGGCCCTCGTGACGGCTGTAGCGGGCCTCGATGTTCTCGGTGTCCCCGAGCCGTTCCAGGTGCTCCAGCGTGATGCGGATGCGGGTGGAGACGGTCAGTGCGGTCTGCTCCACCGTTTCGCGGCGCCGGGTCGTCACTGAGTCGGGCTCGCCCAGCAGGAACCGCACCGCGACACCGGCGCGGGCCTTCTTCCTGAGCACGGTGGCGAGGTTCGGGTGGTCGAGCCAGAGGAAGTAGTTGGTGTACCCGGCGAACGTCAACTCCTCGCGGGCGTCCGTGATCAGTGAGCGCCAGACGGACGACGGGCAGGCCGAGCGGTACGGGTAGACCGAGACGACCTCGCGGTCGGGGCCGGTCTTCATGACGGCCTTCACGACGTTGGGCCACAGCACGCTTTCCTCAACTCCCAGTCGGTCGGCGACAACTGCGCGGGTACCGGGGCGGGGTACCCGTCCTTCATACAACCACCGATCGACTGTTCGGCCTTCGACTCCACAGGCGCGCGCCAATTGGTAGGAAGTCATACCGGACTCCGAGACAGCATGCCGCAAGGCCTCGTTCAAGGTTCTTCACCTGCCATAACCGACATTCTCCGACGTCGGAGGAGTGTGTCGGTTGTGGCAGGTAAATGACGGTGGATATGCCGGGGTTGGCCGATAGCCATCGGTGCCGGAACGATTACCGATGGTTGGAGCCCCCTATGGCTGTCGTGGAGCGGAACATCGCGGACAACCACATCCATGCCTGGGAGATAACCGTCGAGGCGCGGGAGATCGAGGTGTGGCGGCGCGAGGTCGCGGCGGCGGTGCGGGCGATGGGCGGGGACCGGGCGGCGGTGGAGACGGCGCGGCTGGGGATCTCGGAGCTGCTGTCGAACGTGTGGCGGCACGTGGCCGACCGGCGGTGCCGGCTGGAGGTGCGGCAGGGCCGGGGCACGGCCCTGGTCCGGCTGTACGACCGCTCCCGCCGGGCCCCCGCCGTACAGGTGCCGGACTGGGACGCCGAACGCGGGCGCGGGCTGTGGCTGCTGCGGGAGACGGCCGATGCCCTGGGCTACACCTGCGTGCCCGGCGGCAAGTGGGTGTGGTTCACCGTGCTGCTCGACTCACCTGCGGAGGAGGGCGGATGAGCGGCCGGTGGCCCGCCGCGTACCGGGCCGAGGCCGTCGCCTACCTGCGTACGCCCCGGCCGCGCATGTTCCACCTCGGGGACTGCTTCTCGGCGCACGCCGGGGAGGTCCAGTGGTGGGCGGGGGAGCGCGCGGTGCGGATCGCGGCGAGCCTGGGCCCCGACGACCCCGAGGCCGCCGCCCGGTTCCTGGCCTGGGGGCACGAGGCGGCGGCCGACCGCACCCACCGGCTGCTGCGCGCCGGGCGGGCGGTGGTCTACAGCCACACGGGCGCCGAGTGCCTGTGGGAGATCTCCCTGCGGCCCGTGCCCCAGGACCCCGTGCCAGGGCGAGGGCCGGGACAGGGGCCGGGAGGCGGCGTCCCGTGATGTTCCGCCGCCTGCGCGCCGAGCCGGACACGGCGGGCTGGACCGGCGAACCGGACACCGCTCCCGACGCGCCCCCGGCCACGTACCGCATGAGCTGCGAGGTGTGCGGCGCCGCGTCGCACACCGGCGTGGAGTTCGGCACCGCCCTGGACTGGCAGCTCCGCCACGCCGCCCACCACCCCACTCACCGCGCCTACACCCAGGCCGTCACCCGCCCCTGGCGGGCCCGGCTCCGGTCGTGAGCTACCGGTCGACGTGTTCGGCGCGGAGGATGCGGCGCGCCTCATCGTGGGGGAGCGGCGCCCCGGTGCGGCCGAGGGAAAGGTCACGCTCCAGGCGGGCGATGGCGAGAGCGTCCTCCAGGTCTTCGAGTTCTGAGAGGGAGACGAGCACGGCCACGGGGACGCCGTGGTCGGTCAGGGTGATGCGCTCGTGCCGGGCGGCCCGGCGGGCGAGGGCGCCGAGCTTGCCTCGCGCCTCGGCGAGGGAGTACGTGGCGGTCAAGCCTCCGGTGTGCGGACGCACGGGCTCACAGGCGCTCGAAGCCGCGGACGCGCTCCCAGTCGGTGACCGCGCGTTCGAAGGCGGAGAGTTCGGCGCGGGCGGCCCGCGCGTAGTGGGTGACGGTCTCCTTGCCGAAGAGTTCGGCCGCGATGCCGCCGTTCTCCCAGCGGCGCAGGGCCTCGGTGAGGGTGGCGGGCAGGCGGGGGACGGACGGGTCGGCCAGGGCGTTGGCGGTGTGCTCCGGCGGCAGGGGCAGGCGGTTGTCGATGCCGTACAGCCCGGCGGCGACGGCGGCGGCGACGGCCAGGTACGGGTTGGCGTCGCCGCCGGGGACGCGGTGCTCGATGCGCAGCGACGGCCCCGAGCCCACCACCCGTATCGGGCAGGTGCGGTTGTCGCGGCCCCAGGCGACGCCCGTCGGGGCGAACGCGCCGGGCTGGAGGCGCTTGTAGGAGTTGACGTTGGGCGCCATCAGCAGGGCCAGTTCGGGCAGGCAGGCGAGCTGACCGGCGACGAAGTGCCGCATCAGCTCCGACATGCCGTCGCCGGCGTCCGGGTCGGCCAGCACGGGCGTGCCGTCGGCGCCGCGCAGGGAGAGGTGGATGTGGCAGGAGTTGCCCTCGCCCTCGTCGAACTTCGGCATGAAGGTGAGCGAGGCGCCCTCGGCGGCGGCGATCCGCTTGGCGCCGTCCTTGAACAGGACGTGGTTGTCGCAGGTGGCCATCGCCTCGTCGTAGCGGAAGACGATCTCGTACTGGCCCGGGTGGCACTCCCCGCGCGCGGTCTCCATCCGCAGCCCGGCGCGCGTCATCGCGCGGCGGATGCGGCGGGCGACCGGCTCGACCTCCTCCAGGCCCTGGAGAGAGTAGTCGGTGTTGTAGCGGGCGGCGGGGCGCAGGCCGGTGTAGCGGCGCTCCCAGGCCTCCCGGTAGGAGGCGGTGAACAGCAGGAACTCCAGCTCGGTGCCGGCGTACGCGGTCAGGCCGCGGGCGGCCAGCCGGTCGAGCTGGGTGCGCAGGACGTGGCGGGGGGCGACGGCGACGGGTTCGTGGTTGTGCTCGGGGCCGGCGCCGGGGCCGGCGGGCCACACCGCGTCGGCCAGTACGAGGGCGGTGCCCTCGTCCCAGGGCAGGACGGTGCGCAGGGTGGCCGGGTCGGGGCGCAGGACGAAGTCGCCGAAGCCGCCGTCCCAGGCGTCGATGGCGTAGCCGGGGCCGGTGTCCATCTCCACGTCGGTGGCGAGCAGGTAGACGCAGGCGCCGAGGCCGTCGCGGGCGGCCTCGTCCAGGAAGTAGGGCACGGACAGGCGGCTGCCCATCAGCCGCCCCTGGAGGTCGGGTACGGCGACGACCACCTCCTCCACGTGTCCCGCCTCGGCCTCGGCGCGCAGCCGCTCGTACGGGTCGGTCACCTGGGCTCCTCGGTGGAGGCGGCGGGCTGGGCGGGCTCGGTGAGGGGCTTCGCGTCGGCCAGGGGGTTGGGGACGGTGCCGTGGACGACGTCGAAGCCCTCGTCACGTTCGGCGCGGTCGTGGAAACCGCCGCCCAGCAACTGCTCCCGGTTGAGGGCGACCCGGTTGAAGGAGGGCGCGAGCAGGTCGAACTCCCCGAACCTGTCGGCGAGTTCGGGGAAGCGGGCGTGGTAGCGGACGGTCTCGGCGCGGACCAGGGACCAGAAGTCCGCCTCGGGGACGCCCAGATGCTCCTCCACCAGGGGGGCGAGGAAGCGGAAGTGGCCCGCGAAGACGGCGCTCAGCAGCGAGTGCGCCAGCTCGTGCGCCGGCCAGCGCAGCAGTACGGCGTCGGCGCGCTCCGGCAGACCGGCGTACTCGGGGCGGCGGCCGGGCAGCAGATTGACGTCCTCGGCGAAGTCCTTGAGCGCGATGCCGACGGGCACCTCGGAGGCGTCGTGGATGACCACGGTGTTCTCGCCGTGCGGGCAGAAGGCGATGCCGTGGCGGTACAGGCAGTGCAGCAGCCCCGGCAGCAGGGCGGCCAGGAAGCGGGCCAGCCAGGCGCGCGGGGGCAGGCCGGAACGTTCCACCAGTTCGGCCACCAGCGCCCTGCCGTCCGAGCCGGTCTTGAGCAGGGCGGCCATCGTGCGGGCCCGCTCGCCGTCGCGCAGCAGGGCGGTCACCGGTTCGCGCCACACCGCGCCCAGCAGCTCGTGGTAGCGGTAGGGGGCGTCGGTCACCGACTCGTACAGCGGGTGGTGCACGGCGACGGAGGCCACCTCGCCCAGGGGGTGGAAGCGCAGCTCGTCACGGAGGTAGGGGTCGCCCTCGCGTACCGCGTGCAGCCAGGCGCTGATGTCGGGCGCGGCCTTGGTCGGCTCGGTGGAAAGTCCGCGCCACACCAGGGTGTTGCGGATGAGCAGTGGCACCTTGACGTTGCGGCGGCCGGGGTGGTCGAGGTTGGCGAGGGTGCGGATCGACTGCAGGGGCCGGTAGCGGTCCGGGCCCTCGCCGAGGGGGACGATCCGGCCGTCGGCGAGGTAGGGGGCGAAGAGGGTGGCCACGGCCTCGTCCCAGTGGAAGGGGTGGACCGGCAGCCAGACGAAGTCGCCCGGGGAGTGGGGGCCCTGGGCGCAGGCCTCGGCGAGGGCGGCGGTGAACCGTTCGCGCACGGCCGCGTCCAGCTCCTGCTCCAGCAGCGCGTCCGCGCCCAGGCCCGGTGCGCCCGGATACCCCGAATACGAGGCCAGGGTGGTGTGGACGGCCGCCCAGCGCAGCCGCACCTCGCCGGCCGCCTCGGGGGCGTAGGCGGCGGCGTCGGAGGCGGAGAAGCCCAGGCGGCCCTTGTTGAGCAGCATGCAGGGGTGGCCGTCCTGGTGGGACTCCAGCTCCAGGTGGTCCAGGTCGGCCAGCTCGGCGGCGGGCAGGTCGCGGGATATGACGTGGGCCTCGGCGCGGCGTGTCGCGGTCAGCTCGCGCAGCACCTCGGCGGTGGTGGGGCCGTCCCAGCCCAGCACTTCGCGGGCGTCGAGCAGCAGCCGCTCCGGGCCGGCCTCCTCCTCTCCTTGCTCCTCCGCGACGCCGCCGGGCGCGGGCCGGCGGCGCAGGGTGCCGGGGATCAGGCGCCAGGAGCCGAAGGAGCCGCGGGCGGCGCGGAACGTCCAGGACACCCCGCCGCCCAGGTCCAGCCGGTACGTGTCGGGGGAGGCGGCGGGATCGGGCTCGGGGACGAGCAGCTCCTCGTAGGCGAACTCCTCGACGGCCCTGGCCAGGAGTCTGCGCCCGGCCTCCCGCCAGGCGTCGCGGGGGACGGCGCTCACCGGGCCGCCTCCCCGGCGCGTGCCCCGGGTTCGCGTGCCCCGGGTTCGGGCGCGCCGAAGGTCGTCCAGGCCGCCCGTTCGGGCACGGGCAGTACGGTGCGCCCGGCGGCGGAGTTGAGGATCACCGCCGCCCGCCAGGCGCCGAGGGTGAGGTCGGGCGCGCCCACGCCGTGGGTGTGCATCTCGGCGTTCTGCACGTACAGCTCGCCGGTGACGCTCTCGTCGAGCGCGACGCGGTAGTCGCCGCCGACGCGGTAGCGGCCGCGCGCGTCCCAGTCGACGAGCTTGTCCAGCGGGTCCAGGCAGGCCGGGCGCACGGCCGCGTAGCCGGTGGCCGCGACGACCGCCGAGGTGCGCACCTCGAACTCCGCGCCCTGCCCGGTGTGGCGGCAGCCCAGCACGTAGCCGCGGCCTTCGGAGCCCTCCACGGGGCGCACGGCGGTGATCTCCACGCCCGGGTGGAGGCCGGCTCGCGGCCGGCCGCCGCCGATGGTCCGCTCGTACAGCTCGTCGTGGATCTCGCCGAGGGTCTGCTCGCTGACGCCCTTGTAGAGCTGCCACTGCTCGCGCACCAGCCGGTCGCGGACGGCCTCGGGCAGGGCGCGGAAGTAGCGCACGTAGTCCGGGGTGAAGTGCTCCAGGCCGATCTTGGAGTACTCCATGGGCGCGAACGCCGGGGTGCGCGCCAGCCAGCGCACGTACGGGCCGCCGCGCCCCTCGCCGTCCTGGTGCCGCAGCAGGTCGAGCACGACCTCCGCGCCGGACTGCCCCGCCCCGACCACCGTCACGTCGTCCCTGCCGGCGAGGGCGGCGCGGTGGGTGCGGTAGTCGGCGCTGTGCAGTACGCGCCCGGCGTGCGCGGGCGCGAGCAGGGGGCGCAGCGGCTCGGGCACGACCGGGGTGGTGCCGACGCCGAGCACGACCCGCCGGGCCAGTACGCGCTCCTCCCGGCCGCCGTCCCGGTCCCCGCCGGAAGGCGCACCGGAGGGCCGGTGGGTGACGGCGAACGCCTCGGCCGAGGCGTCCCACTCCACCGCCGTCACCTCCGCGCCGAAGCGGCACGAGGGCAGGCGCTCGGCGGCCCAGCGGCAGTAGTGGTCGTACTCGCGGCGCGGGATGTGGAAGCGCTCGGAGAAGAAGAACGGGAACAGCCGCCCGTGCTCGCGCAGGTAGTTCAGGTACGACCAGCGGCTGGTGGGGTCGGCCATCGTCACCAGGTCGGCCATGAAGGGCACCTGCAGGACGGTGCCCTCCAGCAGCAGGCCGGGGTGCCAGGAGAAGGCGGGACGGCGGTCCAGGAAGAGGGTGTCCAGCCCCGGCACGCCGTCGCAGAGCGCGGCCAGGGAGAGGTTGAACGGGCCGATGCCGACGCCGACGAGGTCGTACACGCCGTGCGGCGGGGTGGAGTGGTCGGTCAACGCTGTGCCTCCGCGAGGGGGTTGGGAAGGTCGGTGTAGACGGACTGGGTGTGGACGTCGCCGACCAGCTCGTCGAGCCCGTCCACACAGGTGAGGAAGTTGGCCTTGCAGCGCAGCGTGGGCGCGTCCAGCAGCAGCTCCAGCAGGCCCTTGGCGCCGGGCTCGGCGGCGCGCAGCCGCTCCAGCGCGCCGCGCAGCACGCGCAGCAGACGCTCCTCGCGGGCCAGGCCGAACGAGCCGAACGCGCCCACCAGGCCCAGCAGGTTGCTGATTCCCAGGTAGTAGGCGACGCGCTCGTCGACGAAGGAGTCCTCGAAGACCAGCTCCACCTCCTCGTACAGGCCCGGTACCAGCCGTTCCAGCGCGGCGGCGCGGGAGGCGGCGACGTAGTAGCCCTGGCTGTCGCGGTAGCGGCCCGCCACCGGCAGCCCGTCGGCGCCCAGCGCCACCAGGGTGTTCTGGTGGTGCGGCTCCAGCGCGATCCCGTGGTGGGCGTGGAGGCGGATCAGGGGGACGGCCAGCACGTCGAGATAGCGCAGCAGCCAGCGCTCGGAGGCCTCGGCGGTGGAGACGCCGTGAGCGCGGGCGGCCCGCTCCACGGCCTCGCACAGCGCGGAGCGGTACGGCGGCGGGGAGCCGTCGCCGGGGCCGGTGCGCTCGGCCAGCAGACCGGCCACGCACAGCGCCTCGCCGGCTCCGCCGCCGCTCCCGCTCACGCCTCCGGTGCCCCGGAAGGGGTTGTCGCGTACCGCCGTCTCCAGACCCGTCTCCGGCCCCGCTTCCGGTGAGCCCTCGCCGCGGCCCACCGACACCCAGGCGAAGTCGCGCAGGATGCCGAACTCCGGGTGCTCGGCGCGCAGCCACCCGCCCGGCCCGGGACGGTCCGGCGATCCGGCGGCCAGCAGCCGCGCGGCCCGCACCCCCAGCCGCAGCTCGCCGCGGAGGTTGTTGCGGCGGGAGTTGGTGATCCGCATGCCGAGCGACAGCTTCAGCATCGCCTCCGCGTCCGGCCGGTGCACCGTCCGCAGCGAGGAGGTGGGGTACCAGGCGGGACCGGCCGGCCCCAGCGGGCGCAGCAGCCCGGCCTCCAGCAGCGCGGCGGTCTCCGGGCGGCGTACGGCCTCGCGGGCCTGCCAGGGGTGGGCGGGTACCGGCACCGTGCCGGCGGGCACCTCCACACCCGCCGCCAGGGACCGCAGCAGATCGGCGACGGGGCGGCCGTCCGCGCTCTCGCCGACGACCGCGTCCGGGTGCGCGGCGAACCAGTGCAGCGGGAAGGAGCCGCGCAACTCCGGGGAGTAGGAATCCAGTTCGGCGTCCGAGGCCTCCCCCCGGCTCTTGGGCGCGGGGTGGAGGGGATGGCCCAGCAGCAGCGCCTGCTCGGCGTCCAGGAACGGCGTCGGGCCGGCCGTGCCCGGGGCCTCGGCGCGGCGCCGGGCCAGATGGACGGCGGTACGGCGGGCCGAGTCCAGCACCCGGGCCACCGCGTCGCCTCCCTCCAGGAGGGAGCGGTCGCGCCGCAGCGCGTGCTCCCGGACCAGCCCCGCCGCCGCCAGCGCGATGTCGGCCGGCAGGCTGCCGCCCCGCTCGGAGGTGACCACGCGCACCTCGCCGAAGCGGTGCCAGCCGGTCGCGGACCGGTAGCGCACCGGGACGCGCAGCGTCATCCTGCTCAGCGGCAGCACCAGGTGCAGCGACTGCCCCGCGGCCGGCACCTCGGTGCCGGTCTCCCGGACGTACGCGCGCAGCAGCCGCTCGGCCGCGGCGGCGCCGGCGGCGCGCCGCGGGTCGGAGTGGTCGAGCGGGTCGGGGCCGTGCGGGCCGCCGCCGGGCGCGGACGGGTTTCCGCCCAGTGGGTCCGGGGTCACGGGGACTCCTCCCCGGCCTGTTCCCCGGCCCGCTCATCGGCCCGCTCCTCCGCCAGGCCCGCCTCGGCGACCGCTTCCAGCAGCCGCTCGACGTCGGAGGGCGTCGCGTGCGGGTTGAGCAGGGTGAGCTTCAGCCGCACCCGGCCCGGCCCCTCGCCCGGCAGCTCGGTGCGGCCGACGACCGCGCGGCCCTCGCGCAGCAGCCTGCGACGCAGGGCGGCGTTGATCCGGTCCGCCCGCCCGGGGCCGCTCCGCCCGGGGCCGCCGTGCCCGCGCGGCACGTAGCGGAAGAGGAACGCCGTCAGCACCGGATCGGCGTGCAGCTCCAGCCGGGGATGGGCACGCACCGCCTCCGCCCCGGCCAGCGCGAGGTCGTGGCAGGCGTCCACCAGCCGGCCCAGGCCCTCGCGGCCCAGGGCGCGCAGGGTGACGGCGATGGAGAAGCCGTCCGCGCGGCGGGTGGTGCGCAGCGACAGGCCGAGCAGGCTGGGGTAACCGGCCTCCTCGTCGTCGCGCGGGTTGAGGTAGGCCGCGCGGCGGGCGAGTGAGGCGTACGTCTGCGCGCGCCGGACGAGGAAGACGCCCGCCGCGACCGGCTGCCAGCCCAGCTTGTGCCAGTCCAGGGAGACGGAGTCGGCCAGCTCGACGCCGTCCAGCAGCGGGGCCAGGCGGTCCGACAGCAGCGCGCCGCCGCCGTAGGCCGCGTCCACGTGGAACCAGGCGCCGTACTCGGCGGCCAGGCGCGCGCACTCGGGCAGCGGGTCGACCGTGCCGGTGTCGGTGGTCCCGGCGGTGGCGACGACGGCGACGGGCAGCTCGCCGGCCCCGGCGCACCGCCTCAGGGCGCCGGCCAGCGCGCCGGGGTCCATGCGCTGGGCGTGGTCGATGCCGACGGGCACCACCGCGTCCTCGCCCAGACCCAGCAGGGCGGCGGCGCGCTGTACGGAGAAGTGCGCGGCGGCGGAGGTGAACACGCGGGGGCGCGGTCCGGTACGCGGTACGCCCTCCAGCTCGACCTGCCGCCCCGACGCGCGCCCCATCACCCGGTCGCGGGCCAGCATCAGGCCCATCAGGTTGGACTCGGTGCCGCCGGAGGTCAGCACTCCGGCGGCCTCCTCGCCGTACCCCACCATCCCGGCCAGCTCCGCCAGCAGCAGCGTCTCCAGGGTGGTGGCGGCCGGCGCCTGGTCCCAGGAGTCCTGCGAGGGGTTGAGGGCGGATACGGCCAGGTCGGCGGCGACGGCGACGGCCAGCGGCGGGCAGTGCAGATGGGCCGCGCACAGCGGGTCGGCCGGATCGGCGCTGCCGTACGCCAGCAGCGAGGTCAGCCGGGGCAGCGCCCCCTCGCCGCGGGCCGCCGCGTACTCCCCGGCGACGCGCGCGGCCAGCTCGCCGGGCTCGAGCGCCGGTACGGGCCCACCGCGCCGGGCCGCGCCCTCCTCCAGCGCCGCGAGCGCGGCACGCAGCAGCGGCTCCAGGGCGCCGGGGCCTTCCACGGAGCCGGACAGGGCGGTGCCGGGCGGTGAGGCGACGCCGGGCGGCTCGGACCCGGGCGGCTCCGCACCGGCGGGGGAGGCGGACGCCAGCAGTCCGTCGACGAGGGCGCGCAGCGCCTCGGCCCGGCCGCCGCCGTCCC
Source organism: Streptomyces verrucosisporus (assembly GCF_017114865.1). GTDB lineage: Bacteria > Actinomycetota > Actinomycetes > Streptomycetales > Streptomycetaceae > Streptomyces > Streptomyces fenghuangensis. The sequence goes on along the minus strand of NZ_JADEYH010000003.1, from coordinate 31,288 downwards.
GGGCCCCCGGCACACCCGGCACGCCCGGCGCCGGGGAGCCCGCCTCCGCGGCGCGGACGCGGCCCGTCACGCCGGCCGCCCGGTGGGCGCGGCGGCGGAGCCGGGGGCCGCGGGGCCGGGTGCCCCGGCGGCCCCGGTGGCCGGTGTCGGAGGTGCGGTGGGCACGGTCATGGCGTTCTCGCTCCGTTACTGCGTCGCTCCGTCGGGAGGAAGGCTTCGGCGGTACGGCCCGGCGGCCGTCTCGGGGGGCGGTCGGTGGTCACAGCAGGTGGCGTTCCGCGACGGGATGGCCGAGGAAGCCGTGCATCGCGAACTCCCACCCGTAGGAGCCCGCATAGGGGAAAACGACCAGATCCCCCGCCCGGACTCGGTCCACCCGGACATCGCGCAGCAGGGTGTCCTCCGGAGTGCACAGCTCGCCGACGACGGTGACGCGCGTACCGGCCGCCTCCGGGCGCGGCAGGCCGTCGGGCCAGCGGTCGACGGGCAGGACGGCGATGTTGTGCACCAGGTCCCAGGAGGTGGGGAGCTGGAAGTGGTTGATGCCGCCGCGCAGCACGGCGAAGGCGGTGCCGTAACTGTGCTTGACGTCGGTGACCTCGGCCGCGTACCAGCCGCAGTCGGCCACCAGGAAGCGGCCCGGTTCCAGGACCACCCGCACGCCCGGCGGCGGCTCGCACTCCGCGACCAGCTCGCCGAAGCGGGAGACGTCGAAGGGCCGCTCGCCCGCGAGCTCCTCGAAGGCCACGCCTATGCCGCCGCCGACGTCCACCATGCGCAGGTCCACACCGTGCCTTCGGGCGGTCGCCGCGCTCCACTCCACGCAACGGCGCAGGTGGGCGGCCTGGGACTCGGCGTCGAGATTGTTGGAGGCGGCGTGGACGTGGAAGCCGGTGACGTCCAGCCCCGGCAGCCGCAGCGCCTGCTCCAGCACCCCGGGCACGTCGGGCTCGGGCACCCCGAACTGCGACGGCCGCCCGCCCATGCGCAGCGACCCCGAGGCCGGAGCGGCGGTGGTGCCGGCAGTGGGGTCGTCGGCCGGGTTGACGCGCAGCGCCACCCGGGCGGTGGTGCCCTCGGCGACGGCGATACGGCTGACGCGGTGCAGTTCCAGCAGGCTCTCGGCGTTGATCGCCTCGACCCCGGCGCGCACCAGGGCGGTCAGTACGGGCACGGACTTGGCGGGCCCGGCGGCGACGACGGGGACCGGGGATGCGGGGGAGTCCGGCGTGCCTCCGAGGCCGTCCCGCTCCCGCAGCGCGGCCAGGGCCAGCTCCAGTTCGGTGCGGGAGGCGACCTCGAAGCCGTCCACGTACGGGGCCAGCGCCCGTACGACGCCGGGGAAGGAGTTGGCCTTCACCGCGTAGTGGACGGCCGCCCAATCGGGCAGCGCGGCGCGCAGCTCGCGGGCGCGCGCGGCGGCGGCCCGGCCGTCGTAGAGGTAGGCGGAGACGGGTGCCTCGCCCTCCGCCAGCTCCAGCAGGCGCCGGCGGACCGGCTCGGGCAGGACCTCGTCGGGGTAGGCGGAACGCGGGGCGGCGGAGGGCGGGAGAACGATGGACACGGGCTCTACCTCGCTGGGTGCGGCGCGGTCGGGGAGGCGGTGCGGTCGTCCGGTGCGCGGCGTCAGCCGCCGTCGGAAGCGCTCACGTCCCCTCCCTCCGGGTGCTTGCCCGGGCCGCCTGAACGGCCGTCAAATTAGGCCAGGCTAACCTAATATATTCTCTCCGCTCGTCCAAGAGCGCCGCGCGGCGCACGGGCGCTCGTATCCCGCTTCCCGCGCGGGCGCCCGCGCACGCGCGCCGGGGATGCCACATCCCTTACCAGTGAGGCCGTTTGTAGTCCTGGGCGGCAAGTTGTCGGACGACCCCGGTTTCCGGCCATGGTGGCCGGGGTATCCGGGGCACCCCGGGAGGAATTCGCGGCCGAGGCGTGTCACGCTTGAAGTCCGCCACGTCGACGAAGACGCCGAGCACCCGATCTCCATGGGGGTGCTCGGCGTCATGCGTTTCACGGGTTCCGCAGGGGTCAGCGGGACCGGCGGGACAACAGGAGCCGCACCTTCTAGGAGTACGCGTGATCGAGAAGATCTACGACCGGATACTGCACCGCAATCCCGGCGAGAAGGAGTTTCACCAGGCCGTGTGGGAGGTCCTGGAATCCCTCGAACCGGTCTTCGCCCGGCGTCCCGAGCTGCTGGACGAATCTCTCATCGAGCGCCTGTGCGAGCCTGAGCGGCAGATCATCTTCCGTGTCCCGTGGAGCGACGACTCCGGGAGGACCCACGTCAACCGCGGTTTCCGGGTGGAGTTCAACAGCGCCCTCGGCCCGTACAAGGGCGGCCTGCGCTTCCACCCCTCCGTCAACCTGGGGGTCATCAAATTCCTGGGCTTCGAGCAGACCTTCAAGAACGCCCTGACCGGCATGCCGATCGGCGGGGGCAAGGGCGGCAGCGACTTCGACCCCAAGGGCAAGTCGGACGCGGAGGTCATGCGCTTCTGCCAGTCCTTCATGACCGAGCTGTACCGCCACCTGGGTGAGTACACGGACATCCCGGCGGGCGACATCGGGGTCGGCGGCCGTGAGATCGGCTACCTCTTCGGCCAGTACCGCCGGATCACCAACCGCTGGGAGGCCGGCGTCCTGACCGGCAAGGGTGTCCTGTGGGGCGGGTCGCAGGCCCGTACCGAGGCCACCGGCTACGGCCTGGTCGTCTTCACCGAGGAGATGCTCAAGACGCGCGGCGAGACCCTGGAGGGCAAGCGCGTGGTCGTCTCCGGCTCCGGGAACGTGGCCATCTACGCCATGGAGAAGGCGCGGCAGCTCGGCGCCGTCCCGATCGCCTGCTCCGACTCCGGCGGCTACGTCGTCGCGGAGAGGGGCATCGATCTGGAGCTGCTGAAGCAGGTCAAGCTCACCGAGCGCGGCCGGCTGTCCGAGTACGCCGAGCGCGGCGGGGCGCGCTTCGTCCCCGGTGGCCGGGTCTGGGAGGTGCCGTGCGAGGTGGCGCTGCCCTCGGCCACCCAGAACGAGCTGGACGAGAAGGACGCCGCGACGCTGGTGCGCAACGGCGTGCAGGCGGTCGGAGAGGGTGCGAACATGCCCACCACCCCGGGGGGCGTGCGCGTGCTGCGCGAGGCCGACGTGCTGTTCGGCCCCGGCAAGGCGGCCAACGCCGGCGGCGTGGCCACCAGCGCCCTGGAGATGCAGCAGAACGCCTCGCGTGACTCGTGGACCTTCGAGCACACCGAGGCCCGGCTGACCGAGATCATGCAGCACATCCACAACCTGTGCCACACCACCGCCGAGCGCTACGACCGCCCCGGCGACTACGTGGCCGGAGCCAACATCGCCGGCTTCGAGCTGGTGGAGCAGGGCATGGTGGCGCAGGGCCTGATCTAGCGGCCACGCCGGGCACGGCGGGTGCGCCGGGCGCCCGGGGCGGCGGAGGAACGGTTCGCCGCCCCGGGCGCCCGTGCCGTTCCGCCCCGCCGCCGGGACCGGCGGGCGCCTCGCAGCCGGCGGGGTACTACAGCAGGGCGCCCAGCGCGGCGAGCAGGACGGAGGCGGCGACGACCGTGCCGTTGACCGCCGCCAGGCGGGCCGGGGAGACGCGGCGGGCCAGCCGGGCGCCGGCCAGCAGCCCGGCGAGCTGCGGCGGCAGGCACACCGCCGCCAGCAGCAGCGCGTCCGCGACCTGCGCGTCGTCGCCGATGACGAGGAACGTGGCGACCCGCACCATGGCCGACACCAGCAGGACGCGCGTCACCACGGCCCTGAGGTCGTGTGGGGTCAGGACGCGCTGGAGGTGGACCACGAGCGGTGGGCCGCCGATACCGGTGAGGCCGCCGAGGAATCCGGCCAGCAGTCCGGCCGCCCCGTCCCGGGCGTCCAGAGGCCGGGACTCGCCCACCGGACCCCGCCGCCCGGCGTCCACCACCGCCGCCAGGCCGGCGAGCACCGCCAGCACCAGGGCGGCGGCGGCCACGGCCTCGGGCACACGGGTCAGGGCCACCACTCCGGCGGCCGTCCCCACCGCCATGAACGCACCGGTCAGCAGGCCCTCCCGGCCCCGGCGGACGCTCCGGTCCGCGGCGGTGAGCGCCGCGCCGGAGGTGGCGTCCAGGACTCCGGAGGCGGCCACCGCGGTCGGCTGGCCGAACAGCAGCGACGCCACCGGGACGAACAGCGTCGCGGGCCCGAAGCCGGTGAGGCCCTTGAGGCCGTGGGCGACCGCGGCCAGGAGGGCGACGGCCGCGAGCTGCTCCGGGCCGATGCTCACGCGTGGAGCCGGTCGAGGAAGGCCGGGAGGCCGGCCCCGGCGCGCTCCGCCTGCTCCTCCACCGCCGGCGACTCCTCCAGGCGTCCGCCGCCGTCGGGGACCTTCCCGCCGCGCACGTACAGCGAGCAGGCCGGATCGGCGCACATGGACAGCCCGACGGAGTCGCCCTCGCGCCCGGCCCGGCCGGCCTTGGGCGCGGCCATCAGGGCCACGCCGTCGGCCGGGTGCGTGGTCAGGCACAGCGAGCACACGCCGCCGCCGGGGCGGGCGCGGCCCGGCCGCCGGGCGGGGGAGCGGAGCGCCACGCCCGTGAGCGGGCCGCCGCGTTCGGCGACGACACGGCGGCGGTCGGGGGCGGCGGGGTCGCGCCGTCCGGGGAAGTCCAGGTCGTCCCAGGGCTGTTCGGTCAGGTCGCGCGGCAGCGCCATGCGTCCGGCCTCGCCCTTGGAGCAGTTGACGAACGACGCACGGATGTCCTTCTCGGTCACGGGCCTCATGGCGGGCAGCCAACCACTCGCGGGGAATCTCGGGCAAAAGGCTAATACTCACGGGGGCGCCCGGTGTTGGCGCGGTCCGGCACCGCGGGCGGACACCGCGGTCCGGCACCGCGCGCGGATGCCGGCTGACGGCGCGTCACGGAGGTTGCGGAGCGGGGCGGGTGAGGCGGTGGCGTGCGCGTGTCTGAGCGGCTAAAGGTCCGAAATGATCCAGAATGATGGAAAGTGCTCCATGTTGACCATAGTTGTCCCGTTGCCGAGGAGCGTGGCATGCATGTTCGCGAAGGGCTCCCCGACCAGCCCACCCGCGTCGGCCGCATCGACTGGCCCAAGGAAGGCGACAACGGTACGCACCTGCGCCTGAGGAGCGGGCACGTCGTCGTCTTCGACCGGCAGCCCTGGCGGATCCTGGAGATCGACGAGTACCGGGACCACCCCTGGCCCCTCTCCTACGAGCAGGCCTGGCGCGAGCACCTCGAACTGTGGCGGCACTCGGAGGACCTGCGCCGGATGAACGGGAGGCTGAACGCGCAGCCCCCCGAGCGGGCCGACTTCTACAAGCGGCCCGTGGTGCTGGTCCTGCGCAACGAGAACTACCCGCGCTCCGCGCCCAAGCACTGGTGCGCGCCCATCAGCCACGGCTGGCAGGTCCTGCCCGAGCACTACGCGGTCTGCCGCACCTGCGGCGAACTGCCGCCCTGCGGCAACGGGGAGTACCGCGGGGAGATCGGCCCCCGCGCCGCCGCCCAGAAGGAGGGCGCGGGGCTGTGCGTGCCGGCGGGCTGCTGCATCGGCTGCGCGGAGCCCGTCAAGCCCCGGATGCGGACGGTGCGCTTCCCCGGCCCCAACCTCTGGTACCCCGATCTGGGCGAGGGCAGCGCGATCTTCCACGCCCGCACCGCCTGCGCCGACCAGGTCGAGTGCTACCGGTTGCAGTGGAAGGCCGAGCACGTGCCCACCGCGCCGCAGCCGACGGCGCCGCTGTGGTCCCCGGGCACCGCCGAGAACGTACTGCCGCCGCAGACCCGGCTCTCGCCGGACGCGTCGAGGTCCGCCGGGGGGTGGAACGCCGCTCCGGCGGCGGGCGGCAGCGGTACGGGCGCGGACGCGGGTACGGCGGAGGCCGCACCCGAGGTGCCTGCCGCACCTGCCGCACCTCCCGCACCTGCCGCACCTCCCGCACCTCCCGCGCCCCGGGCCGACCCCCAGGCCCCGTCTCCGCCCGCGCCCGAGCGGGCACAGCCGCAGCCGGCCCGGTCCGCTCAGGCTCCGCAGCCCCCTCAACCCGCCCAGCCGGCGCCCGCCCCCGCGCCCGAGCCCGTACCGCTGGTCCCGGCGACCCCGGCCGCCGCACCGGCCCCGGCGCCCTCTTCGACCCCGCCGGCGGCCTCCGAAGCGCCCGCCGTGCCACCCGCCGAGGAGCTGGACGCGATGCGCCGGCTCACCGAGGACCTCAGCAGTTCCCTGTCCGCGTCCGCCGACCGTCCCGCCTTCCACGACGCCGAGCAGGCCGCCCGGGTGATCGAGGAGCTCACCGCCGCGGTCCGCAACATCGCCCTGTGCCTGAACGGCACCAACCTCCGCACCCGCCCCTGAGAGCGGGCCCCCAAGGGGGGCGGGCCTCCCGCAGAAGGGCGGCGGCGCTCAGCCCAGGCGGCTGAGCGCGAGGACGGCCAGGTCGTCGCGGAGCCGCTCGCCCCACCAGGAGTGGGCGTCCTCCAGCAGGGCCGCCACCACGCGGTCGGCGGGGCGCCCGTCGGCGGACGGCGACGGGTGTCCGGCGAGCAGGGCGGCGAGGTCCTCGGGTTCGCGGCGGTCCTCCGCCCCGGCGCCCTCGGTGAAGCCGTCGGTGTAGAAGACCAGGGTCTCGCCCGGCCGCAGCTCCGCCTCGGTCACCGGGTGGTGCAGCTCGTCCAGGACGCCCAGCAGCGGGCCGCGCACCTCCAGCGGCACGGCACGCCCGTCGGCGCGGCGCAGCAGCGGGGCGGGGTGCCCGGCGGAGGCGATGCGGACGCGGACGGCGCAGGAGGGGTCCGAGGGATCGGGGGGCGGCTCCAGAACGGCGTAGGCGAGGGTGCAGAAGGGGGTGTTCTGACGCCGTAGCGCGTTGTTGACCAGGCCCAGGACGTGCTCGGGGTCGGTGGTGTGCTGGGCCGCCGCCCACAGGGTGTGGCGGACCAGGCCGGTGATGGCCGCCGCGCCGGGTCCCTTGCCGCAGACGTCGCCCAGGGCCAGGACGTACCGGCCGTCGGGGGCGGCGAAGGCGTCGTAGAAGTCCCCGCCGATGTGCAGGCCGCTGCCGAAGGGGTGGTAGCGGGCGGCGAGGTCGAAACCGGGCAGCTCGGGCAGGCGGGGCGGGAGCAGCGGGCGCTCCAGGGCCTGGGTGGTGGCGCGCAGCCGGTGCAGCAGGCGGTCCCGCTGGATGCCGACGGCCACCTGGTCGGCGATGTTCTCCAGGATGGACAGCGTGGAGCCGGGCAGAGCCAGCCGGGTGCTCAGGGTCAGTACACCGATCAGCTCCCCGCCGGAGACCAGCGGATACCCGGCGAAGGACCCCGCCGGGCGGCCGGACCCGGTGTGCCGGCCGCCGGGGGGCGTGAGGTCCAGATGGGGGCGCTTGCGGTCGACGATCCGCCCGACCAGTTCCTCGTCCGCGTGCTCGGGGTGGAGACGCTCGGCGGCGGTGGTGCGTTCCATGTCGGCGCAGGCGGCGGGCTCGGGTCTGCCGGACGGCGTCAGGGTCCACAGGCAGGCGCGGTCGGCGCCCAGCCGGTCCGCGGTGGCCCGTACGCAGCGGTGCAGGCGCTCGGCCAGCGGCCCGGAGGCCGTCATGGCGGCGGCGACCTCCGCGCTGAGCAGGGCGTGGCCGGTGCGCTCGGCGAGCTTGCGCTGTGCGTGCAGGCGGTCGGTGACGTCCTCGGCGAGCACCAGGACGCGCTCGCGGCCCTCGGAGTCCGTCACCTTCTGGGGGGCTATGCGTATGGCCTGCGAGGTGCCGTCGGACCCGGTGCGCTCGAAGACCACGTCGGGGCCGGGGGCGGACTGCTCCCGGGCGGTGGCCAGGTGCTGCCGCAGCGCGGCGCGGGCGTCCGGCGGGAACAGGTCGGCCAGCGGACGGCGGAGCGAGCCGTGGTCGTCCAGCTCCAGGACGTCCGAGGCACGGTGGTTCCAGGCGAGCACCGTGCCGTCGTCGTCCAGCATGAGGGCGCCGATCGGGGCCTGGGTGAGGAACTCGCCCAGCAGCCGCTCTCCCAGCTGCCGGCCCATCACCGTGCCGGTGGTGAGCTGCCGCTGGACGGTGGCACGTACCGAGATCTCGGCGCGCCGTCCGGTCACGCCCCCCAGCAGTTCGCGGGCCGTCCGCGGCAGCAGGTGGACCTGCGCGTCCGGGATCCGGCGGACGAGGTCGGCGGAGAAGAGTATCGGCAATGTGGTGAGCCGGGAGTCGGTGGCGGAGGTGGCGACCACCACCGCCGCCAGGTCCGCGGGGTGGGGACGCAGCGCGTGGATCAGGCCGACCGGGGCCGGTACCCGCCGGCCCACCACCGCCACGGCGGGCCGGCGTTCGCCGGGCCTGCCCTCGGTGTGCTCCAGGACGCTCGCGGCCGTGACGTGGACCAGTTCGACCTCCTCGCCGGACGCGGTCCCCTCGCCGAACGCGGCCTCGAAGTCCTCCGCGGTCTCGGGGAGGACGTCCACCAGCAGGATGCGGTTCTTCTCGCCGGGCATCGTCAGTACACCGTCAGCTTTCCAGCAGCGGTTCGTCCAGCAGGGCCTTGCCCGCCCACACCCGCAGCACATCGGTGACCGGGGCCATCACATGGGCGGCCCGGGCGTCGCGCAGCATCCGCTGCAGCGGCGAGTCGGTCCCGTAGCCGATCCCGCCGACCAGGGTCAGGGCGTCGTTCACCGTGGCCTCCGCCGCGTCGGCGACCTCGGCCTTGGCCGAGGCCAGCCCCGGCAGGGCCTCGGGTCCGCCCAGCTCCGCCTCGGCGGCGGCCTGGTAGATCAGCCGCCGGGTGCGCTCCACCCGGGCCCACATCGTGCCCAGCCGGTGCTGCACGACCGGGTTGCCGGACAGGGTGTGACCTGCGCGCGTGCGCCGCCGCGTCAGATGGGCGCGGGCCTCCTCCAGGGCGGCCGCGGCGACGCCCAGGTAGGTGCCGGACATGGCCATCAGGAAGTAGGGGGCGACGACGTTGAACACGTACCAGATCTCGTCGCCCTCCCGTCCCAGCAGGCACTCGGCGGGGATCTCCACCCCGGGCAGCTCCAGGCCGCGCGAGGCGTTGCCCCGCATGCCGAAGCCGTGCCACTCGGGACCCCACTGAAGGCCGGGCGCGTCGGCGTCGACGACCGTGCAGGAGAACTGGCCGGGCGGCGTCTCCGGCCCCACGGCGATGGTGGACACGACGTAGGAGTCGGCGCGGCCGCCGTTGGTGACGAAGCTCTTGGTGCCGGTCAGCCGCAGCCGGTCGCCGCCGGGGTGCCCGACGCGTTCCATGCGCGTCTGCGGCAGCCAGAACTCGCCACCCGTCCCGGGTTCCGACAGAGCCAGGGTCGTCAGGTGCTCCCCGGCGGCGATGGGCTCCAGGTACCGCTCCCGCTGGGCGGTGCCGGCCTGGGCGGCGATCACCGCCGAGCCGACCAGGTGCATGCCGAAACAGATCGACGTCGAGGCGCAGGCCCGGCCCGTCGCCTCTCCCACCTGCGCCACGGCCAGCAGACCGTGGCCCATGCCGCCGGAGTGCTCGGGCACCACCAGCCCGCCCAGCCGGGCCAGCAGGGCCGCCATGCCCTCCTTCGGCCACCGCTGCTCCGCGTCGACCGCCGCGGCCTGCGGGGCCAGGACCTCCTCGGAGATCTCCCGGGCAACGGACACCGCGGTTCCCAGTTCGATCCGCACCACCGCTGTACTCCGCTTCCTCGTACGAACCCGGTCGACAGCATCGGCGGGCGTCACGGTTCCCGGCATCCTTGCCGGACGGCAACGGTGCCGTAGCCTACTTGAGACATCTTCCGTATCGGGAGGTCAGGACTCCGGCGGGCCCGGGCCCGCCTCGCGGCCCGCACGGCAGCCCGCCCCGCGGGCCCGTCGGACAGCCGTCCGCGCCCTGTCGGCGTCAGGCGGCGCCGGTGCGTCCGTGCGGCCGAAAGCCCAGGTCAGCGGCTTTCTGTCGTCCCCCTCGCGCCCGTCCCCGGGACCGGTACGGGCCGCTGGTCCGGGCGTGCCCGGGGCCCGCCGGGGGCGGCGGACCGCGCGCGTGGGGCGTGCGTCACAGCGCGCCAATCCTCCCGCGCGCCCCTTCCCTTTTCCGCCCGGCCCGCCCCCCGTCCGCGCCTGCCCGCCTCCCCCGCTCGCACCCGCCTCCGGCGGGACACGGCCGTAGGCCGGCTGCCGTACGGCCGTCGTCCGATCGGTGCGGCCGCCGCGCGGGCGCGCGCCGCCCCGGCCGGCGCGCTGGTACAACGGCGGGCGGGGGGCAGACCGCAGGCCGCAGGACGACCGGGTGGAGGCCTCGTGAACGCCGTGCCGGGCAGAACGCCGGGCAGTGCACCGACCTTCGGCCGCACGGTGCCGGTCCCCGGCGGGCTCCTCGCCCCCCGGGGAATCAAAGGGCTCGCCGCCGTCGGCACCGGCGCCACGGCCGCGGCGCCGGGCTCGCCGAGCGCCCTGCGGCGGGAGGCCCGCAAGCTGGCGGCCGTCTGCGTCCTGCTGGCGCTGTCCGCCGCCGTCCTGGTGCCGCTCACCCTTCCGCTCGGCTGGGACGAGACGGTCTACGCCAGCCGCTTCTCCCCCTACGGTCCCCCGACCCCCTTCAGCGCCCCGCGCACCCGCGGCGTGCCCCTGCTGCTGTCCCCGGTCACCACCTGGAGCGACTCGGTCGTACTGCTGCGCGTCTGGCTGCTGGTGCTGTCGAGCACCGCGCTCTACCTGGGCTTCCGCCCCTGGCTGCGGGTGGTGCCCCGGCCGTCGGCGGTATGGGTGGCGGCGGCGCTGTACGGCTCGCTGTGGACGGCGCTGTTCTACGCGGGCGCCGCCATGCCCAACCACTACACGGCGATGGGCGCTCTCGCGGCGGTGGGCTGCTTCGCGGGACGCGGACCCGGCCGCGGCGCGCGGTACGCGGGGCTGGCCGCCGGGCTGGCCGTGGCGACCCTGATGCGGCCCAACGAGGGCGCGGCCCTCGCCGCACCCCTGCTGCTGGCCGCCGTCGTGGTGCCCGCCTGGCGCGGCCGGGGCAGGATCCTGGCCGTCGCCGCGGGCGCCGCGGCGGGCGCGCTGCCGTGGCTGGTGGAGGCGCGGCTGCGGTTCGGCGGGGTGGCGCAACGGCTCGCCGAGGCGAGCGAGGTCCAGGGCGGCATGCGGCCGGTGCTGTCGGTGGCCGACCACCTCACCGCGCTGGACGGCCCGCTGCTGTGCCGCCCCTGCACGGGCGACGGCGTGGGGTGGGCGGCAGCCGCCTGGTGGCCGCTGCTGGCGCTGCTCGCCGCGCTGGGGCTGATCGCGGCCCGCCGCACCCGTACGCCGTGGGGCATGGCGGGCACGGGGGACGCGGCGCCGCTGTGGCTGGCCGCGGCCACGGCCGGCTCGCTCACGGTGCAGTACTTCTTCCTGCTGCCCTACGCCGCTCCGCGCTTCCTGCTGCCCGGCTACGCGCTGCTTGCCGTGCCCGCCGGCCTCGGCCTGCTCCGCCTCGCCGACCGGGCCCGCGGCTCGGTGCCGGTGGCCGTCGCCCTCACCGCCGTACTGGCGGGCCATCTGGCCGTCCAGGCCGGTCTGGCGCACACCCACGCGGGCATCCAGGAGCGGGCGCGCGGCGACTGGCAGCGCATCGCGGCGGTGCTCCACGCGCACGGCGTGCGCGCCCCGTGCGCGGTCACGGGCGACGACGGGATCCTCGTCGCGCACACCGCGGGCTGCGTCAGAACGGACCTGCGGACCCCCGAGCGGTCCGACGCGGTGGTCATGCGCCGGGCGGACCCGCCGCCCTGGGCGCGCGACTGGCCGCGCCACCCGGTACCGGACACCTACAAGAGCGGCTGGACGGTGTCGGTCCGCCCCTGACGGCCCTGACGGCCCTGACGGCCCTGACGGCCCGGCCCCGGCACGAGCCCGAGCCGCCGTCCGCCCGACCCCCTGCCCGCCCGACCGCCGAAGCCCCCTCACACCCGCCGGAGCCCTCGCGGGCCGCGACCGAACCACCGGGAGACGCGCATGCCGCCACCCGACCCGCCCGACCGGCCACCCCCGGACAGCTGGGAGGGTGTCCGCGCCGCCCACGGTGTGCCCGCGGTGATCGCGGCGGTGCGGCTGGCCTTCATCACCGCCGCGCTCCTGACCGCGTACTACCTGCTGCCCGTGGACAAGGAGTTCACCGGCGGTACGGCCGTCATCCTCGTCCTGGGGCTGCTCGCCGTCCTCGCCCTGTTCCTCTGGGAGGTACGCGAGATCGAGCACTCCCCCCGCCCGATCCTGCGGGCGGCCGAGGCGCTGGTGAGCGTGCTGCTGCTGTTCCTGCTGCTCTTCGCGACCGTCTACCACCTCCTGGAGAGGGCCGAGCCGGGCAGCTTCAACGAGCCCCTCACCCGCACCGACGCCCTGTACTTCGCGCTCACGACGTTCGCCACCGTCGGATACGGCGACATCACCGCACGCTCCCAGCCGGCCCGGATCATCGTGATGGTCCAGATGACCGGCGGTCTGCTGCTGGTGGGCGTCGCGGCCCGGCTCGTGGTCGACACGGTCAAGTCGGCGCTGCGCCGCCGGGCGCCCTCCGAGCCGGAGGCGTGAACCGCGCACCGTACGCCGCCCGGCTTACGGCATCCGGCCTACGGCGCCCAGCCGGGCTCCTCGTCCCGGGGACGCAGGACCGGCGGCCGATGCCCGCCGCGCTCCCGGCGGATAGCGTGACGGAAGCCCCCGACCGTCAACCGCACTTCCCCACAAACCCGTTGAGGAGACCGCCATGCGTGTCATCGCCTTCGACCACCTGGTGCTCAACGTCGAGGACGTCGAGAGGTCCCTCGACCTCTACTGCGGCCCGCTGGGCCTGGAACCGGTCCGTGTGGAGGAGTGGCGCGCCGGGAAGGTGCCGTTCCCGTCGGTACGGGTGAGCGACACGACCATCATCGACCTGGTCGCCGGTCCCCGCAGCGGCTCCAACGTGGACCACATCTGCCTGGTCGTCGAACCGCTGGACTGGCAGGAGGCCGTGGACTTGGGCACCCTCACCGTGGTGGACGGCCCCGGCCCCCGCTTCGGCGCGCGCGGCACCGCCGAGTCCGTCTACATCCTCGATCCGGACGGCAACACCGTCGAACTGCGCTGGTACCCCCAGGACCGTTCCCCGGAGGGTTCCCGGGACGCCTGACAGGGGCGGGCGCGTCCTGACATCCTGGACGCCATGTCCAGGGGGAGTGACGGAGAGGACACCGAGCGCGGTCTCGTACGCCGCCGACGCTGGACGGGGGCGGCCGTCACCTGCGTGGCGACGGCGCTGGCGCTGGTCCATGTGCTGCGCCCGGATCTGAGCATCGACAGCACGGCGGTCGCGCTGCTCGTGATCGCGCTGGTGCCGTGGATGGGCGATCTGTTCCACAGCATCGAACTGCCGGGCGGCGCGCGGCTGGAGTACCGGCGACTGGAGGAGCGCATCGGCGCGGCGGAGGAGCGCGCCACGCGCCTGGACCAGCAGGTGGACGGGGCCGCGGCGACCGCCCGCGTGGCCCTCGCCGCGGCCAACAGCCCCGATCCGGAAGGCTGGGAGGGGACAGGAGGCGACGCCTCCTGGGCGGTCGGCGCCCTCGAACGGCTCGTCACCGAGTACGCGGAAGTGCGCGAGCGGATGCCGAGCAGCTCCCTGCGCACCGCGCGCCAGGAGCGGATCTTCGGCGAGATGCTGAAGGTGGTGCCGCACGTGCCCGGCTTCGACACCGACGCCATGCTGACCTCCGAGGAGCCCGGCGAGCGCCTGGCCGCCCTCGCCCGCCTCTACACCGAACCGGACCCGGCGAAGCTGGAGGCGCTGCTGGACGCCACCGCCCGCGAGGAGCTGCCGTTCCTCATGTACTGGTGCGCCAACACCACCGACCGCCTGCTGAGCGGCACGGCCGCGGACGCGTACTCCGTCCCCGTCGGCCTCGTCCGCCGGCTGCGCACCCGCCTCGCCGAAGTGCCCGACGGCAGCGACCGAGCCCGTTTCCTGCGCCGCGTCCTGCGCCACCTCGACCCGTCCGACCCCCCGCCCGCCGGCGGCTGAGCCGGTCCGGCGGCCGGGCGGCCGGGCTGGGCGGCGCCCGAGGGGCGACCGGAACAGACCCCGTCCCCACACGCCGGAGGAAGGCCGTGACGGCCCCGGTGACCGGCGGTACCGGGAGGAGCCGAAGGCGCCTGAGACGGGTCCGTGTCCGCGGACCGAGCAGTGCCGCGACCTGTGGGCCGGTCCGGACGGCGAGCAAGGCCCGGGCGCCGACCCGAGTCCTCGTCATGGGGCGAGTGACGGGACTCGAACCCGCGCCCCGAGCCCGGGAAGCGGTGCTCGTCCGGTCGCCGTTCCCGCGATGCGGCGCGGCCGCTGCTCCTACGCTGCGTCCATGCGCACCGTGTTCCTGTTTCCCGCTGCCGATCGTGCCGACACCGTGGCCTGCCTGGACCAGCACATGGCGGGGGGGCGACGGGGCGTGGACGTTCGCCGAACGCGTCCATGTCGTGATCGACATCGCGCCGGGCCGGGTCAGGCCGCAGTACCAGCTGGTGCACGCACTGCGGCAGCGAAGGGCCGTGCGGTACATGCTCTGCCAGGTGTGCGGCGGGCCGGCGGCGAACGGCGGGCCGTGGCTGTTCGTACTGCGGGACGTCGGCCGCCCGGTGGAGGAGGGGGGGAGCGGACCACGGCGCCGCCGGTGTGCGTGCCGTGCGCCCGGATCTCGGTACGGGCCTGCCCACGGCTGCGCGAGGGGCACGTGGCCGCGCTGGTGGGCCGGGCACGGGTGTGGGGCGTGGCCGGGACCGTCCACCATCCGGCCACCCTGGAGCCGGTCACCGCCTTCCTGGAGGAGGTCTCCCACGATCACCCGGCGATCCGGTGGACGGTGGCCCACCGGCAGGTCCTGGCCCTCCACGACTGCACCCCCGTGGACCTCCGCGACCTCCCCGCGTGACCGCCCGCCGTTCCACTCCGTCCGGTCCGTAAATCCGTTGGGCCGGGAAGGCGGCGGACCTGGGCTGACCGCATGGGACACGCGAAGACCTCGTACGTCTGCCTGCCGTGCCGGGCCTCCTACAAGCAGCCCTACCCCGGTGACCACGAACGGCGGTGTCCCCGCTGCGGTGAGGGGCTGGCCCACGTCGGGTCGGCCTTCGCGACGCCCCGGAGGCGGGACGACGAGGGCTGGCGGGTGCTCACGGTGCTGGTGAACGCGGGAATCCACTTCCACAAGAGCTGCTGCGGCGGGCCCGGCTACCGGCCGCGCACCCTTCGCGAGGTGCGGGAGCGGATGTCCTACGCGGCACGCACCGGAGAGCCGATCGCCCGGGCCCTCATACGCCCCGAACTGCCCTGACCGCCCTCACCACTCCGCCGTTCCGCCGATCGCCCCGGCGAATCCGGCTTGTCCGCACCCGGCCGCCACCGGCCCGGCGTGAACCGGCTGCCGCGACGGTGGGCGTGATCCGGTCGCGGTCGTCCTCCCGCCGGTCCAGACGGATGCCGATCTCGGCGACTCGCGCGGCTTCACGCCGGACGGCGTCATCGGGGCTCTCCTTCGTGGATACCCCGCCCTAAAGGGCGGGGTATCCACGAAGGAGAGCCCCGATGACAGGATCGCGGGATGCTGCGTCTCACCGATTTCATCATCGACTGCCCGGACACGATGAAGCTGGCGGCTTTCTACTCCGAGGTGACGGGCCGTCCGGTCAAGGAAGGCAGCTCCGAGCACTGGGCCGGCATCCGGTTCGGCGAGATCGAGTTGGCATTCATCCGGGTGGACGACTACCGCGCTCCGCAGTGGCCCGACAGAGAGCACCCCAAGCAGTTCCACCTCGACTCCGAAGTGGACGAGTTCGAGTCCGAGCAGCGCCGCGTCCTCGACCTCGGCGCGACGCTGAGACAGGACTTCATCGGCCCGAACGGCTACGGCTGGCAGGTCTATACCGACCCGATCGGCCACCCCTTCTGCCTGTGCCGCAACAAGGGCGTCGTCTGGACCGAGCAGGGCCCGGTCTGGCCCGAGCGCGACTGAGGAGGAACGCCCCCTGCGGGACCGACGACGAGGAGTGCACGCCCGGTTTTCCGGGCCGCGCGCGCAGGGGTACCCGCCGTACCGGAGGGCGAAGCGTCCGGCCCGCCGCCCAGAGGGTGAAACGGCGGGCCGGGCACCCCACGAGAGCCGGAAGCCGTCACACGCCGCGGAACGTGTTCTCCGCCATGCCCTCCGGCATCCGTTCCCCGGGCGCGGTGGCGCTGTCCAGGAGCCGCAGGGCCGCGTCGGACGGTGAGCCGGGCTCGGCGCTGTAGGCGATCATGCGCTGCCCCGAGTCGCCGGGGATGTGGAGGTTCTCGAAGGCGAGTTCCATGGCGCCGACCACGGGGTGGCGGAAGTGCTTGACGCCCGAGGTGCAGGTGCGCACCGGGTGCCTGGCCCACCGGGAGGCGAAGTCGGGGCTCCGCATCACGAGATGCCCGACGAGTTCGGCCAGCCGGCGGTCGTCGGGGTGGCGCCCGGCCACCAGGCGCAGCGAGGCGACCGCGAGCTGGGCCTCCTCGTGCCAGTCGGCGTACAGGGTGCGGAAGTTCTCGTCGAGGAAGAGCAGCCGGGTGAGGTTGGGGCGGGCGCTCGGGTCGTCCGGCCCTCCGGCGTCCAGGGGCCCGGCCAGCAGCGCGTGGCCCAGTCGGTTCCAGGCGAGGATGTCGTTGCGGCGGTCCAGCACCAGGGCGGGCACCGCCGTCATGGCGGACAGCAGCTGACGGGCCGACGCGCTCACGTACTCCGCCCGCGGTGCGGCGGGGGCGCGCCGGGGGGCCGCGGGGCGGGCCAGGTCCCTCAGGTGGGCGGTCTCGTCGTCGGTCAGCCGCAGCGCCCGTGCGATCGCGTCCAGGACGGAGTCCGAGGCGGTCGTCGCCCGTCCCTGTTCCAGGCGTGTGTAGTGGGTGACGCTGACGCCGGCGAGCATCGCCAGCTCCTCGCGGCGCAGCCCCGGCACGCGGCGCCGGCCGGTGTGCCGCAGCAGGCCGACGTCCTCCGGGCGGAGGTCGCCGCGGCGGTTCCTCAGGAAGTTCCCCAGCTCGGACGACGCGCTCATCGGCACCCCTCGGGTCGGTGGCTGCGGTCTCCATGATGCCCGCGCCGGACGGCCCGCGCCGCGGCCCGGGGTGGTCCTGTCGTGACCACCCTGCGCGGTGCAGGTCTCAGGCGGGTTCTGGCTGGGGTGCCGCGTCCCGGCGAGGCTCTTCCCGCGACTTCCGCGACGAACGCGCGCGAGAAGAGAAGGGAACCCCTGATGAGTGTCATCGACAGGGCCGGTGCGAGACCGGCCGAGGAGCCGCCTCCCACCCGGCTCACCCCCCGCCTGCGGCTGGTGCTGGTGCTCCTGCTGGCCGCGCAGTTCATGCTGGCCGTGGACTTCTCCATCCTGAACGTGGCCCTGCCGGTCATCGGCGAGGGCCTGGGCTTCCAGCTGGCGAACCTCCAGTGGATCGCGACGTCCTTCGCGCTGTGCGCGGCCGGTTTCACGCTGCTGTTCGGGCGTATCGCGGACCTGTTCGGCCGCAGGCGGCTGTTCCTGGGCGGCCTGCTGGTCCTGGGCGCGGCATCGCTGCTGGGCGGACTGGCGACCTCGCCCGGACTGCTCATCGTGGCGCGGATCCTCCAGGGTCTGGCGACGGCCGCGGTGACGCCGGCGGGCCTGTCGCTGCTGACCACCTCCTTCCCCGAGGGACCGCTGCGGGACAAGGCGCTGGGACTCAACGGAGCGCTCATGTCGGCCGGGTTCACCACCGGCGCCATCCTGGGCGGTCTGCTGACGGACCTGCTCTCCTGGCGCTGGGCCTTCTTCATCAACGTGCCGGTCGTCGCCGTCGTGCTGGTCGCCGCGGTGGTGGTGATCAAGGAGTCGCGCCCGGAGGGCCGCCCGAAGCTGGACCTGCCCGGCGCCGTCACCGTCACGCTCGGCCTGCTGGCCGTCGTCCTCGGCCTCACCCAGGCCGGTGAACACGGCTGGACCTCGCCCGTCGCCCCGGCCTCCCTCGCGGTGGGCGTGGCGCTGCTGCTGCTCTTCCACGCGGTCGAGAGCAGGGCGGCCTCCCCGCTGGTGCCGGTGGGGGTGCTGCGTCGGCGCAATGTGGCCTGGGGCAACGTCGCCGGTCTGATCGCCTTCCTCACCGAGACCTCACTGGTCTTCCTGATGACCCTCTACCTCCAGAAGGTCCTGGACTTCTCCCCGCTCTCCGCCGGTCTGTCGTTCGGTGTGCTGGGCATCGGAACGGTCATCGGCGGGTCCATCGCCCCACGGGTCGTCGGACGGATCGGCACCCGGTCGACGCTGATCGCCGGCGGCCTGCTGCAGACCGCCGCCACCGCGGCACTCCTCGGCCTCGGGGACGGCCGGTCGTGGATGTGGCTGCTGCTGGTGGCCACCTTCGCCGGAGGCGTGGGCAACATGCTGGTGATCGTGGGCTTCATGATCACCGCCACGACGGGCCTCCCCGACCACGAGCAGGGCCTCGCCACCGGCCTGGCGACCATGACCCAGCAGGTCGGCATCACGATGGGCACGCCGGTCATGAGCGCCGTCGCGACCGCATCCATCACCGGCGCGGGCGCCGCGGGCATCCTCGGCGGACTGAAGGTGGCCGTCGGCGTGAACGCCGCGATCGTACTCGCCGGAGTCCTCGCGGCCGCGCTGTTCCTCCGCGGACCCGCCAGGCCGGTCGTGGCGCACGCCCCGGCCGACGGCCACCACGCCGAGGAAGGGGAGGGCGATGAGCAGTGCGATCGCGACCAGGAGCCCGCTTGCCCATAGCGGCCCGAGGATCCCGGCCGCGGTGGTGAGGGTGGCCGCGGCGACCAGGGGGCCGATGGCGGCGCCGGTGTTGAGGGCGGCGGTGGCGTACGCCCCGGCCAGGGTGGGGGCTTCCGCTGCCTCGTACAGGACCCGGGTGATCAGGGTGCCGCCCAGCGCGAACGACAGGGCGCCCTGCGCGAACACGAGGGCGAACAGGGCGAGCGGCTCGTCGGCCAGCGCTGCCAGGGCCGGCCAGCCGAGCAGCAGCAGCGGGCCGCCGACTGTGATGACCGGGCCGGGGCGCCGGTCGGACAGCCGGCCTGCGACGGTGACGCCGGCGAAGGAACCGGCACCGAAGAGCACCAGGGCGACAGAGATCCACCACTCGCCCAGCCCGGCGGGGCCGGTCACCACGGGGGCGAGGAAGGTGAAGCTTGCGAACGTGGCCGCGTTCACCAGCGCACCGAGTCCCATCACCAGAACCAGCGGCGGCCTGGCGAGTTGGGCGAGCTCCGCCCGCAGGGCCGGCCCGCCGGCCGCCTTCTCCCTCACCCGTCCCGCCGGAATCGCCTTCAGGATGCCGAGGGCGGCGGGCAGGCAGAGAGCGGCGACGGCCCAGAAGGTGGCCCGCCAGCCGAGCACCGTGCCGAGTGCCGACCCGCCGGGGACACCGGCGATCGTGGCCACCGTCGTGCCCGACAGCAGCACGGCCAGCGCACGTCCCTTCCGGTCGGGTGGGACCAGCGCGGCGGCGGCCGTCAGAGCGACTGCGAGGAACCCGGCGTTCGCGAGCGCGGCGACGATCCGGGTGGCGAACAGCACCGGGAAGCTCGTGGTGACGGCGCCCACGGCGTGAGCCGCCGCGAACGTGAGGACGGACCCGAGCAGGGCGGCGCGCCTGGGCCAGTTGCGGGCCAGCGCGGCCACCAGGGGAGCACCGACGGCCATGCCGGCGGCGAAGGCCGAGGTGAGCGTGCCCGCCGCCCCGACCGTGACGTCGAGATCGGCGGCGATGTCCGGCAGGAGGCCGGCGAGCATGAATTCGGAGGTGCCCATGGCGAAGACCGCCATGGCGAGCAGATACAGCGGGAGAGGCATCGAGTGGCTCCGGGGTGAGGAGAAGCACGAGAAGGTCATCTCGTCACCGCGGCCAGCCCCAGAGGCACACCCGCCGGGCCGCAGAACGCGGCGCGGCGGAAGGGCTACGAGCTCAGTGGTTCAGGGGGCTGACGGCGTGACCGAAAGCCCCCACCCTGTCCGACTCAGGACTCGACATGGCCCGCACGGTACCCGACCGATGCCCGTCGAGGCACGCCGGTTTCACCGGCATCGGCCTGCACCACCAACGCGATGAGCCGCACCTGCCGCATTTCCAGGGCGCCGTGCCCTTGTCGCCGGCGGCGGAGGGCGGCCCGGGCGGCGGCGCCCGCCCGGTTGTTGTTGTTCGATGCGGCGCGACCACTGCGCATACGCTGCGTCCATGCGGACCGTGTTCCTGCTTCCCGCTGCCGATCGTGCCGACACAGTGGCCTGCCTCGACCGGCACCTTGTGGGAGGCGGCGGGGCGTGGACGTTCGCCGAACGCCTCTGTGCCGTGATCGACGACGAGGAAACCGGCTGCTTGTTCCAGGACTGGGGCCCGAGGAAGTAACCCTCCCGAAGCGGCTCTCGGATACCACCCCACCTGGGCGGTACAGGTTGACGTATCCGGGCGAATCGACGGAACCGCCGGGGTGCGCCACCTTGCCGCTCTGCTGCTGAAGCGAGGCGGCGTCGCGTTCGACGACTAATCCGAGCACGCCTGGACATTGCGGGAGATCGAGTCGGACACCGTGATCGAGGGCCTGCGCTTCTCCGACTTCCGTACGTATCACGAACGCCACTGCCGCCCGGACCACGACGTGTTCTGACCTGAGGAGGCGCCGCCCGCGGGCCTGGTGCACCTGAGGCAACCGGACGAGGGCGGTCGCCGTGGGCGGCCTCGTCTCCCGGCCGGTCAACCGAAGCAGGCAGGACGGGCAGCGGAAGGTATTCGCTCAGCACCACCGGGACGGCGCCGGGAGATCCGGACAACGAACAAGGCCCAGGTCGCCGACCTGGGCCTTCGTCATGGAGCGGGTGACGGGAATCGAACCCGCGCTCTGAGCTTGGGAAGCTCATGTTCTACCATTAAACTACACCCGCGAGGAGTGGACGATCACGTCACTCACCGACGCACACTGTACCCCATACCGGGCCCCCGGCGCACAGCCGCGGGGTCCTTTTCGTCGTGTCCCCGGGGCGTGTGACGGGCGGGTTTCCGGGAAGCGGGGGAAGGGAGTTGGGGCGTACGGTGAGTACGGAGCGCCGGGTGCGGGGCAGGTCGATTGATCCCCTAATGTGGCTTTGGCCGTACACGTAGTGGGGAGAGGCAGGCGATGGAGTCCACCGTCGTTCAGTGTGCCGATGGGCATGTGTTCAGCACCTCGACGTTCCCGATGCAGAACCTCGGCAGCGGCCGGATCGGTCCGGGCCGGCTGCTGCGGTGTCCGAGGTGCGCGCGGTTGAGGCAGGCGGTGCCGGTGGCGCGGCAGGCCGTGACGGGCATGGAGGCCGTGAGGCGCTGAGGCGCCGGTGCGTTGAGACGCCGAGGCGCCCAGGCGGCCGTGGTGAGCGGTCGTGACGGGTGAGGGCACGCGGGCCCGGTGCGCAGGCGCCGGGCCCGCGGTCTGTACGCTCGGCGTCGTGCTTCTCTCAGACAAGGACATCCGGGCCGAGGTCGACTCCGGGCGGGTGAGGATCGATCCGTACGACCCCGAGATGGTGCAGCCGTCCAGCATCGACGTGCGGCTGGACCGCTTCTTCCGGGTGTTCGAGAACCACCGCTACCCCCACATCGACCCCGCGGTCGAGCAGTCCGACCTGACGCGGCTGATCGAGCCGGAGGGGGACGAGCCGTTCATCCTCCACCCGGGCGAGTTCGTGCTGGCCTCCACCTACGAGGTCGTCACCCTGCCCGACGACATCGCCTCCCGGCTGGAGGGCAAGAGTTCGCTGGGGCGGCTGGGTCTGCTGACGCACTCCACGGCCGGCTTCATCGACCCCGGCTTCTCCGGGCACGTGACGCTGGAGCTGTCGAACGTGGCGACGCTGCCGATCAAGCTCTGGCCCGGGATGAAGATCGGGCAGCTGTGCATGTTCCGTCTCTCCTCGCCCGCCGAACACCCCTACGGCTCCGCCCGCTACGGCTCCCGCTACCAGGGGCAGCGCGGCCCGACGCCCTCGCGCTCCTATCTGAACTTCCACCGCACGCAGGTCTGAGCGGGCAGCGGGCAGCCGGCAGAGGGCAGCGAGGAGCGAGGAGAGGCGCATGGGCGACGAGCGGGAGAACCTGACCTACGAGCTGTTCGGGCGGGCGGTCCGGCAGCTGGCGCAGGCCGTCGCGGACGACGGCTACGAGCCGGACATGATCCTGTCCATCGCGCGCGGCGGGCTGTTCGTCGCCGGAGGGCTCGGCTACGCGCTGGACGTGAAGAACCTGCACGTGATGAACGTGGAGTTCTACACCGGCGTCGGCACGACGCTGGAGATGCCCGTCATGCTGCCGCCGGTGCCCAGCGTCGTCGACCTGAGCGAGAAGAGGGTCCTGGTCGCCGACGACGTCGCCGACAGCGGCAGGACGCTCAAGCTGGTGCACGACTTCTGCGCCGAGCACGTGGCCGAGGTGCGGTCCGCGGTGGTCTACGAGAAGCCGAGGTCGCTGGTGAAGTGCGAGTACGTGTGGAAGCGCACCGACCGCTGGATCGACTTCCCGTGGAGTGTGGAACCGCCGGTCGTACGGCGGGAGGGGCAGGTCCTCGATTCCTGACGTGTGAAGGGGGCCCGCGCACCGGCGCGGGCCCCCTTCACACGCGGGCGTACGGGCGGTTGTGCGGGCCGTGCCCGCCGCGCGCCCTACAGGGTGCCGAGCTTGAACAGCGCCAGCAGCGCGATCAGCTGGATCGCACAGGCGCCCAGTGCCTTCGGCCAGGGCAGGTCGTGCGAGCGGCGGATCATCGAGGTGAGCAGCACGCCCGCCGCGAGCAGGGTGATCCAGCCGACGACCTGGACCACCGTGGCGCTGCCGCCCAGGAACATCGCCAGCAGCAGCCGCGGCGCGTCCGTGATCGTCGTGATCAGCATGGACAGGCCGACGGTCGGCGCCCACAGGCCCTCGCCGCCGAGCTGGCGGGCCAGGGTGTGGGTGACCACGCCCATCAGCAGGGTGGAGACGACGACGGCCACGCCGGTGATCAGCACGAACGGGATCGCGCTGGAGAGCGTGGAGTTGATCGCGTCCTCGCGGGCCTGGTCGAAGCCGAAGACGGCGAGGAGGCCGTAGACGAAGGTGACGATGAGCGCCGGGCTCCACACCGAGTGGTCGCGCATCTGCCAGAAGGTGGTGCCGGGACGCAGCACGATGCCGCTCAGCAGCTGCTTCCAGTGCAGCCGCGGGCCGGAGGGCGCCGCGGGCGGCCGCCCCGCCGCGTAGGTACCGCCGTCGGTGTAGCCGTCGCCTGCCGGGTGGCCCGGCTGCGGGACGCCGTGGTCGGGGGCCTCGCCGAAGCTGAACATCTGGGTGTGCCCGGGGTTGTTGGCGGGGTCGTGCGCGGGCGGGCGCACCTGGCCGCCGTGCCCGGGGTGCCCGCCGTGTCCGGGGTGGTGACCGCCGTGTCCGGGGTGGTGACCGCCGTGTCCGGGGTCGCCGAAGTACTCCGGCTCACCGTGTTGCCCGCCGCCCTGGCGCCACAGGGTGTGCCCGGGCCGACCGGGCTGTACGGGCGGCTGCCCCGGCTGCCCGGGTGCGCCGGGAGCCTGCTGCGGGGGGAGGTGCCCTTGCTGTCGTGCGTTCCGGGGATCCCGGCCGTGTCCCATCCTGAATCCAGCCACGCCCTCGAACGTACCGTGTCCGGCCGTACGTGGTGTCGTGGGCCGGGCGGCGGACCGCGCATTGCCGCCGAGCTGTGACATCACCCACGGGGTCCCCGGGGGCGCCCCCCGGGCGGGGGTGGGGCCACCCCCGTAGGGCGGCGCCGCGGGTACGGCCGTGGGGCCCGGTCCGACGGACCGGGCCCCACGGGGGTGCGTGCGCGCCCAAGCGCCGTCCAAGGTGTCAGCCGGCGAAGTTGACGCCGAACAGCGGGGTGCCGGCCGTGGAGACGCCCACCCTGCTGACGGAGAGGAAGTAGCCGCCGCCGGCGATCCGCGTCCCGTCGGAACGGAGCGCGGTGACCGCGCCGTTGCCGTTGTTCTCGCCGAGTGCGCCGACCGTCAGGTCCGCCAGTCCGTCACCGTTCATGTCGGCGAGGTGGACGTCGCTGCCGAACTGGTCGTCGGTCTCGTTGCCGCCGGGGACGCCGGAGGTGTCCTGGTGGATGAACTGCGAGCCGGAGCCGGTGAGGCCGGAGCCGTCCGCCGCGCCGTACAGGACGACGACCGCGCCGGTGTACTCCGCGTCGCCCAGGGACTCGCCGGGTGCGCCGACGGCCAGGTCGAGGTGGCCGTCGCCGTTGACGTCGCCCAGGTCCAGTTCGGAGCCGAAGCTGTCGTACTGCTCCGAGCCGCCGGGGACGCCGGGGGTGTCCTGGGTGAAGGACTGGCGGGTGCCGTTCGGGCCGGAGGGGGAGCCGTGGAGGACGTTGACCAGGCCGCCGGTGCGGCTGCCGGGGACGCCGGAGTCCGCGTCGAACCGCATGCCGATGACGATGTCGCCGAAGCCGTCGCTGTTGACGTCGCCGATGTCGGTGATCAGACCGGCGGGGAGCTTCTGCTGCCCGCTCGCGGTCAGGCCGGAGGCGGAGCCGGGGACGTAGTAGTTGGCGTTCCAGTGGTACTCGTCGTCGGCGGAGTCCCTCTCGTAGCCGTCCACGACCAGGTCGGCGATGTCGTCGCCGTTGACGTCGCCGGAGTGGAGGTTCATCGGGCCGGTGTCAGCGCCACTGAGGATGGCGGGGCGGACACCGTAGGCGCCGCGGTACTCCCCCTTGCTCTTGCCGAAGCCGCCGCGGAAGACGCGGACGTAGGAGGAGCTGGTGCCGACGGCCAGGTCTGCCAGGTCGTCGCCGTCGTAGTCGGCGGCGTCCAGTACGTAGCCGAAGCGGTCGTGGGAGCTCGGCGCGGGGTCGGGGACGGTGGTGCCCCCGTACAGACCCGAGGCGGAGCCCCAGATGATCTGCACCGTGCCGCCGTTGACGTCCTTGCCGACCTTCTCGCGCGGGGTGCCGACGGCGAGGTCGGTGAAGCCGTCGTTGTTGAAGTCGGCCGCGGTGGTGTCGTGGCCGAAGCCGTCGCCGGCCTCGGAGACGCCGGGCACCCCGGGGCTGTCCTGGCTGATGAGAGTGCGCTTGGAGGTGGTGGTGATGCCGTTGGCGGAGCCGTAGAGCACCACGACCTGGCCGGCTTCCTTCTGGCCGTTGACGGTGGCGAAGGGGGCCGAGACGGCGAGGTCGCGGTAGCCGTCGCCGTTGAAGTCGGCGGTGGGGCGGTCGCCCTCGGCGGCGGCCGGGCCGGCGGTGGCGGCCATCAGACCACCGGTCAGGGCGGCCACGGTCGCGGCCGCGAGAGCCGTACGGAAACGATTGTGCACTCGGAACTCTCCTGCTGCACGATGAGGATGCCGTCGGCATCCCGGGCTGATGCGGCCAAATACGCCCGTTTCACCGGGCGTTGGCCAGGAATTCACGCGGAGGTGGCCAACAGGAGACCTCCGGGGAGGCCTGGAGGTTGTACGGGAGGCGGGGTTTTCTTCACCGCCCGGGCACGGGACCGTCTGTCGCCGGTGCGGGTTCGTCGGCCATACTGCCCGCCGTGGAACAGCTCAGAGGTCCGGTCATCCCGCCCGTAACCGCAGCCGGCACCGATCCGGCCTACATTCCCGGCCTCGCTCCGCCGAGCCCGGACCGGGCCGGTGAGGAGGCCGCCGGGGAGGAGGTGGAACAGAAGCAGGAGGAGACCCCTGCCGGGGAGTCCGCCGGTGAGCAGGAGACCGGTGACCGGGACGAGGCGGGGAGCGAGGACGGCGAGCAGGACGGCGAGCAGGACGAGGACGGGGACGGCGGGTCCGCCTTCGAGGCTTCCGACCGCCGCGGCTCGATAGCCGCCGGCCGCTTCGGGGTGGTGTTCCGGCTGGACGGCGAGGAGGCCCGGTTCCCCTGGGACGAGATCGGCGCGGTCGAGACCGACCTCCCGCGCTTCGGGCGCCGGTTCTCCGTGTCGGTCTGCACGACCGCCCGCCGCTGGTACGAGGCCGACGTCGACGCCCCCTCCAGGAAGGTCCTGAAGGAGTGGGACGAGGAGTTCGACGCCGTTCTGGACGAGTGGTTCGGCGAGGACTGAGGAACCGGCGGAAGGGCCGTGCCGGGACGGCCCGGCACGGCAGGAGGACGGCGGAACGGCGGAGGCCGGTCCCGCGGGGTGCGGGACCGGCCTCCGCCGTCTTGCGTACTGCCCGGGGCGTGACCGCTACGAGGCGGGCTCGGGCTCGGGAGCCGGCTCCGTGCCGGCCGTGCCCTCAGGCTCCGCCGGGGTCTTGACCGACTCCAGCAGGAGCTGGGCGACGTCCACGACCTGGACGTTCTCCTTGGCCTTGCCCTCGTTCTTCTTGCCGTTGACCGAGTCGGTCAGCATCACCAGGCAGAACGGGCAGGCGGTGGAGACGATGTCCGGGTTCAGCGACAGCGCCTCGTCCACGCGCTCGGTGTTGATGCGCTTGCCGATGCGCTCCTCCATCCACATCCGCGCGCCGCCGGCGCCGCAGCAGAAGCCCCGCTCCTTGTGGCGGTGCATCTCCTCGTTGCGCAGGCCGGGCACGCGGCCGATGATCTCGCGCGGCGGCGTGTAGACCTTGTTGTGGCGGCCCAGGTAGCACGGGTCGTGGTAGGTGATCAGACCCTCGACCGGCGTGACCGGCACCAGGCGCCCCTCGTCGATGAGGTGCTGGAGCAGCTGGGTGTGGTGGATGACCTCGTAGTGCCCGCCGAGCTGCGGGTACTCGTTGGCGATCGTGTTGAAGCAGTGCGGGCAGGTCGCGACGATCTTCTTCCTGGACCGCTCGACGGTGACGCCCTCGTCCTCATCCTCGCCGAAGGCCATGTTCAGCATCCCGACGTTCTCGGCGCCGAGCTGCTGGAAGAGGAACTCGTTGCCCAGACGGCGGGGGGAGTCACCGCTGCACTTCTCGTCGCCGCCCATGATCGCGAA
The DNA here is from genome assembly GCF_017114865.1 of Streptomyces verrucosisporus. GTDB lineage: Bacteria > Actinomycetota > Actinomycetes > Streptomycetales > Streptomycetaceae > Streptomyces > Streptomyces fenghuangensis. The sequence goes on along the minus strand of NZ_JADEYH010000003.1, from coordinate 4,287 downwards.
CTTCACGCCCGCGATGTGCAGCAGCTCGGCGAAGGCCTTGGTGGTCTTCTTGGCCCGGTCCTCCAGGGCACCGGCGCAGCCGACCCAGTACAGGTACTCGACCTCGGTGAGGTCCTCGATGTCCTTGCCGACGACCGGGACCTCGAAATCGACCTCCTTGGTCCACTCCAGGCGCTGCTTCTTGGCCAGCCCCCAGGGGTTGCCCTTCTTCTCCAGGTTCTTGAGCATCGTGCCCGCCTCGGACGGGAACGAGGACTCGATCATCACCTGGTAGCGGCGCATGTCGACGATGTGGTCGACGTGCTCGATGTCGACGGGGCACTGCTCGACGCAGGCGCCGCAGGTGGTGCAGGACCACAGCACGTCCGGGTCGATGACGCCGTTCTCCTCAAGCGTCCCGACCAGCGGGCGCTCGGCCTCGGCCAGGGCGGCGGCGGGAACGTCCTTCAGTTGCTCCTCGGTGGCCTGCTCCTCGCCCTCCATGTCCTTGCCGCCGCCGGCCAGCAGGTAGGGGGCCTTGGCGTGCGCGTGGTCGCGCAGCGACATGATCATCAGCTTGGGCGACAGCGGCTTGCCGGTGTTCCAGGCGGGGCACTGGGACTGGCAGCGGCCGCACTCGGTGCAGGTGGAGAAGTCGAGGATGCCCTTCCAGGAGAACTGCTCGACCTGGGAGACGCCGAAGGTGTCGTCCTCGCCCGGGTCCTCGAAGTCGATCGGCTTGCCGCCCGAGGTCATCGGCTGGAGGGCGCCGAGCGCCACGTCGCCGCTGGACTCGCGCTTGAACCAGATGTTGGGGAACGCCAGGAAGCGGTGCCAGGCGACGCCCATGGTGATGTTGAGCGACACCGTGATCATCCAGATCAGCGAGACACTGATCTTGATCATCGCGGTGAAGTAGATCAGGTTCTGCAGCGTGCCGGTCTCCAGCCCGTCGAAGGCCTCGACCAGCGGGTAGGAGACGAAGTACGCCGCCTCGTAGCCCTCGACGTGGTGGATCGCGCCCTCCAGGCCGCGCAGCACCAGGATCGCCAGGCCGATGGTGAGGATGACGTACTCGACGAAGTACGCCTGCCAGGCGGTCGAACCGGCGAAGCGGGACTTGCGGCCGGGGCGGGTGGGGAGGTTCAGCAGCCGGATCGCGATCAGCACCAGGATGCCGGCGACCGTCATCAGACCGATGAACTCGATGTACATCTCGAACGGCAGGAAGCCGCCGAGGACGGGGAGGACCCAGTCGGCCTGGAACAGCTGCCCGTAGGCCTGGGCCAGGGTCGGCGGAAGGGTCAGGAAGCCGATCGCGACGAACCAGTGCGCGAAGCCGACGATTCCCCACCGGTTCATCCGGGTGTGGCCGAGGAACTCCTTGACCAGGGTGATCGTGCGCTGCTTCGGGTCGTCGGTCCGACTGCCCGCCGGTACGGACTGGCCGAGCCTCACGAAGCGGTAGATCTGCGCGACGGCGCGTGCCAAGAGCGCAACGCCGACCGCGGTGAGTACCAGCGAGACGACGATCGCGGCGAGTTGCATGGCGGCTCCTCGAACCTGCGGGGCGGTGCCTGCGGCTGCAAGCTTACTAAGCGGTAACTTATCCGATCTGTTCGAGACTACCCATGAACAGAGGCCGTCTGTAGCCACTCGTACGGTGATCTGCGTCGCTGAGGCGGCCCTTGCCCGAGAGGTGACCGCGGGGCCCTGTGGCGGCCCGGGAACGGAAGGGTGGATCCATCCTATAGACCTCCCCCGCCTCATCCTCCGAATCAGTGTCGAATGCGGTAAAAAGGGATGCGTTCGTTCCCCGCGGCCGGGAGGAAGTCCCTATGCGCACTCCGCGCGCGGGGCTCGCGCGGGCCTCCACGAGGCTCTGGGAGAGCTTGTGGGAGCGCCTGTGGGGGCGGCTGTGGGTCTGGCTCCTCCTCCCCTGGCTGCTCGTCCTCGCGGTCGCCGTCCTGGAGGCCGCCGACGGGCTCCACGGCCGCGTCGCGCACGCGGGCTCCCTGCTCACCCCGGCGCCCGCGCTCGCCGCCGTTCGCGGGCGTCCGCGTGACGTGCTCGCCGTCTCCGCCGCCGCCCTGGCCCTCGGGCTGGCCACCTCCTTCGAGCCGGCCACGTCCGAGACGGACACCTCCACGACCGCACTGGTCTCGCTGGTGGTGGTGAGTGCCGCGAGTCTGGTGGCGGCCGGGGCCCGGCGGCGGCGCGAGGGGCAGCTCGTCCGGATCCGGCAGGTCGCCGAGGCGGCCCAGCTCGCCCTCCTCTCCCCGGTGCCGCGCCGTGCGGACGGGCTGCGCCTGGCGGCCAGGTACAGCGCCGCCGAGTCCGACACACTGATCGGCGGCGACCTGTACGAGGTCGTGGTCCACCCGGGCCGCGTCCGGCTGATCATCGGCGATGTGCGCGGCAAGGGCCTGCCCGCGATCCGTACGGCGGCCGCGGTGCTGGGCGCCTTCCGGGAGGCGGCCCAGTACGAGTCCGCGCTGACGACCGTGGCCGGACGCTGCTCGCGTGCGGTGGAGCGGTGCGCGCGCGAGGCGGCCGGCGGCTTCGGCCCGGACACGCGGGCGGAGGCGGAGGAACTGTTCGTCACCGCCGCGCTGGTGGAGATCGAGGGCGGGCGGCTGCGCGTCGTCGACCTCGGGCATCCGCCGCCGCTGCTGCTCACCGCCGGGGGCTGCGAGCCGCTGGCGGTCGATCCGCTGCCGCCGCTGGGGCTGGTGCACGGGTTCACGGCCGGGTGGGACGACGACCGCGGTCTGACCGTCCACGCCCGGTGGCACCCCGGGGACCGGCTGCTGCTCCACACCGACGGCATCGACGAGGCGCGCGACGGCAGGGGGCGCTTCTTCCCGCTCGCCGAGACGCTGCGGGAGCTGCGCGGGGTGCCCACCGAGCGGCTGCCGGACGCACTCCTGGAGGCGGTCGCCCGCCACACCGGCGGGAGGCTGCGGGACGACGCGGCGGTCGTCGCCGTCGAGTTCACGGCGTCCGGGGCGGCGGTCGCGGAGGTGTCCGGGGAGGAGGGGGCGGAGGGGGCGGAAGAGGAGCGGTGAGGGCCGGATGGATCGGGTGGCACGGGGAAGGCTGCCCCGTCCGGGAGCCGTGACGGCCCGGCGCGCGTCCTGACTCACGAAGGACGCTTCCCCCGACGACCGGTCTTCCGCGGGCAGTTGGGGCGGAGGCGTCCGGGCGTGAGTTCGGCCGCCGGAGGAGAGTTGAGTCGGGTCGGCTCAGGTCTCTTGACGCCGCCCACCCTCCTGCTGCACTCTTGAGCCAGATCTACTCAAGGCATGAGCTGGAGGAACCCGAAATGGCACGAGCGGTCGGCATCGACCTGGGTACGACGAACTCCGTCGTCAGTGTTCTCGAGGGCGGTGAGCCCACCGTCATCACCAACGCCGAGGGCGCCAGGACCACGCCGTCCGTCGTCGCCTTCGCCAAGAACGGCGAGGTCCTCGTCGGTGAGGTCGCCAAGCGCCAGGCCGTCACCAACGTCGACAGGACGATCCGGTCGGTCAAGCGCCACATGGGCACCGACTGGAAGATCAACCTGGACGGCAAGGACTTCAACCCCCAGCAGATCAGCGCCTTCGTGCTGCAGAAGCTGAAGCGGGACGCCGAGGCGTACCTGGGCGAGAAGGTCACCGACGCGGTGATCACCGTCCCCGCCTACTTCAACGACCACGAGCGCCAGGCCACCAAGGAGGCCGGCGAGATCGCGGGCCTGAACGTCCTGCGGATCGTCAACGAGCCGACCGCGGCCGCCCTGGCCTACGGCCTGGAGAAGGACGACCAGACCATCCTGGTCTTCGACCTCGGCGGCGGCACCTTCGACGTCTCGCTGCTGGAGATCGGCGACGGCGTGGTGGAGGTGAAGGCCACCAACGGCGACAACCAGCTCGGCGGCGACGACTGGGACCAGCGGATCGTCGACTACCTGGTCAAGCAGTTCCAGTCCGGCCACGGCGTGGACCTGGCCAAGGACAAGATGGCCCTCCAGCGGCTGCGCGAGGCGGCGGAGAAGGCGAAGATCGAGCTCTCCAGCTCGACCGAGACCACCATCAACCTGCCCTACATCACCGCCTCGGCCGAGGGCCCGCTGCACCTGGACGAGAAGCTCACCCGGGCCCAGTTCCAGCAGCTGACCGCCGACCTGCTGGAGCGCTGCAAGATCCCGTTCCACAACGTGATCAAGGACGCGGGCATCCAGCTCTCCGAGATCGACCACGTCGTCCTCGTCGGCGGCTCGACCCGTATGCCTGCCGTCGCCGAGCTCGTCAAGGAGCTGACCGG